>CAURNW010000006.1:0-228291 GCA_963526305.1 uncultured Chryseobacterium sp. | reverse complement strand
GGTTTAATTAATTATTTTTGACCTATAATCTGTATCGGATTTTTAGGACGGGACATATCTATATCTTATTCTCTGAATCTGCCCATAAATTCTATGTTGGATATTCGCAATCTCCTACAGCAAGACTTGCGAAGCACAACGAACAGGAAAACTTCAACACTTTCACCAGAAATTTCGCCCCTGGAAAATGGTTGCGCTCTTTGAGGTTTCCACCGATAAAACTATAGCTATAAAAATTGAAAGGTTTATTAAGAAATAAAAATCAAAAAAATTACTGGAAATGCTTTGTGATACAGAATTTCAGCCTACGGGAGTTTTAGCTCAGTTGGTTAGAGTCCCGAACATTCGGGATTAATCAGAGGGTCCTTGGTTCGAGCCCAAGAGGAGGAGCAAAACCACAGTCTAACATGATTGTGGTTTTTTTATGTATTATATCTATATCTTATTTTCTGAATCTGCCCATAAATTCTATGTTGGATATTCGCAATCTCCTACAGCAAGACTTGCGAAGCACAACGAACAGGAAAACTTCAACACTTTCACCAGAAATTTCGCCCCTGGAAAATGGTTGCGCTCTTTGAGGTTTCCACCGATAAAACTATAGCTATAAAAATTGAAAGGTTTATTAAGAAATAAAAATCAAAAAAATTACTGGAAATGCTTTGTGATATAGAATTTCAGCCTACGGGAGTTTTAGCTCAGTTGGTCAGAGTCCCGAAAATTTGGGATTAATCAGAGGGTCCTTGGTTCGAGCCCAAGAGGAGGAGCAAAATAAAAAAACACTTACAACAAGGATAAATACCAAAACTTGGGGACTAAGCAAAAAGTTAGATGGATCAATACCAAAATTTAAAGGCTGTAAAAAAACAATCAAGTATCATCTCACCAATTTTTTCAGCAATCCATATCTACTTTTACGAAATATCATGTTTAAGCTTTCTCTGAGCGCAATATTCATAGGTTTATTTTCGTTACATTTGCAGTTTTACAGATAAACATGTAAGTCTTTAAAAAACTTTTAAATTTTAACAATAAACAGCATAGTTTTTGTTTAAGCTAAATGCTCGAAGATACGAATGATGTCAACCAATCAATTTAAATACGGTTTCCTTTATATTTCCCTTTTTATAACAAGTTTTTTCCATGCTCAGAACAAGGCAAACGGAAAAATTACAGACGCTAAAAACAACAAGGAAATCAGTGCTGTTGAAATCTATATCAACGATAGCAATACCCCTTTTACCACCACTACTTCAGGAAACTTCAGCGTACAGTCTGACAGCATTATTTACAAACTGAAATTTCAGAAAAAAAACTATGCTTTCCAAAGTGTTGACATCACCCCTGAAAAAAGCACCAACCTGCTCATTAAGCTGTCTTCTGAAAAGGTTAGCAGCATTGAAGAAGTTGTAATCCATAACGAGAGAACTAAATACAAAAACAAGAAAGAAAATCCAGCATACAGAATCATGCAGGAGGTCTGGAAACGCAAGCGAAATAACGGTCTTGATAAATTTGACACGTATACATACAAAGAATACGAAAAGATTCAATTCGACGCCAATAATCTCGACAGTGCGTTTATGAACAGAAAAATCTTTAACAAATTAGATTTCATCTTTGATTACGCTGATTCTACCGCAAGTGGAAAAATGGCACTCCCTGTATTTTTAAATGAATCGATCTACACTAATTTCGGTGAAAATAAACCGGGCAAGAAAACTAAAAAACTTTTAATAGCTCAAAAAACTTCGGGATTTCAGGATAACCAGGTTATCGCGATTACCGCAAAGAACCTGTACCGTGACATCAATATTTATGACAACACATTAAATTATTTTGATATTGGATTTCCGAGTCCGGTAGGAACAGATGGTTTCAGCACGTATGATTATAATCTTATTGATACAATCTCCGTCCGTGGAGAACAGGCTTACAAAATACGCTATCAACCCAGAAGGACTGAGGTCCTGGCTTTCCAAGGTTATCTTTATATTGACACAGATTCTTATGCAGTCTTAGGAGCAACCCTGAAGTCAACCAATAAAATCAACGTTAACTTTATCAACGCTATTTCAACCGAACTGGAATACGACAATCCTGATGAAGAAACATTTTTACCTAAAAAATTCATTACAGAAATTGAGATGACTCCGTTTTCAAAAAAGAAAACAGCGAAAGGTTTAGTCGCCAAACGTACGGTCGATTACTCGGAATATGATTTTAATAAACCTCTTGCCGATTCCATTTTCACCAGAAAAGAAGAAGAATACGACGCAAAGTTTGTAGACAAAGATGATTCCTATTGGGTAAAAGCAAGACCAGACTCATTATCAAAGGCTGAACAGGGAGTCTACGAGATGCTTGACAAGCTTCAGAAGACCCCAAAATTCAACAGGATTGTAAAACTTTATGAAACGCTCGCTTCTCAGCACTATAATATCACAAAAGGGATTGATATCGGTCCTATTTTTTCTGTTTACGGAAAGAATGATGTAGAAGGTGACAGAATCAGACTAGGGGCGAGAACTTATTTCGGACAGAACGATCCGTGGAGAATTCAGTTTTACAATGCATACGGTTTTAAAGACAAACAGTTTAAATACGGAGTAGAAGGACGCTATATGTTTAACAGAGTCAACCGTTTTATGGTCGGAGCCGGAACAAAAAGAGACATTACCCAACTTGGAGTACAGCTAACAACAGAAGACGGCATTATGTCACGCTCCTTTGCCTCATCAACCGTCTTTGCAAGAGGAGAAAACGCTTCTCTAAGTTCGGTTAACCAAACCAGTATATTCACTGCTATTGAGCCTTGGAAAAACTTCCAGATACGCGTGGACGGAACAATGCAAAGCATTAAATCAGCCAATCCTTCCGGTTTCAGCCTGATGTATTACCGTAATGGTGAATTGAGAAAGACAACAATAGACTCCCATGTAACGATAAGTCTGATTGCAAGACCTGGAGCGAAGTTTTCACAGACAGGAGTTGACCGTTATGAACACGGAACCTTAGCCCCGACTATTGTTTTAAAATACACAAGAGGGATCGAAGGCCTGTTTAATGCAGATTTTAATTATAACAAACTGCAGTTTATGTTTTACAAGCCAATCCTTTTAGGAAGCTGGGGAAAAACACTGTTGAATTTTGAAGCCGGGAAAAACTTTGATACTGTTCCTCTGGCTTTACAGAATGTAATTCCGGGAAACCAGTCGTATGGAATCGTTCCGAATACTTTTGCTCAGTTAAATTATTATGAATTCGTTGCTGACACCTATTCAACCCTTCATATAGAACACCATTTTAACGGCAAAATCCTTTCGTTCATTCCTTTGATCAAGAAACTGAAGCTGAGAGAGGTTGCCTTCATCAGAGGTGCTTACGGATCCTTAAGTGATGCGTCAAAGAATATCAATGTAGAAAATTTAAAATATTCTGCGCCGGATCAGCAGGTGTACTATGAATACGGTTTCGGTATTGAAAACATCGGTTTTGGGAATATCAGAATTTTCCGGGTAGATTTTAACTGGCGAGGAAATTACCTTGACCGCCCTGATGTTTCTAAGTTTGGAATTAAGGCCGGTTTTCAGTTTGGATTTTAAAGTCATTTAACATGTACTTCTTTAATGAACCAGCAGAACCTTTAACTTTTTTCACTTACTACGATATTACTTTTCTTTCTGTAATTATAGGGATCAACTGCCTGATATATCTTAGAAAGATCAACTTCATTCTAAAGATCTGGATGAAGATCGGCATTTTTTTATTCCTTTTCTTTATAATACCATACGTTTCAATTTCAATAGAAGTAAGAAATATCTATAAAAAATTCATAATTGTTGACAGTTATAATCTTTGGTATTTACTGTTAAAATATCCTATCTGGTGGATGCTTACGGTTATAGAAATCTTTTTCTTATCCAGAATTTCCCACATACAATATGATTCAAAAAAATAGATAAATCAAAAAATCCTCAGCATTTTTGCTGAGGATTTTATTTTTATAAAACGCTTATTTAATTATGCGTTTGGCTCAATAGATACGTATGATCTGTTGTTTGCTTTCTTTCTGAAAACTACTTTACCGTCAACAAGTGCATGCAAAGTGTGATCTTTACCCATACCAACATTCTCACCTGGGTGATGTTGAGTACCTCTTTGTCTGATAATGATATTACCAGCAATAGCTTCTTGTCCACCGAAAATCTTCACACCTAATCTTTTAGAATGAGATTCTCTACCGTTTTTGGAACTACCAACTCCTTTCTTGTGTGCCATTTTATTTTAAGGTTTTTTGGTTTAACAATTATTCTGCGCTTTCAGCGTCAGCTTTTTTAGTTGTTTTTTTAGCAGGCTTTTCTGCTTTTTTACCTTCAAATCCTGTAATACCAGTGATTTGAATTTGAGTTAAAGATTGTCTGTGACCATTCTTTACTTCATAACCTTTTCTTCTTTTCTTTTTGAAGATGATTACTTTATCAGCTTTTACGTGGTCTAAGATCTCTGCCTCTACAGTGATACCGCTTACAGCTGGGGCGCCTACAGTGATTGCTCCGTTTACAGTAAGAAGAATTTTATCGAAAGATACTTTTCCTCCTTTATCTCCTTTTAAACGGTTCACAAACAACTTCTGGTCTTGCTCAACTTTATATTGAAGCCCTGCTATTTCTACAATTGCAAACATTGTCTATAAATTTTTAGTTAATTCGAGGTGCAAATATAAGATTTTTTTTCTAATTAACTTACTGTCAAAACAATATTTTTACCATTTATAAAATTAACTATGCTCTGAATAATTTTTAGTGAAAAAAATATCTTAAAATGAGTTAAAATACATAATTTCGTTATCACCAAATTTTATTAATATGAAAAGAAGATTCTATTTCCCGATTCTTACGGGAGCTATCGCTGTATTATCATTAGCAGCATGTAATGACGATTCATTGGAAAACATCGATCCGCAACAGCAACAGCAGCCGGAAAACTTAAAACCGGAACAACCCGGTGAACTCGAAAAGGTTTGTTATTACGTAGATCAGTACTGGAGCTCAAACGCAGTTTTGACCACTTCACTGCCTACTTCTACAGACACCAATTTTATGAATGCACAAATGACGAAAATTGCAAGTCTTTGGGGAAGAACCAATCCTACGCTGAGATTTGTAAATGATCCTTCCAGTCCAAACTCTACCTACAACGCAATTTCCTATTCCACAGGAAAAATCTATTATGGATATGCTATTTATGCGGATGCAAAAAATAAAGGAGGAAATATTGTCAATGCTATGATTCTGGCTCACGAATACGGTCATCAGCTGCAGTATATTTTCGGACTTCCTTCCGTAAGTGAATCCACTGCCAGACCAAACGAACTGGAGGCAGACGGTTTTGCAGGATATTACCTGAGAAGACCAAACGGATATAACCAAACATCCTTCGCCCAGATTGCTGCAGCGTACGAATTTGCCCAAAGCATCGGAGATTACCAGACAACGAGCGCAGGTCACCATGGAACACCACCGCAGCGAAGATCTGCTGTTCGTTTAGGATTTCTGTTAGGTGAGTACGATCTTACAGCTTCTGCGTTCGATTACAACTTCTTCTATTATTATCAGGGCGTTTTAAACGGAACTTACAAAATGGGGAAAAACTCCCAGAATCCTGAACTTGATGCTTATATGAGCCAATATATAGATGAGTTAAGAAAGATTCAAAGCGGAGAAATTTCTGCAGAAGAATTTAAAAACCTTAAATAAACATCAGTTAATATCTTTTCAGTTAGAGGTAAGACATTTT
The DNA here is from genome assembly GCA_963526305.1 of uncultured Chryseobacterium sp. Classification (GTDB taxonomy): domain Bacteria; phylum Bacteroidota; class Bacteroidia; order Flavobacteriales; family Weeksellaceae; genus Chryseobacterium. Next base: position 222,492 of record CAURNW010000006.1, on the reverse strand, counting down.
TCTTACCTCTTTTTTTGCACCTTATATTCACGAAGTTTTGTTTACTTTTGAACATCATATCTTATAACATGAACAGAGATCTCTATATAGATTTTGCAAAAGGGTTAGCCACCCTTTCTATTATATTTATTCATACCGCCTTTTGGTCAGGACAATTTTATATAATACCCGAAATCAGGGTTTTTTCTTTGGTATTTGATGTTGCACTTTTCTATGCTTTAAGCGGCATCACATCCGGCTCAAATATTGAAAAAACCCTTTACCGGTTACTGAAACTACAGGTCACTTATATGATTTTTGTAACCCTCCTTTTTTTTATGGATTATCTCTTTAAAATTTTTGGGCTTACTTTTTTCTCTATGGAATGGCTAAAGAGTTTTTACTCTACCTTCGGATCCAAATATGCCGCAACCAGTATTTCTACAGCTCCACAGTGGCAAAATTTAGGCAACTGGTACCTTCATGAATATTCAAATGCCGACACTTTCCCTGTTGTTATGGGAAGTTTCTGGTACCTCAAAGTTTATTATATTCTTACAGTATTCGGAGTTTTAATTTTACGGTTTTTCCCGAAACATATCAATTGGTTTATTGGCATATGCATCGCATTGACTTTACTCTTTAATATTTTTCCTGAATTGTACCCAACCGGACAGGTCGGATATGTTGCTTTCTACATGACTGTTTTTCTTATCGGAAACAGGATGCGTGGTAAAACAATTCCTGTAAAGCTAATCCCTGTTCTGTATAGCTTGGTGGCAGCAGCTTTGTTTTGGATGTTCTGGTATTTCGGGAACGAAATATTTTTTAAAATCAATAAACAGAAATTCCCTCCACAAACACCATACATCATCTGGTCTCTATTTTCACTGACTACCTTATTTATACTATACAACAGATTAAAGATAACGAAGGAAAATTTCATCACCTATATCGGTAAAAATGCCATCTTCTTTTATTTCGGCCAGGGGATCAGTTCTTCATTAGTTTATTTTCTGGTGGTTCCGATGAAAGAACTTATGTCCTGGTGGCTGCTAATGATAATCATCTATACTATTAATATCTTTTTAGCTTTCATCATCGCTGTCGGTTTAAAGAAAATAGATGCTTTAGGATGGAATATCTTAGAAATTCTCCGTAAAAAAACCGCTCAGTAATTACTGAGCGGCTCTATATTGATTTTTTAAACCTAATCTCTTCTGGTTCTGCCTCCCCTTACCAACAGTGCTATAATAACGATAAGAACAATACCTCCAACGACCAAGTAAGTTGGATCCATATACCATTCTTCTGTCGTTGTAGTTGTAGTAGAAGAACTTACTTTAGTATCAGGTGCTGTTTCCTGAGCAAATGTAATAATACTGAAAAATAAAGTCAGCATCGTTAATGCAAACTTCTGAAGATTCTTTGTAATTGATGTAGTCATGATTTATAATTTTAATGTTATGTTAACTAAATCCAACTTTATGCCACACGCAATTTTAAAAGAAGATATTTTCATCAGATGATAATTATGAGCTGGTAATCACAAATTACCAGTACATAATCCCGTTATTAAACTTCCGGTTTAACAGAAATCAAAAAGACCGCTTTATTCAGTAAAGCGGTCTGATCATTCACTACCGATTAATTGTCATCAAAGCTTCCTGAAAAACTTTATATTCACCTTTTTGGTACGTATCTTTACTCGAAAGTAAAACTTCGTAGGTATAAATCCCTTTAGGTAAATTGTAGGTACACTCTTTTTCGTTCTTTTGAATAACGAATTCTTTTTTCACTTCTTCATCTTCTACGCTTCCGTTTAGCTTTACGGTAATTTTCTCATCCATTTTGTTTTTAAAACAGAAGCTGTCAACAGTTTTAGCATTGGGATCGACCGTCTTGGCTCCGTTTCCTTTTATAGCCATATAGCCCTGTACAAGAATATTACCTATTGCCAAACCTTTATCTAAACCAGATGTCGTAGTCTGAGATTTTAAATCGCAAGAAAATAGAACAATAATTAATAAACATCCATATATACCTTTCATTATTTAAGATTATTCAGTTGAATACTAAATGTATCATAGTCAATCGTTCCTGTCGTTTTATATATAACCTTTCTGTTTTTAATAATATAAGTAACAGGAACTACCTCTGTTTTTATCAGTGATTTCAATTCTCTGTTCTCTAAAAAGTTCCTAATAGCTCTTCTATATTCTGAATTCTCAAGGGTAATATCATTCGTAAGGTGAAATTTCCTAATCGACTGAGACAGTTTTTTTTCATCTCTATCTATGGATATTGTAGCAAACTTAACAGCAGGAAAATTATTTTTTAATTTAATAAATACAGGCATTTCCTCTATACACGGCCTGCACCAACTGGCCCATAAGTTGATGACCGAAACATCGCCATCCTGTAAATATTGTTTTGAAAACTCACTGTTTTCCATATCATATTTACTCTCAGATTCTATGTTATCATACTGCTTTCCTATAGTTACATCACCAAACTGGAATCCGACATTGTAAATAATCAAAACCAGGACAATAATTACAGACAGAGCTATTAGAAATTTTTTCATGTTTATTTTAATTGGATGTTTCTGGTATATATCTTTCCTTCTTCAACAGAATACCTTCCTGCCTTTATAACATATTTATTATCCACAACAATATCCTGATCAAAAACCAAAGTATCTGCATTTTCTCTTGCCAGCTTCAGCACTTTCTCATCTTTAGTCAAATCAATAACTGCATATCCTCCCTCAATATTTTTAGTCTGACGGCTAAAGCTTGGGTAAACAACACAGATGCTCGTTGAATAGCTGTAATGATGACCGAAAAGAGTTCCTTCATGGGTTTCCTGATAGCAGATTGCTTTCACACGTATTTTTTGAACGGTCGGCTCAAAAGCAACCTGTCCATTGATTACCTGATATAGGCCCGCTTTCATCACAGCTTCCAATCCGTCCTTTTCCAGAGTATTATTTTTATCAATTAAAGTAACATCTTCTTTAACTTCAATTTGAGATTCTTTATAAACAGAACCATCTCTATTTTTCAAATCAACCACTGCAATTTTACTATTTGTAATAATATAATGACACTCTTTGTCTGACCAGATTTCAATCCCAAAAGAACCTATCGAACAACATGAGATTGTAGTACACATCAGTAATCTTTTTCTTTCAGAAGACGGTTCTTTTGTTGACGCCAATAATTCTTCTGCATTTTTATTAACATAGTTCTGTGCCGAAGCAGAAATCCCAGCAAACATTGAAATAATACATATAACCTTTATTAATTTTTTCATAATATTTTTAATTGTTAAGTGTTTTTTTGATTAATTTTTTTTACACATTTATGTTTTCGCGAGAACATATTACAAAAATAACGGGTGAAATATTTATCTTCCCTTCAAAACTGAAAAATGTTTTATCACATTTTGAAAATTTTTATTCAATTTTGGAAATTTCCTTGTTTGGGAGCTTAATATTTTTAGATACCTTTGTTTTAAATACGAAAAAAGATGAAAATAGGTCAAAAACTAAAAGGAATGAGAATAGAAAAAGGGTTATCAACTATACAGGTTTCGGATATGCTGGACATTTCTGAATCTACCTATAGAAGATTTGAAAGCGACAAAAGTTTTCCTGATGTGTTTACATTGGATAAAATTTCAAAAATATATGATAAAAACTTTACCGACATCCTGCCTGAAAATATGACGATCATCAATAACAACAATGGTGAGCACGCAAACAACTCCGGTTACATCATCAATCAACAGCTCTCTGAAAAGCTGATTGAACAGTATGAAGAAAGGATTAAGGATAAGGATGCTCAGATCACTCTGTTAAAAAGTCTTTTAGAAAAAAAATAATTAATATCCAGATCAGCATTTAAAATTATATTATGTTTAAGTTGAAACTCCCTACCGATCCAAGGTGGGCAAATATTGCAGAAGACAACATTCAGGAAATTTTAACCGATCATGCGTGGTGTGAGCAAAAAGCTGCTACCAATGCGATCGGGTTGATCACTATGCTTCCAGAACGTCCAGACATCGTGACGGAACTTCTGGCAATTGCTCAGGAAGAGCTAGAACATTTTGGGCAGGTTTTAGAAATCATCAAAAAACGGGGTTACACTTTTGGGCGTACAAGAAAAGACGATTACGTCAATGAACTGGTTAATTTCATCCAAAAAGGTGGTCACAGAGACACAATGATTGTTGACAAAATGCTTTTTGCCGCGATGATTGAAGCAAGAAGCTGTGAAAGATTTAAGGTTTTAACCGAAAATATAAAAGACGAAGAATTAAAAACATTCTACAAAGAATTAATGATTTCCGAGGCAAATCACTATACAACATTCATCGGTTTCGCAAGACAGCTTGGTGACCTCGAGACTGTCAATAAACGCTGGGAAGAATGGCTGGAATACGAAGCTGAAATTATAAAATCCTACGGAAATAAAGAGACCATCCACGGTTAAACGAATCAATTGAAAAAACTTACTTTTGAAAACATCACCAACTTTTTCCTGAAAAACTTTTTTCAGGGACTGTTAATCATTGGGCCTATCGGGCTCACTATTTTTGTGATCTGGTACGTCATTTCTTCTATTGATAACATTATCCCGTCTGTCGCCAGAGAAATTCCGGGACTGGTTTTCATTTCTACCATTCTTGTAACCGCATTGTTAGGATATCTTGGAAACAAATTTGTGGTCGGGAGATTTTTCGTGGATGCCATCGATCGTATCCTGGAAAAAACGCCTGGCATCAAACACATTTACTCTCCCACTAAAGACGTGATGTCTTCGTTTGTTGGTGATAAAAAGAAATTCAGTGATCCTGTCTGGGTAAAAACCAATGAAAATCCTGAAATCTGGAGAATCGGATTTCTCACTCAAAAAGAAATGGCAGATGTACATAAACACAATTTTGTGGCCGTATATCTTCCGCATTCGTATGCAATATCCGGCTGGGTCATTGTAACTGAAGAAAAAAACATCAAACCTGTATTGGGAATGACGGCTGCTACTGCAATGAAATTTGCAGTAAGCGGCGGTGTAGCAGGCTTCCATTCGGATGAAAATATATTTAAGGCTCCTGAGTAAAATTCTTTACCTCCTTACCTATACACTTTGATGATTTGAAATTGAATTTCAAATAAATTTTTCTTTAATTAATCTAAAAATATATCAACATGGAATTACCATACGCAGAACCATACCGTATCAAAATGGTGGAAGAAATCCGTCAATCCACAAAAGTAGAAAGAGAACAGTGGCTGAAAGATGCAAAATTCAATCTGTTTAATCTGAAATCTTCGCAGGTTTACATTGATCTTCTTACCGATTCCGGAACAGGGGCAATGTCTGACAGACAGTGGGGAGCTTTGATGACCGGGGATGAAAGTTACGCAGGCTCCCGTTCGTTTGAGCAATTACACAATACTGTACAAAGCATTACCGGATTTAAATATCTTTTGCCAACCCACCAGGGAAGAGCTGCAGAAAATGTTCTATTTTCAGTTTTGGTAAAAGACGGTGACGTCGTTCCGGGGAACTCTCATTTTGACACCACCAAAGGTCACATCGAAATCAGAAAGGCCCACGCCATCGACTGTACGATCGATGAAGCTTTTGACATTAATGACCTTCATCCTTTTAAGGGAAATATTGATCTGGGAAAACTGGAAGAAGTTTATAAATCCTATCCAAAAGAGCAGATTCCTTTCTGCCTGATTACCATTACCTGTAATTCTTCAGGAGGACAACCCGTTTCCCTGGAAAATATGAAAGCGGTAAAAGCACTTTCGGATACATACGGAATTCCCGTTTTCTTCGACTCTGCAAGATTTGCTGAAAACGCTTATTTCATCAAAAAAAGAGAGGCAGGACAGGAAAACAGAACGATCAAGGATATTTGTAAAGAAATGTTTTCTTATGGTGAAGGAATGACGATGAGTTCAAAAAAAGACGGATTGGTCAATATTGGTGGGTTTATCGCTTTAAATAATGAAGATGTTTTCCGAAAGGCTTCCAATTTCACTATTATCTATGAAGGATTCATTACCTATGGCGGAATGGCAGGAAGAGACATGGCAGCATTGGCAGTAGGACTTGATGAAGCTACAGAATTTGCCTATCTTGAAAGCCGCATTTCTCAGGTGGAATATCTTGGCAATAAACTGATTGAGTATGGAATTCCTGTACAGAAACCTATCGGAGGACATGCTGTATTTATCGATTCTCTTAATTTTTTACCAAATGTAGCCCGTTCAGAATATCCTGCTCAGACTTTAGGTCTGGAAATTTACAAAGAAGCCGGAATCAGAACGGTAGAGATCGGAACTTTACTGGCAGACCGTGATCCTGCAACGCGTGAAAACAGGTATCCGAAACTTGAATTGGTACGTCTTGCTATTCCAAGAAGAACCTATACGAATAACCACATGGATTACATTGCAGCTGCAGTGAAAAATGTTTATGAAAGGAGAGACGAAATTTCCAAAGGGTATCGCATAACTTGGGAGCCGGAAATCCTGAGACATTTTACAGTGCATCTTGAAGAAGCTTAAATTTATTATTCTGATAAAAGTTCGGGCGCAGAATCAATGATTCTGCGCCCGAACTGTATCTTCCCTATTCTTTCAAATGTGATTCGTAATGTTTGTATTAATCACCTTGATAAAAACTTTATTTTTTTGAAATTCTATACAGCTTACCACTATCAGTAATTCCGTACAGATTACCATCAGTCCCGTTCAGCACATCTCTGAATCTCTCGTTCTGGTCTAAAAGCAAACGCTCTTCACCAACGACTTTATTATCTTTAAAAACGATTCTGTTGATATGCTTACCACTCAGACAGGCGATAAATAAATTATTTTTCCATTCAGCAATATTTCCGGTATAGAAAGTTACTCCACTTGGTGACACTACAGGATCCCAGTAATAAACAGGCTGTTCTGTTCCTTCTTTTTGCGTAGTACCATTGTTGATCTTTTCTCCGGAATATTCGATGCCATACGTAACGTCACCCCATCCGTAATTCTTTCCGGGTTGGATCAGATTGATTTCATCGCCTCCTCGCGGACCCATTTCGATGTCCCAAAGCTGTCCGTTCTCATCAAGAGCCAAACCTTGCGGACTTCTGATTCCGAATGCATAAATTTCAGGCTTATAGCCATCTTTCCCGATAAACGGATTTCCCGGTGCAGGTTTACCGTCTTTTGTTATTTTTAAAATTTTTCCCAGGTAATTATCTGTTTTCTGCGCATATACTCTGGTTTCTTTATCAGATCTCTCTCCTGTACTGACAAATAAGTTTCCGTCTTTATCAAACTGCAGTCGGCTACCGTAGTGTTTGTCTCCGTCATAAGAAGGTGTAGCACGGAAAATTACCTTCACTTCAGAGATATTTTTCAGATCCGCAGAAAGCTTTCCTTTTGCAACGGAAGTTAAGTTTCCTTCGCCGAAAGGTTCTGAAAAAACAAAATAAATCATATTGTTCGTTTTAAAATCAGGATCCAAAGCTACATCAAGCATTCCTCCCTGTCCTTTATCATCAACTTTCGGAAAACCTTCAATTTTAGAAACCTGTTTCCCGTCTGTGGAAACGACATTGATAAATCCTGACTTTTCCGTAATGAGAAATCTCCCATCCGGTAAATTAATGATTCCCCATGGCTTTCCTAAATCTTTATTCAGTACTTCGACATTATAAGGGGTTGCTGTTTTTACCGGAGCAATTCTTGTCTGTCCTTCAAAAGCAGGTTTATAGCTGGTATTGGCTTTTTCCTGTTTAGCTGACGGTTCACTGGGCTTTCCTTTTCCCTGACACGAAACAATAGTTGTTGCAGAAGCCAGTAAAATGGGTAAAAAAATCTTGTTCATATATAGATATTTATTGGTTATAAAATGAATGTGAGTATCTGTAAAATAATCTCTGCGAATCACAGCAAAAATTTACTTATTATCAATTGATGCACATGAAATTATTGAGTGTAAAAATAATGCCACAAAATCCATGAAATAGTATTTCATTTTTAAATTAAAGAAATTAAATGAAACTTAAATTCCTGATGTCATATGCTCTGAGTTCGCAAAAAATACTCAATAAATTATATCTGAAGTCTTATTTCGGACTCTTTTTATTTCATAAATTTGATCTATGAAATTTACGCTGCAATCAGAATATAAACCAACCGGAGACCAGCCTACAGCAATCGAAAAACTGACTGAAGGAATAGAAATCGGTGAAAAATACCAGACCTTACTTGGGGTGACAGGCTCCGGTAAAACATTTACCGTTGCGAATGTCGTTCACAATACCCAGAAACCTACATTGGTTTTGGCACATAACAAGACATTGGCGGCCCAGCTTTTTATGGAATTTAAAGAATTCTTTCCGGAAAATGCGGTTGAATATTTTGTAAGTTACTACGATTATTACCAGCCTGAAGCTTATATAGCAAGTTCAGGAACCTATATTGAAAAGGATTTAAGTATCAACGAAGAGGTAGAGAAACTCCGTCTCTCAGCGATCGCCAGTTTATTATCAGGAAGAAGAGATGTATTGATTGTAGCTTCTGTATCATGCATTTACGGTGTCGGGAATCCCGCAGAATTTCACAAATCCCTGATTTCACTGGAAATCGGCGAAAAGACGACGAGAACAGCACTTCTCCACTCACTGGTTAATGCATTATACTCAAGAACATTAGCCGACTTCTCAAGAGGAACCTTCCGTGTAAAAGGGGATGTCGTAGATATTTTTCCTGCGTATGCAGATAACGGCGTAAGAGTTCAGTTTTTCGGAGATGAAATTGAAAAAATTCAGAGTTTTGATCCTGTATCAGGAAATACTACAGCTAATTTTGACCAGATTCAGATCTATCCTGCCAATCTTTTTGTGACATCAAAAGAAACATTGAACGGTGCCATCAGAAATATACAGGATGATATGGTAAAACAGGTAGACTTTTTCTCTGAAATCGGAAAACCTTTAGAATCAAAAAGGCTTCAGGAAAGAACAGAACTGGATCTTGAAATGATTAAAGAATTGGGTTACTGCTCAGGTATTGAAAATTACTCCCGTTATCTTGACGGCAGGCTCCCGGGATCACGTCCGTTCTGCCTGTTAGATTACTTTCCGAAAGATTATCTCATGGTTATTGATGAAAGCCATGTTACGGTACCACAGGTGCATGCTATGTATGGCGGTGACCGGAGCCGTAAAGAGGCTTTGGTGGAATATGGATTTCGGCTTCCGGCAGCAATGGATAACCGTCCATTAAAATTTGAAGAATTTGAAGCCATCCAGAATCAGGTAATTTATGTTTCTGCAACACCGGCAGACTACGAACTCGAAAAAACAGGCGGAGAATATATCGAACAGATCATCCGTCCTACCGGACTTTTAGATCCTATTATAGAAATTAGACCCTCTCTAAATCAGATTGATGATTTAATGGAAGAAATCCGTAAAAGAGCTGAAATCGATGAAAGGGTTTTGGTAACTACCCTGACTAAAAAAATGGCAGAAGAGCTCACCAAGTACTTTACAAAATTCGGAATCAGAACAAGGTACATTCATTCTGACGTTGAAACTCTGGAGCGTATTCAGATTATGCAGGACTTACGTCTTGGTATTTTTGATGTTTTGATTGGAGTGAACCTATTGAGAGAAGGTCTGGATCTGCCTGAAGTTTCACTAGTGGCAATTCTTGACGCTGATAAAGAAGGAATGCTGAGAAGCAGGAGATCAATGATTCAGACTGTCGGACGTGCGGCGAGAAACCTTAACGGACGGGCCATTCTTTATGCTGATAAAATCACCAAATCAATGCAGTCAACTCTTGACGAAACCGAATACCGTAGAGAGAAACAGATCGCCTATAATACGGAACATAATAAAGTTCCTATGGCACTGAATAAAAAGATTTCTGAAAACCTTGTGGGAAGAAGCAAGGATTTCCCGGATGAAAAATACACGCAAAAACAAATTTTGCAAAAAGTTGCTGATGTAAAAGCAACTTATGCAACAGAAGACGTTGAAAAATTAATCCTCCAAAAACAAAAAGAAATGGAAGGGGCAGCCAAAAATTTAGACTTTATTAAAGCTGCACAGCTGAGAGATGAAATTGCAGCGTTGAAAGGTTAATGATACAATAAGCACAAGAAAGGCGACATCTTCGGATGTCGCCTTTCTTTTAAAATCAAGTTTTTTTCTTAAAACTTATATACTTTTGTTTTAGGTTTCTGATATTCTGTTTTACCGCCACGAAGAGGAGTAAGCAGATCCATAAGACCGTTTAATTTTATTTCATAAATGGTAGAAAGCTGCATCCCCAGTTTTCCTTTAGGCATTCCCTGCCTGTTGAACCATTCCAGATAACTGATGGGCAGATCGGCGATAATGGTATTTTGATATTTTCCGAAAGGCATCCTATCTACACAGATCTCCTTTAATATTTCCGGATTTATTCCCTGCTCCATTTTAAACAATTAAATCGATTTTATTTTCTGAATCGTTATTTCTTCCTTTGCTGGAAAGTTCAAGTTCAGGCTTATCATCATCTGAAAATTCATTTCTATATACCTGAATCAGGAGTAGCGTAAACGAAACCAAAATCGGTCCGAACACCAATCCCATAAATCCGAACAGATTCATTCCCATAATAATTCCAAATACTGTATTTAAAGGATGTATGTCCTCAAGTCTTTTTAACAGTGTGAAACGAAGCACATTGTCAGTTACTCCAACTACAACCAAACAGTAAATACCTAAACCGATTCCCGGCCCTGTCTGTCCTTCTGCAATCATAAATATACAGATCGGAGCATAAATGATTGCAGCTCCTACAATAGGAATCATCGACGCGACCGCAGTAAGGGCAAAAAGAAGAATCGGACTTGGTGCACCGAAAATGAAATATCCTATCAGCGCAACAATTCCCTGTCCTATAGCAACAACCGGAATTCCAATCGCATTGGCCATGATCAGTTTTCTCATTTTCTCACCGATTAAAGAAACATTTGATCTCTTTAACGGTGCGGCAGAAGCAAGAATTCTTTCAAAAAACCTAGGCTTTTCAAACATAAAATACAGAATAAAATACATCGACAGAATTACTGTCAGCGTATTGAAAGTACCACTCAAAGCAATGGTGGAAAACTGTCCTGCAAAGTTTTTAAGCTTTGTCATATTTTCTTTACTGAGAAGATCAAATTTCGTTTTATCGTAAACGAATGTGTGGATTTTTTCGACAAATACATTAAATTTTTCCATGTACATCTTCGCATTCCCTAATTTCTCAATGAGAAGATCCCCAATAAAGTATAATGGCAGAATGATAATGACAAGACTCGCAAACATCAGCAGAAGAGACGATGCCCAGGGTTTCCATTTTTTCTCTTCCTGCAGATAAAAATTGTACTTCCGACAAAGTACATAAATGGTAATTGCACCAAGTACTGAAGGAATGAAAAGTGCCAGGTTAAAGCAGATTAAAGCTGCTAAAATTAAAATAATAGCGAGCAGAGCAATCTGTTTGATTACAACACTGCTGATTTGTTTTTCGTGATGTGACATTATTTATATGTTATTTGTCTTGGTTTCCCTAAATAGGCACAGTAAGTAGAATACATTACTATCATGATGAATGGTGCACTAAAAATTATACCAATGCAGCACAAAAAGATTCCGGCAATACTAATAAGTCCACCTAAAATTGCACTTCCCAAAAATACACCATAGTTTTCTTTGGCAATATTAAAAGTCTTATTCAGTGCATCAAGTGCAGATGAATTTTCAAATAACAGAATAGGATAACCAATAAGAAACAGAGGAAACACAAAGAAAAAGGGTACGATACACATAATTAATGAGATCCCCAGTATGATATTGATGATTAAACTGTACAAAAGAATATTGCCCAGATTCTGACGGTAACCTATAAAAAGATCTGAAAATTCCACAGGAACTTTTGTATTAAATTTATTGGTGATGTAAATTAATCCAACATAGAGCGGGGATAGTAGAATCCCTAAAATACTAGAAAAAGAATAGTAGAGCGACAATCCCGGCTTATTCCAATCCCCGTAACTTGAATAATCACCATCAAGATCACGAAATTCGGTAAAACTACTCCATGAGTTATATCCACTGAAGAACTGAATCACATAATCAGCAATAAAATAGACAATCATGGTAACGACTGCATATAGAATTACCCCTTTATACATTTCAAAGGCATGCGAAATAATGGATCCGGCATCTTTGTTGGGAACAGAACCCTGTTGGTCAAATTCGTTAAATTCAGACATGGTTAGATTTTTTTAATGTTTCTCAAATTTAACTTTTTTTCTGAGAACAAATCATTACCATTTTCAAATTTAATTCTCCTCGTTAAAAATTGTTTTGTAAAGCGAATAAATCATTGCATTCCAAAAAGGCAAGGTCAACAAACCACCTATTAAGAATAAAGCAAAACCTATATATCTGAATAAAACTGCTACAATCACACAAACACAGATTTCTATGAAATAGAGTTTTAAAACTTTCCAGTTTAAAGCAATTCCTTCAAAAATTGTTTTGTTCTGGAAAAACATAAGTGGAGCAACAAAAAGTGTGACCATGACCCAGGCCACCGGCAATATAATCGTCTGAGCAATAAAAGTATAAAAGAAAAACCAGAAAATAAAATAGCTGATATATCTGAAAAAATTCAACCCGTTATATCCTGTAAAGAGATCTCCGATTGTAACTGTTTCTTTCAGATCCATCTTTCTGAAAATCTGAAAGAAACCCAGATTTAAAGGGTAAAGAAAAACCTGTACCCCCACCATACCAAGATAAAAATTCTGAAATCCTTCTGTTGCCATGATGGCCGCAATATTATTTTTATAGTCGTCCAGTCCTGCAGGTCCGGCCTTCATATAATCTGATGCAGCACCAAAAAACTGATTGATGATTCCATACTTTTCAGAAAAATAAAAAAGGACGGTCAAAAATACAGAAAAGTAAATGATTGAAAACATCAGCTGAAAAAGCAGCGTTCTGTTCCAGTAATAAAACGCCTGTTTTAAGATAAAGTCGAGTCCCGGTTTTTGTGGATATTTCTCCTGCATTAAAAATATTTTGTGCAAAAGTAAACATCAATAACTACTTTTGCGGAATGTTTTCTGCAAATCATCAAAAATTTATTGAGATGGACGAACTTTCACATCAGAAAGTTCCCTTTTTCTTTATGATTGATTTCCTGGTTGACAAGGTGGAAATCTTCAGGGAAGATGAGATTTCAAAAATCGGATTACTCATTGATTTTCAATCGTTTTCAAACACAGAAAAACAACAGGCATTAGAAAAAAAAACAGAATGGAAATCTTTTCCGGAGTCTGTAAAAAATTTTCAGAATGGGTTTGAACTTGTTCAGAAAAATATTCGTCTGGGAAATTCTTATCTTGTCAATTATACCAGGAAGACGAAAATCGAGACCAATCTGAGTCTGGAAGAAATTTTTCATCATTCTCAGGCAAAATATAAGGTTTTATTCAAAGATTTTTTTGTATTTTTTTCTCCTGAAACTTTCGTCAGAATAGTTGGTAATAAAATATTCACCTATCCGATGAAAGGGACTATTGATGCATCTCTTGAGAATGCAGCAGAGATACTTAAGAATGACAAAAAAGAAAAAGCCGAACATTATACTGTCGTTGATCTGCTTAGAAATGATCTGAGTATGGTCGCAGATCACGTGAAGGTAGATAAATTTCAATATATTGATTTTCTTAAAACCCACGAAAAAGACCTGTATGCAATGAGTTCTGAAATTTCAGGAGATATAAAACCTGAATTTAAGGGAAAGATAGGCAGCATTATGCAGAAACTTCTGCCTGCAGGATCAATCTTAGGAGCCCCCAAATCAAAAACCTTAGAGATTATTCTTGAAGCAGAGGGCTTTGACAGAGGTTTTTATACCGGCGTCTGTGGTTGGTTCGATGGTGAAAATCTGGACAGTTGTGTAATGATCCGTTTTATTGAAAAAGAAGGAGATGAGCTGTATTTCAAAAGCGGAGGTGGTATTACACACATGAGTAAATTAGAAGACGAGTATCAGGAAATGAAAAATAAAATTTATGTCCCAATTCATTGAAAGCATTAAAGTAGAAGATCAGGAGCTGTTCCTGCTTGAATTTCACCAGAAACGTGTTAATGATACTTTCGCCCATTTCGGGAAAGAAGGTTCTATTGACCTGAATAAGATTTTTAAAGACCTGAACCATGATGAAGACGGTTTGTACAAACTAAGACTTACCTATGATCTTGATAAGAGATTCAGAACCATGATGATTCCTTATGCAATACCGGAAATTCAGGATTTTCAACTGGTTGAAAACAACAGTTACGATTATTCCTTTAAGTTTGAAGACCGTAAAGAACTGGAAAAGATGAAGATGAAATCTAAGGCTGAAGAAATTATTATTGTCAAAAATAATCACATCACCGACACTTCATTTTCAAATATTCTTTTTCAAAAAGGGAAAGAATGGTTTACTCCGTCCACTTACCTCTTAAATGGAGTTCAGAGACAGCATCTTCTGAAGAAAAAGAAGATAAAAGAAGCTGAAATCACTTTACAGAACATCAAGGAATTTTCACATTTTCAACTGATCAATGCGCTGAATGATTTTGATGACATGTTTATTTATCCTCTTCACAAAATCACAAATCTACCGGGAAATAATGATTATCTGGATTTATAGAATTTATTTTGCCGAAAAATTTACTTTTATATCAAACAAAAATGCAGATTTATGGGTTCATAAATCTGCATCTTTTTCCAACAATATCTTTAGAGAGTTTAAGATTAACCTGTTGTGTATTTTAAATATCGCATTTAGAAAAGTAAGTTAACGTTTTTAAACACATGTTTTTAACGATAAACGGTCGCCTTTCATTGCTTAAGAAATACAATTGCTTTGATGATTAATCCATTGATCTTTACAAAATACAAAAATGGTGTAAAATTGTATTTTTCATCTTTGATTCCAAAAGCTAACCTTTTAAAAGTCCGTTTAGATTTCTTTTAAAAAATTAAAATAAGCTTTCTGGGTATCTGCATTGTTTTTACCTTGTGTATTAACCTCCATAATCTTAGGCTGCACATCAGGCTTAAAGAAATTATCAAAAACACGGTCTAAAGTCCCGTCATCCTCTACTTTTACATAAGAAAACCCGAAATGTTTTGCTAAAAACTCTGCATTTTTATGATGCTTTGTCGCAATAAATTCATCCACTGTATTTGAATTGGCATTTCCCGGACCGGGAATTATTTTGAAGATATTCCCTTCTCCGTTATTAAAAATAATAATTCTTGTGAATGGCGGGATATACTGATTCCAAAGACCATTAATGTCATAGAAAAAACTTAAATCCCCGGTAATCAATAAGGTCGGATTTGCATTTTTGATTGCAAAACCCATTGCTGTTGATGTTGAACCGTCAATACCACTTGTTCCGCGGTTACAGTACATTCTCCTTTTACCGAAATCAAACAGCTGAGCATAGCGGATTGCCGAACTGTTGCTGAAATGAATGTTATAATTCTCAGGAATACTCTGTGAAGCTTTATTAAAGAAATAGAAATCTGAAAACTCGGTTAAGTTTAAAAAATCTCTATGTTTCTTATCTTTTTTATCTCTTAAAACATCCCATAAATTATAATAAGGCCTCGGCTCTAAATTGATGAAATTTAATAATTTAGAAAAGAAAACCTCAGGCTTGATTTCTATTTTCTGCGTGAGGGAAAAATAGGTATCCGGCTGCCACACCTCATCAAGATGCCAATGTTGTTTGGGATGCGCCTTCCTCAAAAACAATTTGACTTTTTTGGAAACAACATTCTGTCCTACCGTAATTAACAGATCCGGCGCATATGTTTTAAAATCTTCTTCACCGAAAGCAAAAATATACCGGTCGATATGTCTGAAAAATTTCTCATGATATACATTCGAATTCGCTTCACTCAGAACAACCACAGAGTGATTTTTAACCAATTGAGACAATTGATTTTCCAACTCCGGGCTGTAGTCTTTTGTTCCAACCAGAATCATAATTCGCTGTGAAGTATTCCAGTCAGCGATTAAATTGGATGGAATTTCATATTCTTTCTTCTTAATGGTCTTTTCCACTTCAGGAAAAGTCGGCAGTTCAGAAACCAGATCATACAAAGGTTCTTCCAAAGGAATATTGATATGGACCGGTCCCTGTTTCTCAAAACACAGTTCGATCGCCTTTTTAATAATATCCGAATTGATGTTTTCAGCATCTTCTTTACTGTCTTCTAACAATTGAAAATCCCCATATGAATGCTGGTGGAACAGATTATTCTGCCGGATGGTCTGTCCGTCAAAAAGATCAACATAATCGGTAGGCCGGTCAGCTGTTAAAATCAACATCGGAATATTCTGGTAAAAAGCTTCAGTCACTGCAGGGTAATAATTAGCTGCTGCAGAACCGCTTGTACAGGTAATTGCCACCGGTTTTCTCTCACTCTTCGCCATTCCAAGAGCTACAAAAGCTGCACTTCTCTCATCGACAATACTGAAACAGTTGAAATCATTCATTTCAGAAAAATGAATAGCCAGGGGAGCATTTCTGGATCCCGGAGATATCACGATGTCTACAATTCCGTATTGCTGAAAAAGATGGGCAAGTATCTGAATACTTCTCTTGGAAGAATATTTTTTCATTTGAAAATTCTGTTATTTTTTGAAGGTCAAATGCAATCGACTGAATTTCATCCTCATTTATTAACCAATTGGATCTTCAGCGATTTCACATGACAAATTTAGCTTATAAATAATTAATTCTAAAATCATTTAATTCAAAAAAGCTGTATTTTAGCATCACGTAAAATTTCTATAAAATGGATAAAATACCTAGTGTAGACCTGCGTGATTTCCTTTCGGGTGACCCGGAACGCAAACAGAAATTTGTAAATGAAATCGGAAAAGCTTACGAAGAAATTGGCTTTGTTGCCTTAAAAGGACATTTCCTCAATGACCAACTCGTAGATGATCTTTATGGAGAAGTAAAAAACTTCTTTGAACTTCCCACAGAAACCAAACAGAAGTATGAGATTCCCGGAATCGGAGGGCAGCGAGGTTATGTAGGTTTCGGAAAAGAAACCGCAAAAGGATTTAAAAAAGGGGATTTGAAAGAATTCTGGCATTTTGGACAGTATGTTTCGGAAGACTCAAAATACAAAAGCCAGTATCCTGACAATGTCATCGTGGATGAACTTCCACAGTTCAATGAGGTGGGTAAGGAGACTTACCAGATGCTTGAAAAAACGGGAAAATACGTTTTAAGAGCTTTAGCATTATACCTTGGTCTGGATGAATTTTACTTTGATGACAAAATCGCAGAAGGAAACTCCATCTTAAGACCCATTCATTATCCACCAATTACTCAGGAGCCTGATGATGCGGTAAGAGCAGCTGCTCACGGTGATATTAATCTGATCACGCTTTTAATGGGCTCTCAGGGAAAAGGTCTTCAGGTACAGAATCATAAAGGAGAATGGATCGATGCGATTGCAGAACCTGACGAATTGATGATCAACGTAGGGGATATGCTTTCAAGACATACCAATAACAAACTGAAATCTACGATTCACAGAGTAGTCAATCCTCCGAGAGAATCGTGGGGTACTTCAAGGTATTCAATCCCTTTCTTCATGCATCCGGTTAGCGAAATGTCATTGAATGCACTGGAAAACTGTGTAGATGAAAACCATCCTAAACTGTATGAAGATACGACAGCAGGAGAGTTTCTTCACGAACGCTTAATTGAATTAGGATTAATTAAAAAATAAAATAAAACCGGACTTTTTTAGTCCGGTTTTATTTTGAAAATGATCTGTGTCAATCTATGAAATCTAAAGGCAAAATTCCTTACTGATCGCACAGATTGACAGAGATTTTTTTGAATTCCTCTGTTGAATTAAGATTGGTATCCGAGCAATTTCCTGATCTGATAGAAAAATCTTTCGATCAGTCTTAAATCCTGAGTCACAATTTCAGCATTTCCCCTCAGTTCTTTATCAAATTTCAGAGTTTTGTTATACGAAGTTTTTAAGCCTTTCGGCAGAACAACATCTACATAATAATTTCCTTTTTCATCCGGAATTAAAGAGATGTTCTGTACTTTCCCTTCAATAATTCCGTATTCCTGAAACCGGTAATTATCCAGTTTAATCAATACTTTCTCTCCCGGAATAATCTTTCCTGAATTTGCCGTAGGAACAGACATTCTTCCTACCAGCTGTTCAGTATGATCAGGCAGGATCGATACGATCGGATCCCCGGCTTTTACAAACTGGTTTTCTCCAAAAAACTGCTGGAAACTCGCCATTCCATTGGTAGAGGAAACGATCAGATAACTCTGCTCCCACTGTTTAAGAGATTTTCTTAACTGCTCAAATAACTGCAAAGTCTGTGATGAAAAGGTGATTTTATCCTTTTCTGTATTGATTGCAGTACCACTTTTGGTTTTATTGAAATTAGAAATGCTTTCCTGTAACTGGGAAAGCGAAATATTAAGATTTTCCAGGTTCTGCTGGGCCTGCAGATATTTTACTTTTTCAGTTTCAAGCTCTACTGCTGCGATAACTCCCTGATTGAACAGGTCCTGTGAGCGTTGGTAGCTCTTACGGGAAAGCTCTGCTTTTGCAGCTTCAAGGTTTTTTTGCTGTTTAAGGGTTGCGATCCGGCTTTTGGATTCCAGGATACTTTGATTGGCTGCAATATTTTCCGGAGCGTACGGCTGTAATCGTGTAAATAAATTCTCATCCTGAAATGCTTTCGCAAAACTGTTGTAGTCCCCCTGCAGCTCACCAAGTTTAAAATGGGCCGCTATATTCACGGGAAATGACAGCAGCTGATCTGAAGCGGTAGAGTCTATCATTTTCTTTAACTGTAAAACGTCCTGATAGTTTGCTGTAGACTGCAGTACCAACATCACGTCACCTTTTTTTACTTTCGAATGATCTTTGATAAATATTTTTTCAATCTTTGAACTGCTCCTGGCCTCGATTTTTTCAGGCGGATTCTGTGAGGTTACGACTATCGGTGCCGGAACAAATTCCGGGTATTTAATGATATAACTCATCCCAAGAATGAGCAGTAGTATAATTAATATAATCGTATTCCCCCAGCGGAACATCCAGTGAGGCGGTTCTGTGAGGATATCCTGTACGCTCTCTGAGCGGAGCTCTATGTTGTCTAATATGTCTTTTTGCACGTTTATATATTTAAAGTTAAATCCTCATTCTGAGGATTTAACTTTCATTTTCATATTACAAACCATAAAGTCTTTTACATTCACAAGCAATATGAGTCGCATTTTCTTCATGATAACAAAAATCATCTGAAAGTGCTTCGAAAAATTCAGTTCTGTGTTGATAACAATAAGCTCGAGTGGGAGCACCTCCTTTAACATTTTTCAATTCGCTTTTTTTCAATTTTCTTAAATTTTTCATGATCAATAAATTTATTTTAGTTTTTCCTACTCGTATAGCTTTTCGGATTCCGCTTGATTATGTTTTTTTAAATTTAAAAATAATTTTGATATATATATGAATTATTTCTTATGGTTAATTCCCCAGTTCAAGTTGATTTTTAACAAGCCTGTAATATTCACCTTTTAATGCCACCAGTTCTGTATGACTTCCTTCTTCCACCACTTTTCCTTTATCTAAAACGATAATCTTATCGGCATGTTTTACAGTGGATAACCTGTGGGCAATGACAATAGCTGTTTTCCCTTCAAAAAACTGTTCCAGATTTTCCATGATTACCTTTTCGTTATTGGCATCCAGGGCACTGGTGGCTTCATCAAAGAAAATATACTCGGGAGATTTGTAAACTGCCCTGGCAATAAACAACCTCTGTTTCTGCCCGCCACTCACACCAAGACCTTCATTTCCGATTTTTGTATTATAGCTTAAAGGCAAATCTTCTATAAAATCTTTAATGTTGGCAATTTCCACCGCTTTCCGCAGTTTTGCTTTATCTACGTAATCTTCACCTACAGCTATATTATTGGCTATCGTATCATTGAAAACATACCCTTCCTGCATGACAACCCCACACTGGTCCCTCCAGAATCTCGGCGAGATATTTTTCATCTGTGTACTTCCTATCCTGATCTCCCCCTCATTGGGTTCATAGAATTTCATCAGTAACTTCAGCAGGGTGGTTTTCCCGCTTCCGCTGGCTCCCACAATGGCCGTGGTTTTTTGATAAGGAATGTTTAAACTCAGATTTTCAAAAACAGGCGTATCCGAACCTATATACCGGAAAGACATATTGGTGATCTCTATATCTTTCTCGGGAACTTCTGTGGCATACTGCTCATCTTTATTTTCCTCGTCCTCCTTATCATGGATCTCACCCAGTCTTTCAAGGGATATTTTTGCATCCTGGGTCTGTTTGATAAAATCGATCAACTGCAGTAAAGGACTGTTGAGCTGCCCGATAATGTACTGAACGGAAAGCATCATCCCTAATGTAAGATTGCCTTCCAACACCAGTTTGGCGGACAGAAAACTCACGAGAATATCCTTCATCTGGTTGATAAAGTTCCCCCCGACTGACTGCCACTGCTCCAGTGACAGAGATTTTATCCTGATCTTGAATAATTTAACCTGCAGAAACTCCCAATCCCAGCGTTTCTGTTTTTCGGCATTGAACATTTTAATTTCCTGCATCCCGTTGATGAGCTCAATGACTTTGCTCTGTTCCTGCGAAACCTGAGAAAATCTTTTATAATCGAGTTCTTTTCTTTTTCCGAGAAAGAACATGATCCAGGCAATATACAATACTGCTCCCACAAGATAAACTACAAAAAGCCTGTAATCATAAAACAGTAAAACAATACTGAAGATAATAAGATTGACCAGTGAAAATAATGTATTCAGAGAAGAATTGGTCAGGAGCTGTTCGATTCTGTGGTGGTCATTGATCCTCTGCATGATGTCCCCTGTCATTCTGGTATCAAAGAAACTGATGGGGAGTTTCATGAGCTTGATAAAGAAATCTGAAATAATGGAAATATTGATTCTGGTTGACAGATGGAGCAGAATCCAGCTGCGGATTACTTCAATTCCCATTCTGCCAAGGAAAAGCATGATCTGAGCCAGTAAAACAAGGTAAATAAAATTCAGATCCTGGTTCTGGATCCCCACATCGACAATACTTTGGGTTAGGAAAGGCAGGATCAGAGACAGTAAACTTCCGGCCAGAAGACCTATCGCAAGCTGAACAATTAAAGACTTGTATTTGAGTAAATATTTTGAAAGAAAAGAAAAACTGGCTTTGCTTTCATGATCATCAAATTCGGTCTGAAAAAATGCAGGAGTCGTTTCAAGGATCAGGACAATTCCCTCTTCTGTATTTTCATTGGCATTTTCACCGATCCAAAATTTGATAAATTCTTCGCGGCTATAGGTAATCAGTCCATAACTGGGATCTGAAATGTACACCACATTATTTTTATCAATCTTATACACCACGACAAAGTGCTGCTTGTTCCAGTGTACGATACAGGGCAGGGGAACCTCTTCGGCGAGGGTATTGAAATCAATCTGTACGCCCAGAGAACGGAACCCCAGATCTTCAGCAGCATCACTTAGACCAAGAAGACTGCTTCCTTCCCTTGTCGTTTCCGAAAGGTGACGGATCTGCTGTAAAGAGATACTCTTTCCGTAGTACTTGCTTACAATTCTGAGACACGTAGGTCCGCAGTCTTTGGAGTCGGGCTGTTTATAAAAAGGAAATTTTTTCAAAATTTAATTTATTATACTTAAAACAAGGGAATACCAGCTTTTAATAATTCAGTTTATAATGTTAATTCAACAAATTTATGGGATATCTTTCTCTAAGGAGAATCATTTTATTGAAAATAAAAGTCTATCACAAAAATAAAGATATGCTTTTTGTTAAAAATTATTGACAAAAATATTTATTAGAAGCAATTCCCACTTTTTAACTGACTTAACAGGAGACTAAAAGAATTCCTGTACTTATTTTCTTAAACAGATTAATTGTATTGGTCTGTTTTCCGTATTCTTTGCTTTCCCAATATACTTTTCCGTCTTTATAATCAGTCATCAATACAAAGATTCCTCCATTGATTTTTAAGAAAGCAATAGCCGGGAAACTGAGCTCTTCAATATCTTCCCAATCATCCAGCCTTATCACCATTGTTTCAATTTCAAAATCATTCTGTAATATATTGTAAAAGCTAAGGAAATTGTAATCATCTATCGGTAAAGTATAGTTTTGCATTTTTCCCGCTTTTTTATGCTGTTGTATGAATTTCTTCAACAAAAAATTAAAGGCCAGTAAATAATCATATTTTGCAATCATAGATGCTGATTTTTTTTAATAGATGTAGTAGGCATTTTCTGTGATATCATTCTTTATACTCTTTATACTTACTTTATAGGGAATATCTTCCTGATCTTTATAATGAAAATCAATAGTACTGATATTTTTTTTGCTTATTCCTATCCACTGGTTGTCCCTAAGTTTATAAAGAGAGTATTGATTATAATGGAGTCCGTTATCGCTTTCGTTAATAATGATGAGTTTGTTCTGGTCCTGTGGATAAAAGGTAATAGATGTTTTTCCAATCTTGTAAGACTGTTCTTCCAGAAAATTGACATGCTGTTTTTGGATATATGCGAGCAGCTTAGATTTCAGCAGTAAAAATCTGTAAAATGCATTGGTCACTATTTTTTCTATTTTTCTCCTGATCTTTTTTAATGAGTAAGAAATTTTGTTAGATTTATAATGAATCCCTTGTGGAGAAATTGAAAAATTGCCCTTTGCTTCAAAAGGATCTATAAAAAAATACGGATTGTCCTTTAGATTGATAAGGTGAATCAGCAGGTATTGCTTTTCCGTTACCGTATTGAAAATATTACCTTCTACCCAATGATGGGTTACATTGGAATAAACAAACTCCTGAACAATGTTTTTATGATAATATTTAATTTCTTTTTGAAGCTCCATCCTTCTTACAACAAGAGTGAAACTTTCAATTTCGGTCGTTATTTCTGTAATATCTGTGGTATGAACAAGATTAAACTCAAAGTTACATTCGTCAAAACAGAAATGACGTGTATTCTGTAGAACATGGGCGTAATCTTTACTCTGTCTGAATAGATTAATGCACTGCTCATTATTTTTCAATAAGGTAAAAAATCCAGCAGGATAGTTTTTGTGGGGTGAAATAACATCATATTTTTCCAATAATTTCTCTGTGATAAAATATCGGATATTCCCGAAAATAATATCAATGTCACAGTATCCCCAAAAGTCATATTCTTTTAGATATTCCTGAAAAATCAATCCATAAGTAGGCTTAAAATCACACAATTTGTAACCATCCAGAATGTTGATCGCAAGGTTCAGTTTTTCGCTTGCCATTATACTGAATTCAGCAAGATTATTAATCTTTATAAAATGGACATTCGGTAAATGGAAAGGCGCTTCCAGGTTGGTAAATAATAAAAAATCAACATCCGGATTGTATTTGCAGCTGTATAAAAAATGGGTGAAATACTCAGGCCAGCTTTTGCCAAAATAACAGTTTATTAGTGCGATTCTGGTCATCTTACGTCAGTTTTTTAATATTCAGCACTGAGTCATAGCTTTTATGTAAAAAATAATACAGGATAGACTCATGGATATTCGGTTTCGAAGCAAATATTCTGTTGATAAACATATGGATATAACTTACCACTAACGATTTTACCATCTGCTGAGACTGTAGTTCTTTAATTTCAGTAATATAATAGGCTGTTTTTTTAGACCTTATATCCAGAGTTTTAGAGAACTCATCTGTACCTGCCAGAAGTTCCAGTGTCTGATGTCTGTGATCCCTATATTTATCTTTCAATGTCTGTTTAGAATGATCATCCAGCATGTTTCCGTATCCGTTGGCGAGCTGCTGTAAGATGTCTCTTTTTTCCTTTATACGGTAACCGAAATCATCAAGAATACGGTTGATTCCTGCAACGGCAGCTTTCCAGATGGGAGTTTCTGTGTATTCAGCTTCTTTGAGTAACTGGCAGACACATTCGCTGTCGAAGTAAAAAATACTTTCCATCTGATCTATTGTAGTTTCGCCATATCGCTCAATCTCTCTGTTGTAGGTATCCAGAACAATTTTATGGATAATCATTTCTCTGGTCAGATATTTGTCAAGCAACTGATAGATCTGGCTGGAAAGAGTATGGTCCTGCGATGTCGTCAGGAATCTTATTCTGATGTGCATATCCGGATCGCTGTAACGGATAAAGAACCATTTTTGTATAATTCCTTTTTTAACAAGTCCATTGGCAAATTTATAGATGGTATCTTTAATAATCTGATCCGAAACTTTTGTACTGCAATAAATCTTATAGAAAAGCCAATCACTTCCGGGAACAAAATTTCTAACCACTGTATTTTTTACAGGGAAAAAAGTAAGCTTATCCTTCTTTTTGCTGCTGGAATTATGCCATGGAATTAGGAATTCATTGCTATGTTGATTTCCGTTCTCATCCTTAGTCACAGTCTTGTATTGTCCAGAAAGATTTTCCAGCACTCTGATCTGCTTTTCCTTCAATAGATAATCAAAGAGAATTTCCAGTGACAGCGCATTGTTTATAAATACAGGAAGTTCCATGTCTTTTTCTGTGAAAACACAGATTTCAGGAATGTTTTTCTCCGTTAAATACTCTTTAAAAACCTGAATAGAAGCCTTTTTACCTTTGAATATTTTATCATAATCCAACAACCATGAAGCTCTCGACAGAATCACGTTATGGATCATTATTCTGGGTAGATATTCATAATTTACAAACATGCCCCAGTTCCAGTTGTAGGAAGGTGTCATGTGCTGGTACTGAAGATCACAGAGAAAATGATACATCGGTACTTTATGCAGGTTATAATTATGCGCAGATGACAGACTTGGAATAACTTCTTTATTATATTTTTTAGAACGAAGAACAATTCTGTCATTTTTAACAGAAATCATAAGGTCATTCAAATAGATAGGTTCACTATCTGCATTGTGACGGTTAATGATTGGGATTTCATGTTTCCTTAAATGTGGTCTGATTGTAATATTCCCGACTCTCGGCTGCGGATTGTGTATCACTTCAGCAATGATCTGCCCGTCAAAGAAAGACTCTTCTTCAGACAGCGCATTTTTCACTGATTCCTCCAGCTGGTCATCCATATGGCAAAAGCGCCCCAAATAAGTGGAAGATGAAGGTCCGTCACTGAATTTATGGAAAATAACCGGCTGTCCTTCCTGATCTTCATAGAGATGTACCAATGAAGACATTGAGAAAGGAATGTTTTTATTTTCTTCTAAAAATGGATGAACTTCTTCTTGAGTAATTTGTATTAAATTTTCATTATTTTTCAGAGCATTAATTAATTTTTCTCCTAAAAACTGGTTCCATTTCAGGGATCCCTGAATGACATTGGTCGTATTTTCAGACTTAAACTGGATTCCATCGGTGAGATTAGAGCTGTCATTATCCGAATGTAAAGGGTAATTAATGCCTGATAACGGATCAAGGGCCAATAGTATTGGAATTTCCTGCTGGTCATATCTTGCCGTGAATTCCTTTTTAAAGTTATCCAGAGAATCAATTGTGTCAGCCGCTCCAATCTGAAAAACCGTTGAAAGTACTTTTTTTAAATCTTTAAAAATCTTCTTATCAAGCGTATTCGAAGTTTTGCCTTTCAGTAAATCGGTCTGAAGGATATTTTTTTTGTGGTTTTTAATCCCGATTGACGTTAATATTTCAGAAATCTGATCAACAGCAAGAAATGTGTTATTGGTTTTGTTGGCTTTTTGTACAATTTCAAAGATGATAGTCAGGCTGTGGATCAATTCTGCATCTTCACTATTTTCTTTATCTGAAGGAATTTTCAAATCTTTCAAAAACTGATAAATAAAATTCTGAAAATTCTTGTCAGTAACCTTGGGTGAGAGTTCACTGACAAGAATTTTTGAATCTATCAATTCGTTGATATAGTCAAAACTGTCTTCATAAGAAATATCCTGATTAACTAATATTTCTATAATCGCGGAAAGCTTTAAACCGTCTTGGCAGGCTTTTATGATGGAATTCAGATATTTGTTTTTTTCTGTAGAAATAATTTCATATTTCAACCCTGAATCCTTTATGGTAGGCTCAATATAACGGTACTTATTTTTAGTGCTGTATATTGTGTTGTTGGTATAGAATTTACAAACCTTCCTCACGTGCATATTCTCCTCCAACTTTACCGTAATATCATGCAAAAGCTGCATATCCAGTCTTGCATATATTTTATCCTGTTCTTTATCCAGGGTTATGCTTGTGCTGTCACTCCATTCGCCCATACTTACTCCGGCATTGGTGCCAAAAGGGATGGTTCTGAAATGAGTTCTCAGCCAATATTTAAGCAGAGATTTTTTTATTTTATCAGCTTTTTCTTTGGACAGTTTTTTTTCGTCCCAGTTGATAAGCTGTTCATACAAATCCGGTGATGATAAATAAATGGTATTACGGAAGCCTTCTGTACTGATATCCTCTTCCCACTGATCAATATTTTTCTGCGGAAGAAGTGGTGTTCTCAGCAGATAAAAGTTCAGTTTTTCTATATCGTTGTATTTCATCCTATGTTCATTAAATAAATTTTATCCCAATCTCTGGCTCTATCGGGATACTGATAGTCCAGCAATACCATTCCTACTCCGGAAATACCTTCCAAAAGTCCTGTGTGTTCTACCCATTCATCATTCTTAAGGTCATAAGGGAACTTTGCTCCTTTATCCAGCTGTTGTAAGGTTAAGAACATCCAGTAATCATGTGCTTCTTTCAGTTCTGGATTTTGAAATATTCTGTAGAATTTATTGAATATATGAGAAATTCCAGATGTTCCGTGGCATATTCCTGTGTCTATACACTCATTTTTTTGGCTGTAGAAAACTCCGGACTTGTCTGCTTTTATTTTTGATAAATTCAGAATAATAGCAAGGCACATCGCTTTCAGATCCTCATCCTGCAGAACGGTGTAAGCTTTCCAGATGCTTATAGCAACTCCTAAGTCTCCATAGCACCATGCGAGCCTTTCTGATAATTGCTTTTCTCCTGTAGCGATATTGAGTTTTGAAGGAAAGATGAATTGTGAATCTTTATTTTCTTCGTAAAGTTCCTTTAGAAAGTTGACACTTCCTCTTATCAGTTTTGCACACGTCTCTTTCTCGCAGCCTTTATGATAGCATTCGGCTAAAAAGGAGATGATAGAAGGCTGGCCGTGGGCAAGACCTAGGTCAATCACATTGTCTTCTTTTACTATATGATCAATCCAGAAAAAGGATTGGTTTCTTTCATATTTTAAATGGTCTATATAAGACACTATTTTGGCCGCAGCATCGAATTTTTTAATTTCAAGAAAATAAATTCCCAATCCGATGAGTCCTGTGAATAAATCGTACTCCTTCCTGTCTGCAGCGGCAGAAAGTAATTCTAAGAAAAATTCAATAGAATCTTCTTCTATCCCTTCAATGTCTTCATCCGCAATAATATTGGCATTATGCAAAAGCCTCATGAAGTAGATGATGGCTAAGCTGCCGGTAGCAAATGAGGAATAAGAAGCTTCTGAAGCCATGTCAATCAGTTCCTCAATTTTTTCAATCTCAACATCATTGTTGTAAAATAATGAGTAATACCCATTTCCCAGGCTGAATGTAATATTTTCACCTTGATCTTCATTACATTTTTCTGAAATTTGGGTCAAAAAGAAGTCAATTTTATCTTTATACATATTGGCTTAATATTTCTATGGCTATTAAAGAATCTTTGTGTGATTTTGAGATATTATTAAACATAAATTCATTATATCCGTAGAGTTCTTTAAATTCCAGCAGTTTTTCCTGAAAAAAACTTCCATCTCCTACAAGGCTTATATTGCTTATATCGTTGTTGGTACTCCTTTTAGCAACATTAATCGCCTTTTGTTTTGTTTTATGACAGCAGCCTGAAAAAGTAAGTACCATTGATGGTTCTTTTCCATGTTTTGCTTTATATTCTGTTCTAAAATTTTGTAATTCTTCTTTAAGATAATCTTTGTTTGATTCTCCATGAAAGATGGATCTTGCAAAATTAAGATCATGCTCTAAAGCGATTTTTAAGCCAGAGTGTGAAGATCCCATATACCATACATCCGGAATATTTCCTTTATAAGGAGGGATAATTAAGTCTTTTTTTAGAAATTCACTTTCCTCTCTCAGAAAGCTTAATGTAGATTCCAGTTTTGGAAGAAATGAAGAAAAGTAGTTTTCTTTATCTACATCCACATTAAAATACTGAAGATCATATTCACCAACGAGGCCTTTAACGAACCCTAAGTCTAATCTTCGGGGATATAAACTGGATAACAACTTATAATTGTGAGCCACTCTGAATGGGCTTTGTAAGGGTAAAATAACTCCGGCAATTCCTATTTTTATTTTTTCTGTTAATCCTAATAAGATGGGAATCAGCATTTCAGGAGTAGACCAGGCCATGTCATGTGCTTTTGAAAAATAGTTTTCAGTAACCCAGAATCTGGAGAAACCAAGTTGATCCGCTCTTGTAGCATAGTCAATGATATCGTATAATGATTTCTTAGAATTGTTGAGCGAGTTTTCTCTTATGCCAAATTCTAAAAGGCCTATTTTTAATTTATTTGCCATAATAGAGCTATTAAAAGCAGCTACTCCTTACGGAGTAGCTACAATTTTTGTAAAATGTTTCTGATTTACTAAGCAGGACAAACGCAAAGGTTTGTAGACCTACTGCTTCCAGCTGTACATGTCCAGTGTGAACAATCAACAACAGATGTTACTAGCTCTTTTCCAGCTTTTACAGATTTCATTTCGTCAGAGTTTAATTGAGTTAACTTTTCTTTTTTAAGAGTTAACTTTTTTGTAAGCTTTTTGCTCATGGTTTAAAAATTTTAATTTGTACCTACTCGTTAGCTTTTCGGTTTCCGCTTTATTATCAATTAAATTATATTTTTAAAAAGTTGATGATCGACTTATTGAGTATGTCTGGTTTTTCAAACGGAACATAATGAGAAGCATCGGGAACAATCAATAGTTTTGAGTTTGGGATACTGCTATTGATCAATTTTGTATGTTCTTCTTTGATCACATCATTACTTCCTGCGATAACTAAAACAGGGTTTTTTATTGTTTTTAGCTGCTCTGTTTCTATATGAGGATGCAGAACCATCAGTTTTATCAATCTCTGGTTAGGGGCATCCTTCATTTCAAGCTGCTTTTTAAAAGTATTCAGGGTTTTAGGCTCTATTCCTTCAGGGTTTATATTTGCTCCAATAACGATCAGCTTATTAACTAAATCAGGATGATTAATAGTAAATAGCAAACCTGTAATTCCGCCGTCACTCCATCCTACAATATTGAATTTACTGATATTAAGTTCTTTTGTTACGGCTAATAAATCCTCAGAAAATTCTTCATAGGTATAATCATCTGTGGTAAGATCTGTACTTCTTCCTTGTCCTCTTGTATCCAATACAATCACTTTGAATTGCTTTGCCAAATCAGGAATCTGGTTATAGAAATCTGATATGCTGCCATTGTTCCCATGAAGCAGGACAAGTGGCTCTCCGCTTCCGTATTCTTCATAATATATTTTAGCATTCTTGAGATCAATATATTTTCCAGATTTATTTTTTCCATAAACCGTTTTCTTAGCCTTCTCTTTATTTATATAATAATCCATCAGCATCTTATCCTCAGGGCTGTTATCTGTTGGAAGTACATTATTAGAAACGATTTCCTTTTTATCCTTCATATAATTAATGTCAATATTGGAGATAAAGCTTCCTCCACTGGCTTCCCATTTCCCCTGGCTTTGATAACGGAACAGTAAGTCCTTGGACAATGTTTTTTTTGCAGAGATTCCGAAAATGAAATCTACATTATCCTGAGGTACACTTTCAACAAGTTGTAAGGTAACCGCCAGTTGGTCCAGATCATTATAAATAAGTTTATATTTTTCCAGATCAATGGTTTGCCAGCCTGTACTATTGGTTTTAAATATTATATTTTCCTGAAGGAGAGATTTATCCGGTACATTATTCTTTACAGAATATATATTGAGCTTTAAAGTAATTTCCTTGAATTTGGAGCTCGGAATAATGTAAAAATTATAGCTGTTAAGTTTAGTCCACTTATAAATATTGAATATTTGTCCCTGCTCAATGGTGGGAACATTTTGATCAAACATTTTAGAAAAAGTGAGCATTGGCCTGCTTTTAGCCCCCAAAATGTCTTTCTTTGTTTTTTTTCCGGTAATATTAATTTCCTGAATAGCATATACTCTCCTATATAAAACGATGTTAGGATTTATTGCGATATCAGTGATTGATATTTTTTTATTTTCATACCCATTAGCCTCAAAAACAAGAGAATCATTTTTGGAAATTTCAAAAGAATAATTTCCATTTCTGTCGGTAGTGGTCCCCCTATTTTCTTTTGTAGAACTTATTGAACAATAAGATACCACCTCATTATTTTCATTTTTCACACTTCCCATAAGTATCCTTTGAGGATACATATACACTATAAAAAATAAAAAAAGATAGGTAAGGAATAATTTCATAATTTTTATTAAAATGATAATATCTTTTAACAAAAGATGATATAAAAAAACAAAAACTTTAATGAAGATTATAACAGGTTAGAATTTTATTACTAAACTTTAGTTTGCTATTTTTTGAAAATCCTTTAGAATTTGAATTTAATATTTTCATGGTTTTTTATATTAATAATTCCAAATTTAAGGAAATAATTTAAATCTTAACTATTAAAATTATTTTTATTTCATAAAATTTTAAAAGTATTACAATCATTAAATCAACAATAATGACAAATTAAAGAATAGTTTATAAAAAATTCAATTATTATATTTTTATAAAATCAAAGAAATAAATTTCAATCTGATCTTACGCTAACCAATATTCCCAAATATTTGATATACTTACAATATGGATATCCAAGATTAAAATTCACAAATCTGAATGAATTTTATTAAGACCGCTGATATTATCTGAATGAGTATGCCTTATTTCTACTCTGTGCTTGCGGCACCAAACTGTAATGAGATAAAACTAGGAAATCCTTACAAAAAGTTTTCTCCGTAATTTATATCATTACAAGAGATATTTATTCTATAATACTATTTAAAGTGTTTAAGAATCAGCATGAAAGTTGAAGATTTACACTGAAGAAAATAAGAAATTTTCAAACTTTTAATTAAAACAAATTGTCGCCCAGAGACGACAATTTTTCTTCTAATTAAAAGGTTTTTGACCTTTAGTAGCAAGACTTATTGCAGTAACGAATGCAAAAACCACCTGAATCAGGATCATTTACACACTCAGCATTTGTAGAATAGCATTTCACAGATGCCGCCTGCCCTTGTGCACACTCTATAGTGATTCCACCCTGTACACTTCTAAGATTTTCTCTTGACAGCTTTTTTAAATTTTTCATAATATATAATGTTTGGTTTTCCTACTCTATTGAAGCTTTTCGGATACCGCTTTAATTTTATCCTAAATTAGTGATTTTTAAAACACGGAGATTATATTCACTGAAAAATTTAAAATTATTTGATTTTTCAGAAAAGTATTATCCGAAATGCCATTATCTAATTTTCAGATCTGTGTTAATTCCATAATTAACATTCCTTCATATTATTGCGGGCAGATAACCGCCGGGCAATAAATTTTAGGACATCTTGGTCTGCCATCTGTCGGACAACAAGCTGTTGAGCAACCAACGATTGGTCCTGCTCCCAAGATATCTTTCATCTGGTTTCTTGCTAATTTTTTTAAATTTTTCATATTCTAAATTTTAAGATTCTATTGGACATGGTGCAAAACAATAAATATTTGGGCATCTTTTTATACCCGGTGGCGGGCAACATGCTTCAGAACAGGTAGGAGCTCCACCGTTAAGGCTTTTCATCTGGCTTCTTGAAATTTTCTTTAAATTTTTCATAATAATTTGATTTAGTTTGATTTGATAATTAAATTATGGCTGATTTCCACCACCGCATCCATCATAAGGCATGCATTTCCATTTTCCTTCGATCAGGCAAAGTTGTCCGCCTTTGCAGTTAAGACCGCCTTGAATTGTTTTCATTTCCTGTCGATTGATTTTTTTTAAATTTTTCATAAAAATTGATTTGGTAATTCCCTACTCTTTCTAAGCTTTTCGGATCCCGCTTTTAATCATTTTAAAATTAATCAATTTTTACAAACGAAAATCATTTATGATGGAAAATCTTCATCTTCAATCAGTTCACTGACGAAATAATGAATATCTTCACGGTCATATTTGTCAGGAAACTGGTAACCATTAATGATAAAAACAGGGGTAAAATTCAATCCTGCAGCACTGTTTTCTGCAGTCATCTGAATAATATCTTTCAGATCTTCCCCTTGCCCGGCACCATACTTTTTGTTAATTTCATTTTCATCTCTATTCTTAAACCACGTATCAACTGAACCTAAAAATTCACCTTGCGGTTTATTTCTGTAAGTACTCAAAAAATCTGAAATCAGCTGAGTGTACTTTTCATTCATATTTCCTTCTGCATAGTTAAATCTTATCTGTGCGGAGATTTCATCAGGGTGCTGTAACAATAAATTTTCAATGATCTTGTGAGCATCCTTACAAAATCCACAGTACGGATTGGAAACAACAGAAATATGAAGTTTAGCCTCTTTGCTACCCAAGAAGAAGGTCTGCTTATCTGTAAATTCAATTTTTTCTTTATCTAAAAGTTCTCTTTTAAATAAATCGTAATTTCTTTTAAATCTCAGGTTTTTAGAATTTGATTTTTTCAACTCTTCTTTCTGATTCATCAGATTATTTAAAAAAGCAACGGTAAAAAATAAAGAAATAAAAAATACAGCCGTGATAAAGACAACAGATAAACTTACTGACCAGCCGAAATAGAGAAAAGCAAGAACCAACTGCGCCAGCAAAATAAAGATAATCACCAAGCAGACCCTGCAAAGAGCTTTTTCAACAAAAGCCTGAATATAAAAAGAATATAGGATGACGAAAATCGAAACTGCCGCTGCAATCTTCAACAAAAACTGAGCCTGCGGTAATATCAATCCTGTCAATGTAATTCCCAAAAAATAGATCAAACTGAAATCCGAAAGTTTTAATCCTATAATGTTGGTCTTGTCGGAAGAAAAAATCTTAGAACACGAGCTTTGAGAAGAAGAGTTTGACACACCGCCGCAAATATTGCTTACCACTAACGATTCCTGTCCGAACTTCTGATTGAAAAGCTCTAAAGAGATATAAACTCCAAGTAGAGATAAAATATTAAATACACTTTCATACCACGCAAACTGTAGAACTGAATACAGAATAATAATTCCGAATACGAGATAGATTATCGGCTTAAAATCGAAAAAAGATTTTGTTTTCACATGATCCGTCTTTTCAAAAAGAAGTACAAAATCACCTGAATTTTTGTAAAGTTCATCCCTATTCAGATTTTTTATTTTATCAGAATAGACCGTATATTCATTTCCTTTCTTTTTAACCAGAGAAAAGGAATTATCGACTAAAGCTATAAATTCTTCAGGGAGTTCATCCCAATATTCTTTTTCCAATTCATAGGCATCATTTTTTAAACCCAGAAAGTTGAGTGTATCGCTGAAAGCCAGGGCTGAGGGATAATTGGGATGAGAAGTGAACTGGAAATAAAATTCCTGCCTGTCGAGCTTAAAATAGTCTATTAGTTTGTCGAAATTCATGGATTTGGTATATTATTAAGGGGATGAAGATAATAAATAATCTAATAATATTTCAAATTTATTATTTAGTTGCATACCATAATATTTTACAGCATTCTCTTTACAGGATTCGCACTCTACTCTTCCCATCCTCTATTATCTTGACTATAACTACATTGTAAAGGGTTCGAAATATTCAGACCGTCTTTATTTTTGCGCGTTTTTTCGGTATATGTTCTGCAGTCTACACATATATAATAAAACTCAGAATCTTTACAAAGTTCTACACTACCTTTTGTACAACTCCAACTCTTCTTTATAAGTATCCATAAAAATTCTTATACTCTAATTTTTAACCTCAAGTATTGAACAATCTTTTGATTAGAAATAATAAATATCAACTTTTTATTTAAATAATCACTTCTATTTTAGCATAATGGATGAAGCTAAGCCACTTAAATAGACTTTCTTTTACTTTTTTTAATCACTGAATCTTCTTTTGAAACACATTCAGAATAGATATTATAATATTCTTTATCCGCCGAGATACAAATAATATTTATCTATCATGACACCAAATATGTGGGAAAAACATCACCATCATTTAGGTATTCATTTAGCTTAAGATATATTTTATTTTAATCCAGACACAAATCAAATCGGAAAGCATAGTAATAATTATTAACTGTTTCTCCATCTACCTTTTGTTCAAAAGGAGTTATCTTAATTCTCCTAATAATTCAAACAGTTTTAAAACATGTGGTATATTGAATAACAAATAAAACATAAACGTATATAAATTTTAATTATCTTTACTAAATCATCAAACTTTAAACAAAAACAACATGAAAAATTTAAAAAAACTAAGTAAAGGTCAAATGAAATCAATTTCAGGAGCAGGTGGAGTGAAGGGATTACCTGAACCTGATTTCTGTATGTATTACTGTAACGGCGTTTTAGTATGTGCAACCTGCAGTAATGATTTTAAGTGTCCGGACGATTCGATCTAAAAAAATGATCAGAAATGATTGGAACCGCTCTCTACGGGAGCGGTTTTTTATTTTAAAACAGCCTCAGCTGCTGTTCTTTTGTCCCGGTAAAACCATCAGTGGAAAGTTTAGGAAAATCTTTCCCTTCAAAATACTTCTTTCGGCCAATTTTAAATGTATTATGAATCATTTCTGCTATATTCCCCTGCCCTTTCTGTCTCTCAAAATATCTTTTTTCTCCGAGTTTACCTCCACGCATCGATCTGATTAAATTCAAAACCTTCTGTGCCCTGTCCGGAAAATTAGATTCAATCCATTTCACAAAAACAGGTTCTACACTATCATTCAGCCTCACTAAAGAGTAACCAAAACTTTGCGCTCCTGCATCAGAGATTGCTTTCAGGATACTTAAAGGTTCTTCACTGTTTAATCCCGGGATCACAGGCGCAACCATTACATTCACAGGAATTTTATTTTCGGACAGAATCTCTACAGCCTTGAGTTTATTTTTTGATGAACTTGTCCTGGGCTCCATCTTCCTTCTGAGATCTTCATTAATCGTAGGAATACTCAGCGAAACAGAAACAAGATTCTGTTCAGCAAGAGATTTCAGAAGATCCAGATCTCTTAAAACAAGAGCATTTTTTGTCAGTATGGAAACGGGATGCCTGTAGGCAAGACAAACTTGCAGTATTTTTCTGGTAATTTCAAATTGTCTTTCAGCAGGCTGATAACAGTCTGTATTACCGGACAGCAATATTGGTTCAGGCCGGTATCCTTTTTTTCTGAAAAATGTTTCCAATAATTCCGGAGCATTTTTCTTGACCATGATTTTTCTTTCAAAGTCAATTCCCGCACTATATCCCCAATACTCATGCGTAGGTCTCGCAAAACAGTAAGAGCAGCCATGTTCACAGCCCTGATACGGATTCATTGAATACTGCATGGGTAAATCTTCACTTTTCACCTGATTAACAATGCTTTTCGGAAACACTTCAGTAAAAGACGTTTTTACAGTTTCCAGATCTACATCTTCAGGTTCAAAGGTATACCGGTCGAAACGGTTAATTACATTCTGCTGAGCACCCTGTCCTTTTATGATATTCTCATTATGCATTGATCATGCAAAATTATAAACCATAAATGGAAAAATAATGAGTTTTAACAGTAAAGTTTTCCACAAAAAAACCGGTACCAAAAAATGGATACCGGTTTTTTAACAAATTTATTTATCTTCTATTACTTACTGCTGAATTTACTTGAACGCATAAAACTCGATTCCATGATCATCATCTTCAGAATTTCTATCAAAATGTCTGTGATGGTCAGAGTAATATTCGTTATACTTTTTATGTTTTTTATTCAATATTTTTTTTACGCTTAAAAAGCTAAGCACCGCCAGGAGACCAATCCCTCCCGCAAGTAATACTCCTACTTCTTTTTTCATATTTAGTACAATTTTGTATTTTGATCTATCAAATAGTGTACCTTTTTTTGCTGTTATAATTATAATTTTTGTTAACACAGGATCCCTATTTCAGAGAAACAATATTTCACCCCCGCAGCCTGTTGTGGTTTGAAAATTGTACTGATCTGTTTAACTGACACTCAATAAAAAATAATATTATGGAAAATCCGGAAACCCCAGACAGAATGACCACATTAAGCCAGGTAATGGAAAGATTACGGGAGAGAGGCATTCACAGAGAATTCAGAATGAATGAATTCTGTGAGATGAGATATGAAGATTCAGAAAAGAATTACCATCCTCACGAACTTACTATCTTAAAGACCTACCGTTTTGAGGGAGACAGCAATCCTGATGACAATGCAGTACTGTACGTTCTTGAAGACAAATCAGGTAACAAAGGTATCATTATCGATTCTTATGGTGCGGAAAGCAATTATTCAGGACAGGACTTTGATACTTTTCTGCGGGACATTCCTGTAAATGAAAGTGATGAATACAATTTCTAATTTGCTGTAAAAATATATTCCCGAAGCCTATTTGGTTCCGGGATTTTCTTTTTTATTAAATATTTTTCTGAAAACTCCCCGCTTCTCCACAGGTTTTTCAGGTTCAGCTTTTTTATCCGATGTAACAGCACCTGAGACGTCTTTTTCAATATCTCTCACAGAAGTTTTAACTTCTTTCACGGTTTTCTTTACATCCTGTACCGTATTTTTCGTTTTTTCAACGGTTTTTTTTGTTTTATCCACATCGATTCCAATCAGAGTCTTTTTAAGGCCATCTTCGATTCCTTTCCAGAACAGATTGAAAAAAGATTTTGTCGGATCTCTTTTCACATCTTCCACCATAACCGATTCGGGAAATTTACCAGAATCTGATTTGACAAAAATATTCACCACCGCACTTAAAACCCCTTTTTTCTTTTTGCTGTCTTTGTCTAAAATTGAAACCTTCAGATCTTTATGTTTGATATTAAAAGTTCCTCCAATACCTTCAGGGTTTCCTTTAAAATTAAACAACATCTCCTGTATAGTTCCGGCAGCAGTAACGCTCATGTAAGGAACGACAAATGCATTCAGCGCTGCAGCGGAAATATCACTCAGTTTTCCTGCAATGGTAAACCGGTCACTGTGATCTGCAGTATTAAATCCCCAACGTACAGAAAGTGGTGTTGACTTCATAAAAGTACAATCTATCCTGATATCAACCTGAGTAGGTTTCCCTTTCATCTTGGCAGAATTAAGGTTTTTTACAGTCATATTAAATCCGGTAAATGTCAGTTTTCCCGGACCGCTGCTCTTTGGCGTATCTTCTTCATATTCTAAAACCGAATTCTTCAGTTGAAACCGATCTATAAACATCGGGATCTTAATATCTCTCAAAAGTTTTGAGTAGAGCAGTTTTTCTTTGGGATCATCAGCCGGAACTTTGCTTCTGAAGATATTTGCATCTGCAGACAAAACAGTAACATCTGTAGCATGAATGAATTTATTTTCAGAAAAAAAGTCCCATTCACCGACGGCAGTTACCTGATCAGCCTTCAGATCATAAAGATCTTTTTCCACAGGAATCATTCTGATGAACTGAGCTCTTGATACCATTGGTTTCATGGCAAACTGATCAAGTTTCATCTTGTTTTTATCGAACTTCAAAGCAGCAACAGTCATATGGTAAAATTTCGTTTTGTAGGCGAAATTTTTAGAAGTCAGTACATAATCTTTAACTGTAACAGCCAATCCTCCTTTTTTGGATTTCTCTCCCAATTCTATATCTCTTACGGATAGGTTCAGATCTTTAAAGGAAAGTGGCTGATTTGCCTTATCGTATGTGATATCTGAATTTTTAAGATTGACATTTCTGATAATAACCGGAAATTGAATTCCGGTAAAATTTGATTTTTTATCCTGCTTTTCTTTGCCTGCCCTGATGATTCCATTCAGGCGGTCTACCAGAATGTCCCTGACATCAAGATTGAGTTTTTTATTGACAATTTCCCATTTATTAATAATAAATGCGATCTGACTTATTTTCAGATCCATGGCCGCTTTATCAGACACCGAATTATTTGGAATTACAGAAACATTTCTGATATCTCCTTTTTTCGGGCTGAGAGCAATACTCTGAATACTTATATTCTGATGATTGAAAAACTGAATATCTTTTCCTGAAAAAGTAAAATCTTTATACCTTAAAGGAATCATTTCTTCTGAAGTTTCTTTGCTGAATTCAATATTCCTGATTTCCAGATTCGCTTCTCTGACAAAAAGAAGCTGAGTTCCATCAGGCTTATTCATCTGAATATGTGCATTTTTGAATTTAAAATCACCGATCTCCAATTCAAAATCATTTGCTTTTTTCACTTTGTCCGGAAGTGCATTGGTGGTATTGACCAAAATATCAGGATTCTGAAAAGCAGCATGGGAAAGTGAAACTTTATTATCTTTTAAAACAATATCTTTAAAATCAATTTTTCTGATTTTCGCTGATATCATTTGCTTCTGCTTTGGAAATCTTTTCGTGAAATCAGCAAAGTCAATGATCGGAGCAAGCTGAAAATTATCCAAGGAGACCTGTCCGTCCTTTGTAGTTATTTTATTGATTTTCACCGAATAAATTTCATCCGGCTGGAAGAAAAAACCGGTTCCTGTAATGCTGTACCGGTCAAAAATAAAAGGCAGCTTATCCTTTACAGACTCTTCGGTCATCTGCAGGTTTTCGATCATTAAATCCAAATCATTCACCGCCAGAAATTTTTGCCCTGTATATTTGAATACCTGAATCTTTCCGTTGCTGATCCGTATGTTTTCAAAATCAAGGGGCGTTGTATTTTTCCTTGTTTTCTTATCAGCAGGTTTAGGTAAAATGATATTCAGGACCGGCTTTCCGAGGTAAATATCTGATGAACTGATTTTTTTATTGACAACCGCATTATAAATTCCGAACCTGCTTATTTTAAGGGTATCAACTGTTCCCTGAAAACCAACAACACTGACATTTTGAGGATTTTTATTATTCACTGTAATTCCGGTAGCGAAAATATTTCCGGTTCCCAGATCAACTCCTAAAGAGGTATAGGAAATTTTATAATCGGTATTTTTTTTAATATACTCAGGAAGCTGGGTTTTCAGCCAGATATTGATTGCCAGATTCACAATCAGAATAAGTCCGAAAAAAATTCCAAGACCTATTAAAAGCTTTTTAACCCAGGGCTTTTTCATGATTTGCTTTAATTTTATTTTTAATTCCTTATTAAAAAATCAACCACATATCCTTCATGACCTCTCACATTCATGAACAGACCGCCGTCAAAACCTAAATACTGACCTTTAATTCCTGTAAGCTTTCCTGTAAATTCAGGTTTTTTATCCAATGTAAAAGAAGTTACTTTTTCAGGCTTTGAAAACGGGTAATCAAACTTCCACATATTTTCACCTTCAGAATAAAACTTCTGAAAATCATCAGGAAAATATTCTTTTATTTTCTGTTGGAAATCAGCAAGGTCTACCTCATCTTCAAAATCATCCTGAAGCATTTTTCTCCAGTTTGTTTTGTCAGCAAGATGTTCCTTTAAGGCTACTTCTATCATTCCTGCTTCATAGCGGTTTTCTGTCCTCGCAATCGGTAAAGCAAATGTTGCACCCTGATCGATCCATCTTGTAGGAATCTGAGTATTTCGGGTAACCCCGACTTTAACATCACCGGTATATGCAAGATATACGGTATGCGGCTGCAATTGGATTTGTTTCTCGATATCAAGGTCCCGCTCACCAATTCCTAAATGTGCTGTAGATAGCTCAGGACGTATAATAGTATCGCTGGCATAAGGACTTTCAAAAAAACAATTCTTACAGAAACCCATCCTGTAAACCGGACGGTCTCTTCCACAATGTACACATTGAAAACCTGTATGCCTGATCGTTAATTCTTTTCCCAATAATTCATTCATATGAATGAGGTCACCGGAAAGGTTGAGATAATATTGAATAGGTTGAGCATCGAAACTCGTCATTTTTAAAATTTGCCCCTGAAACTGCATGGATATAATTATATTACTTTTATGAAGTAAATGTAATCAAATAATAATTTCATGCAGTAACGATCGGCCAGTTTTTTATCTGATTACAGGGATCATCAAACTCTTGTGAATCTGCAATTATAAATTATGCCGATTTCAAATCTTAAATTAATACTTTTGTACTCATAAAAAAAACATCGATGACCTATCTTGTCACAGGAGGAAGCGGATTTATCGGTTCTCATTTGGTAGAAAAATTATTGAAACACGGACATTCTGTCATAAACATTGACAATTTCGATGATTTCTATGATTACAAAGTAAAAATTAAAAATACTTTGGATTCTATCGAAAAAGATATTGATTTTAGATTTTCCGCAAAGCAGAATGACATTGAGAATCTGATTTCAATTTCAAAATCAGAACATTATACCTTATACTGTCAGGATATCAGAGATGAAGAAGGACTGGAGGAAATATTTAAAAGTCACAAGATTGATTTAATTATCCATTTAGCCGCGCTTGCGGGAGTACGGCCATCCATTGAAAGGCCATTAGAATACGAGCAAGTCAATGTCCGCGGAACAATGAATCTCTGGGAACTGTGTACTCAGTATGGAATTAAAAATTTTATCTGCGCTTCATCTTCCAGTGTCTATGGAAATAATGAGAAGACTCCCTTTTCAGAATCAGACAATGTGGACCGCCCCATTTCGCCTTACGCTGCCACCAAGAAATGCATTGAGGTATTGGGCCATGTCTATCACGATCTTCATCAGATCAATATGATTCAGTTGAGGTTTTTCACTGTCTACGGTCCGAGACAACGGCCTGATCTGGCTATCCATAAATTCACAAGGCTTATTTCAGAAGGTAAAGAAATACCATTTTATGGTGATGGAAATACAGCACGCGACTATACTTATATTGATGATATTATCAGTGGAATTATAAAATCTGTTGCATATCTGGAAAACCATTTAAAAGTATATGAAATTTTAAACCTTGGGGAAAGCGAAGTCATCACTCTTTCTGAAATGCTGTCACATATCGAGCAGAATCTTGACAAAACTGCCATAAAAAAAATACTGCCAATGCAGCCCGGAGATGTAAAGAAAACCAGCGCTGACATTACAAAAGCACGAAATCTGATCGGCTACCAACCGACCACAACATTCCAAAATGGC
Source organism: uncultured Chryseobacterium sp. (assembly GCA_963526305.1). GTDB lineage: Bacteria > Bacteroidota > Bacteroidia > Flavobacteriales > Weeksellaceae > Chryseobacterium. The sequence continues at coordinate 180,931 of CAURNW010000006.1, read as the reverse complement.
ACAAAAAAATTTGTGGAATGGTTTTTGAGAAAATGACATCAAACTGTTGCAATCACGCTTATAACAGCATCTGCAGCAAAATATAAACAAAATTTAATAAAAGAATTGAAAATCAAGTCATAAAAAAAGTTTATAATATAACCTATTTTTATACTTTTGCAAAAAATAAACAATTATGTACTGGACATTAGAATTAGCTTCATACCTAAGCGACGCACCCTGGCCGATGACAAAGGCAGAACTTATCGACTACGCCATCAGAACTGGTGCACCGATGGAAGTAGTAGAAAACCTTCAGGCGATTGAAGATGAAGGAGAGGTTTATGACGCAATTGATGAGATCTGGAGCGACTACCCTACGGACGAAGATTATCTTTGGAACGAAGACGAATATTAATGAGCATTTGGCTTTGGGCACTTAGCCTTTTGCCAATTTTTTTTAAATAGATGACGCATTTGGCTAAAGCTGAAGGCAAATCGCAAATAGCAAACTATGAGTTTTTTAAATAAAGTTCTTAAAGGGTTTTTGGGAGACAAAAAAGCGCAGGACCTGAAAGAAGTAAAAAAAGTTGTAACAAAAATCAAATCTGTCGAATCTGGAATCGGTGAATTATCTGATGATGGTCTGAGAGAGAAAACGGCGGAATTTAAATCTAAAATAAAATCAGCTACCAATACGATTACAACTCAGATAGAAGAAATTAAAGAGCAGATCAAAAACTCAAAAAATGTTGATGAAAAAGAAGCTCTTTTCTCTAAAATAGAAGCTTTGAAAAAAGATTCTTATGAGATTGAAGAAAAAGTTCTTCTACAGGTTCTTCCCGAAGCTTTTGCGCTGATCAAAGAAACTTCAAAAAGATGGGCTCAAAACGGAGAAATCCGTGTAACGGCAACAGATTGGGACAGAGAACTTGCTGCAACTAAAGATTTCGTTGAAATACACGGTGATCAGGCAGTCTGGAAAAACTCATGGAATGCAGCCGGAACTCCTATTTTATGGGATATGGTTCATTATGACACCCAGTTTATCGGTGGTGTTATTCTTCACAGCGGTAAAATTGCCGAAATGGCAACCGGTGAAGGTAAAACTTTGGTAGGAACTTTACCGATCTACCTTAATGCTCTTCCTGAAAGAGGGGTTCACGTAGTTACCGTGAATGACTATCTTGCAAAAAGAGACTCCGCATGGATGGGACCATTGTACCAATTCCACGGAATGTCGATTGACTGTATTGATAATCATCAGCCAAACTCAGACGGAAGAAGAAAAGCATACAATTCAGATATTACGTACGGAACCAATAATGAATTCGGTTTTGATTACCTGAGAGATAACATGGTGGCTTCACCGACAGAGTTGGTACAGAGAGAACTGAACTTTGCTATTGTGGATGAGGTTGACTCTGTATTGGTAGATGATGCAAGAACACCTTTGATTATTTCCGGTCCGGTTCCTCAGGGAGACAGACAGGAATTTGATGTCCTGAAACCTTCTATTGACAGAATTGTTGAAGTTCAGAAAAAGACTGTTTCTGCAATTTTCAATGAAGCTAAAAAATTAATCGCTGCAGGTAACACCAAAGAAGGTGGCTTCAAATTGCTTCAGGCTTACAGAGGTCTTCCTAAAAACAGACAGCTGATCAAGTTTTTATCTGAAAGCGGAAACAGAGCACTGCTTCAAAAAGTAGAAGCTCAGTACATGCAGGATAACAACCGTGATATGCCGATTGTTGATAAAGATCTGTATTTCGTTATCGAAGAGAAAAACAATCAGGTTGATCTTACAGATAAAGGAGTAGAATATATGTCTCAGGGGAACTCAGACAACAACTTCTTCGTTCTTCCGGACATCGGAACAGAGATCGCTGAAGTGGAAGCTAAAAATTTATCTAAAGAAGAAGAATTTGAAGCTAAAGAAAAACTGTTCTCTGATTTCGCTGAAAAATCTGAGCGTGTTCACACCATGAGCCAATTGTTGAAGGCATATACATTGTTTGAAAAAGATGATGAGTATGTAGTGATTGATGGTGAAGTAAAAATCGTTGATGAGCAGACCGGTCGTATCATGGAAGGTAGACGTTATTCTGACGGTCTTCACCAGGCAATCGAAGCGAAAGAAAGTGTAAAAATCGAAGCCGCTACCCAGACCTTTGCTACCGTGACGCTTCAGAACTATTTCCGTATGTACAACAAACTTGCGGGGATGACCGGTACAGCAGAAACTGAAGCTGGAGAACTTTGGCAGATTTATAAATTAGACGTTGTGGTGATTCCTACCAACCGTCCGATTCAGAGAAATGACAGACAGGATCTGGTTTTCAAAACCAACAGAGAAAAATATAACGCAGTAATTGAAGAGATTGAGAACCTTACATCAGCCGGCAGACCGGTATTGGTAGGAACAACTTCTGTTGAGATTTCACAGTTGCTTTCAAAAGCACTTCAGTTAAGAAAAATTCAGCACCAGGTACTGAATGCAAAACTTCACAAAAAAGAAGCAGAAATCGTTGCAGGAGCAGGACAGCCGGGAGTGGTAACCATTGCGACCAACATGGCAGGTCGTGGTACCGATATTAAGCTCTCAAAAGAAGTGAAAGAATCCGGAGGTTTAGCGATTATCGGAACAGAAAGACACGATTCAAGACGTGTTGACAGACAGTTGAGAGGTAGAGCGGGACGTCAGGGAGATCCTGGAAGCTCTCAGTTCTATGTGTCACTGGAAGATAACCTGATGCGTTTATTCGGTTCTGAAAGAATTGCTAAGATGATGGACAGAATGGGTCATAAAGATGGTGAAGTTATTCAGCACTCTATGATTTCTAAATCAATCGAAAGAGCTCAGAAAAAAGTTGAAGAAAACAACTTCGGTACGAGAAAAAGACTTCTTGAATACGATGATGTCATGAATAAGCAGCGTGACGTTATCTACAAAAGAAGAAAGAACGCATTATTCGGAGATCACCTGAAATATGATATTACCAACATGATTTTTGATGTTTCCAATTCTATCGTAGCTAAAGGTAAAGCGACCGGAAACTTTAAAGATTTTGAGTTTGAAGTAATTAAAAACTTTACTATGGAATCTCCGGTTTCTGAAAATGATTTTAAATCAAAACAGATTCCTGAACTGACTGACCTTCTTTTCAAAGCAGCTCAGGCTGATTATGACATGAAGCTTAATCTTCTGAAAGAAAAATCATTCCCTATTATTGAGAATGTATATCAGAATCAGGGTTCAATGTTCAAGATGATCCAGGTTCCTTTCTCTGATGGAGTGAAAACACTAACGATTGTTACCGATTTGAAAGAGGCTTATGATTCACAGTGTGACAGTCTGATCAACGACTTTGAAAAAAACATTACGCTTTCCATCATTGATGAAAACTGGAAACTTCACCTTCGTGAAATGGATGATCTGAGAAAATCTTCTCAGGGAGCGGTGTACGAACAGAAAGATCCTTTGGTAATTTACAAACAGGAATCTTTCCATTTATTCAGCGAAATGGTTGACAAAATGAACAAGGAAATTATTTCATTCTTATACAGAGGGGAAATTCCCGCTTAAGAGATACATTACAAATATCATAAAAAACCGCTTCTTTGGAAGCGGTTTTTTTGTTATCCGCAGAATAGCACAATATAAATGGATATGATAAATATCAATTTTTTGTTTTATTTAGAATAATTAAAAACTATATATTTGCAAAAAAATAAGCTTCATGAAAAAAATATTGGTCTGCGCATCGCTGTTAGGTTCTATGATAACATTCGCACAGGAAAAGGATTCAGCACAAACAAAGAATATTGAAGAAGTAATCATCAGTACAATATCCAAGAAAGACAGTGAATATTCAAACAAAATGCCATTAAAGGCCATTGAAGATCCACAGGTGTTATCATCAGTAAGCAGAATAGTTTTAGAAAATCAGGCTATTTTCACGGTAGATGATGCCTACAGAAACGTAACAGGTTTGCAAAAAATGTGGTCAGCAACAAGTAGAGCAGGAGACGGAGGTTCTTTCGTTGTTTTAAGGGGTTTTGTTTCTAGCAGTTCGATGAGAAATGGTTTGGTATCTCCTGTTACTACCAGTATTGATGCTATAAATTTAGAAAAACTTGAAGTATTAAAAGGTCCTTCAGGAACGCTATATGGAAGTAACGTTGCTTCTTACGGAGGTCTTATTAACAGAGTTACTAAAAAACCTTTTGAAACATTCGGTGGAAATGTTTCTCTTATGGGAGGAAGCTATAATACTTACAGAGCTCAAGCCGACATAAATGCACCCCTGACTAAAGATAACAAACTTCTTTTCAGAATAAACACGGCCTATACGAACGAAGGAACTTTCCAAAAAACCGATGCAAAAAATTCCTATTTTGCATTTACTCCCTCTTTAACATATAATGCGAGTGATAGACTTCAGTTTAACGTTGAATATGAAATGTTCAACACAAGAGCATTAGGAGATCAATTCTTTTTCTATCTCTCTCCAGCATTAGGAGTTGATAATATGAAAGATCTTGAAGCAAAAGGTCTGAATTATAAAGAGTCTTATATTGGTGATGATCTTTACACAACAGCAAGAGTAAACAATATTTTTGGCCAGGTAAATTATAAAATCAACAGTAATATCAAATCTTCTACAAATATTAATACTTCAAGCAGCTATTCTGACGGATTTGGGCCTTATTTTTCAGTAGGAGTAGATGCAAATAATGCGCTAACAGTTTCAAGATACGATCAAGGAACCAGAGACAGCAGAAAAAAATATTTACAGGTACAGCAAAACTTTAATTTTGATTATACTTTTGGAAACGGAATGAGAAATAGAACTGTTGCGGGTTTTGATTATCTTAAAACAAAAGACAGATCTCGTTTTATTTATCTGCTTGTAGATGGTAAAGAAGCATTCAACAATCCAGTTGCTGCAAACGGAGCAAATTATTCAGATTTTAATGGTACTGCTTTGGGTAATCTTTATGCCAATCCTGGTAATATCGGAAATTATGACATTGATGCTGACCTTAATACTTATAGTGGTTATGTTTCTAACGTTTTCACTCCAGTGACAGGTTTAAATATCGTTTTAGGTTTAAGATATGAAAACAACAATGCTAAAGACGGAAAAACAGCAGGTAGAAAAGTTGATGCCTACAATCAATCTGCCTTTTCACCAAAAGCAGGTTTAGTATATGAAATTGTAAAAGATAAATTCTCTGTATTTGGTAATTATCAAAACAGTTTCAAAAGTAATGGCTATTATGCAGTAGATGCCGCTTTAAATACAGTATTGTCAAATCCTGAAAGAGCCAATCAGTTTGAAGGTGGCTTTAAAACTAGTCTTATTAACGGAAAAATCAATGCAACAGTAAGCTACTATGATATTAAAGTAAAAAATTCTTTACTAACTTCCGCATACATAGGCTCTATCGCAATTCAGAGTGAAGCAGGTGAACTTCAAAGTAAAGGAGTTGAACTTGAGGTAAATGCATATTTAGTAAAAGGATTTTCTCTAATCGGAGGTGTAAGCTATAATGATACAAGATATACCAAAATGGATGAAGCGGGCAGAAATCTTCTAAATTTAAGACCAAATATTTCAGGATCACCTTGGTTAGCTAACTTTAATGCAAGCTATCAGTTCTTAGATGGTCAACTTAAAGGATTAGGATTTGGTATTGGAGGAAATTATGCCAACGACAATAAAATACTAAACACCATAACTGACAAATTTACTCTTCCAAAATATTTTGTATTAAATGCCAACGCATTTTATGATGCTAAAAAATTCAGAATCGGAGTAAAAGTTGACAACTTTACAAATGAGCATTACTGGACAGGTTATACAACTGCAAATCCGCAAAAGCTGATCAATGCGCTGGGTACTGTTACATACAAATTCTAAAAATTAAATAATTATAATCTCTATTCCTGAAGCTTTTCAGGAATAGTTTTTTATAAGATGAAAAAACATCATCATAAAAATAAACCATCATTTACAAAAAAATGGTCAGCCAAACTGCATTTGTGGTTCGGCTTATCCGTTGGTTTTATTGTATTCATTGTTTCTTTAACGGGTACAATGTATGTTTTCAAAAACGAAATTCAGCATCTGCTCAGAAAAGATGTGATGTATGTAAAACCTGAAACAATTACTCAGAAAACACTGTCTGTTGAACTGCTTCGCGAAAAAGTTTCACAGGAAATTAATGAAAAAACTCAGATAAGCTCCGTTGAAATTCATCTGGATAGAAACAGGTCATACGAATTTCTTTATTACGAGAAGGATAAAAAAGCATGGAATTATTTTGATGAAATAAAGATTAACAAATTAGTGTATGTTAATCCTTACACAGGTCAGATTTTAGGAATTTATAATGAAAAATACGACCTCTTCCCTATTTTAAAATCAATCCACTGGAGCCTGCTGCTGAAAGCAGACTGGGGAAAATATGTTGTAGGAATTCCTGTTGTATTATTTATCATCATGCTTATAACCGGAATCATTCTCTGGTGGCCCAAAAATAAAAAAATGAGGAAAGGACGTTTTTCATTCGAGTGGAAAAACGTAAAAACATGGAAACGAAAAAACTATGATCTTCATAATATCTTAGGATTTTATGCTTCATTCATCGCTTTAATAATGAGTCTTTCAGGAATTTATTTTGCCTATCCATGGGTTAAAAACGCTCTTAATATTACGCTTTCCTCTTCTCCTGAACTCCCAATAGAAAAGGAAATCAGATCCCCTGATTCGTCAGCCGGGAAAAACAATGCCGTTTTTGATATTACCTCACAGGAAACGCAAAAATTATATCCGGCTTCATCGAGTTTCAGGATCCCGCTGAACGGAAAAAACAAAAAAGGAAAAGAATTACAGAACATCCCTGTAACCGTGTACGGTGAAGAGGGGAGATTTGCTATAAGAAATCAGTTGGTATTTGATCAGTACTCAGGAAGATTATTGCTCAACAAATCCCATCAGCAACTTAACACCGCAGAAAAATACGCTCATGCCAATTATGATATCCACACAGGGTCTTATTTCGGGATCATCGGAAAAATTATTTGGTTTTTAGCGGGACTTGTCTGTACTTCATTACCCGTGACCGGATTTTTAGTATGGATCGGAAAAAAGAAGAAAAAAGGAATAAAAAAAACAGCATGAAGAAGGTTATTTTATCCGCAGCTACTTTAGCTGCCACTATCATTACAGCACAGCAAAAAGATTCTCTTCAGGTCAAAGACGTTGATGAAGTTGTTCTTACCGCTTCCAGAAAAAGGGAAAACATCAAAGAAGTACCGGGTTCTGTTACAATTGTGAACCAAAAACAGATCCAATCTCAGCTTACCGTAAATTCTGACATTACCAATATTCTGCAATACACCGTTCCCAGTCTTGCGACCAGCTCGGGGATGACCACCAACAGCGGACAGACCCTGAGAGGAAGGCAGGTCCTGGTACTCATTGACGGAATTCCGCAATCAACTCCATTGAGAAATGGTTCCAGGGACATCAGATCGATCGATCCTTCGGTGATCGAAAGGATTGAAGTCATCAAGGGCGCCACATCAATCTATGGAAACGGATCCGACGGAGGGATTATCAATTACATCACTAAAAAAGCGGGCAGCGTCCGTATTGTTTCAGGGCAGTCGCAGATTGGAATTACCGGTCAGCTTTATGGAGGAACGCTGGGTTTCCGTGCAAGTCAGCTGCTTTCCGGAAGAGTAACTTCAAAGCTGGACTATACGGCCTCCATGGCGTATGAAAAGACCGGATATATGAAAGATGCCGACGGGATCAGCCTCAGCCCTACTTCCAGCCCGGCCCGTATGAATAACTATAACGGAATGCTGAAACTGGGTTATACTATAAACGAAAAACAGCGTATAGAAGCTTCTTACATCGGGTATGCTTCAAAATCCGACCTTGATCTCGGTCTTAAAACCGGAAAATACGGTATAACGCCGACAATTGGCGAAGGGTCGGCTAAAAATCAGGAGACTACGCCACAGGGAACTCCGAGAAATCACAATTTCAAGATCAGCTATGATAACAGCAATCTCTGGAGAGGTACCTCTTTAAATATCAATCTATATCTTCAGGACTTCAGAACCGTTTACGGATACAGTGATACATTCCTCAACGGTGGGCAGTCCAATGTTATTTCTAAAAAGAAAGGGGCGAGATTCAATTTTGACACCGAGCTTTGGAATACCGGGAATTCTCAAGGGGAAGTTCTCTACGGAGCCGATATCCTAAATGACAAAACCGTTCAGAAACTGGAAGACGGAAGATACTGGACACCGGATATGGAAATGACCAACATTGCTCCTTTCATGCTCGTGAAAATCGATTTATTTAAAAAGCTGATCCTGAAAGGAGGTCTGCGCTACGAAAACATAAAAGTCAGGGTAGGTGACTTCAACACCCTATCGTCAATTAAAAACGACGGAACTTTTACCAAAAGCATTTTTGTAAAAGGAGGTGACCTTGAATATAATGCATTGGTGGGAAATATAGGATTCCGTTATAATATCAATCCTCAGATCAACCTTTTCGGAAGCTTTTCACAGTCTTATTCCATCAATGAGCTGGGAAGGATTCTCAGAACATCAACATCTGAGACCATCAACAACCTGGAAACAAAGCCTATCATCGTCAATAATTATGAGCTTGGAATAACAGGGCAGATCACAAAATGGCTGAATTACGAAATTACATCTTACGTCAGTACTTCAAAATTGGGGGCAACTTTTATACAGAGTCCGGACCGGGCGCTGATGATTCAGAGAGCTCCGGAAGTAGTCTATGGTGTGGAAGGGTTTTTACATTTCAGCCCTGTACAGTGGATCTCTTTCGGAGGAAGCTATAGCTGGATAGAAGGAATTACTTCCCCGAAAGACGATAGTGATTATTCTACAAAGATTAACAACAGCAGGATTTCCGCCCCGAAAGTTTTGGCCTATATTCAGGTAAGACCTACCGGTCATTTGTCCGCAGGATTAGATATGCTTCATGCGTTTGAACAGGACAGATTCAGCCCGAATGCAAAAACAGGATTGTATGTTTATGGTGAAGGGAGAGTACCGTCGTATACTGTTTTCAATTTCCGGTCAAGCTATGAAATCGATAAGAACTGGAAAATTGCTGTCGGAGTAGAAAACCTTTTTAACCGGCTTTATCAACCTGCAATCGCTTGGTGGGCAGCAAGAGACTCCGACTTTACCAACTCTTTGGGTATGAGGGGAACATTGATGATTGAATATAAATTTTAATTAATCTAAATAAAAAGTAAAGCATATATTTGCAGAACTTTTGATACAGTATGAAGAAAAGACATCATAAGAAAAAGCCGAGCGCATTTAAAAAATGGACGGGAAAACTGCATTTGTGGTTCGGATTGGGAATCGGGTTCCTGATTTTTATTATCTCAATTACGGGTGCTCTGTATGTGTTTAAAGATGAAGTTGAAAATTTCACCCGGAAAGATGTTATTTACCATAACGAGCAGAATATTGATCAGAAAGAGATCCTGCCGATAAGGGTTCTGGAAAAATCAGTGGTTGCACAGGTAAAAGAGAAATACCCGGTACACTGGGTTAATATTCCCATTGATAAAAAGATGTCTTACCTTTTTTACTGGTACGAACACGATCCGAAAGGATGGAACTATTTCGATGAGTTTCCTATTTACAAAGTGGCTTATGTCAATCCTTACAACGGGAAAGTTCTGCAAACGTATGACGAGAAAAACGGCTTTTTTCAGATCGTAAAAATGATCCACTGGAGCTATTTATTAAAGCAGGAATGGGGAACTTATGTGGTTGGAATTCCTGTGATCATATTTGTGATTATGCTGATCTCAGGGATTATTCTGTGGTGGCCTAAAAACAAAGCTGCAAGAAAACAGCGTTTCTCTTTCAAATGGCAAAACGTAAAAAGCTGGAAAAGAAAAAACTATGACCTTCACAATGTCCTTGGATTTTACGCATCTATATTTGCTTTAATCTTTTCACTGACCGGTCTTTTCTATGCATTTTTTGTGGTTCAGGCAGCATTTTATTTCATTTTCTCGGGTGGAAGCACTCAATATCCTGACTTTTCATCTATCAAAACGAAGGCTCCGACAGAGTTAAGAACAGAGGAAACCCTGGATAAGATCAGCAATACTGTAAAAGCAAAATATCCAAACTCTTACGGCTTCTCCATCGATCTTGGACATCCTCACATGGATGACCATGAGCATCCGAATTTTGAGGTATATGTAAAACATCTGTCCTACTCGTATCACAAAAGCAGCAGTCTTATTTTTGATGAAAATTCAGGGGAGCTTCTTCATACCCATGATATGAAAGATAAAAATTTTGGTGAAAAAACCGTGGGTGCCAATTACGACATCCATGTCGGCTCTATTCTGGGATTACCTACTAAAATTATCGCTTTTATCGTCAGCCTGATTTGTGCTTCCCTTCCCGTTACAGGCTTTATGATTTGGTGGGGAAGACGCAAGAAGACAAAAAAAACAGTGTGATTCTAAATAAATATCTGTTTAATCATTATTAATACAATCTTTTTTATAAATTTATTGCCTCGAAATTATACAATAAGAAAATGTCAGTAGTAGATTTGTCAAAACAGGTTGCATTAGGTATCGATATCGGTGGAACCAATACTAAATTTGGTTTAGTAAATCACAGAGGCCAGATTTTAGCAAAAGGGTCTTTACCCACGGATGAGTATGCTACTCCGGAAGCATTCATTGATGCATTGCATGAAAAGATCCAGCCGCTCATCGATGAGCATGGCGTAGAAAAAATGATTGAAGGAATCGGTGTAGGCGCCCCAAACGCTAACTACTACAGAGGTACTATCGAGCAGGCTCCCAACCTTCCATGGAAAGGTGTGATCCGTTTTGCAGATTTAATGACCGAACAGTTCGGACAGCCCTGCAAAATGACCAATGATGCCAATGCTGCAGCTTTGGGTGAAATGATGTATGGTGCTGCAAGAGGTATGAAAGATTTTATCATGATCACTTTGGGAACCGGCGTAGGAAGCGGTATTGTTTCCAGCGGACATCTGATCTACGGTCATGACGGTTTTGCCGGAGAACTGGGTCACACTATCGTTAAACCCGGGGGAAGAAAACACTGGAGCACAGGTTCTGAAGGAAGTCTTGAATCGTACGCATCTGCAACAGGGATTGCAATTACTGCAAAAAAGATGAGAGCAGAGTTCCCGGAATCAATGCTGAACCAGTATCCTGAAGATACCATCAATTCCAAGACTGTTCATGAATGTGCTTTGAAAGGAGATCCTGTTGCGATTGAAGTCTTCAGATATACAGGACAGAAACTGGGTGAGGCATTAGCTAATTTTGTCATGTTTTCGTCCCCTGAAGCCATTTTATTATTCGGAGGCGTCATCAAAGCAGGCGATTTTATCTTAAATCCTGCAAAACTTCATATGGAGAGAAACCTTCTTCCGATTTTCAGAAATAAGGTAAGACTGGTTTTCAGTGAACTGGATGAGGCTGACGCAGCTATATTAGGTGCAAGCGCCTTGGTCTGGGAAAAATAATCCGAAACAAAGAAAAATATTGAGCATTCTCTTTTTAGGGAATGCTTTTTTTGCTTCTATAATTCCTGTAAATCAACCCATACGCTTTCATCTTCTCATCATTTTTATGTGTTAAGAGACATCGTTTTTCTTACAGATCGATCTATTCTAATTTTAAGTTTGATGATTTGTGAAATCTATTGCTGTAATTTATTCTTAAAGGCCGAAACCCTCTGCCAATGGAAAAGTTTTTCATAATTTTGATTTCGTTTTCAGACTTACAAAAGTTTATCAAACGAAATATTTAAAAACAACAATAAATCTATATGGATACAAATAATCTACAGCAAATCACTTTTGGAGGCGGATGTTTCTGGTGTGTAGAAAGCTGTTTTAATATGCTAAAAGGAGTGGAATCTGCAATTTCAGGATATTCGGGAGGACATACGGCCAATCCGACTTACGAAGAAATCTGTACAGGAACAACAGGACACGCTGAGGTGGTACAGATCACTTATGATCCGTCAGTTATTTCATATGATCAGTTGATGGATGTATTTTTCTTTCTTCACGATCCTACACAGCTTAACAGGCAGGGTAATGACATCGGAACACAATACCGTTCCGTGATTTATTTTAAAGATGAAACTGAAAAGGAAAACGCTGAAGCAGCGATTAAAAAATCAGAAGCATCAGGAAAATGGCCCGGACAATATGTAACTGAGGTGACGAAGTTTGAAAAATTCTGGCCGGCAGAACAGTATCACCAGGGATATTATCACGTCAATCCCAATCAACCCTACTGCAGCGCAGTAGTAGGTCCTAAAATTCAGAAATTCAAAAAACATTTCGGAGAACTGGGTATGCTTGAGGCAGATTCAGAGTAAAACTAAAGCGGAGAGAAATCTTCGCTTTTTTTTTGCTGTTTTATTCACTCTCTATTCCCGCATAATTGTCCAAAATCCTTGGAGTCACATCTTTTAATGCTTTCCCATTTTCGGGATGTCTTCCATAATTGGTAAAAAACTCAACGTTATTATCGCTTTTATCATACCATACTATTCCCATTGCATTTTCTACGGTGAGGGTATCCAGCCTGGTGATTCTTTTAAAATGTCTCAGTAAAATCGTATCAATCGGCTTAAGATCACTGTGTTTAGGATTCTTATCATCGCAGTAGGTTAACTTATATTCGTCACCTCCCCAATACATACATTCTTTCTTCTTTTCTTCTTTAGCAGAACCAAAAAATCCCAGACTTACATTACTGATTCCCTTTTCTCCTTTTTCATTTGACAAGAGACTATTTCCTGTAAAAAAAATCATCATAACCAGTACGCCCGCAATTCCAATGCTGCTTTTCTTTGTCATGAATTCCGGCATTGCCAGAAGAGGTTTATTGATAACAGTAATAACAATCTTAGAAATCGCCTGATTGACTTTATGCTCGAAACTTTTCCATCCTGAATGATAGTCCCTGAAACTGTCATATCCCAAATACCTGCTTAAATCATCTAATATGATGGTCTTGATATTATAATCCTCTTCATTATCAACAATTGATTTGTAATAAGTTTCAAAGGATTTATAGCTCAATGTAATCTGATAATCATCAGAAAGAACTCTCTCCAGATACTTGGCAATTCCACTGAAGGATGTTTCCGGTGTCTCTCCTGAGGCTTTCTCATACACCTCTTCTAATAATTTTTTTCGCTCGGGTAAAAATTTTGACATACGCATGGATATTATCGGGGAAATTAAAACATTTCTTTAGAAAAACATTACGGTTTACCATAATCACACACAAAAATAACTTTCCAAAAACTTTCCAAAAACTCTCTAACCCTCACCCCTCATTTCATTGTTACTTTGCCATAGAAATCAGTGACAAACAAAACATTACAAAAAAACAAATGTACAAAACTGATTTCAAAATCACCTGATAAAACGGAAGAAAACTCCGGGTTGGGAAGCAGATGTTTCTCTTCCGTTTTTGAAGGTTCACTTCCCAAAAAATTTAGAAGCGCTTCAATTTTTTTTAAACGTGTAACACTGTCTGCGATCTGTTTCGCAGGGAAGAACACGAATGCTTTAACAATAAATTTTTTGAAAAAATGATTCAACTACTTTTAGTGCTACTTGGCTTAGCATTCGGAAACAATAACGGAAATGCAAATTGCAATGATAATAACGGAGGAACAGTAACAACCCAAGATTCCGGAGGCGGAACAGGATTTAATCCGGGAACGGGCACCGGTGATGATGGTGGAACGGGTGGACCGGTAACTGGAAATACTGGGCAAACTCCGCCTCCTAGACCTTAACATTTATTGAAGGACAGATTTTTATCTGTCCTTTTTTGTTAATTTGCATAAAAACTAATTTATGAGACCAAATTATATATTTGTGATATTATTAATCTTCTATTCTTGTAACAAAGTAAGAACAAGAGATGAAGTATATTCCAAAAAAAATTACGAAAAAGCTAAAAAATTTGCAAGTGAAAATACTTCAGATTCTGCATTTTATTACTTTAATCTTGCAAAAAATGATTATCTCAAGATTAACGATTCAATTGGATCAGGGAAATCATTGGTAAATATGGCAATTATTCAATCTAATAACGGAGATTTTTACGGAAGTATAGAAACTTCATTAGAAGCTAATAAATTATTACGGGATGAGAATGATAGTATTGTAAAAAGTACTTTAGCTGCCAATTACAATAATATGGCAATTTCATCAACTTTTTTAAAAAATTATGAAGAATCTATTTCTTTTTACAAAAAAGCTTTACAATTTTCAAATGATGATAAGAATAGATATGTATATAATAATAATATTAGTGATGCACTTATACTTTTAGGCAAATACAGAGAAGCTAAAAAGCATTTGGAGTTAGCGACCTTAACAAAAGACAGCTTAATTTATGCAAAGGCACTTAATAATCTTGCTAGAGCTAAGTTTCTTGAAAATCAAAATTATGATCCATCACTGGAATTACATAAAGCTTTAAAAATCAGACAAAATAAAAAAATTTAGAAGGACAAAATTCAAGTTTTTCGACATTAGCAGATTATTATTTTTATAAAGAGCCTAAAAAATCTTTATTTTATGCATATAAACTTTTAGAGACCGCAGAGAAAATAAAAATACCTGAAGATCAAATAAACGCATTACAAAGAATTATTGCTCTTGATCAACCAAATTATTTGAAAAACTTTCAAAGATTAACAGCAATAAATGACAGCACACAAACAGCCAGAAACAAAGCCAAAAAACAATTTGCCGTGATAAGGTATGATGTAGAAAAGAAAGATATTGAGAATAAAGATTTAAAGCTTAAAAATGTTGAAAGTAAAATTAATATAATTTATCTGAGTTTTGGATTAGGAATTTTAATATTGATCTTGATCTTAGGATACTTTTGGAACGAAAAAAGAAAAAAACATATTAGGCAAGAAAAAGAAAAAGAAAAAGAACTCGAAGTAAAAAATACAGAACTTAGATATTCCAAAAAAGTACATGACAAAGTAGCAAATAAGGTTTATCATGTAATGTCTGAAGTGGAAAATACGGTAGATATGAATAAAGAAGTTTTACTTTATAAACTTGATGGAATTTATCAGATTTCACGCGATATATCTTATGAAAAAAATGATGCAGATATTGAGCATAATTTCTCACAGCATTTATCTCAAATGCTAAAATCTTACTCCTCAGAAACAATTAAAGTACCAATTATAGGCAATGAAGAATCTTTGTGGGAAGATATTCCGGACAATTCTAAAGTTGAAATTTTCTATATTTTACAGGAACTCATGATCAATATGAAAAAACACAGCGAGGCAGATAAAGTTCTTCTTGATTTTTCACGGGAAAATGGACTGATTAATATTGCATATTCTGATAATGGTATAGGAATTTCAATGTATTCTCCTAAAAATGGTTTACAGAATACGGAATCCCGTATAAATTCTATTGGCGGAACGATTAATTTTGACACGAAAACAGAAAGTGGTTTAAAAATAAACCTTTCATTTCCAGCAAAAAATTAATAATTATGTTTAAAAAAGCACTGATAGCCGAAGATTTCGAGAGCTACAATTCTTCTGTACAAAAAGCTCTCGAAGAATTAAAAATTGAAACAATAGATAATGTTCAGTATTGCGATGATGCCTTAATGAAGATCAAAAAAAGCATTCGTGAAAAAAATCCTTATGATTTACTTATTACTGATCTTTCGTTTGTACGTGATCACAGAGAACAACAGATAACGAATGGCCGAGATTTAATAAATATTATCAAAAATGAATCTCCAACTATTAAGATTATCTCTTTCTCAATAGAAGACAGAGCCGAAATTGTTGATGATTTATTCAAAACTCACGAAATCAATGGTTTCGTTTCCAAAGGTCGGGAAGATCTTAAAGAATTAAAACAAGCAGTAAAAGCTGTCTTTAGTCATCAAAAATATATTTCAACTAATATCAAGAATTCGATAAAGACGAAAAACTCTTATGATTTTACAAGATTTGAAATTATTCTTGTGAAATTACTTTCAGAAGGTATGATGCAGAAAAACATCCCTGATTATTTAAAAGAAAACAACATAAAACCATCCAGCTTGAGCAGTGTGGAAAAATGTCTCAATAATATGAAAGAATCTTTAGGAGTCGGCAATAACGAACAACTGATTGCTCTTTGCAAAGATTGGGGAATTATTTAATCCCATTTTCATTAAAACATTTATCAAACCTTTCATTTTTTTGAAAGGTTTTTTTGTTTTACGGTATCCCGTAAGGATTGATTTTGAAAGGTTTATACTTTTGGAGTGTTAAACAATTAAAAATTTTTATTATGAATGTAAAACATACTCCAACAGCAATTACCCACAAAGGACAGAAAGGAGGAACAACCGGTTGTGGTACTGATACGAATGTACATGCTGGCCATTGGACCAATACGGATGAAAAAATAAACTGTGATAAGAACGGCTGTAAAAATTAAAACCATGGGAACATTCATCATCACTCAGAGAGTCAACAAAGAATATCAATTTAACCTAAAAGCCAATAATGGAGAAATTATTTTAATGAGTGAAGGGTATGTACAGAAATCTTCCTGCCAGAAAGGGATAGAATCTGTAAAAATCAATTCGCAGGACAATTCAAGATATGACAGAAGAGCAGCGGTCAACGGTAAAGATTATTTTGTTCTGAAAGCGAGAAACGGAGAAATCATCGGAAAAAGCCAATATTACAGTTCAAAACCATCTATGGAAACTGGAATTTCTTCTGTCAAAACCAATGCTCCAACCGCAGAAGTTATTGATGAAACTATCTAAAAAATCAAAACTATGGATCTTAAAATTAAACTTGAACAGCTGCATCAGAAAGTTGTAGGACTCAAAGATCAGATCGGTACAGAAGAGGCTACAAAAAACGCTTTCGTCATGCCCTTTATACAGATTTTAGGCTATGACATTTTTAATCCTACAGAGGTAATTCCGGAACATATCTGTGACATCGGAACCAAAAAAGGAGAAAAGATCGATTATGTTATCCGAAAAAATGAAGAACCCATCCTGATCATCGAATGTAAACACTGGAAAGAAAGCGCAGATGCTCACAACTCCCAGCTTCACCGTTATTTTCATGTTTCAAAATCACGATTTGGTGTTCTTACCAATGGAATCATCTATAACTTTTACACTGACCTTGAAAAGCCCAACATCATGGATGAAAAGCCTTTTTTCACCATTAATATTGAGGACATTAAAGACAGTTCGATAAAAATTCTAGAGAGCTTTACGAAGATAGATTACAACCTTGAAAACATCTTAGATTCCGCAGAAGCATTAAAATACATCAGGGCCATCAGAAAAGAATTCGAAAAAGAGATTGAAAATCCTTCTGATGAAATGGTCAAGCTGTTAGTCAACCGCTTTTTTGAGAAACCTTTAACCGCCAACCGAATGATTGCTTTTAAGGAATATACAAAAAAAGCCCTGGCAACTTCTATTAATGAATCGATCAGCTTCAGACTCAAGTCTGCTTTGAGCATCAATGAACAGATTGAGAAACAGGAAGAAAATGTTATCAGCCCTGTACCCATTGATGAAAACAATGATTCAAAGATTGTAACCACTGAAGAGGAACTTGAAGGATTCCAGATTGTAAAGGCCATTTTGAGAGAAAAGATTCCTTCTGCGAGAATTGCCTATCGAGATACTCTATCTTATTTCGGGATTTTACTGGATGACAATAACAGAAAACCTCTCTGCAGACTGCATTTCAATACTGCAAAGAAATATTTTGAAACATTTCATAACGGAAAAGATGCAGGAGAAAAGGTTTTGCTGAACAGTCTTGATGAAATATACAATTACAGAGATCAACTGCATCAAACGTTGGAAAATTATAATTAAAACTAAACTAATAACCATGAAAACTTTTTCATTTGTTCTGAAGACGTTTCAGATTTGATATACTGTTAATTTAGTCGGCTATCAGTATATAATTTAAAGTTAAGCAGAAATCTGATCAGCCCTATCTTCAGTATTGATCATAAACAATACTTCAGTGAATGAATCATTTATATCTAATAATATTACTTAACCTGAAATATATTTCACTATGCAGAAAATATTACCTTATATCTTACTTACAGTAAGCCTTTTCATTTTAAATTCCTGTTTTAAGGCAAATGATAATATTGAACATTATGGGAAGTGCACGGGCTCTGCATATTGTTCTGCCTGTAGTAATTGTTCACGTTGCGGTTATTGCAGCTCTGGCGGAACCTGCGGAGTTTGCAGTGGAAGCTCTTCTGGAAAAAGATCGTTTTCCGGTAATATCTCAAAAAAAAGCAAGACTAAAAAACATAGAACTTCAGAATCATATAAATCTCAAAAAACACGCGTTCATCACATTAATAGAAGCTCAGACAAAATAAATAATGTCAGAACCTCAAAAACTTATATCTACGAAAGACCTTCACTAAAATCTAAAATAATAGCGATTGTTCCCAAAAGCACACAACTCATCAGACTTTCAAAAACAAAGCCCTGGTACAGAGTACAAGTGAAAAAAGGAGGAAAAACAGGATATATTTATTCTGATGAGACAAATTAACTGAAAACATAAATATTATGAACCTTAAACAATTTTTAAATGAAGAACAGGATCCGAAAGCTGTTGAAAAACTACTTGAGAGAATCAACAGTCTCCTCACATCGCAGGAATTTGTAGAATACATCGCAGTTCAGAAAAAACCAGCATTGAATTTATCTCCGGATTGTATTGCACTGACAAACAGAAGAATAATTTTCTGCAGACCTAAAAACTTCGGTTTCTCTATGGACTTTCAGGACTACAGCTGGCTAGATATTGCTGATTGTCATATCAAGGAAGGAATTTTAGGGTCTACTTTTACAATGAAAACGGTGAGTAATTTCAATAATATGATGGATTATCTCCCAAAAGCACAGGCAAGAAAGCTTTATCAATTTGCTCAGGAAATAGAAGAACAAATGAGAGGAGTTCGAAGAGAAAAAGATCTTGAGATCAGGAGGGCTTCTGCGGGTGGCGGAGTTACTGTAAATAATACCACTCCCATAATCTCACGTCCACTACAGATACAAGAACAACAGCACCTTATAGAAACTGAAGACCCGTTTTCTGTTTTACAGAAACTAAAAGGTTTGGTAGAAAATGGCATTCTTTCTTCAGAGGAGTTTGAAAAGAAAAAAAATGAAATATTAGCACGAGTTTAGATTATTAGTAGTAATCTTTATTTAATGGATATTTTAAATATTAAGAATTTGAAAACCGGTTCAAAGAAATGAAGATCAAAAATATCAGATAAAATCGGCAGATCTGCCATCTAATCCTGAACCGATCATTTTAAAAGCAATAGCGGGTAAAAACTAAAAACACTACATTATATTGAGAGGCGGAAAGAAATTTCCGCCTTTTTGTTTGATTATCAGCTATTCATCCTTCCAGCGTTTGAAACACTTGAACGGTTGTTTATAACAAATATCAAATTTCCAACCCAGTAACTCCATCGATCATTAATAATCTTTTCCCTATTTTTGTAATATTCGTTGTATTATGAAAAAAATTGTTCTGATTGAGGATGAAACCAGTGTTGTTTCTTTTATTAAAAAAGGACTGCAGGAAAAAGGTTATGAAATTTCCGTAGCATTTGACGGACTGACAGGAGTAAGTCTTGTACAGGAAAATGACTTTGATCTTGTTATTTTAGACATTATGCTTCCCGGAATGAACGGATTGGAAGTCTGTAAAGAAATCAGAAAAACCAACAAACATGTCCCTATTCTCTTTTTAACGGCATTGGGAAGTTCAGAAAATATCGTTCTCGGACTGGAAAGCGGTGGAGATGATTATCTGGTAAAGCCGTTTAAGTTTATTGAACTGGTTGCCCGCGTAAAATCACTGCTACGCAGAAGTGTACCTATTACAACACCCGAAGTCACGGAAGATGAATCATTCAATGAATACCTGTTCAGTTTTTCTGATCTCACAGTAAATGATTACACAAAAAAAGTAAAGCGTGGCGGAGAAGAAATTTCATTGACCTCAACAGAATATAAACTCCTGATGTATTTCCTTAACAATCCCGAAAAAGTAATTTCAAGAGCTGAAATTCTGGATGCAGTCTGGGGGGTGAATTATGAGATGGGAACCAATGTTGTCGATGTCTACGTTAATTATTTAAGGAAAAAGATAGATAATCACGATGATAAAAAGCTTATTCATACCGTGATCGGAATGGGTTACGTGCTGAAAAAACCATAAGATATGCCGAACAAAATGATGACAAATCAGACCAAAACGATGGTACTTCTGATGGTTGTTTTTACAACTGTCATTTCCATCTTCGGAGGTTTGGTCTATTTTTCCATCGTTAATTTCTCGCATCAGCGATTTTATGAGTTACTGAAAATCCGTACCACCACTATTGTACAGATCGAAAAAGGAAAAGAACATCTCGACCTTCCTGAGAATCACATTCTCAACAGCCTGAATGATGAAGAACTTCCTATGGAAAAAGATTATGTTTTTGCAGTTCCTGCAGATTCAAATTTTAAAAACATCTCGAAGGAAGTACACATCCCTGATACATTCTTCAAAAATATCATTCGAAAAGGAGAAGCCAATTACAACGACAGTGAGTTTTATTATATCGGTCAGTCTTTCAAATCCAATAACAGAGAATATATTGCTATTGCTTCTGCGAAAAACCATTATGTCGTTTACTATCTCGGATTTCTGAAGAGAACCCTGATTACCTGTATGGTGCTCTCAATCTTCTTCAGTATGATATTTTCCTTTTATTTATCGAAAACTTTATTTAAGCCTATTCTTAAAATTACAGGAAAAGTAAAAGAAATCAGTTCTGAAAATCTCCATTTACGATTGGAACCACAACCTGATAATAAAGAACTGAATGAATTGATTGATACCTTCAACACGATGCTGACCAGGATTGAAACTTCATTTGAAACTCAGAATCACCTGATTGGAAATGTTTCTCATGAGCTCAGAACCCCGCTCACTTCGATAATGGGTGAGGCTGATGTTGCCCTTTCCATGAACAGAACGGCCGATGAATACAAGGAAACCTTAGAAATTATCCTTGATGAAGCTGAAAAATTAGATAAAAAAATAAAAGCTTTACTGATTATTGCTCAAACCGGTTTTGACGGAAAAATTCAGAAAATTGACAAAGTAAG
This sequence comes from uncultured Chryseobacterium sp., assembly GCA_963526305.1. GTDB lineage: Bacteria > Bacteroidota > Bacteroidia > Flavobacteriales > Weeksellaceae > Chryseobacterium. Next base: position 159,601 of record CAURNW010000006.1, on the reverse strand, counting down.
AATTGATCAGCTCCTCTGGGATGTGATAGAAACCATCAGAAAAATAGACTCAAGAAACAATATCTACCTGGATATCAGCATGCTGCCCGACAATCCTGCAAAACTTAAAGTTCAGGGAAATGAACAGCTGCTGCATCTTGCCGTTGCCAACATTGTCAATAACGGATGCAAATACTCTAATTTCAATCAGGTGAAAGTTTCCCTTGGAGCCACTGATACTGATGTTTATATTATCATTAAGGATACCGGAATCGGTATTCCCGAATCTGAAATGAATAAAATCTACGATCCTTTCTTCAGAGCTTCCAATACCAAAAATTATGAAGGCTATGGAATTGGACTGCCACTTGCCCGGAATATAGTAAGAATGCATAATGGTGAACTGATCGTAAGTTCGTTTGAAAACCAGGGAACTACCGTACAACTTCGTTTTCCAACGGTCTACGCCACTCAGCAGACAGAAAAACAATCTTAGCTTCAGACAGAAGCATTTTTAAAATGAAATTCTAATCTCATTTTAATCTCTTTAATTACATTTTAATTCCATTCCAAAGATCTTTTAATCTGACAGATATAGTTTTGTATTATCAAAATAGGCAATCACTAAATCTAAAGATATGATCAGGACCATTTTAATTGCAACGGACTATTCTCTTGAATCTTTAAATATATTAAAGAAAGTATTAAAAGAGAAGAACGCTCGGGAAGAAGATACTCAATACAACATTATGTTAGTATCAGGTTACGATATGGGAGATTCGATCAGAGATCTCTTATTCAATACCAAAGGAACTGTTTTCAACAAAATCAGGTCGAAAGAATTTTGTGATGCATACAGCATCATTAAAAATAAATATCCTCATCTGGTTCATAAGATTGTCTGTGATGTATTTACAGGAAGTTTCCAGAGGGCTTTCACCAATTATCTTACAGCAAAAAATGTTGAGGAAGCATACTATACCAGTACTTTAAAAGATAAAAATACAAAAGGAAAATTTGATCTGGTTCCATACCTGAAGAAGGCGAAAGATATTATAGTACGTGAAATTACGGTTGATGTTCCGGAATTCATGCCTGAAAGAGGAAAGCTTGCAGAAGTTTTTGTTGAAGTTTAAATTAACCAATTAAAAAAGTGAAAAATGTTAAGAAATTATAGTAACAGCAGGACATTAGGAGACAATATAAGACTGGGGACGCTGACTGCTTTTACAGCAGGAACTATAAACATTGCATCTCTGTTAATATTTCTTTCGTTCACCTCAAACGTAACAGGACACTATGCCGTATTTGCCGCTGAGATCAGTAAAGGAAACTGGTCACAGGTTGCTGTAGTTGGTGCCTGGATATTTCTGTTCTTCTTCGGAAGTTTTACGGCCAATTTTTTCGTACTCAACTTTAATAAAAAAAGTAAATACTTTGCTCATGCGATGCCACTTGTATTAGAGATTATATGTTTGCTGGCGGTAGGAATTTACGGTCAGTTCTATTATCAGAAAACCCTTGAGGAAGCAGAATATCTGGTGGCATTAATGCTCTTTGCGACAGGTTTACAGAATGGTCTTACTGCAAGTATATCTAACTTTTTAGTAAAAACAACCCACCTTACAGGTACAACAACCGACTTAGGAATCCTGATGTCTATGTTTACCCACAAAAAATACAGGAAAAATCCTGAGCTAATTGCAAGAGCTAAGCTTTTATCAAGTATTATGTTTTCATATGTCTTAGGGGCTGTTTTTTCAGGTTTTACCTATTATTACCTGGAATTTAGCGTGTTTTATGTAATCAGTGTATGTCTGCTTGTCGTAATAGGCTATGATTTTTACAAGATCAACCTGAGACATTTTAAAACTAATTACAGGTATGCAAAAATTTATAACAAACCCAACTTTATGGCATTTATGTACGAAAAAATACATGGAACCGGCGAAGCTAAAGAAGATAAGAAAGAAAAATCCAAACTTGTATTAGAAGAAAAAATGACATAAAAGTCATTGTACAAATATAAAAACACAAATTGTATATACTTAGTTTTGTAGCCTCTGTTTGTTTTGCGAGCAGGGGCTTTTTATCCGGTTTAAATATACTTGAGTTTACGAACGGTCTGTTTTACAAAACCAATTACCTTTAATTTTAACTTTTTTTTACCGGATAAAACAGGAGTTGTAGGAATATTTCATCCAAACTTAATATGGATTGCAAACATAAAAAGGTTGCGACAAAAATTGACGTATTACATAAAGTTTTTGTCTGAATAAATTGGTAGTTAGTCTTAATGATCTGCGAAACTTGTTGGACTGTTTTTTAAACGCAAAGTTTTATGATGCAAGCTGCTTAGTTTTAAGGAGCAAAGAGTGGCGGCCAAGCCGCTGATGAAGCTCGCTTAATAAAAATCAATTTCATTGATTTCTTTCTTTGCTCCTTTAATGATGCGTTATTTAAATAAAACTTTGCGTTAGAAAAACAACAGAATCAATGTATAGAGTAAGTTTTTTGTCCTCTATACTATGGCAGGAAATAAGTTAATTTTTAATTCATTGCCTAATTATTTTAATTCTTATTTGCTTTGACTATTTTTGTACGTTCATTATTATTCTATGTCAGATATTATTCAGCTTTTACCGGATCATGTAGCCAACCAAATTGCAGCAGGTGAAGTGGTGCAGCGCCCAGCTTCCATTGTGAAAGAACTTTTGGAAAATGCCATTGACGCCGGAGCCTCAAAAATTGAACTGATCATAAGAGATGCAGGCAAAAATCTTATTCAGGTTGTGGATGACGGAAAAGGGATGTCAGAGACTGATGCCCGAATGGCATTTGAAAGACATGCTACGTCAAAAATAAGAGCGACAGATGATATATTTAAAATTGCAACGAAAGGTTTTCGAGGAGAAGCATTAGCTTCTATTGCAGCAGTTTCTCAGGTAGAACTGAAAACCAGGCAGGCCGAATCTCCTTTGGGAACAAATATTTACATTGAAGGTGGTATTTTCCAATTTCAGGATCCGGTGCAGACGGCAGAAGGATCGAACTTTTTAGTTAAAAATCTTTTCTACAACGTTCCGGCAAGAAGAAAGTTTCTGAAAAACAACAATATAGAATTCAGACACGTTATTGATGAATTTCAGCGTGTCGCTTTAGCTCACGAGAATTTAGAATTTTCTATGTTCCATGATGACGATCCTGTGTTCAGACTGAGAAAAGGAACACAGATGCAAAGGATAGTAGATGTTTTCGGAAGAAAATTACACCCACAGCTGATCCCTATTAAAGAAGATATTCTCTGGTGTAAACTCCATGGGTTTGTTGCAAAACCTGAAGGCGCAAAAAAAACACGTGGTGAACAGTTTCTTTTTGTAAACGGAAGATTCTTTAAAAGCCCCTATTTTAACAAAGCCGTTCAGGAAGCTTTTGAAGGGCTTCTTTTACCGGGATATATTCCGACATTTTTTCTTTATCTGGAATTAGATCCTGAAAAAATAGATGTTAACATTCATCCGCAAAAAACGGAGGTAAAATTTGAAGATGAACATCTGATTTTTGCCTTGATCCGTTCAACAATCAAAAGGTCTTTAGGAATTTACAATATTGCACCAAGTCTTGATTTTGAAAGAGATCCGCAACTGGACGAGATGATGCAGAAAAGTTTTCCGAGCAAAAGCAATACCGGAGGAAGTTTTAAAATGCCGGAGATCATTGTAGACCGGGATTACAATCCATTTTTAGAAGAAAAGGGAGTAACCAAAACTGAAATACAGAACCTCACAGAAATGTATCATCAGAATATCTCTGCTGAACCTTCGAAGATCAATCTTTTTGAAGATGAAGATTTTGATGAGGACATTATGCGCTTACCTAACGGATACTGGCTGTTTAACAAAGGAGACCGGACTTTAATGTTAGATTTGGGAAGAATGCACCGGCTTCTCGTTGCAGAAAATAACAAATCGATCAAAAAAGGGAGTGTGAGCCACGCTCTACTGTTCTCCCTGGAGTATCACATGAACGAAATTGAAAAGAATAAATATAAATCAATTAAAAAATTTCTGCCGGAACTGGGGTTTGACATGAAAATTGCTCATGAAAATGTCTTAAGAATTGATACGGTGCCTGAAGGATTAAAAGAAACCCAGGTTATGAAGTTTCTGGAAAATCTTTTTGATGTTCTTGAATACAAAACTGAAGAAGAATTTATGCAGTTTTATCATAATCAATGGGCAAAAATGCAGTCAAAATCAAGGTTTGATTTTATCTACAAAGCGGATGCTGAGCAACTCATTAAAGACTTCACCGCATTAGGATTCCCGGAATTTTTACCAAACGGAAAAAGATGTTTTTACGAAGTTCCGTTTAATGATTTTAAAAATAAATTTTAAGTACATGTTTAATAATATACCACCGATTACGAGAAACCTGATTATTATTAATGTGGTTGTATTTATAGCCTCATTTTTATTACCTCAGTTAAACGATACACTGGCAGCATACTATCCCTTTTCTCCTAATTTCAGATCATGGCAGATCTTTACTCATATGTTTATGCATGGAAGTATTATGCATATTTTATTTAATATGTTTACACTTTTCAGTTTCGGACCCATATTAGAACAATCTCTGGGTGATAAGAAATATTTGATTCTATATTTTGTGAGCGGCTTAGGAGCTTTTTTTCTTTATAATTTATGGAATTTTGTGGAAGTTCAGAAAATTATAAGTGATATGGAATCACTTGGTCTAAACCCTGCAGAAATTTTCGCAAAAGCAGACATTAATTATTTAGGTGATTTAAAAATCAGTGCAACGACAGCCCAAGGACAGGAACTATCTCAAAATTTATATCAGGCACTGAGAACTCCTATGGTTGGTGCTTCAGGAGCTATATTTGGAGTTATTGCGGCTTTTGCCACTCTATATCCGGAAGCAAAAATAGGGATCATGTTTATTCCGATACCTGTCAAAGTTAAATATGTTTTACCGGTAATAATCGTGGGTTCCATCGTACTTGGAGTTACAGGAAATGTAGGTGGAATTGCACATTTAGCCCATGTTGGCGGAGCTGTAACAGGCTATATTCTGGCAAGAATATGGAGAAAGCATTTATATCGATTTAATTAGTATATCGTGAAAATATTTCGTTTTATCCTGGCCATCATTCACGTAGGCATCTTATTCCTGTTGCTGGGCACTTTACTGAACGCTTATGTTCCGCCGAAAGTTTTTGCATGGTTTAATCTGCTTTCATTAGGATTTCCAGTATTCATCATCGTATATGTTTTGCTTACATTCTTCTGGATTTTTTCATGGAAAAAAAGAGCATTTGTTTTTATGTTTTTAGGATTATTTCTATTAAATCCTGTCAGAAGGTGGATTAATTATTCTACTGAAAATAAAGAAACTGCTAATCTAAAAATTGTTTCCCTTAATGTAAAAGGTGGCAAATTAGGCGTTGAAAACATCAAGAAATTTATCGATCAGCAGAATGCCGACATTGTTTTCCTGCAGGAAGATGCAGACAACGATTATCAATTTAAAAATCTTAAAAAGGATTATTCTTCACCCATTGTGTCCACTTACTCAAAATACAGAACAATACTACATAAAGAATTGTTTGAAGGAATGTATAACGAGGAATTTAATGCTTATTCTGAACTAAGCGATATTGAAATCAACGGAAAAACGTACCGCATTATTAACACATATCTCCAGCCTTTTAAATTTGAAAAAAGCATGGTCAGACTCAATGGGAATAGTCAAGAGGATGAACAGAAGGTAAAAGACATTGTAAAAAGACTTATTCCCACTTTCAAAATGCATCAGGAGCAGGTAGACATCATTCGGAAAAACATTGATGAATCCCCTTATCCTGTTATTTTAGCCGGTGATCTAAACTCAGTTCCAAATTCGTACGAATACTATCATTTAGGAAATGGCTTAAAAGATGCTTTTTTTGAAGTTGGTAAAGGAAGCGGTACCAGTTTCCATGATTATAAGTTCCCCATCCGCATCGATTTTATATTTACCTCACCATCAATAATACCTGTTACTTATGACGTCGACCGTTCAGTAAAACTTTCAGATCATTTTCCTGTGGTTGCTACATTCAAGATAAAGTGACACCTGCAGGCTTTATGATTTGAATCAGGTTCATTGGCAGTGTTTTTGCTAAGGAGAATATATATCAGAATTTTTCATGAAGCTTGTACATGTATTTTTAGTTTTTCATCTGTTTTTACTAATATTACTTCTCTGTACTTTTGCCAACGCCTATATTTCACCGACCTTTTTCAGCAGTCTTAATCTGCTTTCTCTGGGTTTTCCATATCTTATTCTTCTTCACATCGTTTTTACATTCATCTGGTTTTTTAAACATAAGAAAATTGCTGCTGCTTTTTTATTATCAACATTAATTTTCTTTAATCCTGTGAGACGATGGATCAATTTTACACCACAACAGACTCCACAAATTTCGGAGAATACCATTAAAGTTCTGACTTTTAATGTAAAATACGGCAGCTCAGGCTGGCCAGCAGTAAAAAAATACATCACCAATCACAATGCAGACATCATTCTCGTACAGGAAAAAGATACGGTCTCAGCGTTGAGAAAAGACCTGATAAAATATCCTTCTGTTATTTTAAAAACAAGACATAAAATTTTATATCAGGCAGACCTGATCAATGATGATTCAAAAGGTAATTCGTTTTATGCAGACATCGATATAAATGGAAAGATCATCCGGATTATTAATGTCTATCTAGAGCCTTTTAAACTTAATAAAAATATGTTGGGGATGAAGGATGAATATTCCGGAGGAAAAGAGGAAAACAAACTGACCACTCTTTTTTCACATTTGTTTCCTACCTTTAAAATCCATGAAGAGCAGGTAAAAAAAATCAGGAAAGCGGTTGATCAGTCTCCCTATCCGGTGATTTTAGCCGGTGATTTCAATTCTGTTCCTAACTCATGGGAATATTATCATTTAGGAAAAGGTCTTAATGATGCTTTTGTAAAAGTGGGAAACGGAAGCGCAACCAGTTTTCACGATTATAAATTCCCTCTGAGAATTGATTATATTTTTACGTCAGAAAGTATAAAACCCCTAAATTACAAAGTTGATTATTCTGTAAAATTATCGGATCACTATCCTGTAATTGCCGAATTTCTATTAAATTAGTTCCATGAAAAAAGTATTAGCAACTGGTGTCCTTATTTCTTTTTTTTTTATTGCCTGTTCAAAGCCTGCTCCTGCAAGTAATGAGGATATTCAGGCGGTACAGCCTTATTATGACACAACAGCTGTTGATTCTTTTTCTGCAGGAGCAACATCTGTAGACATCGTACGTCAAATCAGAATGTCTTCCCAACATTATCAGGATTCTCTGAAAGAAGCGATAAAATTAGAAATAGAGGAGAAAAGGATTACAGAAGAACTTGAAAAGGAAAACAAACGGAAGTCAGAAGCAGAAAAGAAACTTAAAAATACAGAGAGCCCCACAGGTTCACCAACCAAGACAGAGTAAACAAATTTAAAATTATACACAATGAAAAAACAAATCTTAGCAGCATTCGCTGTTTCAGCTTTCGTGATAAGCTGTACACAATCGACATCAAAAACTGAAACAGTGGAAAATCCTGACGGCTCTGTTACTACGGTCACAACTACAGAAAGTCAGACAGGCTTTGTAGATACTACAAAAATAGATAAAGCAAAATCTGATGTAAAAACTACAGTAAATAAGACCGGCGAAAAAATAAATGAAGCTGGAAAGGATATTAAAAGTGAAGCCCATAAAGTAGGTCAGGATATCAAGTCCGGAGCTCAGGAGGTAGGAAAAGATGTAAAGAATGCAGCAGCTAAAGGAGCCCAGAAAGTAGAAGAGGGTGCGAAAAAACTTAAAGAAGACCTTAAAAGATAAATATTTAATTATTTTTCTGGGAAAAGTTAACATTATTTATAAAATTTGCAGTATATTAGAATTCCAAAACAATCAATCAAAACAAATTATTATGAAAAAGTTAATTGCATTAAAAGCTAATAAGCTGACAAGAGAAACTCTGAAAAAAGTACAAGGAGGCTATGTTCCAAAAGAAGAAGAGGACGGGTGCGCATGGAATATGTGCAGAAATGCATTTGGCAGATGCTCTGTCTTTGCTTGTCCCGGATCTATCTAATTTTTAGGAGATCCCCTTATAACAGAAACCGCAGAAATATCTGCGGTTTTTATATTTGGTTCATTTCCAATAGCGGATCAATATACTCCCTGTCATTGCTTAAACGGGGAACTTTATTCTGTCCGCCAAGCTTTCCCTTGGATTCCAGCCAGCAATAAAACAGGTTAGGTCTGGCAATATGGATAACCGGTTTTTTTAAAGTGATATTATTATATCGTTTGGCTTCGTAATCAGAGTTGATAGATTTGAGATGCTGATCAAAAACATCCGTGAATTCTTCTAAATTTTGAGGCTTTTCGCTGAATTCAAAAATCCATTCGTGTGCACCGCTCTCATTTTCTTTCATAAATATCGGAGCTCCTGTAAAATCTGTCACAGAAGATTTCGTCACTTCGCAAGCGCGCGTTAATGCGGATTCTACATTGGTAATCATCAGCTCTTCACCAAATGCATTGATGTAGTGCTTGGTTCTCCCGGTAATTTTTATTCTAAAAGGACTTATTGAAGTAAATACAACCGTATCACCTATTAGATATCTCCACAATCCACCATTGGTGGTAATCACCATCGCATAATTTTTACCAATTTCAACATGTTCCAAACTGATAACCCTCGGATTTGAACAATGAAACTGGTCCATAGGAATAAATTCGTAGAAAATTCCGTAATCGAGCATCAGTAGCATCTCATCACTGTTCGGCCGGTCCTGGATGCCAAAAAACCCTTCAGAGGCATTGTAAATCTCGTAGTAGTTGATGTTTTTTCCTATAATCTGTTTATACTGATCCTTATAAGGTTTGAAACTGATTCCGCCGTGGAAAAACACTTCCAGATTAGGCCATAATTCTGAAATATTTTTAACATCCGTTTCTTTCAAAACCCTCTGCAGAAGTACCATCATCCAACTTGGAACACCAAGAATACTTCCTACATCTTCATTTTTCACTTCAGAAGTAATGGCTTTAAGTTTACTTTCCCACTCTCCCATCAGTGAAACCTTTTTACTGGGTGTCGTAGTAATCTCTACCCAGAAAGGAAGATTATCGATTAGAATTGCTGAAAGATCGCCAAATTTAGTATTGAAATCTGCATACAGCTCAGAACTTCCTCCGAGGCGCAAATTCTTATTAGTAAACAGTTGATTTTCCGGGTGATTGTTGGCATAGATTGAGACCATATCCTTACCGGCCTTCATGTGGCAGTATTCCAGACTTTCTGCTGAAATGGGGATAAATTTGCTTCTGGCATTCGTCGTTCCGGAAGACTTTGCAAAATGCTTGATATACCCGGGCCAGCTGACGTCTTTGTGCCCCTGTCTTGCCCTTTCAATATAAGGCTCAAAGTCCTCATAGGTTACTACCGGTACTTTATTTTTGAAGTCCTGATAGCTTGAGATCGTATTAAAACCATATCGCTTTCCATACTCCGTATCTTCTGCATGGAACAACTGGGAGAACAGGATGCCGTTCTGTGTTTCGATAGGATGATCCATAAAATTCTGTATCTGATCTATCCTCTGGCGGATAAACCAATTGACTACAGTATTGAAAAGTGCTTTCGTTGCCATTTCAACAAATATAATAATAATTGAATTTATTTAGCCTTAAAATAAAAAAACCGTCACAAATTTTGCAACGGTTTCGATATAAAGTATTTAAATACTCAATATTAACAATATTCGTCGTAAGCAGCCTGAAGGTTTGCAGCGATTGCTCCTGCAGGATTTCCCTCAATATGATGTCTTTCCAACATATGAACCAATTCTCCATCTTTAAAAAGAGCTACACATGGTGAGCTTGGAGGAAATGGTGCTAAGTGTTTTCTTGCTGTGTCAACCGCATCTTTATCAAAACCTGCAAAAACAGTTGTCAGATGATCTGGTTTTTTCTCTCCCGTCAAAGAATAAACTACTCCCGGTCTTGCAGCTCCCGCAGCACATCCGCAAACAGAATTGATCACTAAGAGAGTTGTTCCTGACTGTTTCAAAGCATCTTCTACCTGTGAAGAAGTTGCTAAATCCTGAAAACCTTTATCTGTAAGTTCAGCCTTCATCGGCAATACTAAATCTGATGGATACATTTTTTATAATTTTAATTATTTACAAATTTACGACATTCTAAAAGACTGGTCAATTTATAAAAACTATTGATTAATTCGCAAAACAAAATTAAAACCGAAGATTATCTATTCATAACACACAATAAACTGTATATTAATAACAATTCATACCAAGTTATAATTTATTTTTATTAATTTTGAAATCAATTCTAAAAACTAACATCCGTGAAAAAACTTTATTTAGACATGTCAGTTCATTTTGATATGTAATCAGTTCCCCAACTTTTACTATTACCTGCAGTTTTTAGAATAGGGTAATTTAAAAGTATATTTATTTAAAAATGAAGCCCGATCCATAATGTTTCGGGCTTCGTTAATCAAATCGATATGCAAAGGTTGAATATCCTAAATAAATAATCTATAGATGAATAATGGAATATATGATGATTACACAACATTTATTTCTCATCAATTATATACTAAGAAAGTAATTTCTTAGCCATCTCGGAAATACTTTTACCGTCAGATTTTCCGGCTAAGTTTTTTGAAGCAGTTCCCATTACTTTACCTAAATCTTTGATAGATCCAGCGCCTGTTTCGGAAATGATCTGCTTAATCTCAGCTTCCAGCTCTTCAGAAGATAACTGTGCAGGCAAAAACTTCTCAATGACTTTCATCTGAGCCTCTTCCACTTCTGCCAGATCATTCCTTCCCTGAGCGGTAAACTGCTCATATGAGTCTTTACGCTGCTTGATCATTCTCTGCAAAATTGCAATTTCCTGTTCAGAGGAAACCTCAGCACCTAAAGCTTCGGTTTTAAGTAATAATATCTGGGCTTTTACAGCGCGGAGAGAATCCAGAGCAACTCTGTCCTTTGCTCTCATTGCTGTTTTTATCGCTTCGCTTATAGTTAGTTCTAAACTCATTTTTTAAAATTTTATCAATAATGTAACAATGTGGAAAATGTAACAATATATCAATGTGTAAGATGTACCAATATATCAATGTCTAAAATGTATCAATAACTTAAATGCACTAAAGCACTACATTGGTACATTGTTACATTATTTAATTGGTATATTATTTCATCATTTCATTGCTACACTATTTCATCGGTATATTGTTACATTAAAAAATTGTTACATTAAAACACCGTTACCTTATTTAATCCACGTCTTTATTTAAAAATCTGTTTTCTCTGATCTGCATGTTTCCGTTGTTATCTGACAGATACGTGTTGATATTCTGCTCTGAAGCATTGGAACCGTCAATAGAGATATTTTTTCTTTTGAAAGCAGGAACAGATTCAAATTCATTAGCATGATCAAAATTCTGATATCGCGAATTGAATTCTTTCAGTTTGTTTCTTCTTTCTGAAGCTCTTTCCTGATCTGCAGGCTTATTCACAAAAGTAAATTCAGATTCTGTCTGTCTGGAAGTTTCAACTTCTGATCGACTTTGAAAAGCCGGTTTTTCGTCAATCTTCGGTTGCTCCGAACCCTGATAAAAGGTTTCAACTTTATGAGTAATTGTCTCTTCAGTTTTTTTCTCAATTACTGTGGAAGATTTAACCTCATTTTTTGGCTGTCCAAAATCATATTTAGGCTCAACAATCGGTTCATTAACCGTAAAGTTAAACTCGACCGCTTTTTCATCTGAATAATTTTTACTAAAAGAATTTTCTTTCTGTTCTTCCTTCTTATTTTCAAAATCAAAAGAGAAAGACTGAATTTCAAGATCATTCGGGTCATCATCAAAAGAAAATAAGTGGGCAGCATCATCACTGCCTGAATCGTCATTTCTCCAGCTGAGAATAGGACTGTCTGTACTATCTTCCTCTCTATCAGAGAATTTTATTTCAGTTTTTACTTCCTCATCCTCAATAATCATTTTTTTTTCAGAAACAGACCTCTTGAACTGTGGTGTATCCTGGTCTTCGTCATCTAATCTGAAAAGATTTTTCCCTCCAAAATCATAACCCTGTTCAGGAGAAGATTCTCTCTCATCCCTTGTTTTAAAAGGAGAAGACTTAGGCGTTTCCAGCGCATCGTTTAAACCTATTCTTATTTTCTCCGTAGGTCCAGAAAATTTCTGGTTGTCATTAGAAAAACCGGTAGCAATAACAAGAACGCTCACTGCATCTCCCAATTCTTCATCAGCACCCACCCCGAAAATAATATCTGCAGTGTGGCCTGCCTCTTTCTGGATATAATCCATAATGATTCCTATCTCATCCATTGTAGCTTCTTCTACACCACTTCTGATCAACAATAACACGTTTCTTGCACCGGTAATTTTGTTGTCGTTCAACAACGGAGAATCCAACGCTTTTCTTACCGCTTCTTCGGCTTTATTTTCACCTGAAGCAGTACCGGTAGACATCAATGCCGTACCGGAATTCTGAAGCACTGATTTAGCATCTCTAAAGTCAATATTTACATCAAAATAACCGGTAATTACCTCTGCCATCCCTTTTGCGGCGTTGGTTAAAACCTCATCAGCTTTAGAGAAGCCCTGTTTGAAACCAAGATTTCCGAATTGCTGTCTTAACTTATCATTATTGATTACAATTAACGAATCAACATTATTTCTTAATTTGTCCAGTCCCAATTCTGCCTGGTCCAATCTTCTTTTCCCTTCAAAGCTGAAAGGAACTGTAACGATCCCAACGGTAAGAATCCCCATATCTTTAGCAACTTTAGCTATAACAGGTGCTGCACCGGTACCGGTACCACCACCCATTCCCGCAGTAATAAATACCATCTTGGTATTTTGTCCCATGGCTGCTTTGATGTCTTCAATACTTTCTATTGCCGCTTTTTCACCTACTTCAGGATCTGCACCTGCTCCAAGACCTTCAGTAATGGTAATTCCCAACTGAACTTTGTTTGAAACCGGATTATTATCCAAAGTCTGGGCATCCGTATTACAGATCACGAAATCTACTCCGTGAATTCCTTTTTCGTACATGTGCTTCAGTGCGTTGTTTCCACCGCCACCAACACCGATAACCTTGATAATCGAAGAGTTTCCTTTTGGCAGATCAAATGAAAATCCCTGTGTGCCTATATTTTCCATACTTATTTTTTTAATAATTGATTATGAATGATAATTGATAATTGATGAATGATTCGTAATCGATGGTTTGCTCCCTCAATTATCTTTTATCATTAATCTTTTATCCTTTATGATTATTCTACTTCTTCAAAGAATTTTTTCACTTTTTCCATCAGAGACTGTCCAAAAGTAGGCTTTTGAGGTCTTGCTGTTTTTACAGGAGCTTTGAACTCTTCTTCTGCCTGCTGTACTTCCTGAGCCTGAGATTCAGAAACATTTGTCTGCAGTTGGTTTTGCTCAACTTTAGCCTCAACCTCTATTTCTTCTTCTACAGCAACCGTTTTTTTATCTCTTATTTTCAGACTTTCCATCAGTAAACCGATTGATGTTGCAAATTCCGGTCCTTTAAGATACTGGTTTTTATCGTTTGCAATGTATTCATTTGCAAAACCAATTCTACTGTCGAATCCCGTCGTATAATTTGCCAGCTGACGCAGATGCTTCAGATTAGATCCACCTCCTGTCAGAACGATTCCTGCTATCAGTTTTTTCTTTTGTTCAAATGCTCCGTATGCCTTTAATTCAGTATTCACCATTTCCAGAATTTCTTCCACCCTGGCATTGATGATCTGTGCTAAAGTTTTAAGTGAAATTTCCTTATCAGGTCTTCCGTGAAGTCCCGGAATTGTTACAAATGTGCTGTCCTTTTCCAGTTCAGGTACGGCTGAACCAAATTTAACCTTCAGCTGCTCGGCATGCTTTTCTATAATTGAACAGCCTTCTTTGATATCTTCTGTAATAATTCCGCCTCCGTAAGGGATGACGCAGGTATGTCGGATGATATTATCTTTAAAAATAGCAATATCTGTAGTACCGCCACCGATATCTACAATGGCTACTCCTGCTTCTTTTTCTTCTTTGGTTAAAACAGCTTCAGAAGATGCTAAAGGTTCCAGGGTAAGAGCCTCCATTTCCAAACCTGCTTCTCTCACACATCTTGCGATGTTTCTGATACTTCCCATCTGGCCAACGACCACATGGAAATTAGCTTCCAGACGTTTTCCGTGCATTCCTACAGGTTCCTGAATTTCCCCTTCAGAATCCACCTTGTATTCCTGTGGAAGAACATGAATAATTTCTTCACCCGGTAACATAACCAGCTTTTTAACCTGGTCTTTCAGTGCTTCGATATCATCATCTGTGATGAACCTGTCCGGATTCTCACGCATGATGTAATCTGAATGCTGCAGAGAACGGATGTGCTTTCCTGCAATACCCACAGTAACCTTGTGTATCGGAACTCCTGCGCTCGACTGCGCTTCAGACACCGCTGCTTTGATGGAGTTAATGGTCTGTGAAATATTATTCACAATACCTTTATGAACTCCAAGACTTTTGGCCTTACCAACACCGAGAATTTCAATTTTCCCGTGTGCATTCCTCCTTCCGACAATGGCGACAATCTTGGTTGTCCCGATGTCAAGACCTACTGAATACTCTTGATTTTCCATTGTTTTTATATCGATTTGATTGATTACTTATTATTTTAAAAGGTTCATCACCTATATTTTTATTTGTAGCTGCAAAATTTAATTTCTACTCTATCTTTACTTTTGCCTTGGTCTTTTTTGCTGCCGGCGTATGTTCCGAAGTTTTCTTTTTCTCCTTCTGTTTGACCACCGCTTTCGGTTTTGCACTTTCTTTTGGCTTTAACGAAACTGAATTCGCCTTTTTAACCAATGGTTTCAGATTAACTTCAGCTTTTCTGACCGGAGCCGCAACAGCCGGTGTCTTAGCTAAATCTTTATGACCGGCTTTCAGAATACTGTCATTTTCTTTAAAATTAGGATTCAGCGTTGTAACAATCTGATTCTGATATTTTACAGAAATCATTTTATACTTCTGAGGATCCTGAAACACCAGGTATTTTTCAACAAACGTTTTGAAACCTTTTACTTTGAGCTCAATATTATCTAAATCTCCAATCTCTACTTTATAATTGCCTTCACTGGTCAGAAGATTGTAGCTGTCCTTGTATTTTGAAATTCCAATAAAATATTTTTTACTGAAATCATCTTTATCAATCTTATCAACCAATTCTGCCAGCTTTTCATATTCATCTTTTTTGACATCACCCGTCACAAGCATGCATGGATGAGAATAAGTTCTTGAAATAGGAAATTCAGTTCCCTTTTCATCCACATAAAAGTCCTTTCCATCATAATTTAATCTGAAAACAGGAACCCGCTGTCTGATATCCAAATTTAATTTTCCGTTTAAATTTAAATAAACATTTGCGCTGTCAACAGCCGGCAGAGCATTGATCATCTTTTCCAGTTCAGGAATGTTTAAGCTCCCTACCTTCCCCGATGGATTTTCTTTGATGACAAGTTGTTTAATATCTTTTTCATCTATGAAATAGACCGGTGTTTTCTCATTCATCTTTACAGAAATTTTACTATCCGTAATCTTCTGATCACTGAATTTCTTCAACGAGAAACTCAGCAGGAATCCGAGGATGATCACTGTGACGGCAATTTTTAAAATTCTGTATTTGTTTTTCATTCTATTATTTTTGAACATGAAGTTCAATTTTTTTTATAATACCTCTTATTTACTATTTCAAAAGCTGTCTTGCCAATAAGAGGTATTAACCGTTTTATCAATCTGTCACTTTCAGGAATCTGCTTTTATAAGCGAAGCGGCTCTGTGAAACCTCATTCGCATTCAAAAACATCTCTGCGCACTCTGTGTTCAATTAAACACTTTGTAACCACTCACAAACCGGGTCGTACAGGGTATCAATATTTCCCGCACCAATCGTCAGTAAGATATCAAATTCTTTTTCTTTTATTTTATTAAATGCTTCGGATAGATTTGAAATTTCTTTTTTATCCAGATTCACCTTCTCCAGTAACCAATCTGAAGTAATCCCTTCAAAATTCTCCTGAAGTTCTCTTGCAGGATAAATATCGAGCAAAATCAACTCTTCAGAATTGCTCAAGCTTTCAGCAAATCCATCTGCAAAATCTCTCGTTCTGCTGAACAGATGCGGCTGAAAAACCACCAACAGTTTTTTATCCGGGTAAAATGTTTTGATAGAGCCCACCACCGCATTAATTTCTGTAGGATGGTGTGCATAATCATCAATATATATTTTACCTCCCGGATAAATATGCTTTGTATATCTTCTTTTAATTCCTTTAAAGCCGGCAATTGCTTTCTTCAAAGTTTCAAAATCAACTCCTAACTCATGAAGGATTGCCAACGCCACCGTTGCATTTTCAACATTGTGAATTCCGGGAATGTCCCATACAAAATCAGTGACGGTTTCAGTTGGCGTATGAAAATCAAAATAGATTTTATCATAATCCATCCGAAGATTATCTGAATAATAGTCAGCTTCTTCATTAACTGCATAGGTTTTGTGCGATCTTCCGATATCAATACCTTTTCTTACAAAAAGCTGTTTATCTTCCGGAACCAACGCCGCAAACTGCCTGAAACCTTCTTCAATCGTATTCCTGTCTCCATAAATGTCCAAATGATCTGCATCAGTTGAAGTAATTACCGCCCAGTCCGGTGAGAGGCTGAGAAAACTTCTGTCATATTCATCGGCTTCCACCACAGAAAGCTGTGTACCATTATACAGAAAATTTGATTTAAAATTCTCTGAGATCCCCCCTAAAAAACATGAAAAAGGCAAATCGGCTTCTTTGCACAAATGTGAAACCAAAGTCGATGTAGTTGTCTTTCCATGAGTTCCGGCAACTGCAATACAGTTTGTGTTTTCGGTTATAAGCCCTAAAACTTTTGCGCGTTTAATCACTTCAAACTTCTTCTCATTAAAGTAATCTAAAATTCCCAGTTTTTTGATTGCCGGAGTATAGATGACCAACGTATTTTCGATTTGCAGTGAAGCGATCTTATCATCAGTGACATCTTCAAAAACAATATCAATTCCTTCGCTCATCAAAGCTGCCGTCAGTTTTGTATTGGTTTTATCATAGCCCAAAACTTTTTTGCCTGAAGCATGGAAATAACGCGCCAAAGCACTCATCCCTATACCTCCGATCCCGACAAAGTAAAAATTCTGATATGTTTCTAATCTGTTCATTTTATTATCCTAATGACTAAGGCTGAGCCTGCCGAAGCCTTTTTATTTAATTATATTAAAAATCTCATCGACAATCTCTTTTGCCGCATTGGGTTTGGCAAAATATTTCAGATTGTCAGACATTTCTTTTCTTACATTTTCATTTTCACAGATTTCTGATAATGTATTCCAGAACTTTTCCTGCATTTCAGAATCTTTTACCATGCGTGCTGCATTTTTTTCAACCAGATTCATCGCATTTTTGGTTTGATGATCTTCTGCTGCAAAAGGGAACGGAACCAACAAAACAGGCTTCTGCGCTACCGCCAGCTCTGAAATGGCAATCGCCCCTGCCCTGGAAACAATGACATCTGCTGCTGAATAGGCAGTTTCCATATCTTTGATGAATTCATTGATTTGGATTTGAGATCTGAGATCTGAGATTTGAGATTCATTGCTTAACTCACTGTAGTCCAACCTTCCTGTCTGCCAGATTAACTGATAATCTTTATCTTTTAATTTATCTAAATTCTCTTTCCAGCCATTGTTTAATGTTCTTGAACCTAAAGAACCTCCGACTGACAGAATAGTGAGTTTATTTTTATCTAAACCCATTTTTTCTTTTGCCTGAGAAGTTTCCTGCATTCCTGAAATGATCGCTGAACGAATAGGATTTCCGAGAAATTTTATTTTTTCATGTGGGAAACCATCTACTTTTGGGTAGGCTGTGAATACAGCTTTTGCTTTTTTACTTAAAATTTTATTTGTAACTCCTGCATGTGCATTCTGCTCCTGGATAAAAATAGGAATTCCCAATTTGCCAGCTTCATATAAGGCAGGTCCGCTTGCAAAACCACCTGTTCCAATCGCTAAATCAGGAGCAAAACTTTTGATTATCCTTCTGGACTTAGACAAACTTTTTAAAATTTTGAAAGGCAGGCTCAAATTAGACAGCATATTCCCTCTGTCAATTCCGGCAATGTCAATCCCTTCGATATGATATCCTGCCTGCGGAACTTTTTCCATTTCCATTTTTCCGTTGGCACCGATGAACAAAAATTCAGCATCAGGAAATCTTTTTCTGATCTCGTCTGCAATAGCAATGGCCGGGAAGATATGTCCTCCGGTTCCGCCACCGCTCAATAATATTTTTAGTTCTTTGTTCATATCTTTTTATGATTGATAAATGATGATTGATAAGCGATATGAAAATCAATTATAAATTATCTTTTATCTTTTATATTTATGCTATATCATTAATTTCGACGATACTTTGTTTTTTGCCCATTCCTTCCTCATCATAGATCTGGATTCTTGAGCTTATATTTAAAATAATTCCTAACTGTAAATATGTCACCAACATCGATGTCCCACCGTAACTTATCAGGGGCAGCGGCTGGCCGGTCACCGGTATCAGATTAACGGCAACGGCAATATTAACCGCCAGCTGTACAAAAATCATCACCCCGAGACTGAGCACAAGCAACGAACCAAAAAATGCGGGCATCTTACTTGCAATCATCACTATTCTGATAATCATGATGAGATACATACTGATCAGAAAAACTGCTCCTATTGCACCATATTCTTCAACAATAACTGCGAAAATAAAATCAGATGCCGATTGCGGAAGCATTTGTTTCAAAGCACTTTTACCCGGTCCCATTCCTGTAATTCCTCCATGAACGATCGCAGCTTTTGCCTGCATAACCTGATAATTTTTGGCCTTTACACTTTCATCATCTACATCTGCACTTTTCGCTTTGCTTGAGGTAAATGTTTCTACACGGCTCATCCATGTATGTACCCGGTTCCCACCAATCAGATTGGTATTTAAAGCGACCAATAAAAACAGGACTATTGCCACAAATGATGATGAAATAAACCCTGCAATGTACTTCCAGTGAAGCTGTCCGATGATTAAAACGATTACCGAAACCATTAAGATCATCAATGCCGTAGAACCGTTATCTTTTGCAACCAATACAAAAACCAGTAAAATTGGCCCGAAAATAAAGCCTACATTCTCTCCGACAGTTCTTTCCCTGGTAATCTTTTTAGTTAAATATCTGCACAGGTAAATAATCAGCATCAGAAAGGCAAATGAAGAAGGCTGGAATGAAATCGGTGTTCCCGGAATCTTCAGCCATCTGGAAGCACTCGCCCCGTCTATCGTCTGTCCGGTAAACATTGTTATGATCAGCAGGACAATCATTAAACCAAGCAGGATACTGCTTAGCTTGCCGATATATTCATATTTGACCACTCCGACAAACCTCATGATGACCAATCCTAAGATCACAAAAAACATGTGCTTCATAACGTGTCCTGTCGTGGTTCCGTTATTAACAATGTATTCCAGATTTGAACTTGCCGAATACACCGGAAAAATAGAGAAAATGGAGATCACAATAATGACCATCCAAAGTACTTTATCACCCTTCAGATATTCAAATTTGCTTTCTGTGTATTGTTCGTTCATAATATCTTCACCCCGACCCTCTCCAAAGAAAAGGGAGTATGGAGTCTTTTATTTTTTTAAAACCTGTTCCTTAAACTGATTGCCGCGGTCTTCATAGTTTTTGAATAAATCAAAACTTGCACAACACGGTGACAGTAAAACTGTATCGCCGTTCTGAGCTAAAGATTTTGAGATTTTTACCGCTTCTTCCATACTGGAAGTATCATATATATATTCTTTTTTATCTTTAAAGAAATCTATAATTTTATGGTTATCGATTCCTAAGCAAACAACTGCCTTTACTTTTCTTTTAACCAGATTCTCAATTTCAGAGTAGTCATTTCCTTTGTCCTGCCCGCCAACAATCCATACCGTTGGTGTTTTCATGCTTTCCAATGCGTAATACGCTGCATTAACGTTTGTTGCTTTGCTGTCGTTGATGTATTTTACCCCATCTATTTCAGATACAAACTCAAGCCTGTGCTCAACTGCCTGAAAAGTCATCAAAGAATTCCTGATGCTTTCATTGCTGATCTCCAATATTTTACCTGCGATTGATGCAGCTAAGCTGTTGGCAACATTATGGTTTCCCATTAGAGACAATTCTTCAAGCTTCATTGAAAATTTGTCTTCCAGTTTAACAATTAGCTTATCATCATCAATAAATCCTCCTTCAGTCAGTTTTTCAGCTGTAGAAAAAGGGATCATCTTCGCTTTGATTTCAAATTTTTCCAGAATATTTTTACTCATCTCGTCATCTTTATTGTAGATGAAAAAATTATCATTCTCCTGATTTTCAGCTATTCTGAATTTAGCAAGAGCATATTCCTCATAATTATAATTATACTGATCCAAATGATCTTTGGACAGATTCAGCAACAATGAAATATAAGGTCTGAAATTCTGAATATCATCCAACTGAAAAGAACTTACTTCCAGAACATAGTATTCGTGATTTTCATCAGCCACCTGTTTTGCAAAACTGTACCCGATGTTTCCACCCAGCCCTACATTCATTCCGTCACTTTTCAGGATATAATAAATGAGTGAAGTGGTCGTTGTTTTCCCGTTGCTTCCGGTGATGGCTATGATCTTGGCATTGGTAAATTCTGAAGCAAATTCTATTTCCGAAGAAACTCTTATTCCCTTCATATTAATTTTATGAATCATATCTGCCTTTTTCGGGATCCCCGGGCTTTTTACAATCCAGTCAGCATTTAAGATTCTTGCTTCATCGTGGTTTCCTTCTTCAAAATCAATTCCGTTTTCCGTAAGAAACTGCTTGTAGTGATCTTTAATAGCTCCTTTATCCGAAAGAAATACTTCCAGACCCTTCTTCTTAGCCAGATAAGCAGCACCACAACCGCTTTCCCCTCCTCCTAAAACAACTATTTTCATAATTCTGTTTTGATTTAATGATTGAAAAATTAATGATTACCTACTTTTAATTTTTCAATTTTAAATTAATCCTATCTCATTTTCAATGTGATGAGACATACAATTGCTAACATCACTCCGATAATAATCATCCTGTTAACGATTTTACTCTCGTGAAAACCGTCTTTCTGATAATGATGATGCAGAGGAGACATTTTAAACAATCTGTTGTTCTGGGCATATTCAAGCCCAAATTTTCTTTTTCTGTATTTAAAAACAATTACCTGAAGCATCACCGAAACATTCTCTATTAAGAAAATTCCGCAAAGTACAGGGATCATCAATTCTTTTCTTAAAATAACTGCCAGCACAGCAATTACGCCTCCCAGCATCAAACTTCCCGTATCCCCCATAAACACCTGCGCGGGATACGTGTTGTACCAGAAAAATCCGATGACTGCTCCCACCATCGCAACGACAAAAATCGTTGTCTCCCCCATATTGGGAAGGAACATAATATTGAGATAATCCGCAAAGATGATGTTCCCGGAAACGTAGGTAAAAAACGCCAGCGCCAGTAAGATAACGGTACTCGTTCCGGCTGCAAGACCGTCAATTCCATCAGTGATATTGGCTCCGTTTGATACGGCTGTAACGATGAAAATGACAATCGGGATAAAAACAATCCACGCCCATTCATGAGCATCTTCATCACTCATCCAAAATAAAACCCCACTGTAATCAAACTCGTTATTTTTAGCAAAAGGGACAGTAGAAACGGTAATTTTCTCCGTAGGCATGAAATTTTGTTCTACATTATTCCGGTTGACTACTTTTGCATCCGCATATTTTCTTTTAACAGTAATATCAGGGTGGAAATACATGGTAACTCCGATAATTAATCCTAAACCAACCTGTCCTACAATCTTGAATTTTCCGCTTAACCCATCTTTGTTTTTCTTGATCTTTTTCAGATAATCATCTAAAAAACCGATCGATCCCATCCATATCACCGTTACTATCAGAAGGACAATATAGATATTGGTAATTCTTGTAAACAGCAATACAGGTATCAACGTTGCTATGATAATGATGAAGCCTCCCATCGTAGGAGTTCCTTCCTTCTGTTTTTGTCCGTCCAGCCCTAAATCACGAACCAACTCGCCCATCTGTTTTCCTCTCAGATAATTGATGATGCTTTTTCCGTAAATAAGCGCAATGGTCAAAGACAGTAATACCGCCATCCCGGCACGGAAAGAGATGTACCTCATCAATCCCATTCCCGGAATGTGAATGCCCTGACCCGTTAAATATTCGTATAGATAATATAGCATTTTCTTAGATTTAAAAATTTAATTTATTTAAGATTTAATGATTGGGATTTATCAATATTCTCACTTAAATATTTTACAAAGTTTGAGATATTAGAAGAAATTTCTCTTGTAAGATTAATTATTTCCTGTGCTTTATTTTCATCTCCTAATTTTAATCTTTTACTCACAATCATCATACTTCTAACTTCGGCACAGCTGCCTTTTGCAATTTTTAAATATTTTATAAACTGTCTGTTATTATTATATTCCGAGCCTTCTGCAATATTATTTGATATTGAAAATCCAGCCCTTTTAATTTGATTACTAAATTCATACTCTCTCTCCAGGCCTTCGCTTTTGAGAAAACGGTAAACCATTTCTATCAAATCGACGCTTTTAATATAGACCGGAAAATTTTCAAAATTCTGTGTCATCATTGAATTTTTAAATCTTAAATCAATTCAATCTTTAAAATAATTATACTATTTACTCATCAGCTTCCACAGCTCATTAATCACCTCCTTATCATCAAAATGATGTTTTGTACCATTGATTTCCTGGTAATTTTCGTGACCTTTTCCGGCGACGAGAACGATATCTTTCGGCTCCGAGAATTTGATGGCCATTTTGATAGCTTCTCTTCTGTCAGGGATTGATGTGTATTTGCTGAAATTCTGTGGTTCAACGCCTGCTTCAATTTCTTTAATGATCTGATTCGGGTCTTCCGTTCTCGGATTGTCGGAAGTGATAATCGCAAGAGTAGATTTTTTACTGGCAATCTTCCCCATTTCAGGTCTTTTTGAGTGGTCTCTGTCGCCTCCGCAACCAAAAACGGTAATCAGCCTTTCGTTTTTTGTTCTGATATCATTGATACTGTCTAACACATTTTCCAAGGCATCAGGAGTATGGGCGTAATCTACGATGAAGAAAATTCCACCGTCAGACCTAAAAGTTTCAAATCTTCCTGAAACTCTTTTCAGCGTACTGATTGCCTGAAGGATCTCATCCTGTTGGAAATCCAGTTCAGAGGCGATCCCGAAAACAAGAAGCAGGTTGTAGATATTGAATTTCCCTGTTAAGGTCGTCCAGAATTCTTTTCCGTTGAAATTTAACAGCATTCCGTTAAAATCAACTTCGAGAGTTCTCCCGTGATAATCTGCCATTGTTTTTAAGGCAAATGATCTTTTAGCAGCCCTGGTGTTCTGCAGCATCACATTCCCGTTTTTATCATCTACATTGGTGATGGCAACCGCATTTTCATTCAGTTCATCAAAAAATCTTTTCTTGATTTTCAGGTATTCATCAAAGGTTTTATGATAATCCAGATGATCATGGGTAAGATTGGTAAACCCTGCAATTTTGAAAGTAAGACCTTCAATTCTGTTTTGGGCAATTCCGTGTGAACTGACTTCCATGAAAGCAAATTCACAACCCTGATCAACTGCTTTTGCAAGAATCTGATTAACCGTAATCACATCCGGAGTGGTATGTGTTGCGGGTATAACTTCTTCCCCAATTCTGATTTCTACGGTCGACAGTAAAGCCGAATCATAGCCTAAATTTTTAAAGACATCAAAAAGCAAAGTCGATACAGATGTTTTTCCATTGGTTCCGGTAACACCGATCAGTTTCAATTTTTCAGAAGGATTTCCATAAAAATTAGATGCCAGATGTCCCAGGGTTCTAGAGGAATCTTTTACTTTAATATACGTAATGCTTTCTTCCAAATGCTCAGGAAGTTCTTCACATACTATAGTTTTTGCCCCTTTTTCTATGGAAGATGCAATAAACGAATGACCGTCCGCAACCGTTCCTCTCAATGCGATATACAATGAGTCTTCTGTAACTTTTCTGCTGTCAAAAACCAATTCAGAAACTTCACGGCTGTTATCACCATGAATTTCTACTACCGGAATTCTGTTTAATAATTCTACTAACTGCATGTCTTTGATGCGTTTATTTTAATTCCTGATGAATATTCAATTTCACAGGATTTTATTCTGTTTTCTCCCGGCTTATTCCTCCGGGATTTTTTTAATTCTGCAGAGAAAGATAAATTCTCTGATTTTTGCTTATCGCAGTCCCTTCAAGTGGAAACTGTTCCTTGATTCTTCCCACTCCTTTAAAATCTACGCGATATCCCAAATTTTCCAGCTGAGGGATAACGTTTTTACCAATCAGCCCGACTACAGCCGGCATCTGCTTATTGTTGACTGCTACCTTTACATTAGGTTCTACCATTTTATTGAGGTTGACCTTTCTGTCGACAAGCATTTCTTTTTCAACATTCTGAGGAGTCTTCAGGAAAGTTTTCCCTGCAATCTCTTTAAACACGGGGGCAGAAACCGTCCCTCCATAAAATCCTTTTGAAACATTCGGCTCACTGATCATGACATAGCAGGTATACTTAGGTTTGTCTGCCGGATAAAATCCCGCAAACGAAGCTCTGTATTTCATCGGTCCCGGCAACCAGTATTCAAATCTTGCGGTTCCCGTCTTTCCTGCCATTTTAAGGTTAGGGGTAAATATGCTTTTACCTGTCCCTTTTTCAACGGCTTTTGTCAGAGCGCTGGTCATCATTTGAATGGCTTTGTCTGATGCCATCTTCTTTACGATCACCTCTTCCTTAGCTTCAAATATAGTTTTCCCGTCTTTCATTATTTTATCAATGAAAAGGGGTTTCAGCATTTTTCCGTTATTGGCAACTCCGTTATAGAATGTGGTGAGCTGCAGTAAATTAATATTCGTTGCATATCCGTAAGAAATCGAAGCTAAAGTCGCTGCATTCCAGGATTTGCTTTTTGGAGTTAGAATTCTCGGTTTTGTGATTCCTGGAAGTTCGATGTCCATTTTATCAAACAATTTCCATCGTCTCAGGTGATCAAGGAAAATCTGTGGTTTTTCTGCGTAATATTTAGTGATCAGCTTGGCTGTCCCTACGTTGCTTGATTTGGCCAGCACATCACTGATCTCGTAGGTTCCGCCGCCGTGACCGTCAGAAATTCTCTGTTTGGCATAAGTCCATACTCCGTTTCCTACATTGACCGTCGTATTTTCATCGATAAACCCGTCATCCATTGCTGCCAGCAGTGAAATCGTTTTAAAGGTAGAACCCGGCTCAATATTATCTTTGAGGGCATAGTTGTACGCATCTTCATAGACTCCAGGTTCGGTCTCTCTCAGATTCACCAGGGCACGAACTTTTCCTGTTTCCACTTCCATTACGATTACTGTGCCGTGTTTCGCTTCAAAATTGATCAGCTGCTTTTCTAGAGCCGAGTGTGCAATATCCTGAATTCTAAGATCTAAAGTCGTGTACACATCCTGACCGTCCGTAGGCTCATTTACCTTCCAGAAGTCGATGGGTTTCCATTGGGAAGAATTTACCCTCTGCTCATATCTGCTGCCGTCAATTCCCGTTAAATATTTTGAAAATGCCCCTTCAAGACCTGCTTTTGCCACTCCGTTATCAATTCCTATTGTTCCGGCTCCTATTTCTGAAGTCGCCAGTTCCCTTTTATAATTTCTGTCAACAATAAAGCCTCCTTTGTTTTTACCTCTCCTGAAGATCGGAAACTTCCTGATCCTGTCGTATTCATCAAAGTCTAATCCCTTTACCAAGGAATAGTACTGGTTTTTCTTTTTTCTCTGCTCGTCAAATCTTTTTCTGAAATCAGCTCTCGGTTTTCCAAACATTTTACTGAGAGAATCGGTAAGCGCCCCAATGTTGTTGGTATACACCGTGTCTTTCATTGTTTTAAAATCAAGAAAGACATCGTAACGCATCACTGTGGTTGCCAGAATCGATCCGTCAGAAGCATAGAGATTTCCCCGGGCTGCTTTTAAAGTGGCGTTACGGTAATTATTATTGATATAGTCATCTTTGATCTCCTGAACATTGGTATTCTGAAGAATAATAATTCTCCCGATGAAAAGCACAAACACGCACAGAGCTCCCACAGCAAAGAGGTAGCCCCATCTCAACGTCTTCTTACGTTTGTTATCGTATTCACTTTGCTTTTGCATCGGTATTGTCCAGTTTTATTAACAATTTGTGAGGGTGACTTTCTAATGTCATTAATGAGTCTGCTGCAACCTGTTTCCCTAATTCAGATTCCATTTTTACTTTGATCAGCTTACTTTGTGCGTAGGCATTCCGAGACTTATATTCTTCTGTTTCTTCTTTTAAGGCGTTTACAATTTTAATTTTTTTGTTCACCAGGTGATTAGAGTAAATCATTCCCATCATCAGCACAAAAATCAACAGGAAAAATTTATAATGAGTTGTCAGCTCATCACGGTTGAGGAAATTCCCTTTTATAATATCTATAAAAGTGAGTCTTTTCTGAGGACGGTATGTTGGTTTCTTTGCCAATTTATTTATTAGTGACAGGTAATCAGTAATGTTTAATTATTAAAACATGGCTCATTACCCATTGCTCATTATTTATAATTTAATTCCTGTTCTCATTTTAGCACTTCTTGCTCTTGAGTTTTCTTCAATCTCCTGATCATCAGGGATAATCGCTTTGCTTTTTACGAGCTCGAATGCTTTTGCATAATTCCCGTAGATATCCCGTTGCGGCTCTCCTTCAAACATTCCGTTTTTCAGGAATCTCTTGACGAGACGGTCCTCTAACGAATGATAAGAAATGACCACAAGCCTTCCACCGGGTGTCAAAACGTTATAAGCCTGTACCAGCATTTCTTTAAGAACTTCCAGTTCCTGATTAACCTCGATCCTTATTGCCTGGAAAAGCTGTGCATAGAATTTATTCACTTTATGCGGCGGGAGAAAGCTGAAAAGTTTTTTCAGATCCTCCGTTGTATTGATAGAATTTATTTTTCTATGACGCACAATATCTCTTGCCAGTTTTCTTGCTTCTCTCAGTTCACCGTAATAAAAGAAAATATCTGCCAGTGCCTCTTCTTCATATTCGTTGATCACTTTTTTGGCATCGAGACTCTGCATCACGTTCATCCTCATGTCGAGCGGAGCATTATTTCTCGTTGAAAAACCTCTTGCCGCCTCATCAAACTGGTGAGATGAAACTCCAAGGTCTGCCAGTACGCCATCCACCTTTGATGCACCATGCATCATGAGGGAATTTTCCAGGAATCTGAAATTCTGATTGATCAGGGTAAACCTGGGATCATCGATTGCATTCTTAAGTGCATCAAGATCCTGGTCAAATGCGTACAGCTTTCCTTTACCGGAAAGCCTGTCTAAGATTTCTTTTGAATGACCACCACCGCCAAATGTGCAGTCCACAAATATTCCGTCCGGATTCGTCACCAAATCATCCACACTTTGCTTCAATAAAACGGGATTGTGATATATGCTCATTAGTGTTGTTTTATTCTTCGTCAAAAGCGCCCATTACATCTTCTGCCAGACTTGCAAAATCTTCTTCGTTCGTTGCGATTACCTTTTCATAGGCATCTTTATCCCAAATTTCGAAAAGTTCACCCGCACTTGTTACCACGATATCTTTCGTAAGATCAGCGAAATGCATAAGATCTTTTGAAACCTGCAGTCTTCCGGCGCTGTCTAATTCTACAGTTTTTACCCCTGCAGTAAACATCCTGATGAAATCAGCATTCTTTTTGATGAATCTGTTTAGCTTATTTATTTTTTCCATGAGTTTATCCCAGGCTTTCATAGGATAAACTTCGAGACACGGTTGAAACACAGAACGCTTTACCACAAAGGTTTTATCCTCAAAGTTCTCCATCTGCTTGATCAGCGATGCAGGCACTTTCAGGCGACCCTTGTCGTCTATTTTGCACTCATATGTTCCAATGAAATTTCTCATTTGGGACAAAATTATACAAATTTTTCCAAAAGCTCCCACTTTTTCCCACTTTTTGACTCAATGTTAATAAGTTTTACATCAGACCCTTCCAGACAGGTTTAAGCAATTGATACGAAAACACTTACACAGCTTACTATTCATCGGATACTAAAAAGAATTTTAAAAAAACCTACAAGAAAAGTAGGTTTATATTATTTTTATTTTAAATTAGAGATATCAAAAATTTTTTGGTGTATAATTTGTATTTTTGCAATGCTTTATTAAAGCGATTTTATGATATTTAGTACAAAAAAAGATAAGAAATATACCTTCATTGAAGCTGGGGAAGGACATCCATTGGTGCTTTTGCACGGTTTGATGGGTGGGTTGAGCAATTTTGACAAGATGGTGAATTTTTTTTCAGAGAAAGGATTTAAGGTGTATGTACCTCAACTTCCGATCTATGATTTGCCGGTACTCAATACCAATCTGACAACGATCGCCAAATATGTAATTAAATTTATTGAGAGCGAAATCGGAAAACCAGTCACCATTGTAGGAAATTCTATGGGCGGCCATGTCGGTCTTATTCTGACGCTGGCAAGACCTGACGTGGTAAAAAATTTAGTTCTTACCGGAAGTTCAGGTTTATATGAAAGAGCGTTCGGTGACAGTTTCCCGAGGAAAAATGACCGTTCCTATATAAGAAAGAAAGCAGAAGAGGTTTTTTATGATCCCGCAGTTGCTACAGAAGCTTTGGTTGACGAAGTTTTCAGCGTGGTGAACGACAGGATGAAAGGAATCAAAACGGTGATGCTTGCAAGGAGTGCAATCAAACACAACATGCTGAATGATCTTCCTAAGATCGTAAGGCCAACCTGTCTAATCTGGGGAAAACAGGATAATGTAACTCCTCCCGAAGTTGCCATTGATATGCATAAATTCATACCCAATTCAGACCTGTTTTGGATTGATCAGTGCGGACATGCGGCGATGATGGAAAAACCCGACGAATTCAACGAAATTCTGTATAACTGGGTCAAGGATAAAATATAAATTAACAGTAAACCATTAAGACTTTCTTAATGGTTTATTTTTCTAAATAAAATCAAAAGAAAATGGTTATAAAAACAGCGGAGTTTGTAAAAAGCAGCGGAAAATGGCAGGAATGCCCTGAAGGAACCATGCCGGAATATGCTTTTATCGGAAGATCAAACGTAGGAAAGTCATCGTTAATCAATGCAATGCTGAACAGGAAGGATCTGGCAAAAACTTCCGGAACTCCCGGAAAAACCCAGCTGATCAACCATTTTATTATAAATGAAAGCTGGTATCTTACCGATTTACCGGGATACGGATACGCCAAGGTTTCAAAAGTGATGAGACGGGATTTTGAAAAGCTTATCAACAATTATATATTAAACAGGAATAACCTTGTCAACCTTTTTGTTCTGATCGACTCCCGTCATACGCCTCAAAATATCGATCTTGAATTTATCCAGTGGTGTGGGGAAAGCGGAGTACCGTTTTCAATTGTTTTCACCAAAGCAGATAAGCTGAAGCCGAACATTGCCATAAAAAATGTCGAAGATTATAAAACTGAACTTCACAAAACCTGGGAAGACCTTCCCGAAATTTATGTAACCTCTGCCGAAAAGAAGACGGGGACCGATGAAATCTTAAGCTTCATTCATAAAACCAATGAATTTTTAGCCAATAACAGCGTGACTTTCAATGAGTAATATTATCTGGAAAATAAAAAGCTTTGACGAAATCACAACGTCAGAACTTTATGAGATTATCAAAGCAAGAGTAGATGTTTTTGTTGTAGAGCAGAACTGTCCGTATCCTGATCTTGACGGATATGATCAAAAGGCCATTCACATCTGGGCAGAACAGGAAAACGCCGTTTTAGCCTATTGCCGAATCTTCAATAAAGGAATAAAATACGGTGAAACTTCCATCGGAAGAGTTTTAACGACTGAAAGAGCAAGAGGAAAAAACTTAGGGAAACAGCTGATACAGTACGCTGTTGAAACTATTGAAAACCGGTTTCACACAACGCAGATCAGAATATCTGCACAGGATTACCTGTTAAGATTTTATTCAGGTTTTGGGTTTGAAGACACCGGAAAAAAGTATTTGGAAGACAACATTCCGCACACGGAGATGTTTAGAAAATAATACAACTATTGAACAGCGCTTTTTTAAGGTGCTGTTTTGTTTAGGCCGATTCAACAAAAAAAAGAGCCCGTTATAAAAACCGGACTCTCCACTGATGAATCAGAATAATGTTTAAGGATATTCGTTTCTTGCTCTCGTCACGAGACCTACTAAATCTGAACCTCCGCTTGCGAAGTTAATATCCGGGTTATGTGCGCTTTGAGTAGCTACTGCATAAGGCAAACCGTTCCAGTATGCCCAAAAAGGACCACCGCTCTGCCCTGGCCAGATATCTGCTTTATGCTGAATACTCTCATTGTCATCCGCGCTCCAGAAATCACCGTCCAGGGCTATGCCAGTCTGGTAGGTAGGCCTCTGAGTACCTGTCAGATCTGCCGGATAACCGGCATGAGTGAACGATGCCTGCCCGTCCCAGGAATCGGAATAAGATTTTGATCCCAACCAGCCGGTACTGTTTCCGATAGTGCGGTCCAGAACCACAACTACATAGTCAAACTGCACTTCTGTACCGTCAATCGTCGGACCTGCAACTTTATGCTTATAATAGGTCTGTATTCCCCACGCACTTCCATAAGGTGCACTTCCGTTATAATACATCGGTGTAAACTTTAACCATCCTGTCTGGTTATTCGGTTTCCAGTCGATAATATGAGCACAGGTCAGAAGATGTCTCGGGCCAATCATCACCCCGCTTGCAATTCCAAGAGGACTCTCAACTCTTCCGACACAGCGCCATGGATAGGCCGTGGAATTGAATACTCTTCTCTGGTCCGGACCAAAGATCGTTTTTGCCCCTTCAGCTGTCAGGAAATTTTCTCTCTCAATAAATTTGGGTTTCCTGTCTTTCTTTGGCTCCAGTTTCGGCTGATACTCGAAATCTGCGTGAGTCGGATAAAAATAATCGGTCTCAAGATTTTCCCTTCCTGAAGACTTTTCATTCATGGTAATCCCTGAAGACTTCATGCCCTTTGGGTAAGATCTTCCGTCAATGATTTCCATTTCAGGCTGTTGGCCGACTGTTTTTTCGTTCGTTGGTTTTTCAGTTGATTTTGCTTTGATTGTTTTAAGTTTTAAAACTTCTTCAGCAGTCATTGGATTGTTGTTTTCAATATTAGACATGATTATCTGGTGTTTAATCAGTTTTTCCTACTCTTTGAACGGCTTTTCGGATTCCGCCGGTTATTTTATGAAAATATTTTCTGCGAAAATTCTGCTCTTACGCTTTCCGTCTGGTTGAGCTGTGCCGCTCCCATCGCTGCTAATGCAACAGCAATCTGACTGTCAAGCGTCTTCCTGATAATATTACCGTTTGTGGCCCGTAAAATTTTGCAGAAATGGTAGGTAAAATATCCCCTGACCTGTCCGCTCATATTTCCTTCCATAGAAACCTGGTTATCTCTGGAGGCCGCCCATAAAGTGTGATTCATTCCTGCCACAGGTACTAAAGCTTTGGTCAGCACCGATTCTTTTTTGGAACTTTTTGATAACGGAATTTCTTTGGCGTAGGTCATGTAAAATTCGTCTTCCAGCAAAGGCGGAATGAAACGTGCAGCTTCGTAGGAGAAATCCATACTCAGTCCAAGGTCCATTTTCCTTGTTCCTGTTCCGGAGTGACAGCAGTCGAAAATAACCTCAAGATTCACTCCCGCTTTTAGTTTGCTGAAGACTGCTTTAAAATCATCATCCCTGATGACTCCCGCTCCTGCATAGTCGTGCGGACAGATTGCTTCGTCCAAACCGTCAATTTCCAGATCTGCACCGATGTTGGCCACTCTTGTTCCGTGTCCTGAATAATAGAACACGAGAGAGTCTCCTTTTACACTGCTGCTGACCAGAGATTTCAGGTAATTTAGAATATTGGCCCTGGTGGCATTCTGATTGGTGAGTATCCTGATCTGAGCAGGAGCGAAACCACAGATAACCAAAGTATTTGCCATGTCACGGGCGTCGTTGATGCATCCGTTTAAATCCGGTCCGCCTGATCCGATGGGAGCGTAGTCATTGATCCCTACGATGAGTGCTTTTTTCATTGTATTTGTTTTAAAATTCCCCTACTCTGTTCCGGCTTTTCGGGATCTGCCTGTATCTTAACTGTACATGACAAAATTGGATATTTACCCAATGTGAAAACAGAGGATAAAACCTTAATTATCACAGGAAAAGCACCCTAAATAAATTTGGAAATCAGCATTAAATAAAAAAAATCCCCATCACAAATTGATGAGGATTGAATGTATTATGAAGAAATGTATAAGTATCTTTAATGATCAGCAGAGATCATGTTTTAACGCAAAAAGCACAAGCCCCACCCTGTTTTTTATTTCTAATTTTACAAAAACAGAGTCTCTGTATCCGTCGATCGTTTTGGGACTGAGGCACATTTTGTCAGCAATTTCTTTGTATGTCAGCTCACTGCACGCCAATCTTATAAACTCCTTTTCCCTTTCTTTCAGATCCGAGAGCAAAGAGGCATTCCTGGCATCCTCGGTCTGTACTTTCAGAAGTTTCTGTGCAACAAAATCGGTGTAGAAGCTCCCTTTTTCATATACGGTGTCAATTGCCTGAAAAAGTACAGAAGGCTGCATATCTTTGAGCAGATATCCTTTCGCTCCGGCTTTCAGCATTTTGATCAGTACTTTCTCATCATCTTCCATCGTCAGTGCAATGACTTTGATATCGGGATGATTTTCCGTCAGCCACTGAGTAGTCTCAATTCCGTTTTTGTAGGGCATATTAATGTCCATCAAAACTACTGCGGGAAGTACGGAAACATTTTCAAGACCGGCAATGAAATTTTCGCCGTCAGGATGATTCATCACTACCCTATACCGGGGATTTTCTGCAATCATGTTTTCTAACGCTTTAGACATTAAGGTATGATCGTCAACAATAGCAATCGGGATCGTTTTCATGATACGTTTTTATGATAGGTTATGGATGTTTTTGTTCCCTCTTCAGGTTTTGACTGAATAGAAAATGCTGCGTGGATCAGTTTGGCCCTCAATTCCATATTCTTCAGTCCTGAGCCGTCTTTCACAGTACCTGTATCAAAACCTCTTCCGTTATCTGTGATGTTAATATTTAATTCATCCGGGCCGTCATTCAGCTGTATCGATACATTTTTGGCTCGTGAATGCTTTAAAATATTGTTGATGCTTTCCTGGATGATCCTGAATAAAATCAGGCTGTGTTTTGGGGATATTTCAATATCGTGCTTTGAAGTGTGAAACACAATAGTCAGCAACCGTAATTTCTGGATTCTCTGAATTTCCCTTTCAATAGACTCTGTCAAACCGAAGTGAAAGACCTGTTCGGTAATCAGCGTTTTGGATAAATTCCTGATATCCTGAATGCATTCTCCCAATAGCTCATTGAGTTCTCTCAATTCTTCTTTTTCATCGCCGGTAAGTTTCGGCATCAGCTGATTATGTCTCAACCGAACGACAGAAAGTTTCTGTCCGAGATCATCATGCAGCTCCTGCCCGATATAATTGAGGGTCTGCTCTTTCATCTCGATCTGTGATGTGGCGAGCTCTTTTTCAAACCGCATATCTTTTTCTTTCCGCTCGATCAGAAGCACGGTTTTTTTCCGGATAAAAATCACGTAAACGAAAATCATCGTCAAAACAATGATAAGGAGAGTTACCGTAAAAATGATGACCAATCTGTTCTGATCCATGTTTTATGATTCTATTGGTTTAATGGTATCCGGCTTATTCCAATACAGCCCTAAGATAATGACGCCGTTGTGAATGAGGTTTAACAGGAATAGAAAGAAAAAGTAAATATCCTGCGATACGGTAGTTCTGAAATACAGTATGGGAATAATATCGATGTAAAAAATAAGCAGCCCGACAGAAATCCAAAAAGGAAGATAATTTTTGATCTCAAATATTTTATCTGAATTGAAGGTCTGGTAAAGAAATAAAATGACCGAAAATATCAGCAGCAGAATGTTAATGTAAAACATATTAAAAGATAAATTCTGAAAAAACTGATGCTCCACCAGAGACATTCCCAAAATATTGATAAAAAACAAACCCAGGAGTATCATCTGTATTTTCTTAAGCAAAGATATATACAGCAGTTTATAATAGTAGACCAGGTACATCAGAAAAACGACTGCAAAACAGACGCTGTAGTATTTCTCGGTTGGCATATTGGTCAGTTTAAAAAAAAAGTAGAAAAAGAAATCGTTTAAAGACAGCAGGAAGTATCCTGCGAAAAAAAACAGGTTGACTTTTTCTATTTTCCGATATTGGGCAGTAATCAGAATCATCATGATGACGAGTATGACCAATGATACCTGTTTACCTAATTCTGCGTTCCAGTCCATGGTTGATCAAATTTCAGTTCATGGAATTGGCCGATACACTGTTGGGCGGTGGTGAAAGATTGGTCATATTCATGGGCTGAATAGACTCTATTTTTTCATTTTCGTCTGCCGTTCCCCGACTTCTTTTTTCAGTTCGCTTTTCAGCTCGCTCTCTTTTGGCAGTTGGCATCAGAAATATGGTCTGATAACCTGCAAATTCCGGTTTTGCCATTTTACTGACCGGGTAGTCTGCGGGATATTTTCCCATGTATATTTTGATCCCTACATTTTTCAGGTTTTGTTTTTTAGCATTTTCCTTCACATACCTGATGTACCCTTCCATTTCTTCAATGGAAAATGAGTACCATCTGGAATCGGGATTCCCGTTTCTGGATGCGGTGAGCACCCGGTGATTGGTTCTGGTGTATTCATCAAAAAGAACTTTCGCTTCCTGATGGGTGATGAGCTTCTTTCTGTAACTGTTATCTGTGGCAGGTGGAGTACAACGGATAAAGCCGAACGCAATTATACTCAGGATAAGTACAGCAAACAATGTACTCACATTCTTACATAATAAAGGAGTTTTCATCTGAAAAAATTTATAAGTTTATGAAACAAAATTAGTTAACTCCTGATAGATACAAAAGAGGAAAAACACTGTTTTTTATTTGAGCATGAGATAAAGTATTTAAAGGACATTCCTGAGTCGTAGAATATTCCTAAAAATCCTTTATCACCGATACTTTTGGCCCATCGGAATAAATTTCCGAAACATCGTTTTTAAACATTTTAAATTTGAAACTAATTATTTTACCTGATAAATTATTAACTTTACTCTCCGGACTCTCAAAGACAGATTTTTGCCTTAACAATAAATAAAAACACATGGAATACAAAGTACACCAGGGACGCAACCTGAAACGATTCAGAGAAATGCTGGGCATCAAGCAGGAAGCATTAGCGCTTGACTTGGGTGATGATTGGAATCAAAAGAAAGTATCATTGCTTGAGCAGAAAGATGTGATCGCTGATCCGCTGCTTCATCAGATCTCCGAGGTCTTAAAAATACCTGTAGAGGCGTTTCAGAACTTTGATGAGGAACAGGCTGTAAATATCATTTCAAATACTTTTGGTGAAAACGCTTATGGCAATTTTAATTACGGTACAATCACTTTTCATCCGATTGAAAAATTAGTTTTGCTCCATGAAGAAAAAATAGAATTGTATGAGCGAATGCTGAAGGAAAAAGATGCAATAATGGGAAGACTGGAGACTCTTTTAGAGAGCAAGTAATTTTAAAATTTTGTAATAAATTATCTCACTCAAGGTGAGTATACTAAATAAGGCTTGGATTTTATAATCTGGGCTTTTTTTGATGTATAAGTTGGGCTTGGATTTGTGGTTTTTATGAATTTCTTTGATTTTCTTCTCAAACTTAATTTTTGAATGGTTGGGGTTTGGGAAAATTACAATTGCAGTTAGTTGTTCTTGAAATCCGTATTAGGATCACAGTAAGATTTCTTTTGACGAACTAAAAAATAGCTAACTATAAAAACAAATATTGAAAATATAACAATTGACATCAAAGTCGACAAAAAGTCACCCGTCTCATAATCTTTGTTGTAATCATTATTTATTTTGAAAAGTTGTGATTTATAGCTTCCTAGATAATTTATTAGAGAATGTATGGTTACAATAAAAATTAGGCTGTTAAATCTGACATATATGCTCTGCAATAAGATACCAATTGAAATTGCAAATAGGGATTGATTGATAACAGCAAGTTTATAATATTCGGGATTCAAAAAATTGGAATAATGTGCAATTCCAAAAAATATAGAAGTCAAAATAATTGATTTAAATAATCCTTTGCTATCTTTCTCAAAAATTTTTAACATAAATAAGAACATAAATACCCTAAAAAATAACTCTTCAAATAAACCTACAGCAAAGCATGATGTTAAAAATAATAAGTGTGTATAACTGTCAATTATCAATTTATTGATCACTATTTCATTATTAATAGCAAGAAAGGCTAATAATGTTGCTGTAAAAGAGATAATTGTAAGAAAGACAGATATTTTATTATACTTATATCTTACTAATAATGAATGCTTTAGCAATAATACAATCGTAATTATTACTAATAAAAACTTTGAAATAATTTTTAAAAGTAAATTATCGTGGAAAAATTCCTTATTAATTTCTTTTAATAAAATATTTGTGGCAATAATTGCCACAAATATAATTATTATTCTTTTTAGTTTAAAATTCATATTGAACTTTAAAATTCAAATTCTACAGATATATCACAATCATAGAAATCAACACAAGTACAAGAGCTACCCCAAATACACGTATTGTACCACGAAGTTTGTGGACATTTAATATTTCTTACTTTACAACCAAATTTAATTGATCTTTTACCGTTTACATCAGTCATATATTCAGAAAGAGCTGTTTCATACTTAAAAGATTCAGCTTTATTAACTATAAAAGAATTCAGTACCTCCTCTTTATTCTTAATTTTAAAACTTTCAACAGAAGTATAGATTCCGTCATTAGCAACTTTATCATTAAATTTCCCATTGTCATTATATTCTATCCCTTTGATTTGGTACGCTTCATTCAATTGAATATTTCCACTAAAATCTTTGATCTCCATTAAAAGGAACGTTTTTTCTGGATTTAACCGATCTTCAAAACCACCTTGCTGAAGTAAAGCAACAGAATTCACAAATTCTTCTGGGCTTGCAAATGTTTTTGCTGCGTTAGCATTGGTTTCAACTGAAATTTTATCTCCTATTTTTTGTACTGCATCACTATCATCTTGACAAGAATTTAATACGAATAAAATTGCAATAATAGATTTTAGTAAATTTTTCATACCGTTTAGTTAATTTTTTTGACTTTTTGTTCAGTTAATTTTCTCCAACTCTTTCAAGTTTCAGATTACACTCGCCCGTACTATTTTTCACTTGTTTTTAATGGTTTTCACATTTTTTGAGTCTGGATGGTAGTTCCGTTATATCTGTCTACAGCTTTAAATAATTCTCTAATATATTTCGCTGCAAGTATACATTTTTTATAGTTATGTGAATTTAAAATTTTAAAACTAATTATGATCTTCACCCAAAAGCAGTATCAATTTTAATGTAAAGCTTTTTCGAGAAATAATTAATTTTAAATAAAGAAAATTCTAATGAAAAAGAGCAGATTTACCGAGAGTCAGATTATTTTTGCATTGAAACAGTCTGAGACGGAAGTGAAAGTTGAAGAAGTTTGTCGTAAGGTGGGTATAAGTGAGGCAACTTTTTATAATTGGAAGAAGAAATTTGGAGGTTTGGGGATTACTGAGATACTATCACACTAAACATATAGGTTAAAATTTGGGCTTGAGTTTTACAGTAAGAGTTTGTTAGGTAACTGTTATTTTTTTATTTTTATATTAAATCACTATTATGAAAAAATCTTTTTCCCTTCTATTTACTATCTTAAATATATCATTAGTGTTTTCACAGAATAACCTAGCTGTAATGGAAATTAATTACGAGACCAAATTGATTTCCGATAGCTTAAAAAAAGATAAGACTAGAATTTATTCTGCAACATTGCTGTGTAATAATCAACAGTCAATTTATTGTGGCAAAGATGCTAAAGCCTATTATAAAGGATTATCTTCAGAGACGATTAGTACATCTTATGGATCTATTCCGAAATATCCTAAATCAGTTGAAAGTATTTATAAAGTTGATAATGTTGTTACTGCAAATCTACCTGTAGGAAAATATATTTTTTCTTTTGAAGAACCTGCATTAAAATGGGAAATTTTAAAAGACATTAAAGATATCAAAGGCTTTACATGTCAATTAGCTAAAACTATCACCGATACCGGAGAAACATTTTTTGCATGGTTTACTAAAGATATTTCAATTCCTGACGGCCCTTTTAGATTTAAAGGTCTTTCCGGATTAATATTAGAAGTTTATAATAGAAATAAAACTATCGAAATATATGCTACAGATATCAAAAAGTCAAATGAAATAATAGAACCTCTGAAATATTTCAGTGAAGTTAAGGCGAAAAATAAATCCCAGTTTTTAGAAGCAAGAAAGAATTTCCATGAAAACCCTTCAATGTATAATGGAGATTTGAAAATTATGGATGCTAATGAAAATGATAGGACAAAAGGAATGACTGACCGCCTTAAAGGCATCAACATATTTCTTGATTAGTTAAATAATTATAAATAAAGGCTTGTTAGTTTAGAGGATTAATCATTTATATTTATTCTACAAATATTGATTTAAAGCTATGTCCAAAAAAATTAAAAATTTATTCTTAGTCCCTTTTTTAATCATTGCAATATATCTAATATTTATATTCCTTAAATATGATAGCATTCCAGATATAATTCCAATCCATGGTCGTGGTGAAAAAGCGGATTCTTTTGGGTCTAAAAAGTTTTTATTTTTACCTATTATAATAAATCTTATTTTTCTTTTTTTTGTCTGGTTAATTATTAGAAATCCAAAAAAAATGATTAAAATCTCCAACTTAGATGATAATAATAAGGATGAGATCTATCATAATATACAGCTAATTTTAGTTATTATTGCATTGTTTTTTACCATAATTACAACATGTTTACTATTTTCTGATGTAGTTTATTAATAATTATTCTATATGAAAAAGATTACAAGTATTTGTTTAATGTTATTGTCGTTAACTGTATTCGCTCAAAGCAAAAAAGACATTAGTACAAAGTTTATAGAGGCTTTATTTATTGATAGAAATGCTGAAAAAGCTCATGCCTTTTTTGATCCTTTAGTAGCAGAGCAAATTCCGTTGGATGTTTTAAAATCATTACCAGGGCAGCTAGAAGGGCAATTTGGCAAATTCAACAATATTCTTGAAGTCAATAATGAACAAAATATTTATTATTACTATTCTGATTTTGAGAAATCTAAACCCGACATTCAAATAACTTTTACAGATAATAATAAGATTATTGGTTTTTATATATTGCCACATAAGGATTTTATTAAGGAAGATGACAAAACAATGTTAAAAATAAAAAGTGATGAAATAGAACTAAACGGAACATTATTACAGCCTTCTGAAAATAATAACAAGAGACTTATCATTATGGTTCATGGATCAGGAGCTAACCACCGTAATGAAACAATAGGAGAAAACAAACCTTTTAAAGACATTACTGAATATTTGTTAAAAAATGGGATTTCATCTTACAGATATGATAAAAGAAGCTATTCTTATCCTGAAACTTTTGATGATCAGTCAACGGTTGAACAAGAAACAATAAATGATGCGGTAAATGCTTCAAATTATTTTAAGAATAATGAAAATTTTAAGGGATATCAGATTATTATTTTAGGGCACAGTCTCGGGGCCTATTTAATGCCTAAAATTGCAATTAAGGCAAATGCTTCGAAATACATTCTGTTGTCTGGAAATGCCAGACCTTTGCAAGATGTTCTATTAGAACAGTTTGAATATCTTCATAAAATTTCCCCAACAACAGTTTCAGATACAGATGTTCAGAATTTGAAAAAGAAAGTCCTGTTTTTAAATTCCGGGAAACTTGATTTCAATACACCAAGCAATGAACTTCCTCTGGATATTCCCGCTGCATACTGGAAATATTTAAATGATTACAAGCCACTTGAGGTTATAAAGTCAATTAATGCACCTATGTTTTTTGCACAAGGAGGTAGAGATTATCAAGTAACTGAACGGGATTTTATGCTTTGGAAAAATAATTTAAGAAACAGTAAAGATACTGTGTTTAAGTTTTATCCAGATTTAAACCATATATATATTAAAGGCTCCGGAGTTCCATTTCCAAAAGATTATGAAATAAAAGGGAATGTTGATAAAGTATTTTTAAATGATTTGAAAAACTTTATTTTACAATAATTAGTATTGAATGATATTTAAAATGACACATTTAGTAAAACACTACCTCAAAAATAGTTTTCCCATTTCTGCCGAGTTATATTA
The DNA here is from genome assembly GCA_963526305.1 of uncultured Chryseobacterium sp. GTDB lineage: Bacteria > Bacteroidota > Bacteroidia > Flavobacteriales > Weeksellaceae > Chryseobacterium. The sequence continues at coordinate 118,749 of CAURNW010000006.1, read as the reverse complement.
CTTTTAAAATCACAGCCTGATAAAACTATTTCCAGAACTTTTTGTAATATTCTTTTTCAATTTTAGAACATTCTTCTTCAGAAACTGTAATTTTTTTATCCTTATTTTTTATTACGTGTTTTACAAAATCAGAGTCCAACTTTATGTGCGGATATTTCTTTATATATTCGATGATATATTGTGGACATAACCAAATGCCATCTGTGTAACAAGCATAATAGGCAATAAAATTATCATCATCATAATTATCTGTTCCAAATAGAGGGTCTTTTGCGTCATCAACAGAACCCATCTGTGGTACTGCTAAAACTCCCTTCTGTAGATACTCCAAAGTTTCTTTCCTCTTGTCATTTATAGAATTACCATCTATAATTAAATCATGTATACTTTTAGAAGCACTATGATCGTCATGCTCTTTTACAAATCCAAAATATTTCATAATTAATCTTTTTTTAAAATAAAAAGTAGCCCAAAGACTGCTTTCATTTTAAGTTCCATAGTCAATAAAAGAATCTTTATCTATAAACATATGAAATGTTGTAGGAGTAGTTTTTATTTTTAGAATAGGACTATTGTTGACTTCAAAAATAGTTTTTCCATTATTGGTAGATTTTGTAAATGACTTTCCTTGTAAGGTGACCTTCTTTAGTTTCACGTATAAAAATGACAAAAAAGTCGGAAGAAAAATCTTCCGACTGTCGACTGGTATTATGATTATTATAAAATGATTATTCAATTTCAAAATTGACATTTTCATTTTTAAGAACTCTAGTAATATCATCCAGATTGTTTTCACCAGATTTTATAATAATCCTATCATCATTTTTATACATTTCCATGTAATGAGCCATTTCTTCTAAAGAAGATATTAAATTTTTATCACGAAAGATAGATAATACTTTTAAAATATTCAATCCTTCATTTTCATTTTTTTTAATTGTTATTTGTTTCATATTTATTTTTTTATCCAGTACATCTTCACGTTATCTGTTGTAATCACTATATCAACAGGTTTAAATTTATTATCTAAAGCCTTATTTAATCCTTTGCCAGCCGGCGTAGCAAAGGCGGCAGCTTCGGCATCGTGAGAAATATTATAAACTTTCATAAATTCTTTATAATTAGTTCCTAAAGAACCAGAACCATAACTTGCTTCTACTTTTTCAAATCCTATTTTATCCAATAATTTATACATTGCTGTAGAAATTTCTTTTTGTTGTTCTGTGACTTCAAAAACATTAAATAAAACACCATCTTTAGAAATAGTAGAAAACCCCTGCACTTTTTTCTCACCATTAATTATTAGATAATGATAAATCTCTTTAGTTCCATCTTGGGCAATATTAAATGTGTGGTTATAAATATAACCTAATTTTCTAAATGCAAAATTTTGAGAATTAATATAATCATCTAAATATTTCTCTAACAAATCATCCAAATATTTCTCTGCAGCTTCTTTACTCATGTTTTCGAGCTTTTTGGCTAACTCTGCTACTTCTTTTGCTGTCCCTTTAAAAATGCTAACATCCTTATGGATTACATGAAAAATATTAGAAGGTAGACCTCCTGTGCTACCCAAAACTATCGAAGTTTTTTTCCGAATGGATAATCCAGCTTTATTAAGTGTTTCAATAACATTTTTACTTATCCCTAAATTTAGCAGTTCTTTTACTTTACTAAATTTATCTCCATTATTTAAAAACCAATCTATTATTGCTTTTGAAACTTTCTCAAAAATCTCTTGTAGTTTAGCCCCACCACGTTTAAGGATTTCCATTAAAGAAGTCAGTGCTTTCCAAATATCTTTTGCTATTTCTTTGGCTTCTCGGGTTACAGCCTGTGTTACCTTACCTAATACTTTTCCCGTTCCCTCTAAAACCTCTGCAATAATTACTCCCAATTTACCAAACTTGCCGATACTTGCAAGCTTTGCAACATTGGCATAAGGGATAAAAAATGTTAAGATAAACATTAAGCCAAATCCTGAAATATAAGCTACCCTAATCCAATCTACATCGCCCGAATCTTTCTCGCTGAGATATTTCTTTATATTGGCATACGCTTTTACCAATTCATCAGAAATATCAATATTACTCAGTGAAGAAAACAGTTGGCTTATTCCATCTACAACTTTGTCAAAGTTATCAAAAATTTCGAATGGCGCTTCTAAAATCATTCCCGCAAATTTGAAAATTGAAGAAACAAAATCGACCAATCCGTTCCACATTCCTACCCAAAATGCTATCGACTCTTTAATATTCAGAATATCTATTATGGGTTCTGCCTGTTCCTGAAAGCTATAGATTGCTTCTATTTGACGTGTTACATACGTATTGTAGTTGCCTATCACATTCTCAAGTTTACCTATATATATTTCAGCATTATCAGAAATAAAGTTAGGCAGCAAATCGTTCCATTCTGTTTTGGTTTGATCGTTTACTATAGCTTTTTTCAATTGTGCGAGTGGTGCATTATCAATTGTGAAAAAACTCGTAATATTCTTTTTTTCAAAAAAATAGTCATCAGATTGTGTATCCCAAATTGTATCCGATATTTTTAGGTAATCTATTCCGTCACCTATTTTGTTTAAAATCCATCCTAATGCTTTAGAAGGCAAGAAAAATGTCTTTATTACATTCAATAAACTTCCGATGATATCTTCAACAGCAAGTTGCTTTGCTTCCAGTCTTCCATTCAAAATTAAAGCTATCCAGTCTTTATAATCAAGCTTCAGGATTCCCTGCATATCATGAAAAGGCTTATAATCATTCAGCGTTCTTTGGTTTACCTGCTTAAAAACTTTTTTTACACTTTCATCTGTTTTAGCTAAAATGAGCTGACCGTTATTATCTCCTTTGTTATCTTCAATAAAAAGTATAATCTCATTTTTGCTCGGTTTTAAACATTGGTAAGCTTCCTTAATCTTATTCTCGTCTTTAGTAATAAATATTATAAAGTTAACTTTAGTATCTCCACTTGTTTCTCCCTTTTTACCGTCATCATCTATAAAGTAGTTAAAAGTTTTCTTTGTGAAATTTTGTTTGAGAAATTCTTCATTTACTGTACACCCCGGATCAATTATAATATCAAAATCATCATATTGATCTTTAAAAGCATCAATAAAATATTTATCTGATATTTCTTTCGATTTTTGATTTTTAAACTTCATTGCTAACAGCGGGCTCACATTATTCATTCCCCTAAAGCTTTCGCCAAGTTGCAAGACACCTGCATTATTTTCAGTTTTCAAAAAATTCTGAAAACCATTATATCCCATTTGTTGCATTATAGAGGGATTATCTAACGGGAGAAGGTTTTGAAAATCTGAGATAAGATCCTGCTTTGTAATATCATCAAAATCTTCTATTTCATTTAAATATTCTTCGTAAGTCATAATTTTTTGCTTTTAGCTTTTGGCTCATGGCGGTCAGCTTTTTCTGACCGCCACTTGCCTAAGCAGGTTAATAATTATTGATCTTGAATACTCTTATGGAAGATTATTTTTGATGCTCTGCATAGAGATCTGTGCAATTACTTTTCTAGGATCACTATCTGTAGTAAGCTGCAGATTACCATTCTTAATGTCGATGTTTTCTACAAATCGATGTGCTCCTGAGCTCAACTGTGCATCGGTAATGATAAACTCCGATTTGGTAACAACATCTTCAGGGTTCTCAAACTCCTCAGGGTTTTCATAACTGTATGGTAATGCTGTTGCTGTTTTTAGCCCTGCAGTATCTTCTTGTAGAATTGTAAGCGTTGTTGGAAGCTTTGTAATCCAAGGTTTACCCTGTTTCAATCCTACAGGTTCTCTCATTTCATCCACAATACTCATATACATTGGATCGCCGATTACAGGAACTTCTTCACCGTTCCAGATCTTTCCTGTACTCAAGAAGAACTGGATCGCATCCTCGTATCCTGGTCTTACCGTAACGATTACTCTCGCCATACCGGATTGTAAGAAACTTCTGAACAAAGGATCTACACTTTCGCTGATGTACATTTCCTGCCAGTGTTTTCTATTTGCCCAATAGTAAGGGTAGAAGCTGTAGCTCATAATATTCCACTCGAAAGCCTGTTCCATGAATTTGGCTAATGCAGTATACTGATCAAGGTTTTCATTTAAGAATACCTGAAAGTTCTCCATTTTATCTCCATCTGTAAAGTTTTGTCCGATGGTATTTGGAGACAGATAATCCTGTAACAAATAGGCAATACAGTTATGCTTCAACACATCATTCTCCATATAACGATAGAAATTACCTGTTTTATCCTTAGCTTCGGCTTCTTTTTCTTTCTGCTCTTTATCTATTCTTGCCTGCTCTTCTTTAAACTTTTCATACGCTTCTTTATATGCTTCGATAATTGCATTGAAGTTTTCAGTCTGCCAAGCCATGACATTGGCATCGTTAGGAACGCAAGGGAATTTTAAAGCGATATTAAATCCTCCAATATTCTTTCCGGAAACTCTGTAATTAAATACTCCTGTAAGATTCAATCCGCCTACACCTTCTGTTCCATTCAGGGTTTGGTTTCGGGTTTCTTTATAATAGCTTCCTCCTTTCAGGTTACCGAAAGACAAATAGGCAGGTAATATATAATTCCCCTGAAAGAACCCTGATCTGTTTCTTTGCTTGTTATAAGCCCACACAATAGATGCTGAAGTTGCTTTATAGCCATCCGGAATTTCCAGATTAGAATCAAAGAAAACACCTTCGCCTTCAGTTTGTGGACTTCCGTTGGCATTTAAAATAACTTCTTTGCCAGGCATTTCTGCAGTCAGTGTTACTCCGTAGATATCTGCCCAATACTGTAAAAGCTGTCTCGTTGCTTCTTTAGGACTTGCCATTGTGTAAGGAGCAGGAGCTTTTCGTGGATCAATCGGTGCAGTCAGTACATCTGCTTTTGCCACTGCAGTAGCCAAACGGTGTAATCTTGCAGGTTCAGGAATCATAAATTCAAACATGGTACGCTTCCCATAGTTATAGATCTGATTTTTATATTTCATATCTACCCATCTATACACACCTACAACGTGCTTATCTCCGTTTCTGTTGTCGAAACCGTGAGCATTGTTTTCTTCATATTCTTCGATGATCTTTTCAATCCTTTCCTCAGAGATCTTCGTAAGAAGCTTATCAGTAGCTTTATTGGTAATCTCCTGTGATTGAGTCATTGCCTGACGTACACTGTTTTCCTTTGCATTATGGGTGGCAAGACTTCCTCCTACTTCAAATCTTCCGTAAACTTCAGAATCTTTGCTCCAGTTGGCATAAGCCTGCGCAGTGGTATCTTTCATGATTACGTTGGCAACTTCAGACTGCATATCGTGTCTCGTCGTGGAAGTTGTATCGGTAAGGGTTTCGCGTTCTGTTGACTTGGAAGCTGTCGTCTGAATTTCGGTTTTTCTGAGCCTTCTCGTTGATTTCTGCTTAAATTCCCGTGCCATAATATTTTCAATATGCGTGACATCTCCCGGAACATAAGCATGAGTACTCTGTACTACTTTCATATATTCTGCAATACCCAATCTTTTCAATCCAAACAGTTTTCTTGCAACCAGTGTTCCTTCTGTTGGCTCTTCCTCTCTCGGTCCTTCTTTTCCTGGTTTTAAGGTAAGCAGACCAACCTGTGCTGTATTGTTAGGGATTTTCAATAATTCAAGATATGCTTCTCTTCCATTATTGAAATAAATATCTATTCTTATCCTGGAAACAGATGAAAATTTATTAACCATGACCGCCGGGAAACTAACCATCCCATTCAGCACATCAACATTTCCTAATGCTTCCTCATGATATCCTGTATTGGATTCCAATATAATTCTGGCATTAGCAACATTCCATGAATTATCCTGCACTTCAAAAGAGAAATTAATAAATCCATTATCAGGAACAAAAGCAGATCTTCTGAAAACCGCCAATAAGTTATAGGCAAGATGGGTTCTTGTCAAAGATTCTCCAACCGGAATAAGAGCTCCTCCAATGTTGGCGTATTGAGTCTGTTCCAGTACGGTATTATCCAAAGCTGCCTGAAGGGCAGAAGCAGCATGACTTTGTATCTGACTAAATACATCCTCAAAAGTCTGATAGCTGTTATCAATTTGAAGAACCTGTGTACCTATTCTTAATTCTGAATCTGAAACTACCTCCATTTTTGCACCTGCCGGAATTTTAGAATAAAATTCAGCATTAGTTTCCTGGGCAGCACATAAGCTTATAAATAATTCAAATGATTCTGCAGATAGTTTTTTTTGAAGTTCTAAAATGTCAATTTCATTTTGATAAGAAAATTCAAACGGAGGAACTTCAAACTTTTTTAATTGCTCATACAATTTTCTAAGTTCTTCATCAGATGCTTTGTGTTCTATAAGATAGTTAATCTCATCTAAGATCCTTGCAGACTCTTCTCTCTGGTACTGATATCGAGCCATATATTCATCATAAGCAGACTGATAGTTTTTAGCCTTCGCATTATAATACGATTTCTGAATTTTCTCCAGTTCTGTATTTAGTCTTTCCAGCTTTTCTTTTTGAAGAAGAGCCTGGGTGACTACTAAATCAGTTTTTGCATTGACTTTTATTCTTTCTAAAACTTTTGTTGAAAGCTGACTGGTTTCTGACATTGCTGTTCTGTTGGCTAATGTAGAACTGATTACTTCCTCTTCAACAAAAAGTTCTTTAGGCATTACGACCTTAGCTTCCAATGCTTTGGCTAATAGATCTGAGCCATTTATTTTTGTAAGCTCTTGAGTTGGCGAAAGAGTTTGAACATATCCTATATGCAAAGCTTTTAAAATATGTACAATAGCCTCTTTTGCATAAAAATCTTTTTGGGTAACCACCTGATAAATCAAATTATCCCATAATTTTTCTATTTCAACCTGTCCGGAAGAATAGCGCTCTTTTGTTTTGGCAAACTCTTCATTTGAAAGAATTTGTTTTTTTGTTATTTTTCGCCCTATTTTAAGGAGGGATAAGTATTGACTGTTTTCCAGATCATGCTCTGTAAGTATCGCTGAAAATGATCTGCATAAGTTTTCTAAAGCTTTTAGTTTAGATATTCCTGCTCTGTTTTTCACAGCCTGATCAAAAGAATTGTTCAGAGTAGGTCTGTGAATAAATCCCAAATTTTCTTTCTTCGTTTCCGTAAGCTGAGGATTTCTCATGCTTATGAATCTAAAAAGAGTCTGTGAAGTATTGTTTGTAATATTGTCATTCATGACAGCTTTGTTATCTGTTGACATTTTTTTGTAGATTTGTTTGATTTTATAAAGGTTAAGATTTGAAGCTTCTTTTTAGTAGAGATACTTCATTTTTTAGCCTTATTTTTTTAGGTGGTTTAAGGCTAAAAATATCCACCGTAATTCTTGATAGCAAGCTTCATTTTCTGTCGTTTTTTCTTACAGCAAAGATCAGCGGTCATAACGACAGAACTCGTCGCAAAAAATTGTAATTAGAAAAAATTATGTCACAACCCAAAAATTTTTTTGGATGCTATTATCTCTATTAAAATTGAATCTAAATTGGATTTCAATTTAAATCATGCAGTAGGAATATACAGAAGGTCATTTAATGTCGAAACAACTTTAGAAATAATATATGAAAAGACTCATCTTTAGAAAGAAGTAAAATGATTAGTTAGAATGAATTATTTTTAAAATTTGTTAATTAAAAATGAACAGTAATGTTTATTCAATTGATTGCCCCGAAAGCATTACGCACTAATTAACAATTTATATTTTCACAATTCCAAATTCGCATATAATGGGTAATGATCACGAACATGGTAAATAGATTAACCAAAAGCTACATTTTGGCTACTTCTAATTTTGATTTAATTTATGAAATGGAAGATGTAGAAAAAAATCTTGATAAACAATAATGCTTTGTGAAATTTATAACCTGATTGGTTTAAACATAAAAACAAAAAGAATCCTTGACTCACTACAGCTCTCCACTAAAGAAGAAAAGATAAAAGAGGCTCAAAAGAAATTGGACAGGGAATTTAATTACAAAAATACTCTATTTTATTACCGTGATTTGAGCGAAGCCGCTGTTTCTGGCAGATCCATTAGTAAAAGATTTATTTTTATCTAAATTTTCAGTTCTTAATGTTTTTTTCCTCTTAATAGTTCTAAAATACCGGATTAAAACTGTTTTAAAAAGTGTTTTTATATTTAAAAACTAAGATAAGAGTTTCTATACAAAAAGGCTCAGATTATACAATCCAAGCCTTACATTTTACTTTACACACTTCGTGGGAGAGTGTCATGAGTTTTCCCTCCAAAACCAATTTGTCAGAAAGAAAACTCACCAAAATATCTTTCATCTGATTAATGAAATTTCCTCCGACAGACTGCCATTGTTCTAATAAAAATGATTTTTATTCTCAGTTTAAACAATTTTACCTACAAAAACTCTCAATCCAAACGTTTTTATTTTTCGGCGTTGTGCATTTTGATTTCCTGCACTCCATTGATCAGCTCAATGACCCCCTCGCTTTGTTCTTGGGAAACATGTGAAAATCTTTTATAATGAAGTTCTCTTCGCTTTCCAAGATAGTGATCCATCCTATTTATAAAATAGTTCCAACCAGATAAACTACAAATAATCTGTAATCGTAAAACAGTAAAACGATACTGAAAGTGATCAGATTAAGTAATGAAAACAATGTGTTTAAAGAAGAATTGGTCAAAAATTGCTCAATTCTAAGATGGTCGTTGATTCTATGCATGATATCTCTCGTCATTCTCATATAAAAGAAACTGATCGGAAGTTTCATCAATTTAATAAAGAAATTGGAGATAATTGAAATATTGATTCTGGCAGAAAGGTGAAGTAAGATCCATCTCCGGATAACCTCTATTCCAATTCTGCCAAGAAATAGTATAAACTGAGTAAGTAAATCAAAATAAATGAAATTCAAATCTTGATTCTGAATTCCTTCATCTACAATGCTTCGAGTAAGGAAAGGCAGGATAAGTGACAATAAACTTTCCGCTAACAACAATCGCCAATTGAACGATCAACGATTTGTATTTCAACAAATATTTTGATAGAAATGAAAAACTCGCTCTACTTTCCTGGTCGTCAAATTCTGTCTGAAAAAATGCGGGAATAGTTTCGAGAATCAAAGCAATGCCTTCTTCGGTATTTTCGTTGGCTTTTTCGCCAATCCATCTTTGATAAATTCTTCTTGCGTATAAGTAATCAAATCGTAACTCGGATCTGAAATATAGACAACGTTGTTTTTATTGATTTTGTAAACGACTACAAAGTGATTTTTTGTTCTAGTGTACAATACACGGGAACGGACTTCTTCATCCAATGTATTAAAATCAATCTGTAACTCCCAGAGAACGGAAGCCTAAATCTTCAGCAGCATCACTCACTCCAAGCAGACTGCTTTCTTTCCCTTGTCATTTCTGAAGGTTACGGATCTACTGTAACGAAATACTTTTCCGTAGTACTTGCTAATTATACTGAGACATGTGGAACAGCAGTCTTTGGAATTGGGTTGTTTATCGAAAGGGGAAATTTTAAATTTCATTTATAATTTCATCATCTTTTAGTAAATCATCTACGAAATAATGAATATCTTCTCTATCATATGCATCTGGAAATTTGTAAACATTGAGGAGGATATTTGGCGTAAAAGTAAATTCTTTTTCAAAATTTTCATTTGCAATTGCCTCCAATTCTACTAAATATGTGTTTTCAAAATTCGGAATTTTTTTTGATGAAGTTTAAATTAAGCGTATCGCTAAATGCTAATGTAAATGGATAATTGGGGTGAGATTCTAATTAGAAATGGAATTCTTGTTTACTTAGTTTCAACCATTTTTTAATATTTTCTAAGTTCACTTTATGCAGTATTTTAATTTATTTTATATAATTGTAAGTCAATATAATTGTTATTTTTTAGCATTTGTGTTTGGATATACTTTTTTTCTTCTCTTTTCTTTTGTGTAAAATCTATTTCATTCCCATTATTATCAAAACTTTTACCATTTAATAAACCTGGATTTATATTCATAAATTGTTCGGTTGCACCCATTGGATTTCTTTTAAAATTATTCCAAATTTTATTAAATTCAAATTTATTTATTTGAACAGGTAATAAATACTGTTTATAAATAAAATTTGTTACTGCGTGTGCTACTTTATAATTTGCTATTAATAAAAAGGAATGCTGGTTTTGTAAATCATTTATTTTAACTATTAAGCCAGGAAGGTTTGCAAAAACGTATGGACCATCATGTATTACAATGTCTTGTGTAAACCAAGCTTCCCATGTACGTCCACCATAATTGATTTCAGCTTTTTGGCAATTGTAGTTTTGTATTATTTTTTTTTCTTTTGTAAGTTTCCAATTTGTTAGCGGCTGCTGTATAACTTTAAACGGTTGAATACCAATGTAATCAATGGAATAGATGCTTTTTTCACTTTTAAAAACATTATTAATAAATAGACCTTTAGAGATTTTTACATTAGCTGGACTTTCATTATTTTTAATAGCGTTTGCAATAGCTGAATCTCTCTTTGCTCCATTATCACTAACAAATTCAGTATGGTTATCAAAAACTTCTAATCTAGTCTCTTCATATAGCAAACTATCTATTTTTGTTGAATCGGGAACAAATTTATATGAATAAATAAATCGATGAGTTTGTGAATAACAGAAAAAAGGCAAAAGGAATAAGACAAGATAAGTAAGTTTCTTCATTGAGTGGTATTTGATTTATTATTAAAAGACTATAATTTTCACAATTAAATCCATTTTTAAATAAATTTATTAATTAAGCCTTTTTTGAATAGACATGCAACAACGCCAGTGAAGAATGTTTGGTGAAAAATTGTTGTAATTTTGATCAATTATTCAATGCTTATGCATAAAATTATCTTTAGGGTGAGTTGCCTATGTATTCAAAAAGAACTTTATATTTTGGTTAAAAATAATAATTTTAAAAATAAGATACATAAATTAACGTTACCAGATTTTTTTGATTTAATAAAAAAAGCCATCAAAATAAACTTTGACAGCATTATATAATTTAATAGAAATCTAGTAAAGATATAGTATTTTTTGAAAATACTATGGCTCTATACTTGGATTTGCATTGCATGGCCCGCATGGAGCTGGTGTAGTAGGTGCTGAACAACAATTCCAATGTCCAGGTCCGCCAAAGTCATTCCAAATGCCACCATGTGCACAACCTGGAGCGGCCGGGCAAGTTGATTGTATTCCACGATCACCACCTTTAAGTGACCGTAATTCTCCTCTAGAGAGCTTTTTAAGATTTTTCATGTTTTTATTCTTTAATTTTGTCATTAGTGACAGATTCAAAACTATAGAATTTTTTTGTCATATAAAAGTGAAAATTATTGCTTTTTTACAGCCTGTATTTCTGCATTTGCGGAATTATTATTATTTTTACCACCACACCAAAAATTAAAATGATAAAAAGTAAACTTATAATATCTCGAAAATCAAGAAATATTTCACAGACCGATATTGCTACTTACCTAAAAATTAGTCAAACTCAATACCAGAAAAGAGAAGCAGGTAAAATTAAAATAATGTTTGATGAGTGGAAGAAAATTGCAAAACTTTTAAATATGCCTATCGAAGATATATTTGAAGAACATCAAGAAATTGCAGATCAAAGAAGTTTAAAAGATGAAATAGATTCTATTAAAAAACGACTTAAAATATTGGAGACAAAATTAGCGAAAACACACATTTAGATATTTTGGCAAATGATAATTCATTAAAAACTAACAATTTACACAAATAAGTGATAAATTACAATTTTCAATGACTACAAATTGATGTCTTTATTTTCATAAAATCTCCACTCAAAATTTCCTACATAAAATGTAATAATAGACGAGAAGTTACAACTGAAGCTTTATCATAAGTATATGCAAAATGTGTTTCAAGTGATATAGATAATAGTTATTTATTGTTTTAACTAAGATAGAAAGCGTCCAAAAGAATTAATAGATTTCTTTTATATTGTATCTTCTCTTCACCATCAGTAAGTTCTGTGTTCCTTACCTCTGTTTGGGTCAAAAAAAAGAGCCAACGCCTTTGTATATACATTTAGTATGTATTTAGTGAGTGTTCAAGACCTCACCCTGAGGGTTTACAAGCAACCTCATTTTTTTAAGCTAGCCGATGATCAATTCGATTCCGGCCTTTTCAGCTTTATATTTTATTTTTGTCTGCAGGTCGTAATACTCCAGTTATTTAGCACAAATTCCTGTTCTTTTGCAATACCAATTTTGTCTTTCTGATTTTTAAGAATAAGGTTGCCCGTCTGTTGCTGGATACAGAAATCAATAAGCTTCTTGCTGTAAAAATGAAGTTGATGGCTTACATACTTGCTTTCTTGATTTTCTGTTCGATACCGTGCTTTTTGTTTCCGCTTGGCTCCATTTCCGTAATGAGCCCAAGTAATGACAGACTGAATCCTTTTCTGACTTGCCTGTATTGCAAGCATGCGGTATAAAAACTCTTTAGAGCCAATATTGATTCGTACATTATTGGCTTTTGCAACAATAGGATGTTTTTCCTTTTCAAATTCAAATACTGCAAGCCAAAAGATTTTTCCGTCTTTCAGCTGGATCTGAGATGTGCAAAGTTTTATCTCATCTCTTAAAATACGTTCCATGATCAATCTTTTAGCAGAGAAGTCCCTCCCTAAATATGTCTTAACCGGAATCGAAAACATATTGAAGCAAAATGCTTTGTTCAGAATCATATCTCATTTTGCTGATGTATTTTACAGGAAGCGGAATTGGAATGTTTCTTTTAAAGTTTCGTAGTGATTTTGTCCCCTGCCAATAGTCTAATTTGTTTTCAAAAAAGGTTAACGGAATCGTATTGTTCAAACTTCCCAGAATATCAGTCGGGATCTCACCTTTGAAAAGGTCGAAGACCATTCTAACAGTTGTATTTGTTTTGGAATGACTTAGATAGGATATTGTACAAGGTTAAACATTCTATTGATCTTAACGATAAAATATTGTCTTCAGCAATATTTGCACGGTAGATACATAAACTATGTGTCAAAAAAAAGATTGATTAATTATTCAATATTTCATGCAAGAAATTTCCATTGCAAACAAATAGGACATTAGTAAAACTTTGTGAAGTACATATATTGATCAGTAACAAATAATATAAGAGAGAAATTTTAGTTGTAATTTATGAGTGTAAAAACATTTACCTGAGATATTCTGTCTTAACATGAATGCGAAATGATGAGATGAGTGAACTCTCAAGTACGAAAATAAAATGTTCAAAAGTGGAATTAAATTAGTAGAAAATGAGTAAAGTTTAATCTTCCCCTATTGTTTTCTCCTTTAAAATAAAAAACTCTCTGTTAACCGTAGTTACAGAGAGTTTTAAGTACCCCAGACGGAGGTATTATAAAACCTTTCTTAATTTTTCTTGTTTTTAATTCATTTATATTCAATAACTTTGATTTACAATAGGTTTCTAGTTAATTTGTTTTTTCATATTTAATAATTTTAAATGCAAATTAAATCCCCCTTTTGTTCCCCCTTACATTTATTTAAATCTATTTCAACTGATGATAAAGTACAATTTTGAATTAAGAAAGGACAAAGTAAGTCAAGACGGTTTAATGCCTATCAGGATATTATTCAGAATTGACAGCTCTATAATAAAAAGAAACACTGGATTGAATTGTAAATTGAATGATTGGCAGAACAATCGAGTGAAAGCTAATTCAAAAAAAGACCCTTATTATGGCTATGACGAAATAAATGAAAAACTCCAACAGATAGAAACCAAAATTCAAGACATTTCGCTTTATTTCAGAGCAAATAAGCTTGAACCAACAAAGGATTTGCTTATTGAAAAGTTTGATTCAAATGAAAAGGTTGAAACATTTAGTGAATTTGATTTTTTCAAATGCTTTACAGAATACATTGACAAAGGAAAATTAATAAAAACTCCGAACACAATCAAGGGGCAAACTACTGTAAAAAACTATCTGGAATTCTTTTGTAAGGAAAATGGAATTTCGCTTTCTTTTGAGAAGGTTGATAAAGATTTTTTTGAATCATTAAGAGATTACTCTTATGAAATAAAAAAGATGAAGCAAAATTATTTCGCTAAAGTAATCAAGGTTTTAAAGTCATTTTTAAACTGGGCAACAGATAAAGGATATAATGCGAAAAGGGAGTTCGAGAAATTTAGAGCTGTTGAACACGACATTGATATTGTGTATTTAACATTTGAAGAGTTGATGAAATTATACGAAAAAGATTTTGACAGCGATCGACTGTCTCACGTTCGGGATTTCTATTGTATGGGATGTTTCACAGGCTTACGGTTTTCTGATCTTTCAAAACTACATTTAGCAAATATTTCTGAAGACCATATAGTTCTTTCTATTCAGAAAACTAAAACACAGAATCACGCCATCAGGCTGAACAAATACGCAAAAGCTATTTTAGAGAAATACAAAGGAACTATCTATGAACCCCTACCCGTTATCTCTTCTCAAAAATTCAATGAATACATCAAAGATTGTTGTGAATTAGCAGAAATCAAACAACCATTCACAACTCATTGGTTTGTGGGTAATAAGAAAAAATCACTCACACAACCCAAATGCAAATTCATAACAAGCCATACAGCAAGAAAAACATTCATTACAAATTCTTTATTGTTGGGAATGGAGCCAAAAGCAATAAAAAAAATTGCCAATATTAAGAAAGATGCTGTTCTGGATAAGTATATGAAAGTAACAGAAGCATTCACAGACGAACAAATGGACAAAGCTTGGGGATAATTTTATGCTATAACTATATTTATACTAAATAATCTACAATGATCTTTATTTCTGAATTAAACAAAAGAGACGTTAAACTACGTTAAAACGAGACTTTTTTAGTTAAATTTGGTTAAAAATCTGATTCCCCTCAAAAGTCTTTTATGTAATAATTTAGATTAATCTGGATTAAAAAAATAAAATTTGGGCTATTTTGGATTAAATTAAACGAATCCAGACAATCCGCAACTATTTGATTTACAGTTACTAAATTGATATTATTGCATTTAAATTTAAACCAATTTAAAATACAATAATATGTCCTTACAACTCTATTCCCATTCCAAAGGAGATTTGGAAAAAGCGGTTGAAATCATTCTTAAGAAGGCAACTGAATTCACATTACCCTCTAAAGCAGAACAACAACCGGAAGACCTCATCCCACAGATTGAAGCTGCGAAATTCCTGCACGTTTCTCTTCCCACCATTATTGATTGGAGAAAAAACAAAAACCTACCCTATTACAATTTTAGCGGTCGCTATTACTATTCCAAAAAAGAATTATTGGAATACGGAAAAAATCGAAGAAAGTAAGTGTAACTAATTCTGATTGAAAATTGCATTCTTTCTTTTGTTTAACCTATCCGTATTTCTGTACGGAATCAAACCTTTTTAAAATGAGCGAAAAAATCCCTTATCTACGAGTAGGAACAATATACTATAAAACGATTGAAAAACCATTAATCTCCGGAGACAAGATCTCAATTTTGGTACGATGGAATCGTGAAACTATTATTAGCGACCACGGAAAAATCTACGTTTCAAAAGTTTCAAAGTACGATGGCTTCTGCTGTATTCCTTCTCATCTGAATTATGAGCAGATAGTTGACGGATTCTACAATATCTACAATGAGATTCCTTACCAACCAATCGAAGAAAATATTAGTTCTGAAGCTATACTAAACAAAATTCCATACTCACTTAAATTTATGGAACATATTTTCGGAGAGCAATTAGAGCTAGGCTTAGATTACATAAAGATATTGCTTGAATATCCAACACAGATACTCCCGATCCTTTGTTTGGTAAGTAAGGAAAGATCTACCGGAAAATCTACTTTCATTAAATGGCTAAAATCCATCTTTGGATTAAATATGACCTACATAAAAGGTGATTCATTCAGCAGTCAGTTTAATTCAGATTGGACTTCGATGCTTGTAGTAGCTATTGATGAAGTATTCTTTGATAAAAAAGAGATTACTGAACGCTTAAAATATCTTTCAACGACTGATAAAGATAAGAAAGAGGCAAAAGGAAAAGATCGTGAAGAAGTGGAATTCTTTGGGAAATTTGTTCTCTGTTCAAATAATGAAGATAACTTTATCCAAATCGATGAAAATGAGATAAGATTCTGGATCATCAAGGTAAAATCAATCAGAAGCGAAAACACTGAGTTTCTACATAATCTGAACAAAGAGATCCCTTACTTTCTAAGCTATCTCATAAAAAGACCATTTCATAGTAGTAAGCAGACAAGGATGTGGTTCACAGAATCCCAGATCAGAACGAAGGCTCTTCAGAAACTGGTTTGGAAGAATAATAACAAACTAGAATCAAAAACCATCGAACTTTTATATGAGTTTTTCGAAAGTACTGGAGACTCCAAAATCCATTGTATCCCTCAGGATATTTTCAATATGCTTGGTAAAATGTTCAGCAAGCAATACTGGACGGTCAACGATGTGCGGAAAATACTTAAAGAAAATTGGAAACTCGAACCTCAAAGTAATTCCTTAGCCTACATCAAATACGACATGGATTACGGAGGGAGTTTTTATCAACAAAACAGGATAGGTCGATATTTTATAATAGAGAAAGATTTTATTCTTCAAAAATTTGATGAAATGATGAATTAATTGATAATTAGAATAAAATCAATTAGTTATATCTCATCAAAATCTTCATCAAATTTTTTAATCTCATTTTTTGATGAGAAAATGATGAGAAGGATACTTCAATTTTGATGAGATGATGAGTATTTGATGAGTATATAAATAACTACACTTCATACACTTAGCCTAATCCATCATCAATTCATCAAAAATTATTCAAAAACAAATTCATCTGCTTTCAACTGCTGGACACATACTATTTATTACTACAAACATTAAAATTTACAAATGAACTGCGAACAATTGAACCGCATATCGTTAGAAGAAGTCCTCCTTTCTCTCGGACACCTTCCCACGAAACAAAATGAAAAAGAAGCTTGGTATCTCAACCCTTTTGCCAGCGAATCCCAACCCTCTTTTAAAATCAATAAAAGTTTAAACTGCTGGTATCTTTTTTCAGAAGGTATTGGAGGAAACAATGTAAGTCTTTTGAAAAAATATTTGAATAAGACAACAAGCGAAATTTTAGCCTGGGCAGAAGATCAGAATTTTTCTTCTTTTCAAAAGCAAAATGTTTTCAGTCAGAATTTCCTAAATACAGACAAGACTTATGAGATACTTGACGAAAAAGAAATTCGGCATTCTGCACTTTTGGAATATCTGATAAGTCGGAAAGTAGAAAATCAAACGAAGTTATTAAAAGAGATTCACTACAAAATAAACGATAAAAATTATTTTGGAATTGGTTTCAAAAACGATTCCGGAGGTTATGAAATTCGTAGTAAATATTCAAAGATATGTTTGGGTAAAAAAGATATTTCTACGGTCAAAAATGATTCAAAATCACTAAGAATTTTCGAAGGCTTTTTTGATTTTCTTTCCTTCAAAAATGTAGAGAAATCATTAGAAAAAGAACCTTCAGATTACATCATTTTAAATTCGGTAGCGATGATTTCCAACATTAAAAAATCACTCGGTGAGTATGAAAATATTGAGCTCTATTTTGACAATGATGAAGCTGGAAACCGTGCGATTGAAATGATTAAAAATGAAAGTAAAAACGCTGAAGACTGTCGGGTTTTGTATTCAGATTTTAAAGATTTAAATGAATGGCTAATCTATAAAAATACGGATACAAAAGTAGCGTATCGATTAAAGAGATAAGACTGCACCTGCATAAAATAATATAAGGTCATCCGGAAACCTACGTAAAATAGCAATAGGTATAAACCTTAGTAAAATAATAGTAGGTAACATAAAAGATATATTGTAAAAAATACGGTAGACAGTTAGTGCAAAAAGTACCCAAAGTTTACAATAAGCGTAACCGCTGATTGCAAAATTGGATTTTTGATTTCTTCCTATCGTCAGAAATGATTTGAAACACAATAATATAAACACAATGGAAAAAGATTTCTTACAGGAGTTTATCACAAAAGCCGTCGAGGAAAATGAAAGGAAACTTGATAGCGAAAAGAGAAAAAAACACTTTCAGGAGCTTGGCAGAAAAGGTGGTTTGAAAAAGAAAAACAATAACCATTTAAGCAAAATTATTTCTTTTAGGGTGACGGATTCTGAGTATGAAGACAATCAAAAATCTGCTCAAAAACTAAAGCTCAAATTATCCACTTATGCAAGGATGGTTTACATGAAAAAAGAACTTAAAATAAATGAATTTAAAACCGATGAAGTCTTGCTACAATATGGGAATCATTTCATCAGAATTAAAAATTTATTGAGGCATCGCGAGTTCTCAGAATTTGAAAATAAAAAGCAGATCCTTCAGGAAATTGAAACCGTCACCAACCTGATTTATCATTATCTGTATGAGAAACAAAACAGAGAGAAACCTACTTAATGAAACTTAAAAATGAATAACAGCGCAACGACCAGAAACATCTCAAAGATCGCTATTGAATACAACGGTAATGATAAAGGAACTGCACAGAGAGTCTACCAAAATAATCTGTTAACCGAAGATCCGGAGCATCAATTTAAAGAAATGAAAACCGTTGCCGACAGAAACAAAAATGTGAAGAACTGGGCACTGACCGGATACATCTCTCCTGAAAAATCGATTGGAGATAAACTTTCCAACGACGAACTCACACAGCTCGCACTGAAAGCTTTAAAAAAGATCGGGGTTACCGATAACAACCAGATGATTTTGGATATTCATGCATCAACGAAGCAAAAGCACATTCACTTCATTGTAAACCGTGTAGATATCCATGGTTTTAACACAATAAAAGCTCACAAAATTGGTGAGAACTTCGGAAAGGCGGTTCGTGAAGTCTGTCGGGAAATGAATCTGAAGACAGATATTGAGATTGGCAAGGAAAAGAAAAAAATGATGCTTGAAGCGTTGATCGCTTCTCTTAAAATTTCTAAAAACTTTGTCGAGCTTATTGATTCTATGAAAAAATCAGGTTATAGGATAACTCTTTCTCAAAATGAAAAAGTGGGAATCTCTGGGATGCGAATCGTGAGATTTGAAGATATTAATCATCAGACCGAGCGCGATTATAAGCCGGGTTATAAGCTCTCTGAAATCACCAGTACGTTAAGGATTACAGACATCAAGCAAAAATTACAGGAAAATCAAGAAAGAGCAGGGGATTTCGGTTCAAAGAATATTCAAGTTGGTGTAAGTGAAAATGTTAATATAAATACGTATTTAAACGAACAGAAAAATTCATCCTCGGTTAGCAATCAGCTTGAAAATATGGTAAAGGCATTACTGAAGCCAACTTTCACTCCAGCACAGGATGATGACTTGCTAAAAAAGAAAAAACGAAAATTTAGATAAAAATGGATAACGAAAACAAGCAGCATGATGGCGTAGCACTACTCAAGAAGGTAATTGAAACCAATGAAGCCACTATTGAACATTATATTATGCTCATGAATTCTCGTGAAGATATTATACACATGGATCAGAAAATAGAGCAATCTTTGATTAATCTGAATGCCACTCTTGACAAATCATCTAGAATGCTGGAAGTAGAAGAACAAAAAAGACAAGACTTTCTACTGGCAATCCCCAAGACTATCGAGGTGCACCTTTCAGAAAAAGCAGTCGGGCAGCTGGAGCAGGTGGAAAAAAAATCACCACTCTTCAAGACTGCTATTTTCGGAATAATTGGAGCTTTGTTACTTTCGGTTTTAACAACAATTGGAAATGTTGTTTTTGCAAAGCAGTGGTACACCGAGAGCCTGCGCAGCAAAAGTGAGCTGAGGCAGGATATTCTGGACGAAATTAAAAATAACAGTCAATCGCTATATCGGGTGGATGACTATGATCAACTTAAATATAATACCGAACTGATGAACAGATGGATGAAAAAAAATCCAAACGATGCAGAAAAGTTTTTAAGGTTTAAAGATGGTTATGAAAGCAAATAGGTAAGTTTAATAGCACTCAATCAGTTCTGAGATATTACTGAAGTAATTCCGGAATGCCAACTCTCACCAATCCATAATTTCTCAAACATCCAACGGAATTCTGAAAAATGTATATCCGTTTTTTTTCTTTTCTTATTTTTTTCTTTTCACCATCAGTAATTTATTTGTTTATGGCATTCATCTTTTGAGTAAAAAAAGAGCCCACGCCGTTGTATATCCATTTTATATGTATTTAGTGAGTGTTCAAAACCTCACCCTACGGGTTTACAAGCACCCTCATTTTTTTTAGCTATCCGATGATCAATTCGATACCGGCTTTTTCAGCTTTGTATTTTATTTTGGTCTGCAGTTCATAATAGCTCCAGTTGCGAAGCACAAACTCCTGTTCTTTTGCAATCCCTATTTTGTCTTCCAGATCTTTGAGGATTAGTGTCCCTGCCTGCTGTCGGATGCAGAAATCAATCAGCATCCGGCTGTACAGATGTAGATGATGACTGACAAAACGGTTTTCCAGATTTTCTGTTTTATGCAGTGCCTTCTGTTTCCGTTTGGTTCCATGTCCGGAACGAGAATATGCTACTCCGGCTCTGATCCGTTTGTTACTTGCCTGGATCGCCAGCCTGCGATAGAGGAATTCCTCCTTCGAGCCAATATTCAGTCGCACATTGTTGGCTTTAACCACGATTGGATGTTCTAATGACAAGGATGCTTCAGCAATAATTTCTGGTTTTAAACCGTGGTCTTCCTTCTCAAATTCAAAAACAGCCAGCCAAAATATTTTACCTTCTTTCAGCTGGACTTGTGAATTACACAGCTTGATCTCTTCTCTTAAAAGCCGTTCCAGTACTAAATATTTATCAGAGAAATCTCTTCCTAGGTAGGTTTTGACCGGGATCGCAAACATATTGAAGCTGAACGCTTTCTTTTCCGCATCATACTTCATTTTGCTGATGCATTTCAGCGGAAGCGGAATGGGAATGTCTTTTTTAAAGTTCATTAAAGATTTTGATCCCTGCCAATAGTCGGCTTTATTTTTAGAAAATGTGGATTGAATAGTATTGTTCAGGCATCCCAGAATGTCGGTGGGGATTTCTCCCTTGAAGCGGTCAAATACCAGGCGTGCCGTGGTGTTTGTTTTCGAACGGTTAAAGATTCCCATTTCATCTTTGTTTGCATCAGCCAGCTTATATTGTATGTCTTCGGTGAGGTAAAAGAAATCCTTGATCATTTCCTGTACATACAGATGGGAAACAATCAAATTAGCTGCACGGAAACAGCGGTTTTGATACCGGTAGAGTTTTTCCCACATTTCGCTTTTATCTTCAGACGGAACATCAATCATAAGCTGAATTTTTCGGGTCAGGGTTATCGTAGACTTTTCCATATTAAAGCGGTATTTTAGAACGGTTTTGATTTTGCAGGTGCTGATAGGCGTACAGAAATTCCCGTTGGACTTCTTTTTCCGGTAGTTTGAGTTCTTTTGCAATCAACGCAAAAGAGGATTTCTGTTCAAACCGTCTTTTAATAATCTCGAGCTGCTGACTGCTAAGTGGTTCTGACTGCTCTTCTTGATTAAAAGTTTTTTCTTGTGGCGGCTCAAAAGAAGTGACTTTAAGAATTTTACGAAGATCATTTATCGCTTTGCTAACCTCCGTGCTTATGCTTGTCACACTGCTTCCCATAGCTACTGCAATGGGTTTATATTGAAAGCCATATTCAAGGCAGAGTTCTATCAAGTGTTTCCTTTTGGCGTTCAGTACGGGTAAAACCTTTGTGATTTCATCAAATCTTTTCTGGTCGGATTCCTGACTATGTAGATACTCTTTATCTTTCAGAGGATCATAACCTGCAAGATAATCCTGATAATTCTCGAAACTATCAAGAGAAGCCATTAAGCGGCTGAATTTATTTCGGGGAGCAGTGACAAACGCTATACAATCCCTTTTCATTACAAACCGTAAAAAGCCTGTAATATGATCAGGTGTCTCAATGGTGTCGCGGTGCAGCCACAATTTGAGAAAGGTATCCTGAACAATAGTGTCCACTACAAAATCATCCTGCAAAACCTGCCATCCAAGCCAGAAAAGAAGTCTCTTGTGGCGTAAATGAAGATGTTCGAGAGCAATGGGATTTCCTTCTTTCAGCATTTTATACAGCTGAAAATCGGTTAACTTTCGAGGCAAAGTGTTTGTTCTTTTCATAAGCAGTTTTTTAAGCAAAATTATTGCTGGAAGGAACTGCTTATATCTAAAGAAGAATTCTACTTACATTTTAACCCTCATTTCTTTCAGTTCAGCACAAAAGAAAAAGCGTGGAACTCAACTTACCGATTGGAGGTACTGGCATACCGAGCAACGATAAGAGAGCCCACGCCGAGGTCGTGGGCACATTTACTTATCAACTCGTTGCTTTTGAAAAGTGCCAGTTTTCCAATCGAGAATCTAAGCAATAGCTTCTTTATTTCTTTGAACTATCGCAAAGTTACAACCTTGTAACTTATACTACAAATGTAATAAAAAAAGTTTAATTACGGTCGAACGACCGTATAATTTCATTAACAAAATATTTCTTTTGTTATATGATTGACATAAACGAGAAAATTTGCTCTTTTATAACCAAGAATTGGTTACTGCCATGGCTTAAAGAAAATAAGTCACAAAACTCGTTCGCTAAAAATCACGATGTGGAAGAAAGTACTATACGAAAAATTAAAAGTGATAATACTTATAGAATTCCTGTTGAGACACTTTACAAAATTTGCAAAGCGAGAAAAATAACTTTAGAACAATTTTTCCAACTAATAAATGAATAAAATACCGACGAGAGTTGGTGTTTTTTGTTTTTAGAAAGGTGCAACATGACTATCTAAAATTAGGTAAAAACACTGAGTTTTTAATTTTCAATTTTCTTTATTTTTATTCTTCCTTAAAAATAAAGAAATAGCTAAATCGTCATTCTATAAAAGGAAGCATTTTGATTACTGCTATAAATATAAATTGGGATAAAATTATTTAAATTTTTTTTACAATTTACGGTATCACGCAATTTGTTGATGATTGGAATAATTATCTTTGAATTCTATGTATTCGTGAATGATCACCAATATATAAGCGGCCATTTATTAAGATAAGACACGACAATCAAACCAAAAAAAAGCCACAAAGCCAATTTTAATTGACTGGACATATTTGAAACTAAAGAAACCATATGGAAAAAGAACTTAATAGCGGAAAAGAAGTTGTTAAAAACTTCATTTCACAGATGAACGACATTCCGAATGTTGATAAGAAAACAGCGGAAGTTATTTTGTCTTTGCACGAACAGGATAAGCTTACCGAAAAGAACTTGCAAAATGCCCTGGATAATTTATTACTTGAAGAACTAAAGAAAACTCAATCTGAAAATGAATAAAATCAAAACCATTTCAATAACAGGATTACGCGGTGTAAAAAAAACGCTTAATCTTATGTTAAACGGTAAATCAATGCTGATATACGGTGATAATGGAACGGGTAAAAGTTCTGTAACCGATTCTGTCGAGTGGCACTACAAAGATGGGGTCGGGCATTTATCTAATGAAGAAGTCGGAAGAGATGGCAAAAATGCTCTTAGGAATATATTTCTTAAACCCGAGCAAGAGGCAAATATTAAAATTGGATATTTGAAATCCGTTTTGGATAATAAGAAAACAATTGACAGCTCATTAAAAGTAGTAAACTCAAATAGCTCAACAGATTTTTCCCAGTACTTTGAAAAATCTACCTCAGAAAACTTAATTCTTCGATATAAAGACTTGGTGAAATTTATTGTCGCAACAAAAGCTGATAAGCTAAAATCGCTTCAAGAAATAATTGGATTTAGTGAAGTACAAGAAATGCGAGCTTTACTAAAATTGATGACAGGTAGAATCGCCAGACAAATTAAAGGAAATTCTTACAGCGACAAAAAGTCTGCACAGCAAGCTATTCTACTTGAAAGCATCAGCCAAAACATCACGTCTTCTCAACAATTCTTTGCAAAAGCATCAGAATTAGTTTCTTCACTTGGAATAAAAGCAGATATCAAAACATTCAATAATGTTAAGATTGCCTTGAAGTCTATCGAAACTAATGAAGAAACAAAAACAGTCGAAGAAATTGCATTTTACAATAAAGTCTCTGACAATCTCAATACAACATTAATTGAATTAGAATCTTTACAAAAAGACTATAAAGCATATTACGATGCATATAGTACATTAGGAAAAGATTCATCGAAAGTCAGTAATCTTCAACTTTTAGCATTACTCCAAGAAGGTGTTAAAGTCATCGCAAGCGAAATTTATAAAGAAGATGCCTGTCCATTGTGCGAACAAAGTTTAGATAAAGTAGAACTTTTAAAAAGTTTGAATGAAAGGATTGAACAGCTACAAGAAACTAAATCTGAGTACGACAAATTGAGTCAAGATTGTGAAACGCTAAAAACAAGCTTGCGAAACGTTTATTCTTCGTTATTGGCATTATCAAAGGAAAAGAATTTTACCCTAGATAAAAATATCGATTATAAAACCAATGTAAATCTAGTCAAAGATAAAATCGCCTATATTGGAAAGGACTTAGCTAAAAATCTACTATCAAATCAAACGCTTGAAGACTATAATGCCTTGATCATTGATCTGGAGATTATTAAAACGGCTAGTAAAAATGCGAAATCACAAGCGGAGCTTTTGTCTGAAGTAATTAAAGGAAATAATAAACTGCAAATCCATACAAATCTAACACGCGCCTACGATGCCTATTTGGCATACAAAAAAGTTGAGAAAGAAGAAGAAGTATTAATTAAGCAACAAAACACACTAAATGCTCTGTACTCTGAATTTGTAAAAAAACAGGAAGAAGCTTTGCAGGGATTTTTAACAAATTTTTCAGCAGATATAAATCGCTATTATGTAGAAATGAACCCTGATGAATATGTTGAGAACATCCAACTAGTCCCGCTAAAAGATAAGTTTGACGATTTATCAGGAATCACGATTGAGTATTATTTTTATTCAACGAAACAGAGTCCACCAGTAGCATTACTTAGCGAAAGTCATTTGAATTGTCTCGGTTTGGCGTTTTTTCTTGCATCAATTAAAGCTTTTAATAAAGAAAATAAATTCTTTCTGCTCGACGATGTGATTTCAAGTTTTGATCGAGCACATCGTACAAGATTTATCAGATTGCTTTTGAATAATTTTAGCGAATATCAAATTATTTTATTAACCCACGAAAAAGATTTTTTTGAGATCGCGGCAAGTGAAGCAAAGAAAAAAAACTGGTTAATCAAATCTCTTTTTTGGACCGCAGAGGAAGGTACATATTTTGAAGAAACGATAATTAATCTTAAAAATAGGATTGATGAAAAATTCAAATCTCGAAAAATTGATGGTTTAGGAAACGATATTCGAAAATATGGGGAACGCCAAGCAAAAGCAATTGCTTTTAATATTGAGGCCAACTTGGCATTTCGCTTCAATGATCGAAATGAAGAAAGAATGATGAACGAACTGTTATCTGGAATACAGGGAAAAACAAACAAACAATCTCCTCGAGATTTAAAACCAAAAAACATTGTCGATCGCATAATGGCCTCGCCAATGCTTATTGGAAACAAAACTTCACATGATAATGATTTTACAGAGGATATTAATGACTTAAAAGTTTTTTACGATGATGTAGAATATTTTGTTCAAACTTTATATTGTTCTAAGGACGGCTGCAATTCATTTGTATCGATGAAAAATTTCGATCTGGTCAATGAAAAAATAAGGTGTAATTGTGGAGCTTTAAATTTTGATTGGAAAAAATAGAGCACAACCGCAAACATACGCTAAACTACCATTGCTAGTGGCTTAAGTAACCAAGATTTTTACTATTAGATATAAAATGAAAATCTAAAAATTTAAACGATGATAACACCCCAACAAGCAAACGACATTCGAGCCTTTCTCATTAAGGAGCTAAACAACAATGGCTTTAGCGACGTCGTGACACAAGTTAATACGAGACTTGAAGAAGAATATGAAGAAGAAAAATTTGAAGGGCAACCCCGTTATCTTTTAGATTTTTATCTAACTGAAAGCATTGAAATTTTAGAGAATTTATCAAATAAAAATTTTCAAGGATTGATAAATCGTTTGAATAAATTCACAAATGGTAAAGAAAAAATTAAAACAATTAATGTTGAACTTTTAAATTCTGGGGAACAAGTTTATTATGACTTGAGTGAATTGCCAAACTACGAAAAAATTATTTCCAACTTCCGAGAAATTTTACAAGAAATTCGCAAAGAAAATTAACTATGACAGTAGCAGACGTAGCTAGAATAAAAGGACAGATTACAAGAATTCTTCAATCGAATGCAGGTATTTCACCTGCACGGACAGTAAATCTTTTGCCTATAAGAAGTTTACAAGGCAAACTTTATGAAGCTCATGTTCTCGCAACTATAATTGAAAATTTAGTATCTCAAGAAGGGCTTCAAATCACTCTTATCGGCGGAAGTGAATTAACACTTCGTCAAAAGGGCGGACAAATTAATCGGGCTTATCCATATTTTGAAGTAAGGAATGGTGGAGTGCTTTTAGGTGAATTGTTTATGGATACATACTTTGCAACTATTAGCTTTCAAATGCGTGGTGCTCCAATTAGAAAAACAAACGGAGATTATCACGAACTTGACCTTGCTTTACTTCGACCAAATCTAACGGGATATCCTCAACATACAGACGTAATACTAGCCGTCGAATGTAAAAATACTTCCATAAAAAAAAGTATCATAAGAGAATTACTAGGTTTCAGGCGAGAATTAGCTTTTTATACCGGTGAAATGCAACCGACACCTTTCAATATTTATCCTACAAATCAGATTTTGTCTTACCCAAATTCTGTGCATATGCTTTATTGTTCAGACAGCAGAATAAGCAGGTATACTGCAAATTGTTTACAATTTGGAATACTTTTAGAACACCACAGAATTTAAAACGATGACTAGCATTTAAAGAATCAAATCAACCGCTAACAAAAGTTTTGAGTGTGGAAGATCATGTTCAAACTTGTTGCTTATATTCAAGTGTAATGAGGGTTGACAATAATGTTCTCCGAAGCAAATGAAAATTCAGCTGGAAAAAGATATAGATGAATTAAATCTAAAAGAACTAAATGAATTTGAGAGGCAGATAGTGTAATGTGTGAATTTGACAAACATTACTTATGAAAGATTTTCACTATAAATTCCCTCTTAAAGTCTCACAAACGATTATCAAGCTAAGACATGAACAAAGGAAAAAAAATAGGCTACAGTTCCCCATTAAGATTTTACTGGGATGAGCTTTATAAAAATCAAAAAAAACTTACTCCAGAATTTTCTGATGATATTATTTTCTCATTATTGAGACACAATATTTTGTACTCTCCTCTTTTGCCAGATGAAAGCCTTGAAAAAAGAGACTTATTAATTACTGGCTTAGAATTATGGGCACAAGATTCTAAAGGAGATTTATTGCATATTTTCTTCATCGAAAAATATCTACAGGACTTTCTTGAGAACACCAAGCTATCGGACATAGATGGAATAAGAAAGTATCTTTATGATAATGGAGAACAGAAACAAATTACGTACACTAAAACAAAAGGAAACGCAAATTGCGTTTATTATTCTTTTGGATTACATATTCCTAATGAAAAAAACGGTTATGCTTTTGCCTTGACCCTTTTCGAAAATAATACTTTAGAATTATATTTTTCGCATGGCAAAAATAATGGTGTTTTGTCAGACAAGTTTTACACGGATTTAAATAAAAAACAGGATATACAATCTCTTACGCTGTCTAAGATGTTCAGACTTGCTATCAACACGATTGCATATATGAAATGTTTTCCTGAATGTGTAAAAGATGGTGTTCCCAAAATTTCATTTCCAAGGGATGAAGATAGATCAGATAATAATGTTGTTTTTAAAATGTCTGAAGCTATTTTTGAGGAAAGTAAACCTCAAATTTCAAAAATTCCGCATTTTAGAAAAGGGTATTTTAGATTATTGCAGTCTGACTATTTTACACACAAAAAAGGACAATTGATCTACATTACAGAAACTATGGTCAAGGGAAAAGCTCAAACTGTTTCAAAGTCTGAAAATACCGAAAAATTTAAGTAGTGATTTAGTTTCAAAAAACGAAAAATAAATGGTAAACAATTAGCGAGTAATATCGAATGAAAGAAAAGAGATATACCGAAGAAACCGACAGAATGGTGAACGAAATAATTACTAATCGAATTTTAAGACACACAATTCAGTTTTTTAAAAGAGGTAAGAAAAGACTTAAACCATTTGGCTCGGGCGTTTTTGCAAAAGTACACAATGACTATTTTATTCTAACTGCGTCACACGTCGCTGATTTTTTTCAAAATAATCCATCTGAAGACTTACATATTAGAGTTAATAAAAAATTATTCATTAATGTCCTAGGAGATATTAAATATACCGATATTGATAAAAGTAAAGGAATTGATTTAGCTTATATAAAGATAGACAAACAAATGATTGAGCCCTTATCTAAATCTTACATTCCTCTAGAAATAGATAAAATAAGAAGTCATCATAATCTATTTCACGCTATGAATTATTGTGTTTTAGGATTTCCAGAAAAAAATATCACAAAAGAAAATGAACCTTTCGATACTGGAGCATCTTTTTATTTAACGAGTGCTAGTATGGATAACAGATATGAAAAATATAACTATGACAAAAAAGACTACATCATAGTTGATATGGAAGGAAAAGGAACAGATATAAAAACGGGTGTGAAAACAAAAGTTGACACACACTTTTACGGAATAAGTGGATGTGGACTTTGGCTTTTACTTTTCTACACAAATCCAAAAACTGGAAAAGATGAAGTTGACTACAGACTGGTTGGAATCATGACAGAATTTAAAAAGTCAAAGTATTTTTGCCTTATAGCCAATAAGATAAATATTTTGATTGAAGCTCTGAAAGTAATAGAAAAACATAAATTTAAAGAAATAAAAATAAAATACTGAAGAGAAATTAAGTCTCAAAAAGCAACTGCTAAACCATTATTTCTGCGAAAGATATATAAGTGAGGCTAAACGTCCGTAACATATTTAAAAGCACTTTGGATTGACAAGGGCAACATCATATCGATATGCTAAAATTCTTGATAATCATCCGATGATAAAATAAATGTCAAATAAAAGCATAGTAATTATTTATTCATTAAATAATTACTATGCTTTTAGAAATCTGAAGTGTAAAATTATACTTTAAAAATTAATACTTTTTTTTATCTAAATACACAGTTTGGAAAAAAGCTTTTTCATTATAAAAAAAATAAAACTACATGAGAGAAGGTAATTTTAGTAAAAATACTATGACGATTTTATATAAAAGAGCCGGAGAACACTGTTGTCTATGTAAAAAAATTACTACCAAACCCCATAGTGATCCCGAAAAATTTCACAATTTGGGTGAGGCTGCACATATCTGTGGTGTGAAAGATGCTCCTAATTTACGTTTCAATGAGATACTCTCACTGAAAGAATTAAAAAGCTCGCGTAACGGGATTTGGCTCTGTCAAACTTGTCATCACATTATTGATAATGATGAAAAAACCTATACAGTCGAAAAACTAAACGAGATTAAAAGCTCTCATGAAATTTTAATTGTTAAAATACAAGAGTCAGGCGAATCATTAATGCCTGTTTTAAATAGCAAAGATAGAGAAGTGCGACGCTATCAGAAAGTTATTTCTGAAATTGAAGCGGAAATGGACGAAAAGGACGTTTTATACAATGAAGAATTAAATAAATTAAAATTTGCTCTTTCTACTTTAAACAAGGAAAGAGAGTTTTTAGATGATCAATTGTCGAAAATTAAGAAAGAAATTATTGATCTCGATAACGAAATTCTTCTAAAAGCCTTACTTGAAGAGAAGGATATTACCAAAGCATTAGAAATACTTGACGAGGAGAAATTGGATCATAACGAAATAAAGTTAGCAAAAAGTCGTGTTCTGCGTGCTAGGTTGTTAATTTCTTGCGGAGATAGAAAGGGTGCAGAGCATAACTTTGAAAGAGCTTTTCAAATTTGGCCACGTTTTAACGTTGCTATTGAATATGTTCAGCTTTTATATTTTAAAAAATTAGATTATACAAGAATAATAGAAATTTGTGAGCTCGCTTTAGCCAACACACTAATTACAGATGAACAGATTACTCTTATGGAGAGTATTGCCATGGCTAACATAAAGTTGGGTAAACCCGAGTTGGCGATGGCAAAACTGGGTCTCATAAAAGAACATCTAAATAACAATGAAGAAAATAATGCAAAAAAAATTAGCTATTTTGCTACTATTGAAAAACATATAGGCGATTGCTTTAAGTTACTTGGAAATTTGCAGGATTCTCTTAAATCATATGAATTTGCGATGAATCTTTATTTTAGAGCCGATTTTATAGATAAAAATTCTGTTGCAGAGAAAGAATTAGCGGGATTAGCGACTGCAATAGGTCTGATTTATGAAGCTAATAACAATCCAGTTGAAGGTCTTATTCATCATTTAAGAGCACTAGAAGTATTGGAAGATGTTTCTGGATGTAATCAGGAAAAGGCATTAATTAATTTGAATTTGGCAACATGCTACCTGAAAAAGAAAAATTTCGACCCTATAAAGGCTAAAGGATATGTCTTGGAAGGAATTGCAATTCTCTCTGAATTGTCTAGAGGTGAACCAAATGAATTTTTGGAATACCTTATCGGAGCAAAATGCATTTTAGCAGATATTAGTTTTATATTAAAATCCAATGAAGCTGAAAGTTTGTATACAGAAAGTCTTCAGCTTGCTACTATATTATTTAATCAAAACCCAGTCTTTCTCCATGCTCTTGCTCATGTTCAATACAATTATTCAATATTTTTAATCATATTTAAAGGTAGGTTAGAAAAGGGGTTAGAAATTTTAGATGATTCAATAAAGAAATTAAAAAATTCTCAAATTGCTATATTTGAATATACTTCAAATTTATCCCAAGCATTATTTTTTAAGGCTGAAATGTCGAATAATATAAATACTAAGATGGAAATTTTAAATGAAATATTGTCTTTAACGATTGACCTGGATTCTAAAGATAAGAGTAATATCTGGAGAATAAAAGCACAAATTTTAATAGATAATCTGGATACTAAAAAGAAGTAAAGAAAAATAATTTGCATAAAATTTCTGTACTAAAAATTCGCAATTTCTAAGTACTTAAATTAAAAACAGTTTCATTTAGTAATGTATTAAAAATTTTTATAGGCAGTAAATATTGAAAAGTTTAAAATGTCTGGGGAATTATCAAAATTATTGTATTGAGGGACATTAAATATAAAACTGCAATCTTTGTTGCGGACTATAATGTATATTTGATCAAAAAAAAAATTATAAAATTAAATGGAAAATGCAGAAAAAATGATAAACGATTTGCGTGACCTTTGCTACAATGAAGCATTTAAAAAAGGATGGCACACTGATCATTCAGGAAATCTATTAGATAAAAATAAGGGGGAAATGATCTCTCTTATTCACTCTGAGGTTTCTGAGGCTCTAGAAGGCGAGAGAAAAGGTTTGATGGATAGTCATTTGCCTAATAGGCCTATGCCAGAAGTTGAAATGGCAGATGCTATAATACGTATTATGGATTATTGTGGACGATGGAATTATGATATCGGAGGAGCCATTATTGAGAAATTAGCATACAATGCACAAAGATTGGATCATACACTTGAAGAAAGAATGAAGCAAGGTGGTAAAAAGTTTTAACCCATTCTTCAATGATTATTAACGCTAAAGATTCATTAAATTTTGAAAAAATTTTGATTTTAGTCTACGCAGTAATATTATTGAAAATAAGTACTAACTGTTAACAAATTTTTTTTAAATTTAATGAATTAAGAATTAAAAACTTTATTTTAAATTTGGCGTGAGAATTACTTTTGAGAATGAAATAGTGAGAGGTGTTTGTGAAGATTACGAACTCACGTTTGAGAAATATGGGAATGACAAGGCTACCTTTTTATTAGGTCGGATCTCAGATATCGAAGCTGCTTCTTGTATTGAAGATATTAAAATTGGGAGATTTGTTATTATTGAATTAACGAATATAAAGGTAGTAATCAATTATTACTTTACACATCAAGATGATCAATATATGACATTCGAAGCTCCTCAGGACGATAAATCATCAATCAATTATCATTCATATAAAAAGATTTCAAGAGTAAAACTAACCAAAATAACGTTATGACCTTTAATCCTAATTGGGTTTCTAGCCCGTACAGCACTATAAAAGATATTATCTCTTATAATAATATGGATAAATGCCAACTAAATGATACTTTGAAGGAGAAAAAAATTCAGCTAAGTGATCTTTTAGATGGTAAAGTTTATATTGACCAAAAAGTTGCTTCGGTTTTATCTACGATATTTAATAATTCTGAGGATTTTTGGATTAATAAACAAAAGATATATGATACAAGAGTTGAACGTTTGAATTCTAATGAAAAAGATGAGTGGATCAAAAGCTTACCTATTAAAGAAATTATTGATGAGGGATTTATCGATTCGAGTGAAAATAATCTTTTTGAAAGCTGTTTAGAATTCTTTGACGTAAAAAACATTTTTGATTGGAAAATAAAATACATACAAAGTAGTAATTTATCTTTTAGGAAATCAGATGGATTCGATGCAAAGAAAAGCTCAGTTATTTCTTGGTTACGAATGGGCGAATTGCACATAAAGGATGTAAAATATCCCAAATATGACAGGCATAAATTTGAATATTTACTTGAAAATGACATAAAGAATCTGACTAGAAAAAGTTCGCCAAATAATTTTATCCCACAGTTAATAGAATTGTGTTATAGTTGTGGCGTAAAAATTTCAATACAAAAAGCTCCAAAAAATTGTAAGGTATATGGAGTTACGACCTTTTCCAAAGAAGGGAATCCAATTATGATATTAAGTTTTAGATATCTATCAGATGATCAGTTTTGGTTTACATTTTTCCATGAGGCGGGACATATTATTCTGCATGAAAAGAAATTCTTGAACTTTGAAGAAGAAAGTATGATAGAATTTAGTGAAAAATTTATGCAAGAAGAGGAAGAAGCAAACTTTTTTGCTGAAGAGGTTCTTATACCTTTTCAACTTAAAAGCAAACTTTCTTTGATAAATGGCAATAAAAAAAACCTAATCGCTTTTTCAATTGAAGCAAATGTTTCACCTGGTATAGTAGTAGGACAACTTCAAAATAAAAAAATTATCAGTCAATCATATCTTAATGCATATAAAAGAAGATTTTCAAGGGAAGAAATAAACTGTTCATTCAAAAATACTATAAAGCAATTAACCTCTGAATAATCTATAAGATGTAGAGGATTTCTGCCAATTGCATACGCAGTCTTCTAGAATTTGCATTATAAATGGATAGTCATTGAAGGCAGTATCTCCTAAATCTTTTAAGAAAACATTTAATTCTTTAGTTTTGGTATTAGAATGAAATAATAATTTTGTTCCGTCGACAGGACCTCTATTTCCAAGATAAGGGTGATTTGGTTCAATTGGTAATATCCCTATTTTACCAATCATACACAAAAAGTCAAATACCGCTAATCTACCAAAACCTACTATGCCATCAAAATGCCAATATAAATGATCAAAAAATTTATTCTTATCTAATTTTATTTCGTTTGGTATTGAAGAAGTAAATAAACTAAAATCGTTTTCAACTAAATTAAAGAAGGATTCGAAGGTTTGGTAAGTGCCACTTTTGGAAGTAATTTTCAGAGACTGATATTTTCTGTGATTGCCAAAGCTCCCATAGCTTTTAATTTCATCAAAATTATTGCCTAACCACACCCTGAAGTCAGCTAAATCCGTCGTGATAGTATTCCAATTCCAAATATTAGTATCGCCCAGTTTTCCATAGACAGCTTGAATCAACCCATAATTTGATTTTATATTTTTCCCAAAGTGCACATAGAGAAGCAAATTCCAAACGGCTTCGTTAATATTTCCATCCCTATGATATAAAATTGAAGCTCTGATTGGATCGTAAATATCTAAGTTAGGATTCCTCCGATCCTCACTGATCTGTCTAGCTTTAAGTGTTTCTATATATTTTATTCTCTTATAACTATCTACGAATTGTCTAATAAATGAATTTTCAGCATCAGGACTGTCTATTCCAGGTAATTCCATTCCTCGTTTGTAAAAATCTAGTTTTCTCTTAACGTCTATATATATATCATTATTTTTCATAAAAATTACTTATCTCGTTTTTAATCCATTTTCTTATCGAAATTACTAAATCTTTGCTTACGCCAAAAGAACTTTGAATATTATGGTTATATCCTAAAATTAGGATTTTTTTATTATGTTGATTTACAGTAATTTTATAACAATTTCCTTTAACAACCTTATTTTTCGTTTTTATATCCCACTCTATAACACGCTCCTTATGTATTGTTTGTTTGAAAACTTTTTGAAAATTATCTACAACTCCCTGACCATTCAAAATGCATATTTCAATATTTGATTCCATAATCAAATACTCCAAATAACTTCCAAAGCTAGTTATTAATGAGTCTTTATCCGATATAGATAAATTACCCCACTTACTTTTTGTTGCTACTGGAATGATATCCAAATGTACCATATTGTTATATGGAAAGTAATATGAAAATTCACTTTCAGTCAATAAATCTTCTAACCTATTAAACCAGCTTTTATAAGGTTTATTACTAAAGTAAAAGTCAAAACTAGTTTTGACTTTTAAAATTTCATCTCTTGAAATTTCATTCCAAGAACTTACATTTAAGCTCTGCTTGCTCAAAAAACGGTTAGAAGATTTGCCTTTGGTATCGTAATATTCTCTATCACTTGGATTCAATCCTACAGTTGCAATTTTAGAGTTCTGTAAGTCTCCAAAATATAAAATTGGAACATACTCCTTAATTATTAATTCTGATGCAGAGCTTTCTACTGTATTTAGAAGCTCTCGTATCTTTTCAAACATCATATTTCTCCTTCAAATAAGTTTTGTAGTTCTGATTATCTAATAAAGGTAATACATTTTTTATTTTTTCTTTAAATATCTCTCCTTTATTACTCTTTCTTAAAGAGTAGATCTTTAAAACGTATAGTATATCCTTCCAATAGAGATCTAAATCAACGTCTTCAATATTGAGTGGCTCAAGTTTCCTTATCATTTCTTCGTATTTTAAGACCTTTTCTAAGACTTTTAGTGAAGTTTCTTGTGTCATAGCAGTCATTTGAGTCTTTGAGGTTTGATAACCTTCTTTTAGATATTTATTAACTATCTTTTCATCAGCATCGTAATAATGACAGCTTCCAATATAATGATGGTAATCACCTAATTCTTTATTAAGTTCTTTCGCTATCACTTCCTGCAGCATTGTGAAACAAAAAATATCGTGCGGCAAACCTACAAACACATCATTTGATCTCATCGTTACAGAAAGAATTAATTTATTACTTCTGATAAAAAACTGCAAGGTACATGTGCAAGGAATATCTTTGTTATCTTCTATTAAAAGATCATCCTTATCAAAAATTTGAATGACAGCTTGCCTTGTATTTTCCTTTTTTTTTAAAAGGTCAACGATTTGATTTACTTGATCGAAAAGAGGATTTTTTTTATTAAACAAACGTGCCCCATAGGCTCCATTGAGTGTTTTTTCATCATTCGAATACTTAATGTAGTCTTTAATATAATATTTTATAAAATCGAGCTCATTTGATCCAGACATATACCACAGAAATTCTCCTATAGGACTTACGAAAACACTTTTCGAAAAAGATGCACTAATTCTGTTTAGTGGATTAGTTAATTTAATATAGACCCCTAATAATTCTTTATTTGCTCCTTTTTTATTTGTTTGTTGACTACCTTCTTTTTTAATTTTTTGTAGTAATTCATGAATTATATCATCGAGAGATTTTTTTTCTATAAACATGGGATTTCTTTTGTGTTATATTACTCTTGTTGTAAAAAGCTTAATTAATTATAAATTTTTGTTCAAATTACAAAAACTTATGTTATGTTTTAATTTAGCGTGAAATTAAAAACAATATAATACATGAAAATGAATATCACTATTTAAACTTATTTGAACAACTGTTTTTTAATAGTAATTTTTGTTGTTTAAATGACAAATCTATTTTACATCATCCAATATTGGAAGTTAGCGGAGTCACAATCGTTATTTTTAAAAAAATAGTTAATTTTCACATTAAATAAACTTCTCACAAAAACGAGGAAAATTTCTGAGAATAAATAAATTTACCCTCAAATGCGATATTAAGTTATAATCAACACTACTATACTTATAGTCCTGTTTGCTTAATATGGTGAAACTAAAATTCGAAAGGGACTATTATAGATGTAGGAGAAAACTTAAGATATACGATATAATAGGAATTAGGAGCAATTAGTTTAATACACGACAAGAAACGCTTACTATAAGCTCAAATTAAAAATACATTGGTAATAAAAATACATTGGTAATTTTAATTAAATTGATAAGTGAAATAATAGGATAAAAAAACTTTAAGAATTAATTCCCCTTTTTGTTCCCCCTTAAAACAAAAAACTCTCTGATAACCGTAGTTACAGAGAGTTTTTAGTACCCCAGACGGGACTTGAACCCGTACGTCCTTGCGGACACAGGATTTTAAGTCCTGCGTGTCTACCAGTTCCACCACCAGGGCATGGTGTGGAGCGAAAAACGGGACTCGAACCCGCGACCCCAACCTTGGCAAGGTTGTGCTCTACCAGCTGAGCTATTTTCGCATAATTTGTGCGGATGAAGGGACTCGAACCCCCACGCCTCACGGCACCAGATCCTAAGTCTGGCGTGGCTACCAATTACACCACATCCGCATTATTATTTTGAGCTATTTTAAAGAACTTGTTTCGTTTTTGTGAGTGCAAATATAGGGCAATAATTTGTATTTGCAAGTCTTTTCACAAAAAATTTTATTTTTTTTACAAATTTTATTTCCGGGTTGCTTTATTACATTTCAATTTACTACTTTTACAAAGTTAATATTTACGATATGGAATTACAAGGAACGGTAAAGAAAATCACTGATGTTCAAACATTTGCAAGTGGTTTCCAAAAGAGAGAAATGGTTATTCTTACACAAGAACAATACCCACAGCCTATCAACATCGAATTTTTACAGGATAAAATAAATTTATTGGATGCCTTGAAAGAAGGAGAAAATGTAAAAGTAGGAATCAACATCAGAGGAAGAGAATGGGTTTCGCCACAGGGAGAAACAAAATACTTCAATTCTATCACAGGATGGAGAGTAGAAAAAGTAACGGATAACGGTACAGGTGCAGAGCCAACCCAGGCATCTTCACAACAATCAGCAGCACCGGTTTCTAACGAAAATCCTTTCGCCGGAGACGATGATGATGATCTGCCTTTTTAATCTAAGCATATAATCAAATACAATCCCGCTTTTTAAGTGGGATTTTTTTCACCTATGATCCGACTGGACCCAAACGAAATCTCATTTCCCAATCCGCAGCATTATGACGGTCACGAAGGCATTATCGCCTACGGCGGCGACCTGTCTATGGAAAGAATATGGTTTGCCTATCAGAATGGTATCTTCCCGTGGTTTAATCCGGGAGAAGAAATTCTCTGGTGGTGCCCGGATCCCAGATTTGTACTCTTTCCCCAAAATCTGAAAGTCTCGAAATCGATGCGGAAAATACTGAAAAATGAAACTTTTACCTTCACGGAAAATCAGAATTTCAAGGAAGTGATCAGAAACTGCCGGGAAGTTACCCGAAAAGGACAGGACGGAACCTGGCTTTCAGACGAACTGATGGAATCTTTTATCCGGCTTCACGATTATGGCTTTGCCAAAAGCATTGAGGTCTGGCAGTATGACCGTCTTGTAGGTGGGTTTTATGGCCTTCAGGTTGGCAAAGTATTTTGCGGGGAAAGTATGTTTGCCAAGGTAAGCAATGCTTCTAAAGCAGGCTTTATTTATTTTGTGGAAAAATATCAGGATGAACTGGTACTGATCGACTGCCAGTCTCATACCGAACATCTTGAAAGCTTAGGCGCCACCATGATTCCCAAACAGGAATTTCTAAAAACACTACACAAAAACAATGAACGCTGATAAAGAAAAATGGGTTCTCCTGATCATCCTGAGTATTATCTGGGGATCATCATTTATTCTCATCAAAAAATCACTGGAGCACTTCTCCCCTTACCAGGTTGGAGCACTGAGAGTTCTGATCGCAGGAATTATCCTGATGCCGGTCGCAATTTCTAAATATAAACTTTTCCCTAAAAAACATCTGAAGTGGCTGATATTAGCTGCTTTTACAGGAAATTTCATCCCGATGTTCCTGTTTCCTATCGCTGAAACGCAGATCAGCAGCAGTATTGCCGGAATCATCAATTCGATGATGCCCATATTTGTGATCATTGTTGGCACATTATTCTGGAAGTTTGAAACAACCAAAAGACAGATGACGGGAATTCTGATAAGCTTCACGGGAGTCTGCATGCTTGCGTTCGGAGGCGGAGACGGTTCTCAGTTTAAGATTTTTCCTATTTTGCTGTTGCTTATGGCCACACTGTGCTATGCAGTCAGTACAACAACAGTAAAATCCAAACTCATGGATGTATCGTCAACGGTTCTTTCGGCTTTTGTGTTTTCGTTCGTTTTATTTATACCTTCTCTTTTTGCACTGATCTCTACAGGTTTCGTTTCAACCTTCAGTTTTTCAAAGGAAAATATGACAGGGCTGATGTTTGTAAGTCTGCTTTCAGTATTCGGAACGGGGTTGGCGATGATGATGAACTACCGGCTGCTTAAAGTTTCGACTCCGCTGTTTGCATCAACCGTTACTTTGCTCATGCCGGTCGTAGCCATTATCTGGGGTATTCTGGATGGCGAAAAACTGACGATCTTTCAGTTTATAGGGGCAAGTGTCATTATTGCCGGTCTGATCTTTTTAAGAGCTAAAACTGCTGTACAAAAATAAATCCCGCATTGCTGCAGGATTATTGTATTTACATTGATCTTGATGATCTGCTTTAATGCTTATAACTAAAAGCAAAACACCAAAAGTTGATTACTCATTCTGACTGTTGAAAAAGCATCATTTTTAAGCTTCCGCTTTCAGGTTCATTAATTCTTTTTCTTCACTTTAGCCTTCACCTTTTTTACCTCATCTTTGATATATGGATATTTTTTCTGCATATCGGTAATCAAGGTCGGGTCTAATTCAAGTGCTTTTTCCAAAGCATCACTGCCTTTATTTTCATCCTTTAAATTGAAATAACAGTTACTGAGCTGGTAATACAGTTCGGCACGGTTATGATGTTCCAAAGCTGCAATCAGGACGGTAACCGCTTCTTCATACTCTCCCACAAGCATCAATACTTCGGTATAGGCATACCAGTTATAAAATCTTGAAGGTTCGGCATCAACCAGCTTTTTGAGACACGAAAGACTTTCTTCAAATTTTCCTGAATCAATAAATAAAAACGCCAGCCTTTTCTGATAATCAAGGTTTCCGTCATTCAGTAAAGTCGCTTCCCTGGCGAAGTGAAGAGCTTCAGGCATTCCGCCCATTTCTTCGTAAAGATAAGACTGCTCCATCATAGACAGGTAAAACTGAGGATCTTCTCTCAGTGATTTCTGAAAATAATTCAATGATACAGTGGGCTGCTTCAACGCTTTATAGCACAAACCTATTTTATAAAAGGTAAATGCCTTTGTATATTCCAGCTCGAGCATTTCTTCATATACTTCAACTGCTTTTTTGTATTGATTCAAAGCTTCATAACAGGCTGCTTTACTCGCATATACTCCAACAGCGCTGGAATTAATAGCGAGCATATAATCAAACCCCCTGATAGCTTCTTCGTAATTTTTCCTATTGAAATAAAACTGTCCGTATTCGCTCCACGCCACTTCAGAGTACGCAAAATTATCAAGATAGTCATTCAGAAAAGCAATCGCTTCCTCGCTCTTATTCAGGTCACTGAAACAGATCATTGCGTTTTCCAGCGAATATTCATCCGTCGGATCTTCTTTGAGTGCCTGCTGATAATGTTTAAGAGCGTTAAAAGGATCTCCCAGATTGACATATTCATCAGCAATAAAATTATTCAGGAAGTTTTCTTCTTCATTTAATTCCAAAGCTTTTTTGCAGATGTCAATAGATTTTCTCGGATTTCCCAAATTCGAATAATACTTTGCGTAGCAAACGAGGAAGTCTGTATTCTCCATAGAAGAACCTTTTAACTCATCGATCATGTCTTTCGCTGTATTATAATCTTCCCATTCTAAGAGTACTTCAAGCTTTTTGATCTTGATATCCAAAGAATTGGGATGAAGTTTGAGACCGTACGTTACTGCCATATCAGCGTAATTAAAATCTCCCAACTCCAGGTAATAAACAATGATATCATCCAACTCTTCTGTGTCGAAGTAGAATTCATCATTGTTTTCCATCATTTCCTCGAACTTTTTTACAAGTTCATTTCCAAAATATTCTTCCAATATAGTATCTCGCCGTTATTTTCAAAGTTCAAAATTGTTTTATAAACTTCGAAAAAACTTTTTTTAAATTAAATTTTTCCTGTTATCAGGACTTTGCCGGTTTTAAAACAGATAATTTTATTAAGTTTTCTTATTGACTCAATCATCTTTTAAAACTGTTTTTATTAAGATTTTTCAATCTTTAGAAATTACAAATTAGATAACCATTTCATCATTAAATATACAAAATTCTGAATTAAATCAGACTTTTGATCTTCTCAATCATTTGGTCTCCCAGATCATCAGCTTCCTGTTGCGAGAAAGCTTCTGTGTAAATTCTGATAATGGGTTCCGTATTCGACTTACGAAGGTGTACCCAGTTCTTTTCAAAATCGATCTTTACGCCGTCTACCGTAGAAACCTCTTCATTTTGATATTCTTTTTCTATTTTAGTTAAAAGATCATCTACATTTATTACAGGAGTCAGTTCAATCTTCTTTTTCCCCATGAAATAACCCGGGTAACCTGATCTTAATTCTGAAACGGTTTTGCCTTCTTTAGCGAGATGGGTCAGAAACAGAGCAACACCTACTAAGGAATCTCTTCCGTAATGAAGATCAGGATAGATAATTCCTCCGTTTCCTTCTCCTCCGATTACCGCATTTTTTTCTTTCATCAGGTTCACCACGTTGACTTCACCTACTGCACTGGCAAAATATTCAGAATCATGTGTCTTTGCGACATCTCTCAATGCACGGCTGGAAGAGAGGTTGGATATCGCAGCTCCTTTTTTGTTTTTCAGCAGATAATCAGCAACAGCAACCAGAGTATATTCTTCCCCGAACATTTCTCCTTTTTCGTCCACCAAAGCCAATCTGTCTACATCCGGATCTACAACAACGCCTAAATCTGCATTTTCTTTGATTACCAATTCGCAGATATCTCCCAAATGTTCTTTCAGCGGCTCAGGATTGTGCGGGAAATTTCCGTTGGGTTCGCAGTACAGTTTTACCGTTTCGCAGCCTAATTTATCAAGCAGCATCGGAATAGCAATTCCTCCCGTAGAATTCACAGCGTCCAGAACAATCTTATATTTTTTAGCTTTAACAGCTTCAACATCGACCATCGGCAGATCCAGAATCTGCTGGATGTGAATATCAAAAGCATCATCTCTTGTTTCATATTTTCCCAGATCATCAACCTGAGCGTAATCGAAATCTTCATTTTCGGCCAATGCTAAAACCTCGGCACCATTCTCTCCGGTAATAAATTCTCCCTTTTCATTCAATAGTTTCAGTGCATTCCACTGTTTTGGATTATGTGAAGCAGTAAGGATAATTCCTCCGTCTGCCTTCAGCTCAGGAACCATGATCTCAACAGTGGGTGTAGTAGAAAGCCCTAAATCGACTACATTGATTCCCAACCCCTGTAAAGTGGCGGTAACCAGAGAATTGACCATTGAACCTGAAATTCTGGCATCACGGCCGATAATTAAAGTTAAATCTTTTTTATTTTTATTATTCTGAAGCCAGGTTCCGAAAGCAGAAGCAAATTTAACGACATCAAGCGGTGTCAGGTTATCATTTACTTTTCCGCCAATCGTTCCTCTGATTCCGGAGATACTTTTTATTAATGACATACTCTAAATGTTTTTGCAAAAATACAAATAAAACAAAGATTGACTGATGAAATATGCTTAACGTTAGTAAGTCGCTCTTTCTGTAAAAGCCAACTTTAATATTCAAATCCGTTAAGTGTTTAAGAACACCCGCAATCCTTGTCACAGCCTGACCTTTTAGAATCAAATTTCTTTGGCGCAAAGTTTTTCCTGATCAGCCTGTATAAAGAATAGCAGGCAAAAACAACCAGAAGAGCAATAATTACATATTGAAAAATTAAGGAAGAATCCATTTTATTTTAAAATTTGATATACGATCATGGACACAAAATATGCCAAACCTGTCATCATGACCATCTGAAAACCTGTCCATTTCCAGCTTTTTGTTTCCCTGTAAACCACTGCAACCGTAGAAATACACTGCATTGCAAATGCATAGAATAAAAGTATCGAAATACCTGTGGCAAAGCTGAATACTTTTTCACCGTTTGGTTTTACATCCTGTCTCATTTTATCGATCACTTTTCCTTCAGGAGCATCATCATCCAGACTATATAAAGTTGACATAGTACCTACGAATACTTCTCTTGCAACAAAGCTTGTCAGTATTCCCACTCCCATTTTCCAGTCATATCCCAAAGGTGCAATAGCAGGCTCGATAGCTTTCCCCATTTTAGCCAGATAAGAGTGATCCAGTTTAACATCTGTTGCTACTATCTGATCCGGACTCTGTTTCGGTCCGAAATAACTCAGAAACCAGATGATGATACTGACAATAAAAATAATCTTTCCCGCTCCGGTAATAAAGTCCCATACTTTCCCCAAAACCATTTTCAGGTCATAGCCGAAGAGTGGTTTTTTATACGTTGGAAGATCCATCACCAGATATGTTTTTCCTTTATTTTTAATAAATCCTTTTAAGATTGCAGCAGAAAGCAGTGCTACGAAAAATCCCAGCAGATACATTCCCAGAAGAACCAGAGCCTTATACTGAATCCCAAAAATAGTTTTATCCGAGATAATCAAGCCAATGATAATGCTGTATACCGGAAGCCTTGCCGAGCATGTCATAAAGGGCGTCACCAGTATGGTCAGCAATCTTTCTCTGAAATTTTCAATGTTTCTTGTTGATATGACTGCAGGAATGGCACATGCCGTTCCGGAGACCAGAGGCACGATACTTTTTCCGTTTAATCCGAACGGCCTTAAGAATCTGTCCATTAAGAAAATAACCCTCGCCATATATCCTGAATCTTCCAGAAGATACAGAAAGTACAGTAAAATACCGATTTGCGGTGCGAAAATAATGATGCCGCCCAATCCCGGAACAATTCCGTTTGAAATCAGTGAATTGATCGGGCCTTCCGGCAAATGCTCTCCACTGAATGCTGAAAGCCATGCAAAAAATTCGTCGATCCAGTTCATCGGATATTCTGCAATAAAAAAAACACTCTGAAAAATAATGAGCAGTATCATTAAAAATACAATGTATCCCCAAAAAGGATGAACGAGCACCTTATCCAGTTTTTCTGTCAGCAATTCCTTAAACTGCGGTTTTTTGGAAATGACATCCGATAATATTTTATCAATATTCTGATATCTCCTGACCACTTCCTGAACCTGCAGCCGTTTCGGAACCAGGCTTTTAGCTTCTGGATCGCTAATTAAGTCCGTTGCTGAATTCAATGCATTGACATCCGTCGCTAATGACAGGCTCATCCATGCTTTGTAAAGGTTTTCAAATTGATGA
This sequence comes from uncultured Chryseobacterium sp., assembly GCA_963526305.1. Taxonomy (GTDB): domain Bacteria; phylum Bacteroidota; class Bacteroidia; order Flavobacteriales; family Weeksellaceae; genus Chryseobacterium. Next base: position 74,640 of record CAURNW010000006.1, on the reverse strand, counting down.
TGTCCCGAAACTTTTTTTAAAAAATCTTTATGCCCGGAGGGAATTTCGAATGAAGGATCCTCAGTTTCTTTAAAATCATTGTTCAGAACAGCTTCCTGAATGGCTTCAATTCCTAACTGTTCTTTTGCATTGGTCTGGATAATTTTAATATTCAAAGCCTCAGAAAACTTTTTGATATCTATATTGATCCCTCTTCTTTCTGCCTGATCCATCTGATTCACCACCAGGATCATCGGAACACCCAGATCCTGGATCTGCTGAAATAAAAGAAGTCCTCTTTTTAAACTGAGAGCCTCCAGAATGTATATAACTCCTGCAAAATCTTTCTGACCCTCCAAAAGGAATTTAGAAAAAATAGCTTCGTCTTCTGAACTGGGATAGATACTGTATGACCCGGGAAGATCGATAATTTCAACTTCCTCATTTTTATACGTATAACTGCCTGAATGGCTTGAAACAGTAACCCCTGCATAGTTTCCTGTCTTTTGCTTTGTATTGCAGAGTGCGTTAAAAACCGTTGATTTTCCTACATTCGGATTTCCTACTAAAAGTACCTGTTTTTTGTTTTTTTCCTGCATTAATTCCAATCTTCTACGATGATAAACTCTCCTTCTTCTTTACGAAGTGCAATCCGGCTTTTTTCTTCGCCAAACTCCACATACAAGGGACCGTTGAAAGGAGCCTGATACAGAATTCTGAAAACAGTTTCAGGCAAGAGCCCCATTTCTATGATTTTATTGGGCATTTTAAGGTGATCGTTGTCATAGCCCAAAATTTTCCCAAGTTTATTTTTAGGAAAGCTGCTTAAAGTTTGTGAATAGTTATCTTTCAATATCTATGTTTTTGTAAATGCAAATATACGCTATTTAAATTTAATCTAAATAACGGAAAAAGTCAAAAAGAAAGGTGTCAAAATTTGACACCTTCTTCTAAAAAGTATTTAACAAAAGTTATTGACCTGACAAAATTATTGGTACGCAAGTGGTAGCAAAATAGTGAGCTCCTGCTCCAGGAACCGGAGAAACAGCATCAATAATAGCAACATCTAATAAACATTGTTCAAGATTTGTTCGAGTTTTCAATTTAATTTCAACTTTTTCATCTTTGATATTCTTCTTAGCAATCAAAACTTTTTCTTCATTTTTTGGCAAATCTGTTTTTACAACTTCTTTATCTGTCTTCGCAAATAAAATTGTTGATGAAGCAAAAAGTAATGTTAGAATAATTTTTTTCATAATATTTTTTTTGTTATAGTAATACTAATTTATAAAATAATTAAATATAACTACTATTTTTTATCTTTTTCTTTACCTACTTTTTCAAGCTCACCAACATTTACTTTTCCGTAAGCAGGCTCAATGGCATTATCTGTTGCGTTAAAGAAATCTTTGTACTGTTTTTCCTGCTTTTTCATCATATCTCCGATGGTACCTTCCATTCCCGGGATCGATTTTGACATCATCTCCTGCGTCATCATAGGTCTTACGGTAGCAAAGGGATCCTTTTTGAACTCGTTAAATTTTTTCTCAAACTTATCTCGTGGCAATTCGTTTACTTTTCCCCCTTTTGCCTGCATTAAATTTTCGATGTATGAATATTCCGTATAATCCTTTATTTTCTTGTTACCCTGAAGTACCCAAGAGTAATTTTTAGCATCATCTTCAATTTTCACAATCAATCCAGGAAGGCCGGAAAATTTATATGGTCCGTCCTGAAAAGGAATATCTGTACTGAACCATGCTGTCCATTTTCTTCCTCCGAATTCAGTTGTTGCTTTCTGTGTATTGTATTCACCGATTTTCTGCTTGTCATCAAGAATTTTCCAATTAAATTTAGCATCTTCACTGTATCCGATATTAGCAGGAGTAAAACCACTTGCTATTTTTTCTACAAATTGAATTTTCATGCTTGGATAAGTTTTATAAACTCTCGCAGAAATTTTTGGCTGTTTTATAGATTTTGTGAGATCTTTCATGATTCCTGCTTTCTGCATAGCTTCAATTTCGACTTTCATGATAGAATCCTGTGCAATCACCGTATAATCCTGATAAACAGATCTGTTTTTATCTGTAATATCCAAAATAGTAATTACTTTTTCAATTTTAGCAGAATCCTGTTTCGGCTTAAAAGTCAGTTCATAAAAAAAACGGTTGGCAGTCTCCTGTGCATGCGCAATAGTGCAAACTGCGATCAATACTATTGAGAATAAATTTTTCATTTTTAATAACATTTATATAATTAGTGAACAGTTGTACAATTTTGTTACATAATATTTTATTAAAATTTATTTCTTTCTTTATTTATTTACATTTTTTAATTTTAAAAAAATCCGAAAATAGATATTGATGGACACCTTAAAACAACTCAGAGAAGAACTTGTAGCCGAATACCAGACAACTTTACAGTTTTTTGAAATTTATCCTGATGATAAAAATGATTACAGTCCGCATCCTAAAAGTATGAAGATGGCGCACCTTGCCACCCATATTGCGGAAATCTTTGGCTGGATGGGCTTTATGCTCAGCAGTTCTGAAGTAGATTTAGCCAAAAGCGGTATGCAGCCTCAATTAATCACCACCAGAGAAGATTTGCTGAAAACTTTTGAAAATAATTACAGATCGAGTAAGCAGGCTTTAGAAAAAGCAAAAGAGGAAGACCTTCTTCCAGACTGGTCTTTGAAGAATGATGGACAAACACTTTCTTCATGGACCAAGTATGGAGCTATCCGTCACAGTGTGAATCAAATTACCCATCACCGTGCACAATTGGGAATCTATTACAGACTTAATGATATTCAGCTGCCTGGAAGCTATGGTCCGACAGCAGATATACAGGACTTTTGATTTTAAGCATAAAAAAAACCAACCTCAGAGAGATTGGTTTTTCCTTTTTTATTTAAAATTGAATTTTACCGTAAACATGACCTGGCTTGGTCGGAGTAAAACTCTGGTGTACGTAATATTTGTTGTATTGATGTCATAAGTTTCAAACACTTTTTTGTTGGCGATATTCATCCACTTCACTTCGAAATCAATTTTCTTTTTTGACCACGTGAACTGGTAAGAAAGATCGTAGAATCCATTTCGGTAATCTTCATTAACAGCACTCGTATTTACCTGATCCCAGCTGAACCCTACAGTATGATTTTCGATAGGATAGAAAAAGAGTCCGAGATTGTGTGTAAATCCGTTTCTGGCTGCACTGGAATTTACTCTTCCTGTACTTGTCTGGTTTGTTCTTGTGATACTGGCATTATAATCTACACTCATCCAGCTGAAGTATGTATTGTTAAATTTAACTCCGAATGACTGACTGTTATTTTTGTTTGTAAATGCTGCGTCATTTAAAAAAGCATCGGATTTTGATGTATTGTTGCTGTAACTTAATGATGCATTGGTTTTAAATTTCGGGAAGTACTTCCCGATTTCAGCACTATACCCACTATTTACTACATTATTGTCCTGTTCGATATACTGCATAACTGTATATCCTCCGATGATTGTAGGATTTGAAATCAGGTTTCTCTTCGCATCAGAGAGTCTGTAATTGACATTAAAGAACAAATTGTTCAGAGGATTTCTATATTCCAATCTCAGTCCTGCAGATTTATTATTGTTTTCAGGAATCGGATTTGAAGCATCCATAGCATTTAAAGCGGTCGGTGAAGTCATCAGAAATCCTGAATAAGCGGTGTTAACTTCACCGAAATTATTACTGATATTTCCGTTCAGAGACGCTTTGAAAAAAGAAGCGAAATTATACTGAGCAAAAACATTGGGTTCAAAAGTCACTTTATTTACAGATCTTGAAACATTCCGTAGAGGATCTTCTGCTGAGATATTATTTGAATTCACAGGAACGTTTGCATAAAGCATCCAGGAATCATTTTTGAAATTAATACCAACACTTGCATAAGGTGTTGCAGTGGTATATTTCAAATCGTTATCAAAAGCAATCCCATAACCGTAGGGCTGACCTTCCTGATAATTGGTAAGTGCTGATCGTAAATCAGTCATTTTATAATTAAAACCTAATTCAGGAGTGAAAGTCCAGCCTTTAGCTGAAAAACCAATATTTGCAGAATGATTTGCTTCAAAGGTTTTCAGCTGTAGATTTTGCCTTACTGATTCCGCAGCTCCTCCCGGATTAAAACCAGGAATCTGAAGATAAGATGCAGGAGTAACGTCCAGTTTCTGACTGTCATTTTGATAATTGATGAATGACAGTACGTTCACCATCTTTTCTTTCCATGGAATAATTGTACTCAATGAGTTTTGGAAAGAAGAAGTCGGAGACTGGATGGCCTGATTTCCGGTTCTGCTGAAAGAACCGTCTGTTCGGTCTACTATACCCCGGTCAGCATTCCAGAATTGTGAAAAACTGGTCGTGTTTTTGAAAAAGCCTTTTTTTGCGTTTTTTGTAAAAACCAATTCCCCTTTTGCTTTATCTGTATAGAAATTGTTTAAAATATTGGTTGTTACTCTATAGGCAGGAATTTCATCGGTAGCAAAAAAATCTGTCTGACTGTAAGCTTCTCTTTCAACTGCATTATTGGTATAATTTGCACTCGCTTTCAGTTCCCACTCTTTTTTCTTATCAATATTGGTAAGATAGTTTGCGGATAGATAATGTACATTATTAAATAAATATCTTCTGACAGGCAAATTTGGAGTCAGTGCATTTTCAACATTGAGCCAGTCATTTTGGGAAGCGTTTATCCTTCTCCCTTCATATCTGCTTCCAAATCCTAAAATATTTCCTTCGTTTTCTACCTGCTCCCCAACATTGTTTGTTTTATAATTGACCACCCACTGGCTTTTCTGTCCGAAGAACATGGGTGTCAACTTTACATTCCAAAGCCATGGATCTCCGAAACCGGTTCCCACTTCACCTCTTCCTGTCATTGTCACAGAATTTTTAAGCTTAATATTGATAGCCGCAGCATCAGACGGTATTTTTCCCTGAAGCATTTTAACGGGCTGATGGTTTTCAAGAACCTCAACTTTCTGAACAGCATCTTTCGGAAGCGAGTTATTGATTGTTCCGTAACCGCCTTCCATTAAATCTTTTCCGTTCACATAGAATTTATTGATGGCATTTCCCTGATAAAGGATGGAACCATCTGCATTCACTTCAATTCCCGGTATTTTTTTCATAACATCTGCCAGGGTACGGTCATTTTTGCTGTCAAATGCTTTGAGGTCATATGCAATCGTATCTCCTCTTGAGGTAATCATTTTGGTTTTCAGCTGGACTTCCTTAATTTCTGTAGCTTCAGACTGCATTTGAAAAGTCATCGTCTGATCAATGTTACTGATCTGTTTAGTCAATGGCTTCTGATTAAAAGCCTTAACCTTCAAATCAACAAATGACTGTGCTGTTGTGAATGTTACTTTATATTCTCCTTTGGAATTGGTAATTCCATAGGCAAGGATAGCATCTTTGCCAGGTTCTTCAACTGTTACACTGGCACTTGGGATCGCCACACCGTCTTCATCTGTAATTTTTCCGGAAACTGTTTTCTGTGCGAAAGCAATTATAGAAAAAAACACCATGAGAAATAAGGAGATTTTTCTGTTCATAATTTATTATTTGAATGATTAGTTATTTGTTATGGTTTTTTGTTACACATTATAGAGATATAATTTTGTGTCAAATGTTAAATTCATTTTATAACTACAAAAATAGTGATATTTTTATTAAGATTAATTTTTATTTTCTAATGTGTGTATTTTAACTAAAAAAAATAAGCCTAAATATTGAAACCAATGACCAAACCTGAGATACAGGCAATATCAGTACACTGTAACCTGTGAGTACAGATATCCATAAAATTATTTTAAGCATATATTTTGATATAACAGTAACTAAAAAAATTAGGGATTGTTTCTGAAATAATTACAAACCCTTTAGATTTTCAGATCCTACAGTTTATATGAATTCTTTTTTCGTGATAAAATAATGGTCCTCTAAATAAATGATGAACATCATAGATTAAAAAGAACACTATTTCAATTTTGGTATATATATATTTAATAATTTTGTAACATAAAATTTATAAAAATGGGGGTTATTCTAAAACCTATAGATATTGTAGATGATATCACTCAGGAAGAGTTCCGCGAGAAATATCTGATACCGAGAAAACCGGTTGTGATCAAAAATATGGCCAGAAAATGGCCGGCCTATCAAAAATGGACAATGGATTATGTGAAGGAAGTGGTAGGTGACGTTACCGTTCCCCTTTATGACAGTGCCAAAGCCGATCCTTCCGCTCCTATCAATACGCCTACTACAGAAATGAAGTTTGCAGATTATATTGATCTCATCCAAAGAGAACCGACTGATCTGAGAATTTTCTTCTTTGATCCCATAAAAAGGGCCAACAAGCTGTTGGAAGATTACATTTCTCCTTCAGAACTGATGGGTGGCTTTCTAGATAAATACCCGTCAATGTTTTTTGGTGGAAAAGGTTCTGTGACGTTTTTACATTATGATATTGATTTAGCACATATTTTTCACACCCATTTTAACGGAAGAAAACACGTTCTTCTTTTTGAACAAAAATGGAGAGACAGGCTGTACAAGCTTCCTTATGCCACATATTCTTTAGAAGATTTTGATATTTCGAATCCTGATTTTGAAAAATTCCCTGCACTGGACGGCATTGAGGGAATTGAATGTTTTCTGGAACATGGCGATACTTTATTTATGCCAACCGGATGGTGGCACTGGATGAAATACCTCGACGGCAGTTTTTCACTTTCACTCCGTGCATGGGATAAGTCCTGGGCTGTAAAAGCAAATTCTTTATGGAACCTTACTGTTCAAAGAAATTTTGACAATATCATGAAAGGTCAGTTCAAAAAGAAATACATGGACTGGAAGGAGAAAAAAGCTGTTGAAAGAGCCAATTATGCTTTGAAAAAAGGTTTACCTAGAAAATAATAAAAATACGCTTCAAAAATTGGAGCGTATTTTTTGTTTTACTTCGTGATTTTCTGATCTTAAAATTTACAGTATTTTATAAATCGGGTAAACTCTGTAGGTCTTCTGTTCAAAATAAGGAGAGTGCCTGTAAATCCAATCCAGCTGAGCAGTTCTGTCTTCTGCAAATTCCTTATCAGAAGCCTTCATTTCTTCAAATTTTTTCTTAAGATCATGATCTTCTTTTAATAGTTCAGCAGCAGTATCTTCGAAAATATATGCTGAATAATATTCCTTCTGAGAAAGGATGCTGTCAAAGAAATTCCAGTTGAAGAAAGAGTCTGCCGCTTCAGGTTCTAAAGTTTCAATAATATATTTTACACCGTCCTGATCGGTGGGCACCCTGAAATCTCCCTGAGAGAATTCAACATTCCCATTGAGCTTTGTTAATTTTGTTTCATAATGAAGATAATGACCTTCATATGGGCTTTTGACAGTTTTAAAATCATTAATGATGTAATACTGAACGGAAGCAGGAGTATTTTCGGTAATCGGTTCTAATCTGATTCCGTTTCTTCTCAGTTCTTCAATTATCTTATACTGAGACTTCGGCACTATATAGTATCTTGGAATCGTGATTTGGCTTGTAGAGACTGCAGTGGTAAAAAGTTTGATTTTCTTTGTAAACGGTTTTTTCCTGTCGTAATACAACCGGGGCTTTCCGGAAATTTCGCTTGGTTTATATTTTCCTTCAAAACCTTTAAAATCCATCATAGAATATTTTGTGGAATCTATTTTCCATCTTATTCCGTATTGTTTTCCAGCCTGATACTGAACTAGATTTTCATGCCGCAACTGCTTTATTTTTTTATAATCTTTATCTAGATTATTCAGGTTAACCAGCATGTACTGATATGTTGCATCCACTCTTTTATCATAAGGTTTCAACATATGGGTTTCAGGCATGGTCGCCAAAGCATTAAATAAAGAAGCATATCCTGTAGAATATCTCGGTGAGTCTTCAAAAGCCGCAAAACCAATCTCCGGAACATCTCCGTGAATGTTGACATATGGCGTACTGTCATATCCTTTTTTCCTGAGGTCCTTTAGATTTTCAGGCTGGAAATCATTATAAAAATATTCGCCCAGACGATTTCCTAACCGTTCTTTAAAAGTCGAAATATAAGTAAACGTATACTGGTAATCTGCTCCGTTACTGACATGATTATCAATAAAGACGTCTGGTTTAAGCCACTGATAAATCTCCTGAAAACTTCTGGCATTTTTAGAGTCTGCTTTGATAAAATCTCTGTTTAGGTCATAGTTTTTCGCATTTCCTCTGAAACCATATTCTTCAGGGCCATTTTGATTGGCTCTGGAAAACGAACCACGGTTCAGCATTCCGCCTACATTATAAGCTGAAATAGCAGCAACGATAAAATTCTCAGGTGTTTTGATCTTTTTAGTTGCCAAATCCCGCATCAGCATCATTGTGGCATCAATTCCATCAGGCTCTCCGGGATGAATCCCATTGTTAATGAATAAAATGGCTTTTTCCTTTCTTAATTTCTCCGGATCTTTATCTACGAAAGGATTGTAGACAACCACATAAATCGGTTTTCCATTATCATCCTCGCCTTTGCGGAGGTATTGGATGGTACTGAAATTTTTTGCCAGGTTTTCATAAAAATCATTCATTTCCCTATAGGTAGACGTCTGATTACCATTTCCTTTTTCAAAAGGAGTCTGGAAAGGAGTCTGGGAAAAAAACAAAGATGTACTTAGAAAAAGCAGAAGATATTTCAGTTTCATTGAAGTGATATTTCGAACTTTAAAATTACTGAAAGTTTGGGGACTGAAGAGTGGATTCATTCATAGGCGTTTGATTAGCAGACAAAAGTATGATGTAAGAATCGTATGTGTGATTTTAAAGAAGAAAAAACTTTTGTATCACTCTCTATTCCTGCCTCTTTCATCCGGATACAGTGACGGAAGCGGATCGCTCTGCCAGAATTTTTTGGCATTAACATCCATGATTGACAGCCGTCCTGTAAATGCTGCTCCAGTATCCACATTCCAGACATTTGATTTTTGACTGGGAGTGCTTATTCCCATATGTAATGTTGGCGTGTGCCCAATGAAAATCTCTTTATAAAGAAGCAGTTTTTTCGGGTATAAAATCGGATTTTTCTTTAATTTTCTATCCATTGCAACTGCTGTTTCCCATAAGGTTCTGTCCCAACGGTAACCAACGGCATAAATTTCTCTTTCGGGACCGTACACAGAAGAATATCCGGCGTGGATAAATAAACGGTTTTGCTGATCTACATAATAATTTTCCATATTTTCAAAAAAATTCAGATGATCTTCCAGGCTTTCCGAAGAATAGTCTGAATAGCTTTCAACTGTACTTTTTCCACCATTCTGAAGCCATACATTAGGAGCATTTCCGAAAGAAAGCCAATCCTGTGTCCAGGCATCGTGATTTCCTTTGATGAAAATACATTCCTGTTTTTCGGAAAGTTCGATTAAAAATTGAATGATCCGGGAAGATTCGCTCCAACCGTCAACATAATCTCCCATGAAAATTAATTTATCCTTTTCGGTAACACCGGCTCTTTCCAAAACCTGTATTAAAGCTTTGAATCCTCCGTGAATGTCACCTATTGCTAATGTTCTTTTCATTTAAACCTTTTATGATAATTCGGACAAGATTCAACAATTTCCATTGCTTCCGTTAATCTGCAGTTTTTTTGTTCAATAATAAAATATAAAACATGAACAGTTCCTGCCCCTTTTCCAAATAATTCATCAATTTTTTTCTTTAAATCATCTTTACCGGAAGAAAAGTTTTTTACTTCCTCTCTTATCGAAAGTTATTGCTTATCAATAGTATATCGGAATTACTTAGTTAATCATTTGATTAACTATTCTAATTTTGATAACAATGTTTTGATAATTATTTTAGAACTAATTATGTGTGTTGTTTTGAATAGGTTCGTAATAGGTCTTAATACACTGTATTAATGTATTTTAATGAAAATTTTGTTTCTTAAATCTAATTGAAGACTTCTGGATAAAGATCTTTTACAACAGCATCTATATCATATTCTTGTTTCGGGAAATTTTGATAGAGTTTTTCTAATTTAGAGTGAAAGGTTTTTTTTCTGTCTTGTTCTATTATCAGATCCCAAATTTCGTACTTTTTGAAGGCTAATTCAATATATTCCCAATACTGGCTGTAAAAATGGATAGCATTATTACCAAAGGTTATCCAGTTCGCAAGCTTGGAGCCTATAATTTTATTGTGTTTAGCAGATTCCAATATGAATAAAAAAGTATCTTTTTCATATGCCTTGTGTATCAGCTTCCTGCTTGTCATCCTATCCCATATCTTATAACTTTCAAATTCATTATTGCCCAAGTGAGAGCTGATATATTCAAAATCTTTTTTTTGCAGGACATATCCTCTTTCGAAAAACAGTTTACAGATAAAATGCTTAGAAGGGATTTCTTTTTTTTTATATAATTCTAGGAATGGTGTTTCATCTTCAGAATCTGAGTGATTGATATTGAATTCAATATTTTTATTTTTTAAGATAAAAAATAGAAAAGTATAGTTATATTCATCCGTTCCCCGGATCCATTTAATAATAGGAGATCTATTCTTGTTTTTAAGGTCTAGACTCTTGTTGAGTTCTTGAAGTTCTAGATAATTCAGCGTATCTATGTTGTCATCAATTAGTCCATAAGAGGAAAATTTCTTAGATTTTTCAACGATGATCTGCTGGATGAGTTTTTTGATCTTGGTTTTGCGCTTTTGCTCATCTATGACTTGCAGGGCATTCCATTCGTCATCTTCCTTCTTCTTTAACAAGCCGATAAGTTCGGTCTGTTTTCTTGCCTCATTTACAGGTAGATTATAGTAAAAGGCCTGAACTTCTCGTTGGTCGAAAGCGATCTGATTAAGTTCCACCGATTTTTCTTTCCATTTTGTCTTTACTTTGTAATCATCAATGTACACCTCTTTGTATTCACATTTTAGTGCGAATGAATTAATGGTCTCGTCAAGTTTGAAGAAATTGTGATACTTGTTTAAATACTTTACATCCTGTTCAAAGCTACCCTGATTTTTGACATCAAAATTGTCCAGGATCCAGATAATGTAGATGTTGTTTTCTTTATAAAAATTATGCCTTCTTAACATGTACCACAAAGGCAATTTCGATAATTGAATTTCGAATACAATTTCTTTATCTAAGAATTTGCAATATACATCAGGCTTTCTTTTTTGTTCATTCCTGAAAATAAATTTACTATCTATCGCAATACTGCTTTTGTCAACGCCTTCTACACTTGAAAGTAAGTTTCCGATTCTGTTTTTAAGGTATTTATGCCGCTCTGATTCATTATTTTTTATAATTTGGATGTACTCGCTTTGCTGTTGCGGTGTCAATGAATTATCAGATAATAAACAATATGAATATTTCGGCAAATGCCTGAAGAAATGACGGTCGTAAATACTTTTAGATATGGTCAGATCTTGTTCACATTCAACACAGACGGGAATGATCTTTTTCTCATTAATGAGCCTTCTAATCTCTGAATCAACTTTTCTATTTTCCTCGAAAAGTATGTTGGCATCCAAAATGTCTCCGGAAATTTTGTCACGTGCAATACTTATTAACCGTACACTTTTTTTCATCTCTATATTATGTTTTACAGGCATTGAAAAATCTTGGAAGTTCTTATCATTATAATGCCTGAATATATTGTCTGCTGGTGACGTAATTTTTTTAAGTATCAAATTTTACAGCAGACCAATCAGATTTACAAGTTAGCTTACTTTGTGCTATGAATTCGCATAATAAAGCGGATAGAATGACTTAATCCAAATCGTTTACTGCAATCTGTAACTTGAAAGGTATGAGGGATTCGCTATACCTTTTGTTGACGACCCTGTCTCGAAGCTTTGCTTTACTGTTAAAATTTCGGGAGATATTTTTATAGATGTCCAAAAAATTATCCTCAGCCTCATTCTTCTGATGATAAAAGACTTTAATTGAGGCGCAATTGTCGTGTTCGAAGATTGTATTTAACAACGTCCGGTCAGACATGGTCAGAATCTTTTTGTAATTATCTGTTTTTGCGTAATTGATAGATTTTATGTGATCTAAATACCTGTTGTCATTAAGTTTTTCTATTTCTTTATAATGATCATCAAGCTCATCTCCATATCCGAAGATGATGGGGTTTTCCTCACTGTTTAGTTCACCGTGAATATGATACACGTTTGTCTCAGTAGCAGTATAATGTGATTCTGTAGATGTATAGTTGAAATTTATAAATTCTGTGTACGGCTTTTTCGAAGTAAATAGTTGTGAAAAATTCCTAAGAATATAAGACGTAAAATGTTCTTTTGAACGTGAGTGAATGTTCTCAAGACTAAAATCTTTAACAATTTGTTGATCGGTGCTTCTCAAATAATGTCCCCTTTTCATTGTGCCGTCATATTCTTCGATATGTGGTCTCAATAGGCTCCAGTGATCGTCAATTATTTTGCGGATCACTTGTTCAGATAAATCCTGGAGGACTATAGGACGATCAATGATTTCAGCAATCTGGTCTCGTATTTCTGTATTGATTTTAAATTTATTCTGCACGTCGCTAAGATATCTTTCAAGCAATCTGGTAGTAGCTGCAAATTCTTTATTCAGAACATCAATAACATTGGCTGTATCTTTTCGGTTAGATCTTGACAGGTCTTTTAGATTATTATAGTAATCTGATTCTATGTCCACCCAGCCGCCATAATGCAGCCCTTTTGATAAATGTAGGAAGAAATTATTTTTAGTAATGAAATTTCGTTTATATTCCGAAGAAAATGCTTGTAGTTCAGGGAATGTTCTTATGATATCGCTGCCATGAGTATTGTGTTTTGAATCTAGAGAAAACTCATTACAGTCAAAGAGCGATTGGTCATGCCTTTCGTATTCCTCACATTTGTCCTTCCAATATTTATCGATAAAATTTTTGTAGCTGGTTGGCATTCCGTGTGCTAGGTCAAAGCCATTTCCGATCAGGACTATTCTATTTATCATGGTCACACTTATTAATTTTTAATTTTGTAAAAATTACGAAAATTTTTGCAAGATTGTATGTAAAATCCCTCTCTCCCTCTCTATCCTCTATCTTAAATTTTCGGCTGATTGTATTCAGTAGGATCTACGGTTGTAAGTAAAGAGGAGAGCCTTAACACATCAAAAGAACTGTAGCTAAAAAAACAATATTAAGGTGAATTCTACTTCGCATAAATGACTGACTGAATTAAACTCTGAAGGTACTCTCCAGACTCACAGGCAGTAAATTGATGGGTATAATCATAATTTGCCTTGTTAGGCAAATAGATTTGGTTACTATCTATGTAATGAATCCCAGTAGGGTCGTGGGAAAACTTTTAGTTTGCTCGAATAAAAGGGAAGTTAGATTTTGCTGCTTATTGGCAGACCTATATACGAAATGTCATTAACATCAGGATTAAAATAATTATTGATACGTACCCGAATGGTAGCTGTCTCAAAAGTGTGAAAGGATGTAAAATCCTTATTGTTTTCAGGTTTTTCAATGCAAAAAATCAAATCATCCATCGCCTCTAGAAATTTGTCTACAAAGCTATATATTTAATTTAATTCGCGTATCTAACTTCATTATTAAGACTGAAAGCCCTGTCAAATCCTTCTTACATATCATCCGCCGAGAACATCACTGCAGTATTGAACTGTCGTAAAAAATTTTCCATTTCTCACAATACTCTGGATCTGATATTTCATAATCCAGATAGAAATTAAACGTGCGGTTAAATTGTAACAATTCTTTAAAAGATGCTTTGTCATATCCTGAATTTTCTAAGTAGAAACCTAACGATTGATGGTATGGATAAGCAAATGATAGTTTCTTATAGTAATGGATCAATTTTTCAGGATCCATCAATGTCCGGGCATTTTTAAATGATTTCAGTATATTTTTGGATCCTCCGGAATAAGATGGCCGTACAGTGATATCTATTAAAGTCTTTTCAATATCTGAAACTCTGAGATTATTTTTGGTAGTGTTCATATGATCCGGGCTTTGTCCTTTTAGAAAGTTGATAGTGAGTTCGTCGAACTTTTTGAAATTCGTTGTCATTCTTTGCGGTTTGCTGAATGCCTGATCAATTGTGGACTGTTTTAGATTGCTGGAAGATGGAGATGTGAAGATATTTTCTTCTGACATATATATTATCTGCTGTGCTGAATTATCAAGGCCGTGAATATGCAATGCAGATTGGTGACTGAAATAATAGTATCTTGCATAAGCGAGAGCGATTTCATAATTATCGGCTTTTAATTTTTTAGGTAAGAATATTTCTTGGTGTGAAATATAGAAATGTTCCAGAAGGTATTCCCGAATTTCTTTCTTGTACTTTTTTAGCTTACGAAAACTTGCTAGATCGCTGATAAGACTTTCGAATTCTCTTTTATTGATAGGTTTGATAATAATACTTGCCAAATAGGCGTCAATCATATTTGAAAATATCATAATAAGGGAGTATTACTTTAATTGTATACAATTAAAGTAATACGAAGGTACAGCTTTTTTCTGACAATAGCAACAGTTAAAAAAAATTGTCATTGTTTTCAGCCCCGTTTATAGTTTTTAAGATCTGCAAGAGTGCAGTAGGCTTTGACTAGTGCAAAATAGTTCTAATTGTATTATCAACGAATTTATGAAGTAAAGGTGTTTTTAGGATTACGCATTACACTTATGATAAATAGTAAATAAGCTGTTTATCGCTAAGCTTGGCGTTGTAACATAAAAAGCTAATAACTATGCTACATGATAAGCTAATAGTGGTAAAGCACGTAAAGCTAATAATGATTCAACATAAAAAGCTAATAATAGTGCAGCACAATAAGCTAATAATTATGCGACATAATAAGCTAATAATAGTACGGCATAATAAGCTAATACTTATATTTGCAAAAAAGTTAATGTAATGGCTACACCTGCTGAAAAACTAGCTGCATCACTTGAAGTTCTGAAAGAACTGCAAGATAAGGGTATTACCGCTATACGATCCTCTGATATTAACCGTACTCATAGGGAGAGGCTAACTAGCGGTGGTTTTCTAAAAGAAGTTATGAAAGGATGGTACATCCCCGCAAGACCGGACGAAACTGTAGGAGAAAGTACGGCCTGGTTTACATCCTACTGGGATTTTTGTGCGGCTTACTTGACCGAACGGTTTGGAAGTGATTGGAGTTTATCGCCGGAACAATCCCTTCATTTGCACGCAGGAAACCAAACGGTACCGACCCAGCTCCTTGTCCGGGCAGTCAAAGCAAGAAATCAGGTTACTGAACTTGTACATGGAACATCCCTATTCGAAGTGAGGGCAAAATTGCCAGAAAAAAAAGATTTTTATATAGATGGTCATGGGTTAAGGCTGTTCTCTCTACCATCTGCATTACTCAACAGCTTTGAAGATTTCTATGTAAGAAATCCTGTGGATGCAAGAACAGTACTAGCAACTTTTAGAGACGCATCAGGTATCCTGGAACTTTTACTTGACGGTGGGCACAGTGTTATTGCCGGCAGAATTAGTGGGGCTTTTCGAAATATTGGGAGAGATAGGATTGCCGATGATATTATAAAGGGAATGGGGGCCGCAGGTTATAATGTAAGAGAACTCGATCCTTTTACTGCTCCAAGCCCTATTGTTATTAACCATCGTGAATTGTCTCCCTATGTAAACAGGTTAAAGCTTATGTGGCAAAACATGAGAAATACGGTCATAGAGAATTTTCCGCCGGAGCCAGGATTACCAAAAGACAAAGAAACTTATTTAAACCAAGTAAAAGATAATTATACAAAAGATGCTTACAATTCTTTGTCCATTGAGGGCTATCGTGTCAGTATCGAATTAATTGAACGTGTCCGCTCAGGACAATGGGAGCCTGATGATAATGAGGTTGACCGACAACAACGTGATGCTATGGCAGCTAGGGGATATTGGCAGGCTTACCAGCAAGTACTGCTAAGCATTGAAAAGATATTAAATGGCGCTAACGGTGGAGAGACAGCAGATTATGACCATCAGGAATGGTACCGTGAAATGTTTGCACCAAGTGTAGCAGCCGGTATTTTGAAAGCTTCTGATCTGGCAGGATATAGAAATCAGCCTGTTTTTATAAGACGGTCCCAACATGTCCCGCCAAGTGCCGAAGCAGTTCGTGATTTGATCCCCACATTTTTTGAATTGCTTGCCATCGAGGAACATGCGGGCGTAAGGGCTATTCTTGGTCATTTCATTTTTGTCTATATCCATCCTTATATTGACGGGAATGGGAGAATCGGACGTTTTCTTATGAACACAATGTTAGCGTCGGGCGGATATTCCTGGATTGTTATTCCAGTTGAAAGAAGGCTCGAATATATGGCTGCCTTAGAAGCTGCAAGTACGCAACAAGATATAGGGTTGTTTTCACAATTTATAGCAAGTCTGATATAAAAAACGTTTGATAAACAAACGTAAGGTATATCATATTAGTTATTGAAAATACATCTTAATTAGACAAATTCAACATCATCTGTTTCGATTAGAATTGTAATAGTTTATCCCACATTTGGTACTTAAGATGCGTGAACTACATTACTTTTTAATAAGAACAATCACCAAATATAATTGCAGCAGTTTTATAGTCTTTTCATTTTTGTCGAACTGATACTTATTCTCCAATTAGTTTCCTGTTGAAAACACAAGCCATTATATTTGTCGTCCAATTTAATTTTATAGTAGAATGAAAGAACTTATCGAAAAGATCAATGCCGAATTTGAAGCATTCTCAAACGAAGCTAATCGGCAATCTGAAAAAGGAAACAAAGCAGCTGGAACAAGAGCAAGGAAATCAGCTTTGGAACTAAGTAAACTCTTCAAAGACTTCCGAAAAGTTTCTGTTGAAGAGTCAAAGAAATAAGGACTATTAAAAATGACCCCTGCATTTAATGTAGGGGTCATTTTATATTAACTATAAAAAAATATGTGAAAGAAAAGAGCCGCATTGCTACTCTGGCCAACAATTTCTGCCAATCATTTACACGCATCTTTAGGTATCATCTCTACTTCTTGAGATTTTTTTTGTAAATTTATTGAAATAACAAAAATGCTTGCTCAGTTCGGATTAGATTATGGATTAAAACCTGATTTCGCTATCCTTTCGGATACTTCTTTTCAGCAAAATTTTAGTAAAGCCAAATGTATTGGCCTAGCTTATATTCATTGTCCAGATAAAAATGGAAATAAAATGCTATGTGAATTAGGTTTTCTGGTAGAAGATGAACATCATGCAGATAAATTCCTTGATTCATTAATTGCCTGGAAAGAAAAATCAGGGGATAGTAAAGCTGTCGATCTGGAATTTATAGAGTATTTAAATGGGAACTACATGTTGTCGATTTCTCCCAACATCCCTATTTTGATCCAACGTATTATACCCGAACATTTGCGAGAACATGTAAATCCTATTGTTATATCCATTTCACAGGGAAAGGATGGTATGAGGATTAGCGAAAATTATAAATATTTTAGAGATAATTATGTCGAAGGCAAAAATATAGCAATCCGGTATTTTATTGTAGACAAGGATAATAATATCTCGAAAAGGAGCGAGAAATATTTTTTGAAAACTGAATTTAAGTTTTACAAGGAAGGGCAGTTGGATGAAACTTCTATATTGAACCCGCTTATAAATACAAACATTAAGAAATCTCGTCCACCAAAAATTACTAAGGATAATGATGACTTTATTAAACTTCGCAATAATAAACTTCGATATTTTTTTCCGGTAACAGTTCAGAAATTAAAAACGGAAGGATGGCTGGAGGGAATTATCAAAGGTGTGAGTACAAAGTATTCAGCAGATCAGATTACTCAAGCTGTGTGCAATTTGATTTTATTTGAAAGACTGAAACAGTCCAATGTGCCAACAATTAATACTGTTGAGAACGGATATGATCTTAAGATCATTGAATATTTGTCGGAAACCTATGAATCATATAATAGCTATTTTCCTGAAACGGAAACCTTTACAAAACAAAAAATTGAGAGACAAATCCGTCTTGATGAACAATATTTTAAAAAAAGAAACCTATAATGATCACAATATTCGATTCAATCGTTGATTTTTTAATCACTGAAAAAGCTGGAATTGCTAGTAAAATGTTAGCGAGTGCTTCCTATGACATACTTAAAGCCAATTTGCCTTTTAAATCATTAAAACAACGGATTGGTAACATGTTTAAAACAGAAAGAGATGCAGATACGTTTCTCAAAGAATTATGTGAAAAACCTGCAACTGATAGTTATCAGAAAGATGTGGCTAACGTGTATTTAGAAACAACAGGTATTGTAGCACCCGATAATCTTGTTACTCTATTGGAAGAATGGGTTAAGGAAAACAGGCAATCAATTGAAAATGTAAATAATATTCAAATCTCTAATTCAAGCGGATTTAACATCGGTGTTCAAAATGCAAAAAAGGATATAATCAATATTCAGGGAGATTATCATTCTAAGAATGAAACAAATGAAAATTGATCAGCAGTATGCAGACATTATCATAAATGTTGGAGGGAGCTTCCACAATCAAGGAAAGATCATTGCTAATGAAGTGTATCTTAATGTTAATGGTAAAGAACTTCATAATATTGTCCATCAAGATCAGAATACCTTGAAGGCACAATTTAGCATCGATTATCTTAAAAATCTTAAGAAAAATTTTGAACAAAAAATAATTATTGATCGGAGTGTCTATACCGAAGTAGAACATATCTTTAAAAATAATTCTGAACTGAGCATAATTGGTCCCCCCAGGTGCTGGTAAGAGCTGCTTATTATTGATCTGTCAAAAAAATATCAAGAGGCGATTTATATCAATATAAAGAATAAATCAATAAAAACAGTTGTCCTGCATTTAATCAACAAGATCCGGATGAAGAATGGTCAACAGTTGATTAATGCTGTCGATATTGATTCAAGTCTGGAGATTTTGCAAGACTTGCTTGTCAGCAGTAAGATGACATTTTTTATTAACGAATGTGAAGAAGCTTTTGATACATTAGATCGAATTTTACTTTTAAATAAATTTGAAAACAAATTTTTATACGCATCTCAAAGTATACAGGAATTTTTGTCTTAACATTTCTGTATTTATTCCACGCTATTTTTGAAATTATGTGTATTTGTTCGGTTATTTGATCAGTTAACTTGTCCTCATCGTCGATAATCGTCTGTGCGCGAGTTTTATAGTCGGCTTGAGTAAGATCTTTGTAAATGTGTCCAAAGTAAATGATTGAAGTCGGATTTACATTTTTGAGTGCTGGATTTACGCACAGGAACGCAAAAGTTATAGATATAAGACTTACCAATCCATACGCAAATACAAGGATTGTGATCCATACTGAATCTTTTAATGAGTCAAAGACTGCTGTCGAATTAGTATAGGCAATTGTAAAAAGTATTCCATAAACTGTAAGGAGCAGTGTTGCCTTTGTTTCTGAAAACCTGAGCCATTCAATATTTAATTGAAGAATTTCCCAATACCTTTCGGGATGTTTAGGTTCATACATGGTGAGATTAATTTTCGAGAAATATACAATTTATCTGAAAAAGATGTTTACGGGAAACTACTTAAGTTTTGAATTTCACATTATTTTTCAACTTTAGGTTTGTTATTTCAAATTAATATGTAATCTTCGTCCAATTCTGACTAGCAATTATTCTGTTTTTTAATTTGTTGTCACTAGCTTAACATGAAAATATAATATTAATGTGTTTATTTTTAGTGTTTTGTTTTTATGACTTTCGATAATATTTAACTTGTGATAACAAGCATTATCAAAAGCTTTTGATAATTCGTGCGAATTCCTTACTTGTCATTTTGAAATATATTTTGCTTCCACAAAATCCGTCAGCCAAACTCCGTTTTCAGAAAGATAAAATAAAACTCCGTCTTCAAACATCTTTCCTGAATCAATGATCAGAATTACTGGTTTTCCGTGACGCATTCCGACTTCTTTTTTCGATTCCCTTTTCCACAATGGAATCGACGTTACTCTCAGCCGTTCCATGATACAGGAACTCTGGAGGTTGCTGTAGTTTTAAGGCTAAATCTATATTAACTGAATGCCCCTGATTAGCTCTGATTCTGGTTTTATCTTCATTAAAAATAAAACGCTTCTTATCGTTGGTCTGTACAATTTCATCCAATTCTTCAAAAGTAAATCCTTGAGAATCTTCTGTTGATTTTGAAATCAGTTCATGAACATCTGCCCAACCGTTTTCGTCCAAATTCAAATCGATTGATTCAGGATGATGCCTGAGAATATAACTCAGAAATTTGCTTGTTTTTTTCTTTTTCTGGTCATTCATTTTATTTCATAAATTGGGTTTCAAATTTTTCGCACAACTTTTCAATATCCTCTTTTTTCACCAGCTCCTCAATCCATTCTTTCGGAATATTTTCAAAACCATAATAAATTCCGGCGAGTCCACCCGTGATGGCTCCGGTTGTATCGGTGTCCTCTCCTAAATTGACAGCTTTTAAAACTGCTTCTGAATAACTTTTTGAATTTAGAAAACACCATAAAGATGCTTCTAAAGTGTGAAGAACGTATCCGCTGCTTTTAATTTCATCTTCAGAATATTTTGAAATATTATTCTTTAAAATCTTATCAAATAGCTGAACCTCTTTTGGGTTAAAACCTTGAATTTCAGCAAACTTCAAAACTATTTCCTGAGTATGACTATATGCTTCCATCTTATCTTGCCCTTTTATTAATTCAATGCCAAAAATCACATAAATAAAACATGCAAAAACAGAACGGAAATGTCCGTGAGTAATGGACGATACCTCTTTTACCGTTTTGTATAATTTTTCAATATCTTCTTCATTTTTCAGGTAAAATGCTAAGGGAAGAATTCTCATTAAAGAACCATTCCCGTTATCTTCTTCAAAAATATTTCCCGAAAATCCGGCACTTTCCCCTTTCATCAACCTTGCAATGGAGTGCCTTGTTGTTCCGCCAATATCGAAAAGTCTTCCATGAGCAGTCCAATGTCCATATTTATTCCATTTTACAAAGCTTTGTCCGATCTTTTCCAAATCATAGCCTTTGGTTAATTCTTCGGCAAGACAGAGCGTTAACGAGCTGTCATCGCTCCAGGTTCCCTTCGGCTGATTCCAAAATCCATATTCCCGCATATTTTCAACAGGAAATATTTTTAAGGTTTCTCTTTTATTAAATTCCACCGGAACACCTAAAGCATCACCAATGCAAACTCCGAAAATTCCTGCTTTTACGACATCTTTCATCAGGCTAAATTGACAAGTTTATCAAACAATAATCTCATTCCCTTTATTGCGGTTTCTTTCATAACAACGGCTCTTTGTCCGTATCCAAAACCTGTTTCGTTTGGATTAATGACAATTAAAAGGCAATCATCTTTAATATCATGAAGCAGTCCTGCAGCCGGATAGACCTGTAAAGAAGTTCCGATGACTAAGAAAATATCTGCTTCTTTAGTTATTTTAGTCGCTTCTTTCATCAATGGAACATCTTCACCAAACCAAACAATGAAAGGTCGTAATTGAGCACCATCTTCCGCTTTATCTCCGATGTTGATGTCGTTTTTTTGTTCGTACGTTAAATTTTTATTATTACAAGAACATGATTTGAACAATTCTCCATGAATGTGGATGATATTCGTAAAACCCGCTCTTTCGTGCAGATCATCGATGTTTTGTGTGATGATCTGAACATCGAAATGTTTCTCTAAATTGGCAATTAATTTGTGAGCATCGTTTGGCTCAACTTCATGTAGTTGGCGACGTCTCTGGTTGTAAAATTCCAAGACCAAAGCTCTGTCTTTTCGCCATCCTTCCGGACTTGCTACATCCGTTATGCTATGATTTTCCCAAAGACCATCTCCGTCTCTGAATGTTTTTATTCCGCTTTCGGCACTGATTCCTGCGCCGGTTAATATGGTTAGTTTTTTCATTTTTTAGTAATTTAATTTATCAAACTGTCCGCAAATTTTTTTTAACTCCCTTTTTAAGGTTCAGAAAATTTCATTTGCTCTGAGACAAAGAATTAATTGTTAATCCTCTGTTCTTAATAATTCTCTGTAAATCTTTTCATTTTCATCATCAAAAAAGACAAAAATAACCTCCTTAATGATCTCTGATTCAAAATTCTTTACTTCCCGAATGGCAATTTTTGCGGCAAGTTCTTTTGGAAACCGATAAACCCCTGTACTGATATTTGGAAAAGAAATTGTTTTTACGTCTAAACTTTCAGCCAATTTTAAAGAATTTCTATAGCAATTTGCCAAAAGTTTTGAACATGTTTCTTCATCATTATTCCAAACCGGACCTACGGTGTGGATCACATATTTTGCAGGAAGATTTCCCGCTGTTGTTACCACTGCCTCTCCTGTTTTACATTTTCCCTGTCGGTTTCTGATTGCTCTACATTCTTTCAGGATTTCAGATCCTCCGGCACGGTGAATCGCTCCATCAACACCACCCCCGCCTAATAAAGATGAGTTGGCCGCATTGACGATGACGTCTGTATATATTCCGGTGATGTCGCCTTTGATTAATTCAATTGCTGGTTTCATTGAGTTTTAGTTTTTGGTTTAAATTTTCGTTATCAAATAAAAAAGGTTTCTCTTTAGGAAGTATCAGGTTCTCTAAATCATTATTTATAATAAACTGCCTTTGCTCTTTCACATAATCTGAAATATTTTCAATTAAAAGAATATCATTCTGAGCAAAAGATCTGATAAAATCATTTCTCAAACCAATTTGAATAGCTCTTCGATCCACCTTTTTCCCGAATGGATCATGATCCGGATCCCACTGTAAGCTGACGGAAGATTCTTTCACCTGACTCTGCCATTCTTTTTTAGATAGTCCAAAGCTACTGCTGTAAGATGAATACACAGCATTTTCCATGTAGCTTATAAATGAATCAATTTTTAAATGAATTGCTAAAACATACTCCTGTCCTTGTTTGGTTCCCCAGCCATTTCTGTACATCATCCAGAGAAAATTGGGTTTTATCCACGTCATTCTTTCTAAACTGAATGCTCCGCCAAAATACTGATTCCGAACTGCAAATTCACCAATTTCTTTTCGATAAGACTGATATACGATGATTTTTTCATCATCATGTTGCGCCATGATATGATATCCGTCCGGAGGCCAGTCCTCCAGTTGTGTTTTATATTTCTTTAATTTAATCTTCACTTTTTTAATTTTAAAATCAAGCGTTCAACATCCTCATTGGCAGCATTTTTAAAATACTCACCTACAAATACTCTGATCACTTCAATATTGCCAACAATCGCCTGATTAAATAGTTCTAAATCTTCACACGGAATCCACAATTCATTATGATTTTTTGCTCCAACATTTTGGGTTGGATATTTGTTTAGTTCATCTGCCCATACTTCAAACATAGTCACAAAACCGAGAAAATTTCCTGCTTCATCCCTGGTATTCCATTTTTCTGCTATTTCAGAAGCATAATCTTCATCTAAAACAGGGTAGAAAATTGGTTGCTATTCAAGTCTTGGAGGAAATTTTTTGAAATCGTTTTCGATAATTAAAATCATTTCTTTTTCTCCGACAGGTCTGTATAGTGTTTTTGTTTTCATGGTTGTTTTTTATAATTTATTTTTAACGCAAAGTCCGCAAAGTTTTTTTGTAAATCATTCTGTTGATTTTTAAGCTCGCAAAGACGTTTCACTTAACTAAGATCACAAAGAATTTTTTATGATGGTAAATTTCACTACTGATTATTTTCTTCAGTTTGCGGATTTGTAGCGTCTCCTTTTAAATATTTTATAGTTTTCATGGTTGTTTAATTTTTATTTTACCTAAACTGAGACATTTTTCAATGTTTTTTAATGTTCCGCTTTTTCTTTTTTCATCGGTATTAAAATCGATTGCTAAAAAATGAGTGCAAAGATCAATTCCGAATATATCTCTTTCATAATTCGTCATAAATCCTCCAATTACATTCCATTTTTCTGCCTTTGTTTTAAATGAATTGGCAAAATATCTTGGTCTTTTTCCGACATGAAGAATGGTGACATTTTCAGTTTTATCCTTTAAAAATTCCATCATCAAAGTATCAGTTCCTGAAAAATCTCCGATAATAAATTCACATTCGGAAAGATTTAATTTTTCTAATGGTTCAATATAAAATTGATGAAAATTTTCCCACGATACATTCCCATTTCCAGATACATATATTTTTTTCATCTCTGTGTTTTTTAATATTTTATTTTACTTTTAAGCTTTGGCTAAAGCCATAGGTTTTTTTTCCTGATTAAAATAGGCTAAAGCCCATTCCTATTGAAGCAATTATTAAGTTTAGTTATTTAAATTCTTATCAATTAATTTTTTTAAAATCCTTTGAATAAGGAGAATAAGATCCAAAAATCTGATCAAATTTCATCTTTAGGTTTTCTTTTTTAAATGTTTTATCCAATTGATCTAAGCAAGTTACTACCAGATTTTTCTTTTGAGCAACAACATAAGCTTCGTCTAATTTCAATGCGTAATTCAACAAATCATAATCCAATTCTCCGAAACGCAGATCTTTTTGAAATTCATTGAAAGTACATGTTTCTTCTTCATTATTTTTCAATAACAACGATTTTTCATTGCTCATCCATCCGTTTCCGTGGCGGGTTAAATAACTTCTCGTCACATAAAACATTTCAATATCTTTAATTTTTAATAATTGACAGATTTCGTAAGCATTTTTTGAAGTGGTATTTGCAAAAGTCACATTAGGAAAAACGCCGTGATCCATATCCAGCAAAATTCCCTGACTTCCTTCAAAAATAAGATGATCAAATGATTTTAAATACTCATAACCTTCTATTTTCCAATCAATTTTATCAATCGCTTCTAAAAAATCCTGCAACGCTATTTCAATTTCTTCTCCTTCTTCAAAACCGTAATAATTGGCAATTACTTTTAATTTTTCAATTAACATCGTTCGTGGAGCAATCAAATCAACTGCAAACAATTTAAAAGGACTTTCATTTCTCTTCATCGTCGCGCCAACTCCTTTTCCGCAGCTTCCGTGTTTTAAATTTTGGACGTTTTTTCTATTGCTTAAAACATCAAAAGGAGTTGTTACTTTTGCCAACGGATGAATATGGAGTTCAACATTTCCGTTTTTCTTAATCAATTCTTCTCTCTCATTGAATAAAAATGTAGGGTGAATCGTGCAATGCTCCGTAAAATATGAAGGTAAACCTCGTAACGCTCCACTCGCAAAACTTGAATGAATGTGTTTTTTATGATCAATCATCACCGTATGAGCCGCCTGTTGACCTCCTGAAAACCGAATAACTACAGACTCAGGATGTTGCTGAGCCAGAAAATCTGTAGTGATTCCTTTTCCTTCATCACCAAATCCTAAGCCTATAATTATTTGTGCTGTTTTCATTTTAAAATCTTTGAATATTATTAAATCCTCTGAAGTCTATCGATCTTGAAGTATCATCTTTAAATCTGTTGCAAACTACATCTTTTATCACATAAGGAACATCTCTGTAATCCGTTATTGACAGACAGTTTTGTCCTAATAAATCCTTCCAGCCTTTGTCTGCATTCATTGCCTGTCCGGAATGTAAAACATTGATGTGAAAAACTTCATATCGTTTTTTTGCTTCTTCCAATAATTCTCTGTGCGTAAAAGTTTGCTGTCCTGCTCCCATAATTTCTCTGATTGAAGATGCAGATAGCCTTTTCAGACACGGTTCGTCACCGACTGTAAACAGCAATCCTTTTTGATTTCTTTTTTCAAATGCATCGGTTCTTGTATGAAAAGCTGCAAAATACCAAGCTAAAAGATAACTTTCTCCTGCATTTCCGCCACCTCCGGATTCAATATAAGTTCTTGTCAACCACATATCCAATTCTTCATCTCCAGACTCAAACTGACCCACCTGCAAGGGGTAATTATCACATTCATGATCTCCGATTCCCAAGAATAAAAGTGCAGGATCAGGAACTCCGCCCTGAATAATTCCGCCCATCAATTTCGGTAGACCTTCTTTTATCAGATCATGAGGAATATGTCCCATACTTCCTGTAACATCCAACCCTAAAATAATCGGAACCGTATTTGGGTGAACTGCAGAATCTCTCGATTCTCTGAAAAGAATTCCTCTTGGATTCATAGATTCATGAGCCATTCTTTTTGCATTCTGAGTGAAAATCTCACTTGCAGATTTTGATCCGTATCCTGCTCTTCTTGCTCTGTCAAAACGAGCGTCCATGTCGTATCTTGTACTTCCCATAACTAAATTTTTTAAAATTAATATTTAGATTTTTTTGTGTTTGTTTTACGCTAATTTAAAATTGCATAGTTTTGCACTAAATTTTGCGAATTTTTTACTTAAAATACATTACGTCAGTTCTTAAAACATACTTTAATCCACTAATCAAAGTTTTTCCTTCGTGTCTTAACGGATGATAAAAAACCAATGCAGAACCTTTCTTTGGAGCAACTGTAAATAAGTTTTCAAATTCAGTTTCACCACCTTCAAAATCATCATTTAAATAAATCATAAAAGTATAAAAGCTCTTCTCTCTTTCATTTCTGATATAACTTCCGTCTCGATGCATTTTGAATCTTTGTCCGGGAGAATATTTATAAATTCTAAACATCTCATTAAAATCCAAAATCTTATAATCTTCATGAGTTTGAGGAAGAAATTCATTCGCTCTTTGGAAAAGATTCTTCGCTAAATCATTATCAAAAACCATTAATCGATCATTATTTCTCACTCCTTTATTCATCAACTGATTCCCATGAACATTGATTTTTGCTTCTTCAAAATCTTTATCTTGCGTTAAATCAATATAATGATCACACTCTTCGTCAGTAATAAAATCTTCGATCAAAAATATCTGTGGATGTAATTCTGTTTTTTTCATGATTATTATTTTTATTAGGGTTTATTTTTTTAATTCGTCTCTTACTTCCATTAAAGCAAATCCTAAAAGATTTTCACCGTTCCAAAGAAGTGGATTTTCTGCTTTTTTATCTGTCTCTAACATTCCGATTCCCCAAATTGTATCGTATGGACTTGCTTCTACCAAAATTTTATCATTTGTCGAAAGCAAGAATTCTTTAAACTTTTCATTTTGTGAGAATTTTAAAAAATTTCCTTTTCTTACGGTCTCATATTTATGTTCATCCCAAATTTTCGGATCAAAATTTTTGACTTTTCTTCCCAAACGTTTCACCTCATTTGGTGTTTCAGCTTTTAAGATTTGTTCTAAAACCTCTAAGTCATTAAATAATTTAGCTTTTCCTGCCATCATATAATGTTCTGCAGTTTTATAAATTGTTCCTTCTTCTACAAACTCAAAAGGAAACCATTGACTGAAACAAGCTTTTGTAACTTTCTCTTTCACAGTATGTCCCCAAAAGAACAGAAATTCTAAATTTTCTTTTCTCTGAAATCTCTCAACAATATTTTTTAATGTGTATTTCATAATTGCGTTATTGTTACACAAATTTAAATAAATCTGATTTTACTAACCAAATTTATTTGCGTTTATTTCACACTAACTGATTTAATTTATTGATTTTCAGATATAAAATATTTAAATTTATTAAAAAATAAACTGCACCAATTTTTAATAAATAGTACATTTTTGATTCTCAAAGAATACGTTTTGGCTAAAGCCAATTTTCACATCAATAAAAAAAACGGACTAAAGTCCGTTCAATTGTTGTAAAAATTTAGAATATTTTAAAATTTGAACTTTGTGCTATTCGTGAAAAACATTTGTGTCATCTGTGTTTAAAAATCATTTAATCTCAAAATAAAAACCCTGTTCTACCAACTCTTTATATTTCTCCTCATTGAAAGTAAATAATTTTCCCGGTCTTCCGCTTCCTTCTTTTTTGACATTATTGGTTTCATTCAAAAGCCCGTAACTCATTATTTTTTTTCGGAAATTTCTGCGGTCGATTTCCTGTCCGATAATGGTTTTGTATAAGTTTTCAAGGTCTGAAAAAGGAAATTCTTCATTCAAAAGATTAAAACCAATCGGTTGATACTGAATTTTTGTACGAAGTCTTTTTAAAGCGATATCAATGATTTTATCGTGGTCAAACGCCAGTTTGGGAAGTTGATTGACACTGAACCACTGTGCATCTTCCGCATCAGAATCAGCAAAAAGTTCGTGATATGAAGGATTAACAAGCCCCAAATAAGCTACAGAAACCACCCTGTTTCTCGGATCGCGACCCACATTACCAAAAGTATAGAGTTGTTCCAGAAAATCGGGTTTTATACCGGCTTCTTCATGTAATTCTCTTTTTACCGCATCATCAAGATTTTCATCATCCAAAACCAATCCGCCGGGAATTGCCCAACCTCCTTTGAAGGGTTCGATATTTCTTTTAATTAAGAGAATCTGAAGATCTTTTTTATCGAAGTATCCGAAAACAACGGCATCGACGGCAACTTTTATATCCTGAAGTTTTTTTGGAGAATCCATAAATTAATTTGCGTTACGAGTACACGAAATTAACCATTACAAACCTTAATTTCTAAATTAAAATAATATTTTTTTGAATTATCTTTTTTATTAAATTTATAATCAACTTAAAACTAATCTATTATGAGAAAATTATTATTTACAGTTTGTACTGCAATTCTGTTTGTTGCCTGTGATAAAGTGAAAATGGATGTAAAAACAGGCTCAGAAAAAGAAGATTCTACTACAACCAAAGAAGAATGGAAACCAGTAGATTCCGCAACTGCCACCAAAGCATGGATGGAATACGCCACACCGGGAGATATGCAAAAAATGCTGGCAAAATCTGACGGAACATGGATAGGAGAAACCACCATGTGGATGGAAAACGGCGGAAAACCCATGACAAGTAAGTCAACCACAACCAATAAAATGATTTTTGACGGACGCTATCAAACCAGCGAACACAAAGGAGATTTTATGGGAATGCCTTTCGAAGGAATGAGCATTACGGGTTACAACAATTCTAAAAAGAAATTTGTAAGCATATGGATTGATAATATGGGCACAGGTTTTATGAATATGGAAGGCGACTGGAACGCTTCAAAAAAATCAATCGAATTTAAAGGAAAAATGACCGATCCAGCAAGACCTGATAAAGACTGCGACGTGAGGGAAGTCTACACTTTTGTGGATGACACCCATCAGACTTTGGAAATGTTTGGTCCTAATTCTAAAACAGGCAAAGAGTTTAAGACTATGGAAATAAAATATACCAAAAAATAAGTAGCAGACCGTTTCAGCTGAAACGGTTTTTTTGTACATTCAAATTCTTAGAAAATATTTGAATGAAACAATTTCTTTTAATTTTAACTTTTTTAATCTTTAGTTGTCAAGAGAAAGAAACTTTTGCCGATGATATTGTTTTGAGTTTTCCCCATGATGAAAAGATGACATTTCAAAAGTTTAATAGGTCAGATAAATTTATAGTAACCAGATTTAAAAAAACAAAGAAACTATTTTAAGGTTTAAAAAAAAAATCCACAGAAAAATCTGTGGATTCAATATTAAAAATGCATCTAAATGCTTAATCATTTAATTTCAAAACAGCCATAAATGCCGATTGCGGTACTTCTACCCTACCAATCTGTTTCATCTTCTTCTTCCCTTCTTTCTGCTTTTCAAGAAGCTTTCTTTTTCTTGAGATATCACCCCCGTAACATTTTGCAGTAACGTCTTTTCTCAATGCCTTAATAGTTTCCCTTGCGATAACTTTCGCTCCCAAAGCTGCCTGAACTGCAATATCAAACTGCTGTCTTGGGATCAGCTCACGAAGTTTTTCACACATCTTTTTCCCGATGTAGTAAGCATTGGAATCGTGAATTAATGAAGATAAAGCATCTACCATATCTCCGTTGATCAGGATATCCATTTTTACCAGCTTGGAAGAACGCATTCCAATAGGAGAATAGTCAAATGAAGCATATCCTTTAGAAATAGATTTCAGACGGTCATAAAAGTCGAAAACAACCTCAGCTAACGGCATATTAAACGTCAGTTCCACTCTGTCTGCTGTCAGATAACTTTGATTAACGATCTCCCCTCTCTTTTCAATACAAAGCGTCATTACCGCACCTACGAAATCAGATTTCGTAATGATAGAAGCTTTGATAAAAGGCTCTTCAACCCGGTCTAGAAGATTGGGATCAATCATTTCAGACGGATTGTTAATCAAAATTGTAGTCTCAGGGTCTTTTTTAGAATATCCATGGTAAGACACGTTGGGAACGGTCGTGATCACGTTCATATCAAATTCTCTTTCCAGACGTTCCTGGACGATTTCCATGTGAAGCATTCCTAAGAATCCGCAACGGAAACCGAAACCAAGAGCTGCAGAACTTTCAGGTTCGAAAACCAGAGAAGCATCATTCAGTCTCAATTTTTCCAATGAGAATCTCAACTCTTCAAAATCTTCAGACTCGATCGGGTAAATTCCCGCAAAAACCATTGGCTTTACTTCTTCAAAACCGTCAATAGCAGCAGCTGCCGGATTGACAAAAGAAGTAATGGTGTCTCCTACTTTTACCTCACGGGCATCTTTGATCCCGGAAATAATATACCCTACATCACCACACTCAATTGTTTTCTTCGGAACCTGCTTTAACTTTAAGGTTCCTACCTCGTCGGCACCGTATTCCTTTCCTGTTGCAAAAAATTTGATTTTTTCGTTTTTAGAAATACTTCCGTTTACCACTTTGAAATAAGCCTCAATTCCTCTGAACGGATTGTAAACTGAGTCAAAAATCAATGCCTGAAGCGGGGCTTCAGGATCTCCTACTGGAGCAGGAATTCTTGCAACAATCTGCTCTAACAAATCACGCACCCCTTCTCCTGTTTTTCCCGAAACACGAAGAACATCCTCATACTTACATCCAATCAGTCCCATAATCTCATCGGTAACTTCTTCAGGATTGGCTGACGGAAGGTCAATTTTATTCAGGATAGGAATAATTTCAAGATCATTTTCCAAAGCCAGGTACAGATTACTGATCGTCTGTGCCTGAATACTCTGTGCAGCATCTACAATCAGAAGAGCCCCTTCGCATGCAGCAATAGAACGGGAAACTTCGTAAGAAAAATCTACGTGTCCCGGAGTATCAATAAGATTTAAAATATATTTTTCGCCATTCAGCTCATAATCCATCTGGATAGCGTGAGATTTTATCGTAATCCCACGTTCTTTTTCCAAATCCATATCATCAAGGGTCTGAGACTGCAATTCTCTCTGGGTTACCGTGTTGGTATATTCCAGAAGACGGTCTGCCAAAGTACTCTTACCATGGTCAATATGGGCGATTATGCAAAAATTTCGTATGTTTTTCATTTAAGAACTATGTAATTTGCAAAGATAATAAAATGCAGGATAATTCCTCATTCTTAATGATGTACAGCGGAAATAAATTTTGAAGAGATACTGTGATCTTTTCAGGAGCTTATTCCCGCTCTCCGCACTCGCTATTTTCTTTTATAAATAAAATGAGCTCAGACAAATGCTCCGATCAGGGCTGGGCAACAGTCTGCTATTTAATTTTATGTCTGTAAATGGAAAATATGACAGCAGTTTTATCATTCCGAAAGCCGGAACATCTGCGAGATGACAGAGAGGCCGCAAAATGACTCAATTAAAAAACTATTACAGATAAAAATTTAATTCACTGAAAAAGTCGTTTTGCAAGATAAAGTTTGCGGATAATATTAGAATCATCTAACCTAAAATCTTTACCTTTTCAATTCAAAAACCACACCCGAAGTCTAAACTTATTTTTAATGAAAAAAGCTCTTTTACTTATTTTAATGATGCCTTTTGTACCATTCAAATCGCAGTGGATCGAAAAAGCACCGGAATATCCTGAGGAATTTGTCAATCCATTGATCGGAACCCTTTCAAAACCATCGCTCTCCAACGGAAATACCTATCCTGCTGTGGCTGTACCTCACGGAATGAATCTCTGGACGCCCCAAACCGGAAAAAACGGAAGTGGATGGCAGTACACGTACGATGCAGATAAAATCCGAGGAATAAAACAGACCCACCAGCCCTCGCCGTGGATGAATGATTACGGAATGTTTTCGATTATGCCCGTTACAGGAAAAATGTGCTTCAGCGAAGAGGAAAGAGCAAGCTGGTTCTCTCATAAATCTGAAGTTTCTAAACCTTACTATTACCGTGTATATCTGGCTGACCACAATGTAACTGCAGAGCTCACTCCCACAGAAAGAGCTGCACAGATGCGTTTGACCTATCCTGAATCTGAAGAATCATGGTTTGTAGTGGATGCTTTTGATAAAGGATCGGGCATCACGATTATTCCCTCAGAAAATAAAATTGTGGGTTACTCCACAAAATATTCCCGGGGAAAACTGGTCGGTTTTAAAAATTATTTTGTCATATACGCTGATAAACCTTTTACGAAATATACCGCATGGAAAGACAAAGATTTTGTGAAAGATGCCCTGGATATTAACGGTGATCACTGCGGTGCGGTGGTCGGCTTTAGCACAAAAAAAAGTGAAAAAGTAAACCTGAGAATTGCCTCTTCATTCATCAGCCCTGAGCAGGCAGAATTAAACTTACAGAGGGAATTGGCACAGGATTCATTCGATATCACACTAGCCAAAGCAAAAACAGCATGGAATGAAAAATTAAGAAGAGTTGAAGTTTCGGGCGGAACAGTTGACCAGATGAGGACTTTTTATTCTTCACTGTACAGAATGCTTTGCTTTCCGCACAAAATGTACGAAATCAGCAGATCCGGAGAAATTGTGCACTACAGTCCATATTCCGGAAAGACAGAACCGGGTTACCGGTTTGCAGGAACAGGTTTCTGGGATACGTTCAGGGCGCTCTACCCTTTTCTGAATCTTGTTTATCCTGATATTAATATTGAAATGCAGAAAGGACTGATCAGTGATTACAGAGAAGGCGGATGGCTGCCGGAATGGTCGAGCCCTTCTTATTCTGATATTATGATTGGCAACAATTCTGCATCTGTAGTCGCCGATGCCTACATCAAAGGCTTGCGGGGATATGACATTGAAACACTGTATCAGGCGTTGCTCCATGGGGCAAATAATGAAGGTCCGCAGGCAACCGGAAGACTGGGCATCGAATATTACAAGAAACTGGGCTATGTTCCTTATGATGTTAAAATCAATGAAAATGCAGCAAGAACCTTAGAATATGCTTACGATGATTTTACTATTGCCCAGTTGGGAAAAGCTTTGGGAAAACCCGAATCTGAATGGAAAGAATACTACAGACGCTCACAGAATTTTCATAAAGTCATCGATCCGGAAACCAGAA
The DNA here is from genome assembly GCA_963526305.1 of uncultured Chryseobacterium sp. Taxonomy (GTDB): domain Bacteria; phylum Bacteroidota; class Bacteroidia; order Flavobacteriales; family Weeksellaceae; genus Chryseobacterium. The sequence continues at coordinate 41,226 of CAURNW010000006.1, read as the reverse complement.
TGGCGCGCGGAAGAAATAAGGATGGAAGTTTTCAGGTACCCTTCAATCCCTTTAAATGGGGCGATGCTTTCACAGAAGGAAATTCGTGGCATTACACGTGGTAAGTTTTTCAGGATATTAACGGGCTTGCAAAACTGATGGGCGGAAAAAAAGAGTTTTCAAAAAAACTGGATCAGGTATTTGAAATGCCTCCTGTTTTTGATGATTCTTATTACGGTTCTACCATTCACGAAATTCAGGAAATGGTCAATGCCGATATGGGTCAGTATGCCCACGGAAATCAGCCCGCCCAGCATATTATCTATCTGTACAATTATTCGGGGGAACCATGGAAAACACAATACTGGGTCCGAGAAACAATGAACCGTCTTTACCAGCCTACTCCTGATGGATACTGCGGTGATGAAGATAACGGACAGACTTCTGCATGGTATGTTTTCTCCGCACTTGGCTTTTATCCCGTAACTCCGGCGACGGATCAGTATGTCTTCGGCGCTCCTCTGTTTAGGAAAGCAGTCCTTCATCTCAAAAACGGAAAGTCAATTGAAATTAATGCAGACAAAAACAGTGAACAGAACCGCTATGTCAATTCTGTGCGATTGAACGGAAAAAAATATTCTAAGAACTGGCTCAGCCACCAGGAACTGATGAAGGGAGCAACGTTGAAATTTGATATGAGTTCCCAACCAAACAAAGCGAGGGGAGCAGATGAAAAAGATTTTCCCTACTCTTATTCAACCGACAAAAAATAAAGTTGAGAGTTCAATTTCAGCGAGAAAATATTAAACCTTAACTTATCAGGCAGAATTGATTCTTTCCCTAAGCTGATTCATTTTTTCAGACAAAAAATATTTAAATAGAAATTGATCCCTGCTCAACAACTGCAGGGATTTTTTTCATTTAACAGCGATTATTGAAAAGTATAGGATCCCGTCAGCGGATCAATATATACTGGAGAAAGATTGGCATTATCTACTCTTCTTCCTGACTTACCGGAATCAATTGCTGCACCGATAAGAGCTCCTACAAACCCACCTGTCATTCCGCCAATCATAGCTCCATTTCCGCTTTGAGGCGGAAATAATTCCGTCCTTGATGAGATCACATAAAACCCCTTGTCATCCTTCATCACTTCAAGAAAGCCGATTGGAGTGATTCTGTACATTTTTCCTTCGTCAACATAACCGAATAATTCGTTGGAAACCAGAAGATCTTCCCTGTTTTTTATACCCGTCACTTTTCCATTTTTGTTTTTAGATACATGATATTCATACTCCGGTTTCTGAAGGGAAAAAGACCTGAAATCTTTATATACACCATTGACAAGTTCCGGTGTTTTAATAAACGCAAAATTCTTCGTTATTACTGCCTCATAATTGTTCAGTTCAGTTTCCGGAATGGGAGTACTCAAAGCAATATGAGCATAAGAATCATTAATTAATGTTGAAAAAATCACTGAAATTGCTGATGCAACTTCTCTAGGAATATTAGGAGTCGTTTTAGAATTAAAATCAAGCGTACTGTTATATCGGTTAATAAAATAATACCTGCCGTTCCGATTAATAAAACTGCTTACTTTTATCTTTGCTTTCGCTAAACCTGTATTTTTAAAATCACTAATCTTAATCTCCTCCAGCAATATTGTAATATCATTGTTTCCTTTGATTTTATTATCATCTGCAAACCAGGTTTCAACGTAGTTTTTTAAATCGTTATCGGCGAATTTAATCTGTACTGTCTCACCTTTATAAGTTAAAGTTCCCAAAGACTTATCAGTTCTTGCATCAACTAAAGTCAATGATTTTGTCCTTAAAGATTTATCTTTAATATTTTGTTTTAAATGAATGGTCTCGATTTTCTGAGCAGTCAGCGAAACAGAAAAGAAGATAAAAAGAAGAATTTTTTTCATATAATTTTTCTCAAAAGTAAGAATTAATTTAAGTTATAGAGACCCAGGAATGTTACCTACTGTTTAACAAAGAAGTCATTCATTTCCATAATCAGCTGAAATTAAATCAGATAAAAAATCTCTCATTTTATCTTATTTAGATTTTCCAAAATTTTCCGGCAAAATATAATTTCCTGTTAAAGGATCAAGTGAAACTTCTGTTCCAGCCATTCCTCTTCTTTTGTTGGCTGCATTTTTTTCGATTGCCATGATCGCCAGATTTCCTACTATACTTCCCACTGCACCCGCCAGGCCACCCCCGACTATAATTCCGGCAGAACTGGGTTCAGGAAAGAGTTCCTCTTTTTTAACTTCAATAAAAAGTCCAGTCTCGTCCCTGAAAATTTCAACATATCCCACAGGAATTACTTTATAAGGGATTCCGTTATACACAAACGCATAGAAGTTTCTGATCGGCATTTTCTCCTCTCCTTTTACTGCTTTTGTGACGATCCCTTTATTGTTGGTCTGAATAATAAAGTCTGGCTCCGGTACATGAGTGAAAAAACTGTATGCATCTTTATAGACTCCTTCTTTCAGCGTTTCGGTTTTTAAAATATCAAGTTTATCTTTCAGCAGAGATGGATAATCGGCAAGTTCGCCTTCTGAGAGGCTAAACGCCCAAGGCGATTTCTTATAAGAATTTTTAAACAAATCTGCAGCAATCAGTGTAATTTTCTTAGCTAAACTCTGCGCCATATAGGGAGTTTCGCGGGATGAAACTGTGGTTACCGTATCTTGCCTATAAAGAAAATGATAACCATCTTCTTTTTTGATGAAAGTACTGGCTCGAAATTCAAGTTTTCCGATTTGGAATTTCCCTTTTTTCTCTTCTGAAATACTGATTTTTTCTAATAAAAGTACAAGCTTTTCGCCACTACCCATTTTATTGTACTTCGTAAACCAATCTCTGAAACTGTCTGCGGCATTATTCTCAAACACAATACTGACCTGATCCTTATGAAACTGTACTGCTCCGATTTCCTGAGACGCTCTCTGGTCAATCACTGAAAAATTACTGTATGAATTTTTACTGTCCTTAATGGATTTCGAAAGATTAACCGTCTCTGTTTTCTGAGCAGTACTAAAGACTGAAACTAAAAGAAAAAATACTATTTTTTTCATGATGAAATTTTCACAAAAATAAAGATTAGTGCCGTATAAATAACATATTTACCGATAATTCAAAAATTAAACGACCCTTACAATAAATTGCAAGGGTCGTCCAACATTAAAAAAATAAACTATTATGGGTTTTGCCGGGCGCCTGAGCCCTTATTATTCCCATTGTGAGGTTTCCTTTCATTCATTTTATCTCTCATCATTCCCTCTGATTGAAACAACTTCAAAACTTTCTGGCACGGAATGACGGTCTGCATCTTTTCCGCATATTTCTTTCTGTTATCCAATAACTTCTGTCCTACTTCAAAACTCTGCTGCAATTTTACCTTTGCTTCATCTTCTGATAAAGTTTCCGGATTAAAATTAGAATCGAACTGACTTTTGATTTTTTTCTGATTATCCAGGTATTCATTATACATAGCTGTAAACTCACTCTTATCTTTGGGGTCTACATCAAGATTATCCAAAACCATGTTATTTCTAAACTGAGTAAGCAATATTTTTCTTTCTTCAGGAGAAAGATTATTTATAACTTCTTTTCTTTGTTTAGGGTCCATTTTTTTCCAATCATAATCCGTTTTTTGGGCATTAAGTCCAAAACCATAAATAACAAGAAGTGTAAATAATATTTTCTTCATCTCTTTTTAATTATATAAATCCAGGTAAACATCCTGTGTCGAGTTATTGGCTAACTCTGCAATTTCTGAATTTGAAAATGAATCCAGATATTCTGACATCTGAGCTTCAGTTTTCTTTGAAACCTGTTTTACGGCCTTTGGCTTTATCTCTGTACTTTGCGGAACATATGCTACCGTTTTTACCTGATGACTGATCTGCTGACTGTTATTTGTTTGATTGTTATTTTCCACAGATGTTAAATCTGATTTCAAAGTTTCATAGGCTATTTCACCCTCCTTAGCGGGTGCAGCATGATTTGCATATACTCCTGATACTTCCTGATCTTCAGAAGGATCTGAAGCAGAATTATACAGGAACGCAGACCCTAAAATCAATGCCAACGAAGCTGCTGCTGCATATCCCCAGTTCAGTTTAAAAACAGGAACTTTTTTATCCGCTATTATTTCTTTTAATACATTATCCTGTATATTTTCAAACATCCTTACAGGGATTTTGTAGATATTTTTACGTTCTAATTTTTCCAGATCAAAACTATTCATACCGCTTAACACCCTTTCCTGAATATTTTCGAACATATTTTCAGAAATTTTGTAAATATTTTTGCGCTCTAATTTTTCCAGATCAAAACCATCCATATCACTCAACACCTTTTGCTGAATATCTTCAAACATATTCTCAGGAACTTTGTAAATATTTTTCCGTTCTAATTTTTCCAGATCAAAATCTTTCATGTCGTTGTAGGTCAAAAATTATCTTTCGTAATTTTCTTTGATAAATTCTTCTATTTTCTGCTTGGCATAGTGATAATTTGTTTTCAGAGTTCCTACGGATATATCTACAATTTTAGATATTTCTTCGTAAGGTAAATCATCATAATACCGCATCATAAACACCAGTTTCTGCTTTTCAGGCAGGCTTTGTATGGCTCTCTGCAAAAAGATCTGTATTTCTTCCGCATCACTGTCTGTATTGTCAGCAACAAGATTCTGCATATAATATTCAGGATCCTCATCTGTTTTCTGCATCCTCTTCAGTTTATTGATCTGCTGCAGAGCTTCATTGGTAGCTATTCTGTACAGCCATGTATACAACTGACTGTCATTCTTGAACTGATGAAAATTCTGATATGCTTTGATAAAAGTCTCCTGCAAAGTGTCCTGAGCAAGATCCCCGTCAACAATAATTCTTCTGATGTGCCAATACAATCTACTCTGATAAGCATCCATCATGACGCGAACTCCTTTCTCTTGGGTTCGTGGGTTTTGCATAAGTGCAATAATCTCTGCGTCTTTAATCTTCATAAGATGCTTTCATTGTTTTGGATTACAAAAGTATTTAAAAGTTAAATTACTTATTCAATTTTGAGTCCAAATGTTTAATAATTCAGTTTTTGGATTGGCTTTTGGCACACAAACATAACTCTGATGTATACTATTGAAATGTAATTAAACAGAATAGGAATTTTCATTTTGCTGCTTAGCAGAAGATCCTTTGTGTAATTAGCGTCAATAACCATCAATTCTGAATTTAAATATACTTCTACATTGATATATAGACTTTCCTTTTCAAAAATATTATCTTTGTTTTATGCAAATTGTAATTATAGGTTCCGGAAATGTAGCGTATCATCTCGCAACAGCTTTTATTCAGAATAATATTCCTTTGACTCAGATATTTGGGAGAAATAAAGAAAATTTGGAGAAAATATCTGAAGAATTAAACATTCCTTTTTCCACTGATCAGCTTGAAGATGCAGATCTATATATACTCTGTGTCAGCGATCAGTCAGTGCAGGATGTTTCACGTCTGATTCCTGAAAGGGACTGCATCGTTGCCCATACTTCCGGTTCTCTACCCAAAGAAATTCTGATGGGAAATTACAGAAAATCAAGCTTTTATCCCTTACAGACTTTTTCAAAATCCAAAAAACTGGATTATTCTCAAATCCCGTTCTTCATTGAAGCAGAAAATGAAGCAGATCAGAAATTACTCTGCGATCTGGCTGTCCAGATTTCAGACAATGTGATGGAGAGTACTTATGAGAAAAGAAAATATATTCATCTGACCGCCGTTTTTGCCTGTAATTTTGTGAATCACCTTTTTTCAAAGGCAAAAGAGATCTCGGATGACCAGGAAATTCCATTTGAATACTTTTTACCGCTAATTGATGAAACGGTTAAGAAAATTCATGAGATTGATCCCAAATCAGCACAAACAGGACCGGCGGTAAGAAATGATACCAGAATTCTTGAATTACATGAAAAGCTTTTAAAAGATGAAAGTCTTGAAATTTATAAAACAATGAACCATTCTATTAAAAAAATGTATGAGTTATAAGGAGAAATTAAAAGATATCAAAGCCTTTGTATTTGATGTAGACGGGGTTTTCACAGACGGAAGTGTTTATCTGATGCCGGGTGGAAATATGAGCAGAGTAATGAATGTGCTGGATGGTTATGCAGTGGTCAAAGCTTTGAAAAACAATTATTTAATCGGAGTAATTACAGGTGGAAATGATGAAATGGTCAGACACCGAATCAATTATCTTGGAATTGAGGATTACTACGCAAAGTCCCACGATAAAATGGTGGACTATGAAGATTTTAAAAAGAAATACAATCTTAAAAACGAAGATATCCTGACGATGGGTGATGACTTACCGGATCTTCACATGATGCAGCATTCAGCGATTTCAACCTGTCCTGAAAATGCGGTTCCTGAAATAAAAGATATTGCAGACTATATTTCAGAAAAGCAGGGTGGGAGCGGAGCCGTACGCGATGTGATCGAACAGGTCATGAAGGTTCAGGGAAAATGGCATGATGACAATACCCAATCTGTTTAACACATAACAATGAAAATACTTTTAGCCTCCCAATCTCCGCGCAGAAAAGAATTGCTCAGCAGCTTAGGTTTTGATTTTGAAGTCGTAAAAATTGACTGTGAAGAAATCTTACCGGAAAATATTGAAATTGAAAAGGCTGCTGCATATTTATCTGAACTGAAAGCCAGCGCTTTCCGGGAATTATTAACTGATGAAGTTTTGCTTACAGCAGATACCGTTGTTGCCATTGAAAACCAAATCCTGGGCAAACCAAAAGATGAAAATGATGCAAAAAAGATGTTGCGGACACTTTCGGGTAAAACACATCAGGTTTACACCGGAATCACGTTCAAAAACCTGAATAAAACCATTACAGAAACCGATGTTGCTGATGTTGAATTTGATGAAATTTCAGAAGAGGAAATCGATTTTTATGTAAAAAATTATAAGCCTTTCGACAAAGCAGGAAGTTATGGTATTCAGGAATGGCTCGGAATGTCAAAAATAAAAAAAATGAACGGCAGTTTTTACACCATTATGGGGTTACCTACCCATTTGGTTTACAAAATTTTAAGAGAAATATAAATAATTTACCGCTAAAATTTTATTATTTTTACAGAATCATGAAACTGCTTTGATAATAAAAAGCAGATTAGCGAGTTATATAAAATAATGAAAAAGAAAATTATATTCCTTTTAACGGCGATCCTCGTTGTTTCCTGTGGCACCAAAGTGAAGAAACCGGAAGCCCGATCAAAGTTTTTAAAAGGATTTACAACATATTACAATACACTTTTTAATGCAAAAGACGCATTGAACAGTGAATTTACAGACAGAGACAAAGCTCATAAAGATAATTTTTATGCGCCACACATCCCGATTTTAACGTATGAAGAGCAGCCAATCGGGAGTGATCTCGGCCAGTCTTCAGCGTTTGCGGAAAATTCAATGAAAATGGCAGAGGTCAACAGACAGCCTGCGTCTAATGGAAGAAGCGCACCGGGAATGCTTCCGAATATTCCCGGAAAAATACCGGGAATGCCTCAGGATCCTAACCAACAGGAAACCAAAGGAGCAACCTCACTGGAAATTGCAGAGGCAAAAGCATTAAAAGCGATTGGAAAATATTCGGTGATCAGAAAGGGTGAAGAGCAGAATAAAGCCATTTTCGATGCTTACATCATTCTTATACAGTCCCGTATTTATCAGGGGAAATCACGTCAGGCACTAGATGCACTCAACTACGTTTACACCCACATGAAGGAAGATAAAAGGCTTCCTTTAGCAAAAGTTTATGAAGGTTTGGCCTACGCTCAGCTTAAAGACTATTATAAATCTGATCAGATTTTCAACAAGCTGAAAAGTGACGGAATCAGTAAAAACTATGAAAAGCTTTTAAGTATTTATCATTCAGAATCTCTTCTGGATGCAGGAAAAAAAGAGGAGGCGGTAAAAGAATTAGACCGTGCTTTTGAACTTAACGGTGACAGAAAGCTCAAAAGCAGAATCGCATTTCTCAGAGGTCAGGTTTTATCAGAATTAGGAAGAAATGAACCGGCCCGTGAAAGCTTCGCAGCAGCTTATAAATATGCCAATGATTTTGAGTTTGAAGTGAAATCCCAGATAGAAATTGCAAAAACATTCAACGGAAACGGTGACTATGCCGGTGCAAGAAAATATCTGGAAGACATCAGTAAAAAAGGAACCTACGGTTCAAGAAAAAACGAATTTTACTATGCTCTGGGTCTGATGGCAAACAAAGCGGGGAAACCTGATGAAGGTCAGGAGTTTTTCAGAAAATCTCTTTTAGAGAAGGTTTCAGATCCGCAGGTGCGTGGTTTGACCTATTATGAGATAGGGAGAAGATACTTAGATAAAAATGATTATATAGGAGCAGGTGCTTATTACGACTCTGCACTGGCAGTGATGACCTATGAACCTTCCAAGGTTCTTTTAAAAGATCAGTCTCAGAATATCAAGAAAATTTCTAAAAACTATTACCTGATCAGAAAAAATGACAGTATTCTTGCTATTGCAAGGATGTCTGAACCTCAGAAAACTGATTATTTTGCAAAGCATATAGAAAAACTTAAAGCTAAAGAAGCCAAAGAGGAACTGGAAAGACGCCGTGAAGAAAGAAGCAAAGGATTTGATACCGGTGATTACAATGCCAATTCACTTTTTGCCAACAGTTCAAATTCTTTTGAAGATTTCGGAACTGTAACGAAAGGATTTTATTATGGAAATACCGGAACTGTAAGCAAAGGGACGTCTACCTTTAAACAGGTCTGGGGAGACAGAGCACTTGTAGATAACTGGCGTTACTCTAAAAAAATGGCATCGATTGAAGATATGAAGAACGAAGCTTTGGGGGTGGGAACTGCACCCAATCCAAGACGTTTTGAACCGGCTTATTATATTGAACAGATTCCGAATGATGCAGGAAAGTTATCACAGCTGAAAAAAGACAGGGATACAGCCTCTTTAGGTCTGGGGATAATGTATCAGAATTATTTTACGAATACTCCTTTAGCTACAAAGACCCTGTATGATCTTGTGGATGTAAAACCGGAAGAAAAAGTGATGCTGCAGGCATTATATGAAATATTTGCAATGAATCATGCAAAAAACCCTCAGGCTTCTGCAAGGGCAAAACAAATCCTACTGACGGACTATCCTTACAGTTCATATGCAGAGTTTGCCAGAAACCCAAAAAATAATACGTTTGTAAAATCATCTCCCGAGATGGAAAATAATTATAAAACGGCGTATGCTTTATTTGAATCTGAGAAATTTACAGAAAGTCAGAATTTACTGGATCAGTCTATCAAAAAAAATCCAAAAGATGCGCTGGTTCCGAAACTTTATCTTCTCAACGCTTTCAATGCAGGAAAATCGAGTGGGAAAGAGGTGATGATTTTACAGTTAGAACAGATTGTTCTCAATTACGGAAAAACGCCTGAAGGTGAAAAAGCAAAGGAAATGCTTAATTACATGAAAAGTGAAATTGCATTTCAGTCAACGGATAACAAAGGAAATATTGTTTCGCAAAGCCCTACAAATGCTCCTCAGAATCCAGCTAATTTTGGACAGCCAATGCAAAATAATATGCAGCAACAGTCACAGAATATCACAGCTCCCGGAAATCAGAATAATCCGATGATGAACAGTTCTCAGCCGGTCAATAATGCCATTCAGAGCGGTATTCCGAAAAAACCGGGAATGAATAACAATTCTCAGCAGATACAACCGACAACATCAGTTCCGGCACAAAAGCAATAAACAGAAAGCGAAGATCAGTCTTCGCTTTTTTTCTTCTTAACCCCGTGAAATTCTTTTAAATAAAAAGGTTCAAAATAAGCAATATCCTCAAAGTCTCTGTTTTTTATTTTCTCCAGCGTTTTATTGACTAAATTCTTTGCAGAAGGGTAGACGTCTTCATTAAAATCAGCATCAGGAAGCTGAATGATCTCCTGAGCCTTTCTCGTTCCGTCACCAACAAACAAAACTTTTTTACCTTTCAGTTCCTGAAATGACTGCTCATCTAAAACTTTGGCTTCAGTAGGAGTTAGCTCGACGCCTGTTATTCCGTCATAAACAGCCGTATAAACCTCCATTCGTCTTGCATCGACTAAAGGGATGATCAGATCATAGTTCATGCCTAAAAAAGGCTCTGCCATACTTACCAATGAATTGACCGCTATGAGAGGAATCTTCAGACCATAGCAAAAACCTTTTGCGGAAGCAGCACCAATTCTTAAGCCGGTGTAAGATCCCGGACCTTTTCCTAATGAAATGGCTTCGATATCTTTTATAGATAATTCTGCGCCTTCCAAAGCCCATTCGACGAAGGAGTGAAGACTTTCTGACTGTTTATAATTTTCTGAAACCTCTTCGCATACGCAAAGCAACTTTTCATCATCAGAAACAGCTACTGAACAGTTTTTGGAAGAAGTCTCCAGGTATAGTATTTTCATTTAATTAAATTTAATCATGAAAAGAATCTTTTCACCACAAAAGTATCAAAAGAAATGATTGAAAAAAAGATTGCACACTTTACAAGAGGTAAAATATGATTTTGTTACCCTATTATTAGTTTCTAAACAGTTTAAAAGTAGATTCTCGTAAACTTTAATCAGGGTTTTTCCCTATTTTTTTGATTTCCTTATCAAAATCAGAAATTATTTTCTGGGTTTTATTAAAGGTTTCGTATTCCGTGACCGCTTTTTTAGCGGCTACTAGTTTGTCGACTTTTCCGTTGCCTTCCAGAATTTTGTATTCATTGAAGTTTAAAAACTTATTCACACTTTCTGCTAAAATGTCCATCGTAAAAGTATTTTCTCTTTCGATCAGACCTTCAATATAATCAAAATAACCAGCTACGGTTCTCTCTAATTGCTTTATTTCCTTTTCTGCCAGATAATTTTTGGCAACTACCACATCAGACTTCAAAATTCTCCCGTCCGGAGCATATTTCCAGTTAGTCAAACCCATATTTTCTTTACTGCGGTCAGCCTTTTTAAAAATAATTTCAGCTGCCGTATTTCCTGTAATGGCAAAATGAAATTTATTCTGAACTGTTGCGTAAAAGTTTTTGGTAATGTCAGAATTTTTATCGTAATCTATACTGCACTCCGCAAAAATATCTGTTATCTGTTGATAAATGCGTCGCTCGCTTGCCCTAATAGAACGGATTCTCTGCAGCAGTTCTTTAAAATAATCTTTCCCAAAAGCGGTCTGTCCCTGTTTTAATCTCTGATCGTCTATGACAAATCCTTTGATGATAAATTCTTTCAAAGTCTGTGTTGCCCAAATTCTGAATTGTGTTGCTTTAGCAGAATTTACTCTATAACCAACAGAAATAATGGCATCAAGATTATAGTATTCGAGGTTTCTGTTAACCTTTCTTTCGCCTTCAATCTGAACTTGTGCAATTTTTGCACTAGTTAGTTCTTTGTCCAATTCACCCTCAAAATAAATATTTTGAAGATGCTTCGTAATTACTGTTCTGTCTACATTAAACAAGGCCGCAATAGATTTCTGTGTAAGCCAGGCAGTTTCATTTTGAATAAAAACATCAACCCGAACCTGATCGTTCGGTGTTTGATAAATTAGAAATTTTTGAAATTCTTCATTCATTATTTGTATGTTTATTACAAATTTATGGCTTTATTTCCACACTTTGGCGGCTCCATAATTTCCAGTCAGATTTCTTTTTAATCCAAATTTCAAGGAGTGCCAGCTTCATTTCAAAATCATGATTTTTGTATAATCCCTGTACTCTGATGGTTCTTCTGAGGCTGATCGTTTTTCTAAACTGTTTAATTTCAGAAACTTCGGTTTGAGTGATCTTTCTGTAAACGACTTTCTTTGAGTGGAAATCTTTTTTAAAATCATTCAGATTCTGAATCCAGCCGTTAGAATGACCGAAAGAAACATCCGGACAAAACAGATTCACAATTTCAGAATCATTATTCTTCATCAGAGAATCCAATTTTTCTGCCTGAATCAAAACCAATTTTTCTGCTTTTGAGTATTGTTGAGAATATCCAAAAACAGAAAACATTAAAAGAATTCCACAAAAAAATCTCATATTCAAATTCTCAGGTTAAACGATCTTCAAATTATTCTTTTCTGTAAATCGTCCTCGGTTCGCTCTGTGCACTCGGATAAATGGTCATATCAGAGACTGTAACATGTCGGGGAGCATTCACACAGTAAGCAATAGCATCAGCGATATCTTCCGCTTTTAAAGCTTCGTAGCCTGCGTAAACAGTTGACGCCCTGTCCTGATCACCTTTGAACCTGATCAACGAAAAATCGGTTTCTACAGCACCCGGCTGAATGTTGGTGACTCTTATTCCAAATTCTGTCAACTCAATTCTCATTCCTTCCGAAATTACATCAACTGCTTTTTTGGTAGCACAGTAAACCACCCCATTGGCATAAGTCTGCCTTGCTGCAACCGAACTGATATTGATAATCTGTCCGGACTTCCTCTCTTTCATCATGGGAATAAGCGTTTTAGAAACGTATAAAAGCCCTTTTACATTTCCATCAATCATAGAATCCCAATCGTCCGTATTTCCTGCCGCAAGAGGCTCTAAACCATGTGCATTTCCTGCATTATTGATAAGAACATCGATATTTTTCCATTCTTCCGGAAGGGATGCGACTGCTTGTTCAACCTCCTCAAGATTCCTGACATCGAATTTTAAACTAAAAACTTCGGTTAATTTAGATAATTCTGTTTTTACAGATTCCAGAACTTCTGTTCTTCTTCCACATATAATAATTCTGTTTCCCTGTTTTGCAAAAAGCTCCGCAGTAGACTTTCCGATTCCGGAAGTAGCACCGGTGATGAGTATAGTTTTCATATTTTTAATGTAGCAGTGTGTTTAATGTAGCAATGAATTCAATGTACCAATTTAACAATTTATTCAGTGTAACAATCTTTTCAATGTAATAATCATTTCAATATAACAATCTATTCAGTGTGATAATTTAACAATGTAGTACTATTTTTAATGTAGCAATATAAAATGTGATGGTGTAAGAGTGAAAAAATTATCGGAAATCATTAAATTGATATATTCATACATTCTATTATTGGTAGATTGGTAGATTGCTACATTACCGTATTGCTACATTTTCATTGGTACATTTCCATCATTGATAAATTTTTACACTGCGGCATTGTTACATTTCCATCACTGGTAAACTGGTACATCGCTGAATTGGTACATTTCCATCATTGATAAACTGTTACATTATCTAATTGGCATCGAATGACTGAAAAGCATCTGGTATATGTTCAATAGTTAACTTTCCTGTTTTGTCGGGAAGCACTGAAATGATATCAAATCTTACCTCCTGATCTTTATTAAATTCTTCCATAAAGTGATTGGCTGCCGATACAATTGATTTGATTTTAGTCTTTGTAACTGCTTCATGAGGCAGGATAAAAAAATCGGTTGATCGTGCCTTAACTTCTGTAACAATAATCAAATTGTCTTTTTCGGAAACAATATCAATTTCAGCTTTCTTAAAACGAAAATTCCTAACGATAATTCTGTACCCTTTTTTAGCTAAATATTCTGCTGCCAGATCTTCTGCGATCTGACCAAGTTCGTTGTGATCTGCCATGATATTATTTTCTGAATTGATAAGCCCACCAAATCAGGACAAACTGTAAAGGAAGCCTCAAAACGGTCAGCCAGAAATACGGATGCTGAGTCTGATAAAACTTTCTTGCCATTTCGATATTGGCAGGAAAAACTGCTATGAATAAAGCGATACATAAATAAGCACCCAACTTTTGAGTCTGCGGGAAGAGAAGAAGAATCCCACACAAAATTTCTACTATACCGCTGATATAAACCATCTGTAAATGAAACGGAATATAATCAGGCATAATTTTCATGAAAAAGTAAGGTTTCACAAAATGAAAAATTCCGGCTGAGACCAATAAAAATGCAAGTATAAATTTTGAATAAAACATAATTACGACTTAAAATTCAATGATACATTTTGTCCGATTTTTAATGAAACCTCAGCTCCGATAATCAACGGTATATTATTATGAATATGCCCATTCGGAAAACCAAACATAACAGGGAATCTGTATTTCAAAATTCTATCTGCTATCAGTTTGTAGGCAAATTCATCAAAGCTTTCATTATACTGTTTATTCTCTTTGACATCTCCCATATTGGTCATGCCCCCTACAATCAGCCCTTTTATTTTACTGAATACGCCTCCAAGTTCCAAACTCATCAACATCCTGTCAAGCGCATAAAAGTTTTCACCGATATCTTCAATAAATAAAATTTTACCTTTGAAGTCAAACGAGTATTTTGTACCCAAAAGCGCATAAATTAAAGCCAGATTTCCTCCAACCAGTTCGCCTTCTGCATTACCTTCTCTGTTAAACTGATTCGATTTTAAGGTATATTTTAAAGGTTTTCCCTTAAGGATTTTAAAGATCTGATCATAACTTCCAGCAGTAACTCCGAAACCTGAGGTCTTAATGGTCTGTCCGTGGATGGATGCAAAACCTTTTCTGAGCAGATAACTTTGTATCACTGTATTATCTGAATACCCAATATACCATTTCGGTTTTTTTACAAAATTTTTGATATTGAGATTTTCAATTAAATGCTGGCAGCCATAACCGCCTCGCGAAGCCCAGATGGCAGAAATCTGCGGATCGTTTAATGCCCAGTTAATATCTTTGGTTCTCTGCTTTTCAGTTCCCGCATAATTATACCCATTAGAATATTTCGTATATAAATTTTCACCTAAAACAGGTTCAAAACCTTTGCTTTTAATTAATTTAATACCTCTTTCAAGATGTGCGGGTTCTACCGCTCCGGCAGGGGAGATGATGGCAATTCGGTCTCCTTTTTTGAGAGACTCCGGAAATATTTTTTTCATTTTGTTCATTGATGTTTTATGTAATTACTGATCAGTTCTTTTTGTATTTTAATTCTTTTCTTTCCGCTTCTTCAAGCTTTTTATCAAACTGATTAAACTTTTTGAAACTCTGAAGAAAAATGAAAAAACTGAATAAAATCAAAACTGCTCCTACACCTTTCCTGATGTTGTTGGCAAGTCTTTGGGTCAGCCTGTCGTGAAATTGTTTAGCCAGAAAGATCTTCAGAAAATCAATCATTAAATAGGTTGAGATAACTAAACCTAAATAAAGGACCATACTTTCGGTATCCGGATATTGATTTCTGACTCCGATTACGGTGACCAGCCAGAATAATACCACTCCTACGTTCAAAAGATTGAGGAGAAAACCATTCAGGAAAGTTCTGAAGTAATTCTGACTGATAATTTTTTCTTCGCCGGGCAAATGCATTTTGGTCTTGGTAACCAGCATCACAATACCGTAGGAGAGGATCAGGATAGACGTTATCCTATAAAAACCGGGATGCTTATCGATAAGATTAACAATATCAGCACTTGCATAATAGGCTGCTATAATGCACAGTAAATCTGCTGTAATGACACCGAAATCAAGTGCTAAAGCATGTCTGGGGCCTCTTGTGAAACTGGTTTCGATCAGGAGGAAAAAAATAGGACCTATGAAAACAAGGCTCAGCATAAAGCCCAGACCAACGGCCGATAATACAAGTTCAAACATTAAAATTTGTTTCTATCCCAAATTTAAAAATTATATTTCTATTTGCCTCTAAAAATGAATTTTTTAAGTCTGAATTATAGCGTAAATGCTATTAATAAAAAAAGACTGCCTGATTGGCAGTCGTTATTATTATAGAATTGAAATGGTACACTTAACATTCAATAGTTATCCGGGCAAGATTCACTGTAGAAAAATTTGTAATCTTTTCTGACTTTTAAACCAAATATACCTTTTTCAAAAAGATAAGTAATTTGATTATTGCCCCACATTTTTTTATAATCAATAAAAAAACTTCTTGTCATATAAGAATATTTATAGGCATCACCATTTAAATAAATATAGGTAGTTTTTCCCTTTTGGTGACTATACCTTCCTCCAACTTCAGCAATCTTATTTTTAAAGCAATACGTTTCTTTTTTTGGATTCATGCCTGTAAAATAATTTATCAAAAAAAAACAATTGATTACAAATGGAAAAACAACACCAAAAAAGTAATTTTTATCTCCGTCTTTAATCTTAATAAAGTTTTTATTAATTAATCTATTAGTAATGATGCAAATTAAACTGATAATTAAAACAAACCAATAAAAATTTACAACAGTTCTTAACATTACAGTTATTAGTAAAACTACATTTAAAATACTAAAAACAATGTATTTATCAATTTTGGTCATCAATCAACAATCTTAAAATCCAATTGTTTTTGAATTAAATTGGCTTTTACTACCTTGATTTTAACTTCTTCCCCCAATTGGTATTTGTTTCCTGTTCTTGAACCGTATACTGCGTGGGTCGATTTATCATAAGAATAAGAATCATCCATCAAATCACGTAATTTAATTAAACCCTCGGCTCCATTCTCAGGAATCTGTACCCAGAAACCGAACTCAGCCACTCCGGAAATAACACCGGTGAAAGTTTCTCCCAAATGTTTTTCCATGAACTTCACCTGCATAAATTTAATTGAATCTCTTTCAGCATCTGCAGCAAGACGTTCTCTTGCACTGCAGTGTTTGGATTTTTCTTCCAGTTCATTTTTATCCGTAGATTTTCCGCCATCCAGGTAATGCTGAAGCAGACGGTGAGCAAGTAGATCGGGATAACGACGGATAGGAGAGGTGAAGTGAGAATAATAGTCAAACCCAAGACCGTAGTGACCGATAGGCTCGGTAGAGTAGACCGCTTTGCTCATGCTTCGCATTGCAAGAGTTTCAATCATATTTTCTTCACCTTTACCTTTCACTTCAAGCAGTAAATTATTTAAAGATTCAGCTACCTTTTTGGTATTCGCCAAATCCATTTTGTATCCGAAAGTTGATACAAAATCTCTTAAAGCTTCCAGTTTCGCAGGATCCGGGTCGTCGTGAACTCTGTAGATAAAGGTATTGCTGCTGGGCTTTCCTTTTTTAAGAGATACAAATTCAGAAACTTTTTTGTTCGCCAAAAGCATAAATTCTTCAATCAGATGATTTGAATCTTTGCTGACTTTAAAGTAAACCCCAATCGGTTCGCTTTTTTCATTTAAATTAAACCTGACTTCACTTCTGTCAAAAGTAATGGCTCCGTCTTTAATTCTTTGCTCACGCATAATTTTTGCAAGCCTGTCAAGCGTAAGAATTTCTTCCGTCAGATCACCCTGTTGAGTTTCAATTCTTTCCTGCGCTTCTTCATAGGTAAATCTTCTGTCTGAGTGAATCACCGTTCTTCCAAACCATTGATTAACCACATCAGCTTTATCATTCATCTCAAAAACAGCTGAAAAAGTGAATTTATCTTCATTCGGACGCAATGAACAAACGTCATTACTTAAGACTTCCGGCAGCATCGGTACAACCCGGTCAACCAGATATACGGAAGTTGCTCTCTCGTACGCTTCATCATCCAGCATTGTTCCCGGAACTACGTAATGAGAAACGTCGGCAATGTGTACACCGATTTCCCAGTTTCCATTGTCCAGTTTTTGAATGGATAATGCATCATCAAAGTCTTTTGCATCTTTAGGATCAATGGTGAAAGTACATATTTTACGCATATCTCTGCGTTTTGCAACTTCTTCATCAGTAATTCTCCTGTCGATTTTTTCAGCATCCTGTTCCACTTCTTCAGGAAAACTGTACGGCAAGCCGTATTCTGCTAAAATAGAGTGTATCTCTGTTTCATGTTCCCCCGGAGCCCCTAAAACCTTGATGATTTCTCCATCAGGATTTTTGTCACCAGCTTTCCATTCCAACATTTTTACAACGACTTTATCGCCGTTTTCGGCACCGTTAATTTTACCTTTTGGAATAAAAATATCAGTGTTAATTGTCTTCTTATCACAAACTACAAATCCGAATTCTTTATGCGGAACCAGCTGGAAAGTTCCTACAAACTCTGTACGGTTTCTTTCTAAAACTTCAAGCACGGAGCCTTCCATTTTCTTTCCTTTAAAATTGTAGGTTACGATTAGAACTTTATCACCCTGTAATGCATCTTTCACATTTTTGGCGTGAACGAAAACATCATCTTTGAGATTCTCAACAGTTACATAAGCATTTCCACTTTGGTTAAAATCTATAACCCCTGTTAAAGTGCCTTCAATATTGAGATTAATACTGAATTTTCCTTTTTCCGTTTCCTTAATTCTTTTATTTGCCAAAAGCTTGTGTAAGGACTGGATAACGAGTTCGCGCTGTCTCGGATTTTTATAATCGATTCCGTCTGAAATCTGTTTGTAATTGTATATTTTGGTTTGGTTCTGATTCATGAAACGGAGAATCAATCTGCCGATTTCCACGAGTTTTGAGTCATTTTTCTGACTGATGTATTTATTTTTTTTTGGCATTTTATTCTTTTAATTATAATGTAATTATCAAATTCCTTTAATAATTATGTATTGTAAGTGCATACATTTGTATGCCATTTTTTTTATTGATGTTGAATTAAGTCTTTTCGAATCACTATCAATGATTGAAATTTTAGTTTGTATAAATTTAATACAAAATAGGAGAAGGGTAGAGAAAAACCTGTTAATAATATCGGAGAATTTTGTAGGTTTAAAATAGAAATAAACAGGTTGGTAAATTCTGTTTGATACTGCAAATATAGTAAATAAATAATAAATAAGGCTTGTAAACTGAATTACAAGCCTTTATCTTTAACAGAAAGCTATTTTATCAACTCTTGTCTGATGCCTTCCTCCTTCAAAATCAGTAGAAAGAAATCTATTGGCAATTTCAATCGCAACTTCTTTGGAAATAAATCTGGCTGGGATCGAAATCATATTCGCATCATTATGCTGTCTTGCCAGTTCTGCGATCTCAGGCATCCAGCATAGCGCGCATCTGATTTTCTGGTGCTTATTTGCTGTAATCTGAACGCCGTTTCCGCTTCCGCAGATTAAGATTCCCAGTTCGTTTTCCCCATTTTCAACAGAGCTTGCAGCAGGATGTACAAAATCAGGGTAATCTACACTGTCTGTAGAAAAAGTTCCAAAATCCTGGATTTCAAATGTGTCCTCAAGATGTTTTTTCAAAATCTCCTTGTACTCAAAACCGGCATGATCTCCGGCAATAGCTATCTTTCTTTTCATATATATAGATCTATTTTTTTTATCGTTAAATTCAAATAACTGATTATCAGATTGTTTTGTGGCAGTCAATATTGACAAATCCATTCTTACATCTTATCATTCAGATTATTCTGCAAATTTAAGTATTAATAAACAAATTGTTATTTAGCTGCTCATAAAATGTTAGAAGCAATGTGAATAACTGTGGAAAACTTTTCTGAACTAAATTATTTTTTGATGCGAAAATTTGTTAATGGACTAAAGTTTGGGAAAGTCAATACAAAACTTTCAAAATCTTTCCGGGGATTAATCTTTACCTTTTCCATAATTGAGAAACTAATATCTGTGATGTTCAAAAGTTATCCATATTTGTTAATAAGTCTTAAATTTATCAGATGGTCAATGATTTACATTGTTAATTAAATATGAATTGAATTCAAACTACATGTTATGAAGTTTTAAGCAGAAAGTTATCCCCGAAACTCACAACACTCAACAACAACTATCATTCTTTTTTTTATCTATAAAGAAAATTAGTGTTGATTGGTGAGTAAGGTTCTGTGGGAAGTTTTTGAAAACTTTTATGTTTTTGAATCTTTTTCAAAAGTTTAAAATCTTACATTTGTGAAACAAAAATCAATAGAAAATCAACGAAATCGCTTTGGATGTAAAAACTTTCTGTTTGGTATAAAAAGTGGTTCTGTAAGACGAAAAGATAAATTTATTTATGAAAACAATCAACGATTTTAATTTTAAGGATAAAAAGGCTTTAGTAAGAGTAGACTTCAATGTTCCACAGGACGATCAGCTGAAAGTGACAGACAATACACGAATCTCAGCGGTAAAACCTACTGTTGAAAAGATTCTGCAGGATGGCGGTTCCGTAATTTTAATGGCACACTTAGGCAGACCAAAAGGAGAGGTAAAAGATGAGTTCTCTTTAAAGCACATCGTAAAAGATGTTTCATCTGTTTTGGGTCATGAGGTGAAATTTGTTGAAGAATCAATCGGAGAGAAAGCGGAGAAAGCTGCTTCCGAACTTCAGCCAGGAGAAATTCTGTTATTGGAGAATCTTCGTTTTCATAATGAAGAAGAAAAGGGAGATGAAGCTTTTGCCGAAAAACTATCAAAATTAGGAGATGCCTATGTGAATGATGCTTTTGGTACAGCTCACAGGGCTCATGCTTCGACAGCGGTAATCGCTAATTATTTTCAATCAACTAAGTTTTTCGGTTTACTAATGGCTGATGAATTAAAAGCAATTGATAAAGTTTTAAAAAGTGGTGAAAAGCCTGTTACAGCAATATTAGGAGGTTCAAAGGTTTCAACTAAAATTACCATTATTGAAAATATACTGCCAGCTGTTGATAATCTGATCATCGGTGGAGGTATGGCTTTTACTTTCATCAAGGCACTTGGAGGTAAGATAGGAAATTCATTGGTTGAAGAGGATAAATTACCTTTGGCACTTGAAATTCTGGGAAAAGCGAAAGAACATAATGTTAAAGTTTATCTCCCGTCTGATACAGTTATTGCTGAAAGTTTCAGTAATGATGCTGAGAGAAAAGAATCTGACATTTATGAAATTCCTGAAGGCTGGATGGGAATGGATGCAGGTCCAAAATCAAGAAAACAGTTTAATGATGTTCTATTGAATTCAAGAACTATTCTTTGGAATGGTCCTATTGGTGTTTTTGAAATGTCAAATTTCTCTGCAGGTACTGAAGCACTGGGCGAAAGTATTGCTGAAGCAACAAAACTGGGAGCGTTTTCTTTAGTCGGAGGTGGAGACAGCGTTGCTTTTGTTAAGCAGTTCGGTTATGAGGATAAAGTAAGTTATGTTTCTACCGGTGGTGGGGCAATGCTGGAAAGTCTGGAAGGATTGGAGCTTCCGGGTATTGCTGCGATTAATAAATAATCTAATATTTAAAATATTTTTCAAGTCTGCTGAAATTTTCAGCAGACTTTTTTATTTGTTTCTAATTTTCGACGGACTTTTTTTCAGAAGACCGATGAAAAACTGCTTTCACAAATACATCAAACTTAAAAAGAATAGTTTTCTGAATTATTACTGTAGAATTTTTAGAATACTGCTTAAAACAGGTGTTTTTGTCAGAAATTTCTTTTTGTATTGCTCATTTTTAATTTTCCTACTTTTTTCTTAATATACTATTCTCTAAGAATCTATTTTTTGTTTTCTGTAATTTGTTGTGATTTCTCCGGATGACAGAGTAGGCTCATTTGCAATTTATAAAGCTTAGAGTAATTTAATTTTGATTTTTAAGAGGATTTTTATTTAGCGAAGTAGTTTTGTAAAATTTTAATTCGTTAAATTTTATTTATATGATAAATTTTTACACTTTAAGAAAATAAAACTCAGTAAAAATCCTGAGTTTTTATAAAAATTCGTCAAAACACCTTATAATTGGCTTTCATAAATAGCTTAAAAATCGATTTTCTACTTTTTCTCGATAATATAGATCAAACTTGAAAATTCGTTAGAAAAAAGGGCTTTTACGTTCGAAATCGTTCCGTGAACGACTGCTTTTAGCCAAAATATGGGTGATTTTTTGTATTTTTCGCTCAACATAGAGATGTAATATGAATCTAAAACCAAAGGTTTAATTTTTCTCATTTTCCAGTTTGGTTTTTTAGAAATGAGATTTTCCATTCCGGATTTTGAAAAATGATAGATATGTCTTGGTACATCATAAGCTGCCCAAAATTCTTTATAGTGTTTTGCATCGTATGAAGTAGGGTTGGGAACCGCAATGATAAGCAGGCCTTTTTCTTTCAGTTTTGAGTTGAAAATTTCTAGCATCTCATCCTGATTTTCAATATGCTCGAAGACATGCCATAGAGTGATGGCATCTAAAGTTTCATTTTCAATGAGATCAATATCCGCAATTATTTTTGCTTTAGAAACTTTCTTTGATGCAGCGGCTTTAGCATCCGGATCCGGTTCAAATCCAAAAGTTTCAAAATCATTTTCAATATATTTTACAAACTCTCCTGCACCGCAACCATAATCCAATACTTTGGAATTCTTTTTTATTCTGTCAACGAGGATCGTTTTTTTATACTGCAGATTAAAAGACTGCAAAAATTTATACAGTTTTTCTTTTAAACTTCCTGAATCCTGATGATGAGAAATGTAATCTTCACTTTCATAATATTTTGAAATATTGGATGGAATAGGGGAGGTTTTAAAAACTCCTATTGTTTCGGTTTCTTTGATTTCAAATATTTCCTGAGATAGAAAATGATCCTTTATTTTCATTTTGAGTATTGTATTTTAAAAACAAAGGTATTCAGAAAAGTGTTTTAAGCTTCTAAATACCTTGATTTATTTTATATGTTTCACGTGAAACATATTTTATTTATCTTCCTAAATATATCATTAAAACGTTGATATCAGCAGGGGAAACACCACTGATTCTTCCTGCCTGCGCCAAAGTTTTAGGTCGTACTTTGTTCATTTTTTGTTTAGCTTCTGCAGAAAGACTTGATATTTTAATATAATCAAAATCTTCCGGAATCTTTACATTTTCAAGTCTGTTTAGTTTAGCAACATTTTCTTTTTCTTTCTCAATATAACCTTTGTATTTAATATTCACTTCAGCCTGTTCTCTGACTTCATCGCTGTACTGAGAGGTTACTTCTCTGATTGCTTCAATCTGATCAAGTTTATCTAAAGTAATATTAGGCCTGGTAAGAAATTGCGAAGCACGGTATGCCTGATCGACAGGATTACTTTCAATACTTTCTAAGATAGGATTGATAATCCCTGGCTTTAAAGAAGTTTCTCTCAAATAGGTCTCAAGTTCCTGACTTTTAGTGATTTTTTCTTCAACTTTCTTTAGTCTGTCTTCTTTTGCAAGACCCAGATCATACGCTTTTTCTGTCAGTCGGATGTCTGCGTTATCCTGTCTTAAAAGCAATCTGTACTCAGCTCGTGATGTAAACATCCTGTAAGGTTCTTCAGTTCCTTTAGTGATCAGATCATCAATAAGAACTCCAATATAAGCCTCATCCCTGTTTAGGATAAAGTCATCTTTCTCATGTACTTTATTATGTGCATTGATACCAGCCATTAAACCTTGCCCGGCTGCTTCTTCATATCCTGTAGTACCGTTAATCTGTCCCGCAAAATATAAATTGTCCACCAGTTTTGTTTCTAAAGTATGCTTTAGCTGAGTAGGAGGGAAGTAGTCATATTCAATGGCATAACCTGGTCTGAATACTTTTACGTTTTCAAATCCCGGGATATGTTTCATTGCCTTAATCTGGACATCTTCCGGCAGTGATGAACTGAAACCGTTAACATATATTTCCACGGTTCTCCATCCTTCCGGTTCTACAAAAAGCTGATGTCTGGTACGCTCTGCAAACCTGTTGATCTTATCTTCAATACTTGGACAGTATCTCGGGCCCAAACTCTGAATAGTGCCGTTGAACATCGGGCTTCTGTCAAATCCCTCACGCAAAACTTCATGTACGGTTTCGTTTGTGTAAACGATATGGCAGCTTAATTGTTTAGTTAATTTAGGACTGTCTAAGTAGCTGAATTTTTGAGGGTTTTCATCTCCTTTCTGTTCCTCCATTTTGGAGTAGTCGAGACTCCTTCCATCTACTCTCGGAGGTGTACCTGTTTTCATTCTTCCTGCTTCAAAACCAAGAGAGACTAACTGTTCAGTGATTCCAAAAGCTCTTGGTTCGCCCATCCTTCCACCGCCTAATTGCTTGTCTCCAACATGGATCAAACCATTGAGGAAAGTTCCGTTTGTCAGGACAACAGACTTAGATCTGATTTCTATTCCCAATGAAGTTATCACACCGACAGCACGATTGTTTTCGATAATTAAACTCTTTACCATATCCTGGAAAAAGTCTAGATTAGGAGTATTTTCTAATGCCAGGCGCCACTCTTCAGCGAAAAGCATCCTGTCGTTTTGTGTTCGTGGAGACCACATGGCAGGGCCCTTTGAAAGGTTCAGCATTTTAAACTGTATCGCAGATTTGTCAGCAATAATTCCGGAGTAGCCTCCCATCGCATCTATTTCTCTTACAATTTGTCCTTTGGCAATTCCACCCATTGCCGGGTTGCAGCTCATCTGTCCGATGGTCTGCATATTCATAGTAACCAATAAAGTTTTGGATCCTAAATTGGCAGCAGCAGCAGCAGCTTCACATCCTGCGTGACCTGCGCCTACTACAATTACATCATATATTTCTGAAATCATTTTAATTGCTTATTTAAGCCACAAATTTTTAAATTCTATATAAATGTTTCACGTGAAACATTATCTCGAAAAAGGGCTTAAAAGCGCCTGTATTCCGTAGTTTCCAGCCCCGTTAATAGTATTTGCTGAGCTTTTTTTATTTGAAAAATGAAAAAGCGATTGCGGACAGCGGGAAACTGCTCCTAATTATATCTTGCGATATAAAAGTCTTCTTTTCTTCGCATTTCCTGTTCTTCTGCTTCTGACTTATCTTTATAACCACACAAATGAAGAATACCATGAGCTAAGACCCTTCTTAATTCTTCTTCATAGTTTTTAGACAGGGTAGAGGCGTTGTCTGAAATGCGCTGCAAAGATACGAAAATCTCTCCGCTTATTGTTTTGCCTTTCACAGAATCGAAAGTGATAATATCTGTATAGTAATCATGTTGCAGATAATCCTGATTAATCTTGAGTAAATATTCATCATCACAGAAAATGTAATTGATATCACCCGTTTTTTTTCCTTCTGAAAGAATGATTTCTTCCAGCCATTTTTTGTAGTCTGTACTGACAGTGTCGGTCAGGTTTTCGTAAAAGAACTGTATCATTTTTTTAAAACCAGTGTCCTAAAATAACACTGAATATACCTTTTTGATTATTTTTAAGTGAATGGCTGAAGTTGAATTTAATCTGTCCAAACGGGGATTTATAACCAGCCATGATTCCCAAAGAACTGTAGTTTACTTTAACTGCATCTTCAAAACTGATATCGTCTGAAAGATTGGCAAAAGAAAAATTACCGCTCAGGAAAAAATTCTTGTAAAATTTAAATTGAATATCATTTGAAATTAGTGCTACGTTATTGCTGTTTAACTGTGCAAAATAAAAACCGTTAAATGTTTTGAAATTGACAATATTCTGTTCAAAGATTCCTCCAAGCCTGTACTGATAGAATTGTGGGAGATTATCACCAATGGTAATTCCGCCATAGAGGTTAAGATGATAACTGAATTGTCTGGATAAAGGAATATTGACCCTAATATCTGCTTTTACCTGAACTATTCTTTTATCAACTGCTGATTTTAACAGATCAATTACCTTTCCTTCTGCGTTTAAATAAAATCCCCTGCGTGGAAAGTCTTTATCATCCTGTGTATCACTTTTAAGAAAAATATATGGATTCATAAACCGACTGTACCTTTTATTGGTACCATTCATTTCAGCTTCAAAATAATCGTGGCTTAGTCCTGTTCCTACAGCATACTTATCTTTCCAGATAGACTGGATATAAATTTCGTTTCGCAGCCATTCCCATTTGTCAACATTGATATTGTTATTTCCTTTGAGATCAAAACTCATTCCTGAAGAATAAAGACCGAATCCCGGTATGTAGCCGTTATCAACAAAATAATTCAGGTAATATCTCGGCTTGTCTCCTACAACAACATCAAGGGAAAGATTTGAATTTTTAAAAAGCAATCGCTTAGCTGAATAATTAAGGAGTAATCCTGTCTTAAAAATTTCATCATAATGCAGTCCGAATTTTAGAAAATGTCTTGCATCGTCTTCTGTGACGTAAAGTTTCAGATAGTTGACGTTATTTTCTGTTACAATATCGTAATTGATAAAACGGTAATTGTTTGTAGCAACGAGCTTATCAATTCCTTTATTAATGCTTCCATACGTTTGCATAGAGGGAAGACGTAGACCCATTTTACCCAGGACATAGTTTTTACCGTATATTCTGCTCCCTTCAAGTTCAATGCTGTCTATCTTGTACACGTTAGAATATATTGGATTTACGGGCTGTCTGAGGCGGTCAAAAGAACGTTTTGGAAGCTCATCGAGGATATCTGTGTATTTTAATCCTTCTACAAAGCCGCTGTCAAGAATCTTTTTCTTCTCATCATAGCTTGTAGCAGTCATTCCTTTCAGATCGGGCTTGATATTGATATCTGTAAATTTATACTGTCTTCTGGTATCTTTCTGAATTCCGAAATCAATGACCTGATTGAGAATGGAGATGATATTGTTTAAATCTTCTCTCTTTGACAGATCCTGATTCAGATCTACACCGATGACAATATCGATTCCTTTATCTTTCAGAGGCTTTGAAGGATAATTGACAGTCATTGCACCGTCAATGTAAATACTGTCCCCGATTTTTACAGGATCCATTAATGAAGGGAATGCAGAACTTGCCATGATTGACTGTACCAGATCTCCTTTTTCAAAGATCTGCATATTCCCGCTTTCCAGATTAGTGGCTACACACATAAAGGGAATGGGCAGTTTAGAAAAATCTTCGATTGTTGAGACATTCTTAAAGAGTTCTTTCAGCAGGTAGACATTTTTCTGTCCGGAACTGATCGAGGAGGGGAGATTGATTTTACCGTTTTTCAGGGGAATAGATAAAAGATATTTGTCTACTGATTTATTAAAAAATGTACTTTCAGTACGTGATTTAGGATCTCTTATCAAGGAATAGAAATCAGTATCCATTACTATTTTTTCGATATCTTTTCCTGTATATCCTGCAGCATACAAACCTCCAACGATAGATCCCATGCTGGTTCCGGAAATATAGTCAATTTTCACTCCCAAAGAGTCCAGAACTTTTAAGACTCCAACATGCGCAAATCCCTTTGCACCTCCTCCCGCAAGAGAAAGTCCTATCTTAGGATTTTTCGGAATGACCAGACCCTTTTTTATCTGTGAATGGACAACCAGGAGTTGAAACGCAAATAAGAGAACAAGAAGTTTTTTCATATTAGCTATGTATTTTGAAAGGTATTAAAAGTTTACTTTTTCAGGACAGCCTTTTAATGACAGTTTCATTTTTAATCTTTTATATAAATCCGTTTTACCCTGGGAGAGATTGAGGTTAAAACTTCATAGGTAATGGTTTTGCAGTATCCGGCAAACTCTTTAAGACTTGGCTTTGCATTAAAAATCGTTACTGTATCACCTTCTTTCACGTGGGATATATCATCTACCCTGATCATCATCATATCCATACAGATATTCCCAACAATTGGTACCAAGGTTTTATTGATTCCCACCTTTCCGGTCTGGTTTCCTATCAGTCTCGGTATTCCGTCTGCATATCCCACAGGAATTGTTGCAATTTTTGTGAGATGATCCGTTTTATATTTACGGCTGTATCCTACAGATTCTCCATGATCTACTGAAGAAATCTGTGAAATAACAGTTTTAAAACTTACTGTTGACTGCAGCTGTTTCTGAATTTCCGGATTTGGGGATTCACCGAGCATGCCGATACCAATTCGGACCATATCATATTGATAATGCGTATAACTGGTAATTCCAGACGAATTTAAAATATGTCGTAAAGGATGATAACCCAGTTTATCAATTAAATAATCTGAGTTTTTCCTGAATGTCTCCAGCTGTTTGAGGGTAAAATCTTTTTCATCCGGTACGTCAGAAGATGAAAGATGACTGAAAATGCTTTGAACGGTCAGGTTTTTATCCTGTAAGTTCTCAATAAGCTGATCCAGTTCATTTTCTTTAAATCCAAGGCGGTGCATCCCTGTTTCAAGCTTCAAGTGGATCGGATACTTCTTATCATATCCGGATTTTTGAACCGCTTCATAAAACAGCTCCAAAACCCTGAAACTGTAGATCTCAGGTTCCAGATTATACTGCACAACGGCATCGTAACTGTGTTGCTCAGGATTCATTACCACAATAGGAGTGGTAATTCCTTTTTTACGAAGTTCTATTCCCTCATCAGCATAAGCAACTCCGAGATAATCGATATGATGGTGCTGCAAAAATTCTGAAATCTCATAACTTCCAAGACCATAAGCATTTGCCTTTACCATAGCCATCATTTTTGTAGATGGGCTAAGCAGGGATTTATGATAATTGATGTTGTGGAGTATTGCATTCAGATTGACCTCAAGAACCGTATCATGTTTTCTAAGTTCTAAAAGATCTTTCAGTTTTTCAATCTCAAATTTTCTGGCCCCTTTCAGAAGGATAATCTGGTTTTCAATTTCAGTAAGATGCTTACTGTCAATTAATTCTTTCGTGTCAATGAAAGTAAAAGTTTTAGATTTAAATAATTCTTTAAACAGAGTAATTTCCTCACCAATCAGAAATACATGGTCAAATCGCTGCTCATTGACCAGTTCTGAAACCTCTTCATACAGTTCCTGAGAATTGGCATTGACACCGATAATATCGGTTAGAACCAAAGATTTTTTTGGCTTCTTATATTCATTGAGAAACTGTAAGGCGGTCTTCAGGGAATCAAGATCAAGATTAAAAGAATCATTGATCACTATATTGTTTTTTATTCCTTCAATGGCTTCAAGTCGCATTTCAACGGCTTTCAGGGCATTTATTTTTTCAACAATCTTATCATTACCTATTTTCAGTTCCTTCAGGACGGTCAGCAGTGCAAGAACATTGGTTAATGTTGCTTCATCCCTTTGATGGACCGGAAAGCTGATTTCTTCATCCAAATATTTTACGACAACATTTTCATTTTTTAAAATGTTATTTTTGAAAGTGACGTTGTTGGTATTTTTTAATCCGTATGAGATTAATTTTTTACTTGAATATAATTTATTTATTTTATTTAAAACCAGATCATTGTCTCCGTTAAAAATAATCATCTCAGAATCCTTGAAAAGTTTTAGTTTTTCATCTATTAAATCTTCTTCAGATTTAAAATTAGCAACATGGGCCGTTCCGATATGGGTTAATAAACCTATTTGCGGATGATAAATATTTTCCAGAACCTGCATTTCATCAGGCATCGAAATACCAACTTCAAAAATCCCTAAAATGTGATTTGAATTGATTTGAAGCAATGAAAGAGGCAGTCCGATCTGTGAATTAAAACTTTTTGGGCTTTTTACCGTCGGAAATTCATTCCATACACATTGGTACAGCCATTCCTTAAGAATCGTTTTACCATTGCTGCCTGTAATTCCTACTGTCTGTATTGCTGAATGTTTAAAATGATATTTTGCTAATTTCTGAAGAAACTCAACCGAGTTTTTCACGATAATCCAGGTTATATTATCAAACTGTGGATAATGATGCTCTGAAATTATAACATCAATTCCTCTTTCAATTGCAGATTCTATAAATTTTTCACCTGAATTTTTTTTTGTATTGATTGCAATGAAAGCAATGTTCTTAATAGAATAAATAATTCTGCTGTCAAAAACGATATTTCTGACAGTTAAATTTTGATTTCCAATGATTTCAGCATCGGTGATCTCTGCAATTTGTTGTACGGTATAATTCATTGGTGCCCTTACTGCTGTATTTTGTTTTCGGTGTGCTTGATATGATCATCAGTTATTTGCTAGGCGTAAAATAATTTTGGAAAATCTGATTTAGATAAATTAAGCTCAGCCTACATTAATAATTATTCCCGTTTAGAAAGTACTTCTTCTATAAAAACCCGGCGGCTTACTGCTTCATAACTTTCGGTTTCTCCCAATTCTACCAGGTTATTTCCCTGGGAAATTCTCATAGAGTAGTTGGCAAGATTTCCGGTTCTTTTACAGATGGCATGCACTTTCGTCACATATTCTGCGGTGGCCATTAGATTTGGCATCGGTCCAAAGGGCCGTCCCAGAAAATCCATATCCAGACCTGCAATGACCACCCGGATCCCATTGTTTGCCAGTTGATTAGCTATTTCTACAATACTTTCGTCAAAAAACTGCGCTTCATCTATTCCTACTACATCACAGTTTGATCCCAAGAGAATAATTTCACTGGGATTTTCTACTGCAGTACTGCGGATTTTATTTTTATTGTGTGAAACAACATCTTCATCAGAATATCTTGTATCAGTTTTGGGTTTAAAAATTTCTACATTCTGCCCCGCCATTTCAGCTCTTCTCAGTCTCCGGATCAACTCTTCGGTTTTCCCTGAAAACATTGAGCCACAAATAACTTCCATCCAACCGCTTTGTTTGGAATGATTAATTGTATTTTCTAAAAACATTTGTTATTTTAGCCGTAATATTTTAAGATCAAAAGTAAGCAATTTTAATAAGATTCTTCTATGCAGAACATCCAAGATTTACAGGAAAAGATTTTTTTTGAATCCAAGAATATCATCGGTATTCTGGACAAAACAAACCATGTTGACGAACTACTTTCTAAGCAGGATCTTGTGAATGATCTTGCTGAAAGAATTTCCTTTCTTCAGCTTTTGAAAGGCAAAGTTGAGTATTACCAAAATTCGGATCTGCTTTTTTCGGGAATTCAGCCCGGTAATCTGCAGTCACAATACAGAGAATCTCAGGATTTTTCTCATGAGGTAACGGAAGAAGAAGCCATTTTTAATAATGAGCTGAATGAAATTGAGGAAAAGGAAGGTGATCTGCATAATCAGGTGATGGAGGAAGAGGCTATTTTCAACAATCAATTAAATGATATTGTTGAAAATGAATTCCACGAAAACATGGTTAATCTCGCAGTAGAAAATCAGGAGACAGAACATTCTGAAATTTTAAATGCTGAAACCGAAATCCCAAAAGAATTCACTAATGAAATTGTTGAAAACGAATCTCTTTTTAATCAGCAATTGGATGAAATTGAAGAAAATGAAAAATCTGAAGAGGCTTCTCAGGTTTTAAGTTTTATAGATGAAGAGCGGGTATTGGAAAATTCAGTTCCTGAAGACGAAGAGGATATTGATGAAGAAATATTTGATCAGAGTGTAACTGAAGAAGAGGTCATCTTTAACAACCAGTTAAATGAGATTGAAGAATTTGAAAATGAAATTTCCGATGAAAGCATTTCAAATTCATTTGAAGAAGAAGAACAGATTCAGGATCATTATGAAGCCCAAAGTGCAGAAACTCATTCTTCCGAAAAGATCTCAAATAGGTTTGAGGAAGAGCTGAAATCAGATGAATCTGAAAATGATATTTTAACTGAAGAGTCTGAAAATGAATCTGTTTCCAATGATTTTAAACATGATGAAGATGAAATTGTCACTGAAAATTCCAATGTAGAAAGCATTCTTACTGAAATAAAAAAGGATTCTGAGACACATCATGATGAAATCCTGGCATCTGATGAGTCATACAGACGAAAAATTGTAGAAATCGATAAGCCGGTATCTGAAAAGGAAAAGCCTGCTTCCGATGACAGTTTTGAGAACCTGGAAGCATATCAGCAGGAGAAAAAAATACGGTTGGCTAATATTAAAGGACTGAAAAACATTCAGACCCTGTTTGATGATGATCATTTGGAAAGCGAAATCGTTCCTCAGGAAAAACCGGCACCCATCATAAAAGAAGATGCAGGAAGTCTCCTGAAGACCAATATTCCGACAGATTATATGGAGGCAGA
This sequence comes from uncultured Chryseobacterium sp., assembly GCA_963526305.1. Lineage (GTDB taxonomy): Bacteria > Bacteroidota > Bacteroidia > Flavobacteriales > Weeksellaceae > Chryseobacterium. Next base: position 9,411 of record CAURNW010000006.1, on the reverse strand, counting down.
GAAGCAGAAACCTGAATTCAGGTTAGACCTGAATGACAGAATGGCTTTTACAAAATTGCTTTTCGCAGGAAGCCAGACCGATCTGAATCAGGCTGTAGCGGAGCTGAACAGATGCAGAAATCTGGAGGAGGCAAAAGAATATCTCAGCGAGCTCTACTACAACAGGAAATGGAATAAAGTGGATGAATACGCACAGAGGCTTTGGATATTGGTAGAAAATAAATTCTTATAATTTTGAGTGGAATCCTATATTTCGTTCCCACACCCGTCGGGAACCTAGAAGACATGACTTTCAGAGCGATAAAGGTGCTGAAAGAAGTCGATTATATTTTATGTGAAGATACCCGTACTTCCGGAGTTCTTTTGAAGCATTATGAAATTTCAAAACCCTTAAAATCGTATCATTTACATAATGAGCATACAGCCACTGAGAAAGTAATTGCTGACCTGCAGAGCGGTCAGAATATCGCCATCATTACAGATGCTGGAACTCCAGGGATTTCTGATCCGGGTTATCTGCTTGCAAAAGCAGGCTCAGACAGCAATATTGAGATGATCTGCCTCCCTGGCGCAACAGCGCTGATCCCGGCATTGGTGGTATCGGGGTTGCCGAACAATGAATTTTTGTTTGCAGGTTTTCTTCCTCCAAAAAAAGGAAGGCAGACAAAACTGAAACAGCTTGCAGAAGAGAAAAAGACCATTGTTCTTTATGAAAGTCCTCATAAAATCAACAGGACTCTGGAACAGATCAGAGAATTCTTCGGAGAGGAAACAAGAGCCAGCTTAAGCCGGGAAATTTCAAAAAAATTCGAAGAAACAAAAAGAGGGACAATCAGTGAATTGATTGAATTTTCGAAGAGTAAAACTTTAAAAGGAGAAATTGTTCTGATTGTGAATAATTCCTTAAAGTAACTGCTATTTGGTGCAGTGATGAAAATTATTTTAAGATAAACAATATCTTTGCACATTCAAACTAAACTTATTAGATAAATAATCATCATTTATATGAAACTATTAGAAGGAAAAGTAGCGTTAATTACCGGAGCTACAAGAGGAATCGGGAAAGGTATTGCTGAAATTTTTGCTCAGCAGGGAGCAAAAGTAGCATTTACGTACGCCGGTTCTGTAGAAAAAGCCAAAGAATTAGAAACTGCTTTGAGTTCAGTAACGCAGATCAAAGGATATCAGTCTGATGCATCAGATTACGATGCTGCTCAAAAATTAGTGGAAGAAGTAATGGCAGAATTTGGTAAAATCGATATTTTAGTAAATAATGCAGGGATTACAAAAGATAATCTGTTGATGAGAATGTCTAAAGATGATTGGGACACTATTATCAAAGTAAATTTAGATTCCGTATTCAACCTTACCAAAGCAGTTATTAAGCCAATGATGAAGGCTAAATCAGGGTCAATCATCAATATGACTTCTGTTGTCGGAGTAAAAGGGAATGCCGGACAGGCGAACTATGCAGCTTCAAAAGCAGGCGTAATCGGGTTTACAAAATCTGTAGCCCTGGAATTAGGATCAAGAAATATCCGCTGTAATGCTATTGCCCCTGGATTTATTGAAACTGAGATGACAGCGGCTCTGGATGAAAAAACTGTTCAGAACTGGAGAGACGGAATTCCATTGAAGAGAGGCGGACAGCCGGAAGATGTTGCTAATGCATGTGTTTTCTTCGCAAGCGAAATGTCTTCCTATATTTCAGGACAGGTTCTGAATGTGGATGGCGGAATGCTTACTTAAGAAGAAATTTAAGACTGAAAATATAATCCCTTTCATCAATTGAATGAAAGGGATTTTTTGTGTCGTCAGTCGTTAAAAACCTGATTTTCCTGCTCCTGAACCCGGATAAATGTTGTCCTTTTTGATAATTCTTTCAACGTTGATGCCCCAACATAGGTACATGTTGAACGGACACCGCCCAGGATATCTTTTACGGTTTCCGACACCGGACCTTTGTATCTGATCTTTACGGTTTTTCCTTCAGAAGCTCTGTATTCAGCTACACCTCCCGCATGTTTATCCATTGCTGTTTTTGAGCTCATCCCGTAGAACAGTTTGAATTTTTTCCCATCTTCTTCAAGCATTTCGCCGCCACTTTCATCATGTCCGGCAAACATTCCGCCCAGCATAACAAAATCGGCCCCTCCTCCAAATGCTTTGGCAACATCTCCGGGAACTTTGCACCCTCCGTCTGCGATGATATGTCCTTTCAGACCATGTGCTGCATCTGAACATTCGATTATTGCAGAGAGTTGCGGATATCCGACACCGGTCTTTACTCTCGTTGTACATACAGATCCGGGACCTATACCCACTTTGATAATATCTGCACCCACCAGAAGTAATTCTTCCACCATTTCACCGGTGACTACATTCCCTGCAATGATAATTTTATCCGGAAAATTTTCCCGTGCTTTCTTGACAAACTGAACGAAATGTTCTGAATAACCATTGGCTACATCAATGCATAAAAATTCGATTTTGGGGTGCTGATCAATAATAGTTTTTATTTTTTCTTCATCAGCTTTCCCCGTTCCTGTACTGAGTGCGATGTACTGATGAATGCTTTCCGGCTGATTTTCAAGAAAAGAGCTCCATTCTTCAACGGTGTAGTGCTTGTGTACAGCAGTGATTATTTCATCTTTTGCCAATTCAACAGCCATCTCAAAAGTTCCTACCGTATCCATATTCGCGGCAATAACCGGAGTTCCTTTCCACTTTTTCTTTGTATGGAGAAAAGTAAATTCTCTTTCCAGATCAACCTCTGAGCGGGATTTTAAGGTAGAACGTTTCGGTCTGAACATGACATCCTTAAAGCCCAGTTTTATATCATTTTCTATTCGCATTTTGGTGAAATTTATTTTAATTAAATATTTAGATCAGTATTTTACCTTAAATATACTACTTTTGAAAGGATGGATTTTCCTGTAACATTTCAAATTTTCGGTAAAACCGTGCTTGCGCATCCGGTATTTGAAACCGTCGGAATATTTCTGGGGATGAGGTTTTATTTCTATTTAAAAAGAAAATCATCTGAGAAACTGTCATTTAATACATCTGCAGCAGTTCTTATCGGTGCAACAGCCGGTGCATTGCTGGGTTCAAAGCTTATCGGAAACCTGGAAAATCCGTATATCCTGTTCGAAAATTTCAGTTTTAAAAAATTCTGGACGAATAATACGATTGTTGGAGGCCTGGCTTTAGGATTAGCAGGTGTAGAAATAGCCAAAAAAATCGTGGGACACAAGGAAAGTACCGGAGATCTCATTGTTTTCCCTTTAATTTTGGCTATCATTATAGGAAGAATAGGATGTTTTCTTACGGGAGTTCATGAGGAAACTTACGGATTGCCGACGGATTCAATATTTGGAATGGATCTCGGCGATGAATATCTAAGACATCCTGTAGCACTGTATGAAATAGGATTTTTAATTCTGCTCTGGATCGTGCTGAAGAGAATAAGCAGAAAGGAAATATATCCTTCCGGTTTTGTTTTTCAGCTCTTTATGTTAGGTTACTTTACTTTCAGGTTCATGTTGGATTTTATTAAGCCTAAAGTAAATATTATAGGTAATTTAGGAACCATTCAGCTGGTATGTATCTGTGTGATTATATATTACATTTATAAAATTAAAAATACGTCAGTTTTGATCAGCACCTAAAAAAATTAAATATGAAAATGCTAACCATTCTTGAAGTTGGCGGACTGGAAGGTTTGGTCGCCATTATTATTTTAATGATCGTAGGGGTGGCCTCTATTGTATCATTAGTAATTACTGTTTTTGTAAAATTGATTTATGAAAGCAAAGACGGAAGAAAATTCTCTAAAAAACAATTCTGGCAGACTATGTTGATTTCACTGCTGATCTGTGCTCTGATCAGTGGTTTTGTCTGTGGTGGAATGTAGCTAAAAATGAAATTATGCCTGTAAGAAATTATACCTATTACGATTATACGATCAGTCTTTGCCCGGAATGCCTGAAAAGGGTAGGCGCAAAAATCATCATTGAGGATGAATCTGTTTTTATGACCAAAAGATGTCCGGATCACGGTTTTTTCAAAACGATGATTGCTTCCGATGTCCAATATTATAAAAATATAAGAAATTACAATAAAGCTTCTGAAATGCCGGTTCATTTCGGAACAGATGTAGAATACGGATGCCCTTACGATTGCGGGTTATGTGTTGATCATGAGCAGCACAGTTGCCTTTCTATAGTGGAAGTAACAGACCGCTGTAATCTCACCTGTCCGACCTGTTATGCAATGTCTTCACCGCATTACGGCAGCCACAGGAGCTTAGAACAGATCGAAGCAATGTTTGATACCATCGTCAAAAACGAGGGGCAGCCTGATGTTGTACAGATCAGTGGCGGTGAACCGACCATTCACCCTGAGTTTTTCAGGATTATGGATATTGCCAAATCAAAGACTATCAAACATTTGATGCTCAATACGAACGGAATCCGCATTGCCAACGATCCCGGTTTCGCAGAAAAACTGGCAGCGTACGCTCCCGAATTTGAAATTTATCTCCAGTTTGATTCATTCAGACCTGAAGTTCTGGAAGATTTCAGAGGAAAAGATCTGACGAATGTCCGTATGAAAGCTTTGGAGAAATTAAATGAATTAAATCTTTCCACAACACTTGTTATCGTCCTTCAGAAAGGAAAAAACATTGACGAAATAGGAAAGCTGATTGACTTTGCTTTAAAGCAGAAATGCGTCCGTGGAATTACTTTTCAGCCCGTTGAGGTTGCAGGAAGGAACAGGGAAGATTCTGCTCATGAAAAAATTACGCTAACGGAAGTTCGTCAGGAAATATTAAATCAGTTTCCGCTCCTGAATGGAGACGATATCATTCCTGTTCCGTGTAACCCGGATTCTTTGGCAATGGGATATATTTTAAAGCTTGAAGGTCAAACGATTCCTCTGACCCGATATATCAATCCTGCTGATCTGCTGAACAATGAAACCAGGAATACCATTGTTTATGAGCAGGATGCAGGTTTGCAGATGCAGCTTCTGGATATCTTCAGCACCGGAATATCAGTTGATCAGGTACAGCCTAAGGTCAACCAGTTACTTTGCTGTCTGCCTGAAGTTTCTGCACCGAATTTAGATTACGATAACTTGTTCAGAATTATCATTATGAATTTTATGGATGCCCACGATTTTGATGTACGAGCAGTAAAAAAATCATGCGTTCACATTGTCAATAAAGACCTTAAAATGATTCCCTTTGAGACCATGAATTTATTCTACAGAGATGATAAAAGTAAATATCTCGAAGAATTAAGAAGAGAGGATAAGGTTTTGTTTTAAATGAAAATCCTAAGAATTATTGAGTTTTACTGGACATAACTGATTTGTAGAACAATTGCTATTGCAAAAGATTTGGATGATTCAATTTTAAGTAAAGGGTGAATTTATATTTGTGCATACCATTCTGCTACAGTTCATAGTATTAAATTTATTCCTTACTTTATGAAATAATAGGAGTGTTTCTTCCATTTTTTTTTAGCCAAAAAAAATTTTTCTTTATATATGGATTTATTATTTATATTTACGGCACATAAAAAACTTTTTAACTATGAAAAAATTATTATCTGTTTTTTTAATGTTATTATTTTGTAGTAACATTTTAGCAGGATTCCACTCAACTCAAAGAAATAGTTGTAAATGGTGGTCAAGGAAGTATCAAGCGACAGCAAGGGTATTTACAGGTTTAATAGCATCTCAGACTACAGGAAACTGTGGATATGCTTATGCCGAAAAAATTAAAAATTGTGCCTGGCAAAAAGTTTCTCGCGGAGACAACGGTTTTTGGGAACAAGGAGGTGTTAAAAATAAATTTTGTTCCAGAGGAGAAGTTATCTCGTCTTTCGAGGAATTCTTTTTACCATCTTCAAATGTGTCAGAAGAGAATGTTGAAGAATCAGAAGTTAAAACTGGAGCAGCAGTTTTCGATGAAAATTCTCATTCAATAATAATTCCTAATATTTCAGGTAAAATTAAATTACAAAAAAATAATGGTTATTATTCTGATTTGCGCTTTTCTATATGGCGGCCTAATGATGACTCGGTAAATTTAATTGAAGATGAAACTGTAGACGATTCAGAAATTTTACATAAAATTGCAATTAAACTTACTGACAAAGGTTTGATTTTCAATGGTGATTTGGTGGATGAAGATTTTAAATCTAAGTTTAAGGTCGTTGATGATGGAAAAGAAATATATGTAGAATTTACAGAAGTTTCATTGAAAATAGCAATAGATCCAAATATCTCATTAAATGATTTAGCTGTTCAAATTGAAGGTGATGGTGCTCCTGATACTGAATCCAATGTTGCTAAAATGATACAGAATACAGATTTATCAACTACTAATGACTATAAATTTAGTGTTTATCCTAATCCTGCAGCTAATTTTGTTAATGTAGAATTTTTAAATTCAGTTTCAAATGCTACAACAAATATCAGATTGTATAATTTATTGGGAGAAGAAATTCAGAATATTTACAATGGTAATATTAATAAGGGAAAATTAAAATCATTAAAAATTGATATATCTTCTCTTCCTATTGGAACCTATTTACTACTTATTGATAGTGGAGGAAAAAAATTAACTAAAAAAATTATAAAAAATTAAATTTAACTTTAACTTCTTGCAGTAATGCAAGAAGTTTTTTTAAATATAAGTTTATGAAATTATTTTATATTTTAACGTTTTTAATTTTTTCTAAAATTTGCTATTCACAATCAAATTATTCATTAGGTGTCATTTTTGGACCTGGAATAAATATTTATGAAAATAAATTGAATACAGACAGAAATCATTTTAAGGTTAAAAATCCAATCTCAATTTCTTTTGGAGTAAGACTCTCTAAAAATTTAGACGAAGAAAATAAGTTATTTGCTGATTTACTATTTACCAGAAAGAAAATAGAATATGAATATAAAATAAATGAATCCCAAATTCCATTTACAAATAAGGATATTATGGGTCAAAAATTTGATTGTATTTCACTCTATGTAGGATATCGTAGATTATTTTCTCTTAACGAGAAACTATTATATATTGAAGCCAGTGTCGGTGCGGACTATAATAATAATGTTATGGTCTACAACAGAGGCAGCGGACAGGCAGCACAAGATTTAAGTGATACTGTCTTTTATGAAGGAATTTATGAAACAAACATTGGTGAAAAAAGCTATACAATCAGTACAAATTTAGGATTTGGAATAAATTTTGGGTGGGAAAACCAATATGATCTTGGATTATCTCTAAATTTTCCTTTTCAACAAATTCAAAATACGGAATCGACTTTTCAATATATATGGAGGTATAAAACTAATGAATATGTACATGATTTAAAATATATTGGAAATATATATTATCCAAGTTTAAGGTTTACATATTATCTTTTTTAATTCTGAATTGTTTATGTAATCAACCTCTTCCTGAGATTTAATATAACAGATTATTCGATATATCCAATCTATACTATCCCTTATGGAATCGTCGTGAATGTATCTTCTTTCAAAAATTAATCGTGTCATCAAATAGAAGGATTCCAGAATGTAATTATATAGATTATGTATATCTATTCAAAGAAGTTACATCTGTTGAGTGAAAAGTTTTGCATTTAATATAGCATCCCATAAAATTTTAAATTGTTACCTTACTCAGTGAAAACAATTTTCATCTCTTTCTTTTTAAAACTTGATGGAAGTTTTTTTGTTTTGCCTTCTGATAACTTTCTTTAAATATTTGATACTTTTAAAAATATCCGCTAAATTCTCCGCGATATTTTTTTAATTGTGGAATATTTATCAGATATAGAATAAGTGAATCAAAATTTGATTTTCGGTCAGATTTAAAATTTGAAATAATTTAAGTAGGAGCTCTTCACGAATAAATGACTCAACGGCATCAAAATAATATTTTCCCTTTCTCTAAGTATTAAAAGCGTATTGAATATTTTAAAGGACATGCCAAAGTGCTGTCCGAGGATTACCAAACTTCTGTATTTTTTGGGTCTTCATAATATCAATAAATATGATTCTGAAGAATCGGAGAAATAAAGTGAACAACAGATTTCCAGAACGAAGATGCACACCTATTTTTTACCTTGATGAATCAATAATGACATGAGAAACTGAAGCATTAAGAAAATTAAAATTTAATCTGTTAAAAAATTCCCCCTGTTGGAAGCTTATGACAAATTTTTGAATCAAAGAACAATAGCGAATTTGCGCAAGTTTTGGGAATTCAGGATTAAATTTTAGTAATAAAAGTCTTGAAATAGCATCAACAACTTTACGAAGGTAATTTTATTTCAAGACTAAAACTATGTTTAATCAAACTTCATGATTTCATTCAGTGTATTCATATACTCATAAGCCGTAAGGTCAAATTTAACCGGAACAATAGAAATATATCCGTTTGCCAAAGCTGTTTCATCAGCATCCTCTGATTCATCCATATTATTGAAATATCCGGTAAGCCAGTAGTATTTTTTACCATGTGGGTTGATTCTTTCATCAAAACTTTCTTCCCATTTTGCATTGGCCTGCTTACAGATTTTAATCCCTTTGATTTCCTCTTTTGGAAGTTTGGGGATATTGACGTTGAGAACAATACCTTTAGGCATAGGGTTTTCCAGGGTTTTTCTTACGATATTCTGAATGTATTCCTTTGCCTGCGTAAAATCTGCTTCCCAGCTGAAGTCTAAAAGTGAAAACCCGATGGAAGGAAGACCTTCTACACCGCCTTCCACTGCTGCCGACATTGTCCCTGAATAAATAACATTAATTGAAGAGTTTGCGCCATGATTAATGCCTGAAACGACAATATCAGGCCTTCTCGGAAGGATCTTGTCCAGAGCCATCTTTACACAGTCTACAGGCGTTCCGCTGCATGAATAATCAGTCTGTGGCCCCTCAAGCTGTACCTCTTCGTAGCTCAGTGTCGAGTTGATGGTAATGGCATGGCCTTTCCCACTTTGCGGAGAGTTGGGAGCAACCACGATTACATCTCCGATTTCGTTCATAAATTCTATAAGATTTCTGATACCGGGAGCTGTAATTCCATCATCATTGGTTACCAGAATTAGTGGTTTTTCCATAAAAATTAAATTTTAACAAATATACTATGAGATATGTTCATATTTAAATATTATCTTTCTTAAATACCCTTCACACGTGGTTTTTCAATTTTAAAAGATAAAGTTATTAAAATTTTGTTCATTTTTATTGTTCATTTTACAAAAGAATTTAGTTGAAATATTGTGACACATTAAATTCAGGAGTTAGTTTTGTAAAAAAAATAGAATGAAAAATATTGGATGTACTAATTTAACGTACAGTAAAAGTTAAGCATAAAACCTTAATTTTAAT
>CAURNW010000005.1:0-295657 GCA_963526305.1 uncultured Chryseobacterium sp. | reverse complement strand
ACCGACCATTTGTGATGGGAGGAATGTTCCATGGAGGAATAGGATTGGGAGGAGGCATGGACAACCGTGTGAAATCAATCCAGACGAGAAGCGGCCACCGGGTGGTCTTCACGGAAGATGAAAGCATCATCATCACGGATAAATCAGGAAATGAGATCCATCTGGACACGACGGGAAGCAATATCAATATCACAGCGCCGGAAACTATCAATATCACTGCAAAAAATATGAATATCAATATTGCTGAAAATATTACAACAACAGCGGGAATGAACATTTCAGAAACGGCAGGAATGAATAAAAACACAGGAGTGGGCATGCTAAATATGCTTTCGGTAGGAACCGACTTTATTACCAATGTAACCGGAAAAATGACAGAATTTATCCAGGGAAACAAAGAGTCTCACACAGATAAAGACAGGCTGAGAATCGCTAATGGTAAAATAAGTAATCAGAGTCAGGGAGTATTTGAGCAGCATTCTCAGAAGGAAATAAAGAATAACTCTGCTGAAATTTCAAAAAATCATTAATACGATATGAGCAAGGAATCTTATATAGGAGGAGATTATATTGAAACGACCGGAGGTTCAGCAAAAAATTTCGCAGGAGCAAATATAGAAAACTCCTCTCTTGCGAATCAGTTTACACAAAAAGGAACTGATTCCGGAGTTACCTATAATGTAAACGAGGCAGCACCAAAAATAGAAGGTGGCAGTTTCGGTTTGTCTTATATTATTGTAGTAGGCACTCAGAATTACAGTTCAAGTACAGCAAGAAATCTTTTATTTCAGGGAGTAGGAGAAGGAAGTAAAATGATGTTTGTTCATCAGGCATTACGTAGAATGAGAATGAACAGAGGAATAAAATTTGATTTTTTATTATGCATAACAGGATATTCGTCAAAACAGAGAGCTGCGATTAAAGAAGCTGTAGAAAGTAAATTCAGAGGGAAATATATTGAGGTGACCAGCGCAGGAGAAATAATTAATTATATTAATACAGGAGATAAGGGAAATTCTGCAAATATTTCGGAAGAAAGAACTAATAAAAAAATTCAGCAGCTTTTATTTTACAGTCATGGTGTCGTCGGGGAGATTTCACTCGGATTAGCTCCAATTGGTGCAGATATAACGCCCTATTCATTCGAAAAAGAACAGGCAGAAAAGTTAAGCAAAGATGCATTCTCTTCCGGAGGCAGTGTCTACCTGTATTCATGCAGAGCAGGAATTGGCAACAGCTCGATTGATAAAACAATTTATATAGATCCATCAGGAAGTAAAGTTGATGTAAACAATCGATATAATATTCTTTCTTCTGAAAGTATTGCACAAAAAGTTGCTAACAGTTCAAAGGTGAAAGTGTACGCGTATCTGAAAAGAACGGATTATGAAAAAACACTTTTTACCACAGACGAGCTGTGTTTTTCTGATTATATGAAAGCAAGAGCCGAGAACAAAACTTCAGTTGGTAATAACAGATGTGGAACTGCGTATTCTCACCTTTTGGATCAGGAAAAGGAATTAACGGAACAGGAAAAACAACGATGGAGAGAATGGTCAGCTATTGAAGCAAATATGGTGAAAATCGACGATGCATGGTTTGATCCTGATGGAGCCAGACATAATGTCGGTGCTGCACCGAGTCCTGAAGGAGTTCCTGATGATATGAGAACCTTTAATCCTCAGTAATTATGAAAAAAAAGAATGTTTTTATCGGAATAGTATGTCTTTTAATAATCCCTGTAATAATTTTAGCGAAAAATGTAATGATGAAAAACTGCGACTGCAAAACTGAAAACGGATACGAAGTTATTGGTTTTGGAGGAAAACCTATTAATGTAAATGACAAGATTGAAAAGAAAGGATATAAATGCTTATCCGAATCTCTGTTGTGGAATCCAAATCCTAAAAAATTATCACAAGACCAACTAAATCAACTTCGTAAAGAACTTCCGGAATGGGCAGCAAAGAATATTGAAAATTTTTCAGAAAAAGATAAAATATCTTTGTTGAGAGATCTTTCTCAGTGGGATAATGAGGAATTCATGAAAAAATTAGAATACAAATTCTCATATTTTGGAAAACCTGCAGCTGAAGAAATTCCTGTTTATACTTTTAAAATAAACTATACGAGTGTGTATTTTCCAAACTTTACAGATGAATATGCTGTGTATGGCAAAAAAGATAAATTTGGGTTTGAATATTTTCCTGCCATTCAAAAACCAAATTATCAGATTATTGAAAATGAAGAATGGATAGAGACAGAAGTTAAAACCAAATAATATTTAATTTATATATCATCTATCTGTCCGGATAACTCTTTAACAGATTAAAATCAGTTTTTAGTATCATGCAGAATCAATGAACTATACTTCATGATGTATTATGATTTAAAAATATAATGTGCAAGGTCATTAAGGTACAATTTCATATTGTGTAAGATCATTATTTCCGAAGATATCTTGCTGAATTTTTTTAGCAAGGCGAAATGTTTTTTCAGCTGAAGTGTCTGTGCTGATCCTTATATAAGGTATTCCTTTATTTATTTTTTCTTCAGTCTGAAAACTGTTTTCTAATGCAAATTGCTTTATTTTTTCGTAATAGGGAATTTGGGATTCTGTTACAGCTTCATATTCGATATCCAGATTGCTTTTGTTCTTCCGAAAATAAATACAGTCATTTCCACTGGAATAGATCCGATGAAATCAAATTCAGTTTTGTCTTCCGAAAATGCTTTTAACTCGTAAAGAAGCTGATGCATTTGAATCTTTTTTGCAATAAAATCATCTTTAATGTTTTTTATGTTGCGAATAATTTTAAAATGCTGAAAAATAGATTTAAAGATGTTCATAAAGCATAAGATATATAGTTTACATAACAAAGTTAAAAAAAAGAGCACCAAAAAAATCTTGGTGCCTTTAATAAACTAATGATAAACTGAAGTGTATTTACTTTTCCCAAACCTTTTCGATTTCCTCTAAAGATTTGCCTTTGGTTTCAGGAACCCATTTCCATACAAAGAACAGGGAAAGAACGCTCATTACCCCGTAAAATCCATAAGTGAATGCTCCGCTGAATTCCATCATAAAAGGATATGTTGAAGAAATAAGATAGTTTGCAGCCCATTGTGCCGCAACAGCAATTGCAATTGCACTTCCTCTGATTTTATTAGGGAATATTTCGGAGATCAGCACCCAGCAGATCGGCCCCCAGGACATCATAAATGAAGCTGTGTAAACAATGATAAAGACCAAAGTGGCAATTCCGATAATTTGATAGTAAGATAAAATTGCAATTGCAAACATCCCAATTGCCATACCTACTGAACCTACAATCAATAAGGGTTTTCTTCCCCATTTGTCGACTGTGAAAATTGCAATGACCGTAAATACAACATTCACCAATCCCATGACAACAGTCTGCAGCATAGAGGAATCTTTATGAACGCCCATACTTTCAAAAATTCTCGGAGCATAATACAAGGCGACGTTAATTCCGACAAACTGTTGGAAAACCGATAATAAAATTCCAATCACAATGACTGTTTTTCCGAATGCGAAAATTTCACTTTTGTGCTCAGCTACAGTACTTTTTATTTCAGAGAAAATTTCTTTTCCGCGTGCTTCGCCATTGATTTTTGTTAAAATTTTAAGCGCTTCTGCATCTTTATTAACGAATGTAAGGTAACGTGGAGTTTCAGGAACGAAGAACAGAAGTATTCCGAATAGAGCAGAAGGTATGGTCAATGATAAAAACATATATCTCCATCCGATCTCATTGATCCATTCCACGGTTTGCCCGCTTGCAATTCCCCAGTTTACAAAGTAAACGACCAGCATCCCGAAAATGATGGCAAACTGATTTAAAGAAACCAGTTTGCCACGGATTTCGGCAGGTGCAATCTCACCGATGTACATTGGACAGACCGCTGAAGCCAATCCAACACCAATTCCACCGATGATTCTGTAAAAATTAAATGCCAGCAGAACACCCATCGAGTGTTCGCCGTGTTTGAAAAATAAAAATTCAGGATATGCTGCTCCTAAAGCACTGATAAAGAATAAGAATGCAGAAAGCATCAATGATTTTTTTCTTCCCAGTTTTGTAGAGATTATTCCGGAAACAGCGCCGCCGATGATACATCCGATCAATGCGCTTGAGATGGTTGCTCCATGCGCCAGTGAGCTTAATCCTAAAGGGATGATCAGATATTCCTGGATCGATTTTTCAGCTCCGGAAATTACAGCAGTGTCATATCCAAACAAAAGTCCTCCCAAAGTGGCAACAAGTGTCAGTACAGTCACGTACAGCATATTAATCTGTGCTTTTGTTCCTGAAGAATATGTAGGACCGGAATCTATTATTTGCATAGTTTGATTTAGTTTTAATTGTTAAAAATTTTTGAAACATGATTTTTTTAAACCGCAAAAAAGTAAAAGGAATTTGCTGCATTTAGCTATTCAAAAGATGGCAAAACGAATATTTTAACAAGTTTTTTAAATTTTTGCAGACTTTTGAATAGCTGTTTTTTAGATTATTTCTTTTAAACCTTTTGCAGTAAAAGAAAATAGTCAATTGTCATCATGTTTCTCATTAAATTATAAATACTGATTAATAATACTCTCAAGATATTCCTGCTTTCCGCTTTCCCTGCCTACTTCCCCAAGTCCTTGAGCGTAAGTGGCAAGATCATTCAAAGATAAATTTCCGTTTTCGAAATCTTTACCTTTTCCGCTGTCGAATGAAGAATATCTGTTGGTTCTGATCTCAGAATATTTTGATTTTTCTAAAATAGCATCCGCAGCTAAGAATGATCTTGCAAAATTGTCCATTCCACTGATGTGAGCGATGAAAATATCTTCCAAATCTGTGGAATTTCTTCTGATCTTAGCGTCAAAATTAACGCCTCCACCCTGGAAACCTCCGGCCTGGATGATTACAAGCATTGCCTGAGTCATTTCGTAAAGATCAACCGGGAACTGATCTGTATCCCAGCCGTTTTGATAATCCCCTCTGTTGGCATCAATACTTCCCAATACATTGTTGTCAGCTGCAACCTGAAGCTCGTGCTCGAAAGTGTGCTGTGCTAAAGTAGCATGATTTACTTCAAGATTTAATTTAAAATCATTCAATAGATCGTACTGACGAAGGAAATTTAAACATGTTGCCGCATCAAAATCATACTGGTGCTTTGTCGGCTCCATTGGTTTTGGTTCGATAAAGAAAGTTCCTTTGAAGCCCTGAGCTCTTGCATAGTCTTTAGCTAAATGTAAGAATTTCGCCATATGCTCCTGTTCACGCTTCATATTCGTGTTCAGAAGTGACATATAACCTTCACGGCCGCCCCAGAATACATAATTTTCACCGCCTAATTTAATCGTTGCATCCAAAGCATTTTTCACCTGCCCACCCGCATAAGCCAAAACGTCAAACGAAGGATTGGTTGCTGCACCGTTCATAAATCTTGGGTTCGAGAAGCAGTTTGATGTTCCCCAAAGTAATTTAACACCTGAAGCTGCCTGTTTTTCTTTGGCGTAGTCTGTAATGAATTCTAATCTTTTTGTAGATTCTGTAAAATTGTCTGCTTCGTCAATCAAATCATAATCGTGGAAACAGTAATAAGGAACCCCAAGTTTTGTGAAAAATTCGAAGGCAGCATCCATTTTTTCTGTTGCTCTCTCTTTAGCATTGGAAGCCGTTAACCAGTCAAATTGCTGAGTTCCTGCTCCGAATGGATCTCCACCTGTTGCACAGAATGTATGCCAGTAAGCAGAAGCGAATTTAAAATATTCTTTCATCGTTTTTCCACGGACTATCAGATTCTCATCATAAAATTTGAATGCTAACGGATTGTCTGATTCTTTTCCTTCAAACCTGATCTTTTCTATTCCTTTAAAGTACTCTTTGTTTCCTGTTGTAACTGCCATTATTTTGATTTTATATTTTATTGGTTTTTATATCTGTATGTAAGGGTGTTGAATTATAATTCATGACTGAATGCAATTGCTGTCAGTTATTTAAAACAGACTCCAATTTATTTTTCCACCTTGAGTAGCTTGCGCTGTATTGATCTATATTTTTAAAATCTGGAGTATAGGTGTGGGTGATATCTTTCTCCGTTAAGATATCATTCAGGGTATCAAATGCTCCCGCACCCATTGCTGCTGCTCTGGCAGCTCCGGTAGATCCTGTCGTATCAAAAATTCTGATTTCAGTATCCAGCAATGTTGCAATCGATTGCGCAAATAATGAAGAACGGAATAAATTGTCACCTCCAGCTTTGATAATTCCTTTTTGTAAACCGTCATTCATCAGAATTTCAGTTCCGTAAACAAAAGAGTAGGCGATTCCTTCCAATCCGGCTCTGAACAGATGTGTGCTTTTGTGACGGTTGAAATTGACGTTGTACGTGGAAGAACCGATATCTTTATTTTTTAAAACTCTTTCAGCACCATTTCCAAAGGGTAACACAATGATTCCGTCTGATCCGATGGGGATCTGTGAAGCCAGATCATTCAGTTCCTGATAAGAATGTCTTTTCTGATCTACCTGATGACGAAGCCAGCTGTACTGAATTCCTGCACCATTCAGACAGAGCATTTTTCCAATTCTAGGCTGTTCCCTAGTATGATTGATATGAGCGAAATTATTCACCCTGACTGATTCTTTAGAATAAACAGTATCCGTTACTCCGTAGACTACTCCTGAAGTTCCACCGGTAGCAGCGATTTCTCCTGGATTCATTACGTTAAGTGATAAAGCGTTATTCGGCTGATCTCCGGCTCTGTAGAGAATAGGAATTCCCTCAGGCAATCCGCTTTCTTCAGCACCTTGTTTAGAAACAACACATTGTTCAGTAAAATTATCCACCACTGCTGACACGAGAGATTCGTCAATTTTCCAATGATTTAATAATGCCTTTGATGCCTGATGTTTCTGAAAATCCCACAGAACCCCTTCTGAGAGACCGGTTACCGTAGTAGTAGCTTCTCCACTCAGTTTTAAGGCAATAAAATCTCCGGGAAGCATAAACTTCCAGATCTTATCGTACACCTCGGGTTCGTTTTCTTTTACCCACTTCAGTTTTGAAGCGGTAAAATTTCCCGGAGAGTTCAACAGTTTGTTCATACAAACTTCCTCTCCCAAATCATTAAATGCCTGATCACCGGTTTCGACTGCGCGACTGTCACACCAGATAATTGACGGACGAAGAACCTTCTTGTCTTTGCCAACCAAAACCAGTCCGTGCATCTGATAAGAAATACCGATTCCTCTGATCTCGTTTTTATCGGTGTGGCTTTCCGCAATCACTTTTTGGGTCAGAACACGAAGATTCTGCCACCACTGTTCCGGATCCTGTTCTGCCCATCCGATCTTTGGAGAATCAATAACCATCTCACTTTCCGGATATTTTGCATGGGCTATTACCTTACCTTTTTCATCTACAATAGAAGCCTTTATTGATGAGCTTCCAATATCATATCCTATAAACTTCATTAATATTCAATAATTGTTAGCCTCTAAATGTAACAATTTTGTAATAAAACTTAATTTTTTTTATTTACAACATATTTTTTTATGATATTAAAGCTTTGTAATGGTTTGTAATTAAGCTTTTTGTATATGTTGACTTATCTTATTTTTTATGATAAGGTGGTTTGATTTGGTCCGTTTTTACGATGACACTTACTCCTGAAAAGATAACGTAAATATCAATTTCGGTAAATCGATTACGTAAAAGTTAATTTTCAAATGTTTAAAATTCATTATCAGAAATAGTATATTTTTGAATATAAATACAGGGAACCGTGTGAAAATACTGGAGATGGCACTTATACTGTAAAGCAACCATCTAACTTCAGATCTGCTGTCCATAATGTGAACTATATTCTGGGTTGGATTAGAATTTAATACGAATATGTTCAGTCGAAAATGCTGAAAATTACAGTTTCTGCTCAGAAAATGAAATTGCTTTGTGAATTTTAATCGTATGTTGTTAATGAAGGAGAATTAAAATATAAATTTTTTAATTATATAGAATCTGAGAATACGTAGGAACAATGCATAAAAAGCACTAATTAATCAGAAAAAATTAACAGGATGAAAAATATTTATTATAAGGGAACTTTCAGAAACTTCGAACGGGGAAAAATCGGATCCTATTTAAAAAAGCATGGAAATAAAAAATGGAGAAGAACAGAAAAATCACAGATCGAAGATCATCTCAGTGAAACCATTAAATTCTTTAAGCAAAGAAGAAAAAGACGGAAATTAATCTGGGTAAAGATCACCAGAGAAATGCATGGTTGGACCTCTTCTGATTACAGAAGCTTTTATTCAGAAAAATCTTTTAACGATTCAATAAAAAGAGCATATATAACGAGATATTTTTTAATCAGGGACAAGACAAACAAAAAATGATCAACTGCATCGATATTCGAATCCATCGCACCCATACATTTATTTTCAATAACCACCCGGAATTTTTCAGAATATAAAAAGAGCTCTACAGATTTGTAAAGCTCTTTTTAATTATATAAATTAATTTTATTAAATCACCTTTAAAGCTGCTTCCAAAGCCAATTCAATCATGGGTTTTAAAGCTTTTTCTCTTTCGTCTGCCGAAATAAATTCTTTGGTCGGAATGATATCCGAAACGGTAAGAATCGTGGCTGCATTTTTACCTAAATGCTTAGCATTGGCAAACAGGCCGAAAGCTTCCATTTCCACTGCCGGACAATTGTATTTCGTTGCGATTGCCGGAGTTTCGGGATCTTTTCTGTAAAAAATATCGCTACTGTGGATGTTGGTCGCTTTAGCTTTTAGAGATAATTCTTCAGCCGTTTCATTGATGAGGTCAAAAATATTTCCCTGATGAGAAAAAACTTCTTCTTCGAATCCCCATGCATATTTTGCATAAGTACTTTCACTGGCCGCGTTTTCTACATTAAGAATATCGAATAATTTCACATTATCCGAATATCCGCCGCAAGTTCCGATTCTTATAATAGTGTCAACTTCATATTCTGTGTACAGTTCAAAAGAGTAAATTCCGATGCTTGGGAAACCCATTCCGCTTGCTCCAACAGTGATTTCTTTACCTTTATAAATTCCCGTATAATAAAAAATACCTCTGGTCTGACTTACCAGTTTTGCATTTTCAAGAAAATTTTCAGCGATATATTTTGCACGGAGCGGATCGCCCGGTTGCAATACGACTTTCGCTATTTCTCCTTTTTTCGCACTGATGTGTACACTCATAATATTATTTTGAATGGTGCAAAGATAATAAATATGTGAAAAGTGAAAGGTCAATTAATCACGTTCGTATTTTTTTGGAGCAATTTCCCGCTTTCCGTTTCAATCTTTTTTTTCAAAAAAGGATTTTCACTGCAATCGGGGCTAAGATGGAGGGATTCCATTAGGAATGAAGTAACTTTAGGATACCTGTATGTTTTCGTGTATTTTAATTAACCATTAACTTGCATCGTAAAATTGATATTTCACAAATAATATTTTCTATTTTTGTTAGATGATGGAAACAGGATTCCCATTTTTAGACACTTTGTTTCTTCTCAGAAAAGAAGGAACACTAACTATTTTTTCGGAAATTAAATGGATATCTCCAAAAGAAGAACAGGATACTGCAGATTATCTTGAATCCGAATTCGAAAAAGAGCGATTGGAATTCTTCTCCGATAAAATAAGCTGCGATCGGGATACCGCGGTTTGGGGGGCAAAAGTTTTATATCACAGTGCACAACTGCATTTGATAAGAGAGAATACGGCAAAAGATGTAAACCAATTGATTCCATTATATAAGGATACACGAGATATTTCTTCAATTTTGTCGGCGGATTTATCATTAAGGTTTTTACCACAAATTATTTATGCTTTAAACGACGCAGATACTGAAGACCCGGTAATCAAAATACTGAAAAGTATTTTACAGCAATTTCATTATTCGGGAATTGGATATGACTTGGATTTGGCAAATATCAATTGGGAAGAAGAATTAAAAGACAAGACTTACCAAAAATTATATCTTGAAAGAATTGTAGATAAGAAAGCATACAGTCTCGCAGAAGTTCCCTACCTCCATCAATTGCTCAATGCAGAATTTGGAATGTATAAAGATGTTTTCTGGAAGGAACTAAAAACAATAGGCAGTTCATAATGAAAACCAGGGAGTTGAGATAGCGAAAGCATAAAATAAGCTCTGTCATATCAGTGTGGATAAGGCAAAATCCCTAAAGGGCGTCATCAAGCTTATCTTTTTGTATTTTGTAGCTGAGTAAAATCACAGATTCGACAAAGTCAGAAGCGGTTTTGGACGAAAAAAAGGCAGAACAATATTAAAAATCTTTGCGCTCTTTGCGTTTAAAAATTAATTAAAATCAATGATTCAAAATATAGAAAAATTAAACACGGTACTTACCTATGTCAAAGACACTTTTGTCGGTAAAAATGATGTTGTCGATTTACTCGGAATATGTCTGCTGGCAAGAGAAAATGCGTTTCTGTACGGTCCTCCCGGGACTGCTAAATCTGCGATCATCAGGACTCTGGCCAAAACAGTAAAAGACGGAAAGAACTTTGAATATCTGTTAACACGTTTCACTGAACCCAATGAGATTTTCGGGCCTTTCGATATACGGAAACTGAAAGAAGGGGAGCTTTTAACTAATACAGAAGGAATGATGCCTGAGGCATCAATGGTTTTTCTGGATGAAATTTTCAATGCCAACTCTGCGATTCTCAATTCACTGCTGACCGCTTTGAACGAAAAGATTTTTAAAAGAGGAAAAGAAACAAAGCATCTCCCTGCTTTAATGTTTGTTGGAGCAAGTAATGTTCTTCCAGAGGATGAAGCACTGAATGCACTATTTGATCGTTTTCTCATCAGAATCAATGTAGACAATGTCAATCCCGATCTTCTTCAGCAGGTACTTTTGGCAGGAAGAAAACTCGAAAATAATGAGGAAACAGACTCGCCTGAAATTCTTTCCCATGAAATTAAAGAACTTCAGCAGCTTTGCAGAACCGTAGATTTAAAACCAATCTACGAAGTCTATTTAAATACAGTTATTAACCTGAGAAACACGGGAATTGCAATTTCAGACCGTAGAGCCGTTAAATTGCAGAATCTGATCGCCGCAAGTGCCCTGATCTGCGGAAGAAACGAAGCCGTTCTTTCGGATCTGTGGGTTTTAAAGCATATCTGGGATACCGAAGAACAGATCGAAATTCTAGAAGGAATTATCAACAGAACGATTGAAAAAGATGACCATCCGAAATCTCATCCGCAGGCATTACAGAATAAAGCTCCGAACCCGGAAGAATTAATGAAAGACGTGAAAATTCTGATCGGTCAGTGGGAAAGCGGCAGCCCGGGTTTTGAAGAACAAAATGTGATCAAAGATAAATTAAGATACCTTCAGACCCGCTGCGACTGGGTGGGCAACCCTGAGCAAAAAAAATACATCCAACAGGAAATAGAATGTTTATGGAAGAAGATTCTTCATACCGCATAAAAGAATTTTGGGCAGAACTTCCCCGTGCGAATGAAGATTTTTTAGGTTCAGTCCGGGATTGGAAAAATGTTAATGTCGCGCTGGAAAATGAAGTCATCTGGTTAAAAGGTTTTACCGAAGAACAGGCTCTGTCGCCGGAAATCAAAGTCCTGCCGAATTTCGTTTTATATGAATTGAGAAATGGGCTTTTATTTAAAATAGCAGCGTTGGTCCCTTCTAAAAAGGTAAGGACGGCATTGCTCTGGATACCCATTGATAAAGCACTGAAACTGACTTTTCCTATTTCTAATAATAATTTTTTCGGAATCGATGAAAAAATTGAAGTTAAATTAAAAATGAGCGAAGAGGAGAAGACTGCAACTGCTTTGCTATGTTCCATTGCTGACATTAAAGACCAAATTGCTGCCCTGCCGAAATTCAAACTGGAAAGGCTGGATTGGATTGTAATAAATGATAAAGCATTATTTATGGGTACTCCTTTACTGAGTTTCCCAGGAAAAACATATTGGAGCAAAGACGGACATCTTTTGCCGGCGGGTTTTGATTTTGAGTATAAAAATCTGAGCACTCTGCTTCAGAGAAAATATAATGCAACCCATGAAAAATGGCTTTTATGGAATGAAGACGGAAGTGTTTTGCATCTTTATAAAGAGGATTTCAGAACATTGTCCTTAAGCTCATTTCGCATGACTGAAAAATCAAAAGAATGGATTTAAAAGATTATTTCCAATCTTACAGGGATTACTTCTGGGAGTGGAGTACTTACCATGATGTGTCAGACAGTTCAGCGTATTCATTAAATAATGTAATATATTTTCCAAAAGTTGGCTCCACCGTTGTTTACAGAGTGTATCTCATCGAAATTTTGAAAGAGCTTCAGCTTCAGGGGTGGCCTCCGCTTGGTGCATTATTATTGGTTCTTTATGCAACGCAGGACGGATATACACAAATGCAAAAATTACTGGATGAGCTTAAAATCTATGTGGTTCGCGAACAGACAGAACAGCTGTTTTCTGAGGCAGTTTCTTTTCTGACAAAGCTTGAGAACTTAGGCAGAGGTTATAAAACAGGACAAAGCAGGCTGGCGTTGATCCAAACTGTTTTTACAGATAACAGAGTTTCATTATCTGTTCAAAATTCTGAAATATTATACAGAAGGTATCGTAGAATTCCGCATCTTTTAGCAGAAAGTGCTGATAAGAAAGACTTTAATAATGAGATTTTTAGTAAAGATATAAAAGCTTTAGCGTATGCTGACAGAAAATTTCCAACGACAGAATCAATCATTGAAGCAATGCAGGGTTACACTGATACTCCTGACCTGGAAGATGACGCTGTTGAAGAAGAAACCACCCTTGAAGCTCACAGAGATTTCATTCAGGAGTTGGTTGAAGAGCCGAAAACGTTTCAGGTAGGAAGCCTGATTAAACGAATCTGGAGCGGGCTGAAAATCCCGATGCGGCATTTATCTTCCGGTGAACAGCCTGTTGGAGGTATTTCGGATATGACCAATAAAGGCGATTTCAGCAGAATGCTTTTGTCTGAGTTTGCCAATGAAGATGAGGTTTTCATGAACCGGGTGGCAAATAATGAAGCTCTGTATATTCAGCGGGAAATTCCGCCCGAAGAAAATGTTTTCGAAAGGGTTATTCTGATTGATACTTCCCTGAAAAACTGGGGAACGCCCAAAGTTCTGGCATTTGCATCAGCAATTGCAGTCATTAAACATCCAAAGGCTCATTCTGAATGTAAAGTTTTTGCATTGGGACAGACTGCTATTCCCATTAATCTGGATAAAGTTGAGGATGTGATTGAAAACCTTAATCAGGTAAGTCCGGTTCTGGAAGTTTCTCATGCTCTTGAAAATTTTTTTAATGATGAGCATACCCAAAAGGACCTGGAAGTATTTTTCATTACCCATCAGGAAAATTTAAACAGTCAGAATCTTCAGAAAGTCATTCATGAAAACAGAGACCGGTTGAAATTTCTGGTTGCGACTTCTTCTGAGGGCGAACTGAATTTTTACAAGCATCATAAAGGAACAAGAAAACACATTCAGAAAATTCAGCTTCCATTAAAAGAATTATGGGCAAATCCGCCAAAGAATAAACAGAAACAGAATCAAACGTCAGATTCTTCAGGAAGCAAAACAGAGGTTCTGTTAAATTATCCTCTGTTATTTCCAATGCCGGCGAATAAGATTGAGAGTTTTCTGCTGGAAGGGGAATTTCTTATTCTGAGTTCCAAAAAACAGCTTTTGAAAACCTATCTTTCCGATAATTATTACAATAAAAATTATTACGATCAGTACAGGACACACCGTGGCTGTGAAGTTCTTTTTGAAAATATTTCAGTAAAACCTACAGGACAGTTTGCATTGGCAAAAAACCGCCAACTGCATTATATTTTGTGTCAGTATCAACCTGATAAGAGGCTGATTTCAAAATTGAATTTAAACACAGGAGAATATTCTGAAACAAAGGTAAGCATAGCTATATCTTCATCCGATTTTATATTAACTTACTTTAATCAAAAGTTTTATCTGTGGAGTGAAAATGCAGATAGAATCGAAGAGATGAATATTGATGGTGTTATTTCTTGCGAAAGTGTATCGAACAACAGAGATATTAAAAAAAATCATTACAAAGTTGCCATTGAATTAAAAAGGTTATTTACTTATCATGATGATAAAATTTTGAGTAATTATCATCAAATGGGAATTAACAGGTCTTTTAGTGTAGTAATTTCTAAGTTTGAATTGCATAATACAGATGAAAGCTCGCTTAGGCTAC
This sequence comes from uncultured Chryseobacterium sp., assembly GCA_963526305.1. GTDB lineage: Bacteria > Bacteroidota > Bacteroidia > Flavobacteriales > Weeksellaceae > Chryseobacterium. Next base: position 281,332 of record CAURNW010000005.1, on the reverse strand, counting down.
ACAGAAATAAAGATGAAATGTTAGCTTACAGTAAGAAAATGAAAAATAAATTTATTTTTTCTGAAGGAAGTGAAATTATTGCTGATTCTCGGGGGATATTAACTTTTAAAAGTGCTAATGCTTTTGTTCCTGTTTTTTATATTTCCACAACAACTGACGGTTTCTTAGCGATCGCAAGTGATACGGAATTTGGCGGTTCAGAATATTACTTACCCGAGACCACGCTTTTAAAGATTAAGACCGTAAATCAGATGGAATCTGCCTATCTCGAACCATTTATTCATCAAATTGTAGAATATGGAACTGAGGATTAAACCTTTTCCGAAAAACAGTTATCCTAAAAAAGGACTTTTAATTAAAGGTTCTTCACCCGTCTTATGGCTTTATGAAATGGAAATTTTAGGCATAGATGTCGGTGAAATTCGTTCTTTTGCTATTCCTTCACAAGAACCTAATGGGTTGTATGGATGTTTTTTGATTTTTAAATCCACTGCACCTTCGGAAATTGGCAGAAATATATACTTCCAAATTGTTGAAGACAAAATATGTATCCCTGAAAACACCATTTTATATCCTAAGATAAATCCTGAAGATCTGCAAAGCATTAGCTCTGACTTCATTGTGATGCATCCCGATTTTGGTTTGGTAAGACTGACGGAAGAAATAGACTGGATCTCAGTGATTCAAAACCCAGTACAAAGTCCGGATCAGGTAAGAACACCCTCAAATGGAGTGAAAATTCCTCAGGATATTCAAAGCTTTACCGTTGAAATCAGCGAAGAGAAAATTCTCGAATCTCTGCAAAAGCCTGAAACGGAAGAAGAATGGATGAAAAATCTTCCTTTCGACCTGAAAAAAGTAATGGCAGGAAATAAAAAAGAGTTTGAAAAATATTTAAAATATATCGATAAATATCCTGAAAGGGCTTTGCAGCTTGGGGTTCCTCTGGATATTATGGGAACTTCAAGAGGTGACGGTTTTGGAAAATTTCAATTCGGTCATAATTGGTGGCGTAACATTTTTAGTGGAATGGGAATCGGCCCATCTGATGGAAGCGGAAGTTCCGGTTCAAAGAATTACCGTTGGGTATTTTGGATCTTTGTACTTTTGATTGCCTTAGCCAGAATTGGATTTCAGTTCGCTAAAGATGAACCGAAATATGGAGAATCTCCTTCCGGAACAGTTTCTAATGATAAATCCAGGCTTCCAAAAACTTTATCTTTTGAATCAGGCATCACAGAAATTGATTTGAAAATCGATTCCATTTACCGAAAAGAAAGAAAAAAGGTTTCTGAAGATTATAAGAAGGCAGTAATTCCTTTTTCTTCTGAAAAATCACAGGAATACAGAGATTATCTTAAAAAAGGCGGAAGGCCGTTACCTGAAATTGCTGAAGAAATCGATTCTTTAAAAAATAATATTGCGACATCCAAAGACTCACTGAAAAGGGTTTATAACAAAAAAATTGTAAAAGTTATCAGTGAAAATTCTGAAAACCTCCGCCGGAAAATTTCAGATTCAATGAAGAAAAAAGGCAATGGAATCCCTGCAGAAAAAGGGGTTGTAGAAAGGGTGCTCAATAAGAAACAGATTCTGATGGCTGATTCCTTGGGAAAACGCTACGGAACCATTGAGCCGCCTGCAAAGCCTGATAACAATCTTACTGTAATGATCGATGGAGATCAACAGAAAACGGATAAATCACAAAACATTTCTTTTTCAGAAATATTTTGGTTAGTTATCCTGCTTATCGGAGCTGTAGGCTTGTTTTCATTGATATTTCAAAAGAAGAAAATGAATATCGGAGGAGAAAATCTTCCCGCAGGAATCAAAATTTTCCTGATGGCTGTGCTTTTTGGGATGATGGTGTACTTATTTTATCCGCTGATTGAAATGTTTGGATACAACTGGTTTGTCTGGATTTTAATTATAGTTGTGATTATACTGTTGAACAGGTTATTCAGAGAAGATAAAACCATTTTAAAATCTGAAGACGATGAATAAACAGAAATTTACCGATAAATTTTTGAGAGCTTTGTTTGTCCTGGCTTTTCTCAAAATCATTGCAGTTTTTGCTGAACTGTACGAGAAGACATTTTGGTCAGTGATGGGTAATCTGTTGATTTTTCTGGTCGCAATCATCATCGTTTTTCTGGTTGTTATTTTCATGAAAGACAAAGAGAAAAATCAGAATCAGGGACGAAGAAGAAAAGCTGACGGAAGCTTTTATTTAGAAAATTCACTCTTTGACAGGATTCGGAATAAATATGAAGATTTAGCCCAGAAATACATTGATGAAAAAGATTACCGTAATGCAGCAAAAGTCTACATGAATCTGCTTCAGGATAACTATCGCGCTGCCAAAACACTTGAAGACGGAGGTTTTTATAATGAAGCCGCAGTAATTTATCTGAAAAAACTCAATAATAAGCCGGAAGCTGCACAATGTTATGAAAAAGCAAAGCAGTACACAAAGGCAATTGATTTATACAGAGAGCTGCAGCAGAAAGAAAAAGTGGGTGATCTTTATAAAGAATTAAATGATAGTAAATCTGCTGATTCCTATTATCAGATGGTGGTTGATGATTATGTCAGCAACAGTCAGATGGTAAAGGCTTCCCTGATTTACCGCAAAAAGATGAATGTTCCCGAAGAAGCTCAGAAAATTTTACTGCAGGGCTGGGAAGAAAATAAAGATGCCTTCAACTGTCTGAACAATTATTTTGTAAATATCAGTGATAGAGACATTTTGAAAGATCAAATTCAGACTTTATATCAGGACACTCCTTCAGAAAAGAAATTAATTTATCTGGAAGCAATCAAGCATGAATTTAAGAAAAATCCGGAACTGCGTGATACAACCAGAAATATTGCGTACGAAATCATTGCTGAAAATGCAGAAAAACACTCTTCCATCATCAACGAATTGAAACATTTTAATCCGGCGGATGAGGTTATTTTAAAAGATATTTCGCGATATAGAACGGGAAGAAACAGGATGTTTAGGAGTTAGTTCCAGATAGTTCTTATACAGAAAAAGGTTACTAATACTGAAATCCTCTATTATAAATTGGTTATAAGTTTAATAAAATATTATTTCATTTTAAAGAATTGAAAAAACTGATTTATTTGAAAAATTTCAGGTCAGAACTATTACTCCAAATTGTCTGATTTAGAAATTATTGAAGTAGTGTCTTCGCAGAATATTGATCAGTAGATTCAAACATCAGTTATCGAATATGTGATAGTATAAGAACAACTACTCTAAAATATTTCTAAAAGACAAATTTATTACTTTCATCCGAAGAATATTTACGAAACTTACAACTTTATTAAATAACCAGAGTCCGGGATAAACAATTTTTAAATAACTAATTTTCAAAATAATGTTATTTTATTGTAAAGAAAAACAAAGAAATACTACTTTTTTGAAACGCTTTCAGGTTAAACAATGCAACCTCGTTCATCAAAGCGATACAGGAGTTTGTATTACCTTGATGAGTTTTACGTCTTTGTGTATTCTAAATATTTGAAAATCATGTGATTAGTATTTTTGTTTAGCTTTGCGTTTTATACAACCTTATCCCGAACTGAGGTTAAATAAGAAAACAATTATACAAATTTGATGGCTTCAATACTTTATATTTATTAATGTTTTTGTGGTAAAAAAAAGAATGACTGATATTAATATGTAGATATAATTTAATAATGCATTATGTGTTAATTTAATTTGTTTTAGGGATGAAATAAAGAAAAATTTCAGAAATTGAAGAGACTGGGAGAAAATAAATTAATATTATATTTGTGAAAATTAATCATAAAAAATAAAATTTATGTTAATATTATGAACATAAAGACAAGTGTTATAGCTCTTTTTTATCTTTTGATTTCGGCTCAGTCGTGTACAAATGATTTAGATAATTCTAAAAGTGTTTTAACATTTGATGATGTTGAAAAAGAATTTTCTTTTAAAACGCCTTTAAGTGAAAAATCTAAAAACAGAATACTTCTATTAGATGGTTCTGTTGATTTATTTAGAACAAATTTAATTGACCGGAAGAAATTCTTAGAAATGAATAAGCCTAATGCATTAACAGGTAAAAGTGCTGCTGCAAAAAACTATCGTGTTCAGATATGGCAGCCAACAAATGGTACACATACATACCTTCAAAAAGAAAATATAATTCTTTTGGAAGTGGCAGAAGAACATGGTTATGATCTGCCATACTCTTGCAGAGCAGGTAAATGTTCGAGTTGTGCGGGTAGATTATTTTCGGGATTAGTTGATCAGTCACAACAGCAGTTTCTTAATTACGATCAAATTGACAGAGGGTTCATCCTTACTTGTGTTGCCTATCCTAAATCTGACGTAGATTATCAAACCAATATGGAGGTTTATTTATGATTAAACTAATTTTTTTTTCTTTTGCTTTGTTCCAGTTAAATTTTTGGAATGCTCAGATTCAAAATATTTCTAATAAAGAGTTTATTACAAGAAGATATAAAAATCTCGATGAGAACTTTAATATCAAAATGTCTTCTAAAAATTTCAATGAGACAATTAATCGTTATCGTTTTATAAGATCATCCATTCAAACTTATGAAGATTCACTGAATGTAGCTTTGATTAATGAATTTAATGATTGGACATTAACTCGTAAAGCATTTTCTAGAATAACTTTTTCATGGAAAAAAGTTGGATATGAATTATGGTTAGATGAAGATGAGGCCAGAAGTCTCGGAGCCAAATATAAATTTAAAAGGGCATATGAGTTAAAACTCTATGTGGAAGAGGGAAAGACGCAAGATGTAGACTTACAAAAGCTTATAGATAATATCCGGAAAAAAGTTTACGAAAGCTCAAAAGATGAAGCATCGTTAACTTGTTCTGTTCATAATTTATTAAATTATGCATATACAAATAATCCTCAAGTAATAAATGACAGAGCAAATTATCTGATAAATAGCAGAAAAAACAAATAGAAAAATATTAGGAAGAAAAATTAATCTGCGGACTCTTATTAAAGGTAAATACAAATCCACCCTATTTATTATATACGGTGGATTTTTTCATTTATAAGATTTGATTAAAATGAGATAATCAAAAAATTAATAATGCATGATGGTTTTTAAATGCACTATATACTACGTAGGTGAAAAGTTATTTTCTTCCATAAAACCCTTAACTGTTACCGGATTGTTTTTCTGGAAATCAATATTCCTCCGATCATGAGGATCAGGCTGAGAAAGAATAGAGATAAAACTGATCCCATTTTTAAAAATGAAACCTGAGCACTGTAATGCTTTAATCCAAATTTTTCTACTTCATGTAAAGGAACTTTTTCTTCTTTAAAGATATAGGGATAAAAATGAAGTCTCACTTTTTCATGATACTCTCTTACAAAATTCTGAAAATCCAGATGTGATTGCAGATCTGTGCCTGACAGAGCATCTACAGAAAGCTGTGCCTGCACAGTTGGAAAAAATAAAGCGGCAACAGATGCATACTTCTGACGGTCTTCAAGTTTCTGTTCGAGGGCTTTTCTGCTTTCAGAAGCCTGATCATCTCCCATTTGCTGCATTCCATAATACCAGAACCAGGAAAATGTCTTCTTTTCATCAAAGGCAAATTGTTTCAGTTGGGGATAATGCTTAAAAAACGGATCCATTGTTACATTCTTTGGAAGATCCCATTTTTCATGGTAGCCCTGCCGCTGGTCCATAACATGTTTTAAAGCTTCAGGAACAGGATATTTTGCAGACAGGTAAAGATTGAGCGAAGCAGGAACTACAATCGCAAGCATCACCCACAAACCAATAAGGGAGGAGGCATTGAAATTTGAGTTCTTTCCTAGTGAAATAATGAAAAATACAGCAGAAAACCAAAACGTGAGATACAGCAGAATTAAGCCGGAAACAGAAAAGAAAATTAAATCTAAATTCAGGTTCAGATAAAATAACGCCACGATCATCAGCAAAGCTGCCACCGTAAAAATTATCACAACTCTCACGAGCAGTTTTTTCAGGATCACCAGAAAAGGATTTGAAGTCTGAGACCTAAGTAAGATCCATATTCCGTTTTCCTGTTGCGACGAAAGAATATTATAGCAAAGTGCAATAATCACCAGAGGGAAAAGAAAAATAAAAACAAATCCCAGATCGATATTTCCCATCAGTAAGCTTGAAGGATTGGCAATGTCCGTATCATAGATCTGTCCTTCCAGTCCCAGCATGGTCACCGAAATCAGATAAGGATTAATATCTCTCTGTCCGTTTGAAAAAGCGGCCCATTTATTGGGAGTATGAGCTGACGAAAATTTATTATGATAAAAGAACAGGCCGGTATCATCACCAAAATGATCGTAATTTTTTTCCGTATTTTCTTTTTGAAGTGTTACTGCTTTCTGAATAACATCTTCCTGACGTTCTGTAAAATTCTTCCCGAAATATAAACCTGTACATCCTGCAACAAACAAAATGAGAATAGCGGTGATCGAAGAGGTATTGCGGAAAAATATTTTGAGTTCAAATAAAAAAAGGTTCTGTTTCATCTTAAATGGTCTTTATACGTTTTACAGAAATTTGAATACCGGAAATGCTTGCGATCAGCCAGAAAAACAGAGCTAAGAAGGCTGTCGGGTTTGTACAGACAGCTTCACTTATTTTAGTGAAATGATATTCAAAATCTTTCTGCGAAGCCCAGTTGCTTCGGCTGATTATGTGTGGTTTCTCATGTTCGCCGGGTTTTTCGTTGCTGATATGTTCGATCTGCAGCTGGTTCATTTTTTGAGCCAGGCCATACCGGTATTGTTCTGCCTGATTCTGGAAATCAGTGTACGTACGGTAATCTGATGCGGTCAGAATCATGGACACTTCCTTTAAAGCAATATAAGGATTCATGAAAGCGGCTAACTTGGTGATGCTGTTTTGATTCTCAAAAGTCTGATTGAGATTTTTCTCATGTCTGCTGTAAATATGAGAGGTGATTTTTTCACCTTCCGCCATGATAAAGCCACCGTAGTTGAAAGGAAGTTTTTTCACGTCATCCACATGATATTTTTTCAGTAAAGAATCTTTAATTTTTGCATAATGAGGGTCATCAGGATTATGGCTGTCCCCCTGTTTATTGACATCTTCAGCAATATCTGCCAAAAAAGAAATCTTCGAAGGCGAGGGATAAATTTGAGTTCCGACGGATTGTGTTACCCTCGGCATAATGACAATAAAAAAGATCCATGAAGCGAGTAAGCCTGTCAAAGAAGGTCTCGATCCTGATGACACAGCGGAGACTAAAGCAGTAACTGCAGAAATAACAAAAAAATAAATGATATAGCCCCCGGTCAGAAGGAAAAGTCTCATCACAGAATCTCCTGAAAGCTGCCAGCTGCTTAAAATTCCCCATAAAACAATCGTCAGGATCAGCAGAGGAATAAAAATAGAAAGGGAGAGAGAAAGAAGTCCTAAGGTTTTTCCCCAGAGAAGATCTTTCCATGTCGTATTCTGGCAAAGAAGAATTTTCAGGGTTCCTGATTCCCGTTCTGCCGAAATGCAGTTGTAACCCACAAAGATAATGAGCAGTGGAAAAAGGATCTGTAAAACCATAGCCACGCTCAGTTCACCAAAGCGGAGCATTCCGTTGGAAAAGCTTGCTTCACTGAAGTTGACACTGTTCTGTTTATGGGCTTCCAGAAATATTGAAACTCCTGCAAAACTTTCGATTCCGAAATCAAAAAAGCTGAGTTCGTGTTTTTCCCTGAAGGCAAGATAACCGTAATGTGCCATCCTGTGTGGGTGTTTGTCTGGATTTGCCAGCCATTGCTTTCTGACCTCCTTTTTATATTGAAGCCTGTGTTCGTTCTGAACTTTATAGTTTTTCCAGCCGATAAATGTTGCCAGAATCAGCGAAAAGCTGAGTAAAACAGCAAAAGCAGAAGTTGCCTTATTTGAATATGCCATCCTGAAAGTCTGTCTGGCTATAATTAATATGTTATTTGACATTTGATTATAATTAATTAGAAAATCCTAACTGATTCAGATGGTCTGCAGATACAGCTTCTGCAGATCTGCTGCACTGATTTCGTCAGCTTTTAATGTGTGGATCAGCTCGCCCCGCTTCATAATTCCGATGTGCGTGCCGACATTGACCGCATTGAAAATATCATGCGTTGCCATCAGAACAGATTTTCCTGAATCAGCCAGCTGTTTGACGAGAATGGTAAATTCTTCGGTGGCCTTAGGATCCAGTCCGCTGGTGGGTTCATCCATCAGAATTAACCGGGCGTCTTTTGCAATGGCTATTGCAATTCCTACTTTCTGGCGCATCCCTTTGCTGAAACCACTCAGTTTTTTATAGTGTGCATCAGTCTGTAAGCCACATTGATTTAAAAAATCTTCAAGCTGATCTTTGGTAAAATTGAATCCGGCCAGTTTTGAGAAATAGCTCAGGTTTTCGGCTGCTGTAAGATTTCCATACAACATGACCACTTCAGGAATATAGGCGATGTCTTTTCTCCGGTCGCCTTTTATGGTATTCAGATTTTTATGATTGAGTAAAATTTCTCCTGAACTTGGTTCCAGAAAACCTAAAATAAGATTGATCGTTGTGGTTTTCCCTGCACCGTTCTGACCGAGGAGACAGTAAACTTCGCCCGGATTTACATGTAAATTCAATTGATTAAGCGCCAGATAAGCACCGTAACTTTTGGTAAGTGAAACAGTTTGTAACATAGTTGGTATAAATGGATGAGGGCTCTATCCTGAAGAAAGAGCTGTAATTTAATTAATATAAAAACGTTTGATTGTTAATCAGATCGATAGAGAAGGTGGACCTTTATTGGTGCACGAAAGAAGATATGCACGGCTTTCACCAGTAATAAATAAGGATTTTGAAGCGTTTTTTTTCAGCTTAAGAATGCAGATTTCATGAATTTTTTCTGCCAGGAAATCGTGTGGCTGGTGTTTGATAAAATTACAGAGGTCACATTTTTCAGCTAAAGACTTTAACTGAAGATGACCTGAATCTTTGATGAAATCAACTTTTGATGTCGTTTCGTTTTCGGAATTGTGTTGATGAAAAACTTTAATAAGGTTGGCCTGCACAAAAACAAACAGCAGAAACACCGATATAAATCGGAGGAACGTCTTGCTTCTGTATGTAGAATTTTTTGATATCAACGCCCCAAATTTAGTGTTTAAAAACCTGAAGTCAAAATTTATAAGAGGGTTGCCTGAAATTACTGCAATGGTACGATACCGCCTAGATGATCAGGATGCCCACAAGTTGTGATAAAGTGATGTCAAAAGTCGAAAGATAATTGCTGATATCTTTTTACAGGATGTTTACCTGACAGGGAGAGAACTTTTATTATTTCAAACTGTTTTATATTTTTATTGAATTTTCTTATCGCAATCGTGTCACAGTAAAAATCAAATTTCAAATCAGAAAAAAGTTTTCTTGATTTTTTCAATTGTTCGGCTTTTAGTTCTCTTCCGATACTCAGATGAGCATTTGATTTTTTACCGTTTCCTTTGATTTCCTTTCGAATTCTGCTGAATAAAGTTCTGAAATGTTCTTTTCCATTTTTATCCGGTAAGGCGAAGATACATTTGGATTGTTCAGAAGAGACGATTTTATTAAAAACGGTATCAAAACTGACCTCTCTCCTGGCAATTCTCGTTAATTTTTCTATTGTATATTTTAATTGCTCTTCATTTCCCTCAAATTCCAATATTGTTATATGTGCAGCTGAATGACAGCTTGCAAATGATCCGACTTTCTTTTTTAACTGATTCTTTAAAGATCTGAAAAGTTCAACGACTTGATCCTGAGGATGAATGACAATTGAATAATGCTCTATCATAGCAGATACGGTTATAATTTACAGGGAGTTTAAAGGTAATACATTTATCAGTTATATTGTGATTACTATTGAAAATTAAAATGTGAAAACAGGTGAATATAGGTTGCTGAAAATTGAAATACTTACAGGTAATTAAAAAAAACATTTATCTTTGCGACAGTAAAATTATGAAAATACAGAGAATACATATCAGCGTTAATCTATACGATATCCCATCAATAAAGGGATTATTCGGATGTGAAGATATGATGTGGAATGAGGCGAAATGTGCTTACTTTGAAAACTTTTTACTGTAAATCAAGAAAAATTTAATCAAAATACTGCAGAAACGCCCCGATGATCGAGGCGTTTTTTGTGTTTTTAGATCAAAATTATTTAGAATGAAAAAAAATAATCATAAAAGTGAAAATTATTTAATCAACAATGAACAATTAATAAGAAAATAAAGAGTGATCAATAACCCGATGAGAGACAGTCATTTAGGTAATTAAGGTATCTGTAAAATATTACGGACAGAAATTCTCTATTCTAAAAATTAAACTTAATTGATTGGTTTTCAAATAGTTAATTGAAAAATAAATTTGTGAGTTAAAAAATTTCATACTTACTTTGCAACCGAAAATTAAAAGCAACACGTTTTTAATCTTTCAAAAAAACAATTTTAAACAACAAGAATATAATGAAACAATTACACAACATATCTAATCAGTATTCAAGACGACACGGACAGGAGCCGATGGGATTTGTGTGTATTCTTGATAGTGAATTTGTGGATAAAAGGTGCTTATATAAATGGGTCAGCTAATGTAGCGACACGTCAAAATATATAAAGCGCCTCCCGAAAAGAGGCGCTTTTTTTATGGTTTCTTTAGATTATCTGGTAAAGCACCGGTTTGTGGAACCGGAGAATAGGGTTCGATTCCCGGAGATACCCAAAGTGAAAATCTCATAGCTCAATTGGTTGGAGCATCGGTCTGATACGCCGAAGGTTGAAGGTTCGAGCCCTTCTGGGATTACAAAATATAATCTTATAGCTCAATTGGATAGAGCGTTGGTTTACGACACCAAAGGTTGAAGGTTCGAGCCCTTCTAAGATTACAAATAGAATCTCATAGCTCAAATGGTTAGAGCACTAGTCTTTTAAACTAGGGGTTGAAAGTTCAAATCTTTCTGGGATTACTAAGGTTCCGTAGCTTAACTGGATAGAGCATGGGTTTTCTAAACCCAGGGTTACTGGTTCGAAATAAGAATTATTCGTGAATACAATACATACAATATTAAATTCATGAACAATCCTGTCGGAATCACAAAAAAGGTCTATTGAGGTAATGGTTAACCTTCCTGACTGTCGCTCAGGCACTGCGAGTTCGATTCTCGCATAGACCGCAAAGATTCACGGAAAAATTTCCGATCCGACTGTCTCTCGGAAAAGAAATTTTGAAGTGAATCTGCAAACTGGAAAGATAACGGTGGTTGTTTACCCGTCCTGGACGCGGTGATCGCAATTTCGAAATGCGAAGCATTCGTGAATTCCTTTAGAAAATAATAAAAAGGAAAGAACAATCTTGCTTTCCAGACAATTTGCTCCATTCGTCTAATGGTTTAGGACGGCTGCCTTTCGAGCAGTAAATAAGGGTTCGATTCCCTTATGGAGTATAAATGATTTCGTAGCTCAATGGGTTAGAGTATCGGTTTCATAAGCCGAAAGTTGAAGGTTCGAGTCTTCCGAAATTACTAAATGATTCTGTAGCTCAATGGTAGAGCGCTGGTCTGTTAAACCAGAAGTTGAAAGTTCGAGCCTTTCCTGAATCGCAAATAACTAAATGTTAATTGTTTCAAAAGAGAAGAGAAAAGGTTTGTCAAGCGCAGAAGATCTTTAAGCCAAAAACACAATATAGACAGGCTTTTTCTTAACTCAAAAAATGAAAAATTAATTGATGGAGAAGATGGGATTTTTAAATATAATATAAATTTTTTAATTAAAATTAAAATAAAAAAATAATCAATATGGTGAAAATTACTCATTACCCATTATTGATTACTCATAAAATCTGATGGTTCGCCGAAGTGGGAGAGTCGGGGCGGTCTGCAACACCGTTGTGAAAACTGAGTGGGTTCAAAATGTAAAACATTCGTGAATTCAAATAAAAAATTAAAAATAGTTATGAACAATCCCATAACCATCTCAAATAACTAAAATGAGATTAGTTCCGAAGAAAAATAAAGTTTGTCGAGCGCAGGAGTTCTTATATCAAACTAAAAAAATAATGACAAGCTTTGTCTTTCTTCAAAAAAGTAGAATTGTAAGTTAATTGGAAAAATTACCTATTACCCATTACTTATCATCTATCATTTATCATTTATCATTGATTCATAATGTAATTGGTCAGCATACAAGATTTTGATTCTTGGAGTTCAGGTTCGAGTCCTGATGAATCAGCAAATTTTTAAATGGTCAAAGTAAATTGAAAAATTATTTATAGACCAAAACCTATGGAGATGGCGGAACTGGCAGACGCACTTGATTTAGGCTCAGGAAATTGAGGGTTCGATTCCCTCTCTCCGTACAATTTTGTGGAAACACATTACTTCAATTTTAATAATTAAACAAAACAAATTCAAAAAATGTAGAAAAAATGGAAACGCAACAACAAACATGGCAAAACATGACCGGAAAGATTTTCCGAAACACCATTACCCATTTGGTAGAAGAAGCCATCATCCGTGAACAGGCAAATGGACACCGACTGAAAGTTTGTGTAGGTTCAGATTCCCACGTTTATGGTAATGAGATCAGTTATGCAACCGCAGTTGTCTTTATCCGTGAGGGAAAAGGAGCGTTTACCTTTATCAGAAAAGAAAGAGAATTTCAAAAAATCAGTATCAAGGAAAGAATGCTTAATGAGGTTAACAAATCCGTAGAAATTGCTTATGCCATCTGCTCTATTTTGGAAACGTACGATGTAGAAATGGAAGTTCATGCGGACATCAACACCGATCCGGAATTCAAATCCAACGTGGCTCTTAAAGACGCCATGGGGTATATTTTAGGAATGGGTTACACTTTTAAAGCAAAACCTTATGCATTTGCAAGTTCCAATTGTGCGGATATGATGGTTTAATTTAAAAAAAAATTATGGACATTTTTAGATTTATTCAATATATAAAAACGCATTTGAAGCTCAGTTTTGACAAGGTTGACAGATGGTTTGAAAAAGATAATGCGACGTTGGATTATCAACTTTCAAATGGAGGTTGGACGGTTCAGCAGATTTTAGAGCATATTTATCTCACGAACTTTTATTTGTTGATTTTGATTGAAAAAAGTTCAAAAAAAGCATTGCGAAATTATCAAAATCTTGATTTGAATCTTGAAATAGAAAATTACAGTTTCAACCAAGAAAAATTTGAAAAAGTAGGCGAATACCGTGCTTTTGAATGGATTAGACCAGAACACATGGAACCGAAAGGAGAATTAAATTTAAATGAAATCAGAAGTTTAATTTATCAGCAATATCATCAATGTTTAAACTATTTGAACTTGATGAAAAATGGCGAAGGTCTTCTCTGCAAAACGACAATGACGGTGAACGAACTCGGGAAAATCAATGTGTATGAATACATTTATTTCCTTTTACTTCACGCTCAGAGACACGTTACTCAAATGGAAAATAATGAATTAGAACTACAAACGACAATTGAAAATCTTTGATTTTCTCTTATGTGTACTTAATGTTTTCAATGTATTAAACTTTAAAAATATCAGTGCTCAAAAACGTAAAAATCTTTTGTCTCTTTTGTGGTTAAAACAAAATTAAAAATTAAAAAATGATTTTCAAAACATATAACTCTATAGAAAATGCTTACCAAACCCGTGTGATTGACCAAATCAAATTGCAGGGTTTTGGTGATGAGGTTTTCATTGTACAGGAAAAGGTTCATGGCGCTAATTTCTCTTTCTTTACCGAAGGAAAAGAAATTAAGATTGCTAAGAGAACCGATTTCATCGAAAAGGATGAGAAATTCTATAATGCACATAAAATTTTAGAACGTTACAGAAAAAACGTAATTGATGTCTTCGAAAAAGTGAAAGCAATTTACCCTGATTTAGAAACTGTGGTTATTTACGGTGAATTGTTCGGCGGTGGTTACAAACACAAAGAAGTTGAGCCCGTAAAAGATGCAATAAAAGTTCAAAAAGGTGTTGAATATGCGCCTTACAATGAATTTTATGCCTTTGATATTAAGTTGAATGGAACTACTTATTTAGATACGGATTTTGTCAATCAAATTTTCGATGAAGCCGGATTTTTCTATGCAAAAATCTTGTTTCAGGGAACGTTGGAAGAAGCTTTGAAATTCCCGAACGATTTCGATTCTAAAATTCCGGCTTGGTTGGGATTGCCTGCAATCGAAAATAATAGGTGTGAAGGAACAATCGTCAAAACTTTGAAAACTAAATATTTTGGAAACGGTTCAAGGGTCATTTTGAAAAATAAAAACGAAAAATGGACCGAGAAATCTAAAATGGTCAGAAAAGACAGATCCATTCAAAAAGAAGTTCGTTTCAGCGAAAATGCTCAGAATATCTGGGAAGAAATTCAAAAATATGCAACTGCAAACAGGTTAGCTAACGTGGTGAGCAAGATTGGAGAATTTGACCCGAAAATGATTGGAAAAATAATTGGTCTTTTTTCAAGAGATATTTTGGAAGATTTTGAGAATGATTTCCCGAACACTTTCACAACCGTAGAAAAAGAAGAGCAAAAAAGAATCAATAAAAAATTGAATTCCTTGGTCATCGATATTATAAAAGAAGAATTGATGACTGTTAAAGTGTAGTTTCGAAAGTATTTATCGGGACTTACTGTGAACATTTAAACAAATAAAAAAATGAAACAAAATATATTTTTTACGGCAGACCATCATTTTGGTCATGCCAATATTATAAAATTTTCCGAACGTCCTTTTGAGTCTTTGGAACAGATGAATGAAGAACTCATCAAACGGTGGAATGAGAGAGTTGGTGTCAATGATATTGTCTATCATTTAGGCGATGTCAGTTTGGGCAAACCGGATTTTACCAAAGAAACTTTGGATAGGCTGAATGGAAATATCCATTTGATAAAAGGCAATCACGAAGGTTCAACTTTAACTTATCCCAAACGGTTTGATTCGATAAGAGATTACCACGAATTGAGAATTGATGAGCTGGAAATTAAAGAAGGCAAACAAAAAATCATTCTTTTCCATTACGCGATGCGGACTTGGAACGGCTCACACCGGGGAACGTGGCAGCTCTACGGGCATTCTCACGGGACTTTACCGGATGATGAAATGGCTTTAAGTATCGATGTTGGTGTAGACTGTCATAATTTCTATCCGATTTCTTACGAGGAAGTCAGGGAATTGATGAAAAAGAAAAAATGGATACCGCCGTTTGCGCCTAGAAATTAATAAGCCAAAAGCTGGATGTTGGGATATGGAAGTATTTACAGGTTGTAATTTACTTCCAGATTCCAACTTCACACTTCCAGCCTAAAAAAAAATAAACAAAATGAAAACAACAGATAAAATATTAATCATAGACCTTGAAGCTACGTGCTGGAATGACCGACCGCCGAGAGGACAGGAAAGTGAAATCATAGAAATCGGAGTTTGTATGATGGATACAAAAACCGGAAAGATTTCGCAAAACGAAGGGATCTTAGTAAAACCACAATATTCAAAAGTAAGTCCGTTTTGTACGGAACTGACTTCCATCACGCAGGAAATGCTTGATGATGAAGGTGTTTTGCTGGAAGATGCTCTGGATATCCTGAGGGAAAAATATAGTCCTGAAGATTTAACCTGGGCAAGCTACGGAAACTACGATTTGAGTATGCTTAAAGAACAGACAAGAAAATTCAATCTTGATTATCCTTTGAGTGATGACCACATCAACGTGAAAACCTTATTCGCTGAACTTCATTCAATCAGAAAAAGTGTAGGAATGGACAGAGCTTTGAAAGCACTGAAACTCCCTTTGGAAGGCACTCATCACAGAGGAGTAGATGATGTTAAAAATATTGCAAAAATTTTATATTGGTGTTTACTTCAGGATTAATGTAGCAATTTGTCAATGCAAAAACATAACAATGACTTCCTTTTACAGGAACTTTTTTTATCGACAAAGGAAAATACAGCGTTACTAAATTAAAATTTCCTACGCAAAAACGTTGCGCAGTATTGCTTTTACTTTGCACTATCAAAATAGCACAATACTAAAATTTTGAAAAACAGATTTTAGTTAACATATCAGGCAGGTCTAGTTGAGTGTTTCTGTATATCACCATTGCAGAAGAAATTGTTGAGAGACATGATTTCGTTCTGTTCAGCTTGACCTGAAGGTTTGGGAATTTTCCAAAAAATTTCACACCGCTCTATAGGTTGAAGGTTCGAGTCCTTCTATTTCCATAACGGAAATATAGTTCAATGGGTAGAACAATAGATTTTTAGCGCAGGTTCGATTCCTGCCTTCACTTCGGGTGAAGTAGCTCAGTTGGTTAGAGCACTACACTTTCACTGTAGTTTGAAAATAGACTCAAAATCTATTTTATCAGCGAGTTTGAATATCTCATGAAAAATATTCACCAGAGGAAAAGTCTGGGTTTTTTTCAGTTGTTGAATCAACATTTTGAAAAAGCCTGCAAGAAAAAAAACGGAAAATAAAATTCAGTTAATGAATAGTCAATAATTGGACTACGTTTTCTACAAAGAACGATTTTATGCGTGAGCGATGGTAGCGGATATCCTTTTTTGTTCGCAAAAAGATAGAGGCGAACGTAGCGACCCGAGTTGTTGCTTTCGGTGATAGCAAGGGACATGCCCAAGATCTGAATAGTAGAAAATAAGGTTAAGAAAAAGAAGGTTCTGAAATGAATGTAATTTTTCTGAAAACTTTTTCTTCCGCCATTTTTGGAAGAGAGAATCTCAGTTTTTCCTTTTTTAATTAAAATTAATAACCTTTAAAATATAAAAAAGATGATTAAAAACGTACAAATTAAAGCATATCAGGTAGGGCTGGTTTTTAGGAACCGAAACCTGATTGAGATTTTAAAAGAAGGTAATTACTGGCGTTTCGGAAATAAATCTGTGGAAGTTTACGATATGACATCTTTGTTTAAATCTAATACTGATCTTAATCTTTTATTAAAAAATGAAAGCCTGAAATCTCTCTTGGAAATCGTTGAAGTAAAAGACGTTGAGATCGTTTTGATGTATGAAAACGGAATTTTCAAAGAAGTTCTGAACGTAGGTCAATATGCTTTCTGGAAAGATGTTTTGAACAGAGAATTTCAAAAAGTCGACTTAACGAAAGTTGAGATCACAGAGAAAGTCTCTAAGACAATTCTTGAAAATATGAGGTTGAAAAATTTCACGAGAAAGTTTGTGGTGACAAATCAATATAAAGGATTGTTGTTGATTGACGGAAAATTAACCAAAGTCTTAGAAGCCGGAACCTACTATTTCTGGAACAACGAAATTTCTGTTGAAGTAAAAGCCATCGATACACGTATGCAACAAATGGAAATTGCAGGTCAGGAACTTTTGACAAAAGATAAAGCAATGCTTCGCATCAATTTCTATGTACGTTTTCAGGTGGAAAACATTGAAAAAGCGTTGATGGAAAACAAGGAATATGATAAGCAATTGTATATTTTGATGCAGTTGGCTTTGCGGGAATTTGTTGGAGCCCTGACTTTAGATGAATTGCTGATCAAAAAAGATTCTGTCGGCAGAGAAATCCTGGAAAATCTTGGTGTAAAAGCAAATGACTTGGGTCTGAAAGCTTCTGATGCCGGAATTCGTGATGTGATCCTGACCGGAGAAATGAAAGAAATCATAAATCAGGTTTTGATTGCCGAGAAAAAAGCACAGGCAAACAGTATCATGCGTCGTGAAGAGACGGCTTCCACAAGAAGTTTGCTCAATACTGCAAAATTGATGGAAGAAAACAACGTTTTGTGGAAGCTGAAAGAAATGGAATATATGGAGAAAATTGCCGATAAAATCGGTGACATCACAGTTTCCGGAAACAGCAACATTGTTTCTCAGCTGAAAGAAATTTTCACGAAATAAAAATTTAATAATAAACAGGTTTTGAGCAATCATCGCCTGTTTTTTTATTAAAATAAAACTCCCAAAGGGAGAACCGGCCTACAGTCTGATTTAAAATTAATCAAATTATTTAAAATTACAATCATTTTTTCTCCATCCACTCCTCATAAGAAATCACTCCCAATTCCGGTTTTCCTTCTCCTTCCAAAACTGAAATAAATTCAAGTTGATTACCGTCGGGATCATTAAAATAAATCGCTAACGCAGGCATCCAGGCGAAAACCATCGGTTGGACAGACTCGTTCTTCAGGAAGTTGTAAGGTAGTATGTCTTTAGTTTTCAAAAAATCAACTGAATAATTCAGAATGTCATTTGTATCCGCCGAAAAAGCAAAATGTCTTGTTTGTAAATTTTCCTTTTGCTCCCACAAACCAAGCATCGATTCTTTGTTTTTTCCAATCCATAAAAATGCAATCGGACGGTTTTCATCATGATGAGCAAACTGCAATCCTAAAACTTCAGTGTAAAATTTCATGGAATTTTCTAAATTGCTCACCTGTACATGAGTTTCATATAATCCTTTTATCATGGCTTAAATTTTAATGTATAGCAAAGCTACACAACGGATCTGCAAAAACTTCAAACTCCTGATCCCTTTACATGAAATGAATGATAGATAGATTTTATTCATTATAGACTCAACAGCATCTTTGTCATTGACTACTTCGAATCTTAGGTTTCCGGAGGAATCTAATTTTCATTATTAGAAGCGTTGTCGGATTTCTACTTTTTAGATATTATAATTTTTTTAAACTTTTTATTAGTTAGTCTGAGAAATTAGAAACTTTTTCACAAAAATTCTATCTACGCAAAATGATTACGTAATTAGTTTTTTACTTTGCATTAGAAATCAGAGAGGAAGTGCTCGTCATCCAAATGTTTAACAATAAAAACAGTAATTATGAAATTTAATTTTTTAAGAAAATCAAATAATGTAGTAACCAACTACGAAGGTGCAAAAGCTTATAAAATGACACCTGCAGATGAACTATATTGTGCTGTTGTTACAACAGGACTATCAAGCACAACCTACGAAAAAGGAAATGACAGATTGGCGAGAATCCAGTCTCTGATTCTGAAAAACGATCCGGATTTCGTTGCAAAACTGGCGGTTTATGCAAGAAAAGATATGTATTTGCGTTCGATTCCATTGGTTTTGATTACCGAATTGGCGAAACAGACTTCAGGTACAGACTTGGTGAGCAAAACCGTTGACGGAGTGATTCAAAGAGCTGATGAAATCACAGAATTGCTGGCATGCTACCAATTGGCAAACGAAAGAACAGAAACAAAAAAGTTGAACAGACTTTCAAAACAAATCCAAAAAGGTTTGGTGAAATCTTTCAACAAATTTGATGAATATCAATTCGCAAAGTATAACAGAAAGGCAGAAGTGACTTTGAAAGATGCTTTGTTCTTGGTTCACCCAAAAGCAAAAGACGAAAACCAACAGGCAATTTTCAACAAAATCGTCAACGACTCGTTGGAAACGCCTTACACTTGGGAAGTTGAACTTTCGGTTTTGGGTCAGACGAAATTTGTTGATGATGAGGAAAGGAAGTCAGCTTTCAGAAACAAGTGGGAAGAACTGATTTTCAGCAATAAACTGGGTTATATGGCAACTTTGAGAAACTTGCGAAATATCTTGGAAGCCAACGTTTCTTCGGATGCGATGTACAAAGTGTGCAACTATTTGTCAGATGAAAAAGCAGTGAGAAACTCAAAACAGTTACCATTCAGATTTTTGTCGGCGTACAGAGAATTGAAAAACATCGATTCAAAATACATCTCATCAATTTTGGAAGCATTGGAAGATGCGGTAATGGTGAGTGCTAAAAACATCAAAGGTTTTGGTTTCGAAACTTCGGTCGTGATTGCGACAGACGTTTCCGGCTCGATGCAACAGCCTGTTTCGCCGAAATCTAAGGTATTACTGTACGATATCGGTTTGTTGATGTCGATGATGTTGCAGTCGCAGTGTAAAAATGTGATTTCAGGGATGTTTGGTGACCGTTGGAAAAGAGTTCCGATGCCTAAAAATGGTATTCTGAGAAACGTAGATGCATTCTACAAAAGAGAAGGTGAGGTAGGTTACTCCACAAACGGTCATCTGGTGCTTGAAGATTTAATCAACAAAAAAGAAAAAGCAGATAAGGTCATGTTGTTTACCGACACCCAAATGTGGGATACCGGTGGATTTACCAATGCTTTTGAAAACTCATGGAGCCGATATAAAAAGATCAATCCAAACGCAAAATTATATATTTTTGATTTGGCAGGTTACGGAAAACCACCGTTGGATGTCAGAAAAAATGATGTCTATCTTATTGCAGGCTGGTCCGATAAAATTTTCGACGTACTGAACGCTTTGGAAGACCGAAAATCTGCAGTAGAAATGATTAAAAAAGTAGTGCTGTGATTTAATTATAAGTAATAAGTAATAAGTAATGTTCAGAATGAAATACTGTTTTAATTTAGGAGCTATTTCCCGCTTTCCGCTGTATCTTTTTTGTCATTGCGAAAAAAATGTAGTAATTTGTTGAACTATTTTGCAATCGCAATAACAAAAAAGGATGCCGCTGCAATCGGGGCTAGTTTAGCAATTCGAAGAGATAATTGATGAAAAACACTTAACACTTAGTTTGTCATGCTGAAAGCATCTCAACGACTTAAAATTGCATTTTAGATCTTTTCAGGATGACTCATTATATATAAAAACAAACTGATACCGTAAGAAAAGAAATCCTTCGATTTCCAATTGATATAGAGTCTTTTCGCAAATTGCTCGGTTTAAACTAACCAATGTCGTAAAATAAGAGTTCCATCGTCAAACTTAAAATTTGAACAACATTCAAAAACTCTTATAACCTGTTAATTGGTTTTTAATTTAAAATAATTCCAACTGCGTAAAAAGAATGCGCACTAACAAATTAATTTTGTTTCATCAAAAAATCATTAGTATTAAAAATAAAAAGTAAGTGTCGTAAAACAGAATTTCTTCGTTTGGGGACAGCAATACAGGTTCGACTCCTGTTCACGGAAATTTCGTGATTGCGTAATGGCATCGCTCTGTCAGTAAGTCTCTGTTTGATTTTTTACCTTACTTTAAAAATATCCGATGCCGTAAAAAAGAGTTCCTTCGACTTTCATTGAACAAAAACTCTTTTTATCAATTGCTCGGTTTTGAAAACTATTTAAACATAAAAATCAAGTGTCGTTTTAGAATCATACTTCGTAAACATTGTGTCGCAGGTTCAATTCCTGTCTTTTCTAAGGAAAAGTAGCTCAGTGAGTAGAGCAAATATTGGATTCTATAAATTTTTACCTTGATTTAAAATAAAGAGTGTCGTAGTAAAGACTTACTTCTAGGTGTAATTTTGGTTCGAGTCCAAACGGTCTTGAAAAAGATTGGGAAGTCTTTCATATTTTACCTCTTTTTAATTCAACTCAAATAAAGAGTGCCGTAAAGAAAACTTACTTCGGTAAATCTTATGATATGGTTCAAATCCAGAAAAATAAGTGTTAAAACTTATTCGTGATTTTCTTGCCATTTGCCTCTTTTTACTTTAAAGATAAACAAACAAGGGCCGTAGAATAGTGTTGCTTCGATATTACGACGGGATGGTCAGGGTTAAAAATGTAAAGCATTCGTGAATACATAAAAATTAATAATAAGACAATGAACAATCCCATCTCTTCCACAAATAAAAACTTAATGCCTATTCGGAAAGTAGCTCAGATGGTTAGAGCACGATTGCGCTTTTTGGCTGTTGGCCTTGTTTAAAAATATAAAAGTGTCGTAGAGAAAAGATACATCGTCTCACAAATGGGGAGGAATAGCGCAGTCGGTAACTCCGGCAAGGTTATCCGGTTCGACTCCGGCTAGACATGCCCCGCATTTTCTTTTCTCGTATTTTACCTTTTATTAATCTTATCCTTTCCCAATTTCGGAAAGGATTTTTTTATTTAAAATTAATTATTTCTTGAAAATCTATTTTTAATTAATCCTGTTTTTTGGAGAAACGTCCTTATAATTTAGGCGCGATTTCAGGGAGTAAAACGGAACTGTTTGATTTAAGTTGATTGAAAACTCCCTGATGTCAAATGAGTATCTGACCAGATTTACCCATCAGGAAATGGAGAATCTGTACAGCTTATATAAAAGTATTCAGACAGGTTCTCCCAACGCAGAGTTGACTGGGAATTTCACTTCAAATGAAATTTCAGACTTCAGGGAAGTACTTGAAAATACCGTTAAAGTAAGAGATGTGGTTTTGAAAGTTAACAGGCGGTACATTGCGTCTGCGGCAATGTCAGATGAATATCGGAACGAGCCTTCTTTTAAGCTTCAGGGTTCATGCCGGAATATTAATAAACTGATGGCTCAGGTGCAGCCGATTTTAAAAGAGGATGAAATAGTGAAGATTGTTTCAGATCATTATCAGAATGAATCTCAGACTTTGACAACAGGGGCTGAATCTAATATTGCTTCAGCTAAAAGAGTTGATGGGTATACTCTCAGATTCTGAAATGCTTCGCTGGGAAGAAATTAAAAAGACTTTTATGAAAAATAAGATGATCAGGGGATTGGGTGAAAGTGACCGGATGAACCAGATCGCGGCTTTACTGGCGCAATTCGGTGAAGGTCTTTAGGGGATTAAAAATGTTTTGAATAAAAACAAAGTATTTTAAAAGAAAATGCTGCGATCAATGCAGCATTTTCTCTTTTTTTTTATTGAATGTCATCTTCGCAGATTTTCTTCCATTTCGCAATGGTTGTTCTGCTGATTTTATATTTTTTGGAAATATAGTTACTGGAGAATCCGTGCTGCTTCTGATAGTTGAGTATTTTCAGCATCGTTTCCCTGTCATACGTTCTCAGTTTCTGATTATTTTCTAAGCTTTCTTTCGACTGTTTGAAAATTTTCTCATTGAACCTGATAACCTCATCGCTGGTGTTGAGGTTCTTGAGGAGTTGTTTGACTTTAGTGTCCTGTAATTTCTCCGGATATTCAGCGAGGAGAAGATCGTGATAGATTTTACTGTAGTTTGGCCTCATTTTCATATATATTTGGTGATTTATGGTTGTTTTTTCTGCAGCCACCGATGAAGAGTACTCTTTGGAATTGAATATTCTTTAATGACGTCTGCCTGTGTCATTTCTCCGGAAGTGATCTGCTTAAGAATAAAATCTTTAATCTCCTGCGTATAAATATTTTTTCTGAATTGTGGAGCCCTGTCTGATTTGCTTTGGGTCTTGTTGACAGCAGACGGTGGAGCATATAAAATCAGATGTGAACTGTAAAGTCTGAAAAAATCATACTCCAGCAGTTTTGACCATCTTAAAAGAACTTCCGTATCTATAGAATTGCTTTTATAAACGTTCTTTACAAAATCCTCGTCTTTACTAAGAAAATTACAGATTCTTTCTATGGTAATCTCTTTCTGATCCACAAGCTCTTTGATCGATTGGCCTATATGTATTACTTTGTATAACATTTATAAATAATGATTTATTTTTAAATATTTTTCATTAATCAATAACTGATAAGTACTTGTGTTTTTAATAAAGCTTCATACTATGCTTTTTAAGGGTCTGCCATAAGCGGATCAATAAGATGATGACTGATCAAAAAAAATATTACTTATTTTAAATATCATGAAATCAAATATTTATGATAATTATTAAATTTTAAACTCTTTTTTTCTAAAAATATCAATCAAGCTAATCAAAGGGGAGGGGGCATCTTTGATTATGGGTTAAGTTTCACTACCGTCAGCTTTTGTATTGTTTTCCTTTTGTGGTGAATTGTTACAGCTGTTTTTTTAAAATGGGAAATTTAAAGCTGATCCCACTATTTGATTGAAAATTAACTTATCAATACTCCAAATTTAAAAAAAATTAACCAATAAATCACTAAGATCACATTTAATAATTATTAACAATAATTAATTTATGTTGATAATAGAACGTTAATAAAAGAGAATATGCTTATTATATGTGGTAATATTGAAGGCTTACTTTAAGGTTTTCAATAAGATACATTGTTTTGGTGTGCACATATTCTTTCCGTTTAAAGATTGTGTAATTTATGGAGAGTAATTACCTTTGCGAATCAAAAAATGTAAATGATTTAGTGAATTATTAGATTAAATTGATCTGAATCAAATAAAAAAATGAAAATTATATTTTAAATAAATTTTCAACGTTTTTGTTGTAAAATACATAATCACCCGAACGGGAAAGTTCTCCATGAAAAATACCTTCACTCTTTTTGATTTTTCAAAAAAAATAAATTACAAAAATGAATTGCTTGCCGGCTTTACCGTTGCAATGACCATGATTCCTGAGTCGCTTTCATTTGCTATCCTTGCCGGACTGTCGCCACTGACAGGTCTTTATGCTGCTTTTATGATGGGGCTGGTCACTGCTGTATTCGGCGGCCGTCCCGGGATGGTTTCCGGAGGTGCCGGCGCAACCATCGTAGTACTGATTGCTTTAATAAAATCTCATGGGGTCCAATACCTGTTTGCGGCTGTTGTGCTTGCCGGAATTTTTCAGATGCTAGTCGGTGTTTTCAGATTAGGGAAATTTGTGCGCTTGATTCCACAACCTGTGATGTACGGTTTTCTTAATGGTCTGGCGGTAATCATTTTCATGGCGCAGATTGAACAGTTCAAAGTTATTGATGCTGATGGTGCTTCACACTGGCTTCAGGGAACTTCGTTATACGTAATGGGTGGACTGACTGCTCTGACGGTTGCGATTGTTTACCTCTTTCCTAAACTGACGAAGCTGCTGCCTGCCTCTCTTGTAGCAATTATCGTTGTTTTTGGACTTGTCCTCGGTCTTGATATTGATACCAAGACTGTTGCAGATATTGCAGATATCAAAGGAAGTCTTCCCGTATTTCATATTCCTGCCATTCCTTTTTCGCTGGAAACGCTTCAGGTTATATTTCCTTATGCTGCTGTTATGGCAGGGGTGGGTCTGATTGAGTCTCTGCTGACCTTATCAATGGTTGATGAGATTACAGATTCTAAAGGAAATGCGAATAAAGAGTCCTTTGCACAGGGGCTGGCTAATATGACCAACGGTTTTTTCGGAGGAATGGGTGGCTGTGCGATGGTCGCTCAGACGCTGGTTAATCTCAATGCAGGTTCCAGGGTGAGGCTTTCAGGGATTGTTGCTTCGGTTGCTATTTTACTGATTATTCTTTTCGGAGCTCCTCTGATCGGAAAGATTCCCATGGCAGCTCTGGTAGGGGTAATGATGATGGTGGCGATTTCAACCTTCCAGTGGGTTTCAGTCAGGATTGTGAACAAGATGCCGAAATCTGATATTTTTGTAGGTATTACTGTTGCTTTAATTACCGTGGTCCTGCATAATCTTGCGTTGGCGGTTTTGGTGGGTGTGATCATTGCAGCTCTGGTGTTTGCGTGGGACAATGCAAAAAGAATCAGAGCCAGGAAATACATTGATGATGCAGGAATCAAGTATTATGAGATTTTTGGACCTTTGTTTTTTGGTTCTGTGACAGCATTTGCTGATAAATTTGATCCTGCAGATGATCCTAATGAGGTCGTGGTCGATTTTAAAGAGAGCAGGATTGTCGATATGAGTGCTATTGATGCTTTAGATAAGCTGTCGAAACGTTATGCTCAAAATAATAAAAAACTTCAGTTACGGCATTTGAGTAAAGACTGTAGACAGTTGTTGAAAAATGCTGAAGCGGTCATTGATGTTAATATTCAGGATGACCCTACTTATAAGGTAATGCCGGAAAAGTAATCTTTTCAGGAATTAAAAAATAAAACCGCCTCATGGATTGCTGCAGAGACGGTTTTTGAAAAAAAAGTTTTATTTTTTCAGGAATTTTAAGTTTGAAATGCCATTGATTTCCAGGAAATAAGTGCCTTTGATCAGAGAAGAAACGTTAATTCTGTTTGTTTGGTCTAAATTGCCATTGTGTACTGTCCTTCCGTTAACATCTGTAATTTTATAAGTGTTTATACCCTTTAGAGGAATATTGACGTACAGGATATCACTTACAGGATTCGGTGCTATGCTGATATCTGATTTCACAGCTTTTATATCATGGGTAGAAAGACTGCTGCTGTAAAGCTGGTTGATTTCTGCGGTGGTCAGAACTCTGCTCCAGATTCCTACATCATCAATACTTGCTGCAATATTTCCGCCTCCAATAGCTCTTCCTATATAGAAAGGCATTGCAGCTGATGTTGAATTAGTGTAGGTGTTTGCTGTTGTGGCGGTTAAGACTCCGTTTTTGTAAAGCTGCATGGTTTGAGCGTTGTAAACCGCTGTAAAATGTTCCCAGGCTGTAGTTGAATAATTAGGTCCGTTGGCCCAGGTCCATGATTCACCTTGCTTGTTGGTTCCGAAAATGGTTTTCGTGGTGTCGCATTGCAAAAGCCAGATGAAATTTCCGCTGGTATTTGATCCGCTCATCATCGCAACGCCTTCTGTATTTCCTGTTTTTTTCATCCAGAATGAAATAGAATAAGTGCCGCTCTGAGCAAAATTATACGACAGTGAAGATTTTGTCAGGTGACCGGTTGATCCATTGAATGCGTAGGCGGAATTTGCAGCTCCGTTTCTGTCTGCTGTCAGAGTGGCACCGTTTACAGTGAGATTATTGGAGTTTCCGCTTGAATCATTTGCGTTTCCGGTGAAACTCCACCAGGCTACAAGCCCGGATGCCGGAACATAATTTGGAGTTTGCGCATTGGCACATAATGAAAACAAAAGTGAAGAAAGTAGAAAGATTCTTTTCATAGGTATAGATTTTAATAGTTTATCAAATATACTTATTAATTTTATATTATCATCATTTAATTTGTTTAATTAGTGTTTTATTTGTTTTTTAATTTGATTTTTTTTGTCATATTTATGTTAAAAAAAGTTATTTGTTTGATTTTTGTTTAAAATATTTTTTTTCGTTTTAAAGTTATTTAGAAGAAATATATTAAGACTGTCATATAATCAGTTTTAAAATATTCTAAAAAAATCTCTTATTTCCGGATTTAAAATTTTGAATTCATTAACTCTTAAATAATCTTAAAAAAAATACAGATTGAAAGAAAAATTTTATCTTTGGGTAGAATTGATATTCAGAATCGGTTGATTTAAAAATAATATAGATAATACAACTCAATCTTTTTTATATCAGATAAAAACTATAACTTCAACTATTTTGAAAGCAGATATCGACATCCGGAACCATGCTCATTTTTCATTTGATCTTTGGCTTACATTGATAAAATCTCATCCGGAATTTAAAACAAAAAGGGTTGAACTTTTCAGTTCATTCTTTAGCATAGACAGCTCTCTGGAAGAGATCACAAAAACTGTAAAATACTATGATGATCTGTGTAACACGATCAACGAAGTTGCCGGCGGTAATATTGATACTTATGAGATCTACCTTTTGATATTGGGAGCGTTGAATATTGATTTGAAAACAGTCAACAAAAAAAAACTGAGTGAGTTTTATCAAAAAAGTGAAGAACTGTTTTTAGAATATAAGCCGGTTATCATTTTTGAAAACCTTGAACAGTTTTTTGAGGAAATCAAAAATCAGGATAAAAACATCAGTATTTTAAGCAATACAGGCTTTATCAAAGGAACAACAATGAGGAAATTTCTTGTCGGAGAAAATCTTGACCAATATATCGATTTTCAGATCTATTCTGACGAAATCAATTGTTCAAAACCAAATCCTCAGGTTTTTCAGGAAGTGAAAAACAAGCTGAAAAATCAGGATCTTTCAATGAGTAAGGTTTTACATATCGGTGATAACCCGATAGCAGATTATAAAGGGGCAAAAGATTTTGGCTTTAACGCACATTTACTCACACACCAAATTTAATATGAACACACGCTACAGTTTACATAAGATAGACTCCGCTCACGAATTTACCTTTTCACCCGGGGAATACAGCTATTTTAAATACGGTGATAAATCGTATGCTGAAAAATTCGCTAAAGAATTATTTGAAGGATTTATTGATGATCATCACGAAATTTTAGATACAGATCAGGAGATTGTTGTATTGCCAAGTCCCTACATGGCAATTCCTACGGCTTCAAATTTTTTGTGCTTTTATTTTAAAAAACAATTGGATTTTTATCTCTTCCAAAAAGGAAAAAAATCGAGTATTCTGTCAAAGATTAACAGAAATCACACGTATACGACAGATTATGGAAACCTGAGTTTTGAAGACAGAAAAAATCTGATTGCCAATGATACGTATTACCTTGATAAAGGTTTTCTGAAAGGAAAGCTCTGTATTTTTATTGATGATATAAAAATTACGGGCAGTCACGAATTTACAGTTAATAAAATTCTTAATGAGTATAATGTTGATGCTGATTTCCTGTTTTTGTACTATGCAGAACTGACGAATTTTGATATAGATCCGACAATTGAAAATTTCTTTAATTACTATACCGTTAAAGACGTTCAGGATGTTGCTGAAGTAATGTTGAGGCAAAGTTTTCAGTTTAATACCAGAATTGTAAAATACATTTTAGGCTTAGAATCAGGTAATTTTGATTATCTTACGTCTAAAATAAAAAAAGAGCAGATGGATCACCTTCTTGAGCTTGCGATCAGCAACAATTATCATTTGATAAAAGAATACGAGACTAATATAAACACTTTAACACAAACAGAACTTAATTATGGCTATTAACTTACAGAAAGGACAGAGAGAAAATATAAATGCACCTAAATTTACAATAGGTTTAGGATGGGATACCAACAATACTTCAACCGGTGGGGCTTTCGATCTTGATGCTTCTCTGTTTTTGCTGAATGACAGCAAAAAACTGGTTTCAGATAACCACTTTATCTTTTATAACAATCTTGAATCTCCTGATAAAGCAGTGATCCATTCAGGAGATAACCTGACCGGTGACGGTGACGGCGATGATGAGCAGATCAAAATAGATTTGACTAAAATCGATGCTGAAGTTAAAGAAATTACCGTTGTTGTGACGATTCACGATGCAGACGCCAGAAAACAGAATTTCGGACAGGTGAGGAACTCTTTCATTAGAATTTTCAATACAGATACCAGTGAAGAAATTTTAAAATATGAATTAGACGAAGATTTCTCAATCGAAACGGCGGTAGAATTCGGAAGAATCTACAACAGAAACGGAGAATGGAAATTTGAAGCGGTAGGCAGCGGACAGAGAGAAGGCCTTGAGAAATTTGTATCAATGTATCAATAATCAGTTATGGATAATCAAGATAACCAAAATATAGATCCGCTTCAATCGATCGAGCCTTTAAAGACTTTTGAGCCAACGCCGATACCACCTGCTCAGCCAACGCAAAGTTCAGCGCCGGCAGTTTTAATAGACAGAGACGGGAATGTGAATTTAAGTCAGATTCATGATGCAGAGCTTCATAAATATGAATTGATGGCAAACGCCATTGATGAATCTAATCCTGGATCGATTGTGAATTTCGGTTCAGATTTGCAGAAAACGTTAGCGAATCAAAGTGACAGTTTCTTAGGAAATGTAAGAAGATCAAACTCCGGTGAAGTAGGAGAGTTAATCAATAATTTATTGATTGAATTAAATTATGTGGATGTCGATGAGATCAATAACGGCGGCGTTAAAGGTTTCCTGAGCAGACTTCCTTTCATGAAAAAAATGTTGACTCAGGTAGATAATCTTTTTGCTAAATATGATAAAATCACCAGCAATATTGATCAGATTTCGCATAAAGTAAATGCAGGAATCATAACTTCTACCAAAGATAATGCAGTTTTGCAGACTATTTTCGACAGCAACGTCAATTCTATCAAAGCAATTGAAGAATTAGTAATTGCGGGAAATCTGAGAATGGAAAAAGCGGCAGTTGAACTGGCAAACATGGAAACCAATGTTCAGAATTTTGCGGATTATCAGATTGCTGACAAAAGAGATTTCATCAACAGGTTAGACAGAAGACTGGCTGATTTAAAAGTGGTGCGTTTGATTATGATGCAGTCACTTCCTCAGATCAGATTGGTACAGAATAACAATGTTTCGATTGCTGAAAAAGCACAGACGATTTTGACTACCACTTTACCGGTGTGGAAAAATCAGCTGTCATTAGCTGTTGCTATGCACAGACAGCAGCAGAATATTGAAGTTCAGCAGAGAGTTTCCTCTACAACAGAAGAAATTCTGAGAAAAAATGCAGAACGTCTGGGTCAGAATTCAATCAATGTGGCAAAAGCTAACGAGCAGACTATCGTTTCTGCTGAAACTTTGAAAGAAACTACTGCAATGTTGATTAATACCCTGAATGAAGTGAAGCAAATTCAAAAACAAGGTACCGAAAGCAGAAGAAAACTGGATCAGGATCTACAGACTTTAGAATCAGAATTAAAAGCAAATATCAGAGGTTAAAATAAACTGAAAGCGTGGATGATGAGGTTGCAATCATAATGTCTCAGAGTAGAAGAAGATTAACAAGGCTTAAACTTCTCTCTAATTTCTTTGAAAATATTGACGTAATATCAGTGTATATCAAGACAGATATCATTCATAAACTGTTTGAAGAAAACAAGACTTTAGATTATAATAAACTCGAATTGTTCCATTTACAGTATACTGACAGTCTGATTGAACTGCTCACGAAGATCAAAAAGAAAAAGGAAAATGATCTTTTGGCGGTAATCAATGAGATCAATATCAACAACCAGTATATTGATGCTTTTGAGGAGAAAAAAATTGATAATTTTGAAACAGACAGAAAATTCTACAGCGGAATTTTTTCAGAACATTTAAGAAAACTGTATAAAGATCTTACCGAAGATAAATTGAGTTTGAATTGGAACGATGTTTTGTATTTTCATAAAAAATATGCGGTAGAATTCTACAGAACGGAAGCTGATGAAACAAAACTGAAGTTAGGTAACGTTCCGTCCTACCAGTATCAGGATTATTCAATTGAGAGAAAATTATTAGGCAGGCTGAATATCAGGAATTTTAAAGTTCGTTTTGTTTGTGGATTTAGATTGGGTCGGGATGAATATGAATTATTTAAGATTTTTCAGTCTGATGAGCATTTTGTTTTCAATATAGAAGAAAGAAGACTGTATTTGATTGATGACGAATTATCTTACCTTGATATCTCAGAAAACGAATCGAATCAGGCTTCGGTGATGAATCAGCTCAGGAGAAGAAACGAACAGCTTGAGGAAACGATTCACGAAAACAAAAGAATCCTGCCGGAGGGTGTTGACGCTGTTTTGAAAGACTATCAACGAAATCTCGAAAATGTAGATATCATGAGTAAAATATTTGACGTCAATGAAGAAACCAATATCCTTCGTGCGATGTTGAATTTAAACTTAAATAATTAATAAAAGTTAAAAGGGGAAAGTGAAAATTTTCAATATCTACTTTACCTAAAACTTTAAAGTTGTAAAGACTTGTTTTTCTTTGCTCAATGGTACGCTTCTGCAAACGAAAAATATACAGCATTTTTTTAAAAAAAATTTTGTGGACTTTACGTTAAAATAAATTGTAGCAATAGAACAAAGATTCAAAACATAACTAAATAAAAAAATAAATATGGCTATTAACTTACAAAAAGGTCAGAGAATAAACCTTACAAAAGAAAACGGAACAACCCTTACGCAGGCTTGTGTAGGAATCAATTGGGGAGCCATTGAGAAAAAAAGTTTTTTCGGTGGGGTTTCAAAAGAAGCAGTGGATTTAGACGGAAGCTGTATTTTATATGATGCCAATAAAAATGCAACTGAGATCATCTATTTTGGAAACCTGAAATCTAAGAACGGTTCTGTAAAGCACAGCGGGGACGATTTAACAGGTGATACGGGGGGTGATGACGGCTTGGATAATGAGGTAATCACAGTGGATTTTGCTAAACTGGATCCTGCGGTTGAGCATGTAGCTTTGGTTTTAAACAGTTATAAAGGTCAGGACTTCGGAACCATTCCTTTTGCGTCAATCCGTATTTATGAAGGAACTCCAACGAGCGTAAAAGAAGTCTTCGCTAAATATGATATTGCCAACGACAAATCTTTCAGTGGCCATGTTGCAATGGTCATGGGAGTTTTCTACAAAAAAAACAACGAATGGAAATTCAATGCGATCGGAGATCCTACAGCTGACAGAAAATTAGAGCAGACAATTCAGACCGTTCAGCAAAAATATTTGTAAGATGATTTTTCGAATTTAATTCAACAGAAGAGGGCTGTTTACTTACGGACGGTAAGAAACTGTTTTTATGTTTCAGTCAAACTCTGTAAATTGATTTCTTTTTTGATCAAAACAAGATAAATTTAACAGCAATACCTGTATCTTTACAGCTATTGCTTTTATCATATAATAACACATATTAATTTAAAGTGGAACAACATAATATTTTAGATCTTCACCCTGGTTTGGTATGGGGATTTGCGGTAACGGTCGTTATCATGCTTCTTCTGGATTTAGGAGTTTTTAACAAAAAAAGTCATGAGGTTTCCTCAAAAGAAGCAACCATCTGGTCAGTAGTCTGGATTTCACTTTCCATGATTTTTTCAGGAGTTGTGTATTGGGTATTCAATACAGACGGAACGGCGGGAAGCCATGCAATTGCAGTTGAGAAATTTACGCAATATCAGGCTGCCTACTGGATTGAGAAGGCACTGTCAGTAGATAACTTATTCGTATTCATTCTGGTTTTCGGTTTCTTTAAAGTGCCGAAATTCCTTCATCATAAGGTTCTGTTCTGGGGGATTATCGGAGCGCTGATCTTCAGGGCAATCTTTATTTTTGCAGGAGTTGAACTGATTGATCTTACCTATCTGCCGGAAATGAATATTTTTGGTCATCCTGTAAGAATCAATGTAGTGATGACCCTTTTCGGATTTTTCCTAATCTATGCGGGAATCAAATCATGGGGTGATGGCGGTGATGATGACGATGAAGATTACAGCGATACTGCAGGTGCAAAACTAATCAAAAGTTTCTGGAAAGTTTCTGACAACTATGATGGAGATAAATTCTTTACCATACAGAATGGGATCAGGATGGCGACTCCGCTTTTGGTTGTAGTGGCTGTTATAGAGTTTACGGACGTACTTTTCGCAGTTGATTCCATTCCGGCGATTTTTGCAATTTCAAAAGATCCTTTTATCCTTTATACATCGAATATTTTTGCAATTTTAGGATTGAGGTCACTGTATTTCCTGTTGGCGAATTTTATTCACATGTTCAGCAAACTTCCTTATGGTTTGGCAATTATTTTAGCTTTTATCGGAGTTAAAATGTTGATTGCACCCTGGTATCATATCTCATCACCGGTTTCGTTAGGAATTGTGGGGGGAGTGTTGGTCATCTCAGTTTTGCTGTCAGTTATTTTTCCGGATAAAAAAGTAGAAGAAAAAGAAACGATAGAATAATAAATTTTGAAAGGCTCTACAATTTGTAGAGCCTTTTTTATATTCAAAACTTCATAACATAAGAATTTTCAGGGTCAATTTTTTACGTGAAAAATTCAATATTCAATTGCAAAGTACAATTACCACTTACTTTACTTATATTTTAAAAGCTTGTTAATCTTCTTTCTTGTCTGCAGCGAAACTTTATACGCTTCGTCCCGTAACTTCTGAATTTTACCGACCGGCTGAAAAATCTCTGCACTTTCAAAAGGGTTGAATGACAGCAATTCATTTTCGCAGGCTTTAGGATTAACCAGAGCGTTTTTTTCAATGATGATTTCACCAATTTTTATGAATGGTGAGTTTTTCCATTCACGATTAAGAATATTGACAGGCTGATCTTTCAGATTATAACAAAACTGGATAAGAACATCGGCGTTGTAATCATTCTGAACACAGAAACTTTCTACTGCTTCTTTGGCAGATAAGGAACCTCCAAATTTATGATGAACATTTTTGGGACTCAGTTTTATTTTAATCATGCGGTCTCCCAAACGGTAAGCGCCGACAGAATGGTAGTCAAAAGACAGCATAAAATTATTCTTTTTCATCAGAAGTTCAAGACTTCTTTTTATAAATGATGATGTGATGATTCCGGGTAAAACTTTACAGATATGCTTTAAAAGTGAGGAAATGTTCCCCCATTTTTTAATAAAAAAACGGTTGACGGCAGTAAATAATTTTAAAAATGCTGAGACTGAATTGATAGGAAACAGCGGAAAATTCACCAATGGATAATTGGCAATCGTGCGGTCAGCATCATCCTTGATCTTAATCGAAAAACCGTAAGCAGGGATGTCTTTTTTATTCTTTTTTATTTTTAAGTGCGCGTTTGACAGCCTTATGATGATATTGTATTTTTCCTTATCAAATAGATATTCGAGATCAGAGCGTATTTCAGGATTAATGATGAATTCTCCTTTCAATACTGCGTAAGTCTTTGCGTGGGCATTTCTCGTGGCGTAGTTTACATCGCTTAAAGAGGATGAATGCTCAACAAAATCTGCTATGCTTTTTTTATTTTCCTCAAGAAGTTGTTTTTCTTCATATGAAAGCTGATCTAAGGTCTTATTATATTTTAATGGATTTGGCATACAGATTTTAAAACTCAATGATAACGCCAAGTTTTTAATTCCGGGTTAAGAGAATATTAAACTTTCTTGAATTTTAGGTTTAAATGTATTCATGAAATCAGAATTTTGAATAAAAATACTTCCATCATATGGCTTTCGGCTGTAAATACTATCTTTGTAAAAAAAAATATGGGAGTAGCAGATTTGTTATTTAAACGCAAAAAAGAACAGGCCGAAAAAAACCTGAAAGAGGGTCAGGAATACATGGTTGAATACGGAAAGAGAGAAAGCGTGGTAGAATTACCAAGCGGTTTACAGTATGAAATCATAACCGAAGGTGACGGTCCGAAACCGGGTCCGAAATCAATGGTAAAATGTCACTATCATGGAACGACCATCGGAGGGAAAGTTTTTGACAGTTCTGTAAAAAGAGGAACTCCTGCTTCATTTCCTTTAAATAAAGTAATCAAAGGATGGACAGAAGCATTACAGCTGATGCCTGTAGGAAGCAAGTGGAGATTGATCATTCCTCCGCATCTGGCATACGGAGATCAGCAGATCAGCAAAGAGATAGGGCCTAACAGCACACTTGTTTTTCAGGTTGAATTGTTAGATATAAAATAATTTCATTTAAATATATTTAAGCTAAAATTACCTGTTTCCGGGTAATTTTTTTTATTTTCGAAATGAGTATTTCAAAGACTGATCAGAATGAAGAAGCTTTTCTTTTTTATCATATTTTCCTGCCTGCTGACCTCATGTGTTTCTAAAAAGAATCAGATGATCAGGCAGAATATCCTTACCCTGAGAGACAGCTACTGCAAAGCGCCTTTTCAGTATAATTACAATAAGAAATTACCGTCGTATAATTCAGATTCTATCCTATTGGCCAATCAGAAACTCAGGAATGTTTTTTCTGAACAGAGTATCCTGGTACTGAATGCTCTGGATAATCTGGATGAGGTCAACGAAATCATGGAGCTTAAAAAGGATTCGTCACTGAGTTCGCAGGTAAAAGTTCTCCAGCTCAAAATGAAAATCAACAGCAAAATTACCATTGCACTGACCGAACTCGATGCCGTTGCTGCCGAATTTGACTGTGAAGGCGAACGCGTCGCTCAAATTGGGAGCTATGTTGACAATCTCAATGAGTCCAGGAACAACCGGCTTATTCTATACTCTATAGCCGCCGGAGCCGCGGCTTCTATTGCAGGAGGAATTGTGAAAAATGACAGCTGGAGCAGTGCCATTGATATTGCCGGAGGTGGTTTGGGAGCGGGTTTTGGTTTGGCAACTCTTAATCCTAAAGGAAAAAAAGTTGAATTTATTCATCAGAGAAATCTTTTGAGGGATGTCTGGAATGAAAAATTAGAGTCTCCCAATTTCCCGCCGTTCATCTGGTATATGTATACGGAGAAAAAGTTTTCAAACAGGCAGGAACATTCGATCGTCAAAAGTATGAAACAGAGATGGCTGCATTACCAGTTTGATGATAAGCAGGATGATGCAGACCGGTCGGTTATCTTCAGTGATGGCGGATATTACCGTGCAGGTGATCTGCAGAACCGCGCAGCAATGCTCAATCAGATGCAGTCGGCAACAAGAACGATTAATCAGACAATTAATTATCTGCTTTTGGATTTGGATAAATTGATTTTGTGATTTTGAAACTGTAAATTTGTTTCCGTTTAATCATATCAATGCCGGAATTAAAAAAGATCAGGGAAGAAAAAAATCTGACTAAGGAGGAGTTGGCTCAGAAGTCTGGTATCTCTGTGCGGACCATTCAACGATCGAAGCCGGAACACTGCCGAAAGGATATACCTTAAAAGCCCTTGCGCTGAGTCTTAATGTTTCTGAGACAGAATTATTACCGGAAGAAATTTCAACGGAAGATATTAAAATTGAAAAACCAAATGTAAGTGCAGAAAACAATGAGGTTTTTAATTCTAATTTAATCAAGATGATCAATCTTTCCTCCTGCCTTTTGCGTGGTTTCCGATTGCTAATTTTTTACCGCCATTACTGATAATGCTTTTTACCAAAGAGAAATCAAATCATAAAGCAGATCATTTCTCTCCAGGTGTTGGTTGAATTTCAGTATGATTTAGATCTGGTGTATAATTGTAGGGTATTTGTCAGGTTGTTTTTTTGAAATAAAATTCAATTATTCTGAATCTTTGTCAAAAATAATTCAATGACAAAAAAACTCGGCATCAGTATTTTTATTCTTTTCTTTTTCATTGGAAAAGTACAGGCTCAGATCGATAAAAAATCACCCTTATTTTTAGAGTTAAAAAAACAGGACAGTCTTTTCTTTGAGCGAGGCTTTAATAATTGTGATGTCGCTTATCTCGAAGCGACCATGGATGAAGATCTCAAATTCTATCATGACAACGGCGGCTTTCAGGACAAAAAGCTGTTCATGGAGAGAACAAAGCAGAACATTTGCGGAAATCAAGATCAAAAGCCGATTCGTAAAGTAATTGAAAGCAGTCTTGAGGTTTTTCCGTTGTATAATAATGGTGTTTTATATGGCGCAATACAGATGGGAGAGCATCAGTTTTATATTCGTGCAAAAAATAAGGAAGATGCGTTGGGCGGTCAGGCAAAATTCACTTCAGTCTGGACCAAAAAAAACGGAAATTGGTTAATGAGTGATGTCCTTAGTTATAACCATGGTGAACCGGGTAAAACAAGGATCACAGATGATATAGATAAATTGGTAAATGACAATAATATTCCGGCCTTAGGTTTAGGGGTGATTAAAGATGGAAAACTGACTGAAATAAAAGTTTACGGAAAATTAAATAATAAAACATCACTGCCTTACAATTCACTTTTTAACGTGGCATCACTAACAAAACCGGTGACCGCAATGACTGTTCTGCGTTTGGTAAGTTTAGGAAAATGGAATCTTGACGAACCGCTGGATAAATATTGGATTGATCCGGATATTGCCAATGATCCGAGACATACAAAATTAACAACAAGAATGATTTTAAGCCATCAGGCAGGTTTCCCAAATTGGAGATGGCAAAAAACGGATAAAAAATTAAGCTTTGATTTTGATCCGGGAACCCGATATCAATATTCGGGTGAAGGTTTTGAGTATTTAAGAAAGGCGATTGAGAAAAAATTCAATAAAAGTCTTGAAGTCTTGGCTAAAGAAATGATTTTCAACCCTTTGAATATGGATGATACGGGTTATGTCTGGAATGAGAAAAAGCAGGCCGACAGAATCGTAACGGGCTATGATAAAGCAGGAAAAGCTTACGATATTGTAAAAAATAAAACCGCAAGTGCTGCTGATGATTTAACGACTTCCGTGGAGGATTATGGTAAGTTTTTGGTTGCTGTGATGAATAACGATTTACTTTCCAAAACGGTTTTTGAAGAAATGAAAACGAGACAGGTAAAGACTAAGGAGCATAAATATTTCGGTCTCGGTTTTGAAATTTATGACCTTGGAAATGGCAGAATTGCCCTTTCTCACGGCGGTACTGACAAAGGTGTCAATACAATCGCTATTGTTTTACCGGAAGCCGGACAGGGATTAGTGATTTTCACCAACGTTGACGAAGGGTACAAAATTTATGAGCCCATCATCTATTACTATTTGGGGGATATAGGGAAAAAGATTGTTGAGATTGAAACAAGATAACATCGTGTGAAATTAATTACAGTTAATAAATTTAATTGTAATTAATTTTGTTACAATTAAATTTTTTGTTAACTTTGACGTGTAATTATTATGAGCAATACAAGATTCGCTACGGCAATACATATTATGACTTTACTGGCAAAGGTTCCTCAGGATCAGGAGTGGTTAACTTCTGACTGGATTGCCGGAAGTATCAATGTAAATCCTGTTATTGTACGGAAGGAGTTGAGTGAATTACGTGAAGCAGGACTGATTACAAGCCGTCTGGGAAAAGAAGGAGGTAGCAGACTTTCAAAAGAAGCTCAAAACATTAGGATCTCAGAAATTTATGCAGCGGTAAAAAATAAAGAAATACTAGGAAAGAAAAATCAAAAACCGAATCCTGCATGTCCGGTAGGGAAAAATATTAATGATCATCTTTCGTTACTTTTCGATGAGACGGAAAAAGTAGTAAAAAGTTTTTTAGGAGATAAATCCCTGCAGGAATTTACAAATCAGTTCGGATAAAAAAATTTAACAGTAATTGTAATAAAAATTGTTACAATTATGCTGAAATACTAACATAAAAATGAGGACGAAAGGTTCGTGAATTTTTTTAAAACAAATAAACAATTATGAACAGAAAAGTAGCCGTAATCGGAGCCACAGGATTTGTGGGAACCAAGGTAGTCAATGAATTGAAAAACAGAGGATATGCGGTCAATGCGATCGTCAGAGATGCTTCTAAAGTAGAGGAGAGTGAGCATGTAATAGCAAAAAGTGTTGATGTTAACGATGTTGACGGTCTGGCTGAAGCCTTAAAAGGAAATGATGCAGTCATTAACACATTCAATGCAGGATGGACGAATCCGGATCTTTACAACGACTTTCTGAATGGAAGTAAAAACATTGAAAAAGCGGTAGAGAAATCAGGAGTGAAAAGACTGATTACTGTCGGAGGAGCCGGAAGTTTATTTATCGATGGAAAACAGCTGGTAGACGGTCCTGATTTTCCTGCTGATATTAAACCGGGAGCAACTGCTGCCAGAGATTATTTAAATGAAATCAAAAAAAATGAAACACTGGACTGGACCTTTTTCAGCCCTGCCATCGAGATGCATCAGGGTACTGCCGGGATAAGAACAGGAAACTACAGAACCGCTTTGGAGTCGCCGGTATTTGACGAAAACGGGAGAAGTGTTCTTTCAGTTGAAGATGTTGCTGTAGTCCTGGTGGATGAGTTAGAACAGAATAATCACATTAGAGAACGTTTTACAGCAGCGTATTAATTTACTTTCTGTAAATCCTGTAAAGGGAGTTTTCCTGAAGAATAGGAGACGGTCTGGTAAAAAGTAAATTTTAATAACTTGAAAAGTAATGGCGGCACCAAAGGTGCCGCCATTACTTTTATTATATCAAATATTTACAGATTCATAAACAGTTTAGGGTTAACCGGTGTATTGTTTTTGTGAACTTCGTAATGCAGGTGAGGACCTGTAGAACGTCCCGAATTTCCTGACTTTGCAATCACCTGTCCTACTTTTACCTTATCATTTGTTTTGGCAACCAATTGGGATAAATGTCCATACAGGGTGGCCAGACCATTTCCGTGGGAAACAATAACGCAATTTCCATAACCTCCTTTCTGTCCGGAAAATATGACGGTTCCTGCTGCTGTAGCAATGACGTCAGAACCGAATGCAACAGCAATATCCAGTCCTTTGTGAAACTGCATCTGATCAGCTTCTGCAGGTGGATTATTGCTTTCAACAGGTGTTTTTGCAGCTGCAGCAGATTTTGTTGGAGAAGTTGTTTGTGCCGAAGAGGCCACAGTTTCTGTTTTTGCTTTTGGTGTCACCATAACCTTTACTTCCCGTTTATTTCCATAACTGTCTGTAACTTCAATGATTTTCTCATAAGGCTCAGCTTTTACTTCAGTCTTTGGCGCTGTAGCAGCGAGAGCCGGTTTCGATTCTGGGGTTGGTTTTACAGATGCAAATACTGTTTTAAACGGAATTGGGTTTTTTCTGATTCCGAAATTGGATGAAATATATCCTTCCGTCGGCATTCCCAAAGGAACCTGCATCAGTTTTTTCTGCAGATCCATCAGATACTGGCTGTACCGGTTGGATTGTTTTGCCAGATAAATAGAGTTTGAAATACTGTCGTTATCAAGCACCATCAGTTTTTCATTTTTAATGTCTTTGGATTTTAAAAACGTATTCAGCTGTCCTACCGTTTGATCAACCAGATTAAGGTCTGTCTTTATTTTAAGGTAATCAACACTGTCTTTTTCGGTGTTTATTTTTACCAGATTGACTTCGTAATTTTTATCATCTCTCTTGGAAAATAAGGCAGCGATAAAAATACTTTGTGCAAAAACGATGAGTAAAAGTCCTGCGATAAGGATGTTTACTTTTTTTCTGCTTCTTAAAAATTTCTTCATTTTCTCTTTCTTAGAATTTAAAAACCGATTTAAGGGTGCAAATTTAATTAAAAATTGTTTGTACGAGTGTCTGTAATTCATTTTAATTCAAAAATCGTTTCATTATCCATAATCTGTCATCATCAGAAATGTTGAGTTCAGTGCTAAATAAAATCGAAGGTCCAAAACAATTAAATAGCTTCTGCATTTCAAAAGGGACATGATAAAACATTATACCGGCAGTCAGAGCGATGAGAAATAAATCATCAGACCAAATTAAAATTATCTTTATCTAACGGATTTTGAGATGATTAATTGTATGGCAATGTTAAATTTATCAAAAAATGAGGTTTATCAGATTTATAAAGTCCTGTTGTTTCTTTGTTTTAATATATTTGCAGTTCACACTGTAATTATGGCGAAAAAGAAAACAATTTCAGAATCAGCAAACAAAAAAAAAACTAAAAAAGACATTTCCGTAGGAGTAGTAGGAAGTGGAAGTTTTGCTACGGCGATTGTGAAAATGCTTGTTGAAAACTGTAAAACCGTACACTGGTGCGTTAGAAGTGAATTTGTAAAGGGAGCCATAGAGCTTCGGGGTCATAATCCCACCTATCTTACCGCCGTTAATTTTAATCTTAAAAATTTAAAGTTAACCACTGATATCAATGAACTGGTTTCTGCATGTGATGTAGTGGTTCTGGCAACTCCTTCGATTTATCTTTCAGATACAATGGAAAAGATGACCTGTGAATACAAAGACAAAATTTTCGTTTCAGCGATCAAAGGGATCATTCCCAAAGTCAACGATGTAGTAGCGCATTATCTGAAAGAAGAGTTTCAGATAGGGTTCAGGAATCAGGCAGTAATTGCAGGTCCCTGTCATGCGGAAGAAGTTGCAATGGAAAGACTGTCTTATCTTACTGTAGCAACGGTGGAAGATGAAACTTCTGATAAACTGGTTGGAATCTTCAATTCGGATTTTATAAAAGTCAATTCCAGCAAAGATATTTTAGGGAACGAGTACAGCGCCATTCTGAAAAACATTTTTGCCATCGGAGCCGGTATTGCAAGCGGACTTGGTTATGGGGATAACTTTACGGCCGTTTTTGTGTCCAATGCCATCCGTGAGATGGAAACATTCCTGGAAGCGATCTATGAAGCGCCGAGAGATGTGAACGAAAGTGCCTATTTGGGAGATTTATTAGTTACTGCATATTCTCTGTTTTCAAGAAACAGAAACTTAGGAAACCTGATCGGAAAAGGCTATACTGTAAAATCTGCAATTCAGTCGATGAACATGGTTGCGGAAGGGTACTATGCTGCAGACTCAATTTATAAGACAGCAAGACAGAAAAATCTTGAGCTGCCAATTATTGATACGATTTATGCTATTTTGTATGAAGGTAAAAATGCAGAAAAACAATTCAGAAAACTGACTGCAAAGCTTAATTAAAGGTTTGTCAATAAATAATCAGAACACCGGTATTTAACTGCCGGTGTTTTTTATATGCATCTTTTTGACTTCGGTTAGTTACATTACTAAATCAAGTTGTCGGGTTTATCTTAAAACAAATAAGAAATTGGAGAATGTCTGTCTCACTATTGCTGTGAAAACTCAAAAAAATATTTAAGTATTAAAGCAACGGTAGAAGAAATTTTAAAAATTTAAATGAAAAATCTTCCGTGTTAAAAATCATTAAACACCCATTTAATAAAAAACTTTTCACGAAATTCGTATTAAATTTAACGGTATGCCCAATACATTTTTAAGCAGAACACCCAAACCAAAATACGATGTTGTTTTAATAGGCGGAGGAATTATGAGCGCCACACTGGCAACTTTACTTCACGAATTTGATCCGGATCTGAATATAGCCATTTTCGAGAGGCTCGGAAGGTTTGCCAAAGAAAGTACAGCGGCATGGAATAATGCAGGAACCGGTCATTCGGCATTTTGTGAACTTAACTATACCCCCGAAAACGAAGACGGAACAGTGAATATCTCCAAAGCTGAGAGCATTGCAGAGCAATTTGAAATCTCAAAGCAGTTTTGGTCTTACCTCATCGATAAAAAATACATCAGTAATCCTACAGATTTTATTAACTCCTGTGCACACATGAGTTTGGTATTTGGTGAAAAAGACGCAGAATATCTTAAAAAGCGTCACGACGCTATGAAGGACTCTCCGTTGTTTTCAGCAATGCAATTTTCTAAAGATCATGACCAACTGAGATCATGGATTCCTTTGGTCATGAGCAAAAGGAACAATGCAGAGGTTTTGGCCGCAACAAAAATGGATCTGGGAACCGATGTTAATTTTGGAAATTTAACCAGAAAAATGGGCAGACATCTTCTTGAAGATTCCAATGTTGAAGTTTTTCTGTATCATGAGGTGAAAGATATTGACTCCAGAGATGACGGAAAATGGAAAATGAACATAAAAGACAGGATCCACAGTCATAAACAGGAAGTTGTTGCTGATTTTGTTTTCATTGGAGCCGGTGGCTATGCTCTGCCGTTGTTGGAAAGTTCACACATCAGAGAAAGTGAGGGATACGGAGGTTTCCCTGTTTCGGGAGAATGGCTGGTCACGCACAATCCTGAACTCGTAGCGCAGCATCAGGCAAAAGTATATACCCAGGCAACGGTCGACGCACCTCCTATGTCTGTTCCCCATTTGGATTTGAGGATTATTGACGGCAAAAAAGCATTATTGTTTGGCCCTTTTGCAGGTTTTTCAACAAAATTTCTGAAAGAGGGAAATTACCTGGATCTGCCTGCAAGTGTCAATACAAAAAATATTAAGTCACTTTTTGGCGCCTGGTGGCATAATATTCCACTGACCAAATATCTAGTGCAGCAGGTCGCCATGACCAAAGCCCAGAGAATTCAGCATTTAAGAGAATTTGTCAAAGATGCCAAAGAAGAAGACTGGGAACTGAAAGTTGCCGGACAAAGAGTGCAGATCATTAAAAAAGACGGGAAGCAGGGAGGAAAACTGGAATTCGGAACAGAGGTCGTTGTCAATCAACAGGGAACGATTGCTTCACTGCTTGGTGCATCACCGGGAGCTTCTACGGCCGTCTTTGCAATGGTTAATGTTCTGGAAAAATGCTTTCCGGAGAAACTGAATGGCGAATGGAAAGAAAAACTGCTGGAAATGATTCCTTCCTACGGACAGAAACTGGCAGATAACCGTGATCTCACCGAAAGGGTAAGAGCCTACAGCAAAGAAAAATTAGAACTCAAACATTAGAATATAAGTAATGAGCAAAAATATAAGTAATGAGTAATGGGTAATGAGTAATTTTGAAAACGCTGAAAAGATTACTCATCACCTGAAAAGTTAGAACTCAAACATAAGAATATGAGTAATGAGTAATGGGTAATGAGTAATTTTAAAAATGCTGAAAAGATTACTCATCACATTAAAAGATTAGAGCTCAAACATAAAAATATAAGTAATGAGTAATGGGTAATGAGTAATTTTGAAAATGCTGAAAAGATTACTCATTACCTGAAAAGATTAGAGCTCAAACATAAAAATCTAAGTAATGGGTAATGAGTAATTTTGAAAATGCTGAAAGATTACTCATCACCTGAAAAGTTAGAACTCAAACATAAGAATATAAGTAATGAGTAATGGGCAATAAGTAATTTTGAAAACGCTGAAAAAATTACCCATTACCCATTACTAATCACCTATTGCCCATAAAAAAATGGAAGAAGTCATTATAAAACCTATCATTGCAAAAGAATTGCTGGAATCTCTTAAGACTAAGATAGATGAAGAGAAGCAGGTGATTGTACACTGCTGTTTTCCGGCATCACCGTTTTTAGGAAATCTGATCAGAATCTGGAATACCACTTATCTTATAGATTCCGCTTCCAACCATAGAAGTAAACTGATTCATGCAGAAAATATTACCATTTATCCGGATTGGACGACCGTGCCTTTTATGAAAGATTTTTGGTTTACTTTAGTTTTTTCCGGCCTTCCGAAAGACTGTACAAGTTTTGATTTTAAAGAAGTTATTCCTGAAGAAGGAGGTTTTTTCGTAAAATCAATCAAGAGAAATACATCAGATATCTACAGAATTAAAATTTCAGAATAATTCAATGAAAAA
Organism: uncultured Chryseobacterium sp.; assembly: GCA_963526305.1. Classification (GTDB taxonomy): domain Bacteria; phylum Bacteroidota; class Bacteroidia; order Flavobacteriales; family Weeksellaceae; genus Chryseobacterium. Next base: position 236,560 of record CAURNW010000005.1, on the reverse strand, counting down.
GTTCATCCTGTTTTCACTTATTATAGTGCCGTATTTTTTATTTTCTCAGGCCAGTCTACAGAAATCTGCGGCGGTGAAAGAAATCAGAAAATTTCAAAAAAATTTAAACAAAGAATATCTTGACAGGAGAGAAACGCCTTTAAGAGATGAAAATTTTACAAAATTCAGGCAGCATCCATTCTTTCCTGTTGATCTGAAATATCGGGTCACTGCAAAATTTATTAAAACTGAAAATCCACAGCCATTTGACTTACCCACCTCTTCAGGAAAGACAAAATCGTATCAGGAATATGGCAGAGCGACATTTGATCTTGATGGGAAATCGTATACCCTGACGATTTATCAAAGTCTCGATCTAATGAAACTGGAGAAGTACAGAGATCATCTTTTTCTGCCCTTTCGGGATGAAACCAACAGTAAAGAAACCTACGGAGGCGGAAAATATATGGATCTGAAAATTCCGGCTGGAAATACGATTGTTTTAGATTTTAATCAGTCTTACCAGCCTTTCTGTGCGTACAATGCGTACGATTACAATTGCCCGATTGTTCCTGAAGAAAATAAACTGGCGGTCGAAATACGCGCAGGGGTTATGTACGAAGATACTTATCATCATTAATCATGGTTTCACTTCAATTTTATCATCCCGACGATTTATCAGAAGTTAGTTATACTCTGGATGAAAATCAGTCGATGTTTACTTCTTCCGCTGAAAATGCATTGAAGAGAATTAAAGAAAGGAATGATGGCAGGGCATTTCCTGTAACGGTCTTTCTGAATGAACGGAGAGTTGGCTTTTTTGTTCTGGATTTCGGAAATGATAAATTTGAAATGACTGAAAACAGTGCAGGTGTTTTGCTGAGATCACTTTCTGTAAATCCTGAATTCCAGGGTAAGGGAATAGGAAAAGAAAGTATGTTGAAGATCGATTCATTTGTAAGAGAACAGTTTCCGGAATGTGACGAAATCGTTTTAGCCGTCAATCAAAACAACCATTCAGCCTTTCAGCTTTATCTTAAAACCGGCTATATTTATGACGGGAAGATAATTGAAGGAAGGAGCGGATCCCAGTTTGTGATGATGAAAAAGCTTTAGAATAATTTTAAAACGAAATGGTCAGTTTGGCGTGATACTTTCAATTGGTTGTATACACTATTGAAATTATTAAGCATGGAAGTATCATTAAGAAATCAGGTCGCTGTTATCACCGGCGCCTCCAGCGGAATCGGAACAGGAATCGCAAAATCACTAGCAGAAGCAGGTGCAACAGTAGTTGTTAACCATTCTTCAGAGAAATCTCATCAAAGCGCTCAGGAAGTTTTAAAGGAGATCACTGATGCAGGCGGAAAAGGAATCACGTATCAGTGTGATGTGTCCAGAGAAGATGAGGTAATTAAAATGTTTAAAGACGTTGTGGCAGAATTTGGAACCGTTGATATTCTTGTCAATAATGCAGGGATTCAGAAAGATGCAAAATTCATAGATATGACCCTTGATGACTGGAATACCGTAATGGGGGTGAATCTGACCGGACAGTTTCTTTGCTCAAGGGAAGCAATCAAAGAATTTCTGAGACGCGGAATTGACACTTCCCGTTCTGTTGCATGTGGAAAGATCATTCATATCAGTTCGGTTCACGAAATCATCCCCTGGGCAGGGCATGCCAATTATGCAGCAAGTAAAGGAGCGATCAAAATGCTGATGCAGACCCTGGCGCAGGAATACGGTGCAGATAAAATCCGTGTCAACTCAATCGGTCCGGGAGCGATCCAGACGCCTATTAATAAAGAAGCATGGGGAACAAAAGATGCTTTAAATTCCCTGCTTGACCTCATTCCGTATAACAGAATAGGACAGCCAAAGGATATCGGAAATTTAGCGGCTTTTTTGGCAAGTGATTTAGCTGATTATATTTCCGGGGCAAGTATCTTTGTTGATGGCGGTATGACCAGTCTGGAAAGTTTTTCAACAGGAGGATAGTTTTTGGCGCACATTTCCGGCTTTCACTACTCGCTTTTTTGTGCCTTTTCATCTGCCGTATCTTACAAAAGGAGCTCATACATGCCGTTCAATCCGGGGCGCAGTCAGCCAAAGAACAATTTTATTTTTTATTTCAAAACCAGTCAGTAATGAATTCCGAAAAAGAGAGATTAGAAGACGTTTCCTGGAAAAAATGGGGACCCTACGTAAGTAATCGTGAATGGGGCCTGGTTCGTGAAGATTACAGTGCTGATGGTGATGCATGGAATTACACCGGTCACGATACTGCAGAAGCAAAAACGTATCGATGGGGTGAAGAGGGGATCTGCGGAATTTGTGATGATCTCCAGAAGCTTGTCTTTTCCGTCGGATTCTGGAATAAAAAAGATAAAATGGTGAAAGAGCGTTTCTTCGGTCTTTCAAACGGACAGGGAAACCATGGTGAAGATGTAAAAGAATACTTCTATTATCTCGACTCCACACCTACCCATTCTTACATGAAAATGTTGTACAAATATCCTCAAAATGCTTTTCCTTATGAGGATCTGTTACAGCAAAATGCCAAAAGGGGCAGGGAGGAAACTGAATATGAACTTATTGACACCGGCATTTTTGACAGGAATGAATACTTTGATATCTTTATAGAATATGCAAAGGAAAGCCAAAATGATATTCTGGTAAAACTGACCGTCATAAATAAATCCGAAAAGCAGGCAGAGCTTATCCTGCTGCCGACCCTATGGTTCCGGAATACATGGGATTGGGGATATGATGAGTATAAGCCTCAACTCACTTCAGAAGAAGCGACATCGATTAAGATCGCCCACAGAGATATAGAAATCGAAAATTTGTATGCAAAACAGTCTCTGAAGACCTTGTTCTGTGAAAATGAAACCAATAATGAGAGGCTTTATCAGTCTGAGAATAATTCAAAGTACAGTAAGGACGGGATCAATGATTTTATCATCAACGGAAACTCATCATCCGTCAATCCACAGCATACAGGAACAAAGGCATCTTTTGTAATTGATGAAGTTTTTAAAGCAAATGAAATAAAGACCTTTGAATTCCGGTTGTCAGATCTTGATTTAGAGAACCCCTTTGAAGATTTTGACAGGATATTTGATTCACGGAAAACAGAGGCAGACGAGTTCTATACTGAAATTCAGGACGGAATAGAAACAGATGAGGAAAGAATGATTCAGAGGCAGGCTTTTGCAGGAATGCTCTGGAATAAAATGTTTTATCATTACAATGTTGAAAAATGGCTGAAAGGTGATCCTTCTGAACCCAAGCCGGCCAAGTCAAGGGAAAAAATAAGAAACTATAATTGGAAACAGCTTAATAATGAGCATATTATTTCTATGCCGGATAAATGGGAATATCCCTGGTATGCCACATGGGACCTGGCTTTCCATACCATCAGTTTTTCACTGATCGATCCCGGATTTGCTAAAGAGCAGCTGAAACTTTTTCTTTTTGAATGGTATATGCATCCAAACGGGCAGCTTCCTGCCTATGAATGGAACTTCAGTGATGTGAATCCTCCCGTTCATGCCTGGGCAGTTTTCAGGGTATTTAAAATCGATGAATACCTGCAGGGCAAACCTGATCTGGAATTTCTGGAAAGCGCTTTTCAAAAACTTTTAATGAATTTTACCTGGTGGGTCAATAAAAAGGACAACAACGGGAACAATATTTTTGAAGGCGGTTTTTTAGGGCTTGACAACATCGGAGTTTTTGACCGCAGCACTACACTTCCCAACGGTGAACAGCTGGAACAGTCAGACGGAACCAGCTGGATGGCGATGTTTGCGCTCAACATGATGAGAATTGCCTTAGAGCTGGCTCAGTACAACAGAATATATGAAGAGATGGCAACCAAGTTTTTTGAACATTTTCTTTATATTGCCCATGCACTTGACAATATGGGAGACGGTCATATCAGTCTCTGGGATGAAGAAGACGAATTCTTCTATGATGCTATTTCTTCGGGGGATGGTAATAATATGTTTCTGAAACTGAGGAGCATCGTAGGACTGATTCCGATGTTTGCCGTTGAGGTAATTGATGACGAAATGATTGAAAAACTGCCCAATTTCAAAAGAAGAATGAAATGGATTCTTGAAAACAAACCTGAACTCGCTGCTTTGGTTTCTCATTGGGAAGTAAAAGGGGAGGACTCTAAACATTTACTCTCACTGCTCCGTGGTCACCGTTTAAAAAGATTACTTCACAGAATGCTTAATACGGAGGAGTTTTTAAGTGATTACGGCGTTCGTGCCTTATCAAAAGAGTATGAAAAGAACCCCTACCATCTGAATTTAAACGGAACAGATTATTGTGTCAGATATACTCCTGCAGAAAGCGACAGCGCACTTTTTGGAGGCAACAGCAACTGGAGAGGTCCGGTCTGGTTTCCCATTAATTTTTTAATTATCGAAAGCCTGCAGAGGTTTTTCTTTTATTACAGCCCTGATTTCCTGGTCGAATATCCTACCGGAAGTGGACAGTATTCCAATTTAGATCAGATTGCAGATGCTTTAAGCAAAAGACTGACACAGTTGTTTTTAAAAGATGAAGACGGTAACCGGCCTTTTAATGGTCAGTATCCAAGATTTCAGTCAGATCCTGATTTTAAGGATTATATTCTGTTCTATGAATATTTTCATGGTGATAACGGTCGTGGGGTAGGAGCCTCACACCAGACAGGATGGACCGGTCTTATCGCTAAAATTCTTCAGCCGAGATTTACTAAAAAGAAAATAGCAAAATCAGAAACTGAAATGCCGAAAGGTGCAGATTCTTACTAATTATTCAAAAATCTGCTGAATGATCTCTAATGAATTCGGAGTTCTGAAATCCGAAATGTGATAGTGATAATAAACCAGAATACTGTCTAAAAATTTTTTTCTTTTTACAGATGGTATTTTTATTTCATAAGGATGGGGAGATGAAATAACCGTTTTCCAAAACAGGGAAATTTCTACATCAAAAATCAGGTGCGTAGAAAAAGGAGTAAAAGTGCCGGTTTCGGGATCAAGAAAATTTCCATCACCTAAAAGTGGGGCAACTCCCTGGATTTTTAAAATTTTTATTAAGAAAATAAGATGTGACTGATAATTCCTGTTATTTAACTGATCAATGAATTCGTCGATCAGATAAAATACAGTAAGATTTTTATTTTCATTTTTCAGAATCTGATTCAGAAAATCAGAAATGAAAAATACAACGGTATTTGCCTTAATATCTGTGTAAATGTCGTTTAGATTAAACATTTCAAAACCCGATATCGTCTGCATGCTTCCCGTTCTGCCCACACGGATGGATAGATTTAATTTATTTAATGGCAAAAGAAAAGCTTTCTTCTTATTCTTTTTGGTATAAATACCTTTAAGAAAATAAGTCTGAAAGCCTTCCTCTTCGGTAAAACAATGCAGAATAGCATCATTTTCACCATATTTGATAAACGAAAGTAAGAAACCGTTTTGAGAATTCATTAATTGACAACAGCTATTTTTGCAGTTGCTTTATCACTGGCATCTTCGTTAGTCATCAAGACAAAATAAATTCCCGATGCCACTCTTTTTCCTTTTTGATTATTAAGATCCCATTCATAATATCCGGATCTTGCGATAGCAGAATGTACGATATTTCCTGCTGCATCCGTGATTCTGATGTTTGTTTTTTCAGCCAGTCCTTTAATGGTAACATTGCCTTTAAACTGGGCATACACTACAGGATTTGGATATACCAGAACATTTCCGAAGTTTGAATTGACATCTGCAACATCTCCCTGATAGACCATGATCCCGTCAAGTGTAACAAAGTAAACTTTTCCGTTATTCCTGTCGACTTTGATATCTGTCACACTGTTTGTCGGAAGGGGAGAATTTTCTTTTGTAAATCTTTTAATGACCTGCTCACCTGATGCCGATAAATAATAAACCCCGCCACCTTCTACAGAAACCCATTTCTGGTTTCCGCCGTCAACTTCAATCTGAAGGATCGAGCTGTCACGGAACAGCTCTTCTGCCAATCCGTTCTGTTCAATAACAATAGCAGTTGTCTGAGGGTTGTTTTCGGTAATTGCTGATTTGGGGTTTGGAAGAATTCGTAACCCGATTCTTGTTCCGATCCACACATCATTATTTTTGTCGATGGCTGCCGATACGGTACCGTTAGCCGGCAGATTGTTTTCCTTACGGATAATTTTGAAAGGTGCTGTAGTAGATGCCGGATTACTGCCGTAATCTTTGATAATCAGACCTCCCGGTTCAAAATACGGGCAGGGGATATAAATCAATCCTTCTTTTGTAAAAGGTTTCTGTGTTGATATTGCTCCCACAATAGGGACCAAAGTAAAGTCATCTGCTGTTCTGTTATAGAAATAGTATCCTGCGTTCGCAGATGCATTCTGAATCAGTCCGACAGACACAAATAAATTATTGCTTTCATCAAACGTAATGCCTATCGGTCTGTTATAAGATGGTTCAGAATCGTTATTTTTATAAACTTTCTTAAAAACATTGTTCTCCATTTTATAGATTCCTTTCTCACCGTTTGCGAATGAATAGTTAGCAAAAAAAACTTCGCTTGGATTAGACGGATTCGCTACTGCATCCAGTACATTAAAGTTGATCGGATTATTGAGGAAATAATCCGGATAATTCCATTTACTTCCATCAAAGTGATAATAACCAAGATCATTAAACACGGGTTGATTATAAGCATCTCTGCCACCCGTAGAAACCCAAAGCTGATTATTCAGCAGGGATATTTTATAAGAAGTATTGTTGTACGGACCATCAGGTTTGTAAGAAATATTATCTTCACTTTTTATTCCGGATAAGATGGTTCCACAGAATATTTTAGAGCCTACTTTTGTGGCGGTATTGCAGACTTCTCCGACAGTAACTGATCCTGTAAAATTTCCGTTTGTATTGTAACTGTAAATTCTGCTTGCATCTGTAATAATGATATTATCTGAATTCACGACAACATCACTCACATTTCCAAAAGTCTGAGAAAGCGGTGTAGAAACCCCGTTGTTGTAAATGTAAGTTGTAGTTGCTGATGAAAAAGCAACTGCATTTTCAGAATCAATATCAGTGAAATTTCCGGCCAGCTCTGTAGCCCATGTTGTGAATACCGGAAAGGTAATATTGAGTTCATGGGTTTTTAAGCCGGTATTCGTTACCGAAAAAACCTTATTGTCTTTGATGGTAGCCTCATTACTTGCCTGGTATACTCCGCCCGTAACAAAAAAAGCAGAATCACCGAATTCTTTCTTTTTTAAATCAAAAATAGAAACTCCATAACCAACAGAAACGACCGCTCTGTCACCGGTAATTGAGATATGGTTAATTTTTTTACTTCCATTGTAGCCTGTTGCGATAGGAATGTCGACAACATACGTAATTCCCTGTGGAGTAATGACATCCAAAGAGCCGTTCTGATATCCTACCAGGCCAATCTTAGTCTGCGGATTGTAGTCAAAAGCTGAAATTTTCACTTCATGCAGTCCGTTGGCTTTGGAAAGTTTTGAAATCTCTCCTGAAGAAACGGTATAATAAAAAATCCCGTTTTCTGTAGCAGCTATTATTTTTCCATTGTCTTCTTTTAATGCCAAAACATTATTGTAAGAAAAAAGATCCGACCATTTTTTTGAAGAAATATTCTGAGCTTTCAAAGATTGAAAAGCCGCCAGAATAGCAAGAGAAATTATAGAGAATTTTTTCATAGGTAGAATTACATTTTTTAAAGGTCATCCCGAACTATCGGTACAAATAAAGCAATCGCTGAGTTTTGTTGATATTCGGTTTTTTCATATCATACCGGTATATTGCTGTCAATAATCTGGTTATTCCAGGAAATCTTCTGCACATTTTTATTTTTATCAAAAAAGAAATCTATTCGTCCCAAAAGAAGACCTGCCCATCCTACCTGATTCACGAGAACCGTTTTTCCCTGTCTGTTTTTAAAACTCTGAGGTTCCGGCAAAAAAGTGTGCGTATGACCTCCTAGAATAAGGTCAATATTTTCAGTTTTTGAAGCTAAAACTTTATCGTTGATTTTTTCCGGCTCGTCTTTATAGTCATATCCGATATGGGATAGACAGATAACAAGGTCGCATTTCTTTTCATTTTTAAGGAAATTAGAATAGTGCTGAGCAACATCAACAGGATCTGACCAAACCGTTTCTCCATACTGCTTTTTACCAACCAACCCGTCAAGCTGAATTCCGACACCGAAAATTCCTACTTTAATTCCGTTTTTATCAAAAATTCTGTAGGGAGAAGTTTTCCCGTCCAAAACAGTATTTTTAAAATCATAATTTGAACAGATGAAAGGAAATTTTGCATTGGGTAAAACCTTTAAAAATCCGTCAAGCCCGTTGTCAAAATCATGATTACCCATTGTGGATGCATCATACTTCATCATCGACATCAGTTTAAACTCCAGCTCGCCTCCGAAAAAATTAAAATAGGGAGTTCCCTGAAAAATGTCACCGGAATCAAGAAGCAGAAGATTGTTTTCTTCGCTTCTGATCTTTTGAATCAGCGTGGCTCTCCTTGCAAATCCGCCCTGATTGGGATTTCTGGTATAGCTTTCATCAAATGGTTCAATTCTGCTGTGCTGGTCATTGGTGTGTAGAATAGTTAATTTATGGGGGGAGGTCAAAGAATTGAAATCTGATCCGTGCGCCATCATCAGGTTAGGAGCTAAAGTCATTGCCAAAGTTCCGCCTGTTATTGTTTTTAGAAAGCTTTTTCTGTCCATTACTTCTTACCGATAAAATTTAAACGAATTTCTTCCTGAGGATTGATCTGCTGATTTTTTTTAAAGTAATCAATAAAAAGATCTCTCAGTTTGATTCCTGTCGGAATTGATTCTCCTTTTGCGAAAAACTTCATATTATCACCGCCCAATGCGAGATAATCTGATGTAGCAATGTAGTATTCCTGAGAAGGATTTACTGCATTTCCATTGATCAGGGTTTTAGACAGTATTCCGTTATTTGTTTCAATATATAAATGAGAAACCGGATTGTTCTTCTGATTTTTTGCATAGTAATCAAATAATCCCTGCAGATCCTTGCCTGTCATTTTTACGATGATCACCTCATTTTCAAAAGGCATCACTTCAAAAACATTTTTAAGAAGAATATCACCTTTACCGATGGTGGTGCGTATTCCACCAATATTAATCAACGCAGCATCAATACTTTTATGGAGGTTTGCTTTTGCCCAGGCATCAGCACCATCAAAAGTGTAATCGGCCAAAAGATTTCCCAGATTACTGTTATCGCCTTCTTTTGTAAGATCAACATTGGTGTAAGAGATTTTTTGATTCATCTCTTTGTTGAGTTTTAGCGTATAAGGTTCAATAAATTGAGCAAAATCTTCATCAGCTTTAAGCTCTTTATTAATAGAAATATTCTTCTGTGTCTGCACGCCGGCAACCTGCAGCGGTGTGGTTTTACAGGCTGTTAACGAAAATAAGGCAATTCCTAACAGTAAGAATTTATTCTGCATAATATCTTTAGTATGTGCAAATATAATTATATGTACAATAAAACAGGATTAAATATTGCAAATTCTTGTATGAAATTATTAAATTTGGAGGAAATAATTCGAACAGATGAGCATTTTAAAAGGAGTAGGTGTAGCTTTGGTGACACCCTTTAATGAAGATTTATCCGTAGATTTCGAAAGTTTGACAAAACTTGTTGAGTACAATATCGAAAACGGAACCAACTATTTGGTAGTATTGGGAACTACAGCAGAAGCTGCTACACTCTCTTCAGATGAGAAGAAACAGGTCGTGGAGCATATCATTAAAGTGAATAATAAACGCCTTCCTTTGGTTTTGGGAATTGGTGGAAACAATACTCTTGAAGTAAAAAAGCAGATTGAAGATACAGATTTATCTGAATTTGAAGCCGTTTTATCAGTATCGCCTTATTACAATAAACCTAATCAGGAAGGTCTGTATCAGCATTATAAAGCTTTGGCTTCTACAGGCAAGAATATTATTATTTATAATGTACCCTCAAGAACAGGACAAAATGTTGAGGCAGAAACTACACTCCGTCTGGCAAACGAGTTCCCTAATTTATTTTTAATTAAAGAAGCATCACCCAATATTCTTCAGTACTTTGATATTTTAAGAAAAAAGCCTGAAGGATTTTCACTGGTTTCAGGAGATGATGAATTTACACTTCCTGTGACATTAGCCGGTGGTGACGGAGTGATTTCTGTCATTGGTCAGGGATATCCGAAAGAATTTTCAACAATGGTTCAGTGTGCTTTTGACGGAAAAGTAAAAGAAGCCTATGAAATCCATAATAAACTGGTTGATATTACGCGCCTGATTTTTGCTGAAGGAAACCCTTGTGGAATAAAAGCAGTCTTAACAGAGAAAGGAATCATTAAAAATTTTGTGAGGCTTCCTTTGGTTACTGCTTCAGAAGGACTTTATGCAAAGATTAAAGCTGAAATGGCGAAAATTTAGAAAATGAAAAGGAAACCTTCTTCGCAGATTGAGGTGGGATTTCCATTGAATTAAAAAAATAATTTAAAGTGAAAGGTGAAATGCTTTTCACTTTTTTTAATCAGAATATTTAACATCAAAATTTCTGAAACAAATTAGTTATCTAAAACATATTCGAATGTTCAAGACAACGCATCAGTTTTAGAGACTTATGATTTTCATTTTTTGGTGTTGCAAATATTTTCATACGTTAATAGATATGCAATTAATAAAAGCAACAGAGAGAGACATTCCTTTAATTCAGGATTTAGCAAAAAGATCCTGGGAAAATGCTTACGCAGATATTCTGTCAAAAGAACAAATGGAATATATGCTCAATACGATGTATTCTCAGGCTGAAATTTCGAAACATTTTGATAATCCTCATTATCACTATTTTCTTGTTTTTGATGAAAAGCTCAAATTGTGGGACGGATTTTTAGGTTATGAAAACCATTATGAGAACCAAACGACAAAACTTCACAGAATATATCTGGTTCCTGAAAGCAAAGGAAAAGGGTTGGGCAGAAACACCCTTGAATTTTTGAATCAGAGGGTAAAAGATGCCGGTGATAACAGGATTATTTTAAATGTTAATAAATACAATCCTGCGAAAAGCTTTTACGAATCCCAAGGGTACAAAGTTTATGATGAGGGTGTTTTCGATATAGGAAATGGTTTTGTGATGGATGATTATTTAATGGAAAATACTCTCTAAAAAAAATAAAAGCCGCAGAATCATCTGCGGCTCATTATTCTTTATTTTACTAAAAGCTTCCAGGCTTCATCAATTTTACTCTCCAGTAATAATTGCTGAGCACTGAGATGTATATTCTCATCTTCATGACAATTATCAGAAGGTAAAACCTCTACGTTGGCAAGCATACCAAGGTCATTTCCTGTGAAAATTGTACTGTATTTAACAGCGTCCGGCAGCAAATCAAATCCAATTCCTTTAGTGACCAGAGGTTTGGGAACTTCAAACAGATTGTTGCCATTGTTTCTGGAGTACCAATTCCCGCCGAGACGCGCAACCATGTCCAGTTTTTTTTGGTCAGGATTTCCTTCATCGTTCAGGTATTCTTCCCTGATATGAATTTTTTTAACTTCACAAATAACCAGATTTCCTGCTCCGCCCTGATCGCCTAAAGGTTTTACTTCCAAAACCTGGCACTCAAAATTGACAGGACATTCTTCTATCAATTGAGGTTTTACCAAATCTGCAGCTCTCATTGTCAGTCCCGATTTGATAAATTCATTGACCCCATTTTCATATTCTGTTGACGCAAGGGAAATCTGCTGAACAATTGGAAAATTTACGGTTCCGATAACCACTTCAGGAACTTCTAAAACGTTTTCTAAAGTATGTTTCGTCGTATTGTCCCGAACTCTTCTCGATGGCGAGAAAATCAAAATCGGAGGAACAGTACTGAACATATTAAAAAAACTGAACGGGGATAAATTATTGTTCCCGTTTTTGTCAACGGTCGAAGCCAGTGCAATCGGTCTTGGTGAAACGGCAGTCTGCATGATCGTCTGGAGCTGGACTGAAGATATTTCTGATGGGATGAGTGTTTTCATTATTTATTCTTTTGCTTTCTTTATTTTTTTGACACCTTTTGACACCTTTTGACACATAAGTCACATGAGTTTTTAGATTATGCTTTGAAAATATTTTTAGAGCACATTAGTTTGAAAATTAATAGATTAACTGTTTTTTTTATTTTGACACATGAGTCACATGAGTTTTTTTTATGATGCTTTGAAAATATTTTTAGAGCATATTAGTTTGAAAATTAATAGATTTAACTGTTTTTTTTCTTTTGACACATGAGTCACATGAGTTTTTGGATGATGCTTTGAAAATATTTTTAGAGCACATTAGTTTGAAGAGCAATAATTTTTCATTTACGCTAATTTCTCAAAGTATTTATTTACAAAGGTTTCTGTTCCTTCATGATATAAATTATATACATTAAAATTAATCAATACTGACTTTGGAACTTTTAATAAATTCATATAATTCATTGTCTGTGCCTTGTGGATCGGATGCAGTTCTGACACAGATTTAAGCTCTAAAACAATTAAGTTTTCAATTAAAAAGTCGCATTTTACTTTACAATCAATGTGAATGTCTTTATAAACGAAAGGAATGTGTAGCTCACTTACGTATTGAATACCGAGTAAATCAAATTCACGTTCTAAACATTTATGATAGACCTGTTCATAAAGACCGGGACCAACAATTTTATGTACTTCAATGCATGCTCCAACAATTTTATAAGTAAGTTCATTAATATACTTCTTGGTTATTTCCGTATTCATCATTTATGTGTTTTCTTAAAAAATCTTCTGATTTCAAACTAATGTTTTCTTCTTACCCAGCAAAACAAATCTCTCTGTGACTTATGTGTCAAATTAGATCTCAGATTTAAAAGGTCTTAAGCTACTCTAATATTTTATTCACACAGTATCTTAAAAAAATCTTCTGATTTTCAAACTAATATGTTCTTCTTATACAGCAAAACAAATCTCTCTGTGACTTATGTGTCCAATTAGATCTCAGATTTAAAAGGTCTTATAGCTACTCTAATATTTTATTCACACAGTATCTTAAAAAAATCTTCTGATTTCAAACTAATGTTTTCTTCTTACCCAGCAAAATAAATCTCTCTGTGACTTATGTGTCCAATTAGATGTCAGATTTTAAAAGTACGACCTCACAATTACTCTCACAGTATCTTAAAAAATCTTCTGATTTCAAACTAATGTTTTCTTCTTACCTAGCAAAATAAATCTCTCTGTAACTCATGTGTCACATCCCGGCACAATTTTACTTAGTCGGAATAATCTTACCCGAAACCTCTCCGAAACCTACTCTTACACCGTCTTTTTCAGCCCACGCTTTCATCGTCACCGTATCGTTGTCTTCAATGAATTTTCTCTCCTGTCCGTTATTCAGAGTAATAGGATTTTGGCCTCTCCACGTTAATTCCAGCATAGAACCGTAAGATTTCGGATCATTACCGGAAATCGTTCCACTGGCATACAGATCTCCGACTTCAAGATTACAGCCATTTACAGTGTGATGTGCCAGCTGCTGGGCCATATTCCAGTACATGTGTTTATAGTTGCTCTCTGAAATAAGATTTTCTTCACCGTTTTCAGGCTGAATATAAACCTGTAAACTGATGTCATAGTTTTTATCTCCTTCAAATTTTAAATAATCCAGCACTTCAGGATCCTGTTGGGGAGAAGCGGTTCTGAATGGTTCGAGAGCTTCTAAAGTGACCACCCATGGAGATACCGATGAACCGAAATTTTTAGCAAGAAACGGTCCCAGCGGAACATATTCCCATGATTGAATATCCCGCGCTGACCAGTCATTGAAAATAACCATTCCAAAAATTGCATTTTCTGCATTTTGGGTAGAAACACTTTCTCCCATTTCAGTATTCTGGTTAATGATAAATGCCATTTCGAGTTCAAAATCAAGCTGTTTGCAGGGTCCGAAAACAGGTAGATCGGCATCTGCAGGCTTCATCTGGCCTTTAGGCCGGTTGATGTCTGTTCCTGACACTACAATCGATGAAGCTCTTCCATGATAACCTACCGGTAAATGTTTCCAGTTAGGTAACAGGGCGTTTGCAGGATCACGGAACATCTTTCCGACATTGGTTGCGTGCTCGATACTGCTGTAAAAATCAGTGTAGTTCGGAATGTGTACCGGCATAATCATTTTTACCTGATCCAGATCGTAAAATGCATCTTCAATGGTTTTTTCATCTTTAGATAAGATCGAACCTTCCTGAAAAAGTTCCTGAATTCTCAGACGCACCGCATTTGTAACAGGCTTTCCCAATTCGATGAATTCATTTAAAGTATATGCTTCGAAAACGTTTTCGTCTAATCCCTGTATTTCTTCAAAATAAGAAAGGTCATATAACAGAGCAAGATCAATAACCTGATCACCGATTCTAGTACAGCAGGCGATGAATTCTTTATTAAATACTGCAACGCCGAAAGGGATGTTGTGTATGGAAAAGTCTGAATCTGAATTATATTCTACAAATGATTTCATAATATGATAGTTTGAAGTTTTGATTTAAAAGTTGGTCTTTACCTGTAATTATTTTGGTTTTTTAGCATAAGATTCCTCGTCAATCCAGCGGTCTCTTGAATTGATATCTATAAGATAGATGATTTCTTTCTGTTTGGTCAGAAGAAGCGTTTTAGAGACAGGAATTGGAATTTTCTTATTTTCGAGTTTGTCGGCTCTTAGCGAAATGATATTCTTTTTCCGGATAATATCTCCTGAAAAAACATTGGAAGTGCTTTTTCCGGTTGCTTTGTCATCAAACATTTCCACGTACGTAATGTCTTTACCGTTAATGATAATGAAATTCCTTTCCGTATGGTCTTCAAAATCTTTGATCAGAACAAATTTTTTGTGATCAACACTTACATTTTCCAGATGCTGATTGATTCCTCTTCTTTCTTCGAGGCGGGTAAGTATTTCGTCTAATGCTGCATAGCTCTGTGCCTGTAATAAAAGGCCTGCTAAAATAAAGGTACTGATGAATAATTTTCTCATAAGTATGTGTTTATAAAAAAGTTTTGTCAAGATCTGCATCCTGACAAAACTTTATATTTGTTTTAAAAAATTAAAGATTTCCTCTTTTTTCCTGTTCTCTCTCCAAAGCTTCAAAAAGTGCTTTGAAGTTACCTGCACCAAAACTTTGTGCACCGTGTCTCTCAATAATTTCAAAGAAAAGGGTAGGGCGGTCTTCTACAGGTTTTGTGAAGATTTGTAATAAGTAGCCTTCTTCATCATGATCAATCAGAATTCCAAGATCCTGAAGCTTTTTCAGATCTTCATCAATGTGGCCAACTCTCTCAGGAACCATATTATAATAGGCTTCCGGAGGAGCAGAAAGAAATTCTACGCCGCGTTTTTTCAATTGGGTTACGGTATGAATGATGTCTTTTGTTGCCACTGCGATGTGCTGTACCCCTTCGCCTTCATAGAAATCAAGATATTCTTCTACCTGAGATTTTTTCTTTCCTTCTGCCGGTTCGTTGATCGGGAATTTTGCAAAACCGTTTCCGTTGGACATCACTTTAGACATCAGGGCAGAATATTCTGTATTGATCTGCTTGTCATCAAATGAAAGAATATTGACAAAGCCCATTACTTTTTCGTACCATTCAACAGTTGGGATCATCCGGTCCCAGCCTACATTTCCTACACAGTGGTCCACATAGAGTAAACCTGCTTCTTCGGGATTATAATCGCTTTCCCATTTTTGATATCCCGGCATGAAAGCTCCGGTATAGTTTTTTCTCTCTATAAACATGTGAACGGTTTCTCCATACGTATAGATTCCGGACATTTTTACTTCACCATGTTCGTCTGTCAATGTAACGGGTTCTAAATAAGATTTAGCACCTCTTTTTGTGGTATCTTCGAATGCTGAATAGGCATCATCTACCCAGAGTGCCAGAATTTTCACTCCATCGCCGTGTTTTTTCACATGCTCGCTGACCGGTGATTCAGATTTCAGACCTGTCGTTAAAATCAATCTGATTTTCCCCTGTTGAAGAACATAAGATGCACGGTCTCTTACTCCGGTTTCAGGACCTGCGTAAGCTACAGACTGAAAACCAAAAGCTGTTTTGTAATAGTGAGCAGCCTGTTTAGCGTTTCCAACATAAAACTCAATGTAATCTGTACCATTAATCGGCAAAAAATTCTCAGCCTGAGCGATTTTTTCGGCAAATGTAAGTGTTGACATATTTTCTATTTTTACTTTTATTTAATGGATTGCAAATTACAAAATTCCTGTAAACAATTAAAAACAATCTTAATGTGTAATCGATTGCGTTATTTTTAATATAAGCTAAAGTTTAATTAAGTATATTTAAGTTTACGTTTTGTTTATTATTTATTCTATATTTGTACTGTAAACAAGATGTCGAAAAAAGAATTATTTCAAAAGAATGAAAGCCGTAATTAATTACGGCTTTTGTTTTAAGTATTTAATACACCTGCGTCAGGATTGTAATTATCCCAAATTTTCCAGACATTATTAATTTTCCGGATGAAATAGACCTGGGTATTCAGTTGATTCACAAAGTGCTCTTCCCCGGTATCTCCAACTTTAAAAAGCAGATTCCAGAATTCATGAGTTTCCAGAATTTTTTTATCCGGTTCGTCTGTAACAAGGTTTACATCAAAGATCTCAAAATTAGAGCGGTTGTTTTTGGTGACAAGTTCGAATTTTCTTTCAGAAAGTTCACTGCTGAAGGTCGATATTCTTTCCAGAAAAGGGGATTTTTCAAATACAAAGTCTTTCAATGTATCCAGTTGTAATTCAGGAAATTTCCCATACATATCAAAAGCAGCAGCACAGTATTGATAAACAATTTCACTTGAAAAAAAATCTTCATCTGCTTCGTTATCCTGTACCTCATTTTCTTTGAGATAAAGAATATAGGAATTCAGGTCTTTAAAGCCCAAAAAAATACAGATCTTGTCGAGTGTTTTTAAAAAGCGAAGATCATTGTGTGTTTTATCCTGGTAGTTATTTAAAAAAAAACGCTGAAGAGTAATGTGCGAAATGGTATTTCCCAATTCAAACCTTTTGTCATCCTTAAGTTCTTCTGATACGGCAAGCTCTTCTTTAATAATTTCTGAAAGGATGATATAATGACTTCTCTTCCATACTTTTACCTTTCCTAAAACCGAATCCTGAACTTTTGGATGTTTTACAACTTCATCTTTTATAGAATTATAAATCGTCTTCAAATGTGTAATGTTTATATAACAAAAGTTTTCAGCAAAAAGATTGCCAAAAACTTTATCTCCTATATAATCAGCTGTTTAATTCTTACAGACTGATATCTTGAAATTTTTAATGTTTAAATCTTTCATAAGCTGCCCTTTCCAACATTTCTCTGTCGTCCGGATGTGCTATACTGATTAATTCCTGTGCTCTTTGCCGCAGGTTTTTGCCATACAGATAAGCGGTTCCATATTCTGTTACGACCCAGTGAATATGTCCTCTGGTTGTTACCACTCCTGCTCCCTGTTTCAGGAATGGGACAATTCTTGAGACTCCTCTTTTTGTTCTTGAGGTAATGGCAATGATTGGTTTTCCGTCTTCGCTCAATGCAGCTCCTCTCATAAAATCCATCTGTCCACCTATTCCGCTGTACTGGATGGTGCCGATAGAATCTGCACAGACCTGCCCGGTCAGATCAATCTCAATCGCTGAATTTATAGCGACCATCTTTTTGTTTCTCATGATATTGATGGGAAAGTTGACAGTGCTTACATCATCAAATGAAAATACAGTATTGTCATCTACATAATCATATAGCTTTCTTGTTCCGAAACAGAAACTGGTGATTGTTTTATTATCGTTATAGCCTTTATATTTGTTGTTGATTACATCATTTTGAATCAGGTCGATAACGCCGTCACTCAACATTTCGGTGTGAACGCCCAGGTCTTTATGATTTCCAAGGCATTTCAGAACAGCATCAGGGATTGTACCGATACCCATCTGTAAAGTAGATCTGTCGTCAATCAATTCTGCCACATTTTTACCCACCAGCATTTCATCAGGTCCCACTTTTGCACCATAATCTACCGTTGGCAGTTCTTCTTCATGCCAGACCAGTTTATGGATTTTACTGATATGCAGCATTCCGTCACCATGAGTTCTCGGCATCAGCGGGTTTACAATCGCTACAATCAGTTTTGCTGTGTCAACCGCAGCTCTTGCCACATCAACCGAAGTTCCCAAGGTACAGAAACCATGTCTGTCAGGCGGCGATACCGTAATCAGAGCGACATCGAGCGGCAAAATATTTTTTCTGAATAAAATAGGGATTTCACTCAGGAAGACAGGCACGAAATCTCCACGGTCAGAGTTTACTGCATCACGTACCGGCGTTGAAACAAACAGTGAATTCACGAAAAATTTATCTTTATATTCAGGTTTGGCAATCTCTACATTTCCCTGCTGGGTAATCGAAACCATCTCTACGTTATCTAAACGGTGTGACTGTTTTGCCAGTTCGTCTATTAAATGATTGGGAGTACATGCGCTTCCATGAAAAAACACACGGTTTCCGCTTTTGACGGTATAAATAGCTTCTTCTGCACTGATGTAATTATACATATTGAAATTTTTATTGATAGTTTTAAAACTTACTTTAATATTCTAAAGTTAATAATATTGTAGAAATTAAGTCTCAACGTCGAGCATCTGTTTTTGAAACATTTGTCATGTTTTTAGATAATATATTAAATAAAAAGAACCCAATGCAGAGCATTGAGTCCTTATCCTATATAAGAAGAGTAAAATACTTTATCATCTTTTTTCTACTCCTGTGAACGATCTTTCAGGCTGTGATCCTCACTTTCCAGCCATGAGGTTTTGTAGGAAGGATCTTCCACTTTCATTGCTTCTTCCGTAATTTTTAAAGGGCGGAAAGGATCAACCATAACCGCATACTCTTCAGTGAATTTTTTACCGATACTCCTTTCCATTGCTCCGGGATGAGGGCCGTGTACAATTCCACCCGGATGTAAGGTGAAATCCATCAGATCGATATGATTCCGGCTCATAAAATCTCCTTCAGTATAAAACAGTACCTCATCAGAATCAATATTTGAATGATTATAAGGAGCTGGAATTGCCAGTGGATGGTAATCATACATTCTTGCGCAGAACGAACAGACTACAAAATTATGTGCCTCAAAAGTCTGGTGAACCGGTGGCGGTTGGTGTATTCTTCCTGTGATCGGTTCGAAATTCTTGATATTAAATTTATAGGGATAAAAATAACCATCCCATCCCACCACATCAAAAGGGTGTGTCGCATAGATAAAATCGGTAATCTGATTTTCTTTTTTTACTTTAATTAAAAATTCTCCTTTTTCATCTTTTGGTTCGATGAAAGTTGGTGCAACAATATCTCTTTCGCAGAATGGAGAATGTTCAAGCAGCTGCCCGAATTCGTTTCTGTATCTTTTTGGCGTATAGATCGGAGAATGGCTCTCCACAACAAAAAACACGGTGTTTTCAGAATGTAATTCAACCTGGTAAATGGTTCCTCTCGGAATAATCAGATAATCACCCACAGAGAATTCAAGGTTTCCGACGAATGTTTTTAAAATTCCACTTCCGGCATGAGCGAACAGAAGCTCATCACATTCGGCGTTCTTGTAGAAATAATCCATCGATTTTCTCGGTTTCGCCAATCCCATTTTAAGGTCATTGTTGACCAGAAGAAATTTCCGGCTCTCCAGAAAATCATCTTCGGGCGTTACATTCATGCCTTTGAACATTCTTGGGGTGACATTTTTGTCAACTGCAATTTTTGGAGTGACATCTTTGGCTTCACCGATTGATTTAATCTGTGTAGGGCGGTGAACATGGTAAAGCAGAGAAGATATGCCGTGGAAACCTTCTGTACCAAACAATTGTTCGTAATAAAATTTATCTTCAGGTGATTTAAAAACCGTATGCCGTTTCTGAGGGATGTTCCCGGATTGGTGATATCTCATTTTACCTTTATATTTTCTCAAATTTAATCATTTCTTCTGAATTTTAATTCAACGTTTTTCATCAAATAGTTTTGCTGTTAAAAAATAATTGTTAGCTTTGTCTAACAATTTTAATTTCATGAAACGAATACTATTTTCTGTCATTCTTTTTTCAGGTTTCTGCTTCTCCCAGGAGACTGACAGTTTAGATTTAACCGGAAAAACTGATTCCATTAAAATTCCGCTAAAAAAAGAAAGAATAAAAATAATTGATGATGTAGTGATTACTGGGACAATAAAACCGGTAAGTAGATCTAAAAGCCCGGTAGCCGTCGAAATTTACAGTCAGAAGTTTTTTCAGAAGAATCCTACACCGAGTGTCTTCGAAGCCATTGCCATGGTCAACGGGATCCAGCCGCAGCTGAACTGTTCAGTGTGTAATACAGGAGATATTCATATCAATGGTCTGGAAGGTCCTTATACGATGATTCTGATTGACGGAATGCCGATTGTCAGTTCGCTTTCTACTGTTTATGGGCTGAGTGGAATCCCCAACAGTCTGATTGAAAGAATTGAGGTGGTGAAAGGTCCTGCATCTTCATTATACGGCTCAGAAGCAATGGGAGGAGTTATCAATATTATTACTAAAAATGCACTGACTGCTCCAAAATTCAGTATCAACCTGATGACAACGAGCTGGGCAGAAAACAATATGGATCTTTCAACAAAATTTAATGTGGGAAAAAAGGCGGCTTCATTAGTAAGTTTAAATTATTTCCGTTTTAATGAAAAGATAGATCAGAATAAGGATAATTTCACGGATGCTGCGCTGCAAAACAGAATTTCTGTTTTTAATAAATGGAATTTCCAGCGGAAAGAAAACAGGCAGGCAAGTTTTGCGCTGAGGTATCTGTATGAAGACCGTTTCGGCGGAGAGATGCAGTGGAACAGGTCTTACCGCGGAAGTGATAAGGTATATGGGGAAAGTATTTATACGAACAGGGTAGAAGCTTTCGGAATGTATCAGCTGCCTGTAAAAGAACAGATTTTTACCCAGTTTTCTTATAATTATCACGATCAGAACTCGTTTTACGGAAATACTCCTTACACCGCTTTACAGAAAGTAATGTTTGCACAGACCTACTGGGATAAAAAACTGGGAAGCCATGACATGATCTTAGGGCTGACTTTTAAAAGGACATTTTATGATGACAATACTCCAGGAACACTAAGTTCAGATGAAATCACCAACCAGCCGATGAAATCACCAATTTTTGGAGCATTTATTCAGGATCAGTGGGAAATCAACGAAAAAAATACCGTGTTGCTGGGTTACAGATTTGATTATGACAAAATTCACCATTCTGTACATTCACCCCGTTTTGCCTGGAAATTTTCACCCAATCCTTACCACACGCTCAGATTTAATTTTGGAACAGGTTTCAGGGTCGTCAATTTATTTACAGAGGATCATGCAGCATTGACCGGTTCCCGTGAAGTCGTTATCCGTTCTGATCTGAAACCGGAAAGATCTGTCAACGGGAATCTGAATTATGTCCTGAAAATTCCTGTCGGAGACCGGTTAATCAATCTTGATGCTTCTGCATTCTATACCTATTTCAGCAATAAAATTGTCGGTGATTTTGATACAGAACCCGATAAAATTATTTATGATAACCTTCATGGCTATGGAATTTCAAGAGGGGCTTCCATGAATATCGATTTCAGTTTTAGTTTTCCGCTGAGTGTCAATCTGGGAGTCACCTATCTTGATGTTTATCAGAAATTTGATGGAGAAGAAGTAAAAGTTCAGCAGCTTCATGCTCCAAAATGGAGCGGTACCTATAACCTGACCTATAAATTCTCTAAAAACCTTGCGGTAGATTTTACCGGGCAGTTTTACGGACCGATGCGGTTACCGGTTTTACCGAATGATTACAGACCTGAATATTCTCCCTTATATTCACTGGCCAATATTCAGGTATCAAAGAGTTTTGATTCAGGGTTTGAAGTGTACTGTGGGGTGAAAAATTTATTCAATTTTACGCCGAAAGATCCTCTGATGCGTCCGTTTGATCCGTTTGACAATCAGGTAAATGACCCGATCAGCAATCCGAATCATTATACTTTTGATACAACTTATGGTTATGCACCGATGCAGAGAATAAGAGGTTTTTTGGGGGTAAAGTATAATTTGAAATGATTGATTGACTGCAAAAAGGCATGAATGATATTTTAATGTTTTAAAGTTTGCAGCTGAATAGTTTTATTAACTCAATATCGTAAAAATGAATGGTTAGATTTTTTATATTTTCAGTTGTTTTCATATCAGGATTTTGTTTTTCACAGATAAAGTCGCTGACTGTTCCGGATTGGGAAATTCAGCAAAAGAAAGAAGCTAAACCTACGGTCATTCATATTTATACAGATTGGTGTACAGTCTGCAAGATCGAATCTTTCCAGCTCAGTAAGGATAAGGAATTGATCAGAATAATCAGTGAAAATTTTTATTTCGTGAATTTTGAAGCAGAAAAAACAAAAGGAGAAATTAATTTTCAGGGTAAAGTATTTAAATATTTAACAAATGGGAATTCGGGGATTCACGAACTGGCACTTGCTTTGTCTAAAAACAAAAACCAGCCCGTCTATCCTCTGTGGATTATTTTAGATAAGGATCAGAATTTTGTTTATTATCAGGAAGGACTCTTTAAACCCGAAAGAATGAAAGATAAACTGCTGGAAATTTCAGGCAGGTAACTTTATTATATTTATGAAAATCCTCAGAATCTGAAAAGATCTGAGGACGATACATTATATGAAATTAACGCCTGGTCAATTTTTATCCAACCATGTTTTTATCAGTTGAGAATGATCATGAACCCATTTCTTGGCAGTGGCTTCTTTATCTTTACTGTCTTCCATCTCAGCCAGAAGACCAGTCATGTTTTCATCATCAAAATGCATTTTTGAGAAAAATTTAACCAGTTCCGGATGATCCTTACCAAAGCTTTTCCTGCTGTAGGTTTTGATTTGTTCAGCTTCACCAAATGTTTTTTTCGGATCTTCCAGGAACCTGAGTTTCATTTTAGCAAACATCCAGTGAGGCTGCCATCCTGCGACAACAATCCATTCTTTACGTTTTATGGCATTCTGCAGTTCGGTGATCATGGCAATTGTAGAAGAATTGATCTGTCGGTAATCGAGTTGATAATCAATCAGGGCTCTGTCGGTTGCTGACGTCATTCCGGCTCCTTTTTCTATTCCGATGATTCTGTGATTAAACTGCTCTGCATATTGCGTTAATTCATCAATTGACCGGATCGGGACGTAATCCGGGACAACCAGCCCTATACGGCCATTGTCGTAATTTGTACCGATGGTGATGAGGTCCGGAAACTTTGCAACTTTTGTTGCGTGGGTGTAAGGTAGCCACACGCCCAGAAAAAGATCGGTATCTTCATTATTCATGGAAGCAAGAATCATATCTGTGGAAGCTTTCTGAATGACAACATGATAGCCTTCTTCGTCTAAAATGGCTTTTACCACATGGGTCATGGCTACATCTTCTGCCCATCCGTCAACCATTCCGATGTTGATATATTTAGAATTCTTCAGATTACTGCATGAATTTAAGAGTCCAAGTGTGATCACAGAAGAAATCAGTAACAGGTATATTATTTTTTTCATTTTATTGCTTTTTCTTTACAAATCCCTGCGTGATACGGTCAAGAATAATGGCTAAGATCACCACTGATAATCCACTTTCAAACCCTAATCCGATATCCAGGTTATTAATTCCTTCCAACACCTTTTCCCCTAAACCTCCGGCAGCAATCATTCCTGCAATAACAACCATTGACAATGACAGCAGGATCGTCTGGTTTATTCCTGCTAAGATCGTTTTGGTGGCTAAAGGAAGTTCGACTTTAAATAAAATCTGACGGTTGGTGGCTCCGAAAGCTCTGGCTGCCTCTACAATATCTTTTGGCACGGACTCAATTCCCAGTGTGGTCAACCGTACAGCAGGCGGCATCGCAAAAATAATGGTGGCAAATGCACCCGGTACTTTACCGATACTGAAAAATAATACTGCCGGGATCAGATAAACAAATGCCGGCATCGTCTGCATTAAATCAAGCATTGGTCGAATAATCTTTGCTGCAAATTTGTTTTTTGCAGCCCATATTCCTAAAGGTACAGACAGTAACAGTGCTGTGAGTGTTGCCACAAAAATAAGGGCCAGGGTTTCCATGGTTTCTTTCCAGAATCCCATCAGAAAGATCAAAGCAAGTCCTCCTGCAGTCATCAGTGCAGTGCCTTTTCCGGCTTTCCACCAGGCAAGCAAGGTAAATAGGAGAATGATCACATAAAAAGGAGTATTGACCAAAGCCCACTCTATTCCTAATATAGAAGAGTTCCCCACATTTTTTATGACATCAAATAAAGGCTTTGCATTTTCAGTGAGCCAATTGACAGCAGTTTCTACATATTGGCCTATATCTATTGTTTTATTCATCTTATTGATTGTTTGCAATTTCTTTTAATTCAGTAATCTCTTCTTCATTAAACTTTGTGGTTTCTATAATGATTGATAATTGAGTCACAAGACCTAAAAATTTATTATTTTCATCCACAACGGCGATGGAAGATTTGTTTCCGGAAATCAGCGGAAGCATTTCTTCTACAGTCGCATTCTGAAATACAGAAGGAACATTATTGTTGATGACAGACTCTACCGTTGGCTCTTTTTTTCTCGCAATCTGTACAATATCATTAAGGGTTACAAATCCCAAAAATTTATTCTGGAGATCTACCACCGGTAAGTTTTCTAATCCTGTTGTTCTCATTTTTCTGAGTGCACCTTCGGGACCATCTTTCCGGAAACGGACAACCGTAGGTTTGTCAAACATTAAAGACCTGGCGGTAATAATTGTTTTACGGTCAACTTTTTCCACAAAAGCTTTTACATAATCGCTTGCAGGGTTCGTTAAAATATCTTCTGCAGTTCCGATCTGTTCGATGACGCCGTCTTTCATAATGACAATCCGGTCTCCGATTTTGATGGCTTCATCCAGATCATGGGTAATAAAAACGATTGTTTTTTGTAAGGTTTCCTGTAATTCCAGCAGCTGATCCTGCATTTCAGATTTTATAAGCGGATCCAGTGCTGAAAAAGCTTCATCCATAAGCAGAACTTCAGGATCGTTGGCTAATGCCCTTGCCAATCCCACTCTCTGCTGCATACCGCCGGACAGCTGTGAAGGAAGTTGGTTTTCAAAACCGTTCAGTCCAACGATATCCAAAGCTTTTTGTGCTTTTTCCTCCCGCGAGATTTTATTTTCTCCCCTTATTTCCAATCCGAATGCTGCATTGCTTAAAACGGTATGGTGAGGCAACAGACCAAATTTCTGAAACACCATGCTCATTTCTGTTCTCCTTACTTCCAGAAGATCTTTATTGTTTTTACCGGTAATATCATCATCATTGATAAATACTTTTCCGGAAGTAGGTTCATTCAATCTGTTCAGACATCTGAGTAAGGTAGATTTACCACTTCCTGAAAGTCCCATGATGACAAAGAATTCACCTTCATAGATTTCGAAACTGGCTTTGTTGATTCCTACAGTGCATCCCGTTTTTTCAAGAATTTCCTTTTTGGAAAAACCACGATCCAGCAGCTCAAGTGCCTTCTCTTTGTTCTTCCCGAATATAATCGTGAGATCTTCGACTTTGAGTTTTACTTTTCTGTTATTTTCAATTTTATCCATATTCAAAATTTATGTTATATAACTGACATAAGATGTAGTTAACAATTTATTTCCCTGTTTAATATCAGGAGCTACTGTACAGCAAAAAATAATCTGTCGATTCTCAAAAGAAAAGCATCTGAAAAAATAGAAACATACAGAAGAGGTGAGTCTAATGTATAAATATCCTGAATAGATCTGCTTTTGGCTAAAAGTACACTGCGTAAAAAAGAAATTCTTCTTTTTAAATTGAATCAAAGAAAAATGATTTCCGGGATCATCTTTACAAATACTGAACAACTGTATAAAGCTGAGCTTTAAGGCACGAAAGAACTTTATAACAATCTCTTATGTCACTGCAAATTTAAGGATTTTATATTTAATCAAACTTTAAATATTTAAAGTTTTGATTTTCAGTAGTTTGAAACAATTGTTTTTTTTGGATGTAAAAAATATTGAATTTGAAAAACTCAGTTTCGGACTAAAGTAATTTTAAAGTGATAAAAATGCTATTTCAACAGAACAGCAATGATCGCCAGTATTGCCGGCAAAGCCTGAACAAAAAAGATTTTTCTGGTCGCAGAAATCGCTCCGTAAATTCCGGCAACAGCGACACAACCCAGAAAAAATAATGCAATATGGTTCTGCCATTTTTCATCTTCAATAAAAAAAGTCCATAGAAGACCTGCGGCCAGAAATCCATTGTAAAGTCCCTGGTTGGCGGCCAGTCCTTTGGTAGGTTTAAACAGTTCAGCGGGCAATGCTGCTTTGAAAACTTTCTTTCCTTTGGTTTCCCAGGCAAACATTTCCATCCACAGAATATATAAATGTTCTAAAGCAACGATACCGATTAGAATTTTAGCAGCAATTTCCATAATTCATTTTTTATGAGTATAAAATTAATAAAATAAAGTTAATTTTGAATATTCAATTAAAAAAATGGAAATTTTCAAAGCACATTTAGATAAATTCATCAGGATCAGTGATGAAGAATTTGCTTTGATTTTTGCTTACTTTCAGGTTCGAGAGGTAAAGAAAAAAGAAGATTTAATGATAGAAGGTGAGCTTTGCAAATTTAAATATTTTGTTGCGGATGGCTGCCTGAGAAAATATTTCATCAATGAAAGGGGAGTTGAACAAACCACTGAATTCGCTATTGAAAACTGGTGGCTGACTGATAATTCTGCATTTGAACACCAGACCAAATCATAGTTTAATATCCAGGCTGTTGAAAATACAACAGTCATAGCCATTGATTTCAAGTCGCATGAACTTTTACTGGAAAAACATCCTGTCATAGAAAAGTACTTCAGAATGGTGTATCAGAGAGCTTATGCTGCTGCTGAAAAGAGATTCCGTTATATTTATGAAATGAGTAAAGAGGAATATTATATTCATTTCAGTACCCTTTATCCATGGTTTGTACAGCGGGTTCCCCAATATCTGCTCGCATCTTTTTTAGGTTTGACCCCCGAATATTTAAGTGAAATCAGGGCAAAATTACGTTCTTAAACCAGTTTAATATTTCTGACGCATGAATCACTGACCTTTGTATCAGAAATTTAAACAGAGATAAAATGAGTACAAGATTAAATATAGCAGACACGGATGCAGCTGCTTACAAAGCGATGATGGGATTGGAAGGATACCTTCACCATATATCATTAAACCCTCTTCAGAAAGAATTAATCAAGATCAGAGCTTCACAGATCAACCGATGTGCATTCTGCCTGGATATGCATACCAAAGATGCTTTAAAATATGGGGAAAAGGCTCAGAGGATTTTCCTTTTAAATGCATGGAGAGATGCAAAAGAATTCTTCACAGAAGAAGAACAGGTGATTCTGGCAATGACTGAGGAGATCACCCTGATCAGTCATGAAGGGCTGAGTGAAGAAACCTATCACAAGGCTCAACAGGTTTTTGAAGATCCTCAGATTGCCGAAATCATCATGGCTGCTATTACCATCAATGCATGGAACAGAATAGCGGTCAGTACTCATCTTGAGGTAATGAAATAAGTCATTCAGGAATATGAAAGCAGCTTTTCTCAATGAAAAGCTGTTTTTTAATGATTATTGTGACAATTCAGTTGAAGAACATTGGCATTCAGGGGCTGTTCTATTTCTCGATCCAGCTTTTGATTGCTGACGGTTATATAAATTTCCATAGATCCGGTTCCTACAGAGAGTGAAAGAATATGACCCCCGTAAGCATCAAACTTTTCGTCAGTGGCTACTCCGTGAAGATGAATTGATGGATTCTTTCCATTCCAGGCAATAGATCCCGTAAGACTGCCCATCTCTACTTTTTTAAAAGTTTTTGGATTGAATTTTTTAGCCTTAAAATCATAAAAACCAAAAGTCGCTTCACTAGCGAAACCGATTCCGGTGAAACTTGCTGACGGTATGTTTTCAATTTCTGCAAGCTTCCCAATATGTTTCAGGACATCGTCATTTTCACGCAGAACCATTACGTATCCCGTTGGTGTTTTCGTGTATCTGCAGATTTCTTTTTCCTGTGCCTGAAGAGAATTTAAGAAAAAAAGGGTGAATAGTAATGCTGTACGTAATTTCATGCGATCATATTTGACAGAGCAATGAAAAATTTACACCACTTTGTGTTTTGGGTTTTAGAATTTCTCTGCGTTTTGTCTGATTTTGATAACATGATAAGTTTTTTACAGGATATGAGATTTATAAATCTGGGGCTTCTCCTGTAATTTTTCATCAGCAATTGCTCCGAAATCTTTAATGTAAGGTTGTTGATTATGCCGGGACAACCCTTCTTCATTTTTCCAGATTTCATAAAAAATAAATTCATTTTTATCTTCGATTCCCTGATGAAGTGAATAGCATTCATTGGCTTTTTCCTTTACGGTTTCTGTTACCATATTCTGAAGGATGTTCAAAACTTCCTTTCTGTATTCTTCTTTTGTTTTTATAATCGCTGTAAGATAGATTTTCATGATTTATTTTAAATAAATTGTTCAATTGAGTTATTTTTTGGATTCCATCCCAGTTCTGTTCTGGCTTTATCTGCATTACACCGGCTGTTGGAGGCAAATCCGAAGTAACCTCCGGCAGCTCCGAACCGGTTTACTGCTTCCTGTACATTCAGAGATTCTGCCGGCTGTAAATTATATTTTTTACTGATATTTTCTGCAAGGTTTTTGAGAGAGGACGAACCGTTTTCAGCATAGTACATAGAACCGTGTTTTGCTTTCTCTAATGCTAAAACATACAAATCAGCAAGGTCTTCGATATGAAGATTGGACCAGATGTTTTCACCTTTACCAAAATAAACACCAAAACCTTTTTCCTTTGAAAAATCGATTAAAGCAGGTAACTGAATACTGTCTTTTTTCAGCCCCAGGCCCTGTCCGTATACCATGGTGGGAACGATAACAATACTCCGGATGTTTTTTTCAGCTGACTGCAGGACATGCTGATTGATAAGTACTCGTGAAGCCATTTCCAGTCTTGGTTTTAAAGGATAGTCTTCCTTAAAGACAAAATCGCTGCTTTCTCCATTCTCTTTTCCTCCGAAAATAGCCGAACCTGATGTGAAGATCAACGTTTTTCCGGTTCCTTCAAGACTGCTGATGATTGTATCTGCTGCGTATGGGTCATCAGCAGAATCTGCATTGTGAATAACAGCGTCAACATCAGAAACTGCAGATTGTATAACAGCCTCATCGTGGATATTTCCGATGATAGGGACAATTCCTAAGGCTTTTAGCTGTTTTGCATGAGATTTACTGCGTATCAATCCTGTTACCTGATAGTTTTTGTCTACAAGTTTTTTCGCAACGGTTCCACCTATGTATCCTGTAATTCCTGTGATCAGTATCTTTTTCATGAGGCTAACTGTGGTTTTAATTCTTTTGCGAAAATTTCAGCAATATGATCTCTGTATAATTTCATATCACGTTCAATCTCTGCATTTTTTTCTACATCATGAAAGTGAAAACTTTCCATTTTTTCCAGTGATACAAAAGCATTCATTCTATGAAAACCAAATAACGGCCCGTCATCCACACTCGTCTCATTAAAAAATTCTCCGGGAAGCGTGAACGCAGTTTCCGGTGCATTCCAGCTTGTGGTAACCATGTATTTTCTTCCACCCAGCATTCCGCCTGTTCCGTAATTGATTTCAGGATTGTCAGAAGATCTTCCGTCATTCATATAAATTCCCTTAGCATGACCGGCTGTAAAAACTTCGTCGATATATTTTTTAAAACCGTTGGGCAGCTGAAACCACCATATCGGCGTGTGATAAATGATGTAATCAGCCCAGACAAATTTCTCAACCTCTTTATTTCTGTCATAACCATCGCTGATATTTGAAATTTTTATTTCTGTATTTTCAAATTCTTTCAATGCTTCTACAGTGTTTTCTGCAATGGTCTGGTTATATTTTCCTCCCGAGTGTCCGAAATTCTGTCCTCCGTTGATGATCAGTACTTTTTTCATTGTCGTATTTATTTAAATTGTATAATGCAAAGTTATCCATGAATGATGTATTATGAAAATAATATAATTTATACATTTGTATTATTATTCTGATGGATGATAGGTAATAGGTAATGGGTAGTAAGAAGAATTAATGGGATAAATGACTTACAAATAAATATCATGGTAAATTTAGAATGGTACAGAACGTTTAAAGCGATTTATAAGACCGGTACATTAACGGGTGCAGCAGATTCACTGTTCATATCTCAGCCCGGAGTGAGTCTGCATCTGAGTTCACTGGAAGCTTATGTCGGATACAAATTGTTTGACAGAACAGGAAGGAAAATGATTCCGACAGAAAGAGGTAAAGTTTTGTTCAACGCAGTTGGCGAGCCATTGACAAAATTGGAAGAGGTGGAAAAAAACTTCCAGAAATCGATAGAGAAAAACACACCGACCATAAGCGTCGGAATGTGCTTCGAAACTTTTCAGACAACTTTGGAGCAGTATGTTTCAAGCTTAGATTTTAATCTGATAATCGGTTTCGGTCAATACCCGGAAATGCTTGACCAGCTGGATAAAGGCATTCTTGATCTCATTATTACTCCTAAAAAAGGAACTTCACCCAATATTCTGCATGAAGCTTTTTCTTCCGAACAGATTATTTTGGTAGGCGGAAAAGATATTGATACGGCAGATTTCGATAAAGTTTTAAAATCCAAAGATTTTCAGAAAATAGAAGAATGGCTTAAGCAGGAAAAATGGTATGGTACCACCGGAGACATGGAGCATCTTTTTCAGTTTTGGCTGATGAATTTCGGGCATAAACCGCAGTTCAGACCCAATTATATTGTTCCCAATCTGAACTCAATCATCCGTTGTCTGAAAGGGGGAAGCGGTTTGGCTGTTGTTCCTGATTTCCTTTGCAAAAATGAAATCGAAAACAGAGAGGTAAAACTGGTCTGGAAAGGTGAAAAAAAGTTAGAAAACACTCTGTACTTCGGATGTAGAAAGCAGACCATGTATCAGAACGAAATCAATCATATCAAAAGCTTATTCAGAAAAGTGATGAGCAAAAATAAAGTTTGACTCTATACCAATCATTAATCAGGAAAATTTCATAATTTTCTCTAAAGAATTTTAGAGGCTGTCTGAATGTATTTTAGCCCATAACAAAACCCGGTATCTCAGATTTTTATCCGAAATTTGTTAGAATTCCAATATTTTAAAAATAAAAAAATGAAAAAAACTTATACAGGTCAGCCTGTCATACAGCTTAACAATGGTGTAGAAATCCCTGCTTTAGGTTTCGGAGTCTGGCAGATTGATGATCAGAAAGTCTGCGAAGATACAGTGATCAAAGCAATCAAGACCGGATACAGGATGATTGATACAGCGTCAATTTACCAGAATGAAATTGGTGTAGGAAATGCCGTTAAAAACTGCGGGATCGAACGCGATGAACTGTTTATTACCTCTAAACTCTGGGTTCAGGATTTCAGTTATGAAAAGGCAAAAAGTGCTTTTGGAAGAACATTGGAGAGATTGCAGCTTGATTATCTTGATATGTATCTTATCCACTGGCCTTTTGGAGATTTCAAAGGAGCGTGGAAAGCGATGGAAGAATTGTATCATGAAGGAAAAATAAAAGCAATCGGTGTCTGTAATTTTACGGTTGAGAAACTGGAAGAATTAAAGGCTGATTCAGGAATTGTGCCTGTGGTCAATCAGATTGAGCTGCATCCTGTTTTTCAGCAGAAGGAACTGCAGGCCTATAATCGGGAAAACAGAATCATCACCCAACCGTGGAGCCCCCTTGGAAATGGAAATGAAGAACTGCTGAATAGTGCTCAATTAAAAAATATTGCAGAAAAATATGAGAAGACCGTTGCTCAGGTTATTTTGAGATGGCATCTGCAGGAAGGTTTCTGTGTGATTCCAAAGTCTGTAACGCCTTCAAGAATTGAAGAGAATTTCAATGTTTTTGATTTTGAATTATCAGAAAATGAAATGAATACCATCCGTTCTCTGGATACCGGAAAACGATTTTTCTTTGATCCGAAAGATCCGGCATGGGAAGAAAAAATGCTGAATACGGTGGCTGATATTTAATAGTGAATTGAAATAAAAAGAAACTCTTTCGGAATAACCCGAAAGAGTTTTTTAGTTTTTACAGGCAATAAATTGAGGTTATCTTATTCCAGTTTCCAATTTTCTAAAACCAGAGTAATAATTGAATGAGGCCACATTTCAAAGTTTTCGAGTTTAGGGTCAATTGGAATTATTGATTCTCAGTAGTTAAAAAATTACTTCGTTAAATCTAATCCACCAAAATTACCTGAACTCATCATCATATACACTCCCTGGTTTTTATCAAGTAAATCCCAGTAGGCATGAAGTTCTTCAGTATTGGTAAACACTTTCAGATTTTCGTTTTTAAATTTTTCTCTGATCAGATCCGGAGATATAGGCTCCATTCTTTTGATTTTTAGTGCATCTTCAGAATAAAAAACAATTGCCTCGTCCAAACCATCCATTGCATGATCATACTGTTCAAGGAAAACCGGATTTAAACTGGAGTAGGTGTGCAGTTCCAGGAAACCGTATTTTTTTTCATTTTTAAACTGTTCACAGAATGCTTTGACCGCTGCCTTCACTTTACTCGGAGCATGTGCAAAATCTTTATACAGAATTCCGTTATCGGATCTTTCAACTTTCTCAAGACGTTTTGAAGCCCCTTTGAAACTCATAATGGCATCATAAAAGTCTTCATCCATGATCCCCAGATGATGACAGATATTTCTGGCCCCTTCAAGGTTCAGCAGGTTATGGCCCCCGAAAACAGAAAGCGGAATATCTCCCATTTCAGTTTTCAGATAAACTTTACCTTCATTCAGTTGGTATTGCGGTGTTTTGTAAGGGATTTTTCTGAAATAATTATCAGCATTCTCTACCACTTTTACCACTTCCGGATCTTCTTCATTGTATACTAAAAGTCCACCTGGTGTGATGCTTGCCACAAATCTTCTGAACTGCTCGATGTAATCATCAAAGGTTTTGAAAACATTAATATGATCCCAGGCAATTCCGCTCATTAAAGCGATATTCGGCTGGTAAAGAAGGAACTTTGAACGCAGATCGATGGGAGAGGAAAGGTATTCATCACCTTCCAGTATCATAAAATCGTTATCTTCAGTAAGTTTTACCATGCAGTCAAAACCTTCCAGCTGGGCACCGACCATAAAATCTACCTCTTTCTGATGGAAGTTCAGAACATGAAGAATCATTGAGGTAATGGTCGTTTTACCATGGGAACCTGCGATCACAACGCGTGTTTTGTTTTTAGACTGCTCGTATAAAAATTCCGGGTAAGAATATATTTTTAGTCCAGATTCTTTTGCTTTTGCCAGTTCAGGATTGTCCTGATGAGCATGCATTCCAAGAATGACAGCATCAATATCAGGGGTGATTTTCTCAGGGAACCATCCCAGTTCTTCAGGAAGGATACCTTTTTTTTCAAGTCTTGATTTCGAAGGTTCAAAAATGGCATCATCTGAGCCTGAAACTTCATATCCTTTATCTTTTAGGGCAATGGCTAAATTGTGCATTGCGCTTCCACCGATGGCAATGAAATGGGTTTTCAAATTTACTATGTGTTTTTTACGTTTTTACTGATAATATCCTGGAAGACTTTGATAACCTGATCCCAGTTTTTCTTATACTGAGGCATGATCATACCGGCGTCCGTTTTATTGGCGCTGTTTTCACCATTCTTTACATTGATGGAAACTGCAACATGGTCGTAGATTTTCTTATGATCCTCAGCGATATGTCTGAAGTTATTCTGAGCCAGAACCTGATGCAGATTCTGAATTTCTTCGGGAGTAAGTTTAAATTTTGTTTTGAATTTCTTTTGTTGTCCCTCGAAAGAATAATGAACGTCATTACCCTTGATCAGAAGGTTCTCATAAATCGGTGCATAGCCGCCGCTTTTTGAATAACTGATGTCAAAATCTGAATAGATTTTCTGACTGTTGCATGATACAGTGATCATGATCAATAATACTAATGCTATTAATTTTTTCATAATAACTCTGAATTTACGGATTGGGCTGTTCAGATTTCTTTGCTTTGATTTCCTGGTCATACGTGTGAAGAACATTGAAATCTTCTGTCTGCTCTATAGCGGTCATGATTTTTAAAAGAATCTGTTGAGCATTTTCCTCGTCGTAATTGATATCTAAAGGTTTTTTAAATTCCATGGTAGGCTTCACTCCTGTTACCTTCACGCGCAGGCCTTTTTTATCAAAAGCTCTCCTGAAACCGTTTATTTTAATAGGAATGACGATAGGACGCTGATTTTTAATCAGTTTTGCCGTACCTTTTCTACCCTGTGCAAAAGCAGCTGTAGTTCCTTGCGGGAAGGTGGCTACCCATCCGTTGTCAAGGGCTTTCATAATGTTGTCAATTTCACTCAGATCGACCATTCTGTTGACATTTTTACCTTCTGCTCTCCAGGTTCTTTTTACGGTTACGGCACCTGCAATTTTGAAGATTTTAGGAAGAATTCCTTTATTCATTGTTTCTTCTGCTGCAACATAGTAAAAATCGACTCTTGGGTTCAGAAGATAAATGGGGTTTTTGATCGTATTTAAATATCCGTTATTTACTGCGCAGAACGCATGATACATCGCTGCGACATCGGCAAAATAAGTCTGATGGTTGGAAACGAAAAGTACATTTGAATCAGGAAGATCCACCAGATTTTCTGTTCCTGTAATTTTCAGTTTATTGAAACCATTGAATCTTCTGTAAGAAATAATTCCCAGAATAAAAATGATAAACCTTTTCAGAAAATAAGGAGTGCCGAACGAATCGGCAAATATGTTCTTTTTCGCCATTTTTTAATTAAACATAATATCTGCAAAGTTACATTTTTTTAATCAACTGGCTGAATTCGCTTAGTATCATTGCTGTCGCTCCCCAGATAATGTATCCGTTAAAATTAATGACTGGAACTTCTTTTCCTCCGGCTCCCGGTAATGCCATGATCTCCGGTGAATGAGGAAGATTGAGAAATGATGTAATGGGGAATTCAATCACTTCAACCGCTTCCGTTTCCTGCAAAATAAACTCAGGATTTCTTTTGGAATAGGAGATATAAGGATATACATAAAAATTACTTGGCGGAATATAAATGGGTGACATCCCACGGATGATTCTGACATACGGCTTCTCTAGGCCTATTTCTTCTGAAGTCTCCCGGATTGCTGTTTCTGCAAAATCCTGATCATATTCTTCACGTTTGCCACCGGGTAGGGAAATCTGTCCGCTGTGCCTGTCGCGTTCATTTTCTGTCCGCTGAATCAATGGGAAAAACCATTCATTTTCTCTAAGATATAAAACAATGTTTACGGCAGCAAATTTCGGATTTTTTTCTATAATTTGTTCATGAGTAAGAACTTCGCGGAAGGGCGGAGAGAAAACACCGTGCGCATGGGCGCCGCCGAGCTGGGCTTTTTTGATTTTTTGCAGTAAATCTTTTCCAAAACTTTCCATATCTCAAAATTACTAATATATCTTATAAAAAAGAATAGAAAATTGATGTTAATGAACTGTAATTTTACGGCAGATCCTTTCGCTGAATATCTTTCCGGTTTATTTCGTTGATTATGCTGCATTTGTATTGTATGCAGGTTGATCTCAGCACTTTTAAAATGTTAATGCAGTAACAATGATCATTTAATAGAAAAAGCCTTCAGGAGAAATCTGAAGGCTTGGTATGTCTGTTTAGTTAGAATATCCGCTTAATTCTTCTTTTTTTGAATTGTAGATTTTATATTCTAAATATTTGAAGGAATCCCTTGGGATAATGGTGACCCATTTTTTATACTTCAAAAACCATTTCATCTGTATGCTTTTGAGACCTTTTGTAAGGAAAGCTTCTACAAAAGGATGTACATGCAGGTAAAGTTTTCCTTTGTCTTTCTGCATGATGGTTCTGATGGTATCTTCCATTTTCTCAACAATTACGATCGGGGCTACAATTTCTCCGTCTTTGTTGGGGTTTTCTTCTTTGATGTCGATCTGCTTTTCCGGACGGTTTCTCTGTCTGGTAATCTGGATGAGTCCAAATTTACTTGGAGGCAGAATCTTATGGCGCGCTTTGTCACGGCTCATTTCTGTTTTCAGATGTTCAAACAGATCTCTTCTGTGATCGGGGTTGGTCATGTCGATAAAATCGACAACGATAATACCGCCCATATCACGGAGACGCAGCTGTCTTGCGATCTCTGTTGCTGCCATTTTGTTCACATGAAGACCATGTTCTTTTGTGGCAGTGTTTCCGGCTGTAATATTATTTCCGGAGTTGACGTCAATTACGTGCAGTGCTTCTGTGTGTTCTATCACAAGGTAAGCACCTTTTGAACTTGGAATATTTACGTGTTTTCCGAAGCTTTGTTTAAGCTGCTTTTCAACGTTATAATATTCGAGGAGAGGAATATGGGAATCATAGAACTGAACAATGTTTTTACGTTCAGGAGCAATGACTTCCAGATAGTTTTTCATTTCTTCAACCATTTGTTCATCGTCACAAAAGACGTTTACAAAATCCTGATTGAAGTTATCTCTTAAAATGGATGAGGCTTTATCATCTTCGCTTAATACTTTAGACGGGACTTTATTTTTCTGGATATTCTTAAACGTATTTTCCCATTTTTGAATCAGTTGATTCATGTCATTGTGAAGATCAGCAACTTTTTTTCCTTCGGCAACTGTTCTGATAATAACACCAAAGCCTTCAGGCTTTATGCTGTCAATTAAAGTTCTGAGTCTTATTTTTTCTTCAGAACTGCCGATTTTTTTTGAGATTGAAACTTTATTATCAAAAGGTATTAAAACCAAAAAACGACCTGTAAGCGATATTTGAGTAGATATTCTCGGGCCTTTTGTAGAAATAGGCTCTTTGGTAATCTGTAACATGACAACATCTTCTTTTGCGATGACTTTGTCAATGCTTCCGTTTTTATCAATTTCGGGTTGTAACTCGAAATTTTTTAAGCTTGAGGTATTCTGTTTTTTAGAAACCGTATCCTTTAAAAATTTTTTGTAGGTAAGATATTGGGGACCGAGATCCTGATAATGCAAAAAGGCGTCTTTATCATAGCCGATGTTGACGAATGCTGCATTAAGGTTAGGAGCTAGCTTTTTTACTTTTCCAATAAATAAATCTCCGACTACAAAATCATTTTTGTCTTCTTCCTCATGAAGTTCACATAATCTTCCGTCTTCCAGCAAAGCAATTTTGGTAAGCTCATCTTCGTGCGAAATTATTAGTTCTTTCTTCATTTTGATTTAAGATATTTTTAAGATTAAAGTAGATTCAGCAGGATGTATTATACTTTTTAAATTTACTGATTTATAAGGTAAACTGTTTACATTTTAATTGTAGTTTTCATCTCTGAATTTTTCTTCAATCCTGTGGTAACAAACAAAAAATATAGTTGGTGAATATTAAAAAATATAAACACCAACTATATTATTATATTACAAAATCTCTAGTTGAGATTATTTTTTCTTATGTCTGTTCGCTCTTCTTCTTTTCTTTCTCTTGTGTGTTGCAACCTTGTGTCTTTTTCTTTTCTTTCCGCTTGGCATAATGTTAATTTTTTTGTGTAACTAGTTAATATTCAATTGTTATTCTTATTTTACTGCAACTTTAGTTTTTACTTTCTCTACAAAAGATTTTGATGGTTTGAAAGCAGGGATATTATGTGCAGGAATCTCTATTGCAGTGTTCTTAGAAATGTTTCTTCCCGTTTTAGCTGCTCTAGTTTTAACGATGAAAGATCCAAAACCTCTTAAGTAAACATTGTCTCCATTATACATAGAAGTCCTGATCTCCTGCATAAAAGCTTCTACAACTTTCTGTGTTTCATTCTTTTCTGTTCCCAATTTATTTGAGATGGTGTTTACCAATTCTGCCTTTGTCATTTCCTTTTTTAATTTTAAATTTTAGGTGTGCAAATTTAGTTAAAAAAATTGAATAGTAACAAATTAGTAATGAAAATATTTCGGTTAAGATGCTGAGAATTTTATATTTAGTAGAGTATTACACCGTAAAAAGACATTTTACATACTTGAATTATAATATCCGTTTTCAACACAGAAGCGGATAAGGTGCAGTTTTGTTTTAAGCCCGAGCTTTTCTGTAAGTCGGTTAATATAGGTGTCAATCGTTCTGGTACTCAGGTTCAGCTGTTCACCTATCTCTTTGTTACTGAAGCCTTCATAACAGAATTTCATCAGTTGTATTTCTGTAGAAGAGAGATCCTGCTGACTTTTTTTCTGTCTGTTCATGTACTCCTGAACGGCGAGCGGTTGCTGTTTCCAGTTTTCGGAATAAGCCTTATAATCAAACTCCTGTGATGTAATCTGTCCCTTGATAAGGTCTTTGATGATATTGCTGTTTTTCTGGCAGTAATAGATATTTGGTATTTTTTCTAAAATATCGGCCATGTCTTCCTGGTACGTCCCTGAATAGGTGATAATAGGAGTTTCTTCGTTGTTTTTACGGATAAACTTGATGGCTTCCAGACCGCTCAGTACTGGCATAAAAAGCTCTATGATAAAAACATCTTCCTGTCTTCTGTAGATTCTGTTGATAAGCTCATGACCGTTGTTGCAGTCATTAAGCAGCATGTTAAAAGGATTTTCCAACAGTGTTTTGACCATTATTTTTTTAAAATAAAAATCGCTGTCGGCAATTGAAAACCGAACCGTGTTGGTTAATAGTTTACTCATTTTATTTTTGATGATTTGGTGATAATAAAATAAAATTCTGATGACTAAAGTATGAAAATCTTTCGGATTGTGAAATTAAACTTAATATTAAATAATTGAAAATATGTTGTAAACTTTATATTTAATTTTGTTTATGTATTTATTTTATTTATTTTCACATTCCAAATCAAATCACAAGTATGTCTATAATCAGAGATAAAAAATTAAACAAATCCGATGTCAGGGTAGGTATTTGGAAATTTATCCTGTCCTTCGCTGTTTTATCATTAATATCTTTCTGTACCGTTTTTTTCTTTTTTAAAAGTTACCATACCCAGCGGCTGGGCATGGAAGATGAGGCTGAGCTGTATGATCAGCTTTTAGGCCGCAGTAAAGTACTGAACATTAAAGTTGACAGTATTCATCAGCTTCTGACTCTGCTGGACATTAATAAAGTAAAGAATGATAATATGCTGAGAACTCAAATTACGGATGAAATTTATGATGCCCGAAGTTTCATGGGAGCTGACAGCGCCGGTAACTTGCGGCATTATGCGGTCCTGTTGAAAAATATTGAACCCATGCTTGATCTTAAAACTAAAATAATCGATGTTGCCAGTAATAAGGAGTCTCTCAGAGGTCAGCTTATGAGATGTCAGGGTAAGAATGAGGGAGTTATGAGGGATCTTAAAGTAGATCCCACAAGGAAATTTACTGGAAGAAGGAGAAGATAAGGTTATCAAAATACGAAGATTATGCAGGGACAAATTACATTATCAAAGAAGGAAAAGCGTTTTCAGTTTTTATATCTGATTCTCATGCTTTTGGCAGCCATGCTTTTTTTAGGGATCATTTTCCTTAATGGGTTTGAATCGCCCTTCAATTCATCTGATGTTCTTACCTTAAAAAGGTTGGAGCAAAAATCAAAGTTTGATACAGAGCAAAAGAATATTCAGGCAATCGTTGACAGTACTTTTATGAAAATTTCAAGCCTGGATGCTGAAAATTCTGAAGCCATGAAAATTCACGATATTGAAAAAAATACAGATTTTATCCTGTCAACAAAAAAGAGGTTTCCTACTCCGGATGAAAGAATTGAGGGGTATCCGTTGATAGGTGACTTCTATATCATGTATATGGAAGATAAAACCACTGTTAAAAATATGACAGAAGATGTTAAAAGACTTGAAGTAACCTTAAAGAACTGTGAAACAGGTTATAAAACCAATGAGCAGAGGCTGTTTGAGAAAAATATTGCACTAAAGTCAAGATAGCAGGACGAAAACACAAAAACACATCACAAAAATTAACTATGAACTATTTTCAGAAGAACAGGAAAAACATCATCATTGCGGTCGTCGCAACTTTGCTGTTAGCTGCCCTTATTGCTTTGTGGCTGCAAAAAAAAGTTATTCACTCCTCGGATGATATTGTAGGAGCAGTATATCCATTATCATTGACCGTAGGTGATACACTCCATTTCGAGGATAAAACACCATTCGCCAAACAGAGAAAATGGAACTTTGCAGACGGTGATGGTTCTGATAAGAAAAAGGGTTATCATTTTTTTACAAAACCCGGTTATTACAGTGTGACATTGATTATTGATGATAAGTATACCAAGACATATCCTATTGTGGTCTCATCAAGACGTGTTGAAAGAAAGGACAGCCTTACCAGAGCGACAATTATTGAAGCACCTACACAGGCGTATCAGTTTGAAAATGTTAATTTCAGAGCAATATCAGAAGGCAAGCTGTTTACATGGAAATTTGGTGAAAATACAGGAACCGGAATAGATTCAAAAGACAAGCTCACAACATATTCTTACAAGAAACCGGGAGATTATGTGGTGGAATTGCTTACAGATGTAGACAAAGACCCTATTTATCATAAAATAAGAATCATCGCAGAATACAACGAAGTAGAAGAGACGGTAGCGGCAGATGATTTTTATGAGCAGAAAGATAATGATTTCAAATACCGTCTTCAGCAAATCGCCAACGGTAACAGTTTCAATATGAATTATAATTATTTGCTGAGTAAATATTTATGTAATAATGAAAATACGATTGTTCAGGTAAGTGACAGTAAGATCAATAACTTTTATCTCTATTGTGCAGGACTGCAGTTTGATAAAAATAATGTGATTCAGACGGTTAAGCTTAACTATGACGAGGCCAGTTGTGTTACAAAAGTAGAAATCAACCAAAGCAAATAAATTATCGTTCCGGTTTTTTCCGGGTTACCAAATCAACTATAAAGAAAATTAAGATGAAAAATAGATTTCCTCCAGCGGCTTACTATATAGGTTTATCGATATTGCTGACAGGCTGTCAGGTAAAATTACCGTCCAGAAAAACACCTGAGCCCAAACAGTATGGCCAGATTGATAAAACTCCTGTTGTAGACGGTTTTTCTAAAAAATCTGTTCCCTGGATTGCCATCTCAGACAGATCAAGAAATACGGCATATCTGGACAAAAGCGATGAAAAATCATACAAGGAAGTTAAATTTTTAGAGCCTCTTATGGTTCTCAAGAACAGGGATGGTATGGTAAAAGTAGCTGAGTATATCCCGGATGCCCTGATGAAAAAGGTTTCATCAAAATCTGTCAAAACTTACGGGTGGATTCCTGAGTCTGACCTTCTTCTCTGGAACAGTTCTCTGAAAAGCGAAAAGACAGGGTTTCCTGTAAAGGTTGCAGTTGTTCCGAACAGCCCTGAAGTGATCAAGCATTCTGAAAGATATTATAAAAATGATTCGATCATTGTGTTTAACTCTCCCAGTCTTATTGAGGCTGCCGACGTAAAAATTCCCAACGGACAGATGGTGTACGTCTATAAAATGGCGGAAAATAACAAAAGATTTTTGGTAGGTAAAAAATCAACAGTTGATCTGGATAGTATCAGTACCGGTATTTATGGCTGGGTGAGTTCTGATGTGATTTCTCATTGGGGTGAACGTTCAGCCGTAAAAATGAAAAATCCGACCGGTATCAAAGAAACTGCATACGGAATTCACGAAGGTTCACCGGGGGGAACCGATGCAGATAAAAGGACTGCAATTTTTCTTACTGATGTTGATAAAAGGACACCGCTTGAAAATATTTTCCCTGTTAATTTGTCTCTGAACGATACGATTTCGGGAGATGTAAAGACAAAATATTTCACTAACGTTTTAGATTACAGTAAGAATTATGTTTCCAATGTAGTAGGGGGCGAGATTTACTTTGACCGTTACAGGGAGATCATTGAAAAAAACAGGAAAGCAAATATTGTTTTTGTTCTGGATATAAGTGCTTCCAATGCTCCTTATACCCCTATAGTAAAGTCATTGTTGCAGGATCTCCAGTTGAGATTTGAAACGCCGTCTTATTTTAATTCAGTTAAATATGGAGTCGTACTTTATAAAAATAATCCGTGTGGAGAAAATGTGATGCCGTCACCATTAAGTAAAGATTACAGCAAAATAACTGAATTTATCGATGTAAAGATTAATGAAATGAACTGTCAGAGTACAGGAGGAAATCAACCTGTCAATGAAGGGTTGACTGCTGCCGGAAATTTACTTTCTGAAGTTCCGGATGAAACCAATATTGTGATCACCATAGGTACTTCTGCCAACGGCAGCGGAAATATGTATGGAGTGATCAATTCACTGACCCAGGCGCAGGCAAAACTGATCATGTTCCAGACAAATGCCCGTTCTTCAGATACATACAATGATTTTGTTCTGACGGCTGAAAATATCGTGACCAATACGGCTAAAAACGTTGCCGAACTAAAAAAGCAGAAAATAATCAATCAGAGCGATGTTTTGAATAAGAACAATTTTAATCTTATCGAAGGTGATGAAGGGTTCTATTCTCTGGATTTCCCAAAACAGAGTATGGCTCCGGGCTTTGTTATTTTTCCAAAAAAAGGTGATATAGGAACTCCCGGGTTTCTGAAAAAAGCGGTAGACAGCCTGATCGTTCAGTTAACGGAAGACAACATGAAGATTGATCAGTCACTCAACGAAAAATTTCACAGTTCAGTTGGAGCCGGAAGAACCGAAGTTGATTTCAAATATAAATATATGTATCCGGGAGTAACAAATCCTGTTCCTTACGGTATTGCAGCACAGTTAATCAATTATGGAAATCCATTTTTGGTGAAAGGATATATTCCTAAAGAATTACTGGATTTCAAACCGGGAATGGAAAAAGGAATCTTGATTTCTGAAGCAGAATTTGATCAGCTTAAAGCATTTTATTCTGAAGTATACGAAAATACGGGTGCTGCCAGAACTGATTTTAAACAGTCAAGAGCATTGAAAGAATATGTGAAACTTCTCAAAAAATATAACCCGACCCTGAAATTTTTAGATAAAAGCGAGCTTTATGAGCAGCCTATGTCCTATGCGGTAGGAATCAGTACAGGTTTTAATAATTCTGATGAAGAAAAGATGTCTAAGTTTAAATTAAAAGGCTGGAAAAAATCAAAGATTATTACCAATGAAGAAGCTAAGTCTTATTTTAAATCTTACAAAGTACTAGCGGAGAGAATGCTTACCCACCGGAAAAATCCGGCAGTAAAGATTGAGCAGAACGGACAGGAATTTTACTGGCTAAATGAATATTTCATGCCATCTGCATTACCTGTAGAAGAACCGGAATATACTCAACATTAATTACTTATAACATAAAAAAAATGGAAAATATATTTTCCATTTTTTTTATGTTAAATAACTTTTCGTTATCTTTGAGTACCAAACATCACAAATATGTCAGAGCAATCATCATCTCATGACGGCAAGCATTTCGTCGTACAGAAAGGAAAGTGCCAGTGTAATCAGGGTGATCAGTTCCCACAGCTTAAAGTGACCGTTCATCAAAAACATTATTGGAATGATGCAGCGGGCAGTGCAGATTATCTTGCCGTAACAGAAGATGATCTTCAGTTCAACCCTCCGGGCCCTAGTTTCGGGAAATGCAAGCTTAAACCAAGCTCTGGTGGATACCTTCCCTGTTCCTATGCTCCAGCCGGAAAATGGCAGAAAACCTATGATAAAGTTTTGGTCATGGGTAAAAAAGCTGTGACGGAAGTTTCTGAATTGCAATGTACTGTCGGAGGTAAAATTACCATCAAAGATCATGGTCAGCGTGGTGAAATGAGTAAACAGAATGTAAAAAATGCCGATGAGAAAATCATCAGGCATATGAATCCTCTTGTGGATGTGAATGACTTTAAAGAAACAGTTTTTGAAAGCGAATTAGACGCATATTAAATTAAAAATTTCTGCAATGTCAAAAAGAGGAGTTTCAAAAATATCCGGAAATTCTTCTCCAAAAGTAGGAGAGGAAACCATATACAGTATTACAGACTGGTATCCTGCGACACCGCAATCACAGCGGAATCCTGCGGGAGTAACCTGGGAACTGTTTAAAAAACGTACCAACGGAAGGTTTACTACGACCAATATTAAGAAAACAGGTTCAGGGACTTTCACATTCGGTGAGGTAGCTCAAAAAAACACTTACCGCCTGGAGGCTTATCTTTATGAATCCGAGGGAGAC
Source organism: uncultured Chryseobacterium sp. (assembly GCA_963526305.1). Classification (GTDB taxonomy): domain Bacteria; phylum Bacteroidota; class Bacteroidia; order Flavobacteriales; family Weeksellaceae; genus Chryseobacterium. Next base: position 191,938 of record CAURNW010000005.1, on the reverse strand, counting down.
GGACCGTCATCCATTGAAATTTCGCCTCAACCTGTAGAAGTTCCGAAAATTAATAAAGTTGAACTTCAATATGTCGATGATTCACCGGGAACAGTATTCAGTTTTACAGAAAAGATGCGTGCCAGAGCACAGTGCGTGAACCTGACAGGTCAAAAACTGAAATTTTCTCTTTGGGAGGATGATGCATCAGGCAATGGTCATGATGCCGGAAATCTTTTAATTGAGACAAAAGAAGCAACCGTTGATTCAGGTGGAGTTGCCGTAGCGGAATTTATGTTAACCCGGGCATTGATGCAAAAAGCAATGCAGGGAGAAACGAATCCTCAGCAGCTTGAATTTTATGTCACAGTGGAATATTTTCAGGACAGAAAACATGCCACTGAAAATGTGAATGTAAACAATCCTTTGCGTACGCCTGTACCAAATTCCCAACCAAGGCCACAGCAACCTGTGGCTAACCCTGCTCCTGCTCAACGTGCACCCGCTTCATCGGGAAATGCATCTGCCAGAGCAGCAAATTCGCCTGCAGCTGAAAAGCCTCAGTCACAAAAAGAGGAAAAAGGTATTGTTGATAATGTCAGAGATTATGTGAAAGAGCTTTGGGACTGGGCAGAATCCAAGGGAACGATTACTCCCGCACAGGCTCCCGCACAGCAGCCTGCAGGCGGCAGAACCGTAAGTGTTGTCCAGGATTCAGGAGTTGAAGATCTTTTAGATGCCTATTTCGCTAAAAAAGAATATGTAAAAAAAACGGGAGAAGCAGCAGGGACGTTCGAATATACCGTGGGAAGCAACGGAAACAAAACCTCGACAGATGCTGAAAAAGCCAGAGTTGCACAAATTATTCTGGATAAACCGGGAGTAAAAGCTTTGAGTGATAAAAAAGAGTATACTACTTTGGACGCTATCAAGCAGGGGCTGACTAAAGATGTTTATAACAGAGGTGATAAAGTGACGATCCAGACTTTTAAACTGGGCGTAGAATTCACAAAAATAAACAGTGCTCCACTGGATACAAAAATGTACCTGGTGGCAAAAACATCAGGTCTCAACGGCAAGCAGGCGACCATTATCATCAAAGAAAAAGACGGGCTTATAAAAGGTTCCCCGAACGCAGTACTTCAGGCATTGGAGATCACTGAAGCACAAATGGAACAGACGGCACCGGCCGGAGAAGTCCAGGGAACAGAAAAAACAGAATTTAAAGGTACTGTTGATTCCGGAATGGTGAAAATTCCAATCATCCTGAGACCAAAATCTGATGATGAACTGAAACAGTGGAAAGAAAAAATATCCAAAGGAAAAGAAGACGGTGAATACACCTATAAATTTGGAGGTCCGAATAATGTGACCGACGAAAATTCTAAAAAAACGGTAGCGGAAACAATTCTAAGAAATGCTAAAAATGGAAATGCGGCCAATCAAAAAATAGCAGCCGGTAAAAGTGCTTACGTCGACGATATTGTCAAAGCACTTGAAATAAAAAGTTACCGGAAAGATGACACCATTACCTTTAAATTATATAAAAAAGAAAAAGAACTCTTATACCTTCAGGCAAAAGCCCAGGGACAGAAGCAGCATGATAAAGAGTTTCTGAAAGCGGACGGAGCTTATTTTGTTGTTGGAAAAAATTGTTTCTGTAATCGGGATATTACCATCACAGAATTTGAATCTATCCTCAAAAAGCTGAGAGAATCAGAAGGGATATCCAATACAACCGGATTGTTTTATGCAGATAACTGTAACCTGGATGATAAAACCAATGCAAGCTTCTTAGCTAAAATAAATGAAAAATTCAAAGAATATGAGATCAATACCTGTATCCGGAAGATTCATTTCCTTGCCCAGGTTTATCATGAAAGTGCTAAATTCACGACTACATTAGAATTTGCCAATGGGGCAAAATATGATCAGGGGCGCCATGCAGATGCTTCTAAAAACGGGAACACGGCTGTAGGAGACGGAGAAAAATATAAGGGTAAAGGGCTTATGCAGCTTACCTGGAAGAATAATTACAAAAAATATAAAGCTTATTCGGGGGAAGATGTAGTTGCAAGCCCTCTTAGAGTAGCTACAGAACTTGATCTGGCAGTTGATTCGGCAGGGTGGTTCTGGACTCAGGGGAAAGTTTTGAATAGTGGTACAGAATGGACAGTGCCGGATACATCATACAGTCAGTATGATAAATCTGTAGGTAAAAAATTTCCGAAAGCGCAGGTCTCGACTCCTGACGGAACTGAAACGTATGCGAGCATCAATATGAACCTTCTTGCCGATAAAGATTATGTCGATACCATCAGCTGGTTGGTTAACGGTGGAGGAAACGGAAGACAGGAGAGAAGAGACTACCTGAAAGAAATTAAAAAAATATTCGGTTATCCTGAAGACTGTGCAAATACCACTGCAACTTCATCAGATGCAGCCATTATAAGACTTACAAGAAAATGGCAGACGGATAACTCTACCATTGGTGAGTTTACAATAGAAGGTTCGACTGTTTCCGGATATATTCTGGAAGAAAAAGGGCCGGATACTACGGTTTCCGGAATGGAGCAGAGGGTGCCGATCGGTACTTACAAACTGGAGTGGCATTCAGGTACTAAATTCGCTAAAGCTTTAAAACTCTCTAATGATGTAGTATCAGTCAGCAGGGCTATCTTAATTCATTCAGGAAATACTGCTGCCGATACTGAAGGCTGCCTGCTTCCCGGAGGAACCAAGTCAACCGATTCTGTGGGAGGAAGCAGGGATAAACTGAAAGAAATCTTTGACTACGTTGAAGAGAAAGGTATTGAGGGTGCGCAAATCATTATAACAGAAGCTTATGAATAAACTGCTGAGCATATTTTTTGCCGTTTTGATTTCCTGTAACAGTCCCTCACAGGAAAAGAATACTGCAAATAAGGAAACCGTAATACAGAATTCATTTTCAGAAAAAAATGAAAAAGAATTTTTAGAAAATTTCCCAAAAGACTTTGTTTCATTCAAGGATACTTTTGGCTGGAATGATACCAGACAGGCTCCTGAAAAGTTGTATAAAAACTCTGAACAATATATAAAATACTGGTTTTCTCTTCTGGAAAAACCGCAGTACCGAAAATATGAAAAGGGAATTATTTCTATAGCAGAAAACGGGAAATGGGAAGCGGATGCCGTAAATTATTTTAAGAATCAGACGGTAGATTACATCAAGAAAAATGACAGGTACCAGATCATTAATGATCTTGATGGTCAAAAAGCTAAGCATGTTCTGTCTTTTCTTACCTCAGGTCCTGCTTTTAAGTATGATGAAGTTTTTGCCAGACATCTGAATGAAGAAAAGCAAAATATTATTGCTGAGATTTCAGGTAAAAATTTTTCTCCGGAAAAAAAAAGAAGTACATTCAGTACCTATGAAAATAATGATGATTTTTTTATTAAATCATTTGATGTCAATAATGACGGAGTTTCAGATCGGATGGTAAGCAGCAAAGCTTACAGAGGAAATGATTTTTTTGTTTTCCTGGGTGATAAAAAAGGAAATTATCAGTTGGATTTGGAGACCACAAATTTTTCAGAAGACGGAGGTCATAGGATCAGTGATATTTCTAAACTTTCTCATGGTAAAGGTTTATCTATAAAAACTTCATTTCCTGACCGGGGATATGATGAAAAAGAGATGATCCTCGTACCGGAAAATAATTCATGGTTCTTAAAGAAAATTGTTTATAAAACAATGTCGGATCTTTCAGCAAATGCCGTGAAATATATTTGTGATGTTTCTCAGAATATAGATATTACAAAATCAGGATGGTCAGGAAAAATTAATCAGATTCCTGCGGAGAACGAGAGAAATAAGAAATGCAGGATAGAGAATATGAATGCTGACACTGCCGGATATTTCGTTCAGGATCCCGATGGTTACACCAATCTTAGAAAAGAAAAAAACACGTCATCACAGATCTTACAGAAAATAAATTCGGGGGAGCGTGTTCATGTAATCAATACATCAGGAGACTGGTTTTATATAAAAACAGATAAAGGAAATAAAGGGTTTGTCCATAAAACCAGAATAAAAAATTCAGAATCATAAAAACAAATAACGCAAAAAGATAAAATACATTGATCATTCTTCATTTCATCCGTCACGGTGATACTCTGCAGAGTATTGCCGAACAAATAAATCTGGAAAACCCTTTATATATTAAAGAATTTCACAATAGCAATTGTGCAGGACAGGATTATATTGTTGAACATCTTGTTGCCGGAAAAAAACTGTTTTTACCGGATCATTTTACCGTTCAGCAGTATAATTCCAGAAATGATGCTGTATTCAAAAGCGTTGAAAGAAATCCAAAAATTATTTTCATTCCTGAAAATGATAAAAGTGAATACCAGGTACATGTTACGGAATCATCTTTCAGTGACGGGATAAAAACTGAACACTCATTTTCTTATCAACTTTCTTTGCAGTGGATAAAAAATGAATTCAGTCAGCATACTTTTACTTTGTCAAAGAATTATTTTTCAAATCAAAAAGAGACAAAGATTGGTGATCTTGCCATTGCCTGCATTCAGGCTGTCAGCCCGATTGAAATTTGTACCGACTCAAAAGGTGAAATTCTGACTGTTGCTCTTTTGAAAGAAACATTGGAACGATTTCCGGAAATTAAAGAAAAACTATTGGATCAGTTTCCAGATCAGTATGCCAGGATTTATATTGATGAATTTGAGTATGTAGTTCATAATCAGGAATTGTTTCAGAAAAAAATGAAAGAAGACTGGCTGATCAAAACCTATTTTGCCAATATCAGGAATGATTTTAAAAATGGAAAATCTCACTTTAAAATGACTCTGGAAAATAGGTCAGGTGAGATAAATATTGAGCAGACCGCTGATGTTTCTGAAAATGCAGATGAGGTTATCCTATATCAGAGTTCGCCTTCTGAAATAAGTAATTTTGCAGGAAAGTATATAGTTTCAAAAATAGACGGAACCATAAAAGAGCTGGAAATCAGTCATTCTTACACCCAATACAATGTATTGTATTCTACTGACTTTAAAATAAATAAATTGATATAAAGTTATTCCTAATCACGGCAATGCCGGAAGACTTTACTCTTTAAGAGTAGCAATATTTAAAAGTCTATCTCATAAAAGTCCATCTGTTAACAGTTGTTAATCCTTCTTAAAAAAGTCTTAAATTTGTCCTTTTAAGGTGAAATTTATATAAGCTGACTGTTAGGAAAGCCTTATCAATAAAGGGGTTTTTCATTATGTTGACTGAAGTCGTAATTCTACTACATGAAATCGTAGTTCTACTACAAAATCTCAGATAACTGCTGTTTAAGTTTTTATAACTCCTTTTTGGCTCTATCTTCGCTATAGATATAACATCAAATCACAAAATATTAACAGTTTAACATTTACAAAACATGGCAGACAATTCAAGAGGAATCTTAAAATTCAACGGAAGCGAAGGACAGAAATTATTAAAGCTTAATTACAGCGTATCAAGATCTACGGATGTTTCAGGACGTGTAGCTTCAGATCCTTCCAATGCGATTATCAAATTAACAATTGAAGCAACAGAAAAATCTGAAATCCTGGAAAGTTTGCTTAATGGTAAGTATAAACCGACTTCAGGAGAAATTACATTTAACAAATCTCATGAAGAAGGCACACTGATCACTTTAAACTGGGAAAACGGATATGTCATTCAACATGAAGTAGACTTTGATGCAGTAGATCAGAATTCGATGCTGATCAGCTTTATCGTAAGTGCAGAAAAAATTAATTATGGCGGAGCTGCCTACGAAGGTATCTGGCCTGGAAAATAATTTCATTACTTATAAAATGATCGATGTGTACAAATTTTTATTTGTGCACATTTTTTTTACAATTGATTCTTAGGCAATCACACTTTGTGTTTCAAACTCTGTACCGCTGAAAAAAATTGGAAGAAATTCAAATATTTAAACATTTTCCGCAGATCAGGATAGGTTCTATCCGATCCGTAAAATAGGAAACCCATCAGCTATCAGTTGTTACTGATGTAAAACATGATTTAAATAAAACAAAATATAATGCGTCAAGTTTTGTCGCATTACACTGATAGATTTGCAATATAATCTTAAGGACATGGAATTACCGTTTTATTTAAATTTTAGAGAATTCGAAAAAAATTATTATAATAATCTCGAGTTGTGGTTTGAGGAGTATTATAACACCAGTGAAATTGATTTTCTTAAAAGTCTTGCGGCACTGTACAAACCCTATTTAAGTTATAGTTTTTCCGGTGATATATTACAGGCCGATGCCTCTGTTCAGGTAAAAAACTGTTTTTTTTCGTCGCTTGAAAATTATGGAATCTCGTTTAATATCGATGATAACTCAAAAAATTCCAAAACACAGATCAGTCAGGTGTCAGAACCCAAAATCATTTCAATGATGGAATACGCCCAATGTATATTGGATAAAATCAATGCATATTTTCATAAACATCAGATGAGTATGAAAGAAAATGAGAACATCCTTGATTATCTCAATCATTATGAAATCATTACACTGAAAGAAAAAAACGGATATTGCCTCGATTATGACCTTCATCAGAAGACGCTTCCTTTTTTAAAAGCTTATTTACCGCGTTTTGGAAATACAGTTGATATGTCTGTATATAGTGATTTTTACTTTTCCGTAGTGAAAATTGCCGATTTTATTGATTCTAAACTTAACGCAGTAGAAGCTTTCGAGAAAAGTATTTACAGCGAACTAAAATCTGAATCAATGATCAGGATCCATATGAGGAATCAAAACTTTCTTACCATTTGCAATTGATTTTCAGGAGCCTGATCCCGCTTTCCGTACTCGCTATTTTTCTTTTTAAGAAAAATGAGCTCAGGCAAATGCTTCAATCGGGGCTAAAGATAACAGGTTTTTAAAAGAAAAAAATGTAATCAGTGATACCACAATCCATAATCCAATATATTTGTTGAAATATTGATGTATTTCAACAAAGAGACCAGATAATAAGATCTGGTCTCTGTTTATTCCAATTCAGATGATTCTTCATCGAGTGAATTTATGACACTTGATTTTAGGAGAAGAATTAATAAATTTTAAATTCTTTTAAGGCAGATTATCTAAATAGCTCTGATCGATGACTCCGGTAGGAGGCATCTCAACACCTGCTCTCCACATATGCCACTGACCTGCACCATTGATACTGTTATCTCCTCCGTTATATACCCATAACATTTTTTTAGTTGGTTTAGTAGTAGGAAATACAGCATTTTCAGTCTCAGCAAAACCAATCGTTCCAATGTATGGACTTTTTACAAATTTATGAGGAGGCTGAGCAACGGTCCCTATTAAAGGAAGAACCAAAGTTTTTGCTTCGTGTTCCAATACCAGGATGCCCTTCTGGGTCGTTTCCACAGCACCCATAATCACTCCTGTATTTTGCGTAGTTTCTTCTAAAGCGTTTGCTGTTGGTAATGCGATAGCTGATGGTAAAGGAGAAGTAAGAGATATTATACCTGTGGGATCCTGAACCGACGGAAAAGCATAAACTCTGATACTTCTCCCTGCACGGCTTACATAAAGTGCTCCCGGTACTCTTACCGTATTATTTGCCGCTGCATTTTCGTTAGCTGAATCGATGATAGGGAGTATGATTCCCATATTTTCTGAACTGAAAGAAAGAAGTACCTTACTGTCTGTAGATACAGACTCAGGATTATTGTCACCAATGATAATCTGAGATTTTATGGTTCCGGTCAGCATAATGAGAATTGATAATACTATACTTTTCATATTATTAATTTTTAGATGTTCCTAATTGAGCCTTGATACTTTCTAATACATCATAAATAGATCTGTCACATCCTTTTGCAATGCAGTCCCATTGATCACCATCAAACAGCATAAGGCATTTTCTTTCAGTGTCATATGCAATTGCACCTTTTAATTCTGAATCTGTTCCCAGCACTTCTGCGGGATTTTTAACTCTTGTTACCACAAAAGGTTTTGTATTTGATGCAAGCACCATTACTCCATTATTGATATCCTTCCCATCAATATCTTTCTGAGGCCAGTTTTGAGCCTGAGATGTGAATGTTGAAATTCCAAACTTTGAGATTTTAGAAACGGCAGCATTGCTGTCATCTATTTTAAAGCAACCTACACTGCCGGTATAACAGTCAATCATAAAATCTTCTGCATTCAAATCTGCAATGTCAGCTGCAGTAGTACCATAAGTATTACCCGTACCTGCGGATATTTTAATTTGGAGATTATTACCGGTATAAGCTGAAGCATTGGTAAGCTGGAATTTGTTATTATCTATAACACCGGCGACATTATTTGCAGATGCCGCTTTGATCTCTGCATAAATATCCTGATCTCCACCACTGTTTTTATTCCCGTAAAAAATATTATTTCTTACATTTCCGATGGTGCTTCCTCTGGTTTGGATTACAGCCTGTCTTCCTGCGCCTGTTCCCTGTAAGGCATTATTGTAAGCGAAGATATTACCTTCAATATCATAATTTGCCCCTGTTCCGACAGCTCCTGTAGCAAATGAAATAGCACTTCCTCCTCCGGTATTGGTACTTACTTTGTTTTCATAGAAAAAATTATTTTTAATATGGTTTGTTGTAACAATTGTACCGGAATTGATCGCAGTTTCTATTGCGATTGCTCCTCCTGCTCCAACACCTGTGTTATTGGTAAAGTTCTGAATAAAATAATTGTCTTCAATCTGCAGTCCCCGGACGTTTGTTGCAAAAATAGCCCCTCCGTAATTCGTTCCGCGGATTCCCAGAAAAACATTGTTTTTAATGATTGTATTTCCTGATGCTGTCAGATAAATCCCTCCGGTTGTGGAGTTTGCAGTTCCACATGAAAATACATTTCCGATGATATAAAAACGCGCCTGGCTTGTGGTACTGTTCCCTGCTGAGGTAGCATAAAATCCTGTGCCGTCTGTGGCATTACCTTCGCCAAAAAGATTGTTACTTAATAAGACTTTTACGTCACCATTGACCGTTGTGTATTCAAATGGTCCTGTAGCACCCATTGTATTTCTGTAAAATTTATTGTTATGAAACCAATGAGTAGCCTTACCGCTGTTACCGACTGCTATGCGGAAAAAGCCCGAGCTTCCTCTTGAATCATGAATTTTGCAGTCTTCTACCTTTAATTGGTAATAGCGTGTACCTGCCTCGTGATTAATGATGCTTCCCGATGTTGCCGTAGTTCCTGTACTTTGAAAATAGATACCTTTAACAGTCAGTTTATTGTTGCTGAAATTATTATCAGTAGCAGTTATATTAATAAAGCGTATTGTAGATGCTTTCGAAATTCTTGAAATATAAACCTCAGGATTATAACCCGACAGATCAGTTCCAGTAGCATCTTTTGAAAAACCTCCCTGAATGATAACATCATTGCCAATATAAGAATAAGCAGAATTGATATGATAATAATCTCCCTCAGCTATATAGATGTGAACATTGTTCAGGCTGTTATTTAAAGCCGGTATACTGCCTAAGGGATCGTCCCAGGATGTCCCGTTACCTGTACCTCCTGATTTAACAAAATAGCTGGTTTGTGCTGGTAGGGCAATTGAAAAGAAGGTAAGCAGGCAAAGTAGACCCAGCTTACAAAGTAAGTGTATTTCTTTATACATAATTTTTTTTCATTTGATTTGTTTTAAATACTTCACTGAATACACTTATATATCATAAATGTATACTGATGTGAATGCTGTTTTATGTATTGCTGTAAGGAGGTCCCCTTTGCGAAGAAGAATATTTACAGACGTTACTGAAGAACCGGTAAGATCTGTAGATGATTTTCTTTTCTTTATCTGAAATGAGATAATGTATCTTAAGAAATATATTGCAGGGCAATATACATTTATATAAAAATGAAGCAGGAATTATTACAGCATGATGCTTTGAAGTACGGTTTAAAAATAGATGTCTGCTTTTTCGGATGATAAGACTTGAAAAAAAAGAGTTATTGACAATTAAAGCGGGCTTGTCATATTGCTTTTTAAATTTCCTTTTCTGTCTGTAGATCGAGCTTACAGTTTTTTTTGATTGCTTTTTCTGTTTTTCTTTGGATGGAATATTTTTCTGGCTGACGTTGAAATGACCAACTATGACTGTTCCTGGTTTTATATAAACTTTTGTGGATCCGGATGAACAGTATTTAGAATTTTTATGAGATGTTAAATTTTCTTTATTTTTTACTGCGTAGGATACTGTACTGTAATTCTGAGCTGAAAAGTATGATGAATACAATACTAAATGAATGAGCAGTAAAAAACTGCGCATAAGATAAAATCTTAATTTCATTGCATTGTCGTTTGTTTTCATCATGTGTTTCAGGTATTGACTAATAATAATCAGTAATATCCTGCTGCAAAGTAACGAAATTTAATTTTTTTAAAAAAAAAATAATAACCCTCAAAATCCCTCACTTATAATGATAAAGCCTAATTTTTCTAAAACGTGTTGAAGAAATACGAGAATCAATAAGTATTACTCAGTAGGAGCTATCTCTTTTTATTGGGAAGAGTATTGGATTTATTTCGCAGATAGAAGCTCCATCTGAAAAAGTAAAAGATAATTTAAACCATCAAAATTTAATTGCAATAGTATTAGGATGCTCAATCAAGGAATTCCTTCCTGATGAACCGGATCCGAGATAAGAAATATGATATTAAGGAAATTAAAAGTAAAAATTCCTGACGAGAGTTGGGATTTTTGTTTTTAAAATGAGTTAGTGTTTGGTGAAGAGATTATATTAGTGATGAAATAGGTTAAGAAATTTTAAAGTATTTGTTAGTACTTCTTTGAAAATACGGTAGTATTTTGAGATTTTAAAAGATGTGAATTTTGAAATCTAATTTTTTCAATAAACTTTCTCAAAATCTCATATCATTAAACAAAGTTTCATAAATTTACAAAGTATGAGTTTAATGTAACAAATTATGAAAATAGGATATGCACGTGTTTCAACCAAAGACCAAAATTTAGATTTACAAATTGAAGCCCTAGAAAAAGCAGGCTGCGAAAAAATTTATCGGGAGAAAATTTCTGGTGTAACAAAGAATCGTCCAGAACTTGATAAAATGATTGAACAGTTCAGAGAAGGCGATGAATTGTATGTTTGGAGACTGGACCGATTAGGAAGAAGTTTAAAACATATTATTGATCTGGTTCTTAGTTTGAGTGATAAAGGAATTATTATAAAAGGTATAACCGATGGAGTAGATACTTCCACCATTAATGGTCGTCTTTTTTTAAATCTAATGGCTTCTTTGTCTGAATATGAACGTGAGTTAATAAGAGAAAGAACAAATGCAGGTTTGCAAGCTGCCAGGGCAAGAGGTAGATTAGGAGGAAGACCAAAAGGATATACCAAAGAAACAATTTCTAAGATATTACTCCTGCGTACTATATATAAAGACATCACTAAACGACCGGAAGAAATTTATAAACCATTCGGATTGACCAGAGCAACCTTTTACAGGTATGCTAAAATTCTTGACAATTATACGGATGAAGAAATAAAAAAAATGGCTTTAAAACAATAAACATTTCAAAATTTATTGTTTTACTGAGGTTTTTTGTAGAAAATCGATATTGACAATAAAAAAATTGTCAAATATTTTGGCAAGAAAAAAATTGTCACTATATTTGACAAGAAAAAAATTGTTAATGCAAAATATAGTAGGGCAAATTGCTTCAAAAGCAAACTTTTATATGCGTAGTCGAGAAATTAAACGTATTAAGATGAATCTCAATGCTGGTGCAAATATGCAAATTGCAGCACCAAGACGTGTTGGGAAGTCTTCAATTTTATATTATTTTTTAGATAATCCGGATAGTGGATTTATCCATATTTACTTTCAAGTCGAAAGTGCTAGATCTAAAAATGATTTTTATCGTAAAATATATCGTGATATAATTAAAAGTGATGCTATCGGAACAGGAAAGAAATTTGTAGAGCAAATTAAATCAGTAGGCAATGCTTTCCTAAGTAAATTAAAAGGCGTTAAAATTGCTGGAAATGGAATTGATTTTCATGATGCCGAAGAGATAGATTATGAAGAGGAATTATTGAATCTTTTAATGGGATTGGAATTAGGTGAAGATAAACTGATTTTAATGATTGATGAATTTCCAGAAGTTATCCTGAACATAGTTGACGAAAATAAAGGGGATGTAAAAGAGGCTAAAAAGTTCCTTCAGTCCAACCGTGAGCTTAGAAATAATCCAAAGCTAGTTGGAAAAATACAGTTTATATATACGGGGTCTAATAGTTTAAATCTTACTGTTGGAAATTTAGATTCTTCATCTCTTATCAATGACCTAACTTCTATTCCTGTAAATCCACTAACACAAGCGGAATCTAAAGATCTAATTAGTTCTATATTAAATACATATAGCTACAGTATTACAGATGATAAGCTTGATTATATTATCGGTAAAGTTGAGTGGACTATTCCTTTTTATTTTCAATTAATAATACATGAAATCATTAGTGATATAGATTCCACAGATGAAGTGACGACAGATGTAATTGATCGTGCTTTTGTTACAGCTATTGAGCAAAGGAATGATCATCATTTTGAACATTATGTGAAAAGATTAAAGAGAATATTTAATGAGAATGAACGTCAATTTATACAAGTGTTTTTATGTCAATTGTGTAGGGAAACAACTGTTGATAAGGATGAGGCCATAAATTTAGCTAATGGAATACTCACAGAAGAACAGACAAAAAGACTGTTAGGGGCACTCATTTATGATGGTTATATCATAAGTCAAAGCGCTACTGTTTACAAATTTAATTCACCAATGTTACGTTATTGGTGGCAAAACCACGAATGTTAGAAATGGATATAATATTAAGAAATAACACGGGAAATCAAGGTAAGAATCGATTGATTAATGGCTTTGTTGTTCGTTTGAAAATTTACAACAATATTCTGCAGGAATTAAGATTATCTACCGGTGATAAACCTGAGCAAAATTATTTAATTATTGGTCAACGAGGTGCTGGAAAAACTACACTTCTTTACAGGCTTAAATATGCTATTGAAGATGATGAAGGTCTTTACAAATCTATTATACCAATAATGTTCAATGAAGAACAGTACAATCTCATAAATCTTATAAACCTATGGGAAAGCATTGCTGAACAACTTGACGAAATTGAAGAATTTTCTGGTATTGCTAATGCAGTCCAAAAAGAAATGACAGGTGAAAAAAATGAGGAGGAGAAACTTTATGAATTGATTGAGAAATGGCTAAGAAAAATAAATAAAAAGATTATTCTTTTTATTGAAAACATAGATGTTTTATTGAAGAAGTTTGGAAAGGAGGGGCAGCAACGCCTACGAGAAGTTTTGACTACTTCAAATAACATACGAATAATAGGATCTTCAACAACATATTTTGAAGGTATAATAAATTATTCTGATCCCTTTTATGATTTTTTTAAAATTATTCAACTTAATGGGCTTACTAAGCAGGAAACAATAAAAATGTTGTTGAAAATTGCAGAACAATCAAAAGAGACTGAAAAAATTGAATTGATGTTAAGCCATAGTGGAACTAGAGTGGAGGCTCTGAGAAGAATGACTGGGGGAAATCCAAGAATGATGTCGTATCTCTATCAAATATTTCTAGATAACGCAAATGGAAAAGCTATTACTGATTTATATAAATTGTTAGACGACTTAACTTTTTTATATAAATCTGAGTTAGATCAACTTTCTGCTCAACATCAAAAAATTGTTGATACAATCGCTCGTAACTGGGACGCGATATCAGTAAAAGAAGTTGTGACGCGAACACGTATGGAAAGTAAGCATGTTTCTTCCGTGTTAAATGCATTAGAAAAGAATCAAATAGTAGAACGTATACCAACAAAAACAAAAAATAATCTTTATCGTTTAAAGGATCGATTTTTAAATATATGGTATTTAATGCGATTTGGGCGAAAAAAAGATAAAGAAAATGTTGTGTGGTTAGTTCGCTTCTATGATGCTTGGTGTGATAAAAGTGAACTTTCTGAAAGAGTGTTGCATCATATTAATAATTTGCTTGGTGGAGAGTATGATAATATAGCGGCAATAGATATGGTAAATACTTTTCTGTCATGTAAAAATGTTTCGGCTCTAGATAAGTATCGCTTATTTCAAACTACAAAATCAACATTGCCAAAAGACTTAATTAGTAATCTTAAACTATCCCAGAAAGATTGGTTTGAAACTATAAAAGACTTGGTCAAAAAGAAAAAATATGATCAAGCTATTAATGCTTTGAAAGAAATGGATACCAATGATTTGATTTACAATACTTTTTCATATTGGATCTATTTTAATAAAAAAGAATATCGAAAAGCAGCCGAAAATTTGGAATGGATTTATGCTGAAAAGAAAGACGTATTGACTGCTTTTACCTTAGGAGAGATATTTGAGACAAAGCTATCTGATATTTCGAAAGCAATATACTATTATGAAATTGCCTTAGAAAAGGGAAATTATGATGCTGCTTTTCGCCTAGGTCAAATATATTATTTCGAAAAAAATAATGAAAACCAAGCAATAAAAAACTTCCAGCTTGCAATTGAAAATGGCATCAATGAAGCGATTATGGCATTAGCGACAATTTATTTCACAAATGACAGAAATGACGATGCACAAAGATTATGCCTTTTAGCTATTGAAAAGGGAGTTAATGAAGCCCACATAAATCTATCTATATTATATCAGATTGAAGGAAAAATCGAGTTAGCCATATCCACACTTAAAAAAGCAATTTCTCTTGGTGTAAATGAAGCTCTCATCAGTCTGGGGGATTTATATTTGACATCAACTAAAGGCAATGATATTTTAGCTAAAGAACTATTTCAAGAAGCAGTTGATAAAGGAGTTACAGATGCTTATAGTGCACTTGGGAAATATTTGTTAAAAAAAGAGACAAATAAAAAGTTAGCAGTGAAAGTACTGAACGAAGGAGTTAAAAATAAAGATGCTAATTCTGCCCATCTACTCGCTCATTATTATCAACAAGAAGAAAATTACGAAAAAGCTGAGCCAATGTTTATTAAGTCTTTCGATCTGGGAAGAAAGTCTGCATTACTATGTCTTTCAAATTATGCTTTTGAAGATAAACGGCAAGACAGGAAAAAATTTATTTTAGAACTTTTTGAAAAGAAAATGGTTCCATATAAAGAATTACTTGTTACCATAGAGTATTGTAAAATTTTAGTTTGGAATAATAGTTACGAAGAGTCAATTGATATATTTTTAAAAAATCAGCAAAGGATGGTATCGGTGTTAAACGGAGAATTGGAAGATTACAAAGAAGATCTAATTTCTGAATTGACAACATATTTTATTAGGTTAATAGCTAGTAAACAATACAATTCCGTAAATCAACTGTTTTCGTTAGATGAAATTGATTTCAGACAAATTTTGAAACCGCTCTACTATGCATTTATGAAATACAATAAAGAAGGTTCAAACGAGTACCTTAAAGCAGGCGCTGAAATGAACGAGACGATAGAAGAAATTATTAATGAAATAGAAAAAGTAAGAAAACTAATATCCTAAGTCAGGATTTTAGTTACATGTCAACATTTTTATAAATCTTATATGTTATGGATAAAAGTAAACACTTGGAGTCTGTTATTAAGACTCATCAAATCACAAAGGAAGAAAACCTTTTAAAAAAATTCAAGGGTAAAAATAGTGAAGTTAAGGAATCTTTAGAAAGAAATTATGGTATAAAAATCTACTCTCCTTTTAATTCTGGATCCTATGCAAAAAACACAGCAATAAACACCAGATTTGATTTTGATCTGGTATGCCCATTTACGAGAAATTCTTTTGGTTCCAATGGTACCCTCAAAAACATGTATGAAGATGTTTTTGATTTCCTTGAGAAAGAATACGAAGGTCAGGCAACCGTTAAAAGACAAAAGGTATCGATTGGGATAGAGTTTTATGCTGACGAAGATGGAGATATTATTAAAATTGATGTCGTGCCGGGAAGAGAGTTTAATACAGATCAATATATTGAGGATCGAAATCTCAATCTGTATGTGTACAAACAGTACGGACTTTTCTCAGAAGGAAGTGACCGTCTGAAAACCAACATCGAAGCACAGAAGGCTCATGTCATCGATCGAGCAGCTGCAGAAAAAGAAAAAATTAGAAAGATTGTCAGATTGCTGAAAATATGGAAAGTAGAAAGTAATAAAAAATACAAATCCTTTTTTCTGGAATTGTTTGTTATAAAGGCGGTCGATAAGGAGGATGTAAGCGGAAATCTATGGCAAAAACTGGAAACGGTACTGATGTATATAAGAGATAATTGTACAACTGAAGGTTTCAAATTAACTGATCCAGGGAATTCTTCGAATAATCTAATGGACACGCTTGAAGATTTTGAAAAAATAAATCTCAAAAACGAAATGACTAATATGCTTTCGCAAATTGAATACAATGATGAAAATTTAAAGTATTACTTCCCCGAGAATCAGAAATTCGTAGAAGCGGAAGAAGAAAAAGAACAGTATAATTCAAAACAATCTGCTTCTCCTTTGTATGTTCCACCAAAAGTAAATTTTGGATAAGATGGATAGATTAAAACAAATTTTAAGTGTTATTAGCTCACAGTCTGATATTAAAATTTCCAAGGCATTTGTGCATAATGATTCTGTAACAGAATTTATCGAAGGCTCAATCACTTTAAGTATTGGGCCTTCTGTTATACTGGAATTCGAAGTTTTAATAACTCCATTTTATCCGTTTCAACATCAAGGTCACGAATCTATTCTGTTTAAGAACAAAAGTCTCGTAAGGTTTGGGCACGTCATGAGCAACGGAACAATATGTATTCATACATCTCATTCAGCTAATTTGAAAGAGAAATTGACATATGATTTAAATTCTCTCAGATTATGGATTGAAAAGTATTACAAAAACGCATCATCAGTAAAATATGAGCATATATCAATATCTCCCACATTATTCGAAAATCAATATTATTCGATATGCTACAATAATGTCGAAAAAACATTTATAAAGGGAGAAACGGGTCTAATTAATTTCTCTGAGGGACACTTAGGTATATACAACGAAAAACCGATAAGTAATCTCTACTTACAATCTTTTACCAGCATAGATTCAAAATTATTATGTGAGCTTAATTGGAATCCAAAAATAAAATCCTTAAAAAGTCATTTGGGAATTTATGTTTATATTGAGGATATACCCGCTAAATATGGGAAGTTTAGTTTTACGAAATGGTCTGAACTTAAACCTTTTTTAAGCGAGGGATTTTTGCATATATTACATCGTTGGAGACATAAAAATTCCATGATTCCTATAATCCTTGGTTATAAAATTCCTAGCGGTGAACTTCACTGGGAGTTAATTATTTTGAAACAGGATGATCTGCCGGTGAAGAAGCAAAAGAACGCTCAAAGAAAATGGATTAACATTATTGATGAACAAAAAGAAATTGTTTGGGGTAAAACGTACAATGTCAGTTATGACTACTTTTTTGGCAGAGGTAAAATGAATAAAAAAATCACTTCATCCAAAATTCTAATAATCGGATTAGGTGCTATAGGAAGTATGATCGCCAATATTTTAACAAGAGGCGGCTGTAAAAACATCTCTTTAGTTGATTACGATGTGAAGATTCCGGAGAATATTTGCCGGTCTGAATATAATCTAAATCCATTAGTATGTACAAAAACTGAGGATCTGAAAAACTTAATGTATTCTATTTCACCATATGTAGAAATCCCATCATTCGATTTGGAATTTAAATTACTTTTCGAAAACAATAATGCTGAGCTCAAAAAAGTTGAAGAAATTATCAATTCTTATGATTTTATTTTTGATTGCACTACGGATAATGATTTACTGTATACTCTTTCAAAATTAAATTTAGAAAAAAAATTTTTCAGTTTTTCAATAACAAATAAGGCAGAGCATATGGTTTGCGCCTGTGATGGAGACAGATATAAATTTTCACAAATTCAATTCAAAAATGTTCTAGATTCTGACACAGATGACCTTTATGAACCTACCGGATGTTGGAACCCAACATTTAAAGCTTCTTACAATGACATTGGTGTCCTTGTTCACACTGCAATGAAACAGATCAACTTAAAATTAGAAAAAAATCAACCTCTTAATAACTTTGTCGTAGGCACAAGTTTCGTGAATAACTTTCAAATTGAAATAAATGAATTCTAGATATACCCTGAAAAGCAAAAATCTGAGTATTTCAATTTCTAATGAGCTGCTTGAAAAAATGTATTTAGCGGTGAAATCACATTATCCTAACGAATTTGGCGGACTGCTTATTGGCTACTATAACAATGATAATGAAAACTTAATGATATCTGATATTATTTTACCAAATATCTTTAAATCAACTCCAGTTTTTTTTGAAAGGCAGACAGAAGATCTCCATGAAAAGCTTGACGAGTTCTATAAAAATGATCCTTCAATGTTTTATGTTGGTGAATGGCATAGCCACCCTAATGGAGGAACACAACCTAGCCAAAGAGATATTAAAGCAATGATTCAAATTCATGAAAATTCAAAGGTTGCGATTGAAAAACCAATCTTGGGAATCATGTCTTTCAACAATAAATCAGATAATTATAAAATTCAATTTCATCTAATTACTAAGAATAATATTTATACCTATGAAAAAAATTAACATTTTTATTCTCCTGCTTTTACTCCCCCTTTTCATTTTTGGGAAGAATGACAGTACCGAAATTTCACAGATTAATAAACGTCTAACGACACTGGAACAATATAAAGAAATGATGGTTGAACACTCTAAACTGGAGTATGAAAAATCAGCAAAAAAACTTGAGGAACAAATTGATGAAAAGACAAGTACCATTTTATGGACATTTGGAACTTTCACTGTTCTGGCTTTGGCTGCTTTAGGAGTTAATGCACTTAACTTTTGGAATTTAAACAAGAAGATTGATGGAAAAATAAACTCAGTAATAGAGGGGATTATTGAACAAAAAAGAGAAGACATCTTATCAATAGTCAAAGATGAAGAGTATGAAAGAAAATTAAAACACACTAAAAACATACTTGTAATCAGTTCTTCCAGAGATGCTGAAGAAGAAATTAAACATACTTTTTCCAAGTTCAATTTTAAAAATGTAAAGTTTAGAGTAAAAGGCAGTTTTCAGACAATACCTGAAAATGACATCGTGGTTTTCAACAATTTAAATGGTGAATTGGATCAGATATTTATCAACAGTATCGTATCAAATATTAATGATGACGAGAAATGCTATATTGGTTATACAACCACAAATCTTGACAGACATGAGCAATTCAACTTTGCCAATTCACGATTTACGTTATATCATAATCTACTTAATACTCTGAAATTTTCAGATCTTAATTCACAAATCTGACAATTACCATGAAAAAGAAATTCCTATTAACTTACGATATTACCCAAGATCACGACCGGGTTATTCAAGAATTAATTAATAACAATTGGCATTCCGTTATTCAGGGCTACTCAACCGATGGAAAGAAAGTTATTTGCTACTTTCCTGAAACGACATGGTGGAAAGAATTTGATACAACAAGACAAGCATACAACGAGTTCCAAATTATTGCGGGCGTAAACATAATTAAACGACAAACTGTCGTTCAATTTGATGATTGGATTTGTTCTATACAAAATCCAATGCAGCATCAAATTGATAAAGCTAAAAGAATGAACTTAATAAATGATTAAAAGTTTGTAGATAAAAACAAGAATAATCAATTTTAAGGTTTTAAATTTTTTTACAAAGATTATATTTATTCAAGGTATTTTGATCTGGAAAGAAAATAATAAAATCTTTTTTCACCGCAGTCAATTAACTTTGGAAAAATAAACTTTTTGCATCACAAGCATGAATATCATTCGATCACTCAACTTAGGACAAATAATTTAGTAATGGAACGTATAACTTTAAAAGAAATATTTTACAATCTTCAAGAGCAAATGAAGCAACGTCTTACTGGTGATAGAAAGATAATTACTCATTCTACTGCTAAAGGTGACGCTTCTGAACTCAACTGGACTCAGTGGCTTAAAACTTATTTACCAAAACGTTATCAAGTTGACAAAGCATTTGTAATTGATAGTAACAATTCTATAAGCCAACAGTTGGATTTGGTCATTTATGATAGGCAATATTCGCCATTTGTTTTTCATCAAGACGGTGCAATATTTATACCTGCTGAAAGCGTTTATGCTGTATTTGAAATTAAGCAGGAATTATCAAAAGATACATTTCTGTACGCTGGAGAAAAAATTAAAAGTGTTAGACTTCTTTCGAGAACGTCTGCTCCTATAGTCCATGCTGGAGGACTGGTAGCTGTTCCTAAACCACCGTTCAGAATATGCGGAGGCATACTTACTACTTCAAGTGGTTGGGCAAACACTTACGGGGAAGCATTTCAAGAATGCCTTAATACCTTTGACAATTACTCTCAAATTGACATTGGTTGTATAATAGACAATTCAGGTTTTTTGGTGGCATATGACCCAGCAATATCGTTTCAAAAAAGTACCGAGGAAGAAGCTTTAATTTTCTTTTTTTTGAAACTTATGGTAACACTTCAAAATTTTGGAACCGTTCCCGCAATGGACATTGAATCGTATGCAAGAGCTCTTGATAGTATCTAATCTGAATTGTTACAGTCAACTTGCATTGCAAGCAGGGCTGAACGTCTTAGATAGCATATTATACAAGGTTCAACATTCTATTGATCTTTAACGAGAAAATATTGTCTTTAGCAATATTCACCATGGTAGATAAATAAAACTAAGTCTCAAAAAACGATGGAATCGATTTGAATTAAAAGAAAAATATTTAAAATCAGGGCAGAAAATTTTCTTGTTTAGTTTTTACTTTGACTAATGTAAAATTCTTAACAAGTGATATCTTTGCAAATTAAATAAAAAATTAACTATATGATAAAACAATCTTTACTCTTTTTTTGCATAATGACATCAATGATGTCTTACTCTCAATTAGCCTATCTTCCGTCTTACAGTTGGGGTGGAAATATTGGAGGGACTGGATACGATATTGCCGATCATATTACAACAGATATTTATGGCGATGTTGTAGTATCAGGAAAATTTGCAGGCAATTCAGACTTTGATATTTCATCCTCTGCCAATAGTTATGTAAGCACTGGATCATCAGATGCCTTTGTGGCAAAATATTCCGGAAATGGTTCACTTAAATGGATGAAAGCTTTTGCATCCAATGCTACGTCAGATGGTACTCCTTATGTTAATTCAATGGCAACTGATTCATCTGGTAATATTTACTTAACTGGGCATTTTAACGGGAGTGTCGATTTTGACCCCAGCCCAACAGGAATAAAAATGCTTACTTCAAATGGAGATGCTGATATTTTTATAGCAAAATTGGACAGAAACGGAGTACTTGTTTGGGCGGGAAGTATAGGAGGTATAGAGTATGACAGAGGGTTTGGAATTACTGTAGACAGTCTGGATAGAGTGTATGTAACTGGTAGCTTCAGAAAAACAGCTGACTTTGATATTACTACCGGTCTATTTAGTATGACAAGCGAATATATTGACACTTCCTTCATTTTGAAAATAGACAAAGATGCACAATTCATCTGGGCGAAGATGACGCAGGGAATGGGAAGTGATGTAGGAACTTCCATTGCTGTTGACTCTAATTTCAATGTCTTTGTTACAGGAAATAATAATGGAGTAACTGATTTTGATCCAAGCCCTACAGGTGTTTTTAATCTTAGTTCATCTACAGGACAAGCGTACCTTCTGAAACTTGACAGTAACGGAAATTTTGTTAATGCAGGGGTAACTACAGCCTCCAATCAAAGTAATTTAGCAAGGTCACAAAGAGTGAAAATTGATAGTAATAACAATGTTTTAATAACTGGCAGTTTTGGTGGTACTGTGGATTTTAACTTTGCCAACGCACAAAATTCACTTATATCTTTTGGATTATATGGAATGACTGATGCTTATGTACTAAAGGTTGATAATAACTTAAATTATTTATGGGCGAGGAGCCTTGGAGTACAATTTGCTGATGGAGCGGATGGACTTGCAATTGATCTAAACAATAATGTGCTGGTAACAGGATATTTTGAAGGTATCATTGTAAATGATTATAGTGGCAGATATGGAGAAGAAGTTTTCACATGGGCTCTAGATCCATCAGGGAATCAGATTGACCTCGAAGATTATATAGGCCCAGGTAGTGGTGACCGTGGATATGATATTTCAGTAGACAAATCCGGAAATATTTATACAGTCGGGCAATTCTACACACACCTTAAAGACATGACGATTTTTAATTATCCGTCTGCAGGTAACAGTGACGGTTTCTTAATAAAACTTGGAAATGCAGTTGTACAACAATCTATTAATATGCCACCCACCGCTGTGTCGGATACCTTTACTCAAAACGGTAGCGGTGCAAACACTTTCAATATTCTTGCAAATGATCAAACTTTAGCTGGAACAACTTTGATTAGAATTGTATCATATCCTCTCTACGGAACTTTGACGGTTAACAATAATGGAATAATAACGTATACACCTACAGGATTAAATTGGATGAACGATAGCTTCAGCTACACCGTTGAGAATGGCAATGGGTTAGTTTCAAACGTTGCCACAGCAAATCTCATTAATGGAAATTTAAATGTGAACGAAGTAAATCTTGATCTAAAAATAAAGCTTTTCCCCAACCCCGCCGAAACGAGCATTTCACTGTCGTCCGCTTCAAAAATTCTTTCAGCTGAAGTTTATGACTTATCGGGAAAGAAGATGTTTAGTACAAAAGGCTTTGAAAATATTGATGTTTCAACACTAACCGCAGGAGTCTATATTTTAACAGCTGAGACCATAGATGGACAATTTTTTAAAAAGACTTTTATTAAAAAATAATGAATTAATCTCTCTGATATTTAAAAAAGCTGTTTGAAAAAACAGCTTTTTTAAATACGTTTTCGTACAAATAAGATAATAAATTAATTTACATCTAAATGAGTTTACCGCAAGAAAGGATCTGCATATATAAGACTATTTAGTTGAAGCTGAAATGATACTAAAACAAGAATTTTCATTTCCTGTCTGGGGCACCGTTACATTTTTTGTCATTATTACAAGCAAAATCAACTTATAAATGATAATAGATATATTCGGATTGAAATACAATTTATATAAAATCAAAATTAATCTCAAAAAACGATACAATTTTATTTATTCACTATAACATTTTGGCTCACGAGATTGATTAAGAAAAAAGCAGTTGGTGAATTTTACTCTTAAAAAAATATTAGTAAAATCAAATAAGAAAATATTAGCACCTAGACTAACACCTAAAAACTAATAATCCCTGTAAATAGCCATTTACAGGGATTGTTGCAGAGAGGAAGGGATTCGAACCCTCGATACAGTTACCCGCATACTACCTTTCCAGGGTAGCTCCTTCAACCACTCGGACACCTCTCTAAATTGAAGACTGCAAAAATAAGTTATTTTATTTGATTTACAAAGTAATATTTTCTTATTTGCTTACTTCTCCGCAAATGTCTCCTGAAAAATTCTCGGAAAAACTTCCCGGATAATTCGGATTATCAATTAAATGCATTGCTTTAGTAATGGCACATTCTGCAGTCATATCCCTGCCGCTGATTGCTCCTATTTTAGCGAATATATTACTGTTTTCATACTTGCCGAATGAAATGCCTCCTGATATACACTGGCTTACCACCACAATTTCAGTTCCGTTTGCCCTGATCTGCTGTAGTGTTTCTAAAGTTTTTTCACTGCTGAAAATGGTTCCCGAACCAAAAACCTGAAGAATAAGAACTTTCATTTTAGGGATTTCCTTAAAATGATTCAATTTCATTCCGGGAAAAATCCTCCAGAACAGAACATCTTCAGAAATATGCTCATCCACATGAAATTCAATATTTTTATCACACCGGAATAACGTGTCTTTGTCGATTTTCAGATGAACCCCTGACTGACCGAGAATAGGGTAGTTAGGACTGGCATATGCATCAAAATATTCAGCAGAATACTTCAGGGTACGGTTCCCTCTCAGTAATTTATATTCAAAATAAATGGCCACTTCCTGGATCACCGCCTCATTTTCCTCGTACAGGCTTGCGTAGTAGAGGCTCGTCAGAAGATTTTCTTTGGCATCTGTACGTAAATCTCCAATCGGAAGCTGTGAACCTGTTAAAATAACCGGTTTGCTCAGGCCTTTCAACATAAAACTTAAGGCAGAAGCGGTATAAGACATGGTATCTGTTCCATGAAGGATTAAAAAGCCATCGTATTTTGTATAATTATCAAAAATGTAATTGGCGATAATTCTCCATTCTTCAGGTCCCATGTCGGAAGAGTCGAGTGGCTTTGCGAAAGGATGTACGAAAACTTCGCATTCCATCAGTTTCATTTCGGGCATTTTCTCAAAAATATTTCCGAAATCAAACGCACGGAGGCTGCCGGTTTCGTAATCTTTTTCCATACCGATCGTTCCACCGGTATAAATCAGAAGGACTTTTCGCTTCATTTTAATTTTAAATTAAATATTTGAGTTCCTTTTCAGGTTCAGAATTTCAAAATTACGTTAATTTGCAAAGATTTGAAAATAGATGGAATATTTAGCCGGAACTTACGAATATTTAAAACAGTTCTTAACAGAAGAAAGATTACGGAAAATTGAGCATTTTGCTCCCGAAAGTTCAGATTTTGTCCTTCCGGTCTTAGAAGACGTGTACCAGTTTAGAAATGCTGCAGCCATTGTCCGGTCAGTGGAAGCCTGTGGTTTTCATAAGGTAGTGGCCCTGCAGGAAGAAAATAATTTTGAGCCGAATCTTAAAGTTACTAAGGGCGCTGACACCTGGGTTGAAGTGGAAAAACTTCCCCGCCATATGAACTCCTTTCAAAAGATCAGAGATCAGGGTTATAAAATTGTAGCTGTTTCTTTAGAGAATAATGCAAAGATGTTACCCGAATATGACATTACCGAACCTATCGCTTTGGTTTTCGGAACTGAAATGGATGGGGTTTCGCAGGAGATTTTAGATTTTGCAGATGAAACCTTAGCCATTCCGATGTATGGCTTCACAAGGAGTTTTAATGTTTCGGTAGCTGCTTCAATCTGTATGTACGAGCTGAAGCAGAAGCTCATGAGATCTGATATTGATTATAAGCTTAATGAAGAGAAACTTCTGAAGATGAAAATCCGTTGGGCCGTGAATTCTATAAAAAGCGGTGAACAGATTTTAGCCAGATATGTAAGAGAAAATCAGTAAATTCATTGCATGAAAAATATTATTTTCATGACGATTATTCTCATTGTTTTTTCCTGTAAAAAGGAAAAGGAGACTGATTTAAACTGGATTTTACTGAATGACAAGAACAAAATTCCCGGACAAATCAGGGATTTTTTTCAGGCAGCAGAAAATAGTAAACTGTTTCTTGCGAATCCTGATGAAGAATTCAATATAACGGATATTATTTTAAATCCCGGCTTGCCTTCCAGACAGTTGAAACTGTTGGAAAGAAAAAATCATCTCTGGCGGATGGTTTTTATACAGGGAGATATCGGAAAGTCTTATCAGTTTTATCAATTTAGCATCCGGGGAGATACTGTTTCAGAAATTAAAAAGGGCTATTCTATTATAATATTGAAACCAGCGATTCCTTAGAATATTACATCAAAAAAGGGAAGGTGAAATTTAAAAAAATTCGGATCAGATATGAATAGCGCAAATCAGATCATCTTATTATAATTCCATGCAGCGACAAAAACTCCTGCTGTTTCGGTTCTCAGTCTCTGATTCCCCAATGAAACTGCTCTGATTCCTTTTTCCGCTAAGAACAGAATTTCTTTATCAGAAAAATCTCCTTCAGGACCGATCAGAAAAGTGTAGCTTTCTAATTTTGGAATGTCACTCAAATTGATTCTTTCTAAATTTTCGTTGCAGTGCGCTACGAAAGTAGTTTCAGGATCTGCATTTTTAAGAAACTCCGGCAATTTAACCAAATCATTAATGACAGGAAAGTGAAATCTCAAACTCTGCTTAGATGCAGCAATAGCCTGTTTTCTTAATTTATCAATGTTTAGATTTTTACGCTCCGTCTTTTCGGTCTGCAGAATCGTAATTTCTGAAATTCCCATTTCTACTGCTTTTTCAACAAAAAATTCAATGCGGTCAATGTTTTTTGTAGGAGCAATCGCAATATGCAGGCAAGGATTGAAATCAGGGGTTTCAGTTTTAATCTCATTAACGTCAATTCCTGCTTTTTTGCCTTCTATAACCAATATACCGGAAGCAAGATTTCCTTTTCCGTCAGTTACATGAATTTCCTCACCGTCTTTCATACGAAGGACTTTAACAATGTGTTGCTGTTCTTCGTCATTGATGATGGCTTTTTCACCGTTTATTTCTCCAAAAAAAAGTTTCATATGTAAATACTGAATCTAGATAAGTTTTATTGAATGAAATGATTTTTAAAATGTGATTTCATTATCACTTAAAAATGCTACACCGGTTTTTATCGTGGTATAGATATCACCGTCACAGTCCCTGTAAGAACACATGTAGATTTCTTCAACCCACTTATTATTCATAAAAATCAAATTCAGGTATTCGTTTTTTCTTAAATTGTTTTTGATCGATAAATAATCTCCCTCTTTAGGCTCATAGGTAAAACTGAATACATTTTCAGAATTGATTTTTTCTACGATCTCTTCCTTCACATTCTGAACATATCCTGTTTCTGAACTTACCATTAAATAATCTTCATTCTCAGATTTTTCTGTTACTTCATTTTTTCCGGTAACAGTTTCTAAAACCCAGTAATATTTTGAGTTTTTTTTAGATTGGGTTCCCAGTGTTTTTTCTTCTAATAATATTTTCATCTGTAGATGTTTATTTTTAGTTTTAATTTCAAGCTTTTCTGGTTGAAATCAAACTGAATTAATTCTGATTTTATAAATCGTACTTTGAGGTTGCTGTGGTTCTTAGATCCGTAAATTCGCCTCTCTCAAATTTCAGTTGTGCAACCATAGCAATCATTGCAGCGTTGTCCGTTGTGTATTCAAATTTAGGAATATAAATATTCCAGCCTAATTTTTTGTTATTTTCCTGCATGGCTTCTCTTAATGCAGAATTGGCAGAAACTCCACCTGCAATGGCAACTTCTTTTATGTTTAAATCTTTTGCCGCTTTCTCTAATTTATTCATTAAGATTTCAATGATGCATTTTTGTACGGAAGCACAAAGGTCATTCAGGTTTTCTTTGATGAAATCAGGATTTTTCCTCACTTCTTTCTGAATGAAATATAAAACAGAAGTTTTAATCCCACTGAAAGAATAATCGTAATTTTCCAATCTAGGTTTGTTAAACTTAAAAGCATCAGGATCTCCTACCTTTGACAACCGGTCGATGATCGGTCCTGCAGGATAATCAAGGTCAAAAATTTTCCCGATTTTATCAAATGCTTCACCTGCGGCATCATCAATGGTTTTCCCGATGATCTCCATGTCAAAATAATCTTTCACCAAGACAATCATGGTATGTCCGCCACTTACGGTAAGACACAAAAACGGGAATTTTGGCGGCACAGGATTTGCATCGTCGATGAAGTGCGCCAAAATATGCGCCTGAAGGTGATTGACTTCTATTAAAGGAACGTCAAGACTCATCGCCAGGGACTTGGCAAATGAAGTTCCTACAAGGAGAGAACCCAGAAGTCCAGGACCACGGGTAAAGCCTATGGCAGAGATTGCATTTTGTTGTATATTTGCTTTGATTAAGGATTTTTCTACTACAGGAATAATATTCTGCTGATGAGCTCTTGACGCCAGCTCGGGAACCACACCTCCATACTCTTTATGGATTTCCTGGTTGGCGGCAATGTTTGAAAGAATAGAATTTCCTTTGATAATGGCTGCTGAAGTATCGTCACAAGACGATTCGATACCTAAAATTATAGAGTCACTCATAGTAATGGCAAAGTTAGAGAATAATAACGAAAATGAGCATAAAAAATCAGTAGCTGAAAACCTGGGTGATCAGGTACAGAAGACGGTTGATAATGTTCAGGAGACCGTAAAGGAGGCTTCTGAGCTCGCTTCAGATGCCATAAAACATCCTATTGATACCGCTCAGGAGTTTGGAAGACAGGCTGCAAAAGATGTTACCAGCTACTCGTGGTGGGCAAAACTTTTACTGTTTCTTTTCTGGACACTTCTTTCGATCGTGGTGATTGTATTTATTGCCATTAATCTGCCCGTAACCAAAAGATGGGCTGCAGATCAGGCTCTGGATATTGTCAACAGAGACTTCAAAGCAAAGATGTCTACAGAAAGTGTCGAGGTGGATTTCTTCGGGGATGTTACCATCAAAGGTTTAAGAATCAAAGATTATAAGGATGTAGACTTCATCAAAGCCAGAGAATTCAAAGCCAATTCAGACTGGTTTTCTTTAGCCACGAATATAGGTAAGAAAAATTCTTTAAGTTTCAACGGCCTCAGGCTTATCGATGCAGATATAAAAGTCATTACCTATAAAGGTGACAGTATTTCAAATTTTATCCGTTTTACAAAGCTTTTTGACAGCGGTAAGAAAAAAGATCCATCAAAGCCGCCCTTCCAGTTAAATTCCCGGTTGGAAATTTTAGATTCTAAAGTTTCTATCGTTAACCAGAATTCTCCCGGAGAGCCGGGGAAATGGCTCACTGCCACCAACGTTAATCTCATAGCACCCAGATTGAAGGTGGACGGAGTAAATATTACGGCTACCATTAATAATTTTACATTCACGACTAAAAGGTGGGGGAAATCTCACTTCGTAGAAACTTTTTCTACTGATTTTTCAATGACAGAAGATTTTCTCTTTCTGAAAGATCTGACCTTAAATACGGATCATTCCCTTCTTCAGGGTGATATTAAATTTAATCTGAATAAAGGTTCATGGGCAGATTTTACCAATAAAGTAAAATGGGATATGAATCTTAAGCTAGGCAGCCAGCTGAGTGGTTATGACATTTCGTATTTTGTAACCAATTGGGATAATTTTGTTCCGTTTAATATAAGTGGTAAAATGGCTGGCCCTTTGAATAAATTTACCCTGGATAATTTTCTGATCAGAAATCCTTCGGTAAATATTGCCACTCAGAAAATGAATATTACCAATTTGCTGAAAGGGAATTTCTTAATCGAAACCAATAATCTTTCTGCAGATTTCACGTACAAAGATCTTAAGGCCATGATGCCGAATTTCATTTCATCCAAAATGAAAAACTTTGCAGATGATTTCGGCAAATTAAAATACAGCGGCGATGTCAGAGTTACACCAAAACAAGTCTATGTTTCATCCGGAAACCTGATGACAGGAATAGGGCAGGCAAAGATCAGAGGTTTTTCATTAACGGATTTCAGTACTGCACTGCCAAAGTATAAAGGTTATGCTGAAGTACAGGATCTGAATACTTCCGTGATTACAAAAAGTAAAACGGTCGGTCTGATATCCGGTAAATTCAATGTAGACGGTCAGAGTTTTGATGTTAAAACGATGCGGATTATCACCAAATCTCAGATTTCAAGTATTGATATCATGAATAAGGAAATCAATAACCTGAATCTGGATGGTCTGCTTGATCACAGAAAATACAATGGGTTGATTACGGTAAATGATGAACAGGCAAAAGCAACAGTCAAAGGTCTGATCGATTTCAGTACTTCAAGGATTTCCGCAAATGTTGACGCAGATGTCTCTTATCTGAATATGAATTATTTTACGGATAAGCCGGGAAGCCAGATCGTCAGCGGTCAGGTCAGCGGAAAGATGTCCATGACCAATATTAATGATCTGAATCTTGATGTTGAAGCAAATAATATCAGCTTCGCAACTGCCGTTCAAAAATATCGGATTCCGAATGCGAAAGTGAAAACATTCATTGAAGGTGGTAACCGAATCATTGATGTCAATGCTCCCGGAGCTGTGGATGGTAAAATCTCAGGAAGGTACAATCTTGCCGATCTTGCAGGGATGGTCGAAAACGGTTTAGGTAAAATTTTAGTCGGTCCGCCGCCAAGAAAACTTTACCGTGGACAGAATTTTACGATGAACTTTGATGTACAGCAGGGCTTGGTAAGTTATTTTATGCCGGATCTTAAACTTCCTCAGGGTGCAACTGTGGAAGGGGAGTACGATGGCAATTCCAATAATCTGATTGTAAACCTTGATGCTGCTTCGCTGAAATATGTGATGACCAAAAAAGAGGAGATCACTGATGCGGATACTGCATTGGCAGATGCCAATCCTGATTATAAGATCAATCCGAGAGAGGTGATTACAAGAGACAGTGCACTGGTCGACAGTGTCATGGTAAGAATCAATACCGCAAATCTGGATCAGCAGCTTTATGCAAAAATAAAAAGAGTAGAATACAATAAAAATATTCTGAAAGATATCCTGTTGACAGGTAAAAACGAGAATAACACCGAACTCCGTATTGCAACAAGTTTCAAACACGGAAGTCCTGAAGATGAGCTCGATGACAATCTGAAAAATTATGCAGTCAACTTCAATCAGTCTACCAACCCCGCGGGGGACTATATCTTTAGGTTCGAACCGACAGAAGTTAATTTCAATAATGTAAAATGGGCGATCGATACCAGCCCGGAACTTGATCATTACATAAGTTACCGCAAAAAAACAAAGGATTTCGAGATCAGAAATCTTAAGATTTATTCAGACAAAAGCTCTTTGTTAATCAATGAATCTATATTTAAATCGATCAAGGATTTCTACGTTGATGCAGAGGTACAGGATTTTGCAGTTGAGAAACTGCTGGAAATGCAGGCCGGAGGGAATCCTATGGATATCAAAGGTTTAGCCAATGGTAATGTGAAAATTAAAATGGACAAGAGCACCTTGCAGCCATTGGTTGATCTTACTGTAGATGATATCATGATGAACGGGAATGATATGGGAGACCTTACCATCTCTGCGGTTAACGGTTTTTCACTCAATGTCTATGATGTTGACGTAAAAGTAACTTCGGCAGGAGTAATCGGTAACAATAATCTTCACCTGACAGGAACGGTGAATAATAATACAGCTTCCCCGACAATTGATTTTGTTACGGAACTCAGGGATTTTGATCTCGCATTCACCCAACAATTCGTACAGACTATTTTTGGGAACTTAAGAGGGAAGGCTACCGGGGATCTTAAAATCAACGGAACGCTGAAAAATCTGGATTACAGCGGTGATATTGCTTTGAAAGAATTCGGGCTTAAACTTTTATTCACAGGAGTGGATTATTCATTTGACGATACCGTGATCCCTCTTTCAAAAGGACTGGCTATTCTGAATAATATAGGAGTTCACGATGGCAGATCCAATTCGCAGGGAACGATTTCCGGCGCAATTCAGTTTGAAACTCTTTCATCATTGGGAGTCAACCTGGTTATGAGAGCTGATAATCTTTTGATGTTGAGCACCACGCAGAAAGATTATGATCTTTTCTGGGGAAGAGTATACGGGCAGGGAGATTTATATGTGGACGGTCCTGTTTCTGCTTTGAATTTATCAACACCTAATATGAAGGCGTTGAACGGAAGTACATTTACGTTTAATTCAAGTTCTACGTCCAATGTTGAAGAGTTTAAGATGCTCAGGTTTTTAAAAGAAGGGAAAGACGGTCTTGTTACTTTAGAGGAAAAGAAAAAAACAGGATCCAACATGAATATTGATTTCAGTCTTGATGTTGATAAAGGAACGACCGTGAATGTTTTGGTAGGCGATGACGTTGGTAATATTACCGTTAAAGGAGTTGCTCAGGGACTGAGGTTTCAGATGGGTAGACAGGGAGCTATTGCGATGAACGGAGCGTATATGGTAGACAGCGGAACCTTTGTTTCTAAAGCAATTCTTAACAGGACATTCCAGATTCAGAAAAACAGCAGTATCCGGTGGGATGGCGATGCCATGAAGCCGGCTTTGGATATCACCGCAAATTATGTAAGAATGGTTTCCAATGCAGGAGCATACCTTAATATGGGCCAGCTTCAGCCAATCAGTATTTTACTGCAGACTAAAATTACCAATACCCTGACAGATCCTAAGATTGATCTGAATGTCACCGCTCTGGATGTTTCAAGTCAGGTAAAAGAAACCCTTGCTGCAAAAATCAACCAGACAGAAGGTGAGAATGTTCTGCAGTTCAGTTCAATACTTCTGTTGAATATGTTTAATGAAACAAGCACCGGAGGCGTAGCTTTTAATGCCGGTAATGTAGCTGAATCATCAGGATATAACATGATCCTTAAACAGTTGGGCTCAGTATTGAATACGATGAGTACAGAGTTTCAGATTGACTTAAATTATGTGAAAGCTGATCAGAATTCCAATATCGGTGATCGTGCCAATGCAGGGGTAAGCTTTGACCTTTCACCAAGGATCACAGTAAAGACAGGTTTAGGGATTCCTCTGAATAAAACAGATGCAACGGATGTTAACTATCTCTCTGGTGAAGGAAGTATAGAGTACGATATTTCTAAGAAGAATGACGGAACTTTAATTTTAAGAGGCTATTCCAAACCTACGAATATAGGAATGGGAGTAGGGACTGTAGGTACCAACGGTTCTGCGAATCAGGCCTATGGAGGGGGAATCGTATGGAGTAAGAGCTTCAATTCTTTGTTCAAAAAGAGACGAAAAGATAAAAAAACACCTTCCGGTAATAATGAAATAAAAACAGATTCCGTAAAATCAAAGGTTAAATAATCTGAATCTTTGAATGATTTTTATCATCCGTGTTAATTATTGTTAATGTTTGATATATTTTTTTCAGTTAAATTATTTTTCTTAATTTTGTAAAAAATTTATGGATTTTTTAGGAAAAATATAATTTCACTATATGAACTATCAACTGGACGAAATAGACAAGAAAATTCTTGATTTCTTAGTAGAAAACACAAGAATGCCTTTTACAGAAATTGCTAAGCAGATGGACGTATCTGCAGGAACAATACACGTAAGGGTGAAGAAAATGGAAGATGCAGGTATTATTTTAGGATCATCTCTTAATTTAGATTATGGTAAACTGGATTACCACTTTACCGCTTTTATCGGAATCCTTCTGACAAAATCAAACCGCACGCAAGAGGTTTTAAAAGAGTTGGGAACAATTCCAAACGTTGTAGAAGCAAGCGTTATCTCAGGAAAATACAATATTTTCTGCAAGGTAAAAGCTAAAAATACTGAAGACGCTAAGAAAATTATTTATCAGATCGACGACATTCAGGATGTAATGAGAACTGAAAGTATGATCTCAATGGAAGAATTTTTAAGCGATAAAAACAGATTGATCAACGCAATCTCAATTTAATCAAATTTTAGACGATATAAATACCGGAGAACTTATGAATTCATTCATAAGTTCTTTATTTTTGCATGATGGAACAGGAATATAAAGAATACAGCTACTTTGATGAAGATCCTAAAAAAGGATGGGGGTTTATTTTAGCATTGGCATCATTGCTCCTTTTTACCTTTATGGGAATAGGACTTGATTTTGATGAATATCTGCAGCATGAAACCCTGAATATTCCTTTGGGCTACTTCTATTTTATTTTTTCCATCGATTTCCTGATGATCGCAGGTATTATACTGATGTATTTTTACAGAAAAGCAGGGATCATCCTGTTTCCGGTGATGCTGGTGCTGCATTTTTTTATGCACAATTATTATCTCTCTACATTTCTTTACTCCGATGTGACCAATCTTTTCCTCTTTACAGGATTTGGAATGCTCGCAATTATCCCTAAATGGAAGTTTTTCAGATAGAAAACAGGACTCACGGATCAAAGTGAGTGTACCTGACTAATTCCCGTATTACTTAACTGTAAGATCTGATCAGAAATTTCTTTCATATCTTCCAAATAATGATTGATGATCAGAATGATTTTTTCAGATCCTAATTTTCTGATCAGTTCATAAATGAATTTTCTGTTTTCCCCGTCAAGGGAAGAGGTAGGTTCGTCCAGTATTAAAAATTGAGGATCGTAATATAAGACACGCAGCCAGCCGATGAGTTGTTTCTGACCACCTGAGAGATTGATTCCCTCCTCTCCTACGAGTGTGGAAAGCCCCTGTGGTAAACTGTTGATGAATTTCTCAAATCCGTAAAATCTTAGTTTCTGTAGTTTTTGTTCATTAATTTTATCATCAAGAATGATATTTTCCAGAACGGTAGCGTTGAACATCTGTACATTTTGGGGAACAACACCGATGAGGCTGCGCCATTCATATAATGAGACTGTAGTGAGACTGATACTTCCGTTAATCATGATTTCGCCGTTCTCAGGGAAGTAATTTTTTTGCAATATCTCTGTGAATGTCGTTTTTCCACTTCCGCTCTCTCCAAGCAGGCAGGTGATCCTGCCTTTTTTAAGAGATAGTGAAACCTTGTTGAGGATTTTACTTCTTCCTGTAAATCTGAAATCAAGATCTTTGATTTCAATCTTGTCAATCATTTTAATTTCACTGCCCTCTGCTTTTTCTTTTTGTAATGAAGAGTATTCGAACATCCTGTCGAATGCAACTTTAGCTTCCTGTATAGGAATCGTTATCAGTGCAAGATTGGTGACGGATGCCAATAAGGAACCTGAAATTCCGATAACAGCCATGAGTTCGCCGATTTTAATTTCATTGCGCAGGACACCGAAAGAAGAAAATCCCAGAATCAGCAAAAGAAAAAAAATCAATGTGGTTCCGGAATAAAATGAGATGGTAAGGTTGAGTTTCCCCAATTCAAAAATCTTTGTCTGGAATTGCGTAAAAACATTCTCGTTTTTTTTCATAAATACATCCTGTTTAGAAAATCCCTTGATCACGTCAATTCCCCTGATACTGTCGATATAATTACTTTCATTATTTCCGTTAGCCTGCATCACATTGCTTTGAACTTCAACAATTTTCCTGTTGAAGCTGAAAATAATGAAAAAAATAATAGGTGAAATCATTAAACAGATCACGGCAACTTTCCAGTAATAAAAAAAAAGAAATCCAATTGAAATCAAAACTCCTGAAATATCAACAGCTGTGTTGCTGATGAGTTGTTTGATTACAGCCTGTATTCTCTGGGTATCATTCAGTCTCACAGCAAAATCTCCGATTTTTCTTGTATCGAAAAATATTTTTGGAAGATGCAGAAGAGATCCGTAAAACTTTCGGTTTATTCTCTCATTAAAGGCTTTTGCCTGTCGGATGATATACCATTCCCGGAGTGCCTGGATGACCACTTTTACAAAAAGCAGAAAGCCGAGAAATAAAGTACTTATTATTAATAAAGAAATTTTTTTCTGCGGTAAAATATCATCAATTAATTTTTGAGAAAATATTGACATTGACATGCCTGATAAAGTAAACAGCAGTCCAAGAAGTATGATCGTGTAAATGGCTTCCTGATCTTCTTTTATCAGATTCTTCAACCACTTTTTTTTCTCAGTGTCTGTATCTGTTTTTTTCTGAAAATGTTCATTGGGTTTTAGCGTAAGACAGGCTTTCGATATCCAGACTTCGTTCAGGTAATCTTCTGTCCAGTATACTAAACCTGTGGCAGGATCGCCAATAAGAAACTGATGATCTTCAGAAAAATGGTGAGAATAGCATATAACATAATGTTCAAATTTTTGGTCTGCAGTAATATGTAAAATGACGGGTGCTCTGTGTTGTATGAGCGCCTGTATATCTGCTTCGCATCCTTCCGCGTCAAAACCTACAGCCGTGGCACATTGCTGCAATCCGAGAAGTGTAGTTCCTGTTTTACTTGTTCCGCTTTTTTCGCAGAGGATTTCCATTGAAATGCTTCCTCCGTAATAGTTAATCAAAGATTGCAGACAGCCGGCCCCACAGTCTGTAAGATCCTTCTGGAGCGAAAATGTCTTTTGTATGAGTTTATTTTTTTTCATCAATAGTGTTGATCAGGTTTTCGAGTTTTATGGCGCCGGAATTTCTTTTGAGAAGGTGATTGTTTTTGTCATACACCAGGAAGTAAGGTACACTGCTCATTGCCATTTTACGGTAGAGCGTAGCTTTGTCATCATGGCACCAGAAAATATTATGTTGATGATCCAGTGCATACTTTGCTGCAAAATCCTTGATTTCTTCCAAAGGTTCACTGGCAACCCATATCCACTGAACATTGCCGTAATTTCCATGGACTTTGGAAAGCTCTTCTGCTTCTGCTGAGCAAAAATGACAGGCTGTACTGAAATAGATGATAATTTTAACTGTATTATTATCCAGATTATCCGAGGTCAGTAAAGTTCCGGAAATAGTCTGAAGATTAAATGCAGGGATGTTTTTTAAGGTTTTTATCTTCTCTTTCTTATATTGAAAATTCAGAAATAACTGTATGAATACTCCGATCAAAACAATTGGAATCAAAACAGCTGCTGTTTTTAAGATTTTCTTATTCATCCTTTCAGTACTGTGCGTTGAGTATAATAAATGAAACCACGCCAACCCAAAACAGGAGCCCGATTCCATAGGTTATTGCTGTTAAGCCAAACGATTGTATAAAACTGATCCTGTGGTCTGAAAATTCACGAATTCCCAAAGCTAAAACTCCCCAATACATTAATTCAAAAAGGTTAATCAATTGTAAAGGGTAGGCGATCAGTTTTTCTGTGAATATGTATTCACGAAGATTGATCATTGAAATGGGGTAGTAGGTCTGCAGATCTTCGATCGTATACTCTGTATTGATCCAGTAAAAATTGACAAACTTATAAAAACCTGCTGTGATAAATATAAACTCAGCAATCAACGCGATAAAAATAAATTCTGAAAACTTAATATCATCGGATCCAGGTAGATCTGTGAGTTTGATAAAGCTGAGACAGAAGGCAACCAAAATAATCTTGCTTCCGTATGCAAAAGGAAATACCATGTAATTTAACCATTCCCATTTTCGCTGATATTCTATATAGCTATCTGCTAACTCAACTGGATAGTTTTCAGACAATAATTCCATTAATTTTGACTCAGGGAGTATATATGTTTTGTTGAGCCAGAAGATTAGAATATATAAAATGAGGAGAAGTAAAAATATTAAAAACTTATTCATTATCCGAAAGGTTATAGAATGCGTTGGTAATTTCAGTTTCACGATGAGATGAGAAAATTATTGTTGAATCATTGTTTCTATTGATTAATAATTTATCCAGAACATTACAGGAATGATCATCGAGATAAGCGTAAGGCTCATCAAAAATCATTATGTCGCTTTCAAGAGCTAAAATGGAGATTATTCCAACTTTTTTTTTGTTCCCTTCAGAGAGATCTCTTATGTATTTTAATTCATTAAGATTCAAATTAAACTGTTCCGAGAGAGATCTGCAATTCTCTAAATAGCCCCTTTTATTATTTATTTGTTCCAGGAACTTAAAATATTCTAAAGGATAGAGATATGGAATCAGACTTTCACTATGTATAAAACCTTTGATATCTTTAGTAGAGATTTTTAATTCACCACTATAATTCAGAAAACCCATTAAAGTATTTAACAGAATAGTTTTTCCCGTACCATTTTGACCTTTGATCTGGAACAGGATGCCCTCCTGTATATGTAATTTTTTGATTTTTAATATAAAATTTTTTAAAGAGATGGTGAGGTTGTTAATTTCTAATATATTCATCGTTTATTTTTTTAATGAAGAGCTCTGTTAAATTTTGTAAACCAAAAAAGAAGATTAAATAAGCAGCTGTAAGTAATAGTAAGGAATGGACAAGATTATTAATCGAAAAATAGTAAATGATGATTAAAATTATTTGAATAACAGAGGTCAAATAATTCATACCTGTCTGTCTTATTATGCTGAACTTATTATCAAATAAGTTCATTTTTCTAAATAACAGAATATAACAGATTATCTGAAGAGGAATTAAATTTAACGTACATACTATGATGGAGATGGTTTTTTCATTTATTCTGTCTCCAGCAGATAGAAATAGCAATAGTACAGATGAGCAGATAAGTGTACAAAATAGTATTCTCTTAAATTGATCAATTAAAAACTTTTTGATTTGTAGTTTACTTCTGATGTTCAATATCTTATGATAGTCAAATGAAAACCCAAAATTAAAGTAACCAATATTTAAGATATTAAGAGACAGTGCTCCAATGGTAAAAATCATCCAGTTGAATTTACTTTCTTTCGATATTGAAACCAAAGTTAGAAACAACAGAAATGATAATACACCAATAGATAAGTAAACAGCAGGTAGCCAGTTTCTGAAAATTTGCTTGTAAAACATCTAATTTAATTTTAAATAATGATTGAGTTTTTTTACAGTTATTAGTATAAATGCAGTGAGTATGATAAAAAATAGTAAGAAGAATTTCTCCCAATCTGATAAGCAGAACATTGTGAATCCGTTTATACTATAAAAGAACAGAAAAAAGATAATTCCTTTTCTTATTGTTTTAAGATTAAAGACCAGATATGAATTAAAAAGAAAGAAAAGAAAAATGCTATATTCACCATTTAATAAGATGCTTACAAATGGAAGATTTGTTAGTGAGATCAGAGGTAGAAAAAACAGAATGATTTTCTTTTGTCTAACCTGAACGGGTAAATATATTAGATTTTTTAAATTTCCAATCATCCCTCTAAAAAATGTAAATTTTATAAAAAAATCAAAAAATATAATTACAAATCGAAGACTGTGAAATATCTGAATCATCTCCCAGTAGAAATATAATAAAATCATATTATAGAGGATATCAAAAATATAGTATCTGTTTTCTCTTTTTGAATTCAGAATAAAAAAACTCATACTGTGTAAAAAAACAGTAAGGTTTTTTTTTACACAGTATGAGCTTTCTTTTTTGTTATGGTTTACCATTGCAAGCTCCGTAATGATCCGCTAACATACTGCATCCGGCTCCTGCTACAAAAGAGCCTAATCCTCCGGTGAAAACACCCACTATAGCTCCGGTAATACCACAGCCAACTGCAACGGCTGCCTGACATCTTTTAAGACCTCCCTGCAAATTTTCCATTTGCGAAACATTTAATTTTTTCATTTGTTCAAATTTTAAATTATAAAATAAATTGTCATACGAGCCCTGGCATGGGCGTTGCTGATCAGCCGTGTAATTTTATATTCTGAATGGTGCACCTGTCAAAACATAAAATATAATTGATTGTGTTTTTGTATCGCAAACATAGGAAGGATGACGGCGTTAAAAATAAAATTTCACCCTTAAATAAACCCTTAAATTTGATAAGGGTGTGAGTGAGGGTTTTAATTGATTGATTATTAGTTATATATATAGGTGATTTAATGAGGGTGTTTATCTGCTGAAATTGTAATTTCGCTTTAAAGAGATTTGAAAATCATCCAACTTTACACACTATAATGATCTACATTTTTAATTTTTTTTAGTCAATATTGAAGATTTCAGTCATTATTATTTGATGTAACGGATCTGGAGATACTATGATTTTTTTTATCAATACAAAATGTCAACACAAACCAACTGTAAAATAAATTCTGAAGATTTAATGCTGTCTGATCCAGGTAGATATGTGAGTTTGATAAAGCTGAGACAGAAGGCTACAAGTGAAATTTTGACACAAAAAAAGAGCTGTTATCGCAATATAGCCTACCCACAACCATTTTTTTTCTGACTTTCTGAATAACTTTGTAAAATCTCGTTAGAATAGTTTTTGCTTAAGAAATTTGAAAATTTTTGAACCTGTAGTAATGTAAGTTTTGTCTAAATAAATAAGCGAAGAATAGCATAAGATAATGGTTATGAAAAGTATAAAGTTTTTCATTTCGTATAACAATTGCTTAATTTTCTATTATGGATATTGCAATTTTAAAAGGACTTGAAAGATCATAAAGCATATAATGTATTAATTTTAAGAGAGGTTTTTACACCTCTCCTAAAATTAAAATGATTTATTTCCTTTTATTCAATAAAATTACAAGAATAACAAATATGAAAGTGGCTGAATAGGAAAGATATCTTCTTGCTACATCATTAAATATTTTAAAAATGACATCTAATAAAAAAATACCAAATGCTAAAATAAAATAAATTGTAAAATAAGTTTTTTTATTTACCTTCATTTCAATATTTGTTTTTTATAAAAAAGTTTAAACTTGTATCCAACTACTCCAGTATTTAGCTGCATAGGCCGAAGATAGAAGGCCTGGAAAACAGAGCAGTCCACCAATTATTAGCAAATTCATACCAACAGCAAAACATAATGCAGAGTTTGGCACGACCAGATATTTTAGTTTGTTTTAAATTTATTTTCTTTCATTGTTGATTACATAAAATTATTCTAGAAAAATTCTATATAACTGATTAATAATTTAATTACTATTATAAAATTTTAAAATTAACAGATATTATTAACGTAATGATTATGTGAGTAGTCCTTGTTATTTCTTATATTTTATGAGCAGATACACAATAACTAATATGATAGCAGAAAAAAAAGTTTTAGGATATATTTCATCTTGAAAAATATAACTAAATAGATTATATAATATAACGAAAACTGTCGCTACAATTATTATTATTTCAAGCCTTTTGTTCATAATTAATTTTTTAATGATAATACTGTTCTCATTATTGAAGAACAGTACTACTTTAATTATGTTTAATTACCAGTTTCCAAATAACACACCACAACCAATTACAGCAATCATTAAAGAAGTTCCACCGGTAGGAATGGCTGCCCCTAGTGCTAATCCACATAGAATTCCACCAGCAAGATCTTGACCATCGCCACCAGCAATTATTTTTTCCATCTGATTTTGATTAATTTTTTTCATAAAATTTTGTTTTAAAGTTATTGTTATTTAGAACTGTCGCCTATCAAGCATCCGGCAGCTGCAACTGCAGCTCCCAAATAAAACATAGGAGTAAGCATCATTCCTATTCCAATACCGCAAAGTACTGCCTGATTATTTCCGCCTCCCATCAAATTTTCCATTTGCGAAACATTTAATTTTTTCATTTGTTCAAATTTTAAATTATAAAATAAATTGTCATACGAGCCCTGGCATGGGCGTTGCTGATCAGCCGTGTAATTTTATATTCTGAATGGTGCACCTGTCAAAACATAAAATATAATTGATTGTGTTTTTGTATCGCAAACATAGGAAGGATGACGGCGTTAAAAATAAAATTTTACCCTTAAATGAACCCTTAAATTTGATAAGGGTAGAGGTAAGGGTTTTTAAGTTGTTGATTATTAATGAATTTTTTTGATTTTATTATTTGTTAGAGTCTTTATCAGAAAACAGAATGTTTTTGTAGGTTTTACTTATTTCCAGGATTTCTTTTTTATTCTTGATACCTATTTTCTTGTAAATTTTGGATAAATGTGCAGATAATGTTTTTTCAGAAATATTTAATTTTTGGCTGATCTCAGAATATTTCAAATCAGGATTTTCAAGAAGCATGCTTAAAATTTCAGTTTCTCTTGTTGTAAGCTGATCGAAACATATATTATTTCTCATGTCTTTTTTACGCAATTCATATAAAAAATAATCAATGGCTACAGCAAAAAATCCAAAACTGAAAAAAGTATGCTCAATAAACTGATTATCCCCAAATACTAAAATCGTAACAGGCAGTGATAACAATCCTAATAAGCCAAAGATTCCACTAAGTTCATGAATTCTTAAAATGAAGCTGTTCTGCATTTTTATTTTTCTTATCTGTTGATGGATATCTATTGTTATTACAAACAGTAATAGTATCAGACAAAGACTTAAAAAATACATTCTCGAATCCTCTAACGAGTCAGTTATGGTGTAAGGCAGAATAAAAAGAAAGAGTAAAGCCAATAAAACAAATAGTGCAATTTGAGTAGAATGCAGTTTTTTTATAAAAGAGAAATCATATTCATTTTTTATAAAAATAAAGTAAAGGAATGCAACACCTAACCCAATAACCCAGGCAAAAATATTCTGTGAAATTATATTGATCTCAATTCTTTTGTCCGGTAATAGACCTTCAACGGTATTATAAATCAGCCCTGATGAAAATAAACCTAAAAATTTCAGATGATAGTTTCTGTCATTTTTATTTTCAGCGATTGCCAGTTTTAGTAAAACGATAAGAATCAACAACAAAAATATCAAAATATAAATAGCTGTACTGAAAGTAATTTCTGTATTAAACATATTTCAAAAAATAAAGAGGATAATTAAGCTCAAAAGTTTCATGAAAAATTTCAAAATTGTTTTGAATATAAAATTCACGATTTTCAGGAGTGGTGGTTTCTACGTAAATCAGTTGAGAATTGTAAATCTTCAGAGATTCCTGTAAAAGTTCTGTACCTATTCCTTTGCCCTGCTCACCGGGTAGTACAGCCATAATCCAGAGATGAACAAATTGACCTTTGGGATGGAAATTTTTCAAAAGCTTTTCTCTTCTGATTACATTTAATACGTTTCTTAGTCCAATACATTTAAAAAGCAGCTTGATTTCCAGTAATAATTTTTTAAAACTGAATTCTATCCTTTCCAGATAGAGTATGCAGCCTTTTTCATCATCACTTAAGAAGACCTTTCCATTTAAAACAGATAAGTCAAACTGAAATTCCATTAATGCTTTCAAACGTTTGTGCCTGTTTCCGGAATTGCTGACAACAAAATTGATTGAATTGGGAATAAGAACATTAATAAAAGTCTTATATAAAATATCAACGGTCTTCTCCCGATCTTCAGAGGTCGCTTTTTTCATATTTTGTGTTTTATTTCAAAAATAAAAATAAAAACAGAATCGCAAAAAGCGCACAGTTAGTGATTAAATGAACAGTTATCTATTATATTTATTAAAAAACACAGAATTTATTTTATGAATATAATATCAAAAAAAAAGCATCCGGAATTGGATGCTTTTCACAAATATTTTAAAAAAATTATTTATCTAAAATTCTTTTGACTGCTTCTTTTACGGCATCAGAATCAATTTTATATTTTTTCATCAGTTCGGCCGGCGTTGCTGATTCCCCAAACGTATCATTTACGGCTACAAATTCCTGCTTTGTAGGTCTTTTTCTTGCCAGCATTCCTGCTACTGACTCTCCTAAACCTCCTAAGTAATTGTGCTCTTCAGCAGTAACGATCTTTCCTGTTTTCTCAACTGATTTTAAGATGATTTCTTCGTCAAGTGGCTTAATCGTGTGAATATTGATCACCTCACATGAAATTCCTTCTTTTTCAAGTTCATCAGCGGCAACCAGAGATTCCCATACCAGGTGACCGGTGGCGACAATGGTTACATCAGAACCTTCCTGCAGTAAAATCCCTTTTCCGATCTCGAATGGCATATCTTCAGGAATAAAAACGGGAACCACAGGTCTTCCGAATCTTAAGTATACCGGACCTTCAAAATCTGCAATGGCTAAAGTTGCAGCTTTGGTCTGGTTATAGTCGCAGGTATTAATGACTGTCATACCGGGAAGCATCTTCATCATTCCGATATCTTCCAGTACCTGGTGTGTAGCACCGTCTTCTCCTAAAGTAAGACCCGCATGGGAAGCACAGATTTTAACATTTTTATTTGAATAAGCAATAGACTGACGGATCTGGTCATATACTCTTGAAGTAGAGAAGTTGGCAAATGTTCCCGTAAAAGGAATTTTTCCTGTGATACTCAAACCTGCAGCCAATCCCATCATATTGGCTTCAGCGATTCCAACCTGGTAGAATCTTTCCGGCGCTTTTTCGATGAATTTTTCCATTTTCAACGAACCGATAAGGTCCGCACAAAGGGCGACTACATTAGGATTTTTATCAGCCAGTTCAGCTAATCCTGCCCCGAATCCTGAACGGGTATCTTTTTTTTCTGTATAAGTATATTTCATGTGAATTTCTAAGTTTATAATTGATTAATGATGTTTGATGAATAAAATATTGTAAACCACTCAGATGAATTAATTTTTAAGAGTAAGATATTTTTTTATGGATACTAAATTCAGATTGATCTGATTTTTAAAAGATCTTAAACTGAAAAATCGTCATGATCCAATATTACTTATCACCAATTACTCATTACTTATAATTAATAATCTGTCGGTGCTTCTAAGTATAACTGTTTAAAGGCTGTATCCAACTGCTCATCATTAGGAGCTTTTCCGTGCCATGCATGAGTTCCCATCATATAATCTACACCATTTCCCATCTGCGTATGAAGGATGATCGCAACAGGTTTTCCGTTTCCTGTCTCGGATTTTGCTCTTTCAA
The DNA here is from genome assembly GCA_963526305.1 of uncultured Chryseobacterium sp. Lineage (GTDB taxonomy): Bacteria > Bacteroidota > Bacteroidia > Flavobacteriales > Weeksellaceae > Chryseobacterium. The sequence goes on along the minus strand of CAURNW010000005.1, from coordinate 147,533 downwards.
GAATAGCAATTACTGCTTCAAGATCGTTACCGTTTTTTTCTTCGAGAACAATCCATCCGAAAGCTTCTAATTTTGCATGAAGATTTCCCAATGACAGTACATTTTCAGTACTTCCGTCGATTTGCTGTCCGTTATAATCAATGGTTGAGATAATATTGTCTACCTTTTTCGCTGCAGCATACATCAACGCTTCCCACACCTGGCCTTCCTGTAATTCTCCATCACCGTGAAGCGTGTATACCAGAGAATTGTCACCATCTAATTTTTTACCCTGAGCAACACCAAGTGCAACGGAGAGTCCCTGACCCAAAGATCCTGAAGCCACTCTGATTCCCGGTAATCCTTCATGAGTTGTAGGATGTCCCTGCAATCTTGAATCTAATTTTCTGAAAGTTTTCAGCTCAGCAGTAGGAAAGAAACCGAATCTTGCCAGAGTAGAATAAAAGACCGGTGAAATATGTCCGTTGGAAAGATAGAAATGATCTTCATTTTTACCTTCCATTGTAAAAGGCAGTCTGTAATTCAAAATTTTACCGTAAAGTGCAGTAAAATACTCTGTACAGCCTAAACTTCCACCAGGATGTCCTGAATTTACAGCATGAACCATTCTTAAAATGTCTCTTCTGATTTGCGTAGTAAGAGATTTCAGCTCTTCAATACTTTTACTCATATAGTAGGATTTATTATTAGAATTGATAGATGCGAATTTACAATTTTTTACCGGCTTACGGAAATGGAAAAATCCGGACTGAATATCCGGATTTCGTTATTATTTACTTTATAAAGTTAAATATGTTTGAAAAAATTGAATAGTCTTCAATAGAAGAATCAGGCTTCAGCCACATTTAAATTTGTAAACAGCATTATGGACTTAGCCAAAACTTAACAGCCGTTTGGTTTCAATAGTTTATCATGAATCTAAACCAACTTCAGGTAATTCTTATTTTTAACAAGCCACAAACCGATAAACGTAAGGAGCCCATTAAGAATAATCAGTTCCACGCCAATCCTGTAGTCTGTATATGTGGTTACAGAATAGTTGATGATATAGGTGAAAACCGGTGCGAGAAGCGTTACGGCAAGAATGGAATATTTTCTTGAAATTTTAAACTTAGTAAAGATACCGAAGGCGAAAAGTCCCAGTAATGGTCCGTAAGTGTAACCTGCAATTTCCATAATCAGATAAACGATTGATTTGTCATTCATTGCTTTGAAAACCATGATCAGAATAAAGAAAACAATGGTGAAGGTAAGGTGTATCTTCATCCGGAGATGTTTCTTCTGCTTTTCAGTTCTTGTCTTATCTTCATTTAAATTTAACAAATCGACACAGTATGAGCTGGTAACTGCTGTCAGTGCCCCGTCTGCGGATGGAAACAATGCAGAGATCAGTCCGATGATGAAAATAACGGAAATAGCCATCGGAAAGTACCCGTTGAGAGAGAGTGCCGGGAACAGGTCGTCACCCATGATGTTTTTGACATTGCCCGCTGCATCTTTAAATCCGAAAACATTTGAAACGACTGCCTTTCCGTCTACCATACTGGTTACCTCGGAATATCCTGCACCGTTCTGTAAAGCAAAAAGATAAAGCAGTCCCCCTAAAAATAAGAATGCAAGATTTACAAAAAGAAGTGTACCGGCAAACGTCAGCATATTTTTCTTCGAATTCTTCAGGTTGTCAACAGAAATGTTCTTCTGCATCATTTCTTGATCCAGTCCTGTCATTGCAATCGTAATGAAGATTCCTCCCAGAATGGTTTTCAGGAAAAAGGTTTTGGAATTCGGGTCAAAATTGATAAAGTGTGTATAGTTTTTCTCTCCCAGAATAGTGTATGCTTCACCAAAAGAGAGATTAAGATTTGATAAGATGTAGACGATACAGGCAATCAGGCTGATGATCATAAAAGAAGTCTGTAAGGTATCGGTAATAACGATTGTTTTCACACCGCCTTCAAATGTATATAAAAGAACCATTGACAAGAGAACGAGTGCGGTCACCCAAAAAGGAACACCCAGACCTTCCAGTAAAAATATCTGCAGGACATTCACAACGAGATAGAGTCTTGCTGTTGCTCCGATCGCTCTTGAGACAATGAAAAATACCGAACCGATTTTATGGGCTTCAACATTGAAACGTTTTCCTAAATACGTATAGATAGAGGTCAGATTCATTTTGTAGTAGAGGGGAAGCAATACTGCAGCAACAATAAAGTAACCGATAAAAAAACCAATAACCATCATGTAATATTCAAAACCTCCGAAAATATATTCCGTACCGGTCATTTTACCGACTGTACCGGGAACGGAAATAAAAGTGACTCCGCTCAGGCTGGTGCCGATCATCCCGAATGCAACAAGCCACCACTTGCTTTTTTTGTTGCCGATAAAAAACGACTGGTTATCTGAATTTCGGCTTGTAAAGTACGAGATCACAAGGAGACCTGCGAAATAGATAAAAACAAACAGCAAAAGGATGGTTCCGGAATTCATGTTTACATTTTAAATTTCAGCAAATATAGTTTTTTTTGTTTCTGTTAAAAAAAGAAAAACCTTTCAGAGAGATTTTCTGAAAGGTTTTTAAGATTTTAATGCGATTGTGATGTTACAATACATCCTGCAAATCTTTATTCTTTTGGAAAGTTGCTTTGGCAAAAGGACAGAGCGGAATGATCTTTTTGCTGTTTTCCCTTGCAAATTCCACTGCCTTGATCAGCATTTCTTTTCCAACCCCTTTGCCGTTATATTCCTGTTCAACCTCCGTATGATCGATGATAAAACGGTCTTCTCCGGCCCAGGTGTAGGTCATTCGTCCTGCTTTTTTCCCTTCAATCGAAGCTTCAAAGCTTCCGTTTTTTTCGTCATTGTTCTGTTTTACTTCTATCATATTATGAAAATTTGGTTTGAATTTCTATTTCGTTGGTTAAAATTTTATGAACCGGACAGGCATCAGCAATAGTCTGAAGCCGTTTAAGCTGGTCTGTATCTAAATCATTTCCTTCAAAATTAATACTTCTTTTAAAAACGGCCAGCTTTGTCAGCTGAAAATTTTCCAGTTCTACTTCCACGTCAATTTTGTCTACGTTCCATCCCTTTCTGTCAATATACATTCTTAAAGTAGCCGCAGTGCAGCTTGCGAGGGAAGTCGCTAAAATTTCAAACGGATTAAAGCCTTTATTCTGTCCGCCTTTATCGACAGGTTCGTCTGTAATCAGATGGTTTTCACCCGCGACAACTTCTGTATAGTACTTTGTTCTGCCTAAACTTGCTTTTACGGTTACAGCCATGTTTTTGTATGATTGATAATTGATAATTGATAATTGAGCTGGAATCTAAGATTTGCAAAACTTATGTGTTCTTTTCAAGAAAAAGTTTTTTATCTGAAGCTCATATCATTCTACAGACAGGAAAACTTTTATAGTAAGCTCTTACAGTTTAAAGGTTTTAATGTCTCTGTGTAAAATTTTTTAATGATAACTCTGGTTTTTAAAATTCTCAATTTTTTCATTTAAGTCTTTCAGCATCTCCGGATTGATAACACCGCTTTCGAGGTCAAAGTTTTCATAAAATTTTGGCAGTGAAAAAGTCTCTCTGACCTCTGCTGCAAATTGAGGAAAGAAATTTTTGGCCGTATTCATAACATTTCCTCCACCGTATCCTCCGGGAGAAGTTGACATTAAGAACATAGGTTTATTCTGGAATACCTTTACATTGATTCTGGAAGCCCAATCGAAGATATTTTTAAATGCCGCACTGTAAGAACGGTTATGTTCTGCAAGTGAACAGATAATAACGTCGCATTCTTCGATCTGCTTCAAAAAATGATGTGCTTCATCCGGAAATCCTTTCTTCTCAAGATCTACGGAATAAACAGGCATAGAGAAATCGTTAAGGTCGATTAAATTAACCTCATCTTCTTTAAAATTTTTAAGGACAAATTTTACGAGTTCTCTGTTGATAGAGGTGGAAGAATTGCTTCCAGCAAATGCTAATATTTTCATGATCTAATTTTTTAGGGTTATTTATCGGATCGAATCTTCTTTTACTTTTTCCAGATAGTCTTTTTCCAGATCGGTTAGTTTTTTAAAGAAATTTACTTTATCCATAAAAATTTTCGGATTGTAAGGGTCGCCTGCTTTTCTTTTTTTGTGAAGATCAAACTGGCTTGCATGAGAAGACACCCATAGATCAAAGTCCAGTTTTTTCATTGCTTCGAAAGTCTCTGCGTAATCTTTCTGAATGTTTTTATAGGTCAGGACTTCAGAGAATTTACCATCGATAATAATTGAAGGTAAATTGGCAATCAGAACGGTATACTTTTTATTTCCCTCTCTGGTTTCAAATATAAAGCTGCATGATCCTCTGGTATGACCCGGATGGTGGAGCAGCGTTAAAACGGTTTTTCCGAGTTTTATCTGATCATTATTTTTCAGTACAAAATCGGGTTGTACGGGTTTGAAGGTGACTCCGTATTTTCCCATTTCGTAATCTGTTTTACCCCCGCTTTTCAATTCATCAGCATCCTTTTCATCTACGTAGAGTCGGGCTCCGGTCTCTTTTTTAATGTCTGCCATGGCTCCCATGTGATCATAATGAGCCTGTGTCAGCGTCAGTATTTTGATATCTTTATATTTAAAACCCAGCTGACGGATGTTTTTCTTAATAAGCGGAAGAGAGTTGGCTAAACCTGTATTGATCAGTATGTTTCCTTCAGGGGTAACAATTAAGTAGGATGCAAGATCGTAAGTCCCGACATAATATAAATTTCCCGCAATTCTGAACGGGGCATACTCCTGTGACCATTCTGCAGGATTGTTTTTCGGCTCTGTTACGGTCTGTGCATTACCTAAAAGAGAAATTGCCGTAAAAATAAAAGCAAGGATGTTTTTCATGGGGATGGTTGTTGATTCAGAAAGATTATTTTCTGTTTAATATCGATTTCGGAAGTGGGACATAATCTTCATCATCTCCCGGAACTAAAGGAAAAGTTTTATGATTTTGATCATTCCAGTTTACCTTTGCTTTGTCAATCAATTCTTTATCTGAACTGACAAAATTCCAGAAAATGAAACGCTCTTCTTCGAAAGGTTCGCCACCAAAAAGATAAACAGTACCATTTTCGCTCATCTCAAACTCACAGAGTTGCGTATTTTTGGCGATCAGCAACTGTTTTGATCCATATGTATTTTCTTCAATATTCACTGTTCCGTCCAGGACATACATCGCCGCTTCCCCGTAAAGATCCTTGCCAATACTTATCTTCTGTGCGGTTTTTGTTTTGATTTCAATAAAAAAAAGTTTACTGTGAACCGGGACTGCAGACTTTTTTCCGAATGCTTCCCCGGCAATTAATTTGTAATGAATTCCATTCTCTTCCCAGGCTGGAAGTTCGTTTTCTTCAATGTGATGAAAGGTTGGCTCACTTTGCTCAAGATGTTTAGGAAGGCCTACCCAGATCTGGAATCCATGAAGTTTTTTGTCAGTTGTACGAAGGTATTCCGGTGTTCTTTCAGAATGGACCACCCCTTTTCCGGCAGTCATCCAGTTTACAGCTCCGGGTTTGATTTCCACTGAACTGCCAATGCTGTCTCTGTGGAAAATTGATCCTTCCAGCAGGTAGGTCAGAGTTGACAGTCCGATGTGAGGATGAGGAGGTACATCAAGGTTCTGATAGTCCTTCAGTTCGGTAGGTCCCATATGATCAATAAATACGAAGGGGCCAACCGCCCTTTTTTCCCGGAAAGGCAATAGTCTTCCTACAAGAAAATTTCCTATATCCGCTGATTTCTCTTCTATAATGAGTCCGATATTTGACATGATGCAGTGATTTGGTTTTGTTTCAGGCTAATTTAATTAAAATTCGTTCTTTATCATATACTTTAATAAAAATTAAAGTTTAGCGTATCCCTCAAATGTCTCATCTACAATGCGTTTCCATTCCGGATTTTTTTTAATGAATACAAAGACATAAGGACAGAAAGGAAGAAGTTTTTTTCCGCTCTCTTCAATGAAATGTAAAGTTTTTTCAACGACGGCTGCAGCTGCACCGGTTCCCGCAAGTTCAGGCTCTGCCTCGGTGTGTGTAAGTGCAATCTGGTGACTGGTTTCCTTATAATCAATAAATGCAACATGAAGGTTGTATTCTATTTCAAATCTCTTTTTTTCTTCATTTTTCAACAAAGGAATATTTTCGAATTCTGGTTTCATAAAAGGTCTGTTTTTTAATTGTTAAGGTGTACTATTTATTTTTCTATTAATAATGTATAGGGGAATCAATCCTCAAGATATCCGAATTTCCCGGTATTGAAATCTTCAAAAGCCTGCATGATCTCTTCTCTGGAATTCATTACAAAAGGACCGTGGGAAAAGATAGGTTCGTTAATAGGTTCACCACTGATGATCAATACTGTTGAATCTTCCGTAGCTTCCAGTGTGAAATTTTCCCCTTCATTTTTAAATAAAACAAAGTGGTCAGCAGGTGCTTTTTCTTCACCATTAACTATGATGTGTCCTTCAATAACCAAAGCGGCTGTATTGAACTGTGAAGGAAAACTGAATTGTGCCTTTCCACCCGGTTTTAATTTGGCATTCATCATGTGTATCGGAGAGAAAGTACATGCAGGACCTTTACTTCCTTTATAAGTTCCGGCAATGACTTCGATGAAACCGTTTTCACCTAAATCTGCTTTCTGCATTTCAGTTTTAGAGATGGCCTGATATTTTGGTTTACTCATTTTATCCTTTGCAGGAAGATTGACCCAAAGCTGAACCATCTGAAAAATCCCTCCCTTTTTTGACCATTCTTTCTCATGATATTCTTTATGCAGAATACCTCTTGCTGCAGTCATCCACTGTACATCACCCTCACCAATGATTCCGCCGCCGCCTGCGCTGTCATGATGTTCCACTTTTCCCTGATAGGCAATGGTCACGGTCTCGAAACCTCTGTGCGGATGTACACCGACCCCTCGTGGATTTTCAGATGCGTTAAAATGAAATCTGGAATTATAATCAAGCATAATAAAAGGATTCATTCTTTTTATATCCAGCCCCGCAATGCCCGGAATAAAATTATGCACCCTAAATCCATCGCCTACAAAATGGGCAGGCTTTGGTGGAACAATGATTTCTACTTTTTTAGTTGTCATAACAGGTTGTTTTAATGATTAACAAAATTAGGACAGTGGAAAGAGAAATACATTGATGTGTGATAAGTTTGAATTTTTTGTATTGTTGAGTTTAGAATGTATAATTTTATTCTTCGGATTTCATATTTCTTCCATCAAACGTGTGAAGCCTTCTGAATACCAGACTTGATAAAATAGTTAAAATACCTACAGTAAGGAAGGTATAGCGGAATGCATTGTGGGTTTCATGCTGAATGAGATCCGGATTGTTTTCGTAAATTTTTAAAACAATCAGACCAAATGCGATCCCGAATCCGATAGCTAACTGTTGGTTAACAGAAATCAGAGAATTTCCGCTGCTGGTCTGGAAGTTCCGTAAATCGGCAATAGAGATGGTGTTCATCGAAGTAAACTGTATAGAATTAAAAAATCCTAAAACGGCAATGACAGGCACAAACCAGAATATAGAGGTATGAATATCAGGAATGGCAAGACAGCAGATTAAAATCCCGATGACGAATGTATTGACCATCAAAGTTCTTCTGTAGCCGTATTTATTCAATATCCTGATAACGGAAGATTTTCCGAACATTGCAGTGAGTGCCATAGGAGCAATGATCCATCCTGATATAACTGCAGATTCATTGTAGGCAATCTGAATCATTAAAGGAAGCAACAGCGGAACTGAGCTGATCCCTAATCTTGTAGCAAGGTTTCCCACAATTCCTACCCGAAAGGTACGGACCTGAAATAAATTGAGAGGGAAAATCGGGTTGTTGCCTCTTTTTGCATGTCTGTAATAATAGTATAAGAACAGAAATCCCAATATGAAAACCAGTAAAACAGGAGTTATATTCTGCATATCTCCGAATAATTCAAGTGAAATAGAAAGCAGGAGGGAAGCGGCAGCAAAAATCATGAAGCCTTTCAGGTCAAAATCGGTTTCACGTGAATTATAATTGGGCATATATTTTAAGCCTAAAACAATTCCTAAAATTCCGATAGGGATATTGATAAGGAAAATCCAGTGCCAGGAAAGGTAATCTACCATATAACCTCCTACAAGCGGACCCAAAACCGGACCGATCAAAGCGGGGACTATCGCAAAATTCATCGCTTTAAGCAATTCATTCCTGTTAAATGTTTTAATTAAAGCCAATTTTCCCACAGGAGTCATCAGGCTGCCGCCCACTCCCTGGATAACCCTTGATATAACCAGATGTGTTAAATTTTGGGACATTGCACAGAATACAGAACCTAAACTGAACAGCACCAGCGAAAAGATGAAAACTTTTCGTGTTCCGAACCGGTCGGCCAGAAAACCGCTTGCAGGCATGAATACCGCTAAGGTCAGCACATAACTGATAATTGCATTCTGCATATTCAGAGGAGACTCGTTGAGATCTCTTGCAATAGACGGCAGGGAAGTGTTGAGAATTGTAGAATCAAGCATCTGCATAAAAATAGCAGTTGCCAAAATGAGAGGAAGAACTTTTTTTACGGTTTGGCGTGGGGATAATATTGTAGGCATTGTATAAAATTAAAAAAGTCCTGCGAGATTTCACAGGACTTTCTTATTTATTTTCTGGGTTTTTCTACTCCGATCCAGCCTTCGCCTTCTCTTTTGATCTGGCTCAGTGTGAATGTTTCAAAATCATCCGTTTTGTATTCGATGTTATCCAAATTCTGCTCGAATGGCATGATGTAAAAGAAATCTTTATCTGTTTTGTCAGCCTTGGTTCCTTTTTTAACTGTAGGCATATACTTTCTGTTGAATTTATATTTCGGTAAATACTGTTTCAGTGAAGCATAAAACTTTTTGTCTTTTTCATTCGGAACAATATCCACAATCTTAAACTCGTCTTTTTTCTTGTTTACCCAAAGATAATAGATGGTTTCTTCCATTGTTTTTTTATTCAGCGATGCGAAACCGAAGAATTCTTTTGGAGCCAGTTCCTTGATCTTTTCTGCATCAACCTTTGTAAAATATTCACCCTGCGAAGGATCTACATACGTTTCAAGGTTGTAGAGCAATACCTGGTTATTCTGGAAATTTTTGTTCTTGAAATATTGGTCTAAGGATAATTCTGCTGTTTTTCTAAGTTCCTTTCCTCTGTCATCCAGTTTTTTTGTAGGGTTTTGAGGGTTGACTTTTTTTACAAAATTGTAAAGAACCACAGGTTTTACATCTGCCAGGTGAGGAAATGTTTTTAACTGTTCCGCTTTTACCAACCAGTAATATTGCTGATAATAGTCGTCTTTATCAACAGGTTTTACACTTTTATAAGTAAGAGCAAGTTTTTTTGAATTGAGATATTTTCCATATTTACCTTGTCCAAAAGCGAAGCTTACAGATAGTAAAGCAAATAAAATAGTAATGTTTCTTTTCATTTTACAGCAATGATTTTTTTAATTTTTCAAATATAATTATTTATTAGATAATAAGTTTAATACTTAGTTAAATTATGCGAATATTATTGATTTTATTCAATAAAAAATCCTGTAAGAATACAGGATTAATAAATTTATGAGTTTTTAATAAGAAGTTTCGTGTACTTTAACCGCTCTTCCGCTCGGGTCATTCATCTTTTTAAAGGCTTCATCCCATTCCAGTGCGATCGGAGTTGAGCAGGCCACTGAAGGTACAGAAGGTACCGTTCCAGCTGCAGTCTCACTCGGGAAGTGTTCTTCAAAAATGGTCCGGTAACGATATTCTTCTTTGTTTTGCGGCGTGTTCAGGGGAAATCTGAATTTCGCATTCTCCATCATCTCATCAGTTACGTATTTTTCAGCAATTTCTTTCAGAGTGTCAATCCATGAATATCCGACGCCGTCAGAAAACTGCTCTTTCTGTCTCCATGCAATAGATTCAGGTAAAAGATCTTCAAAAGCTTTTCTCAATACCCATTTTTCGATTTTCCCTTCCGCTTTACTGATCATCTTATCCTCAGGATTTACGTTCATCGCAATATCTATAAATTCTTTATCTAAAAACGGAACCCTGCCCTCAATTCCCCAGCTCATCAAAGCTTTGTTGGCTCTCAGGCAATCGTAAAGATGGAGTTTTCCAAGTTTTCTTACGGTTTCATCATGAAATTCTTTAGCATCAGGCGCTTTATGAAAGTACAGGTATCCTCCGAACAATTCGTCAGCACCTTCGCCGGAAAGAACCATTTTGATTCCCATTGATTTTATGACTCTTGCCAAAAGGTACATTGGCGTGGATGCACGGATGGTCGTAACATCATACGTCTCTAAATGATAAATTACATCACGAATCGCATCCAGACCTTCCTGTACAGTAAAATTAACCTCATGATGAACTGATCCTATATGCTCTGCCGCTTTTTTCGCAGCTGCCAGGTCAGGAGATCCGATCAGGCCGATAGCAAAACTGTGCAGTCTCGGATACCATGCTTCCTGGGTATCACCGCTTTCCACTCTCTGTCTTGCATATTTTGCTGTAACTGCAGAAATAATGGACGAGTCAAGACCTCCGGAAAGCAGAACCCCATAAGGAACATCACTCATCAGCTGTCGGTGAACTGCATCTTCCAGTCCTTTTCTGATTGCCTGAATATCGGTGATGTTATTTTCCACTGCCTCAAAATTTTCCCAGTCCCTTTGGTACCATTGTTGAGCTTCACTGCCTTCGGGACTGTACACATAATGTCCGGGAAGAAAGGTTTCAATTTTTTTACAGACGCCTTCCAAAGCTTTCAGTTCAGAGGCGATATAATAATTTCCATTTTTGTCCCAACCCTGATAAAGCGGACAGATGCCCATATGGTCACGGGCAATCAGATAAATGTTTTTTTCAATATCATATAACGCAAATGCGAATATTCCGTTTAATTTTTCAATAAAGTCTTTTCCATATTTTTCATAGAGCGCCAAAATGACTTCACAGTCAGATTTTGTCTGAAACTCATAATCCTGAAATTCTTCTTTAAGTTCACGGTGATTGTAGATCTCTCCATTGACAGCTAAGACGATTTTTCCATTTTTCGAAAACAGAGGCTGTTTTCCCGAGGTCGGATCTACAATAGCGAGTCTTTCATGAGAAAATAAAACATTTTCATTTTGAAAAACACCACTCCAGTCAGGTCCTCTGTGTCTGATCTTTTTAGACATTTCCAAGACCTGAGGCCTTAATATTTCAGTTGGCTGTTTAGCGTCAAACAGGCATACAATTCCACACATGTTATTTTTATTTAGAAGCAAAATTAAGAATAACAAATAAATTTTAAAACAATAAATGATATAAAGTTTAATTTTTTAATTAAATAATAATTTAAAGTTTAAATTTTAATTATTCTGTGGGCAATTATGCATCTGTGCTTAATTTTTTTCAGTGAGAAAAAATGATTTTTTCAGAATCAAAAAAAAATATAAAATCTTGATGTATGATAATTAATAATTCAAATATTTTTCATTCCTTTGTTGCTCGAAATAATTTTTTTTCATCATTTGTGTTTTTACCTCCTTGTAATAATATTGCAAGGAGGTTTTGTTTTAATCGGAACCCAGTAAAACTCCTGAAATATTCCATGCACTGAAACTCGTTCCTTCGGGTTCTCCCTGAGGAATTTTTATCTGAATCGTATGCTTTCCGGCCTTCAGATTACCCAGCTGAATGTAGTTTGGGTTAGTAACCGTTCCGGGGCACCAGTTTGATCTGCTGAGATCTGAGGAGGAAAGTCCGTCAGGAAAGTTTCCTGATGCAGGATTATACAGCCTGTACGATCCACAGTCAGTTCTCCAGGGTGTAAAGGAGAATGTCATTTTTCCATCCAGGTAAACGGAATTTTCTTTTGGGATAAATTCATCACCGTTTTCCCATCCGCCGTGACCGGTGGTAATATATCTTAACTGAGCATTTTTCAGGTCTTTTTCTAAATTCATTTCAACAAAAATTCCTTTTTCATTATTAAACATCGTTGCATAATCCTGTCCTGCCATTTCCATAATATTTGTTGTATTGAATAGTGGAATGACCTTGCTGTTTTTGTGAACGGTCTGATCACTTTTATGAATAGTGATCTCCAGGCTCACCTTGTGACCGCCTTTATCATAATTTCCGATAAAGGTTCCAATCCATATTTCTTTTTCAGAAAGAGAAGGTTTCAGCTCAGTAATATCCTGACGAAACGGACTTACCGTCTGCCAGGTTTTGTCTTTCAGTTCCAGATTATTAAACTTGTTGATGCCAAATGCTGTGAAAAATCTCATCAGTTCAACCGCTGGCTGATAGTTTTCAGTTGCAGTAACTCCGAAATACTGTTTACCATTTCCATTCTCATAAACCGGAAGTGTTTTTACGCCTTTTTCCAATCCGTCGAAAAATGTTTGTGAGGTATTTTCAGGAATGAAAAATACAGTTCCCGTCCTGTCGTAGGCATCACCGTTGGACTGTTGTTTTAATTCTACGAAAACATTCTCGCCCTGTGTGATTTTCGGGAATTTAATTTTTTTCAAAATAATGGTTCCATTGGCGAATCTTTTAATGTTTTCATCTGATTTTGACTGATCAGAAAAATTGATAATTTCATTTTCAAAAACCTTCAACGTTGTGAACCTGCTTTTCCAGAGTAAATCTTTATAGCTTAAAAGGTCTGTTGTTGAGATCGGTTTATTAATGATATCTTCAATTCCTGATTTTCTGATTTTTTTCAGTGAAGTTGCGGTGGTTGCTGAATTTCCGTTTCTTTCGATTTCTAAGACCAGGCCTAAATTCTGACCTAGGCCTGACGGTCCGCCTTTCAGTTTGAGATCATTGGTGTACCAGATTTCTATAGTATTGGAATTTATTTTTGTTACTGCTTTTTTGCAGTTGTATCCTAAAATTTTCTTTGTTTTATCTGTGAATTCAAAATTTTGCTTTGCGATCGATTCTTTATCTGAAGTGGAAACAATATCTGCAGGATTTAAAAAACCGTATGATACGATCGTATTGGAAGGCTTTTCTATTTTGCTTATTTCGAATGGATATTCATTTTTCTGTTCTTTGATTTTGGAATTCAGAATATAATTTTCACTTTCATTTACCCAGACAATCACAGGGTTCTGGTTGGGCTGTACTTTACCATTGTAAGAACTGGTGTACTGGATCTCATAGGTCTGAGAAAAACTCAGAGCAGATATGAAAATAAAAAAACTTGCTAAAATGGTCTTAAACATAATGTATTGATGGTTTTTACAAAGATAATGTTTGATTGATATAATAAAAAAACTACTCCAAAAAATAGAGTAGTCTGTATCTTGTATTTAAAAAAAATCTAAGCCCGTCTTTCGATCAAAGCCATGTAGAATCCGTCATAGCCTTGGCTTGGCATTATTTTTTCGTCTTTGATTAACTGATAATCAGGATTGTTTTTTAAAAATTCAGCAACCTGTTCATTGTTTTCAGATGGGAGAATAGAGCAGGTGGCGTACACCATTTTTCCACCCTTTTTAAGGATCTTTGAGTAGTCCTGGATAATTTGCTGCTGTTCTTTTTTGATTCTGTCAATAAATGCCTGATCGATTTTCCATTTGCTGTCCGGGTTTCTTTTAAGGACTCCCAAACCTGAACATGGTGCATCAATCAGCAGTCTGTCTGCGGTTTCGTGCAGACGTTTGATGACTTTGTTATCAGAAATCATCCGGGTTTCAATATTGTGGGCTCCGGCTCTTTTTGCACGGCGCTTCAATTCAGCCAATTTCCATTCATAAATATCTAAAGCGATAATCTGTCCTTTATTGCCCATTAAAGCTGCTAAATGGAGGGTTTTTCCCCCTGCTCCTGCGCAAACATCAACGACTCTCTGACCCTCTTTTACATCAAGAAAATATCCGATTTTCTGTGATGTTGCATCCTGTACCTCAAATAGCCCGTCTTTGAATGCGCTTGTAAGAAAAACATTCTTCTTCTCTTCCAGCTGCACTGCATCAGGATAGTTTTTTACGGTGTAAGCCACCACATTTTCAACGGCAAGATCTGAAATCAATTCTTTCGCTGAAGTTTTCAGTGAATTGGCTCTCAGAACGGTCGGGGCCTGCTCGTTCAGAGCTTTCATTTCTTTTTCCCAGACAGGGCCCAGTTCTTTTTCTAAAGTTTCTGCCAGCCATTCAGGAATTGAATGTTCTATTGATTTTGTAGGAACAGTTCCTTTTTTGAGTTTGGTTGTGATGTCGGCGATTTTGATACCTTCGAATTCTTCAAATCTTTTGTAGTTGGTTTTACTGTAAAGACAGTAAGCCACAATTAATTTATAAACGTTATCAGGTTTTACACTTTCACCCATATAGTATTCAAGGCGTCTTTTCCAACGGATAATGTTATAGAAAATCTCAGAAACAACTGCTCTGTCCTGGCTTCCCCACTTTCTGTGAGCCTTTAATAGTCTTTCAATTACTTTATCGGCGTATTTATTTTTCTCGAAAAAAGTTTCCTGTAACGCATCGTGAATTCCGATGGCCAGGTTTCTGTGTATTAATTCCATTATTGCAGTATGCTGTTTGAACTTGCAAAAATACGAATTTAACTTGAGAGTTAGGAGTTTATAGATATGAGTTATATTATTGTAAATATTTGAATCATTCTTATCATTCACTTAGATTATTCTGTTACAAAATAAAGTTTTGATTTTGTGCAAATTTCACGATGAAACTTGTAATTCAAAAAAAATTACCTTTGCAAAAATTTAAATATGAGTGATGTGGTTATTTGCCCGAAATGTAGTTCGGAATTTACTTATGAACAGGATGATCTGATGGTTTGTTCACAATGTTTCTACGAATGGAATCCTGAAGAAGCTGCTGCCGAAAATGATAATTCAGGAAAAATTTTAGATGCTAACGGAAATGAACTGCAGGACGGAGATTCTGTTGTTGTAGTGAAAGATTTACCTGTAAAAGGTGCTCCAAAACCTGTAAAAGCAGGGACTAAAGTAAAAAATATCAGATTGAGACCTGATAGCGATCATAATATCGACTGCAAAATCGACGGTTTCGGATCGATGGCACTTAAATCTGAATTTGTGAAGAAAGCTTAAATACGTATGGTGTGAAGCATTTAGCTTTTAGCATATTGCCTATTATGTAAAACCGGCATCTGAAAGCTAAGTGCCTATTACCAAATAAAAAAAAGGAAAAGATTGAACAGGGTAAACTTCCGTAGACTTCATTGCAGGAGAATGCTAATTTCAGTCTGTTGTCGGAAGGATATTGAATCAAAAATTTCCTTATCTTGTTGCTGATTCAAATGTATTAAAAATACTGTTAATCAGATAGATAAATATTTTTTATTTATCCACAAACTAACATTGAGGTTGATAACTAAATGTTAATAAGACGAGCTGCCATTGAAATATTCTTTTATGAATTGATTTTTTTCAAAAGGATGAAAAGAATTCTTCAGTCAGACCGATAAATTGTTTTCAAAAGAAATTTTTAAGGTTCCCTCAATTTTTTCATGGGTATATATGATGAGCAGCTTATTTTCTGAAACTATTTTATTCCAGTAATGATTTCCTGCAAACCGGCTTTCTATTACTTCTGCTTCAAATCCATGTTCTGAAATTCCAATCTGATGGGGATAATACGCAAAACCTGAAATTCTAAAATTCTGCATTTCAGATTCAGTGAAAATATTTACTTCTCCAAAAAGTTTGGCAACATAGGTGTTGTAAGGATTTTTATAGGTTTCTTCGGGGCTGTTTTTCTGTATCAGTCTTCCGTTTTCCAGAATAACGATCTGGTCAAGCCATGGAATCACATCCTGTAATTCGTGGGTGGAAATAATCAATGAGATATTTTTTTCCTTCACATATGTGAAAAGCTTTTCACGAAGTTCGATTTTTCTTGCATAATCAAGGTGGCTGAAAGGTTCATCCAACAGAAGTAATTTAGGCAAAACGGAAAGTGCTCTTGCAATGGCAACCCTTTGCTGCTGTCCGCCGCTCAGATTTTTAGGAAGTACATGGGCAAATTCTACCAGTCCGACCACTTCCAACAGTTCGTAAACCGTTGCTTTTTTTTGGGCTAAATTGATATTGGAAATGAATTTCCCGACATTGTCAGCTACCGTTGCATAAGGCATCAGGTCAAAATTCTGTGCAACCAGTTTCATGTCAGCTTCTCCCGGAACAAGGTTTCCTTTCGGACCCATAAGTTTTTTGCCTTCGAATACGATTTCTCCCTGTTCCCAATTCAGAAGCCCATAGATCAGGCTTAATAAGGTTGATTTTCCGCAACCGCTTTCTCCTGCTAATGCAATTATTTTTCCTTCATCAAGATTAAGGTTGAAGTTTTCGAACAGAAGCTGCTCTTTTGTATGCGAAAAATGTAAATCGGTTATCTCTAATAGCATAACACAAAAATACGGATTTTAGGAAACACTGGCATATTTTTAGTAATTTAGCAGAGAGTTAAAATTTATTTATAATGAAAAGAAAATTATTCTCTTTGGCAGTTCCTGTGCTTTTTACTGCAGCTGTATTGTTTTCATGTCAAAAAGAAAAACCGTTAACGAGTGATAGCAATGAAGTGACGACGACAAAAGACGGTGACCGTTATGTGCTTGATACTTTAAACAGCAGAGTTGAGTGGAAAGGATATAAAGTGTTCAAATCTGAGAATACAAGTCATTTTGGAACGATCACTTTTGAAAGCGGTGATGTGACCGTAAAAGACGGGAAGCTGGAAAGCGGAAAATTTGTAGCAGATATGAATTCCCTTACATCTGTTGACTTAAAAGAAGATGCGGAAAATTTAGGTAAACTGAACGGTCATCTGAAAAGCGGTGATTTCTTTGAAACAGAAAAATTCCCGACCGCTTCGTACGAAATTACAAAAGTGACTCCATCCTCTGAAGGCGATTATAGTACGCTGTTGGATGGTAATTTAACAATAAAGGGTATTTCAAAACCAGTTCAGTTTAAAGCCAATGTTTCTGTTAATGCAGGGGTTGTAAGTATTGCAACAGAGCCTAAAGATATCATGAGGGAAGAATTCGGAGTGAAATTCCAGAGTCCTGCTCAAAATGGGGTAATCAAAGATGAAGTTAGCCTTCAGATTAATGTGAAAGCTTTAGAAAAAAAATAACAGGATTTTTCATTCAGTCTACTGCTTAGTATTTCTTTTTCTAAGGCGAATGACTAAGTGATTTTAAGAAAAAATATCAGGATCTGCCTTAAAAGGCAGATTTTTTTATGATAAATTCAAAACTTTTTTAATTGGAAAACCTTATTTTTGCAGATACATTTTTGAAAGGGTTAATATAATGACAGAAAAGATAGAAGAATTACTGATCGAAGTAAACAGCTTCAGCGCAACATCCAAAGATGAGATTGAGAATTTCAGAATCAGGTACAACGGTAAAAAGGGAGTTCTGAATGATTTTTATGAATCATTAAAGACGGTTCCGAATGACCAGAAAAAAGATTTTGGGCAGAAGATTAATTCTTTGAAACAAGCGGTAGCTGCCAAACTTGAAGATTTTAAAGCGTCTTCTGAATCTTCTGTGGTTCTTGAGAAAGAAGACCTTACAAGACCTGCCTTTCCTCTGGATTTGGGTTCCAGACATCCCATCAATCTTGTTAAGAACAGAATTATTGAGATCTTCAAATCTATTGGTTTCGCAGTTGCGGACGGACCTGAAATTGAAGATGACTGGCATAATTTTACTGCATTAAATTTACCGGAGTATCACCCGGCAAGAGATATGCAGGACACTTTTTTCATTGAGCAGAATCCTGATATTCTGTTGAGAACACATACTTCATCAGTACAGATAAGGTATATGGAAGAAAATCAACCGCCTATAAGAATCTTATCTCCAGGCAGAGTCTTCAGAAATGAAGCAGTTTCTTCGCGTTCACACTGCATTTTCCATCAGATTGAAGGATTATATATAGATGAAAAGGTAAGCTTTGCGGATTTGAAGCAGACGATTCAGTTTTTTACGACCGAGTTATTCGGAAAATCCAAGATCAGAATGAGACCCTCTTATTTTCCTTTTACTGAACCAAGTGCAGAGATTGATGTATATTGGGGATTAAACTCTGAAACAGATTACCGAATCACAAAAGGAACAGGCTGGCTTGAAATCATGGGCTGTGGAATGGTGGATCCTGCTGTACTTAAGAACGTAAATATAGATTCTGAAAAATATTCTGGTTACGCTTTCGGAATGGGCATTGAGCGAATTACAATGCTTCTTTACCAGATGAGTGATATCAGGATGTTTTTCGAAAACGATATAAGAACGCTGGAACAGTTTAAGACACTGTAAAGCACTCTGTAATTTCAATAAAATTCGATCCTGTAAATTAATTTTTTACAGGATTTTTTTTATTAAATTTATCCTATAATTACGCAAAAAATGTTTAAAAAATCTTTGAGTTTCAGACTGAGGAAAATTGTGCAGTATTCACTTATCATTTGCATTCTGTTAATACAATGTATCATTGCCGGTTTTTTTTATAATGAGTTTGTCAACAGTAAAAATCTGAATTTTATTGAAAAACAGTTAAAAGAAGTCCAGCTGCTTGAAAATCTGACTTTTGATTCAAGGAAAGAACTGAATACTGCTCAGGATTATTTTCAAAAATATGTAGAAAGCGGAGATGAAAAATATTTAGAGCTTTACTTCAATTCTGTCAATAAGCTGACTGAAAACCTGGACAGTATTAACCATTTCAAATATCAAAATCCTGATCTTAAAAATATTTTTGCATCTCACAAAAAAGATAGCGGAGAAACGAAAAAACTGAAACTTATGGTAGATTCTACCTATCAGTTTTCAATTAACTCAAGTTTTAAAGGGGCAGGCGAGCTGCCTAAATTTACGAAATTCGAATCGCAGTATAATTTTGACAAATTTGAGGTACAGACAAAAACTTATTCAGACACTGTAAAAAAGAAACGTTTGCTGGGCCGGTTGGGTGATGCAATATTGGGAAAAGAAAATGTCAGGAGAGACAGCGTTGTTGTGACTGTAAAAAGTGGTAAGCCGCTGAATATTCCCGTCATAAAAGGAGAGGTAGACAGTATTGTCAATTCAATAAATAAACATTATGCGAAAGAAATTCAAAAAATTCAGTATAATATCACTAGAAATAAAGATAACAGTGGAAAGTTTTATACAACTTTCGGCAATATTTTACTATACAGTAATCAGCTCATGAGTATTTATGAGTTTGCTGTGAAAGATTCAAAAGCAGAGTTGGAAAGAGAATATGCCGATCAAAATTCTGAAAGCAACAAAATCAGAAAAGATCTGGTACTGGGATTAATGATTTTAATGTTTGTGGTGTCAATTCTGATCATGTATTTTACAGGCATCGCTTTTATTTATGAGCAAAATCTCAAAACGGCTAACAGGCAGATCAATGAAAACCTGAATTTTAAAAACAGGATTCTAGGAATGCTGAGCCACGAACTGCGTTCACCTTTAACGATAATAGGAATTTTCATCAACAGAATCAATAAGAAAACAAATGATGAAAAGATTAAAGAATACCTGAAATCAATCAGTTTTACCAATAATACTCTGCTGATGCAGGCCAACCAGATTTTAGAATATACTAAAAATCAGCATGTGGAGAATAAACTCGTTCCGGTTGTTTTTAATCTGAGAAATGAAATAGAGTCAATAGTAACTTCCATAGAGCCATACATAGAAACAAGAAATAACAGATTTATCTTTGAAGAAAATATTGATCCGGATCTTACGGTTTATTCTGATAACACCAAGATCAATCAGATTTTCATGAATATTCTTGGTAACGCAAATAAATTCACGGAAAACGGGCAGATTACTGTATCAACTGTATCTCAGAAGATCGATGAAAAAACAGTTTCCCTGCATACTGATATAAGTGATACCGGGGCGGGAATTTCAGAATCTGATCTGGAAAAAATATTTGAACCGTATTATCAGGGAGTATTGTCAGACAAGGTAGAAAATCTGGGTGCAGGCCTGGGGTTAAGTCTTTGCAAGGAAATTATAGAACTGTATTCAGGAAGTATTTCTGTAAAAAGTGAGCTCAGAAAGGGAACCACAGTTTCTTTCATAATCAATCTAAATCTAAAGCAGTAATGAATCAATCAGATATAAAGGCGGTAACTTTTTTGCTTGCAGACGATCACAGTCTCATCCGGCAGGGGCTGATTTTTATGATTGAAGAAATATCTCCCCAGAGCAGTATCCTACAGGTGTCGAATCTGCAACATGCCATGGATTGTCTTAAGACAAATGACGTTGATATTGCGATTATGGATGCTCATTTTCCGGATGGTAACAGCTTAACAGTTTTATCCGAAATAAAAAAAATAAGACCCGAAGTCAAAATTCTGATTTTTACAGGAATGGATGAGAATACCCAGGCTCTCAAATTTATCAACGCAGGCGCAAACGGATTTCTCAGCAAGATGAGTGAGGAGGACGAGATAGAAAATGCAATAAAGCAAATGCTGGAGCATGGTGAATATATTTCATCAGTTACAAGGGATTTATTACTGATTTCTTTGCGTAATCCTAAAGATCTTAACCCATTGTTACGCCTCACGGAAAGAGAACTTCAGATTGCGGAATTGTATGCGGAAGGTTTAGGGAATCTTGAAATTGCCAATCAACTGGAGGTCAGGCAAAATACTATCAGCACGATCAAAAAGAGACTGTTTGACAAATTAGAAATTGGAAATATTGTAGAACTCATTAAGATCATTAAAGACAGATAATGTGAAATTAATAATTTAAATTCATTCACTTCTGTTTATTTAAGTTACTTTTTTTTACAAATCTCAATAAATGTAGATAAATATCTACACTTGTATCGAAGTATATCTAAGTGTTTTATAGATGATTTGATACTTTATGTTAGTAATTTTGCTATATCATAATCGATAGTTATATCGTAACTGGTAATTTAATTTGGTGTTTGGTTCTAAAAACACAAATGATGAATTTTCAAATATCAAATTAAGACATAAGTGGTGAAATAAAGTATTATCGTGCAGGGTCATTAGGCTCTGTATGAAATGCTTTAGAAAAAAACATATTTCGTAAAAGGTATAAAACACAAATAATAAACTCTTTTTACCAATAGCGACTTTAGAGTTGTTATTAAACACAAAAGCCAAGGCAGTCCTGCTTTGGCTTTTTAATTTTTAGGTCATTAGTGCTTTAATGCTTACTTTATAAATTTCAGGGGATATTTTACATTCTTATAATCATCAATACTGGCTTTCAGAGATCCTACTGCCAATTCAGCTTTCAGCAGTAAAGGAATATGATTTCCGTCGTTGGATACCCACATGGTCACCCCTTCTTTTTCCTTAAATACCCTTCCGCTTTTTACAGACGGAATAATTTTCAACGCATTAATGGTGCCGAATTTTGTTTTTAAATTCTCTGTTCCTATTACTTTCAGCTGAAAAGGAAACATTTCATCATCAATCCATACATTCATATTGATGATGGTTCCTGTCCTCAGTTCTGCAGGCGTTTTACTCCTTAAAAAATAGAAACAGGAAAGCATATCCTGAACGCCTTTTACAGATTTTATTGTTTTTGAACCATTGGCAGTATTTTTTTTATCTGTCAGCACTAAGGTATGGTTATCATGGTTGAATACAGTCTGTAAATGCTGTGTGTAACTTCCTTCTTTTACATTTCTTACATAAAAACTGGGAAGTTCTGTCTGCATATTGATATAACTTTCATAGAGGTCCTCCACCTTAAAAAAAGCTTTTACAGCACCTGTGGTCTGCCCTGCTCCCTTCACATACAGATGCGGGACACCTTTGTAATTTGTTCTCCTGGCTGTCAGATTAGCAGATCCGGCATTTAAAAAACCATAATGAATTCTCAAGGTGATGGATTCACCATCTGCAACATTTGTGATTTGAGAATAGGCGAAAAAGAAAGCAAATATCGCCGTAATATTAAATAATTTCTTCATAATGTACAATTTTACAAAAACACTGCCAGTAAAGACAATGTCTGTCCGGGAGATTTGATAAATCTCAGTTTTTTATTTAAGCCCGATTAAATACGCTTCGCATTAAAATTAGTAAATTTGCAGGTACATACAATTAAATTATCTATATTATTATGATAACGACAGACATATTGATTATCGGAGCTGGACCAACGGGGCTTTTTGCTGTATTTGAGGCAGGTTTGCTTAAAATGAAATGCCATATCATCGATGCACTTCCACAGCCTGGAGGTCAGTTGGCAGAGTTGTATCCTAAAAAACCAATTTTTGATATTCCGGGTTATCCGTCTGTGAATGCAGGTGAACTGGTAGATAATTTAATGGAACAGATCAAGCAGTTTCAGCCTGGTTTTACTTTAGGTGAAACAGCGGTGTCGTATAAAAAAGTGGATGATGAGTGGTTTGAGGTGACAACCAACAAGGGTACTGTACACAGGGCAAAAGCAATTGCAATTGCAGGTGGTCTGGGAACTTTTGAACCAAGAAAACCGACAATGGATAATATTGCTGATTATGAAGAAAAAGGTTTGGAGTATTTCGTAAAAGAGCCTGAACATTTCAGAAATAAAAAAGTTGTCATTGCAGGAGGTGGAGACTCTGCTTTAGACTGGAGCGTATTTCTTTCAAACGTAGCGAGTGAAGTAACCCTTATTCACAGAAGAAACGAATTCAGAGGCGCTTTAGATTCTGTTGAAAAGGTACAGGATCTGAAAAATCAGGGTAAAATTAAACTGATTACCCCTGCAGAAGTTACAGCCATTAAAGGAGATGGAAGGGTAGAGGCAATTACGGTAGTAAAAGATGGAGAAGAGCCTGTCGATATTGCGACGGATTATTTCATTCCGTTATTCGGTTTGACTCCAAAATTGGGAGAAATTGCTCAGTGGGGACTGAATATAGAAAAAAATGCAATCGTTGTCAATAACGCATTGGATTACCAGACCAACATCGAAGGAATTTATGCAATCGGTGATATCAATACCTATCCCGGAAAATTAAAGTTGATTCTCTGTGGCTTCCACGAAGCTACTTTGATGTGTCAGAGTGTTTATAACAGATTAAACCCGGGTAAAAAATTCGTTTTAAAGTACACGACCGTAAGCGGAGTAGACGGTTTCGACGGAAGCCGTAAAGAAGCTGAGAAAGCAGTGGTGAAAAAAATTGATTAATTTTGGGAGTATAATTGGCGGGTTAATATAATTAAAAACTATAGTGATCAGCAATTAATAATCAGCATCAGACAGAATGAACGATATAAATATAAGAATAACCGACAGAGAAGGCCTGACTCATGACATTGTCGCTCCTACAGACATGTCAATGAATCTGATGGAAATTATCCGCTCCTATGAATTGGCTGAAGAGGGAACTATCGGAGTTTGCGGCGGAATGGCCATGTGTGCTTCATGTCAGGTATATGTGATTACAGATCCAGGACTTGAGCCGATGGGTGATGAAGAAGATGCCATGCTTGGAGAAGCGTTTCATGTGCAGGAAAACAGCAGGTTAGGTTGTCAGCTTCATATCGCAGATGCCATGGAAGGTCTTGCAGTGGAAATAGCTCCTTATCCTTAATGACATTTTCTAAAATATAAACTCCCGATTTTTTCGGGAGTTTTTTGTTTTCTCAGATTCGTTTTTAAAATTATTGTCAAACATTAATGAGGATAGATAATCAATCTATAGATCCTCCTTAGAAATCCACTTGCCAGCCGTTGGAGCTTTATAGTTTCTCATCTTTTCCAGAAGATCATTACTATTATCACTCACCAAAAGCATTTCCTGATTGATCTGTTTTAAAAATCCTTTGTCAACCATCGTCTGGACTAACTTGATCAGGTCATCATAAAATCCGTCAATATTCAAAAGCGCAATTGGTTTTTGATGAAGTCCGAGTTGTGCCCAGGTAATCATTTCAAATAACTCTTCCAGAGTTCCAAATCCTCCCGGCAGTGCAATCACACCATCGCAAAGTTCATTCATTTTGGTTTTTCTTTCATGCATGGTTTCTACCAAAATAAGTTCCGTGAGATGAGTATGTGCAATTTCTTTTGACTGTAAAAAATGCGGAAGAACTCCAATGGCTTTTCCGCCTTCAGACAAAACTCCGTCAGCAACCGCACCCATTAATCCTACATTGGCACCCCCATACACAAGTTGAATATCTTGTTTGGCTAAAGTCTGTCCGAGAAGAGTTGCCTGTTCTTTATAAATTTCTTCCGAACCTAAACTTGATCCGCAAAATACTGTAATACTTTTCATTGCTGTATATTAATTATTTTCCATTTGATTTTACCGCAGACATGATTTTTAATTCAAGTCGGATTTTTGATAAAACTTCGAAATCATTCTTTACATAAAATTCCAAACGAGATTTGTAAAGATTTCCGTTGAGTTTATATCATTATTGTGGTCGATTATCCAACCATTTAATTTATTTTCATGTTGTTTCAGTTCATTCAAAACTTTTCTTACGCAACCTTTACCATGAAGGTTTTCTGAAAAAATAATCGCAAACCAAATTCGTTATCTCTTGAAAAAGTAGTTGTCTAACCTTGGGTTTTTTCATCATCATTAATTAAAAAAAAATAATTAACCTTATTTAGTTTTTCAAGATATATTTTACATCCACCGAAATTTTTATAAGCGGTTGTTCAGGATATTCACTATTCTATCATTGCAGAATCTGTTTTTTTTTCCTGATTACGTTGTTGGGTATTTTTGATTTTCATCTTAATGATTTTAAACAAAAATATCCAAAATCAAAAGACTTTGGATATTATAATTTGATTAATGATCTGTTTATTTCAAAGGAATATTCGCTAAAATATCTTTAGTGAAACTCCAGAATTTCTGAGTAGAAGAAATATTGGCTTTTTCGTCAGGTGAGTGTGCTCCCCTGATGGTGGGTCCGTAACTTACCATTTCCATTTCAGGATAATTGGCCCCGATGATTCCACATTCTAAACCTGCATGACACGCGACAACGTGTGGTTTTTCTGCAAATTTTTCGGTGTATATTTTTTCCATTATCTGTACGATTTCAGAACCTGGTTTTGGTTTCCATCCCGGATACGATCCGCTGAGTTCCACATTCATTCCTGCCAGTTCTGAAACGGATTTTAATTGTTCAGCAACAGAATCTTTAGATGAATCTACGGATGATCTTGAAAGGTTTAATATTTTCAGACCTCCTTCTTTTAATTCTACCCTAGCCACATTGTTTGATGATTCTACCAGATCCTGTACATCAGGACTCATTCTGTAAACACCGTTGTGAAGAGATTTTAAAACCAGAATGATTTTCTTTGAGTCTTCCTCAGAAATGGCAGGATCTGAAGATGTTGAATTTTCAATATTGATCTGAAGTCCTGCTTCAACCGAGGCAAATTCTTCTAAAATTTCTTTTTTGATACCATTGGTTACATGGTCAATAAATTCTCCTGAATTTCTAACAGAAACTAGGGCAACAGCTTCTCTCGGAATTGCATTTCTCAGACTTCCTCCGTCTATAGAAATCAACTGAACGTTTTGATTTTCCAAAGCTTTGTAAAGAATTCTGCCTAAAATGATATTGGCATTCCCGAAACCTTTATGGATATCCATTCCGGAATGCCCTCCCTGTAAGCCTTTTACCTCAATTCTTACGATTTGTCCCTTGGATGCTTCTGTAGAATAGTTTTGGCTTACGGTTACATCAATTCCGCCTGCGCAGCCGATATCGATTTCATCATCCTCTTCTGTATCGAGATTTAAAAGGATTTGTCCGGTTAGCTGTCCGGGCTTTAGTCCCAGAGCTCCGGTCATTCCCGTTTCTTCATCAATGGTAAAGAGTGCTTCCAGATCAGGATGAGGGATATCCGTACTTTCAAGAACTGACATGATGGTTGCTACTCCCAGACCGTTGTCAGCACCTAAGGTTGTTCCCTTGGCCTTTACCCAGTCTCCGTCAACTTCCATCTGGATTCCCTGAATTTCAAAATCAAAATTGACATCATTATTTTTCTGGCAAACCATGTCAAGGTGTGACTGCATGACGATTGATTTACGGTTTTCCATTCCCGGAGTGGCTGGCTTTTTAATGATCACGTTCCCAACTTCATCAACGGTGGTATTCAGTCCTAAATTTTCGCCAAATTCCCTGATAAAAGCGATTACTTTTTCTTCTTTTTTAGACGGTCTAGGAACAGCATTCAATCTGGAGAAATTCTTCCAGATAATCTGCGGTTCTATGTTTGATAGTTCCATAAAATTTATTTTTATCAAAATTACGAAATCGCTGTGATTTAGAAACGATAATGGCAGCTAAAAACTCAGTGATTCTACATGATAAAAAAATAGCTAAATATGTATGAAATAAAAAACTGCTCCCAAAATCCAAGAGCAGTAATTTTTGTATGTTACTTATTACCTATTACTCATTACCCATTACCCATGACTCAACATCCGCATTCACCGTAAATAGGCATTTTGGTAATGCTGCCGTCAGGTTTTTCAATGGTCAGCATTCCTTCAAAAAGAAGAACCTCTTCGTGTTTGATCTTTTTACCTCTTACAGAGATTTTATAGTTTTCATTTTCAATCTCTTTAGTGAGCTCTTCATCCATTTCCATATCACTGGAAGAAATCAGATTCATAGCGATTCTTTTTCCGTCGAGTTTCATATAGGCAGTTTTTCCTGCATCATCCGCATAGATGTATTTTTCATTTTCGAAATCAGCTTTGTTTTTTGCAAAATAACAGGAGCATTCTTTGATTTCTTTAGGAAATGGGAATACATCCACCAAAACAGTGGAATTTGGAGAATCAGTTTTGACAGAATCCTGAACAATGTTTACAGAATCTGAAGGTTTTGAATTTAAAACAGTTTCTTTTTCCTTTTTGCAGGCTATCAGTGAAAATGCTGAAAAGAAAATGATTAAGTATTTCATCTTTTTAATGGTTTTTTCCGTGCTGTAGAATTATAGTACTATCATGAGTTCAAAATGTAAGCCATCTGCATCAAGCAAATTTCCAAAAACAGGATTATCCTCTGGCTCTTTCCAAAAGAACCATCATCAGTAAAGATAATACTACCAGGCTTTCATCTTCGTCATCAATATCGATCAGTCTGTCCAGCTGGAATCTTCTTCCGAACATAGACGGCATTTTCTTAAGTTTGAAATATTCTTTTCCGTCGATTCCTTTAACGGTATATGCCGGATTAAGAAAATATCCTGTAAACATTCCGATTATGGGGATTTCACCTACCATTCCGTCAAAAAACTTCACCCAGGCATTGTCTTCAGTGATCGTGAATTTCTGCTGATCGGCTTCATCCAGAACATTATACGTAGATTTCCAGATAGAGCGCATTCCTTTTCTTGCCAATCTTCCGAAGTTTTTTCCCAAAGTATCTTTAATCGAATAAGATGCATTAAAATCAATCCATTGGTTTGCCTGAATTCTGAAAAGTTCTTTTGTTTTGCTTTCGTCATTGAAAACAATAACATCTTCTTTCAGTTTAAACATTTTCTGACGTACGTAGGCGACATAATTTCCGTTTTTGTCCGTGATATTGAAATCGCTCGCAAGTGTGGTGATTTTAAACTTAAAATCAAGTGGATAGTTGAGGTTGTTAAGTACCATAAAGTTTAATTTTTCTGTTTAATATTTTGATGATCAAAGATAAATCATTGCGAAGAATTTTTTCGTTTAAAAGTGAAATATTTTAAAGTATAGATCAATAAAGTGTAATATGATCAGTAAAAATATTTATCATTGAATTTTTATCTTTACACCATTGTTTAAGATAAATCATGGGGCTATTTATTCATACAGGTTCTTTTGAGGAGCAATCCTTCATGGAGAGCTTCCTGGAAAAAATGAAAATTTCTTTTGAAACTACAGATATAACAAATACTGTAAAATTGTCTAAAGCTGAAATAGAACTTATAGAAAGAGGTTTGCAACAAACTGATAGATGCGATTTGGTTAAATGCAAGGATGTTCATGAGAAAGCAAAAAAATATGTTCAAAATAGAATGGACTTTCGAAGCTCAGTAATAATATTTTAAAACCCTGGAATTTTGGAATGATTATAATCAATCTTCTGCATATTCTGAAAAATTAAAGAAATTCTATGTTTAGAGTCTCTTTTAGCTCAAAATCCTTTTATTGGTTAAATCATCGACAGTACAAACAGCAAAGTAAGAAGAGTTTTGATATTGCAGAATTTTGCAATGTACTACAGAATGAAAATAAACAGTATTGAAACCATTTCATTTTGGGGAAGTGAGATGAATCCTGATGACCTTATAATATAAGCTGCATTTTTAAGTTTTTTTGATCGAAATTCTAAAATTTGATTCCGGTTTTTTAGCTTTTTAATCATAATCTTTTTCCTTATTTTTGCTTTATGGATTATCCAAGTAAAGTACTGGCAAAAGCAGTCGAAGAAATTTCGGGACTTCCGGGTATCGGCAGGAAAACCGCATTACGCCTGGCACTTCATTTACTTAAACAGCCGAATTCCAGAGCAACAGGTTTAGGAACTTCTCTTATCAATCTGGTTAATGATATTAAATACTGCAAAGAATGTCATAATTTTTCTGATTTTGACGTTTGTGAAATCTGCAGCAGTGACAAACGCAGTGATGAACTGATCTGTATTGTCGAAGATGTGCGTGATGTCATTGCTATAGAAAATACAGGAAAATACAGAGGGAAATATCTTATTTTAGGAGGGAAGATTTCTCCTATGGAAGGAGTAGGACCCCACCAGCTTAATATTCCGAGCATTGAAAAAAAACTGCAGCAGGGCCATGCGAAAGAATTCATCTTTGCCTTAAGTGCGACAATGGAAGGCGATACCACAGCTTATTACATTTATAAAAAATTTAAAAACTCAGGCATACAGTTTTCTAGTATTGCGAGAGGAATCTCCGTAGGTGATGAGCTGGAGTATGCTGACGAAATTTCACTGGGAAGATCAATTACCAACAGGCTTCCCTACAACGAAAAAGATTAAAATGAATAAGAAGCTTTCAATCATTATCGTTCATTATAATGTCGCTCTGCTGCTCAGAAAATGTCTTCTTTCTATTCAGAAGTATGCTTCGGAAACAGACTTTGAAATTATTGTCGTTGATAATCATTCTACAGACAGTTCGTGGGGCGATCTTATCCCTGAATTTCCAAAAGTACGTTTTATTGCTTCAGAAAAAAATGAAGGCTTTGCAGCAGCAAACAATAAAGCTGTTAAAAATGCAGAAGGTGACTATCTTTTGATTTTAAATCCGGATACTGAGCTGGAAGGATATTATCTGAATGAAATTTTAAGTTTTGCAGATTCCAAAGGTGATTTTGGATGCCTTGGCGTAAGGATGCATGATGCCAACGGAGATTTTCTCCCGGAAAGTAAACGTTCTGTGCCTGATATGTTCAATTCCTTCGAAAAACTGTTTACGAATTTTAAAAAGAAAAATTCAAAATCATATTACCGGAATGATATTGATGAATATGAAATTGCTGAAGCAGAGGTCATCACAGGAGCTTTTTTCTTAGTTAAAAAGCATGTCTATGAAGAAGTTGGAGGACTCGATGAAAGATATTTTATGTATGGTGAAGATATCGATCTGTGCTATACTTTACTGAAAAACGGATTTAAGAATTACTATTATGGAAAAGCCTCTATACTTCATCATAAAGGTGAGAGCACAGTGAAAAATGAGGTCTATCTTGAGCGGTTTTATGGTGCAATGCAGATTTTTATTGATAAATATTACCGTGAAAGTAAACCGTTGCAGTATTCGTTCCTGAAAGCAGGTTTAAAATTACGGCACAAAATTGAACTCATAAAACTGAAATAAAAAAGCAACTCAATTTGAGTTGCTTTTATTTATCTTAAATAAAATATTTATTATTTAGTTGCCGGAGTACTTACCGGAGCTGTAGTTTTAGAAGCTGGTGCTGTCTGATTCGCCGGTGCTTCAGTTCTGGCAGGAGCTGCAGGAACAGGAGCTGTTTGTTTTGGTTTCCCTGTAACAACAACGCTGATCAGGATAAGAACGATGATTACCGCTCCTAAGGTCCAGGTTGACTTCTCCATGAAGTCATTGGTTCTCTGTACTCCGAACTGTGCAGAAGATGCACCTCCGAATGTACTTGAAAGACCGCCACCTTTAGGGTTTTGAGCCATAACAACGATTACCAATAAGATGCTGGCAATCATAATAAGAACCATCAATAGTGTAAATATAGTATCCATTAATTCTAATATCTTTTTGAATGGGCAAATTTAATGTTTTTTTACAGAACGGCAAAATAAAAATTTCATTAAAAAAGAAAAGCGGCAACAATTGTTACCGCTTTTGTAGAATTTATTATATTCTTATTTGAAATCAGAGTCTTTTGCCTGATTTACTTCATAAGATTTTACTTTCATGGTCATATCCATACCCATCTGATTGACAGTGATGGTATAAGGCATTTTTACACCAGCCACATCCTTATAGTCAGAAAATGTAGTGGGAACGGTCATATTCTGGCCCTGCGCTTTAACTGTTTCTGTTTCTCCGGTTTTAAGACCTGTTTTTACGCTGTAATAGTAAGCTTTGTCAGCATTTTTTATAGCGTAGGAATCTTCACCTGCGATTTTTTCAATTCCTGCCAATTTGTAATCAGCCGATTTAGCAAAACCTAATTCTTCAAAAAGTTCAGTGTTTTTAAGGTTATCAGCGATTTCTTCTTTGGTCATGGCAACCTTTTGCCCTTGCTGCTCAGAGAATCCTGTTTTACCGTCAAAAACCTGTTTCTGAAGAGTCATAGCTCCCATAGAAACTAAAGTAAGTTCTTTACCGCCCTGGGCTTTAATTGTTTTGAAATCAATGGTCTGGCCCTGCATAGACATCGAGGCCGTCATCGTGTAAGAAGATACCTTTGCGATATTTGCTTTTCCACCGATTGCAGTAATGTATTTATCTACAACAGAAGCAACTGTAACTCCTGCATCTACCTTTTGAGCCGTTGGCTTGGCAACAGGATTTGCATTGGCATCGTAATATTTTACAGGATATCCTAATTTCTCCAATCCTTCAGAAATGTCTGAAGCTTTTCCTGCGATGAAAATTCTGCTTTGATTTGGCAGAACAGTATTTTTTACAGCACCTGAAACATCTGCAGCAGTTACTTTATCGATGGATTTTAAATAATTGGTGTAGAAATCTGCAGGAAGGTTATTCACTTTTTGGCTAACTGCAAATCTTGCAATCGTAGCAGGCTGTTCCAGTGACATGATAAAGCTTCCTTTTAGTTTCGCCTTAGCGTTTGTTAATTCATCAGCTTTGACAGTAGAAATTCCATTGATCTCGTTCATGAATTCTTTAACTGCCTTATCAGTTACTTCGTTTCTTACGCTGGCTTCTGCTGAAAATTCAGGAGAATACTTACTTGCACTCATGCTTGAATACGCTCCGTAAGTAAATCCGTTTTTCTCACGGAGATTCATGAAAAGTCTGGCCTCACCGCCACCGCCAAGAATGTAATTGGCAATAGTAGCAGGAAAATAATTAGGATCATTCATCTTCAGTGAAGTTAGATTTCCGACTGAAACTACAGACTGCACTGCAGAAGGTACATCTACCACATTGATTTCAGTTTTAGTAACATTTGAAGCCGGCTCTAAAGGCGCAAAAGTTGTGTTGGCTTTTTTCCAGTTGCTGAAAGCTTTTTCAACCATTGGTTTTACCTTGTCAAACTTCACATCACCAACAATAACCAGATAAGCATTGTCGGGCGCATAATATTTTTTGTAAACATTCTGAACGTCAGCTAACTGAATTTTGTTAATAGATTCTATCGTCTCGAATTCTCCTCTTGCTGTATTTTTACCGTAGGTCAGTGCATTGGAAACTCTTGAAGCAATTGCAGAAGCATTCTTTTCTTCACTTTTGATGCCTTCGATTGATCTTTCTTTTGATTTCTGAATTTCATCAGCAGAAAATTTAGGGTTAATGACTGCATCAGCCATCAAGCTTAATACCTGAGGAAAATATTTTGAAAGAGAATTGGAAGAAGCACCTGCGGTGTTAAAATTTAAGCTTGCTCCCAGGAAATCTACCTTTTTGTTGAATTCGTCTTTGCTTAAAGTCGTTGTTCCGTTACCAAGCTGATCTGCCATAATCTGGCTAACCCCTGTGACAGCTCCCTCATAATAAGGTTGTCTGTCCATTGAAAGGCTCATGTTTACTCTTGGTAATTTATTATTTTCAACTACCATTACAGTTAAACCGTTTTTTAACTGAAAGGTTTTTGGTTGCGCAATATTAATCGAAGGGGTAGGTCCCGGTTTCGGCATTGCGTTAAGGTCAATTTTTTGTGCAGAAAGCATTCCTGAAAATAAAAATGCTGCTGCTATATAGGTGAGTTGTTTTTTCATTTGTAAAAATTTAAGGGTATAATCTGATTTAAAAACAGGAGTTTCCAAATGATTATTTTTTTTCAGGTACGTAATTGATAATTACTCTTTGGTTAGAATTAAGATACTTTTTCGCAGCATTCTGCAAATCCTGCTTAGTGATTGATCTGTAGATTTCAATTTCTTTATTGATCAGATTGGTATCTCCCATTAATACATGATTGGTTGCTAACGAAGCTGCAATTCCCTGAATACTTGAATTGGCATTGACAAACTGATTCTCATACTGATTCTGAAGCTTTTGATAATCTTCATCTGAAATCAGGGTAGTTTGTACTTTTTTAATTTCAGCATCAATGTCATTCTGTAAAGTCTGCTTTGTTGTCGTTCCCATTGGAATAGCAAAGAATGCAAAAATACTGTAGTCTTCCATACCTTGATTGAAAGCAGCTACCTGAAGAGCTTTTTTGTCCTGATCTACCAATTTTTTATATAAAACAGAAGATTTACCATTACTTAAATAAGAGGAAAGCATATTTAGTACATAAGCGTCTCTTTCTTTATTGCTTGGTGTTCTGTACGCAAAAATGTAAGCAGGAAGCTGAATGTTTGCATCAGTGGCAGTGACTTCTTTTTCCTTTTTTATAGGCTCATCCTTCGGAAAGTTTTTTGGAGTTACAGCTCCTTTTGGAATACTTCCGTAATACTCAAGAATCCATTTTTTAGTCTGTTCAGGTTTTATGTCTCCGGCAACGACTAAAGTAGCATTGTTTGGGACATAGTATTTTTTATAAAAAGCTTTAAACTCGTCCAGTTTGGCGCCGTTTAAATCTTCTATAGAGCCAATTACAGAACCGTGGTATGGGTGATTGGTGAAAAGATTTTGCTGAATAGTATTAAAAAGATTTCCATAAGGTGAGTTATCCATTCTCAGCCTTTTTTCCTCTTTTACTACCTCTCTCTGGGTATCTACACCGATTTGGTTAATTTCCGCATGACGTAATCTCTCAGCTTCCATCCAAAGGCCCAGCTGCTCATTGTTTGAAGGGAATGTTTCGTAGTAATACGTCCTGTCCATGCTTGTGTTGGCATTGTTTTGCCCTCCGTTGGAAGACACAATTTTAAACCATTCCCCTCTTTTGATATTCGGAGTTCCTTCAAATAGAAGGTGCTCAAAAAAGTGGGCGAAACCTGTTCTTCCTTTAACTTCATCTTTTCCACCAACGTGATACATTACTGCTGTGGTAACAACCGGAGCAGTATTATCCTGATGAAGAATTACGTGCATACCATTGGGTAAATCATACTCTTCGAATTTGATTTGTTGTGCGTTCAGTATTACTCCAAAAAAAGCAGCAGCTGCAACACTAAGAAGTCGTTTTTTCATAAATAGAAATTGTTTTGTCAATGAGTGCCAAAAATACAGGAATTGTTACAATTTTCTGAGAAAATTTTGTAGTTTTAAAAGTTGGAATAGTAATTTGGCTTAAATTATGGTATTTCAGTCATTTTAAAATTATATTTGAAGCTTGTAAAGTACTTCGTATGAAAAGTTTTTTAGAACAGAATGTTTCACCGGAATCATTGATAACACTCTTCAGTCAGGCTCCTGTAGCAATGTGTCTGTTAATGGGTGATGATCTTATTATTCAAAATGCAAACCCGCAGATTTTAGAATTGTGGGGACGTGATTCTTCAGTAATCGGAAAGCCGTTGTTTGAAGTTTTACCGGAAGTGAAATCTCAGGGTTTTGTTGATATTTTTGATAATGTTTACAGAAAAGGTGAGATATTTAACGGCAATAAGCTTCCTATTTTTTTAGAGAAATTCGGTAAACTTGAAGAGCATTTCTTTGATTTTATTTATGCCCCTGTTTTTAATGATAAAAAGAAAATCATTGGTGTAAGTGTAGTCGCTACTGAAGTAACAGATCAGGTTATTTCTGAACAAAAATTACAGGAAAGTGAATACAGGCTTGAGGAATTAATAAAAAATTCAGATTACTCTACTGCCATTTACCGTACCGATGAATTGTATATCGAATTAGCGAATGATCTGATCCTTAAGACCTGGGGTAAAGATGCTTCTGTGATCGGACTTAAACTTGAAGATGCCCTTCCTGAACTTGAAGGTCAGCCTTTTATAGGGATTCTCAAAGATATTTTTAAGACCGGAAAGACGTATACTGCAAAAGAAGACCGCGTTGATCTGATGGTTGACGGTAAACTTCAGAGCTATTACTTTAATTTCTCATACAAGCCGTTAAAAAATGCAAATGGGGAAGTGTATGCCATTCATAATATGGCAGTTGATGTTACAGATCTGGTCACTGCAAGGGAAGAGATTCAGAAGAGAGAAGAGAAATTCAGAGATTTGGCCGATTCAATGCCACAGTTTGTCTGGACTTGTGATAAGCATGGTGAAGTAACCTACATGAATGACAACTGGTACCGGTATACAGGTTTTGACCGAAATGAAAAACCATCCGAAGGTTTTAAAAGAGTAATCAGTCCGGAAGTGCATGCAAAAGTGGAAGCTGTATGGGCTGAAAGCGTGAAAAACGGAACCTCTTTCGAAATGGAATATCAATTCAGCGATCCTAAAGATCCCAACGTATACCGCTGGTTCTTGGGAAGGGCAGTTCCTACTTTTGATGAAAAAGGTGAAATTACCCAGTGGATCGGAACATTTACCGATATTGATGATTTTAAACAGTTACAGACCCAAAAAGATAACTTCCTCGGTATTGCAAGCCATGAGCTGAAAACTCCTCTCACAAGCCTGAAAATCTATACTCAGTACATTGAGAAAAATCTCATCAGGCAGGATGACCGTAAAAATGCTGAAGTTGCAAGAAAAATGGATGGGCAGATTGATCTTCTTACAGATTTAATCAGTGATCTTCTGGATGTGACCAAAATACAGAACGGAAAAATTCAGCTGAATGAATCTGAGTTTGATTTTGACGAACTGGCAGGGGAAACTGTTGCAGAACAGCAGATGACTTCAAGACATAAAATAATTTTTAATCCGTCGGGCATCGGAACTGTTTTTGCAGATCGTCACAGAATTGCGCAGGTAATGAGTAATCTTATAAGCAATGCAATCAAATATTCTCCCGATGCAGACCAGGTCATCGTGTCTACAGAATTGAATGACAATACCATCACGTTCAGCGTAAAGGATTTTGGAATTGGAATCCCTGCGGACAAGCATAAAAAAGTATTTGAACAGTACTATAGAGTGAGCGGTTCGAAGGAGCATACTTTTCCGGGACTCGGGCTCGGGCTTTACATTTCTTCTGAAATCATTAAGAGAGCCGGCGGCCGTATCTATGTCTTGTCAGCAGAAGAAAAAGGGTCTGATTTTTGCTTCGAAATCCCCAAAAGTAAAAAGTATAACAAAGATGCCTAACGCAACAAAAGTTTTAGTGGTAGATGACAGTCCCGCAATTGTCGATTCTATAGAAATGATGCTTGATTTTGAAGGATTTGAGATTGAAAAGTTTTATAAAGGTTCAGATATGCTGAAAACTTTAGATGCTGACTCAAAACCGAATGTGATTTTAATGGATATGTGGCTTTCCGGTGAAGATGGCAGAGATATATGTAAAGAAATCAAATCAGACGAAAACCTTAAAGATATTCCTGTTCTCATCATGTCAGCCAGCCGCGGATTAGAGCAGTCAGCCTTAGATGCCGGTGCAGATGCTTTTATAGCGAAGCCTTTTGACCTGGGAGATATGGTTGACAGGCTCAAAACTTACGCTAAATAAAAGTGAATTTTAAATAAACAATGAAGTCAGCAAAATATTTTTTGCTGACTTCATTGTTTATTGTGTTTCAAATAGTTTAATTGCTCTTGCAATTGTTTATTAATATCCTGTAAATCTTTGATTCGGGCTTCGTATTGCTCGATCAGTTTTTCTGATAGCATATTGATTGTACTATAATCAAAACTTATAACTCCTTCGTCTTTTTCGATATTATTAATCTGTGTTTTTGAATCATCCAAAATATCATTGATATTCACCTCTAATTCCTGAGCAATCTTATTCAGAAGAATAGAATTCGGAATACTTTTGTCAGATTCTATACTCGAAATAGTAGTTTAAAAAAGCACAGAAGATAGTGAAAAATGCAAAAACCAAGACTCTTCTCACAGATCTGAAAGGAAAGACGACAAGTGCTACAGCAGAGCATGGCTATCTTTTAGAAGAGAGTAATGGTGTAATTTCTGAGACCCATATAGAAGGAATTCCCGGAACCGGAGAGATCAACTTCAATGTAAATGCTGCTATAGATGGCTATATACATTCTCATTATCAGGGGTTATTATCTGTATTTTCTCCGTCTGATCTATTTGCTTTGGCACAGATTTATAAAAAAGGAATGATAAAAAATACCAATACCTTTGCGATAGGTGTGGTAACAGCATCTGGAACACAATATATGATGGTGATCGATGATCTTACCAAATTTGATAACTTTATCAATACTCTTTTTACAGGAAATGAAATCGATCCGAATATTGCAAATTTATATGAAACATCTTATAATATTTTACAAATAAACAACACAAATTCCGTTGCCAATAATGAAAGTAATTTTTTAACTTTCTTAGAACAAAATAATCTAGGCTTGAAAATGTTGAAAGGTGATTCTACTTTTAATAGTTGGAGTTTATTAACGAAAAATTCTGAAGGAACCGTAGTTCCACAAAATTGTAACTAAAAAAAATAAATTATGAAAAAAATAGTAAAAATATGCTTTGTGATATTAATATGTTTGATAAGCATCAATTGTAAATCTCAACAATGGGACATCACACCCGGCTCTAATAATCTTAATAACAATATTAATAAATTTATAGGAACTTGGAACTGGTCAGAAGGAGGAAAAAGTTTTCAGTTAATTTTAAAAAAAGAAAGCATCAAGCTTCCTATGACTGGGAATGTAAGGGGAGAAATGCTGTACGGTTTTCATAAATATGTAGATAATAATGCAGTGATAGAAAACTCTACACAATTCGCAGGTACGACCTATTTGGATAAAAAAAGTACAGTTTTAGGAAGTTCTTATGATAATCCCAATATAATAAAAGGTAATATTCAGCATATTGCTAAGAACAAAGGGGTTAATATGATTATTGAGTATATTGATGCAACTCATATAAAACTTCTCAGTCTGAAAAATTTTGAAGGTACAAAGGTTAATTTTCCCGGCGAAACACCTTATGATTCATCTATTACTTTACCACAAAATATAATTTTAACTAAACAGTAATACAAACACCTCCCATGAGAGTTGTTTGGGTTTAATTATGATGGAAAAAATAGTAAAAATATGCTTTGTGATATTAATATGTTTGATAAGCATCAATTTTAAATCTCAATATTGGAATGTCACACCTGGTTAAACCAATATGACCAACAATATCAATAAATTTATTGGGACTTGGAATTGGTCAGATGGAGGGAAAAGTTTTCAGTTAATTTTAAAAAAGAAAACATCAAGCTTCCTATGACGGGGAATGTAAGAGCAGATATGCTCTATGGTTTTCACAAATATGTTGATAACGGAGCAATTGTAGAAAACTCAACCCAGTATGCTAATACAACATACACAAATAAAAAAAGTACAGTTTTGGGCAACACTCCTGATAAATCTTCAGAGATTTTGTTTTTGAGGAAATCATTATCATAATTTGAATTCTCCTTATAATACACTAATTTTGTGTTCCCAAATTTTTTTTGCAGTATGGATTATCTGAAAGGACTCAACGAACCACAATATGAAGCCGTTACCACATTACAGGGACCATTGATGGTGCTTGCAGGAGCAGGTTCCGGAAAAACACGTGTACTCACCATGCGTATTGCACATCTGATTACCAATGGAGTAGATCCTTTTAATATCCTGGCACTTACCTTTACCAATAAGGCGGCAAAAGAAATGAAGGAACGTATTGCAAAGGTTGTGGGGCAGAGCAATGCGAGAAGTCTGTGGATGGGAACTTTTCACTCTGTTTTTGCAAGAATTCTCAGAAGTGAAGCTCATTATCTGGGCTATCCTTCCAACTTTACGATCTACGATCAGCAGGATGCACTGAATGTCATCAGAAAAGTGCTGAAAGATATGAATATTGATGCTGATCTGTATAAACCTAAAAAGGTTCAGTCAAGAATTTCAAATTACAAGAATAATCTGATTACCGTAAAGGCCTATTACAACAATCCGGAACTGATGGAAGCTGATGAAAAGGCCAACATGAAATTCATTGGGAAGATCTATGAAAAATATGTAGAAGCCTGCTATAAAAACGGGTCAATGGATTTTGATGACCTTCTGTTAAAAACCAATGAACTGCTGACCCGGTTTCCTGAAGTTTTAGCCAAATATCAGGATAGATTCAGGTACATTCTGGTCGATGAGTACCAGGATACGAACCATTCCCAATATCTGATTGTGAAAGCCCTTGCCTCAAAATTTGAAAATATCTGCGTGGTGGGGGACGATGCACAGTCAATCTACTCGTTCCGTGGTGCCAATATTTATAAT
Source organism: uncultured Chryseobacterium sp. (assembly GCA_963526305.1). Lineage (GTDB taxonomy): Bacteria > Bacteroidota > Bacteroidia > Flavobacteriales > Weeksellaceae > Chryseobacterium. The sequence continues at coordinate 108,463 of CAURNW010000005.1, read as the reverse complement.
ATTTTAAACTTCAAAAAAGATTATCAGGATGCCGTAACGGTTTCTCTGGAACAAAATTACCGTTCTACACAAAATATCGTTAATGCTGCGAATGCGGTAATTGCCAAAAACCTGCAGCAGTTTAAGAAAAATGTCTTCAGTGAGAACGAAGAAGGGGAAAAGATCAAAGTATACCGCTCACTTTCTGACGCTGATGAAGCCAATTTCGTTGCAGGAAATATCTGGGAGCTGAGAAACAGGGATCAGAAAAAATTCAGTGATTTTGCTATTTTATACCGTACCAATTCACAGACAAGGGCATTTGAAGATTCCCTGAGACGGAAAAATATTCCGTATAAAGTGTATGGAGGTCTGTCTTTCTACCAAAGGAAAGAAGTGAAAGATCTTATTGGCTATCTGAGACTTCTGATCAATGAAAATGATTCCGAAGCTTTGATGAGAATCATTAACTATCCAACCCGTGGAATTGGTGAAACGACTCAGAATAAACTGATTGTTTTTGCAGATTCACAGAATATTCCGGTTTCTAAGGTTTTAGACAATCTGGGAATGTACGCTCCACAGCTGAAATTCAATAATGGGGTTCTCACAAAACTGAGCGATTTCTGGTCGATGATCAAAGCCTTTCAGGTTTTGCTTAAAACAGAAACTGCTTACAGTGTTGCCATGGAAGTGGCTAAACGAAGCGGCCTGATTAAATTCTTAAAAGATGATCAGACCCCTGAGGGAATTTCACGTGTAGAAAACGTACAGGAATTGATGAACTCGATGCAGGGTTTTATTGAAGAACAGATGCAGCTTGAGGACGGTGATCCGAGTTTGCCGAATTTCCTGGAGAATATTGCCCTTTCTGCTGATACCCAGAGAAAAGATGATGATGAAGATATGGTGTCACTGATGACCATTCACCTTTCAAAAGGCCTTGAATTTCCTGTTGTACATCTTGTAGGACTGGAAGAAAATCTCTTCCCCAGTTTTATGAGTTCCGCAACCCGTGAAGATCTGGAGGAAGAAAGACGTTTGTTTTATGTGGCATTGACCCGCGCAGAAAAGCAGGCTTTCTTCTCCTATGCCGTTTCCCGTTTCCAGTGGGGAAAAATTACGGATGCAGAGCCTTCGAGATTTTTGAGTGAAGTTGACGAAGAATATATTGAGTTTTTAAATCCTGCCATTGAGAAAAGGTTTATCAACAATGCCGGGATCACCTCCAATATTTTTGATGAGCATCCTTCCGAAATGAAAAGCTTTAGGAAGATCGAAAAGAAAAGTATTACCAAAACTGATAATGACAAGCCAATCGCAGAGCCGAAAAAGTTAAAACCTGTGAGCACTGCGAAAATCATCAACCCAAGCGGAGCATCCTCACAGGATATTGAGGTAGGGGATAAAGTAAGACATGACCGTTTCGGGATTGGTGAAGTGAAATTCCTCGATGGGACAGATCCGCAGAATATCAAAGCGAAAGTTGTTTTTCTGCATGAAGGCGAAAAAAACCTGATCTTAAAATACGCAAAACTTACCAAAATTTAAAAAATATAATCAGAATATGTTATTTTTCATGTTTTAATAGTCTACTTTTTTTGTGGACTATTAAATAATTTTCTACATTTGCACCTCGTAAAAACAATTTAGAATATTTAATGATAGAATGTATGAAAAATAAAAAGACCATTTTGTCTGCGTCGGTTTTATTTTTCCTGGGAACCTATGCAGCGGCTCAGGAAAAAGATACGGTGAAGACAGCCAATGTAGAAGAAGTCGTCATTTTAGGATCAAGGAGCGGAGCGAGGTCAAAGGCTGACAGCCCGGTTCCTGTAGATGTATTTAATATAAAAGAAGCATCGGTTGTTCTCCCACAGAGTACCATCGGCCAGATACTGAATTCAATTTCACCTTCATTTACCTCCACGATTCAAACCAATGCAGATGGAACTGATCACCTGGATCCCGCACAGCTGAGAGGACTGGGTCCCGATCAGGTTTTGGTACTGGTGAATGGAAAGAGAAGACATACCTCAGCTTTGGTTAATGTAAACGGCTCACCGGGAAGAGGAACGGTAGGAACGGATCTGAATGCGATACCTTCCTTTGCAATCAGCAGAATTGAAGTTCTACGGGATGGAGCTTCTGCTCAGTATGGTTCCGATGCTATTGCCGGGGTGATCAATTTGGGATTAAAAAGAGATATTGGTAAGCTGACCGGGCAGTTTACATATGGCGGAAATCTGACCCCTGCTGCGAATGATCATACAGGAGATTTTGACGGCCAGAATGTTCAGGTCGATTTAAATTATGGTAACAAGATAGGAAATAAGGGTGGTTTTTATAATATTACATGGTCTTCCCAGTTCAGAAATCCAACCTACAGAGCAGGTACAGAAAGCGGTAATCTCTTCAATGCCTATAATGCTATTGAAAAACGTGCTCTGAATGATGGTGTAAACCTTTCTTCACTGTTCACCAATATCGGAAATACACCTAATTCACAGCAATTGATCAATTACATTCATCAATATGCTCAGGGCGTGGATTATTTTTCTTCTCAGTTCCAGAACCAGATTCAGGGTGCCACTACAATTGCGGGTTTGCAGGGACTGTTAGGACAAAATGTTACTGATCAGGAGCTGGCTTACAGAGGTCTTTCACGAAAAGATTTCAATATGCAGGTAGGGCAGTCAAAACTGAATAACCATCAGCTTTTTGCCAATATTGAAGTCCCGATTAATGACAATTGGAAAGCATATACCTTTGGAGGATACAGCTTCAGACACGGAACTTCAGGAGGTTTTTACAGAAAACCAAATCAGAGCAGAACGTTTACGGGGCTCTATTCTGACGGTTATCTCCCACAGATCGGAACTGATATCCAGGATTTATCCCTTGCTGCAGGAATCAAAGGGAACTGGAATGGCTGGGATGTAGATTTCAGCAATACTTTCGGCAGAAATTCATTTGATTATACCATTTCCAATACAGGAAACACATCTTTACGGTTCGCTTCTCCAAGTGAGTTTGATGCCGGAGGACTCAGATTTTCCCAGAATACCATCAACCTGGATTTCTCAAAAAAATATGATGTATGGAAAGGGATCAATGTCGCATTCGGAGCCGAGCACCGGTACGAAAATTTTAAAATAACAGCCGGAGAAGAGGCTTCTTATTCTGCTTATGATGCAGCCGGTAATTTATTCAACGGATCTACCCAGAGGCCGACTGATTTTTTCGGGAATATTCTTCCCGGCGGTTCACAGGTTTTCGGAGGTTTTAAACCGCTTAATGCTGTGAATAAAAACAGACAGTCTGTTGCAGGATATGCAGATGTAGAATTCAATTTTACAGATTGGTTGCTGGTTGATGCAGCGGCGAGGTATGAAAATTACTCCGATTTCGGATCTACCTTCAATTACAAGCTGGCTTCGAGAATCAAACTTACGGATCATTTAAATTTCAGGTTTGCGGGATCTACAGGTTTCCGTGCTCCTTCGATTCATCAGATTTACTATAATGTGACGTCTACTCTTTTCACAGACGGTAATTTGCGGGAAGTGGGAACCTTCAGCAATGATTCAAAACTTGCAGAGCTTGTAGGAATACCGAAGCTGAAACAGGAAACTTCCAAATCCGCAAGTGCAGGGTTTACCTACAGAATTCCTTCCGCAGGTTTAACATTTACCGCAGACGGATATTTTACCCGGATTGATGACAGGGTAGTACTTACCGGGCAATTCCCCAGAACAGTGGCACCGGAAGCATTTGATGCTGAAGAAGTCAATGCGGCTCAGTTTTTCACCAACGCTATTGACACCGAGACAAAGGGTCTTGATGTAGTAATTTCCCATACGGCGAGATTTTCACAGGTAAAACTTGATAACAGTTTTGCACTGAATTTAAATCAGACAAGAAAAGTGGGAAATATACATTCATCCGGAGCTTTGCAGGCGGCGAATCTGGAAAACACCTATTTTTCAGAAGCAGCAAGAGTATATCTTGAGGAGGCAGTTCCGAGGACGAAAGCAAGTTTATCTCATACGATCTCATGGGACAAAGCCTCATTATACCTGAGAAATACTTATTTCGGAAAAGTAACCAGTCCTGATACCGTTGATACCAATGGTGACGGAGTGATTTCACCGAACGAACACCAGGTTATCACCGATAAAATTATCACCGACTTATCTCTGGCTTACCAGTTTACAAAAAGAGTAGGATTGACAGCAGGAGTGAATAACCTGTTTGATGTTTATCCAACCAAAAACATTCCTGCATCAACCAATAATGATCAGTTTATCTATTCACGTTCTACTTCACAGTTTGGTCAGAACGGGAGATATGTTTTTGCAAGACTTAATTTTAATTTTTAATAGTTTATAGTTTGATTTGGAACGGGTTCAATTTTTTTTGAATCCGTTTTTTGTTTAAGGAAAGATTGAAATTTCATGAAATTTTCAAACTTATATGTTCTCTTCAACACAAAGATGATTTTAAAACTGATGTGACTAATGTGTTAATAAGAACAGAGTCACCTTTTTCATCCTCAGAATATATAATTATCAAACTTATATGTTCTCTTGAACACAAAGATGATTCTAAAACTGATGTGACTCATGTGTTAATAAGAACAGAGTCACCTTTTTCATCCTCAGAATATATAATTATCAAACTTATATGTTTTCTTCAACACAAAGATGATTTTAAAACTGATGTGACTCATGTGTTAAAATCTTTAGTAACCAAAAAACACTTATCCGGTTGCCTGAAAATCCAAAATCACGAAATCACAAATTTGTATATTTAGCGTATAAAAATTCTACAATGAAAAAACTGCTTCTGTTTTTCTTACTGACAATCACATCAATTCCATTGTTTTCACAGGAATACCAGACTATTTCAAACGTTCATTACTACGATGAAAAAACAAACAAAACGGATGCATACATCAATAAAAGATGTGTTCTGGACATTTACTTGCCAAAAAACGTCAGGAATTTCTCCACGATCATCTGGTTTCACGGAGGAGGAATAACGGGTGGCGAGAAGCATATTCCGGAAGAATTAAAAAACAAAGGAGTAGCGGTCATTGCGGTGAATTACAGACTTTCACCCAAAGTGAAAGCTCCGAAATATATTGAGGATGCAGCGGCGGCAACGGCCTGGGTTTTTACCAATATCAAAAAATATGGCGGAAGTGAAGATCTGATTTTTATCACAGGACATTCAGCAGGAGGGTATCTTGCTTCTATGGTTGGACTCAATAAATCTTATCTGAATACCTATAAAATAGATGCTGATCGTTTAGCCGGAATTATTCCTTTCAGCGGACAGATGATCAGCCACTTTACCACCAGAAAAGAACAGGGAATTGAGGAACTCGATGCAAGGATTGACGAAATGGCACCACTTCATTTTATCCGGGCAGATGCACCGCCACTGCTTTTAATCACCGGAGACCGTGAAAAAGAACTGCTCGGAAGGTATGAAGAAAATGCATATATGTGGCGCATGATGAAGTTAAAAGGTCATACACAGACTGTTTTGTATGAACTTGACGGTTTTGATCACGGAGGAATGGCTCATCCTGCTTTTCCATTGCTTTTAAATGAGATCAGAAGAATCGAAAAACTTAAAAAGATACAGCGATGAGACCATTTATTTTTCTGTTACTCATTTTGGTTTTTTCCTGTCGTGATCCGGAGGAGAAAACGATTGTCGGCTCGTGGGAGTTAAAAGAATTGCAGTATGGAACAGGTGCAGAGATTATAGATGATAAAGATGATTTTGAATATACTCTAAGTTTTGATAAGAATGGCAGATACAGGGAATGGATTAATGGCAAACAGATAGATGACCGATATCTGCTTACTGATCATAATTTAATTCTGTTAATCAATTCCAAAACATCAGACAGCCTCTACTATGCGTACCGTCTGGATGGAAAGAAATTAATTTTAGATGAAGTTGACAGAAAAGGGAGTCTGATGTGTGATGAGGGTTGCTCAAAAATCTTTAAGAGACAGAAAAAATAAAAGAGACGCAAAATCAAATTGCGTCTCTTTTTTATATTTTGTTTGCAGATTATCTCTCCACCAGTTCTTTGACTGTTTCGCCATAAAAATCAGTATGGGAAGTTTTGACCTGCAGGAGCTGATACCATTTTCTAAACGCACCGACAAAAACCACCAGCATCAGAACCATTGCGATCACTGCCAGCACTGCCAGCAGATATTGTCCTTTAGGAATGTAGATATCCATTACCTGGATATAGCCTGCCCAAAATGTTATGATAGCCATAAATACACCCGGGATTGCCGAGCAGAGTGCATATTTTCCCCTGTTGAGGCGGATGAGCATCGTAGTACAGACAATCAGACCACAGGCTGCGAGCAGCTGATTACTGATTCCGAAAAGAGGCCAGATGCTGCTTACATTTCCGGTGAAGACCAGATATCCCCAGGCGAAAGTAAAAAGGAGACTGCTGATGATAATTCCCGGAGTCCAGTTTTTATCATTGAATTTAGGAATTACAGACCCAAGCATTTCCTGTAAAAAGAATCTTCCGACTCTCGTACCTGCGTCAATGGCAGTCAGGATAAATACGGCCTCAAACATAATTGCAAAATTGTACCAGTAGGCCATCAGCTGATCCATATACGGGATCTTATTGAAAATATGTGCCATTCCTACTGCCAGGGAAACCGCTCCTCCGGTTCTTCCGTGCAGGTCAATCCCGATCCTTTCTGAAAAATAATCGATATCAACACCGTGTAAACCGGGGTGAGTTGCGAGAAAGGCATCATATGTATCTTTTGGAGTATTGATTGCAAAGTAATCTCCCGGCATCAGTGTACAGGCAGCAATAAGTGCCATTAATGCTACAAAACCTTCTACCAGCATGGCTCCATAACCCACAAATAAAATTTCTTTTTCTCTGTTAAGCATTTTAGGAGTCGTCCCTGTTGCAATGACCGCATGGAATCCTGAGATCGCTCCGCACGCAATTACAATAAAGATAAACGGTAATACCGGCCCGCCGATAACCGGTCCGCCACCGTTAATAAATTCTGTCAGTGCAGGCATCTGAATCGTAGGATGAATAACGATAACTCCGATGGCGAGCATGATGATTGTTCCTATCTTCAAATAAGTTGAAAGATAATCCCGGGGTACCAAAAGCAGCCAGACAGGAAGCACAGAAGCTAAGAATCCATATAAAGGAATGGCAATGGAAATTGTTGTGATGTCCCAGGTAAACATACTGTTCATGGTTTCATTCTGCATCAGGCTGTGTCCACCGATAATTCCTGCAATCAGGAGAACACCCCCCAGAATACTCGCGAAAGTCACAGAGTTTTTCCTGTACCGCATGATCAATCCCATAATAATGGCAATCGGCATGGTGATGATAACGGTAAATAATGACCAGGATGCCTCATGCATAGCATTGATACAAGCCAGTGACAGTCCCGCCAGTGTTAAAATCAAGATGAATAAAATAGCAAAACCTGCTACCGTTCCCGTTGTTTTTCCTATTTCTTTGGAGGCGATAGTTGCTAAACTCTGCCCTTTATGCCGTACTGATGCAAAAAGCACCACCATATCATGGACACCGCCTCCCAAAACACATCCGATCAAAATCCATATTGCTCCGGGGAGATATCCGAATTGAGCAGCTAAAACAGGACCTACCAAGGGACCTGCGGCAGCAATTGCCGCAAAGTGGTGTCCAAAAAGAACGTTCTTATTGGTAGCCACGTAGTCTTTTCCATCTGCAAATTCTACAGCCGGAGTCGTATTTTTGTCATTAAGGCGCAATACTTTATTTGCCAGAAAAATTCCGTAAAAACGGTAAGCAATAGCAAAGATGAGAAGTGAAGTAAACACCAAAGTCAGTGCATTAATTCCATTTAGAAATTCCATATCATTTTGATTTTATAAGAATAAATAATTAGGGTTTTTGCTCTTTTATTGTTAATAATGTAAGCATTCTGCCAAGGTACTTATTTTCAGTATAAAATGAATCAATATGTATATTAATTTAGCAAAGTTATGGTTTTTACAATATGTTATCTAATATAAAAATTTGTATATCAGTATTTTAATGAATGATGCAATTTGAAAATAGATTTAATGTCAGTACATTGAATTTATTTCTTTAGTGTGTATGGGACACAATGAAATCCACCATTGCAGTATTCAGTTCGTTCTGATAGGCAGCGTCAGTGGTTTTAAAACCGTGATTCCCTTTCTTTACGATGATAAAAGAATGTTCCGTCCCTGCTTTTTTAAGCATCCTGTTGAGTCTTTTTGAATGTCTGATGGGAGCGATTTTATCTTTGTTACCATGAAGTATTAATGTAGGGACCGTATTTTGGGTATAATAAAGTGGTGAAATTGTTTTACACAGTTCTATTACCTTTTTTCTTTCAGTTTTGATGTCATAACCGGTCATTCCTTTCGCAATTTTAGTTCTGATATCGATAATTTTCGGAGCAATGCGACCAACAAGGAACAGCAGAGGCTGTGGTGCTCTGGTATGAAGAAGTCTGTTTATATCCGTCGGTCCGAAATTATCAACCACGTAGCCGACTTTACCTGAATATTTTAACAGCTGTGGATCACCGACAAATTCATTATCCGGAGTATATGCTGAAAGCAGGGAGATATGGGCACCTGCAGAAACTCCCCATAGACCGATGTTTTCCGGATCAAAACCATACTGATCTGCATTTTTTCTTACCCATCTTACTGCATCTTTAGAATCTTCAACAGGGCCGGGAAAATGAGTGTCATCGCTGACAAGGCGATAATTTACACTTAGTACTGCATAGTTCTTTTCCGTCAGCTTTAAAATGGTCTGTTCTACATAATTATCAGGAGCGATTACTTTGTCACCTAAAGCCCACGCTCCGCCATGGAGAAAGATCACAACCGGCAGTTGTTTACCTGCTGAATTTTTTGGTCTGTATATATCTAATTGCAGATCTTTCCCTTTGTCATCTTTTTTATAGGTGATATTTTCAGAAACTGCAGTTTTCTGCTGAAGTAAAATACTTTTTGATGTCTGTGCAGACAGGGATACTGAAAAAAAGAAAATAAAAAACAGGTTCATAAAAAACCTGTTGATATCTGTATTGCTGATAAATAAATTCATAAAGTAAATGGTTGAGGTATATTATTTTACTAACTCCTCAAAAAGTTTACCAAAAGTCTTTTCCAGGTCTTTGGATTTCCCCGGATGAGGTCTCGAAGTCTGCACAACTGCACTCCTCACAGCTGTCAGCCAACGGAATCTGTCGGGAATGTCCAGCATGGCTATTGGCCCGCCATCTTTTTTTCCTTCCGCAATATTTTTAAAGCTTTCCAGATTTTTGATAATGTCTTCGTAATCGAGTTGGCTTTTTATCAGTTTAAATTTATCCGGACAAAGGTAAAATTCTACTTTAATAAATTTTTCCCTTTTCGAAAACATGACCAATCCTATATTGAAAAACTCTTCTCTTTCAACCTTCGGCACCAGGCGTATAACGGCGTATTCGTATATTTTATCCTCTTGCATTTTTGGCTTCGTTTACAAAGATTTGAGAGTTTTCTAATCGGGTTTTCAGGAAGTTAAAATAAACTTCACGTATCTCGTCCGGATTTTCTTCAGCATCATCCCAATGCAGCCAGTCCTGTGGTATCAGATTGACAATCTCTCTGAAAACCTCATCATTTAAAACTTCGTGAGCAAATTTTTCAGCTTCATCCAATAAGGTGGCCTGCCGTAGGAGAACATGGTCTTTCACATATTTAAACGGGGTTTTTGCTGCCGTGTCAAAATTCTGCCACGAATGATGAAAATAAAATGAAGCTCCGTTATCAATTACCCACAATTCCTTGTGCCACATCAAAAGATTTGTATTCTTAAACGTCCGGTCGATATTGGTAATAAACGCATCCAGCCAGACAATTTTTGAAGCAAGAAGCGGATCAACTTTTACACTCGAATCGAATGCAATTGACTCTGATAAATAATGAAGTCCTAAGTTTAATCCTTCAGAATTTTTCAGCAGATCCTGAATTTCTTCATCCGCTTCCGTTCTTCCGAAATCTACATCAAGGTTGGCAAAAACCAGTTCGGGGATTGGCAGTCCCAAAGCCTGTGTAATCTTCCCTCCCAAAAGTTCAGAAATTAGCATTTTTACGCCGTGGCCTGCACCACGAAACTTTAAAACATATTTAAAATCATCGTCAGCTTCTGCCAAAGCAGGGAGCGAACCACCCTCCCGCAGCGGCAGTATATAGCGCATTACTGTAACGGTTCTTAAATCCAACATACCGCAAAAATAAGGTTTTCCTTTGTGTTTAAATGTATTTGTGCTATTTTTAGGTCTAAAATTTATCGGATTATAATCTATCAGAATTTAAAAAGCTTTGTACTCTTTGCTCAGTGAACTGCCTTAGTGAACATTAAAAGCAGTTAGCGATAAAAAATTCTTTGCGGACCTTTACGTTAAAAAAATGCATCATTATTAAAAGCGAGTATTTAAAAAAATAGTTGAAACTAAAATATTTCTCTCACAGGCTGGACTGATTGACCAGATTTTTTAGTTTAACAAAAATCAAATGAATCTGTAAAAAAAGTGAGAAAAAACAATTAATAAAAATATGAAAATCATCAAAAATCAAAACATCATTATCTCAAATCCCGAAACCAGAGATTTTCCTGCAGATGCCTGTTATGCTGAATCCGAAAATAAGCTTCCGCTGGTGATTTTCGTTCATGGATATAAAGGATATAAAGATTGGGGAGCCTGGGATCTGATGTCTGAGAAATTTGCAGAAGCAGGTTTTTTCTTTGTTAAGTTTAATTTTTCACATAACGGTACTACATTGGATAATCCTTATGCATTCGACGATCTGGATGCTTTTGGAAATAATAATTATTCAAAGGAACTGTCTGATCTTGATGCGGTTCTTGATCATTTTATCAAAGATCCTAAAGTTGACAGCCAGAAAGTGATTTTAATAGGGCACAGCCGTGGAGGAGGAATTTCGATTATTAAAACCTGTGAAGATATCAGAATCAATGGATTGATTACCCTTGCAAGTGTTGATCATCTTGAACGTTTTCCTAAAGATGAAGCCCTGGAAAACTGGAAAAAAGAAGGGGTCTATTATGTAGAGAATGCACGTACCAAACAGCAGATGCCGCATTTTTATCAGTTTTATGAAGATTTTTACCGTGATCCGCATCGTTTTGATGTTGAGCGTTCCATGGAAATGGCGAAAGCTCATGTTCTGATCATTCATGGAACTTCCGACGAAGCGGTCAGTATGAAAAATGCCGAACACCTTTATATCCTGAATCCGAATACTGAACTTTTTTTAGTGGAAAATGCCAACCATACGTTTGGAGCAAAAGAACCATGGGAAGAAAAAACTTTACCTGATGATCTGAATACGGTTGTCGAAAAGTGTATCAGATTTATCACAGATAAAATTGTCAATGAATAAAAAAAGAGACCGCAGAAAATTATTTCTGCGGTCTCTTTTTAATAGATAAAAGCCTGTAATCTGGCTCTTTCTGCTCTTTACTTAAGCTTCACAAGCCGAACAGCTCACAAAATTTACCATCATCTCTTTAGAAACAGATGAGCTTCTCTGGTAGTATAAGGTTTTTACTCCTTTTTTCCATGCTTCGATGTACAGGTAATTCACATCTTTTACTGGCATGGTAGACGGAATCTGTAAATTCAGAGACTGTGCCTGATCAATGTATTGCTGTCTCTGTGCTGCCTGGGAAATGATCTCCATCGGAGAGATTTCCTTGAAGGTTTTGAATACTGCTTTTTCTTCGTCAGTCAGTTCAGTAAGGTGTTGTACAGAACCGTGATTCAACATAATGGTTCTCCATGTTTCCTCATTGTCAAGACCTTTCTCCTCAAGTAATTTAGCAAGATATTTATTCTTACGCATAAAGTTTCCTTTTGCCAAACCGGCTTTGTAATAATTTGAAGCAAAAGGCTCAATTCCGGGAGAAGTCTGTCCTAAAATTGCTGAACTTGAAGTGGTAGGGGCAATTGCCATGACCGTTGTATTTCTCATTCCGTAACCTTTAAGAAGTTCAGGCTCGCCATAGATGTTGGCCAGTTCTTTTGATGCGATATCAGCCTGTGCTCTGATGTGTTTGAACGCTCTTGCATTAAATTGTGTTGCCTCAAAACTCTCAAAAGGAATCATGTTTTTCTGAAGGTAAGAGTGGTAACCCAAAACACCTAATCCAAGTGCTCTGTGACGCATTGCAAAGTCTCTTGCTCCCTGAAGGTAATAATTCCCCTCCGTTTTCTCGATAAATTCAGATAAAACAGCGTCAAGGAAATAAATTGCCAATTGCACAGCGTTGGTATCTTTCCACTCGTCATATAATTCCAGGTTCATCGAAGAAAGACAGCAGATGAAAGATTCCTGTCTTGTAGACGGAAGCATAATTTCTGAACAGAGATTACTCGCATTGATGGTTAATCCAAGGTCTTTATATACCTGAGGTTTGTTTCTGTTCACGTTATCGGTAAAGAAGATGTAGGGAAGACCTTTTTGCTGACGGCTCTCCAATACTCTTGCCCAGATTTTTCTTTTATCGGCATCACCGTCAATCATATCCTGCATCCAGTAATCAGGTACGCAGATTCCGGTAAACAGGTTCTGGATTGGGCTTCCGATATCTTTAATTGATAAAAATTCCTCAATATCACCGTGGTCTACATCAAGATAGGCTGCAAAAGCACCTCTTCTTACACCGCCCTGAGAAACTACATCCATTGAAGTGTCAAAAAGTTTCATAAAGGAAACCGCACCCGAAGATTTTCCGTTATCGGTCACCGCAGTTCCTCTGTTACGCAGTTCCCCGAAATATCCCGAAGTACCACCCCCGATTTTCGTCTGCATGATTACTTCACCCATTTTGTGGGTAATTCCTTCAATGCTGTCCGGAATATGCACATTGAAACAAGAGATTGGAAGACCTCTCTGCGTTCCCATATTCGCCCACACCGGAGAAGAAAAACTGATCCATCCTTTCATGATCATCTCCTTGAAAGCCGGCTGTAGTTCAGGTTTGTATAATTTTTTTGCTGCAGCAGTCGTGATTCTGTCGATTGCGCCGTCTACGGTTTCGCCTTTCAGAAGGTAGCCTCTGTTCAGCATTTGCTCAGATTCTTCGTTGAGCCACCAGATATTGTTGTTTTGTTCTTCCATTTTTTATATTGTAAAATGCACTAAGTACATTGTTTGTTAATTTTCAGGAGCAGAAAATTTTGTATTTCTTCTCATCGGTCTGCCTGCTTTCCGCTGTATCTTTTTTCTGGGTCCCTTCGACTGCGCTCAGTCACCCAGAAAAAAGGATGCCGCTGCAATCAGGGCTAAGACGATTGTTTGTATTTCTTATCACTGAGTCTATTTATTCCGAAAAACAATAGCTTTAAGTTTTGGCTAAATTCAGATGAATTTCTTTTCTTTTAAAAACGGGTTAAATCCCTGTATTGATATTTTAATCAAAATTCAAGGTTTTTTCCTAATACTTCGACAATTCAGTACGATATATGAGTTCTGAAAAGAAGTTAGGCAACCTGATTATTTTTCATTCTAAAGCTACCCATTCAAAAATTCTGTGCATTTTTTCTACTCTTCAGTGACGGTGAATTTTTTAAAACAAATCATTCGCCGTAATACTCTTATCATGCTTCGTATAATCCACCGGTCTTTTCGCGAAGAAGTCATCCATAGAATTGGCAAAAACCTCTTCTTCAAACCATTTCATCGGGCTGTATTGTTCTGCGGTGGTATTGTACCGTTTTTCCATGTTGATCTTGGTTAAACTTTCGTCAACACGGTACTTCATAAAGTTAATCAAATCCTGTTTTGAGAATTTATCCAGTTCGCCCATTTCAAAGATCCAGTCAAGAATCTCTTCTTCCAGTTCTATTGATTGATCAACCAAAGTATAAATGTCTTCAATATCAGAATCGGTTAGCAGATCAGGCTGCTCCTCACGGATTTTATTGATCAGGTAAATTCCCCCGTTAGCATGAATCTGCTCATCAATAGACGTCCACGCAATGATGTTGGAAACATTTTTCATGAAACCTTTAAATCTTGTGAAAGAAAGAATAATGGCAAACTGTGAAAACAGAGACACATTCTCAATCAGGATACTGAATAAAAGCAGCGATGATACGTATTCCTTTGGTGTTGCTGAATTGGCATGTTTCAGAACGTTGGATAAGAAATCAATTCTTTTCTTTAATGCAGGAACTTCTACAACATGAGAAAATTCTTCGTTATATCCCAAAACTTCCAGCAAACGGGAATATGCTTCAGAATGACGGAATTCACATTCTGCGAATGTAGATCCCAAACCATTCAGTTCAGGTTTTGGAAGGTGGCTGTAAAGATTTCCCCAAAATGACTTTACCGAAACTTCAATCTGGGCAATGGCTAAAAGTGCATTTTTTACAGCATTTTTTTCGTGTGGTTCAAGCTGTGACTGAAAATCCTGTACATCTGCTGTAAAATCAACCTCAGAATGTACCCAAAATGATTTGTTAATTGCTTCAGTAAACTGAAGAACTTCAGGATATTCAAATGGCTTATAGCTTATTCTTTTATCAAAAATTCCCATATTATAGTGTAATATCTTAAAAATTATAAAAATAGATTCACGGTATTTAAAATCAAGGAAAATGATAACTTTCTGATCAGTTGAGGGTTATGTGTAAAACCTTTCAAAGCAGAAGAGTGGTCATCTCTTGTATCGTGCGAAGCACAAAGTTCGAAAAAAAGAAACGATTTAGAAAGGGGTAAAGACTAATTGACTGACTTTTAACCTTAAAAGTTTTCCACATTTACATGAAACTCCCTCTGATATTGATTTAGAGATAGTTAATGGTCAAAAATCTAAGCCCTGTAAAGATATAGGTTAAACATGATTTTGTAAATTGCTGATTTTCAAATTATTGTATGTTAAACATGTGAATTTGTAAAGTTTTTTTTAATCTTGTAACAAAAGCAAAAGATCTACTACTTATTGAGAATAAAAACAGTCAACGCTTCATGTTAGTAATTCAGGATCTGCATAAATCATACGACACCGGCAAGAGTAAGCTGCAAGTTCTCAAAGGTATTAATCTTAATATCGGGGAAGGTGAATTTGTCTCTATTATGGGAAGTTCCGGTTCCGGAAAATCAACTCTTTTGAACATTATCGGAATTTTAGATGAAAAAGACAGTGGGGTTTACGAGCTTGACGGAATTCCAATTGAGCATCTTAATGAAGTGAAAGCAGCAGAATACCGCTCAAAATTCCTTGGTTTCGTATTTCAGTCGTTTAACCTGATTGGATATAAAACCGCCCTGGATAATGTTGCGCTTCCTCTGTACTATCAGAATGTACCGAGAAAGGAACGTAACCGGAAAGCGATGGAATATCTTGAAAAAGTGGGGCTTGCGCAGTGGGCAACCCATCTTCCGAATGAACTCTCGGGCGGTCAGAAACAGAGAGTTGCTATTGCAAGGGCATTGATTACCGATCCTAAGGTGATCCTGGCTGATGAACCTACAGGGGCATTAGATTCAAAAACCACCCATGATATTATGAAACTTCTTCAGGATATCAACAATGAGGGGAAGACAATCATCGTGGTTACCCACGAACCGGATGTGGCTGCACAAACCAAAAGAAACGTCATCCTTAGAGACGGAATCATGGAGAGTGACGAGTTTATTAAGCAGATTGTGCTTTAAAAGTGAATGGTGAATAAAATTGATATTAAAAATAATTGACTTGCCGGCGAAAATTGCCTGCGAAGTAAATTCACTTTTTTACAAGTAAAAAAATAAAAATATGTTTGACCTTGATCGTTGGGAAGAAATATTCAGTTCTATTCGCAGTAATGTATTGCGGACCGTACTTTCAGGCTTTACGGTAGCGTTGGGTCTGTTTATATTTATTGTTCTTTTCGGAATAGGGACCGGGCTGAAAAATGCTTTTACACAGGGCTTTGCGAGAGATGCTCAGAACCTGATTTCTATTTTTACAGGAAATACGACAGTAGCTTATAAAGGCCTGCAGTCGAACAGAACGGTAACGATGAATAATGATGATTACGATTTTCTGATCGGAAGTGATAAAGAGAAAGTTGGCTATTCCACACCCAGATATACTGCCAATCTGATGGTAAAGTACGGGAAAGAAAGCGGTACTTACCAGATCAACGGCGCAGATCCGGAAGAAAAATTCATCGAGAACAGGAAAATGCTCGAAGGACGATACCTTACACCGGGGGATTTGCAGAGAAAACAAAACGTAGCTGTAGTCGGAAGAATGGTACAGCGGGATCTGATCAAAAACGGAAGCCCGGTCGGGAAAGACCTGGATATCAACGGAACAATGTTTAAAGTAGTCGGAGTATTTTCAGATGATGGCGGAGACTGGGATGAGAGGCATATTACCGTTCCGATCACAACGCTGCAGCAAATGAAAAAAGGTTCTGATACGGTAAGCGGAGTGTATATTGCGTACAACGAAAATATGACACCGGCTGAAGCCATAAAATATGGCGAACAGTTAAGAGATAAGCTGAAAGCCAGAAAAAGTGTTTCTCCGGATGATGAAAATGCGGTCCGTGTATGGAATAATGCTCAGAATATGAACGAAACTTTCATGTTTATGGCAGTACTCACAGGAATTGTAACCTTTATCGGATTGGGAACTTTGCTTGCAGGGATTATCGGGATCAGTAACATCATGGTATATATCGTAAAAGAAAGAACCAAAGAAATCGGTGTCCGGAAAGCGATTGGTGCCAAGCCGCGGAGTATAGTTGCGCTGATTGTTCAGGAAAGTGTGGTGATTACCGTTGTATCAGGGTTTGTAGGCGTAGGTGTAGGCGTTCTGGCTTTACATTTAATAGGAGACAGCCTTGAAGATTATTTTATTAAAAGCCCGAGTGTCGGTTGGGGAACCATTTTCGCAGCATTTGTGGCACTTGTTTTTTCAGGTCTGATCGCAGGATTTGTTCCTGCCTACAGAGCCTCCAAAATTAAACCTATCGAAGCATTAAGGACAGAATAATTTAATTTGAAAATTTGAGAATGAGATAATTTGAGAATGAAATTAACTTCTACCAATAACTTATAACGTACCAAAAGTGAACATTTTATTTAAAAAAGATACCTGGCAGGAAATTTATTATTCATTACGGAATAATAAACTCCGCACATTCCTTACCATGATCGGAGTGGGCTGGGGGATGTTTCTGTATGTTGTTTTGCTGGGTTCTGCCAAGGGGATGGAGAATGGTTTTGATAAATTGTTTTCAGGCTTTGCGACCAATTCAATTTTCCTGTGGGCACAGAATACTTCAATCCCTTATGAAGGTTTCCCCAAGGGAAGAGATGTTAACCTGAAACTTTCTGATGTAGACGTTTTAAAAAGAAAAATTTCAGATATCGATTATATTTCACCACAGAATTCCAGGGGGAGTTTTACAGGTACTCCTGGTGAATCGATGTCAAGGAACGGGAAAAATGCCACATATTCCCTTACCGGAGATTATCCGATCGGTAATAAAATTTCAGAAAAAAAACTCATTTTCGGAAGATACATCAATGATGCGGATGTTACCGGAAATAAAAGCGTGGCCGTAATTGGTGAAGAAGTGTATAACAACTTTTTTGATTCAAAAAAGAAAGAAAATCCACTGGGCAAGTCTATCAATGTTAAAGGACTTTTTTTCAATGTTATAGGAGTTTTCAGAGTAAGAAAAGGTGGTGGTTTTGAAAATGACCGTACCGTGTTCATCCCGCTTTCTACCTATACGAAAATGTATAATGCAGGGGAACAGATCGATATGTTTGCGATTGTCAGCAAACCCAATGTAGATGTAAACAGTGTTGAAGAAAGAGTAAAGGCGGAGTTAAAACTTAAAAATCAGGTTTCTCCTGAAGATACCAATGCATTCGGAAGTTTTAATCTGGGTAAAGAATTCAAAAAACTGACAGGATTCCTGAGCGGAATGCAGCTTCTTACGATCATTGTAGGAGCACTGACAATTCTCGCAGGAGTCATTGCCATTTCAAATATTCTTCTGATCACGGTAAAGGAAAGGACCAAAGAGATCGGTATCAGGAGAGCTTTGGGAGCAAAGCCTTCTGAGGTAAGAAACCAGATTTTACTGGAAAGTGTTGTAATAACACTCAGTTCAGGACTGCTCGGGTTTATTCTCGGGATTTTTGTCCTGATGATTTTTAATATGCTCACGCAGAATCAGGATGATTTTCCATTCTATAATCCCACCGTCAACTACGGGAATGTTTTCGCTGCAATGTCGGTCATGGTGATTTTAGGATTGATCATCGGTATGATTCCTGCGCAGAGGGCAGTAAAAATAAGACCTATTGAAGCCCTGAGAAGTGAATAGGTTCCTGAAGTTGAAAAGAAACTGATAAAAACACAATCAGAATAAAAATAATATTAAAAATAAACTATATATGTGACATCGCCGGCGATATCATGTGACCATTAAAAAATAAAAATTTACTTATGAAAAAGAAGTTCACCTGGAAAAAAGCTATTTATATTGTCCTTGGGCTTTTATTTGCGCTTGCATTATTTTCGGGAATCAGCTATTTGGTAAAGTCAAATTCTAAGCAGAGTGAAGCTTTTCTGACCAGAAAACCGAGCGTTCAGAATATGGATGATAAAGTAATGGCAACAGGAAAGATTGTTCCGAAGGAAGAAATTGAAATCAAGCCGAATATTGCTGGAATTATCGATAAAATCCTGGTGGATGAAGGGGATAGAGTAGAAGCAGGGCAGCTGATCGCAACAGTGAAAATTATTCCGAATATTGCTGAAGTAAACAATGCACAGCAGGAGGTTATGAATTCTCAGCTCCAGATCAGCAATGCAAAAATGAATGTTGATAATATGCAGAAACAGTTTGCCATGCAGCAGAAACTCTTCAGTCAGGGAGTCATTTCAAAACAGGAGTATCTGAATTCTCAGCAGCAGTTATATTCAATGCAGCAAAGTGTAAAAAATGCCAATCAGCAGCTTCAGACGGCACAAAAAAGACTGCAGATTGTAAAAACCGGGGCAACTCCGGAATTGCAGGGTCTTGCAACCACACAGATCCGTTCAAAAGCTGCGGGAACTGTTTTGGAAGTTCCTGTAAAAGTAGGAAGCCAGGTAATTGAAGCCAACTCATTTAATGCGGGAACCACCATTTGTTCGATTGCAGATTTAAATTCATTAATTTTCCAGGGGGAGATTGATGAAGCACAGGCAGGGAAACTGAAACAGGGAATGGATATGAATATTGTCATCGGTGCTTTACAGAATAAATCTTTCCCGGGAAGGCTGACCATGATCGCTCCCAAAGGAAAAGATAATAACGGAACGATAAAATTCCCTGTGGAAGGGGATGTTCACAATCCTAACAATGAGTACATCAGAGCAGGATTTTCAGCGAACGGAGAAATAGTCATGAGTTCTCAGAAAAATGCTTTGCTGCTGGATGAATCTTTGGTTCAGTACGAAAAAAGCAACGGTAAAGACAAAGCTTTTGTAGAGGTAAAACAGCCTGACGGAAAATTCAAAAAAGTGTATGTAAAATTAGGAGCGAGTGATGGTATCAACGTACAGATTCTTTCAGGTATTGATAAGAATGCGGAGGTGAAAGTATGGAATCCTTCGGATAAGGATAAAGAAGAATTAAAAGAAAAGGCGAAAAAGTAATTTGTTTTATCTGAGATAAGACAGAATTAAATAAACGGTTCCAAAGAATCTTTAATCTGTTTTAAATTAAACAAAAAAGTCCCGGATTTCCGGGACTTTTTTGTTTGGCTGTTATCTCAGGTGACTGAATAAACTTTTAGATTACAGTTTTAATCTTAAACTGATCTTAAAAAAATCTTGTTTGAAATTAACTCAAAAACTTAATTTCTTTGTCTTTGAATTTGTTTCTTATCACCAGTTTGTTCATGGTAGAGAGCATTTCTCTACGGAGTTTAGCCAGTTTTCTTACATTTTTATCTTCGCTGTAATCAAAAATATTGTCTTTGAAACTAAATGTGTCGCCATCTTTAAAATCGATATTGTTTTTCTTTAGTTCTCCCTGCAGCATAAGATTTGTCATGCTTTTAAGGATTAAATATTCAGATTCACCGAGAGATTTTAAAGATCTGAGCAATTGTTTTTTGTACTTTTTCTTTCCCATAATTTCAGACGATTTTTCGCTTTTTTAAGATGAATGCAAATATATATTTTTAATGAAGAGACTTTTTAAAATTACTCAAAATTTATTCCCGAATTCACAAAAGGTTTAATCTTAACTAATTTTAAGAAATTCATTGCTTAGGGCATGTAAAAGGAACCTATAAAGATGTATGTGAAATTACAGGATGATGAATCAATTGTAAATTAATGAGCTGGCTGATAACCCATAATTCTCGGAAATTCCGTAATTTTGGAATTCAAAATCTAAAATCTAAAAGTAAATGGACATTATTTTTGACCTTATCGAAAAAGAAAGAGAAAGACAATCCCACGGATTAGAGCTTATTGCATCAGAGAACTTTGTGTCTGAAAATGTAATGAAAGCAATGGGAAGTGTATTGACTAACAAGTATGCGGAAGGATATCCCGGGAAAAGATATTACGGAGGTTGTGAAGTAGTAGATGAGGTTGAGACATTAGCCATTGACAGAGCAAAGGAGCTTTTTGGGGTTGATTATGTGAATGTGCAGCCACACTCAGGTTCCCAGGCCAATGCTGCAATTTATCTGGCAGTTCTGAAGCCTGGTGATAAAATCATGGGGATGGATCTTTCTATGGGAGGTCACCTTACCCACGGTTCTGCAGTGAATTTCTCAGGAATTCAATATAATGTGGTTTCTTACGGTGTTCAGCAGGAAACCGGTCTGATCGATTATGACCAGATGAGAGAAGTGGCATTAAGAGAAAAACCTAAAATGCTGATCGCAGGTTTTTCGGCCTATTCAAGAGATTTAGATTATGCAAAATTCAGAGAAGTTGCAGACGAGATTGGTGCAACACTCTGGGCAGATATTGCTCATCCCGCAGGTCTGGTGGCTAAGGGATTGCTTAATTCTCCATTCGAACATTGCCACATTGTAACCACAACGACTCACAAGACTTTAAGGGGTCCAAGAGGAGGGATGATCATGATGGGAAAGGACTTTGAAAACACGTACGGACATAAAACTCCAAAGGGAGAAATCAAGCAGATGAGCCAGGTTTTGGACGGGGCTGTTTTCCCGGGAATTCAGGGTGGGCCTTTAGAGCATGTCATCGGAGCGAAGGCAGTTGCATTTGCTGAAGCGATTGATGACCAGTTCCTGACTTATGCAAAGCAGGTAAAATCAAATGCTCAGGCTTTGTCAAAAGCAATGGTAGGATTAGGGTTTGATATTGTAAGCGGTGGAACCGATAATCATTTGATGCTGGTTGATCTTAGAAATAAAGGAGTTAACGGGAAGGAGACTGAAAAAGCTCTTGTAAAAGCTGATATTACCTGCAATAAAAATATGGTTCCTTTTGATGACAAATCTCCTTTCACTACTTCAGGGATCCGATTGGGAACTGCTGCAATTACCACCAGAGGACTGAAAGAAAATGATATGAATACGATTGCTGAACTTATTTCAGAAGTTGTTGACCATATTGGAAATGAAGAAGTAATTTCAGGAGTCAGAAAGAAAGTCAACGGACTCATGGAAGGAAAAGCTTTATTTAATTATTAAAAAGCTGACCGCTGTTGGCAAATAGCTGACGGCTTATAACAGACAATATAGAAATAAAAGAGGTGCAAATAATTTGTACCTCTTTTTAATAAAGCATATTTACATCACCTATCGCTAATTATCCATTACTTATTACTAATTACCCATTACTCATTACTCATTAACTATTATCTATGCAGCCTGAAAAAAAACTTTTCACTTTTGAAGAAACAAGACAGAAGCTGGTTAATTACTGCGTTTACCAGGATCGCTGTCACGCAGAGGTGGAGCAGAAGATGAAAGAATTTGTGCTGATTCCTGAAGCAAAGGAGGAGATTATTCTCTATTTATTAAGAGAAAATTATCTTAATGAAGAACGTTTTACGAGAAGCTACATCCGGGGGAAGTTTAACATCAAACACTGGGGGAAGACGAAGATCAGGATGCATCTTAAGCAAAAAGGTATTACGGAAAAGTTAATAATCAGATGTTATGATGAGATTCATGATGATGATTACAGAAAAACAATTCAAAGACTGTATGAAAACTACGAATCAAAACTGAGAGGATTGAAGGATTATCAGAAAAAATCAAAGACTGTTAAATATCTTCTAAGCCGAGGGTTTGAGTACGATGTGATTATGCAAGTTTCTGAAAGTTAACATATATGTAATTTATAGTTTTAAACATTATTTTTTTTTAAGCATAGTTTTGTGAACGAAAAAAATAATTATGAATTTAAAACTACAAAATTTCTCAAAAGTGTCTGCGGCATTTTTGATGACGCTGTTCTCAGTTTGGGGATGGGGGCAGGGAACTTTAGTAAATCCGGTTTTTTCGGAGAATTTCGGAACCCTTGCCGATGGAATTGATTTAACCACTGGTAATACTGCTTTCAGCTGGATTCGTGTAGGGACATCTTCAGGATCTGCAAGTATTAATAATGAGATTGTCGCCAAAAACCCTTCTGTTTTTACAGGGAGTTCAGGTTTGATCGGTGCTAAAGGCGGTAGTGTTTCTACGGTAGATAAAACAGGACTTTCTTCTTTTAATACAGGAGCCTTTACTTTCAGGTTCAGGACACCCGCTTCACTTACTTCAGCTACCATGGTTGCTGCTGTAGGTTCGGGATCCAGTTTTGGTTCAACCAGTGGGTTTACAGGTGCTCAGCTTTCTGCAGCTTTCCAGATCAACGGGACAAATTTACAGATCAGAACCAGCGGAGGGTGGTCAACTGTTCAGACCGTTACAGCTTCCACAAATTATACGGTAGCCATTGTATTTAATAATACAACAGGAAGTTTAAGCTACGGTGATGGTAATACCTTACCGGCAAACAGAACGGATATTTGGATAAACGGAGTGAAAACTTCCAGTCAGTATGTTGCTGCAACATCTTCTTTGTCAGCTACTGCATTCAGAATATACACGACAACTGCAGAATACGAAGTTGATGATATTGCAGTTTATAATACTCTTCCCACTGCATCTGCTACAACATGGAACGGAACATCATGGTCTAACGGAAATCCATCATCCACTCTTAATGCAGTCATTAACGCAGATTATACGGGAGCGTCTTTTACTTCAAATTCTCTAACTGTAAATGCTGCAAACACCCTTACAATTAATTCCGGACAAACTGTAACAGCAGGTAATGTTACAAATAATGGAAACATCATCGTAAATGATGGCGGTAACTTTATCCAGACCGTGGGTGGTACTTATACAACAGGAACCGGATCTTCATTCATAGTAAACAGAAACAGCACAAGTGCTGGAAACAAATATGTATTTTGGTCTTCACCCGTAGTAGACCAGAATATTTTTACAGCGTATACATCAGGTTCTTCAGCTTTAGTACCCACTTACGTTATGACCTATAATACAGGATCAAATTTGTATGATCTTGTGACAAATGCGGATAATAACTTTGTTGCCAATACGGGAAAAGGATATTCCGTAAAAGTACCTCAGGATAACGCAGGATTGTCTTTTGGTGGAACAAATAAAACACCTAACAATGGAACTTTTAATCTTTCGTTAAACGGAACAACCGGAGGGATAAACTATAATTTGATAGGGAATCCGTATCCTTCCAATCTGGATCTTAATGCTTTTTACACCGCAAATAATTCTGTGTTAGAATCTACATTGTGGTTTTGGGATAATACAACAGGGAATGTTACGACACAGACGGGAAATACTTCAGTAAATGTAGGATATGCAACAGTTAATGCTGCATCCGGAACATGGACTGAAGCACCGGGAACACAGGCATACACTTCTGCTGCTCTTAATGGAACAGGGAATATCGCAAAAACAGGACAGGGCTTTATTGTTAAAGCAGTAACTTCAGGTACGGCTTCATTTACTAATGCAATGCGTGCTTCTGTCAATGGAGTAACACTGAACAAAAACGGAGATTCTGATACAGGGAAATTCTGGATTAAACTGACAACTTCTTACGGTAATACCGTTACCCAGGCTGTGACCTATAATCAAGGTGCATCAAATGCATATGATGTATATGATTCAAAAGCAATGGGAACGGGTTCAGACGCATTTTATTCTTTGGCAGGTGCTGAAAAGGTAATTATTCAGGGTAGAGCACCTTTTAATATTAATGATGTAGTTCTTTTAGGAACTAAACATTTTGAAAACGGAAACTTTACAGTTTCTTTATCTCATAAAGAAGGTCTGTTTGCAAATGGTCAGGCTATTTATCTGCATGACAAATCAACAGGAACCTACACTAATCTTCAGAATCAGTTGTATTCTTTTTCAGGTACTGCAGGAGAGTTTGAGAACAGATTTGAAATTGTCTACAAATTAGATGTATTAGCTACCTCAGAAACTCACAAAGATACTTTTGAAGTGTACAGAGACGGTGAAGACCTTTTTGTCAGAAACAATAAAAATATACAAACGGTTGAAATATTTGATGCGGCTGGCAGAAAAGTACACGATATTGCCGGCAATTCTACATTGATCCGTATTAAATTAGAATCTAAAGGATTGTATATCATCAGAGCGAAATCAGGAGGAAAAGAGTATTCTAAAAAAGTAATTAAATAATACATTTGAAATAATGAAAAAAACAATAATAATGTGCTCAGTAGTTCTTTCAGGTCTTGCATTTGCAGATCAGTCAGACAATCCATTTGTTTATGAGGAAGAACCACTGGAGGTAACAGCGGTAGGAGATGCTCCAGCAGCTCCCGGAGATCCCGGTGCGGTTCCCATTGATCAGTACATTCCCTTTCTTCTCATAGCCGCGGCTGCAATAACATTTACTTACGGCAGAAGAAAGAGGACAGCTTAATACAGATCTTTTAATACTAAAATTTACAACTCCTGATGTTTTTACTTCAGGAGTTGCTGTATGAGATTGTACCATCTTTGAATGATGCAGCAATTATTTTAGAATTTCCGTTACCATCATGCTAAATGAAAGGATCTGTTT
Organism: uncultured Chryseobacterium sp.; assembly: GCA_963526305.1. GTDB lineage: Bacteria > Bacteroidota > Bacteroidia > Flavobacteriales > Weeksellaceae > Chryseobacterium. The sequence goes on along the minus strand of CAURNW010000005.1, from coordinate 83,217 downwards.
AATCAGGATTGTCTGTGGATGAAAGAATTTCAGAGAAAACTTATAGAGGAAAAGATCATGCAGCAGCATTGATATTTTGTAAGCTTTACTTTAAAAGATCTATCAGTTCTCTGTTTACTATCATTTGATGACCGGGTAAATAGATAATTAGTAAATTTCTATATTTACAGTTTAAATCAAAATATATTCGAATAATTGTGAATAATATTACATAGAATGAAATCATTAACTGAATTCTTCAACTTTAAAATAATGTTTGCAAGTAGTATTTTAATCAAGATAATATCATTATCTTTGCAGGATATAACAAAAACACCAGAAATGCTGAATGAAAAAGCTGCGTAACGCTTTTATTGCTTTATATAATGGGGATAATATTCTGAAACTCACCGAGCTAAGGTATATTCCTAGATGGATCGTTTTTTTAATTGATGTATTCATCATTCTTTTATCAATTTTACTATCCTATTTTCTACTTGAAAAACTGAAAGTACGAGTTAACTTCCTTGAATACTTAACGGAACAGAGGATTTTATTGATCTTGATGAATATTCTTTTTATGTTTCTCTTCAAGACCTACGCTGGAATTATAAGGCATTCCACTTTTTTTGATTTTTTTAAGATCATTCTTTCTTCAGGGGGTACTTTATGTGCTTTGCTATTATTAAATTATGCAAGTGAATTTTGGTTAGGCAAATCATTATATCTTTATCCTACTCTCTTTCTTTATTTTTTTATATCTGTTTCTGTCCTGTTTTTTTTCAGAATGCTTACCAAGCAGTTTTTTAATGTTTTAATTGATATTAAAGGGTCTTCATCAAAAATAAGAGTAGCTGTAGTAGGGGTAGGGGATGCATCTGTATCTTTAGCAAGAGCTATACTTCATAATCCTAATTATCCTTATCGTTTGGAAGGTTTTCTGACCAAACGGTTAGATTCTCATAAAGCTGTATTACTGGGACATAAAATTTATAACAGTGAAAAGTTTTATAAAAATCCAGCTCTTGTTAAACAGTTTGATGCCGTTCTGATCATTAAGGAAATCATGACTAAAAATGAGCTTGAAGAATGGATGACTGCTGCACTGGATCATGGTTTAAAAGTTTTGAAGGCGCCGACTGTCAGTAAAATGAGAGATTCTGATTTGGTAGGAGGAATACGTCAGCTTCAGATTGATGATTTACTGAATCGGAGACCTATTAAAATCGAAAATAAGGATATCATTAAGAGGCACGTTGATAAAAATGTTTTGGTTACCGGAGGTGCAGGTTCCATCGGCAGTGAAATTGTACGCCAGGTTGCGCAGTTCAGCCCTTCTCTGATTGTCGTTTTAGATCAGGCAGAGTCTCCTCTTTATGAATTGGAATTGGAGTTGTTAGAAAAGTTTCCGGAACAGAAGTTTAAATTTGTATTAGCTGATATATCGAATAGCTACCGATTGGAAAAGTTATTTGAAATCTACCAGTTTTCAATGGTGTACCATGCCGCTGCTTATAAGCACGTACCGCTGATTGAAGAAAATCCGCATGAAGCGATTTTCGTCAATGTTTTAGGAACTAGAAATGTGGCTTTGCTTTCTAAAAAGTATCTTGTAAACCGTTTTGTCATGGTTTCAACCGATAAAGCAGTTAATCCTACTAATGTAATGGGAGCCTCAAAAAGAACTGCCGAATTATTTGTGCAGTCGCTGCAGAATTCTGAGGGTAATACAACAAAATTTATCACCACCCGATTTGGAAATGTATTGGGATCAAATGGATCTGTGATTCCCCATTTTAAGAAACAGATTGAAAAAGGAGGTCCTGTTACGATTACCCATCCAGATATTATCAGATATTTTATGACGATTCCTGAAGCGTGCGAACTGGTACTTCAGGCAGGAACCATGGGAGCAGGTGGTGAAATCTATGTTTTTGATATGGGAGATCCTGTGAAAATCTTAGATCTAGCCAAAAGAATGATTAAACTATCTGGTTTTACTCCTGATTTGGATATTAAGATAAAGTTCATCGGACTGCGTCCGGGAGAGAAATTGTACGAAGAATTGTTAAGCAATGATGCAACAACAGTTCCAACGCATCACGAGAAAATCATGATTTCTAAAGATCCTACCATTGACTTCAATGAAATTGAAATTCTTTTCAAACAGATCATTAAGTCTGCGGTTAAAAGAGATAAAGTGCAGGTGGTTACTTTATTAAAGAAAATAGTTCCTGAATTTATCAGTAACAATTCGGAATATGAAAGTCTCGATAAAAAGAACTTTGATATAGTGGAGTTACCCATTATTCATAATATACAATAAAATAATATATCAAAATCTAAAAACAAATTTTTGTTTAAAATAATAAACCTATTTTTGTGAAAAAATTATTAAGAATGACTTTAAAAAAATATTGTCTGTACGCAGCCTTTGGTTTAACCGTGTTTTCCTGTGCCCCAAGACAGGAGATTAATTATATGAAGGATATTGAAAATATTGCTTTAGATAATTCTGTAAAAAACAGTCGCAGTACTTTACAGCCCGGTGATCAATTAGTAATAACGGTTTCTGCCAAAGATCTTGATGTTGTAAAACCTTTCAATCAGAATTATTCTTCGACCGCTACAGTAGCACAATATACAGCACCTAGTGGAAATGCTCAATTTCAACCTGTACCAACCTCTGGACCAACTTACATAGTTGATACAGATAGTAACATAGATTTTCCCCAAATTGGTTTAGTTAATACTAAAGATGAAAATGTAGAAACTTTAAAAACAAAACTTTCAGGTTTAATCTCTGCATATGTGAAAAATCCTATAATAGATATTAAATTAATTAATTTTAAAGTGTCTGTATTGGGAGAAGTTGCGAAACCTGGAACGTATGTAATTCCTGATGGAACGACTACACTTTTACAAGCTATTGGCCTGGCAGGAGATTTAACAACTTATGGTTTGCGAAAAAACATCCTAATTGTTAGAAATGTGGATGGTAAATTTATCCAACAAAGAATCGATATTACAAGTGCTCAATTTATCAACTCTCCTTTTTACTATTTAAAGCAGAATGACATGATTTATGTGCAGCCTAATACTGTTAGAGAAAAATCAGCAAGAGTAGATCCTAATACCGGATTATATATTTCTGTAGCTTCAGTAATTGCCTCACTCGTAATAGGTGTTTTAGCTCTTACAAAAAATTAATAATGCCTATAATCATTTTATAAAGTGGATCATAATCAGACACAAACTGAGACTCCAGAAGAGTCTTTTAATATAAGGGAAATTACAAAGCCTTACTTCTATCGATGGTATTGGTTTATTGCAGGCGCAGCTCTTGCGATCATTGCGGCCTGGTTTTTTCTGAGATATACTATTCCTATTTACAATACAGAATCAACTTTGCTAATCAAAGAGGTGAAAAAATCCACGTCAAGTCAGCCGGAAATGTCTGTATTGTCTGAAATTGGTGGAGTTGGTGGAATGGGTACTAATTCTGTAGATAACGAGATCGAAATTTTTAAGTCAAAAAAATTGATAATCTCTGTTGTAAAAGAATTGGGTCTGGAGACCAATATTTTTTCTAAAGGAAAGTTAAAAGATACGGAACTATACAAAGATACAGCTCCATTTATAGTAAGGGTTATCAGTGAAAAGCGTAAAGGTGATTACCCTCAAAAAGAAGTTTTTGTTTCGGTACATGGAAATTCAATAATTTTAGAATCCGAAAGCTTTAAAACACCGATAAAAACCAATTTCAATAAAGCACTTTCATTACCGTTTGGTGTGGTCATGTTTCAGAAAGATCCGAAATTGATCAAAAATACTGAGAAGCCAATGCATTATCGCCTGGAGTTTATGTCAGCAATGAACAGGGCAAGATCACTTCTCTCTGCGTTGAAGGTAAGTTTGGTCGAAAAAAATTCTACTGTTGTTAAATTGAGTCTTAGTCATCCTTCGCCGGAAAAGGCCGAGGATATATTAAACAGGTTAGCTGTAAATTATAACCGTGAAGCCATTTTGGATAAAAACTCAGAGGCACAGAAGACAGCTGCATTTATTGATGAGAGAATCAGTCTGATTGGTGATGAGTTAGGGAAAGTTGAAACACAAAAGCAGAATTTTAAGGTTCAGAATAATATTGCAGATATTGAAACTGAAGCAGGCTTATCCCTTGAAACAGCTTCTACGATACGTCAACAGCAAATTGCTACGGAGTCTCAGCTGGAACTGATCAATGGTTTAATAGGAAATCTGAACAGCAGGCAGGGGAACTACGAAGTATTGCCCTTAAATGTAGGACTCGCTGACTCAGATTCGAATTCAAATATTGAAATGTACAATCAGCTAGTTTTAGAAAGAGCGAGATTGTTACAGAATGCTACTGCTTCAAATCCCCTGGTTCAGGATGTGACAAAACAAATTACGAGTATCAGAAGTTCAGTTTTACAGAGTTTACAGAAAAGCCGATCTGCACTTCAAATTTCAAAGAATAATGTGCAGGCTGAGCAAAACAGGTTATCTGGTAGAATTTCAAAAATTCCTGTTCAGGAGAAACTTTTCAGAAGTATTGAAAGACAACAGAATATTAAAGAGCAGCTATATCTTCTCTTGCTTCAGAGAAGGGAAGAAGCAGCAATATCATTAGCTATTGCTGCTCCTAAAGCAAGAGTTGTTGATGATGCCCTCACGACTAATATGGTGTCTCCAAAAAGACAAATCATCTATTTAAGTACATTAATGTTGGGCTTACTAATTCCTTTTTTAGTTGTCTATCTTCTTGAATTATTTAATAACAAAATTAAATCAAAGCAGGATCTAGAAAAATTATCAGAAGGTGCAACAGTGGTAGGCGAGTTGCCATCATTGGAAAAAGGTGATCCCGAAATTGTCCAGTTAAACGATTTATCACCATTGGCTGAAGCCTTTAGAATTCTGATTACCAATATCAATTTTATGCTTCCTAAAAGTCAGAAGGGAAATGTTGTTTTTGTTACTTCAACGGTAAAAGGTGAAGGTAAAACATTTGTTTCTGTAAATTTAGCTCTAACATTGGCAACACCGCGTAAAAAGGTTATAATCATAGGGTCTGACATCCGTAATCCTCAACTTCAGAGATATAATGAAAACAGGAGAGGATTGGTAGGCTTATCAGAATTCATGTATAATGATGAAATGAAAGCGTCTGAAATTATTCATCAGACCACATTTAATCCTGACTGTGATGTTATTTATTCTGGTGCTATTACACCAAATCCGACTGAATTACTTTCAAACGGTAGATATCAGCAACTCATTGAAGGCCTGAAGCCATTGTACGATTACATTATTTTAGACACTGCACCCCTAATGTTGGTAACAGATTCTTTTCTAATCTCTGACGTTGCTGATGTTACTCTATATGTAACGAGATCAGGTTATACAGAAAAGGAGCTGATTGGATTTGTTAATAAGCAGATTAAAGACAAGAAAATCAAGAATGTTGGCCTAGTACTCAATGACGTTAGTAAAATGAACAGGGGGTATGGCTATGGGTATAAGTACGGATATGGATATTCAGTGGATCAAAAAAAATCCTTTTTTGAAAGATTTTTAAAAAAATAATAAAAACAACTTAATTTCATTACTGAAATTATAGTCATATAAATGGATAGAAGACACAAAATTGCAGTAATTGGTCTGGGATATGTTGGCTTGCCTTTAGCGAGACTTTTTGCGACAAAGTATCCGGTAGTAGGTTTTGATATCAACGAAAAACGTATTGATGAAATCAATACTGGAAACGATACTACAAAGGAAATTTCCGGAGAATTACTGCACTCAGTATTGGTTGATGAAAACCCACTTTCTAATTGCGGGAAAGATTCAGAACCTGGTTCCGTCATGACATCAGGTTTATACTGTTCTGAAGATATTGAAGATATCCGGAATGCAGATGTATATATTGTTACTGTTCCCACACCTATAGATAAGCACAACAGACCTGATTTAACGCCTCTTTATAAATCAAGCGAAACGGTCGGAAAGGTTTTAAAAAGACATGATATTGTTATTTATGAATCTACTGTTTATCCTGGTGTAACAGAAGAGGAGTGTGCACCTATTTTAGAAAAAACATCTGGCTTAAAATTTAACAGGGATTTTTTTGTAGGCTATTCGCCTGAACGTATTAATCCGGGAGATAAAGAACACACTGTAGAAAAAATCTTAAAAGTTACTTCAGGATCAACCCCTGAAATCGGAAAAGTTGTTGATGATCTTTATAAATCAGTTATTACTGCAGGAACTCATCTTGCACCTACAATTAAAGTGGCGGAAGCTTCGAAAGTCATCGAGAATTCACAAAGGGATCTGAATATTGCTTTTATGAATGAGCTGGCAAAGATTTTTTCATTAATGAATATTGATACCCATGATGTTTTGAAGGCTGCAGGTACAAAGTGGAATTTTTTAAAATTCACACCCGGTTTGGTAGGAGGACATTGTATTGGAGTTGATCCGTTTTACTTAGCTCAGAAAGCGCAGGAAATCGGATATTATTCTGAATTGATTTTAGCAGCAAGAAGATTAAATGACTCTATGGGAGCATTTGTTGCATCTCAGGTTGTTAAATTAATGATCAATAACGATATTAAAATAAAAGGTGCTAAAATTCTAAATCTAGGGATTGCTTTTAAAGAAAATTGTCCTGATATAAGAAATTCAAAAGCGATTGATGTGATTACCAATTTACAGGAATATGGAGCTGATGTTATAACGTATGATCCATGGGCAGACTCTGAGGAAGTTAAATGTGAATATGGTGTTACTTGTTACATGGACTTAAAGGAGCAGGAACTTGCCGAAGCGCTCAAAATAAAATTTGATGCAATTATTCTAACAGTTTCACATCAGGAATTTTTAAGCTTAAACCTATCTCAATATCTTAAAGAGAATGGAGTTATCTACGATGTAAAAGGAGTTTTATCAAAAGAAGTAGCTTCTAAAAGACTATAATCTCTTTTTGATGAAAACGTTCTGAAATCAAAGAATTCACAGTCTAAAAAAATATACAATGCAAAAACCTGAACACGACGTAAGACCCTGGGGAGAATATTGGGTGCTAGAAGATGCAGAAACTCATAAAGTAAAAAGGATTTTAGTTAATCCTGGTCAACGTTTATCTCTTCAGTACCATCATCACCGTGCAGAAGTATGGACGGTTGTTTCCGGGATAGGAATAATTACAATCAATGATGATATTAGGGCGTATGAAGCTGGTGAAGTTGCACAGATTCCTCTTGGAGCTCAACATCGGATCGAAAATAAAACAACCGAACCTGTAGTTTTTATTGAAGTTCAATACGGAACTTATTTTGGTGAAGATGATATTGTTAGAGTTGAAGATGATTATAATCGTTTATGAAAATCTATAACGTAATTTTATCCGGAGGAGTGGGAAGCCGTTTATGGCCACTTTCACGCAAACAGCATCCAAAGCAGTTTCTGAAACTTTTTTCGGGAAAATCTCTTTTTGAATTAACCGCAGAAAGAAATGAAAATGTCGTGGATGAATTGATGGTTGTAGGAAATACCGATCATATTGAGTGGAGCAGTCAGCTTTTGAAAGATATAACTTTACCTCAAACATTTGTTATAGAAACTGTTGCAAGGAATACAGCAGCAGCTATAGCCTTTGCAGCACTGGCAGTGCACCCAGATGATGTTTTGATCATTACACCTTCTGATCATTTAATTCAAAATAAGGAAGCCTATAAACTAGCGATCAAAGAGGCAGTAGATTTGGCGAAACAGAATTTTCTTGTAACATTTGGTATAATACCATCTAAGCCAGAAACCGGTTATGGCTACATAGAATTTGAAGGCAAAGACGTATTGTCATTTAGGGAAAAACCAAATACAGACACTGCTCAGGAATTTTTAGAGAAAGGAACATTTCTTTGGAATTCAGGGATGTTCTGCTTTAAAGCCGGAGTACTTTTGGATGAACTTAAACAATATCAGCCGGAAGTTTATGACAAATGTGTTGAAGCATGGCAAAAGTCAGAAAATAATCAGGTCAATGCTGAGGCGTCTCTTCAGATTCCTTCAATAAGTATTGATTATGCCGTAATGGAACGGTCAAAGAAAATAAAGGTTATACCAGCTCACTTCAGATGGAATGATCTGGGATCTTTTGAATCTTTATATGATTATTTACGATCTACCGGACATTCTGTTGATGAAAATGGAAACATGATCATAGGTACTGATATATTTACCGCTTTTGTAGGAATGAAAAACTGTATTTTGGTGCATACGTCCGATGCAATTCTAATTCTGCAGAAAGAAAAATCTCAGGATGTAAAGAAAATATATAATCAACTCGAAAAATATCAGTCAACATTAAGATAATCAAAATAACTGATTTGAAGTAAATATCAAAATTATCATGAAGCCCAACATAATCAATCTTCCGAAAATATTAGATAAGCGGGGAAATTTATCTTTTTTTGAATATCCCAATCAGCTGCCATTTGAAATTGCAAGAACGTATTGGATTTATGATGTACCGGGTGGTGAAGTTAGGGGCAGTCATGCTTTTAAAGAGCAGCAGGAATTTATTATCGCACTCTCAGGAAGTTTTGATGTAATTTTGAATGATGGGAAAAAGGAAGAACGATTTTCCTTAAACCGTTCCTATGATGGATTATATATTCCCAAAATGTATTGGAGAAGTTTAGAGAATTTTTCGACAAATTCACTTGCTTTAATTGTTTCTGACAGATTGTATGACGATACAGACTACGTAAGAGATTATGAACAGTTTAAAATTCTAAAAAATGGATAGAGCTTCAGTTTTTGAGTGTTCAGTTATTGAATTAGGAAAAATTAATTTTGATGAAGGAAATTTAACTGTTGTTGAAAACAACTCAAATTTTCCATTCAATGTTAAAAGAGTCTTTTACCTTTATGATATAGCAGGAGGGGAAAGTCGTGGCGCTCATGCACATAAAGAATGTCATCAATTTCTAATTGCAGCAAGCGGCAGTTTTGAGGTAAGTTTAGATGACGGAAAATATAAAAGACAAGTTTTTCTTAATAGACCTAATTTGGGCTTACATATTCCTCCGGGAGTATGGGCCTCAGAAATTAATTTTTCCTCTGGAGCAATTTGTCTGGTTCTGGCATCACACACTTATAATGAAAAGGATTATATAAGAAATTATGATGATTATCTAAATATAATAAAAAATGGCTAAAATTCACTCTTTAGCTGATGTTCAATCAGAGAATATTGGTGACAATACCATGATATGGCAATTTTGTGTAGTATTGAAAAATGCAATTATCGGCGATAACTGCAATATTAACTGTAATGTATTTATTGAAAATGATGTTGTTATTGGAGATAATGTTACCATAAAACCAGGCGTTCAGATTTGGGATGGTGTCAGTCTCGAAGATAATGTGTTTATAGGTCCAAACGTTACTTTTACCAATGATTTAGTTCCACGTTCGAAAAAATATCCCGAATTTTTTGCTAAAACTCTGGTGAAAAAGGGTGCCTCAATAGGTGCTAACACTACCATAATTGCGGGTAATACTATTGGTGAAAATTCAATGATTGGGGCAGGAAGTGTTGTTACAAAAAGTGTCCCCCCTAATACTGTTTGGTTTGGAAATCCTGCGAAACAAAAAGGCTCAATTGATGAGAACGGAATTATTATTTATCATTAAACAAATATTATAATGATCAAATTTCTTGATTTACAAAAAATAAACCTTGCTTATCAGCAGGAAATAGAAAGTAGAATTTTAAATACCTTTCGTTCGGGTTGGTATCTATTAGGAAATGAAGTGAAAACTTTTGAAGATAACCTTTCAAAATATATTGGGTCAAAATACTCCATAGGTGTTGCTAATGGTTTAGATGCTCTAAGACTAATTCTAAGAGCATATATTGAATTGGGTATTATGAAGAAAGGTGATGAAATTATCGTTCCTGCAAATACTTACATAGCTTCTATATTAGCAATTTCAGATAATGGGTTGATACCAGTTTTTGTAGAACCAAATATTGATGACTTTAATATTGATATCTTAAAAATAGAAGAAAAAATTACAGATAAAACCAAAGGAATTATGATCGTCCATTTGTATGGAAGAACTATTTTTTCTGAAAAGCTAAAGATGATCGCAGAAAGACATCATCTAAAAATTATTGAAGATAATGCTCAGTCAATAGGAGCTGAATGGAATGGATTAAAAACAGGGAATTTAGGTGATGCAGCAGGATTTAGTTTTTATCCGGGTAAAAATCTTGGTGCGTTGGGGGATGCAGGAGCTGTTACGACTAATGATGAGGACTTAGCAATAACAATAAGGGCATTGGCAAATTATGGCTCAAACCAAAAGTACGTTAATATTTATCAGGGATTAAATTCTAGGTTGGATGAAATACAGGCCGCTGTTCTCGATGTTAAATTGAAATACATCGACATAGAGAATGACCGTCGCCGTGAAATTGCTGAAAAATATAGGGCAGAGATAGTCAATGCAAATGTTATTTTACCCAATCTGCCATTGGATTTTAAAGAACATGTCTGGCATTTATTTGTCATCAGAACAGAAAAAAGACAAGAATTACAAAATAAACTATTGGAAAAGGGAATTCAAACGCTGATTCATTACCCCATTCCCCCAAATAAGCAAGAGGCATATAAGGAAATGAATGACACAGATTTTGAAATTACGAATACAATTCACAGAGAAGTTTTAAGTTTACCCATAAGTCCCGTAATGACTGACAAAGAAGTAAATAATGTTATAAAAGTATTTAACGAAGATTTGTAAATTTAATAAAATCATAAGTAAACTTCCAGAATTGTTATCTGTTTAGATTCCTAACTTAAATTAGTAATTAAAGGCTGAAAATATTAATTATTCCGAAAATACTGCAGAAAATTTGCAAGTTGAAAGGCTATGAATAGTCGTAACATTACCGTTACATATTATAATTACAATTGTCACAACTATAATTTTAAAATTACTATAAAAACGCCTTAAAGATGAAAAAGTCATTGATTGAAAAAATATTCTTAAAATTAAAATGTTAGAATCTAAAAAGTTATTCAAAAATATTGCTTCGTTGGGTGTAATCCAAGTGGTAAACTATATTTTTCCTTTACTCACAGTTCCATATGTATCCAGAATATTAGGACCTCACGGTCTAGGATTGATTAACTATGTTACAGCGTTTGTCACATATTTTACATTGGTTGTTACCTACGCATTTGATATGTCAGCAACAAGATCTGTATCAAAGAATGCTGATAATCCTGGTGAAATAAATAATATTTTTTGTAAAGCAACGAATGCTCGCTTGATATTATTTTTATTATCATCCTGTTTTTTTCTGGTATTCATATTTACCATAAAAAAGTTTTCCGACAATCTGATGCTAAGTTTAATTATCTATTTGAACGTAGTATCAGTACTTATCTCAACACAATATTTGTATCAAGGACTTCAAAAAATCTCATTTTTTGGCTGGCTGAGTTTTATTAAAGGCATTCTACTTACGATCTCAGTATTTATATTAATTCAAAATCAAAATGATTATATAATTTATGCATTTATTACATCATTTCTAAATTTGCTTATAAACTTATTTTTATTGTTTTATGCCCACATTTTATTTGGATTAAAATTTAGGTTTTTATCACCAAAAATATCACTAAAAGTAATAAGGAGTGATAGGCACTTATTTTTATCCTCAGTTGTATTCAATTTGTATACTTCCACCAATATTGTAATCTTGGGCATGTTTCAGAGCTCAAAAATTATAGGTTATTATACGGTAGCTTTAGGATTAATAAATATCATTCAAAGTGTTGTTAATATACCAATGTCGACAGCTCTTTTTCCATTTATAGGCAATTCTTTTTCTAAATCTTTGCATCATGGCCTAGATCAACTAAGAAGAATATTTCCGTTAGTTTTTTATATAACCTTTGCAGGGGGGCTGCTTTTGTTTATATTTGCTCCCTTTTTAGTTACGCTAATTTATGGGAAGGCATTTATGAATAGCATAATAAGTGTAAGAATATTATGTTTTCTTCCACTATTATCTTGTTTAAGTAGTTTGTTAGGAACTTTAACGATGATCAATTTAAATATGGATAAAGAGTTTTTAAAAGTTACTTTCTTAGCTGCCCTTATTAGTTTACTTCTAAACTTTTCATTAGGATACTATCTGGGTTATATTGGAACATCGATTAGTTATCTTTCCACTGAAATTTTCGTCATAATGGCCTTATTCTATGAGCTTAAAAGAAAAAATATCAATTTAATTAAAATTGAATATTTTTCTATACAGCAGATTAGAAGAATATTCGAGCAGTTAAATTAATCGTTATCACTAAAATTTTTAATATGAGTATGGTTTCAATAATAATAGTAAATTATAATAGCTCACATTTTCTTGCAAAATGTATAGAATCTATATACCTACGCACATCAAATGTTGAGTATGAAATTATTGTAGTTGATAATGCGTCACCTAATGATAAGGATATTACTAACTTTCCAGAAAGATTTCCAGCTGTTAAATTTGTCTTTAATAATAACAATATAGGTTTTGCTGGAGCTAATAATTTAGGAGTGAAATATGCTACTGGCAAATTCGTATTTTTTTTAAATCCTGATACAGTTTTGCTTACCAATGCTATTTTTATTTTATCGGATTATCTAAAACATTTTATTGATGTTGGTATTGTCGGAGCCAACTTGTACAGAGAAGACATGAAACCAAACTTTTCTTACTCTCATTTTTCTCCTGGTTTTATACAAAGTTTTAATCAGTTGACATTTAATAGATTGAACATGATCTTAGATAAAAATGATTTGTTTAACAATACAAAAAAACCTTTAAGGGTTGATGGTTTTGTCTCTGGTGCAGCTCTAATGATTCGTGCAAATATTTTTCATGAATTAAATGGGTTTGATGAGGATTTCTTTCTTTATTATGAAGAGACCGAACTAACATATAGGGTTAGAAAAAAAAAATATTTAATATATAATAATCCTGATGCCAAAATAATACATTTGGAAGGCCAGTCGGAAAGTATTAGGGATATAACTTTTCAAAGAATGAAGCAAAGTGAAAGTCTTTATTACGCTAAAACAAATAAACGATACATGAATTTTTTATCTTTTGTCTTCGCATTTCTTTCAGATGCTATTTTATACTGCTATTATTCAATTAGTAGAAACATAGAGAAAAAAAGATTAGTTTCAAAAAGTATAAGTTTAAATTTGAAGTATAGTAGGAAATTTTGATTTAAAATACACATATTATCATAATAGATAAGGGGTAATAAAAAGGAAAAAATCATTTCTATTTGTATTTTTACAATGGGTGTTATATTTATATTTAGATAAAAAAACCAAGGGACTATCTGCAAATGTTTTTTTGAAATAATACTAGTACATACAGGTAATTAGCAACCATACACATAATGAAATAGGTATTAGAGCTACTAAGAATTAAGTCAGAAAGTGAAATATAGTTTAAATTTGCATTAGATAAAATATAAATCTTCAAAATAAATACTTATGTCACAAAATCCAGTTATCTCAATAGTTGTAATTACCTATAATTCTTCAAAATACATTATTGAAACATTAGAAAGCGCCATTAAGCAAACTTACCACAATATTGAATTAATTATTTCTGATGATGGATCTCAAGATAACACTGTAGAGATTTGTAGAAACTGGTCTTCAGTTAACAAAGAAAGATTTGTGAATTTAGAAATTGTTGTAACAGATAAAAATACAGGTATTTCTGGTAATTGTAACCGTGGAATAAAAGCTTCCCGAGGTGAGTGGATTAAGTTGATCGCTGGTGATGATCTGCTTATTTCCGATTCCATTGAACAATTTGTCAAATATATATCTTTAGATGAAACAATTGAAGTAGTATATTCAAAATCTCTTGGTTTTTTTGGTGATATTTCTAATGCAAATTATGGAACTTATCACTTCCCAGGATATTCTAAATTTTATAACTCTACTGTAGACATTCAGTTTAAGATGCTTATGCGGCGGAACTATTGCGATGGTCCTACTATTTTCTTTAAAAAATCAACCTTTGAATTGGTTGGAGGATTTGATGAAAGATTTAAATTTGAAGATTATCCATTTGCTTTACGTTTAGTAAGTAATAATATCAAACTTCACTATATGGATATTTACACAGTATATTATCGTGAAAATATTGTTTCTATCACAAGAACGGGTGATAATAAACTATTTTCTGATTTTTATCTTGAAACGGAGAAATTTAATATAGCTGAGGTATATCCTTACTGTAATTTATTTATAAAACTAGCAAAAAAATTAGAGTTTTCAAGACTTCAGTTTTTTTCAAAAGTAGGTCTCAATCGCAAAACTAAGTTTTCCAGATTGTTATTTCTAAGTTCATATTATCTCAATCCACTTCACACATTTAATAAATATTACTAATGTATTTATCATTTATAATACCTGTTTACAATAGTGCTTCTTTTTTAAATATTTGTCTTGACAGTATAATTGATCAGGGTATCAATATGCAAATGTTTGAGATTGTAATTGTAAATGATGGAAGTACTGACAATTCTGAAGAAGTGATAAACGAATGGAAATTAAAAAATAAGGATGTATTACTAAACTATTTTTATCAAGAAAATAAAGGTCAGGGTGCGGCAAGAAATTTGGCCATTTCAAAATCTGTGGGAGAATATCTGTGGTTTGTCGATAGTGATGATTTTATTGAAAAATACAGTGCTAAACTTCTTCTTACGGAAATGGAAAAAGATAATCTTGATACAATATGGTTTGATCACAGGCTTGTAAATACATCTGGTAAAATCTATAAACAGCCCTCGCATGATGTAAAAACAAATTTTAGTCAGAATACTTATAATGGTGAACAATTTTTGGAAAAGATTTTCAATACTTCATGCATGCCCGTAATGTTTATTTTTAAAAGAAAATTAATAACAGATCATAATCTGTTATTTCACGAAGGTATCTATTTTGAAGATATTATCTTTACCCTAAAGTTAATATTTTATTCCAAACGTATAAAATATTATAACCTATTAGTATATAACTATGTAATTCATGATAATTCTACAATGAGGAGTAAAGATAAATTATTAAAAAGAACTCTTGATAGTATCACTGTGGTTAAAGAACTCTTAGATTTTTCAAAAAAAGAAAATAGTAAATCTTTGTCAAATTATATTGATAAATTTACTGCGGAGATTTTAATGTATAATTACAGGCTTGCGATTTCTCAAAATAATATTTTATTCTTAGAAAAATTTTTAGATGAAATGAGAAAAAACAATTTATATCCCTTTAAAATATACAGACCACTGAGAATAGCTTTTATTGCAAACATTGCTAATTACTTCCCCTCCCTATTTCGAAAATTAACCAAATTAAGGCCAGTAAGATAATATGAAAACAGCATTATTAGGTAGTAAAAATTTTGATAGTATTGAATATCATATCAATGATTCTTTAGTTTTTCTGGGTCACGACGTCTTCCATATTGATATTATCGATGTTGTTAAAATTCCATATAGGTTTAATTATTGGGGACAGAAGTTTTTCAAGAGATATGATAAATATGTATTTGATAAAATTGCAAATCAAATCATCAATCAAACCCCAGATTTGGTGATTTGTACCTATCGATTTATCCATCCGGACTGCATTAAAAAAATAAAAAGGGAACTTCCTAATGTTCCTGTGATACACATTAATCCAGACGCGATAACCACTTTTGAACATCAGCAGATATTTGCATCACCTTATGATGCATATTTTACTAAAGATCCATTTATTGTTGATTTTATGGTAAATAAAATGGATCTAAATGCATTTTATTTACCAGAGGCATTAAATGCAAGATTGCATGTACCACCATTAAGTGCTGAAAAAAGAATTTTAGAAGAAAAAATAAATATTGACGTAGTCGCATTTGGTACTATGTATCCTTACAGAGCAAAAATGATATCTGAGTTACTCAAAAATGATATCAATGTGACCCTTTTCGGCGTGCCTGATAAACGTTTTCCCAGAGACGAAATACAAAAAAACTTTAGAGACGAATATATAACGGGCTCAAGAAAAGCTGATGTTTTATTTGGTTCCAAGATCGTATTTAATAATTTCCATTATGCAGAAATATCTTCTGCAAATGTGAAGTTTTTTGAAATTTATGGCGTGGGTGGCTTCCAAATCTGTGATTTTAAGTCAACATTAGAAGAATACTCAGCTGTAGATATCAATAAGTTTACTTTTAAAAATATATTTGAGGCAATTGAAAAAATTAAGTATTTTTTAAATAATCCAGCTGAAAGATATCTTATAGCTGATGCTCAGAATAGGCATTTTCATCAAAATCATACTTATGAGCATCGTATGGAACAAGTATTAAATAGTTTGTAGATGGATATTTATATATTTACAATTTTGTTTTTTGCAGCATGTAGTTTATTCGAATTGAATTTTTTTAATTATGATATAGATAAGATTAAAAAAACTTTGATTTTTATATCAATTTTACTGCTTACACTCCAGCTTGGTATGCGTTGGGAGATGGCTACAGATTGGGAACCCTATCTGGAGCTTTTTGATGAGAATAATTATATAGATATTGTTAAAAATACACAGTACGAAATAGGATTTAATCTATTAACCGTTGCAGGAAAATTTATTCTCGGTGATTACACTTTATTTTTGATTCTTCAGGCCTCTTTATTTTTTTTAGTGTGTATTTATTTCTACAGGATTTATACGAAAAATTTATTTATAGCGTTACTGTGGTTTTATACTTCTACAATTGGCGTATGGGGTGCAAATAGACAGTTCATTGCTGTGATTTTTGTATTGTTATCAATTATTTTTCTACTAAAAAATAAGAAATTTGGATATTTCGCAATGATGATATGCGCATTTTTTTTCCATTCATCCTCAATCATTGCTCTGGTTTATTATTTTCTAAGGAGGAGATTTAGTCTACTAATCATAGTTTCCTTTTTATTGGTTGCACTAATAATCGGTAAGTCAAACCTGCCTTTACAAATTTTTGGTTTTTTTGGATCTGTTACTGAAATAACAAAATCAAAAGCTGATCTTTATATTGCCCACTCCGAAGTTGATTTTACTAGCGGCTATACTATAATAGGTCTGTTGAAACGATCACTTTTTCTTTTGCTTTTTCTCGTGACTAGAGATAAACTTTCAAGAATAATACCGCAATATCAATTTTTTTTAAATGGTTATATATTTAGTCTCGGTTTGTATTTTATGTTTGCAGAATCACTCCCGGTATTGATTAGTAGAGGAAGTTTTTATTTTAATATCTTAGAACCGTTATTATTATCAAGCCAGCTACTTTTACTGAATAAGAAAGATAAAATATTGAATACGATTGTTGTAATAACAATAGGTGTCATTTCTTATTTTTTGTTTTTACAATCAATAGCACTTTATCCTCAAGCATACCTTCCCTATAAATCTTTTTTTAATAAATAATATGAAAGAAATTACTGTATTTACTGTAGGAGATTCTTCCGAATTGAAACATTGGTCTAATGTACCCTTCTTTTTCACAGATACCTTAATTAAAAAAAATTATAAAGTAAACCGTGTTAATTTAAAGGAAAGTAAATTCCTCACTATACTTTTAGATAAAATTTTATTTAGATTTTTGAAATTAATTGTTAGAGACCATGCTTTAAGTTACAATAAAACATTTATTAACACTTTTTTTTTAAATAAACAGATTGAGTTTGCTAAAAATAAATACAGAGATACAGATGCATTTATTTTTTTAAACTTTGACTATTCAATTAAAAACAATATAAAACCGGTTATGCTATTTCATGACTGGACTTACGAGCACTATATAACAAATCATATTTGCAGAAAGCCATATTTTGCAGAAAAATATTTTATTAATCAGCAAAAGGAAAGTATTAAAAAAGCAGATGCTGTAATAAGCCTTTTTCCTAATTGTGCTGATGAAATGAAAAGTAAATACCAGACCAACAATATATTTTATTTAGGAAATGTTATCAATAATTTTTATCAGAATCGTTTAGATACTGAACAGATCTTAAGTGAAAAAAGTAATTCATCTAAAATATTATTTATAGGAAATAGAAAATATCTTGAAGGAGCCAAACTGCTTATTAAAACTTTTGAGGTAATGATTTTGGAAGATCCACAACTAACACTACATATTATAGGTCTAGAAAATTCTCATTTTGAATATTTACCGCAAAATGTTTTTTGCTATGGATATTTAGATAAAAGTAATGAGACTGAAAAAAATTTGTATTATAATCTTTTGTTAACCGCAAAAGTATTTGTTAATCCGACATCAACTTGGGGAGGATTCTCCTCAACAGTGGAAGCAATGTATTTTTACACTCCAATTGTCATATCTAAATATGAAAGTTTTGTAGAAACATTTGGAGAAATAATATCCTTTGGTGAATACAATGACAATTTTGATTCAGTCTGTTTGAAAGAAAGCATAAAGAAAGTAATTTACAGTAATGACTATAAAAATCTTTCTCAAAATGCACACAAATCTGTCTCCGATTTTACGTGGAATGATTATATTGATAAAATCATATCAATTTTAAATAAAGTGAAAAAATGAAAATACATTTTTTTGAAAGAAGGATAATACCTACACGAATAAGTATTGAAAAAGTGTTTTCTATAATAAAGTTAAGATTAATTGAAGAGAATATTACTGTAAAAACTTTTAAAAATCCATATTCATCTTTATTCAAAATGTTGAATGCAATGTGGTATTTTAAAAATAATCAGGGAGATATCAATCATATTACAGGAGATATACATTGGGTATGCTACTTATTAAATTCTGATAAAACAATTCTAACTATACATGATATTGTAGGTGTATCAAATTACAAATCAAAAATCAGGAAAAATATCTATTTACTTTTATGGGTTTATCTTCCATTAATAAAACTTAAATACATAACGGTTATTTCTCAAAAAACGAAGGATGAGATATTAGAATTTTACCCTGCCGCCGAAAAGAAAATAAGAGTTATTCATAATCCTCTTACAAATAAGATTTTTTATCGAGAAACAATAATGAAAAAACCTGAGGATTTTAAACTGTTAATTGTTGGAACACGAGAAAATAAAAATTTAGAAAGAATATTAGATGCTACTAAATTTTTAAATTGTGAAATTTTTATTGTTGGAGAAACGAATGAGGCTCAGAGAAAAAAAATTGCAGAAAGTAAAGCAAGAATTACGATCAATGAATTTGTGTCTGATAATATATTGTTAGAATTGTACAAAACCTGTGATATACTATGTTTTCCTTCCCTGTATGAAGGATTCGGGATGCCAATCATCGAAGCGCAGTCAAACGGATGTGCGGTGATTACATCAAATATAGAGCCTATGAAATCTTTAGCTTTAGATTCTGCGCTTTTTGTAAATCCTTACGATGTAGAAGATATCAGAAATAAAATTGTTTACTTACAAAAAAATGAAGAAAAGCGCAAAGAGTTGACTGATAGGGGATATAGTAATGCTGAAAATTTTTTGCCTGAAAAAATAACCCAGCAATATATTAATTTATATAAAGAAGTTTTAAATGGATAATGATATATTGGTAGATAGCTATTTTATTAATAATGGTGGTGGTAAAGTACTTTTAGACTATCTTTTACTACAATTAGAAAAAAATGGAATAATTCCTTTTTTATTATTAGATGCCAGGGTACAGGATAATTTGCCTATTGACATATCTAAATTTTCCCATAAATTTGTAAATACTTTTTCTGAAAGAAATCGTTTTTATAAAGATAAAAGTTTTAAAAAAATATTATGTTTTGGAAATATTCCGGTCCCAAGAAAAGCTAAGGGTGAGGTATTTACATATTTTCATCAACCTCTGTTTTTAGAAATACCTGAAAATTTTAGCTTTAAGGATAAACTTATTTATTCTTTAAAAATTATTGTTCTTAAAAGATTTAAAAAAAATACAAAGTTTTGGTTAGTTCAAAGTATTCAGATAAAAGAAAAACTTTTAAAAAAATACCAGATTAGTCCGGATAAGATTATGGTTCTTCCATTTTATCCTCCAATAGCTCATATTATTGACAAGAAGATAGAAAAATCAAAAAATTCATATATCTACATAAGTAATGCCCCACCACATAAAAATCATGTACGTTTAATCAATGCATTTTGTGATTTTTTTGATAAGAATAAATTAGGGAAATTAACTTTGACAATAAGTGAAAATTTCGTTGAACTTATTGATTTAATAAATGAAAAGCAAAAAGCAGGATATCCAATTCTAAATATAGGTTTTGTTCGCAGAGAGAAATTGCTTGAATTGTATCAAGAGTCTGAATATGTAGTTTTTCCATCATTAGCAGAAAGTTTTGGGTTAGGTTTGATAGAAGGGATCGAAGCTGGATGCAAGATAATCGGTGCTGATTTGGCCTACACTTATGCAGTATGCGAACCAAGTTTAGTTTTTAATCCACTAGATGAAAATTCTATTTCAAATGCTTTTACTTTATCTTTGCAAAACAATATCAGTTCTTCACTTCCTAAAGTCACAAATGAAATTGATAAATTAATTTTATTATTAAATCATGAAAATACAAAATAAAACACTTCTAATCACCGGCGGTACCGGATCGTTCGGAACAGCAGTTTTAAACAGATTCTTAAAAACGGATTATTTCAAAGAGATTCGCATATTCTCTCGTGACGAAAAAAAGCAGGATGATATGCGAAATTTATACAAAAATGATAAAATAAAATATTATATCGGGGATGTAAGAGATTTTTCAAGTGTTGAACCGGCAACAAGAGGTGTAGATTATATTTTTCATGCAGCAGCATTAAAGCAGGTTCCTTCCTGTGAATTTTTCCCTATGCAGGCTGTAAAAACCAATGTAGAAGGAACTCAAAATGTTATTCGTGCTGCAACAGTAAATAAAGTACAAAAGGTTATATGTCTTTCGACGGATAAAGCAGCTTATCCGATTAATGCTATGGGAATTTCTAAAGCTATGATGGAGAAAGTTGCAGTAGCGGAATCTAGAAATACGACCGAAACAGTGGTTTGTCTTACCCGGTATGGAAATGTAATGGCCTCAAGAGGTTCTGTAATTCCTTTATTTTTAAATCAGATCCAGAAAGGAGAAGCGATTACGATTACAGATCCAAATATGTCTCGTTTTTTTATGTCTTTAGAAGATGCCGTTGATTTGGTATTATTCGCTTTTGAGCATGCTAATCCAGGAGATTTATTTGTCAACAAAGCTCCTGCAGGAACTATTGGTGATTTGGCTAAAGCTTTAATTGAATTAACAGGAAAAGAAGTTCCAGTAAAAGTAATAGGAACTCGTCACGGCGAAAAATTATATGAAACACTTTGTACTCGTGAAGAAATGGTAAAAGCTGAAGATATGGGTGATTTTTATAGAGTTCCTGCAGATAATCGTGATTTAAATTACGCACAATATTTCTCCGAAGGTGAAAAAGAAGTAGCCCAGATTGAAGATTATCACTCACACAATACTGAACAACAGGGAGTTGAAGGTTTGAAAAAACTGATTTCTACCTTACCTTTGATCCGTAAAGAAGTTTTTGGAGAAGATGTGATGCAGTATCCTTACTAAATAAAAATTAAGGGAAAGATGCTGTTAGAAGGAAAGAAACATCAGGACGAGAGAGGAATAATTACATATAATAATGATTTTAACGCTTCACAGATCAAAAGAATCTACACCATCGAAAATCATTGAACAGATTTCATTCGTGGTTGGTAAGGTCACAAAGTAGAACAGAGATGGTTCACATGTATGAAAGGAAGCTTTGAGATTTCTGTAATTGTAGTAGATAATTTTACAAATCCTTCCAAAGAATTAACAGTTCAGAAATATCTTTTAAAAGATGATATATTAACTTACCTCCATATTCCTTCGGGCTGCATTACTGCAATTCAGTCAAAACAGGAGGGAAGTAAATTGTTGGTTTTAGCTGATTATGAATTAGGAAAAATCAGTGATGAATACAGATACAGTGTAGATTATTTTAATAATATATAAGCAGAACACTTTAACTGATTGGTATTTCCCAATAGTTTTAAGTTTGCTAAAAGCATTTAAAAAATGAAAAAAATCGGAATTACCGGTCAGAATGGTTTTGTCGGAAGACATTTGTATAATACTTTAGGATTGTTTCCTGAAGAATTTGAGAGAATTGATTTTAATAAAGATTATTTTAAATATCAGGATCAGCTTGATAAGTTTGTTGCAGAATGTGATGTCATTGTACATTTGGCAGCCATGAACCGTCATGAAAATGAGCAGGTTATCTATGAAACCAACGTAGATTTGGCTCAAAAACTGGTTGATTCACTTAAAAGAAACAACTCAAAAGCTCATGTCATGATTTCATCCTCTACTCAGGAAGAAAGAGATAATTTGTACGGAAAATCAAAAAAAGAAAGTCGCACAGCATTAGCAAATTGGGCTCAGGAAAACGGCGGAAAAATCACAGGATTGATTATTCCTAATGTTTTCGGTGCGTTTGGAAAACCTTTCTACAATTCTTTTGTGGCTACATTTTGCCATCAGCTGACTCATGGTCAAACACCCACTATTGCTAATGATGGAGAAGTGAAGCTCATCTACGTTCAGGAATTGGTTGATACAATCATTAATGAAATGAGAGAAGAGAATAGCAAACCTGAATTCTTCATTGATCCTACTGCAATTAAAAAAGTTTCCGAAGTCTTAGCATTATTAAATGATTATAAGACTAAATATTTTGACGGAGGGGAAATTCCTGCAATCAATGACTCGTTTGAGCATAATTTATTCAATACTTACCGGTCATATATAGATCATAAAACGCATTACCCGGTAAAATTTACCCAGCATACAGATCCTCGCGGAGCATTTGTTGAGGTAATTAGATTGGGAATTGGCGGACAGTGTTCATTTTCAACAACTGTTCCTGATATTACGAGAGGAAATCATTATCATACCAGAAAGATTGAACGTTTTGCGGTGATTAAAGGTAAAGCCTTGATTCAGTTAAGAAAAATTGACACAGATGAGGTCTTGGATTTTTATCTTGACGGAAACGAACCTGCATACGTTGATATGCCGATTTGGTACACGCACAACATCAAAAATATCGGAGAAGAAGAATTATATACCATTTTCTGGATCAATGAGGCATTCAATCCCGAGAATGCGGACACTTATTTTTTGGAAGTGTAACCAAAAATAATTCTAATATATATAGAATGAAAAACATTATCATCACCGGCGGCGCAGGATTTATCGGCTCTCACGTTGTAAGAGAGTTTGTGATGAATAATCCTGATTCAACAATCATTAATCTTGATGCATTGACTTACGCGGGAAATCTTGAGAATTTGAAAGATATCGAAAATGAGCCTAATTACGTTTTCGAAAAAGCGGATATTACAAAAACTGAAGAATTACGAAAGGTTTTTGAAAAGTATAATCCGGATGCTGTCATTCATTTGGCTGCAGAAAGTCATGTTGACAGAAGTATTACCGATCCGATGGCCTTTATCAATACAAATGTTAACGGAACAGCGAATCTTCTGAATCTTTGTAAAGAATTCTGGACCTTAAACCCGGATCACACTCACGGAAGATTTCCAGATGAAAAAAGAACGAATCTTTTTTATCATATTTCAACCGATGAAGTCTATGGAAGTTTAGGAGAAACAGGTTTTTTTCTTGAAACCACTGCATATGATCCACAATCACCATATTCTGCTTCAAAAGCAGCTTCTGACCATTTGGTGAGAGCTTATGGAAATACGTATGGAATGCCATTCATCGTTTCAAACTGTTCGAATAATTACGGACCCAATCATTTTCCTGAAAAACTGATTCCTCTTTGTATTTCGAATATTATTAATGAAAAACCATTGCCAATTTACGGTGACGGAAAATATACGAGAGACTGGTTGTTTGTGATTGATCATGCAAAAGCCATTCATCAAATTTTCAATGAAGCTAAAACAGGAGAAACTTACAATATCGGAGGATTCAACGAGTGGCAAAACATTGATTTGGTGAAAGAACTCATTAAACAGATGGATGAAAAACTTGGGAATCCTGAAGGTCACTCTGAAAAGTTAATTACTTTTGTAAAAGACAGACCTGGACACGACAAACGTTATGCTATTGATGCCAACAAACTGAGTAATGATTTGAGCTGGAAACCTTCTGTAACTTTCGAGCAAGGTCTAGGAAAAACGATCGACTGGTTCCTTGATAACAAAGAATGGTTGGAAAATGTGACTTCTGGAGATTATCAAAAATATTACGACGGGCAGTATAATTAATACAATTCATCAAATTCTATGAAAGGAATAATTTTAGCAGGTGGTTCAGGAACAAGATTGTTTCCGCTAACGATTGCGGTAAGCAAGCAATTGATGCCTGTCTATGACAAACCGATGATTTACTATCCTCTTTCCACGTTATTATTGGCGGGAATAAGAGATGTACTGATCATTACTACACCGCACGATCAGGCAGGATTTATCAAACTTTTAGGTGATGGGTCGCAAATTGGTTGCAATATAGAATATGTAGTACAGCCAAGTCCGGATGGCCTTGCTCAGGCTTTTATTTTGGGAGACAAATTCATCGGTGATGATTCTGCTGCATTGGTTTTAGGAGATAATATTTTCTATGGTTCTGAAATGGGAACCTTGTTAAAAAACAAAACCAATCCTGACGGAGGTGTTGTTTTCGCTTATCATGTGGCAGATCCTGAAAGATACGGTGTTGTAGAATTTGACAACGCTTTTAAAGCCGTTTCGATAGAAGAAAAACCATCGCATCCAAAATCAAATTATGCAGTTCCAGGATTGTATTTTTATGATAATCAAGTGGTGGAAATCGCTAAAAACATAAAACCATCTTCAAGAGGCGAACTGGAAATTACCGACATTAACAATGTATATTTAAGTAAAGGTAAATTGGAAGTGGGCGTTCTCGACAGGGGAACTGCATGGCTCGATACCGGAACTTTTGATTCTCTGCATGATGCATCGGAATTTGTGAGCGTGATTGAAAAAAGACAAGGTTTTAAGATCGGATGTATTGAAGAAATTGCCTTCAGAAATGGCTTCATCAATGAAGAAAAACTCCTGGAAACTGCTGTAAAATATGGCAAAAGCGGGTATGGAGAATATCTGAAAAAGCTTGTTAATATGTGATTATAAGCTTGATGAATAAGCTGATAAAAAAAGATATACAATGAAAAAACTTAAAGTAATGACGGTTGTTGGAACACGACCGGAGATTATTAGATTATCAAGAGTATTAGATGCTTTAGATGCCTCGGAAGCAGTAGAACATATCATCGTTCACACCGGCCAAAACTATGATTACGAATTGAATCAGATTTTTTTTGAAGATCTTGGACTCCGTAAACCTGATTATTTCTTGGAAGCAGCAGGAAAAACAGCCACAGAAACGGTAGGAAATATTTTAATAAAAATAGATCCGCTTTTAGAAGAATTAAAACCGGATGCATTTTTAGTGTTAGGAGATACAAATTCTTGCTTGTGTGCGATTCCGGCAAAGAAAAGACACATTCCTATCTTCCATATGGAAGCAGGAAACAGATGTTTTGATCAGAGAGTTCCCGAAGAAACGAATCGTAAAATTGTAGATCATACTTCGGATATTAATTTAACCTATTCTGATATTGCGAGAGAATACCTTTTAAGAGAAGGACTTCCTGCAGACCGTATTATCAAAACAGGTTCTCCTATGTTTGAAGTTTTAAATCACTATTTACCTCAAATTGATGCTTCACCTGTTCTCGAAAAATTAAATTTAGAAGAAGGTAAGTTTTTCGTAGTTTCATCACACCGTGAAGAAAACATCAATTCTGAGAAAAATTTCAGAGGTTTGATGGAATCTTTAAATGCAATTGCAGAAAAATATCAATATCCAATCATTGTTTCTACACATCCACGTACGAAAAATATGATTGACAAAATGCAGATTGAGATGCGTTCTGAAATTCGGTTTTTGAAGCCTTTAGGTTTTCATGACTATAATGCGTTGCAAAAAAGAGCGTATGCAGTGCTTTCGGATTCTGGAACGATTTCGGAAGAATCATCAATCTTAAATTTCAGAGCTTTAAATATTCGTCAAGCACACGAAAGGCCTGAAGCGATGGAAGAAGCAAGCGTAATGATGGTTGGTTTGTCTCCTGAACGTATTTTGCAGGGATTAACTCAGGTTTTACAGCAAAAAGTAGGAATTGAAAGAAACTTCAGACCTGTTTTAGATTATTCTATGTCTAATGTTTCGGAAAAAGTGGTTAGAATTATTATTTCATATACTGATTATATTAAAAGGACTGTTTGGTCGGAAGAAATTTAAGATGAATATAATTTTTTTGACTTTAGTTGAAATCAACTCTGTAGAAGATCGAGGAATCTATCAGGATTTATTACGAAAGTTCCGTAATGAAGGTCATGATATTACAATAGTAACGCCGGTAGAAAGACGAAGAGCAATTAATACTAATTTCATTGAAAAAGAAGGAGTCTCAATTCTTCAGGTAAAAACATTTAATATTCAAAAAACCAATATCATTGAGAAAGGTATAGGTACACTTGCTATAGAATATCAATATCTTTCGGCAATTAAAAAATATACATATGAGAAAAAATTTGATTTGGTACTTTATTCAACACCTCCAATTACCTTTGCTAAGGTAATTGAGTTTGTGAAGAAAAGAGATAATGCAAAATCTTATCTTTTATTGAAAGATATTTTTCCACAAAATGCAGTAGATATGAAAATGCTGAAAAACGGAAGTTTTTTACATAAACAGTTTTTAAAAAAAGAAAAAAAATTATATCAGATTTCAGATACAATAGGATGTATGTCTCCTGCAAATGTAGATTTTTTATTAAAACATAATCCTGAAATTGAGAATAATAAAGTTGAGGTTAATCCTAATACGATAGAACCAGTTGTTTTCAGTTATTCTGATGAACAAAAAAGAAAAATTAGAGAAAAATATAGTATTCCTACAGACAAAAGGGTACTTGTTTATGGAGGAAATTTAGGAAAACCGCAGGGTTTAGATTTTCTATTGGAAACTATTCAGACTACAAAATTTGAAGATATATTTTTCCTGATAGTAGGTGATGGAACTGAATTTCCAAAAATTCAGGAATGGTTTAATATTACAAAACCTGAAAATGCAAAGCTTTTGCAGCGCTTACCAAAAGAAGATTATGATCAATTATTAGCAGCATGTGATGTAGGTTTAATATTTTTAGATAAAAACTTCCTTATCCCTAATTTTCCATCTAGATTATTATCATACTTGGAGATGAAAATGCCCGTACTTACTGCAACTGATGAAAATACAGATATTGGTGACATCATTGAAAAAGCCAATTGCGGTTATAAAGTGATTTCAGGGAATCAAGCGGAAATGCAGTCAAAATTGAAATCTATTCTTAATGCAGATTTTCAAAAGTTAGGAAAAAATGCAGAAAAATTATTGCAGAATGAATATTTAGTTGATAGATCTTATAATCTGATTATGAAAAAAATATAGAAATGTATAAAAATTATATAAAAAGATTTATTGATTTCGTTGTCGCATTTTTTGGATTATTAATTTTAAGTCCTGTATTTGTAGTAGTAACATTGGGCCTGTATATTGCTAATGAAGGAAAACCTTTCTTTTTTCAGGCGCGTCCAGGACTGAAGGAGAAGATCTTTAAGATTATTAAGTTTAAAACCATGAATGACAGAAGAGATACAAAAGGGAATCTGCTTTCTGATGCTGAAAGACTCACTCCGATCGGATCTTTTGTCAGAAAAACATCATTAGATGAATTACCACAGCTTATTAATGTTTTGAAGGGTGATATGTCTCTTATCGGTCCCCGTCCGTTACTTCCCCAATATTTACCTTTGTACAACAGCGCACAAAAACGAAGACACCATGTTCGTCCGGGAATTACAGGCTGGGCACAGGTAAATGGAAGAAACGCTATATCATGGACTAAGAAATTTGAATTTGATATCTGGTATGTTGATCATGTATCATTTGTAACCGATTTGAAGGTTTTTATAGCCACATTTAAAAAGGTATATAAGAGTGAAGGAATTAATCAGAAAGGACAGGCAACAACAGAAGCATTCAACGGAAGTAATTAAAAATTTATAAATGGAAAATATCGCAATTTTTGGATCAGGAGGATTTGGAAGAGAAGTAAAAACAATCATTGACGCAATCAATAAAAAAAACGAATCTACCTACAACTTTATTGGTTTTTTTGATGATGGTTTTGAAAAAGACACATTGGCCAATACATATCCAATCTTGGGAGGTATCAATGAGATTAATCAATATAACGAAGAGCTATCTGTTGTTATCTGCATCGGTGATCCAAAAATAAAGAAGAAAATCATCTCAAAAATTAATAATCCGAAAATTTTATTTCCAACAATTATACATCCAGGAGCATCGATTACCAATGAATTTGTAAATCTGGGTAAAGGTTGTATCATCTGTGAAGGAACAATCATCACATGCAATATTGATATTAAAGATTTTGTGATATTAAATTTAATGTGCACGGTAGGACATGATACGATAATTGAAGATTATTGCTCTTTCATGCCATCTGTAAATATTTCTGGAGAGGTTAAAATAGAACAAGGTGTATATGTTGGTACAGGAGCAAAAATTATTAACCTATTAGAAATTGGTGAAAATGCAATAATTGGAGCTGGAGCGGTCGTATCCAAAAGTCTCCCGGCAAACTGTACAGCAGTAGGAATACCTGCAAAACCTATTAAATTTCACGAATAAAATTAAAATTATGCAAGATAAAATCTGGCTCTCTTCCCCACACATGGGCGGAACCGAACAAATATATGTAAATGAAGCATTTGCTGCCAACTGGGTGGCTCCATTAGGACCAAATGTTGATGGTTTCGAAAAGGATTTAGAAGCATTTTTAAATAATGATGTAAAAGTAGGAGCTCTTTCTGCAGGTACAGCAGCTTTGCATTTGGCACTGATCCAATGTAATGTAAAACATGGGGATGAGGTGATTTGTCAATCAATGACATTTTCAGCTTCAGCAAATCCTATTGCTTACTGCGGAGCAGTTCCTGTTTTTATAGATTCAGAAAAAGATACCTGGAACATGTGTCCGGCTGCTTTAGAAGAAGCTATCGAAGACAGAATTTCAAAAGGTAAAAAACCAAAAGCGATCATTGTCGTTCATTTATATGGAATGCCCGCAAAAATGGATGCAATTATTGCAATTGCTGAAAAATATGAAATTCCGGTCATTGAAGATGCTGCTGAGGCTTTAGGTTCTACATATAAAGGACGAGCTTGCGGCACATTCGGACGCTTTGGTATTTTATCATTCAACGGTAACAAAATTATTACTACATCAGGAGGTGGTGCTTTGGTCTGTCACACTCAGGAAGATAAAGATAAAGCTGTATTTCTATCAACACAGGCAAGAGATAACGCGCCACATTATCAACATTCTCATATTGGCTACAATTATCGTATGAGTAACATAGTTGCAGGAATTGGTCGTGGACAGATGGAAGTTTTAGCAGATAGAGTAGACGCTCGCAGAAAAATGCATGATTTTTATGTACAAATCTTTAAAGATGTAGAAGGGGTTCAAGTATTTTCAGAGTTGAATGACGATTTTTATTCCAACCACTGGTTGTCAGCAATTATTGTAGATGCCACAATAACAGGCAAAACGAGAGAAGAACTGAGACTGGCTTTTCTGGAAAAAAATATAGAATCGCGACCATTGTGGAAACCAATGCATATGCAACCTGTATTTTCAAATGCTCCATATTATGGAAGTGATATTGCTGAAAAATTGTTTGATGACGGATTGTGTTTACCATCCGGATCTAATCTTTCAGATGATGACAGATTAAGGATTGAAGAAGTAGTCAAAACGGTATTTTCAAGATAATAATTTGTTTTAATTAAATTAATATATATTATAATTGCTTGCTTTTCAAAAAGTAAGCAATTATTTATTTCAGATATAGCAGATTCTGCTGAAAACTTCAAATTGGCATGCATTATCTTTCCTTATATTTGCAAATCAATGATGCGAAAAATGAAAAAATATCCTTGGTGGAAAGCTCTGATGGACTACGGATTAAGTTTTGTGGCTATAATTGTTTTATTTCCTGTTTTTTTTGTTTTAATACTTATCGCATCTATAGATACTGGCTTTCCAGGTGTTTTTAGGCAGCAGAGGGTCGGGGTATTCGGAAAAATGTTTACAATCTATAAATTCAGAACATATCATCCTGGGACCCGCAATATATCACAAACAGGGGGTTGGCTCAGAAAAACCAAGCTCGATGAACTTCCACAACTTTTTAATGTCTTGAAAGGAGATATGTCATTGGTAGGGCCAAGACCTGATCTTCCTGGATATTATGACAAACTGGAAGATGAAAACCGGTTGATATTAAACTTAAAACCGGGGCTTACAAGTGAAGCCGGGATTATATTCAGAAACGAAGAGAAAATTCTGAGCCGACAGAATGATCCTTTGAAGTATAATGATGAAATAATTTTTCCTGAAAAAGTGAAAATGAATTTACATTATTATAAGCAACTTTCCCTTAAAACTGATCTGAAGATTTTACTCAGAACACTTTCTGTTTTTAAATAGTTCCGCCAGAACTTTATATTTCAGCAATTCTTTTATTATTTTAAAAATTGAACGCTTAGTAATTAATAAAAGTTTTCCATGTGACAAATAATATTTGCAGACAGGGTAAAGGTTGATGATAGCTTGCAAATTCGATTATTGCTTTTATTCTTTTTAAGAAAAGATTAGATATATTTGCACATCTTTTAGGATGTACTTATGACTCATGCAGAGACTCAATTTTTATCGCTTCCGAAAATACTGGATAAACGAGGAAACTTATCATTCTTTGAGCATCCCGGCCAGTTGCCTTTTAAAATTGCGAGGACTTACTGGATTTATGATGTTCCAGGCGGGGAGGTGCGGGGGAGTCATGCTTTTAAAATGCAGCAGGAGTTTATTATAGCCCTATCAGGAAGCTTTGATGTCGTTTTAAATGATAGTGAGAATAAATATAAGTTTTCACTAAACCGCTCCTATCAGGGACTGTATATTCCCAAAATGTTTTGGAGGAGTTTAGAAAACTTTTCTACTAACACTATTGCATTAATAGTATCCGATCTTATGATGCGGATGATTATATCAGAGATTTTAAACAATTTAAATCACTAAAAAATGGATGAATTTTCAGTTTTTGACTGTTCAGTGATTGATTTAGGAAAAATCAGTTATGAAGAAGGAAATTTGGCTGTAGTCGAAAATAGCTCCAGTTTTCCCTTTGATGTTAAAAGAGTTTTTTACTTATATGATATTGCCGGTGGTGAAAGCCGTGGCGCTCACGCACACAAAGAATGTCATCAGTTTCTTATTGCGGCAGGTGGTAGTTTTGAGATAAGCCTTGATGATGGGATTTATAAAAGGCAGGTTTTTCTTAACCGTCCCAATACAGGACTGCATATTCTTCCGGGAGTGTGGGCTTCAGAAATTAATTTCTCTTCAGGAGCCATTTGCTTAGTCCCTGCTTCTTATACTTATAACGAAGCCGATTATATAAGAAGTTACGAGGATTTTACTGTTTATATCAGATAAGAAATGATTATCGAAAAATACAGTATTAAATTAAAAACAGTAGAGGAAGAAGATGCAGAATTAATTTTGGATCTTCTTACTGATGCACATACAAGTGAATTTCTCTCCTCCACCGCAAATGATCTTGAATTGCAGAAAGAATGGATTAAAGCATATAAGCACAGAGAGAAAAATGGTAAAGAATATTATTTTTCTGCGATTGATGAGAAAAATGAAAAATTTGCAACCTATAGAGTATATAATTTAAAAAAAGATATTTGTGAAATTGGCAGTTGGGTATCTAAACCAGGATATTCAAATGCGACTAATTATATAAAGGTTTACATTTTGGTAAAGGACTTTGTGTTTCGGCATTTAAACTATCATCAGTTTACATTTGTTGTACATAAGGAAAATTTGTCAGTAGTAAAGTATCACAAAATGTTTTGGCCTGAAATTTTAAAAGAAACTGAAGAAATCTCTACTTCATTTTATCAAAAAAAATTCATTGAAAATAGAAACCGGATTTTTAAAAATATCAAATAGATGATTGTAATTACTGGCGCATCAAAGGGCATAGGTAAATATTTTTGTAAAGATTATTTACAAAAAAGTAAAGAAGTTTTTGCGGTTTATAATATTACGACATGTGGTAGTAATAAATTAAAATACAATAAAATTAATACAACTGAGAAGAATTCAATTCAGGAATGGTTATCCGAATATTCGGAAGTCTTAAAATATCTAACTCTCATGAAGTGTGCAGCAATTAATTATAATTCTTTTGTGCAGAAAGCAGATGTTAAAGATAGGCAACAAATGGTTCATGCTAATTTATTTGGTTCATTTAATGTCATTACAGATAACATTACTTCCAAATCATCTTTAGCCGGATTATCAAAATGATTAAGATGAATATTCAATTGATAAATGAAATTGCACTTCATCTTCATGAAAAAATGCTGATTACTCATTTATGAATCCTTTGACGACTAATAATGCTGTTATTGATGCCCATGAAGAAATTGGGTTAAAATATTGAAAATACATTTACATTTTAATATTAACAATTTAAAAGTTATTAATCAAATGATTAAATTTCTTGATTTACAAAAAATAAATCTTACCTACCAACAGGAAATAGAGGAGAGAATTATTAAAACATTTCGATCAGGATGGTATCTTCTGGGGAATGAGGTTAAAACTTTCGAAGAGAATCTCGCAAAATATATCAATGCCAAGTATGCCATCGGCGTAGCAAACGGTTTGGATGCATTAAGATTAATTCTTAGAGCATATATTGAGTTGGGAATTATGCAAGAAGGAGATGAAGTCATTGTTCCTGCCAATACATATATAGCTTCAGTTTTAGCAATTTCAGATAACGGATTAGTGCCTGTTTTGGTTGAACCGGATGTTAAGAATTTTAATATTGATATTTCTAAAATAGAAGATAAAATAACTTCCAGAACAAAAGCTATCATGATTGTGCATTTGTATGGAAGAGCCGTTTTCTCACAAGATTTAAAAGATATAGCTGAAAAGTATCAGCTTAAAATCATCGAGGACAACGCGCAGGCAATAGGTGCAGAATGGAATGGTATTAAAACAGGAAATTTAGGTGACGCCTCGGGTTTCAGTTTTTATCCTGGAAAGAATCTTGGTGCATTAGGTGATGCAGGAGCGGTTACAACGAACGATAAAGATTTGGCAAAAGCCATCAGAGCATTAGCTAATTATGGGTCTAATCAAAAGTATATCAATATTTATAAAGGATTAAACTCCAGATTAGATGAAACTCAGGCTGCTGTTTTGAATGTTAAAATCCAGTATATTGATATAGAAAATGCAAGAAGAAGACAGATAGCTGAAAAATATGTTGCAGAAATAAATAACCCCAAAATTATTCTGCCAAAATTAACAGCCAATATGAATGAGCACGTTTGGCATTTATTTGTAATAAAAACTTCGCAAAGAGAAGAACTTCAAAGTTATCTTGAAGAAAAGGGTATTCAGACGTTGATACATTATCCAATTCCACCGCATAAGCAAGAGGCTTATAAAGAGTGGAATAATTTGTCATTTCCTGTCACTGAACAGATTCACAACGAAGTCTTGAGTTTGCCTATAAGTCCAGTTATGAGTGATTTTGAAGTTTCAGAAGTGATTAAAGAAATTAATATATTCTCTTGATACAGATTGTTAAAAGATTAAAATCTAGCAGCCTGTTAAAAATATTTTCTTTAACGGGCATTTCGGTGATTATTAAATTAATTACCAGTTATATCACTGTAAAGGTATTAGCTGTATTAATTGGTCCCAGTGGAATTGCGCTTATTGGTCAGTTACAGAATTTTACATCAGTTTTTACAACACTTGGAGCTGGTGGAATCAATAATGGAGTTGTGAAATATGTTGCTGAGCACAAAGATGATGATTCAACTTTAAAGCAAATCCTTAGTAATGGTTTTAAAATTACAATCTATTTTTCTTTTTTTTTAGGTATACTGATTTGTTTATGTTCAGTTTTTTTGAGTAGAGTAATTCTTTTTGATAAGCAGTATTATTATATTTTTATAATCTTTG
Organism: uncultured Chryseobacterium sp.; assembly: GCA_963526305.1. Classification (GTDB taxonomy): domain Bacteria; phylum Bacteroidota; class Bacteroidia; order Flavobacteriales; family Weeksellaceae; genus Chryseobacterium. The sequence continues at coordinate 48,812 of CAURNW010000005.1, read as the reverse complement.
GAATTTGTCTTCTATTTTTATCCTTCAATAATTTTCTGATTTCAGTTCTTAATGGTTTCAAGGAATTTAGAAAATTTGTAATTGTCAATATTGTGACAAGTATTCTTGGCCTATTATTTACAGTAGGTTTGGTTTTATCTTTAAGCGTGAAAGGGGCTCTAATTGCTGTAGTATCATATCAGGCTGTAGTTATTTTATTTACTATTTTCTACATTAGAAAGTTTTACTGGTTTAAAAAATCCTATTTATGGGGTCTGTGGAATAATAAAATAATTAAAAAATATTCAGTGTATTCCCTTATGGCACTTGTATCAGCTATTACTTTACCTCTAGCTCAGATTATAATACGGAGATATTTAGTGAATTCTTTTTCAATAACTGAAGCTGGATTTTGGGAATCTATCAATAAAATATCCTCCTTGTACCTTTTGGTTTTTACATCTACCTTCAGTGTTTATTATCTTCCAAAGTTATCTGAAATAAAAATAGAATCTCAGTTAAGAAATGAAATTTTTAAAACGTATAAAATTTTCATACCGATCATTTTCATCAGTTTGTGTGGAATATTTCTTATGAAAGAACTATTAATCAATATTCTTTTTACAAAGGAATTTTATCCTATAAAAAAATTGTTTTTTTGGCAGCTCTTAGGTGATTTATTTAAAATATTGAGTTGGATCATTGCATTCATTATGGTTGCAAAGTCTATGACCAAAATTTATATTTTTACCGAAATTCTTTTTTCAATATTGCTAATTTTATTGACTTATTTTTTTGTAAGTCAAAATGGACTTATTGGGTCAGTTCAAGCATATTGTGTGAATTATTTTGTATATTTTGTAACAATGTTATTGATATTCAGGAAATTATTATTTAAAAAAGTAAAATGAAAATTATTATTCCGGTATTAGGCGTTTTTGGTAAGTCTGGAGGATGGAGAGTACTCTCTAAACTTGCTGATCATTGGATGGAATTTGGTGAAGAGGTAGAATTTCTTGTATTTGAAAATACAGATACACCCTATTATCCAACAAAATCAAAGATAAGATATTATGATAGTAGCGGAAATATTAAGGATTACAGTAACACCAGGATTAAAAAGCCATTTTTAGCGTATCTAAGACTCCAGAGCGCACTTACAAAAGCACTTGACAAACTGGAAGCAGATGTAGTTTTAGCGAATCACAGCTTATCTGCCTATCCTGTGAAAAAATCGCGTATCAAAGCTAAAAAATATTATTATGTACAAGCTTACGAACCAGATTTTTATTATAAAAATAATCTAAAAGATTTTATTTTTAGATGGATATCGAAAAAGTCATATCATTTGGGTCTCAGAATTATTGTTAATGCTCCAATGTATTTAGACTATAAAGAGATAAAAACAGATATGTTTGTTTTTCCTGGTTTAGATTTGCAGAATTTTAAACCGCTAGAAAAAAAAATAAGAGAAAAAAAGATAGTCATAGGAACTATCGGACGATCAGAAGAATATAAAGGGACAAAGTATATTTTAGAAGGATTTCAAAAAGTGTGGGACAAACTTGAAGAAAAAGTGGAGTTACGAATCGCTTTTGGTGAAAGAGAATTAGAAATTCAGGATGGGGTAAAAATTGTTAATCCGCACGGGGATATAAAATTAGCCGAGTATTATAGATCATTAGATATGTATATATGTGCAGGAACGATCCAGCACAATGCGGTTCATTACCCTGTTATAGAGGCAATGGCATGCAAAATACCTGTAATCACAACCGGCTATTTACCCTCTTCAGAAGAAAATTCATGGCAGGTTCCTGTCAGAAATCCAGATGCTATTGCTACTCGAATATTTGAACTGATTAATGAAGAAACATCTTCGAAAACTGAACGGGCTTATAAAGATATTGTAATCTTCGACTGGCAAAAAATTGCTCAAAAGATGTTACAGTACTTCAAATCATAACAATTATCCTCTAATTTTTTAGATGGAAATTATTAATTACAGAAAATTCCTAAATTATGCTATATTTGTAGCATTTTGTGAAAAAATATTTTAAAGATATTATTATAATAAATATAATGGAGAGCAGACAGAAAGATTTTAATTTACGCGAGATTATAAATCCATACATAAAAAAATGGCCCTTATTTCTAATATCATTGATTGTCACAATCACATTTGCAATAATCTATATCAAAACATCAAAACCCGTTTTTAAAATAAATACAAGTATTTTAGTTAAAGACGCAAAAAAAATGTCTTCTGATGCAGGCGATGTAAGTATGTTACAGGGTATTTCAGGTTTTGGTGGAATGGGTACGAACAGCATAGAAAATGAGCTTGAGATCTTGCAGTCTAAAAGGATCATTGAAGATGTTGTTAGAGAATTAAAGTTCCAGACTCCCTTATATGCAAAACAGAAGTTTTATGATATTGAACTTTTTGAAGATACAAATCCTATCAATATAATTTTGGTAAATGAAGACATTTATGCTAAAAAACCAGATCTGGCAATTGACATACGTTTAAGTAATAAAACTATTATTTTATCTTCTGATGAGTTACCGAAAAGTATTAAGGCAAGCTATAATGAATTGATAAGACTACCATTCGGAGATATCATCATTACAAAAAATGAAAAATTTAATAAAAGAAAAACACAGGACCTGGATTTGGACAGGTTGTTTTTTCGCTTTGTAGAATTTGAAACTGCTGTAGAAGATTATAAAAAAGCGATAAGTGTTGATCTTTTAGATAAGGATGCTACAGTTATAGGAATGAGTATGAACTATCCTAATAAAGATAAAGGAAAAAAAATTCTAAATTCTATAGTAAAGAAGTATAATTATTATGCAATTAATGATAAAAATACAGAATCTGAAAAAACTAAAAATTTTATTGATGAGCGCATAGGGATTATTTCTAATGAATTAGGAAGTGTTGAATCTGAAAAACAAAATTTTAAGAAAAAAAATAAAATAGTAAGCGTTGAGAGTGATGCAGCAATCAACTTAGAGCTCAATCAAGAATCTCAAAAGAAACTTCTAGAAATTGATACTCAAATTGAGCTCAATAATATTATTTCTAATGATCTGAGTGCGAAATCAAAATATCAGTTAATACCCGGTAATATAGGTATGAATAATTCAAGTTCTGTTTCGAATATTGGAGTGTATAATAAACTTATTCAGGATAGAAATAGGCTACTAGAAAATGCTACACCAGATAATCCTATTGTAAGAGAAATAGAAAGTCAAATAGGGACTCTTCGTAATGTGATTCGTGAAAGTCTTATTAAAGACAGAAATACGCTGCAGGTAAGCAGGAATAATATTGCCGGTCAACGTATGCTTGCAGAAAATTCTATCGGTACAATCCCAGCAAAAGAAAGGGTTTTTAGAAATATAGAAAGACAGCAGCAGATTAAAGAAAATTTGTTTTTATTATTATTACAAAAAAGAGAAGAAGCTGCTATTTCGATGGCAATAACTTCGGAAAAAGCAAGGGTAATTGATTACGCATATGCCGATAAAAAACAGGTAGCTCCCAAAAAGATATATATATTAGCAATATCAATATTTTTAGGTTTTTTGATTCCTGCAATTTTTATTTTACTTAAAGATTTCTTAAATAATAAAATTATTTCGAGGGAAGATGTTGAAAAATTGTCACCAATACCTGTAATTGCAGAAATTCCAAAAACCTTTAAAAAAACAGACCAACTTATTAAGGTCAATGATTTATCTCCTTTGGCAGAATCTTTCCGTATTTTGGTTACCAATCTACGCTTCATCTTAAGAAAAAGTAATAACGGTAAAATTATTATGGTTACATCTTCAATGAAAGGTGAAGGTAAAACTTTTGTATCTGTAAATTTAGCGCTAGCCTTAACAACGCCTAACAAAAAAGTATTAGTGATCGGAAGTGACATAAGAAATCCGCAGTTACAAAGATATAATCCCCTAATGAAAGGAGCTGTGGGATTGACAGAGTATCTGAATTCTGATATTGATGATGTGTTGGAAATTATTCATCCGAGCGGTTTTATTGTAGGTACAGATTTTATCTATTCTGGTATTATTCCACCTAATCCTAGTGATCTGTTGCAAAACGGAAGATATGAGAAGCTTTTAAACGGCATTAAGGATAAATATGATTATATTATTTTGGACACTGCGCCATTGATGCCTGTGACAGATTCTTTTTTAATTTCATCTGTTGCTGATGCCACCGTATATATAGTTCGGTCTGAAAAATCTCTTAAGGAATATCTGAAATTCGCCAATAAAAATGCAGAAAGCTCTAACTTGGTGAATCCTGTTTTTGTAGTAAATGATGTTAGAAAATCTAACTTTTCTTATGGAAATCAATATGGTTACTCTAATGACCAAAAGAAGTGGTGGCAATTTAAATAAATTAGAATAGAATTTATCAGAAATGGCTTACTATCTTATTTTTGTTTTTTCGGGTTTATTATCTTTTATCGCTGATTTTAGGTATAAAAATATTTTGTGTATAGTCATTGCTATTGTACTTTCAATTTTTGCAGGCACAAGATTCGGAATTGACAATGATTATTATATGTACCTCAAGAATCTAAGATATATTGAAACTACTTTTACAGATTTCAAAGACAGAAAAATATCTTTAGAATTGTGTATGTATGTTATACCCAATTTTTTTAAACTGTTTTTTAATAATAATATAGAAGTGGCGAAGGCTTCGTTTCTATTATTTGCTGTCTTAGGGGTAAGCTTAAAAATTTCTGCCATTGCAAAGTACTCTGAGTTTATTTTTTTAAGCATTTTGCTGTACATCGGAAATCTTTTTCTAATGCATGAAATGACTACTATACGTGCCGGAATTGCAGCAGGTATTTTTCTGTGGTCAATAAAAAATATTGAAGATGGAGAATATGTCCAATTTTTCATTAAATTAATTCTATGCTTCTTCTTTCATTCCTCAAGTATATTATATGTCATACCTTGGCTTTTATTTACTCTGAAAATGAATATAAAATATTATTATTTCTTCATAGTTATATCAGCATTGGTCGTTATTTTTAATATTAACCTTCTGACAGCCCTGATGATTAACAAGATATTTCCAAGAGTACAGGGTTACATTGATGCAATGGAATGGATGAGAGAGGATAAGGTTAATATATTTAATTTTAAAGTGTTGTTTGGTATGATCATAAGTATTCCTTTTATGCTTTTTTATACTAAATTAAAAGAGAATAGATTTTTTGATATTTTATTCAAAACCCACTTAATTTCGATAGGACTTTTTTTTATATTCAGCGTTTCCGGGGCTCAGGTATTTTCGACAAGAACATTCGAAATGTATTCTGTTATACAGTTGTTATTATACCCGATGATCGTCTATATTTTTCCATCTAAATTAAAAGTTGCAGGATGGGCAGTTATTGTTATTTTTTCAATTATTCAACTATACTATTTGGTTGAGGTATCTGGTATATTTAAAGATTATAATTCATGGTTATAAATAAGTAATAAATGATACTTTTTGGAATAGTTAGCTTTAGAGAGATTTATACAGAATCAATTACATACATTGATTTAATAAATTCGTTTTATAATAGTTCAAATATCGAAAAGCAATTAAATATAGTAGTTTTCGACAATACCGATTCAGTTGAATGGAAGTCACATCCGGATAACTTTAGCAAGGATAAAATAAATATAAAATATATTCATGATCCGTCAAATCCTGGGATTTCATTTGCTTATAATAAAATTTTTCAGGTAGCATTACAAAAAGATGTATCACACATTGTTTTTCTGGACCAGGATACGCATTTACCGCTAAATGCGTATGATTCTTACAGTGAAATGGCTAAAAATTCAAAAATAGCTGCTCCACGGGTATGGGTTGATCATGAATTAATTTCACCGTCTAAATATTATTTTTTTAGATCAAAAAAACTGAAGAAAATTATTTTAAAGAAATTATCTTTGAAAAATCATACAGTCATTAATTCAGGATTACTTGTAAGGACTGACGTTTTTAAATCTGTTAAAGGATATAACGAAATGCTACGGGTAGACTTTTGTGATCATGATTTTATAAGAAGATTAGCAGGTAATGAATCATTTATTGATATTATTCCTATTGATTTGATTCAAAACTTTTCAACTAACAATAATAATTTAAAAAATGCAATTTTCAGATACCGTATTTTTGTTAAAGATTTATTGATGTTTAAAAAGTCTCATAAAAACAATTTCTTAATTACCTTTTTTGTTGACTTTCCACATCTTTTAAGGTTGTCTTATCAATATAAAACTTTTCAATTTTTAATCATCCGTTTCAATTGTTTTTTATCATGAGAGAAAATATATCTGTTTGCATGGCTTCTTACAATGGAAGTTTGTACATTGAAGAACAGATCTGTTCTATAGTAAATCAGTTGATACCTGGTGACGAATTGATTATAATTGATGATTGTTCAACAGATCATACTTTGGAGATCGTTAAAAATATAAAAAGTCACTATATTAAAGTTTTCAAAAATGATAAAAATATTGGACATGTAAAAACGTTTGAAAAATCCTTTTCATTTGCTGAAAATAGATTTATTTGTCTTGCAGATCAAGACGATATCTGGATAGAGGGTAGGTTACAGGCGCTTTATGATGTTTTAGAGCAAAAAGATGTACTGATGGTTGCTTCAAATTTTCAAATACATAATGATTATAATAAAAATATTAATTTTTTCAGATTAAAAAAGAATAATTCAAATGATTCTTTGAAAAATATTTTTAAAATTTTCAGAGGGAAATCAGCATACTATGGATGTACAATGATGATTCGCAGAGAATTATTAAAATATATTATGCCATTCCCGTCATATATAGAAGCTCACGATTTGTGGATGGCAATAAGTGCTAATGTTTTAAAGTCAATTTATCATTTTGAGGATAATACTCTAATTTACCGGGTTCATAACAATAACTCTAGTTTAAAAAAAAGAAAACTTATACAGAAATTAAAAGCAAGATATTATTTTTGTAAAAATATTTTAACAATACTAAAAAGAATAAATAAATAATTTTTTTATTCATTTATAACACTATGAAAAAAATTGTAATTTTAGGTGGCGGAGGTTTCATTGGCGGCCATCTAGGCAAAAGATTAAAAGAAGAAGGTCATAATATTAGAATTTGTGATATAAAGAAGCACGAGTATTTTGACCATTCCGAAATTTGTGATGAATTTATTGTTGGGGATCTTACCGATCCCGCAGTAATAAAATTAGTTTTGGAGGAAGATATAGACGAAGTTTATCAGCTGGCTGCTGATATGGGTGGTGCACTATATATCTTTACCGGTGAACATGATGCTGATGTAATGCATAATTCGGCTATGATCAATTTAAATGTTGCAAGAGAATGCGTTGTCAAAAAGGTGAAGAAAGTTTTTTACTCTTCTTCAGCATGTATGTATCCTGAGCACAATCAATTAGATTCCGATAATCCTAACTGTGAGGAGAGTTCGGCGTATCCTGCCAACCCCGATTCAGAGTATGGGTGGGAAAAGCTTTTCTCAGAAAGATTGTTTCTTTCATATAACAGAAATTATAAATTAAATGTTAGAATCGCAAGATTTCATAATATTTTTGGACCCCAGGGAACATGGAAAGGAGGAAAAGAAAAGTCACCCGCAGCAATGTGCCGAAAAGTAGCCGAGGAAAATGATAACGGTCAGATTGAGGTTTGGGGAAATGGTTTACAAACTAGATCATTCTTATACATTGATGAATGCATAGAAGCTGTGCTGAAATTAATGGATTCTGATTTTACTGATCCTGTTAATATAGGGAGCGAAGAAATGGTATCTATAAATGAATTGGCATTGATGGCCATAAATATATCCAGTAAAAACCTGAAAATTAATAATCTGGAAGGAAAGGATTTTTTTGATAAATATGGTTTCAAATGCCCTTTAGGAGTAAAAGGAAGAAATTCGCATAATACTCTTTACAGACAAAAGATAGGTTGGGAAGTTTCTCAACCACTTAGAGTAGGTATGGAAAAAACATATCAATGGATTGCAAATCAAGTAGGGGATAGTGTTTCAAAAGTTTCTACTTAAAAATTAGTAATTATGAAAGTTAGTATTATCACGGTCTGCTGGAATAGTGAAAAACATATCAGAACAGCTATTGAATCTATATTGAACCAAACATATTCAAATATCGAATACGTCATTATAGATGGAGGATCAACAGACCGGACCTTAGATATTATTAAATCTTATGAACCGCTATTCAACGGCAGAATGCATTGGATAAGTGAGAAAGATCAGGGTATCTACGACGCAATGAATAAGGGCATTGATAAAACAACAGGAGAGGTCGTTGGATTATTAAATTCAGATGATATCTACATTTCTAACAATGTGATTGAAAATATTGTAGATTGTTTCAAGAATAACAATGTTGATTCTGTATTTGCAGATTTATTTTATGTAAAAGAATATGATACCGACAAAATTATAAGAAAATGGATAACAGGTAAGAAGGCTCCATTTTCTACAGGTTGGCATCCGGCACATCCGACATTTTTTGTAAAAAGAGAAATATACAATAAGTTTGGAGTTTTTGACTTGAAATATAAAATTGCATCAGATTTTGAACTTATGTTGAGATTTTTAGAAAAAAATAATATATCATCATATTATCTTCAACAGATTATACTAAAAATGAGATTAGGAGGAGAATCCAATCGAAGTTTTTCAAACATAAAAAAGGGTAATATGGAAATTATTGATGCATTCAAAAAACATAATATAAAGGTACCATTTTATTATACTTATAAAAGGTTGTTTGCGAAAGCTAATCAGTATTTTGGTTAAAGATTTATAAAATAAATATTTATTGCTAACTTGATTCTGCAATAAATTTATCATGAGAAACACAGCAGCATGAAGAAATATCTAAATCTTTCTAGCTATAAAGAGAGATATCTTTTTATTAATATTAGTAATATCACACTAAAAATTTTAGAAGAAGAGAATTTTACAAAATCTCACAAATCAGTTTTTTTCAATTCCGAAAATAATCATAAAAGTATTTTTGAATATATTAGAAAACTAAATGTAAAAACTATTATCATCGAGACTTCAGCACTAAATCATCTTCCGGAAAAGGTGACAAATGAAATTGTCGAGGCAAAACTTCAAGGAATAAAGGTTTTTGAAGTACATGAATTTTATGAAAGAATTAATGGAAGAATTCCTTTGGTAAAGCTTAATGCTAATGAATATTTAGCAGATGATGTTTTTTCAATAGGATTAGAAAAGACTGATTTTTTTCTTAAAAGATTTGTAGATTTATCAGTGTCGTTAATTTTGCTACCTTTCGCTTTTCCCGTAATTATTATGGGATCTCTGATCGTATTTTTCAATTCTCCAGGTAAGGTATTGTTTTCACAAGAAAGAGTTGGTAAAAACTCAAAAAAATTCAGAATTTACAAATTGAGAACAATGAAAATGATTCACAATGGTGACTACACGAAAAATGATGATGATCGACTTCTTTCGGTAGGTAAATTTCTTAGAACTACAAAGATTGATGAGTTACCACAGCTTTTTAACGTATTAAACGGAAATATGAGTTTAATTGGTCCCAGACCAGAACAGCAGAAATATGTTGAAAAGTCAGTTTCAGAAAACTCATATTTTGATTTGAGACATTTAGTAAAACCTGGAATTACGGGCTGGGCTCAGGTTAATCTTCCGAAAGCTACTCCTGACGATAATCTCAAAAAATTAGAATATGATCTGTATTACATAAAAAACTATTCTGCTTTACTTGATATTAAAATATTAGTGCGGACAGTCAAAGTATTGGTTACTCTGAATAGTAATTAAATTTTAAATTATTTTGATATGTATGATTATGATTAAAAAAATTGTGATAATTACTATAATATGTTTTGGTAAAATAGTTTTTTCGCAATCTAAGCATATTCCGATTTTTGCATTTCATGGAGTTCCTCCTGGAACCTATTCTACAAAAGAACAGTTTGTAACCATGAAAAATGCAGGAATTGATATATGTTATACTCTTTATAATAATAATGAAGAAGTTTTAAAAGCATTGGACGCAGCTCAATCTGCCGGGGCACAACTAATTATTAAGGTTCCTTCATTATTTAATGATACAGAAAACACGATTAAGTTACTAAGAGATCACCCCGCATTATATGGATATTGCATTGTTGATGAGCCCACCCCATCAATGTTCAATGACATTAAAGATATAATTCGTAAAATTAAAATCTACGATTCCAAGCATGTTTTTTATGTCAATTTATTCCCAAATTATGCAAGTGATCAAGCGCTGAACGGACTTACTTATGAGAACTATTTAAGAATGTTTGTTAAACAAGTTCCTGCCAGTTTCCTATCCTTTGATTATTATCCAGTTGTAAATAATACAGTTAGAAGTGACTGGTATAAAAATCTGGAAGATGTAAGGATGATCAGCATGCAAAATAAAATAGATTTTTGGGCATTTGCGTGCTCAACCATTCATTACAATTACTTGCAACCAACATTGCAGGGCCTGAAATTACAGCAATTTGGAAATTTACTTTATGGAGCTCAGGGTCTGCAGTATTTTACCTACTGGACACTTACGTATGAAAGTAATTGGGTTAAGGAAAAATATAGTTATTCAATTGTAGATGATCAAGGTAAGCCCACACCAACGTACAATATTGTTAAAGCAGTCAATCAACAAATTCAGAGATTAGCCTGGGTTTTTTATGGCGCTACTGTTGATCATGTTTTTCATACCGGAAGCGAAACCCCGAAAGGAACATCAAAATTAGTCTCTGCACCAAAAGGATTTACCTATTTTTCAACAAACGGTAAAAACGCTATACTATCGATGATGTCAAATAGTAAAAGTAAATTTATAATAATTCAGAATAAATCATTAGTAGATAATCTTATACTAGACTACAAATTACAAAAAAAAATGAAAATGATAGATAACGCTTCAGGAAGAGCAAGACCACTTCTTGCATCTAAAAAATATAAATCTACTATTTTACCGGGAGATGTATTTATCTTTAACTATTAAGTATTTTTTGAATTATGAATATAAAAAAAACTCCACTCAAGGATTGCTACATTATTGAGCCCACTATTTTCGAAGACGACAGAGGTTATTTCTTTGAAAAATATAACGAGAAAAAATTTGAAGAGCTTACCGGAATGAATGGGCATTTTGTTCAGGATAATATTTCGAAGTCCTCTTATGGTGTTTTGAGGGGTTTGCATCTGCAAAAAGATGAATATGCTCAGGCAAAACTAGTTTCATGTCTTGAAGGAAAAGTTTGGGATGTTGCAGTGGACCTTAGAGAAGATTCTCCAACTTTCGGAAAGTGGTTCGGAATAGAACTTACAGCTGAAAATAAATTACAATTATATGTTCCCAGAGGTTTTGGTCATGGCTTTTCTGTCATCAGCGAGACTGCAGTTTTTTCTTACAAATGTGATAATTTTTACCATAAAGAATCTGAAGGAAGTGTAAAGTACAATGATGAGGATCTCGGGATAGACTGGAAACTGAAAGAGGAAGATATGATTCTTTCAGATAAGGACCAGAATTCACCTTCTTTTAAAGACGAGAATTTTTAAGGATTTACTCATAACCACTTAAAGATAAGTGGTTTTTATATGTTAAAGATACAGATTTATATTTTGTATCTTTGCAGACTCAAAATAGAAAGATGCGTACAAAATCTGTAGGAAAGAAAAAAATTAATATTGTAACCCTTGGGTGCTCTAAGAATGTTTACGATTCAGAAGTTCTGATGAGCCAGCTTAAAGCCAATGGTAAAGAGGTCGTTCACGAGGACAGAGGAGATATTGTTGTGATCAATACCTGCGGATTTATTGATAATGCCAAAGAAGAATCAATCAATACGATTCTGGATTATGTGGAAGCAAAAAACAGGGGAGAAGTAGAAAAGGTTTTTGTTACTGGCTGTCTTTCTGAGAGATATAAGCCGGATTTGATTAAAGAAATTCCCGATGTAGATCAGTATTTCGGAACCAGGGACCTGCCGATTTTGCTGAAGCATTTAGGGGCAGATTACAAACATGAGCTGGTAGGAGAGCGATTAACTACGACTCCAAAACATTACGCATATCTTAAGATTTCTGAAGGCTGCGACAGGCCCTGCTCATTTTGTGCTATTCCTCTGATGAGAGGAGGGCATGTTTCTACTCCCATTGAAAAACTGATAAAAGAAGCGCAGAAACTGGCAAAGGTCGGAGTGAAGGAATTAATCCTGATCGCTCAGGATCTCACGTATTACGGATTGGATATCTATAAAAAAAGAGCGTTAGGTGAACTTTTAAAAGAATTGGTTAAAGTTGAAGGAATTGAGTGGATTCGACTTCATTATGCTTTCCCAAGTGGCTTTCCGGAAGATGTTTTGGATATCATCAGAGAAGAGCCGAAAGTTTGTAATTACATCGACATACCGCTTCAGCATATCAATTCTGATCTTCTGAAATCTATGAAACGTGGGACAACGCACGAAAAAACAAATGCTTTATTAGATAAATTCAGAGAAAAAGTGCCTGATATGGCAATACGAACTACATTGATTGTTGGATACCCTGGTGAAACCGAAGAAAGATTTAATGAATTGAAAGAGTGGGTAAAAGCTCAGAAATTTGACAGATTAGGCTGCTTTACATATTCTCATGAAGAAAATACAGGAGCTTATGTTCTGGAAGATGATATTCCACAGGAAGTGAAAGAAGCAAGAGTGGAAGAGATCATGGAGTTGCAGTCACAGATTTCATGGGAAAAAAATCAAAAGAAGATTGGTGAAATTTACAAATGTGTCTTTGACAGGAAAGAAGGAAACTACTTTGTTGGAAGAACAGAATATGATTCTCCTGATGTTGATAACACTGTTTTAGTTGCTGCTGACAATACTTACATTTCAATCGGTGAGTTTGCCAACGTAAAAATAACCTCTGCAGAGGAGTTTGATTTGTATGGTGAATTGATATAGGAATAGATATTTTAAACAAAAATAAAAACCAATGATCAAGTCATTGGTTTTTTGTTGCATATGCTGTATCTGTGAAAGAGATGTTGTCATATTCCTGATCTGAGTTATTTGAATAGTAAAATAAAAATAAAAAATGGTAAGTGGATTTTGCCAATTAAGAAAGTGCCAGTATCGTATAAAATTCAGTTAATTTTAATTTCATTAAAATTTTCTTTGTAGTCCATTCAAACAATATTTCTTTTTAATTGAAAAGTGACAATAGCTTAATCATATAAATTGATGAAGTGTGTGAAATAAATACATGATTTCAGATCTGTTTTTAATCTCTATCTGATCTGGTGATAATAAATTTTGCTGAATAATTAGTGAATATAATGCGAATTTTAGCAAAAATAGAATTAATTAAATGTTTGATTATCAGTTATTTAAAAATTAATATCGCTTTTGAAGACACTTAAAGCAGTTAATTATGTTAACTTTTACCCCGTAATTTTAACGTTTTTTAACATGGCCTTCTAAATGCCCTATTGATAGGTAATTAGAGTAAATTTTAAGATATTTTTAATCTTTTATTAAGGTTTGTTAACAATTAAAATAGGTGAGTAAAAACTTTCAGTATACTTTTGCCCTGTCAAACAATAAAAGTAATTCAAAATGATGAAAAGATTCATTCTCGTAATCATAATGATGATTTCAACACTAGGTATTTATTCTTTCAAGAATAATGCCGAAGATGCGAAGAAAACAAGTTATGCGTCGTATTACCACGACAAGTTTAATGGTAAAAAAACAGCAAGCGGAGAAGTTTTTAATAATTCAAAACTGACTGCAGCACACAGAACGCTTCCTTTTGGAACCGAAATTAAGGTAACCAATCTGAATAATGGAGAAGAGGTAATTGTAACGATTAATGACAGAGGACCTTTTCATTCATCAAGAGCATTAGATATGTCTAAAGCAGCGTTCGATGAGATTGGGGGAATACAGAAAGGTATTATCCCGGTAGAGTACGAAATTGTCGATTAAATGTAATACGATTCTTAAAATTAAAATAAAGCCAGCTGATTCAGCTGGCTTTATTGTTTTTAGAGGTTGACTTCAATCATTGCAGGGCAGTGATCAGAATGTACCGCTTCCTTCAATATAACAGCCCTTGAGAGTTTATCTTTCAAAGAATAAGATGCGAAATTATAATCCAGTCGCCAGCCCTTATTATTGGCTCTCGAATTTTGCCTGTAACTCCACCAGGTATAGTTGCCGGGCTCGTTATTGAAATGTCTGAAGCTGTCTATCAGTTCGCATTCATTGATGAAATTGGTCATCCATTCTCTTTCCATTGGTAAAAAGCCTGAAGTGTTTTTTAAACCAACCGGGTTATGAATATCAATGGCTTGGTGGCAGATATTAAAATCACCCGATATAATAAGATTCGGAATCTCTTTCTTTAAATTTTTAATGTATTCTAAAAAATCGTGGCAGAACTGCATTTTAAATTCCAGTCTTTCTATATTGGATGCCGAAGGAACATAAACTGAAATCACAGAATAGCCTTCAAAATCTGCACGAATAATTCTTCCTTCATTATCATAGCTCTCTATTCCACATCCATATTCAATATGAAGAGGCTGGATTTTTGAGGCAATGCCGACACCACTGTATCCTTTTTTAACTGCTGAGTGCCAGTAACTGTGATAACCGATTTTTTCTAAGCTTTCGATGTCAATCTGATCGTTTCCTGCTTTGCTCTCCTGTATACAGATAATATCAGGATCAGCAGTTTTGAGCCAGCCTAAAAAATCTTTCGTAAAGGCTGCTCTTATTCCGTTGACATTGTACGTGATTAATCTCATTAAAATTGTGTGAATTAAAGTAAAATAGATTTTGATTGTAGAGTACAAAAATAACAAAAGAAATGACCGGAGGAAAATGATGATTGAGTATTATGATCAGATTCAAAATCAGTAATCGTACTAAGATATACTTTTTCCTATCACGGATATGAGTTTTTTTGTATGCAGAGACTTAAGATCAGTTGATAAGAAGTGTCAATAAAAAAATTCGGGCGGTAAAACTGAATTTTTACCGCCCGGACCCAAAATAATAACTATGAAAAACTATTTAGGTTCTAAAATGCTTATCGGAATGATACATTCCTCTAAAGAAATTCCACCATGCTGATAAGTCTCTTTATAATAATTGACAAAATGATTGTAATTTTTAGGATATGCTAAAAATGTATTGTTCTTTGCAAAAATATATTTTGAACTTAAATTTCCTTTAGGTAAAAATATCTTTTCAGGATTTGTTACTGCCCAGACATCCTTATCGTCATAGGTTAAACTTTTTCCTGTTTTATAACGGATGTTGGTCGAGGTCTCTCTGTCACCTACAACACGGCTCGGTTTTTTCACATAAACAGTTCCGTGATCTGTGGTAATCACCAATTTAAATCCGCTTTCTGCTGCCAATTTAATAATTTTGATTAATGATGAATTCTCAAACCAGTTGGATGTTAATGATCGGAAAGTCTTATCATCTCTGATTAACTGATCAACAATATGATTATCTGTTTTAGCGTGAGAAAGTATATCAATAAAGTTGTAAACAATCACCAAAAGATCATTGTTTTTGTGCTGATTAAAATCTTCGTAGATTTTTTTCTCGAAATCTGCATTCAACACTTTCAGGTATTTCATTGATTTAGAATTTAAACCAATTCTTTTCATCTGATCTTCAAGGAAATCCCTTTCAAATTCATTCTTGTTTCCTTCTTCATTATCGTTAAACCATTTGTCAGGGAAACGCTTTTCGATTTCTGATGGAAGCATCCCTGCAAAGAAGGAATTCCTTGCATATTGAGTCGCTGTTGGAAGAATGCTGTAATAATAATCCTCCGAAACTTTATTGTAATATTTTGTAAACAGAGGTTCAATCACTTTCCACTGATCATATCGCAGGTTATCAACCATAAGCAAGAGGACTTTGTCTTTTTCAACTTCCGGTTTTACCTTATCCCTGAATAGGGTATGGCTCATTAAGGGCTTATCATTACCATTAAGCCAGTCTTCATAATTGTTTTCAATAAATTTCGCAAACTGAATATTGGCTTCCTCTTTTTGAGACTGCAGCAGATCAGCAAATTCGTTATCAGCAACTTTGTCGAATTTAAGTTCCCAGTTAACAATCTTTTTATAATATTCAGCCCAATCCTGGTAGGTTCTTAAATAGGAAAGCTCCATCGAAAGGTTTCTGAATTCCTGCTGATACTGAAGAATTGTTTTTTGCTCAACAAGATTATCCTGCTGAAGGTTTTTCTTTAGGGATAATAAGATCTGATTAGGATTGACCGGCTTTAAAATATAATCTGCAATCTGAGAGCCGATTGCTTCTTCCATAATATGTTCTTCCTCACTTTTGGTGACCATCACAATTTTCAGAGAACTGTCTTTTTCTTTGATCATCGGAATAGCCTCCAGGCCGGAGATCCCCGGCATGTTTTCGTCAATAAGTGTCAATGCAAATTTTTCTGAATCCATCAGTTCCAAAGCCTCATTTACATTATTGACAGGAGTTACATGATAACCCTTCTTTTCCAAAAATACGATATGAGGTTTGAGTAAATCTATTTCATCATCGATCCATAATATTTTTTCTGACATAAAAGTTTTATTTTCTGTTATTATTGTATCAAAACTGTGACCAAAAGGCTTTAACAAAAGCCAAATTGACTCACCTAAAAGTTAAATCTTAGTTAAAGAATTCTGACTCTTTCATATTTATAATATGTGGTATGAAGATACTGCAAAACTTCACTGTTTAAAGCATTATTAAGGAAAATTCATTCGATAAATTTTACAATTTTCGTAGAATTGACTTTAATACCTTAATTTTGCAGTTATCACAGTGTATTTCTATGCAAAATAAACTTAAAATTATCAACGATCCTGTTCACGGTTTCATCAGAATTCCTCATGAGATTTTATTTGATATTATCGAACATCCCTATTTTCAGAGATTGAGAAGGATTTCGCAGACCGGACTTTTAAATTTAATTTTTCCGGGTGCTACCCATACAAGATTCCATCATGCATTAGGAGCCATGCATCTGATGTTTACCGCTCTGGAAACACTAAAACAGAAAGGGATTAGGATTTCTGAAGAAGAAGAAAAAGGAGCTATGCTGGCCATTTTAATGCACGATATCGGTCACGGACCTTTTTCGCATGCTTTGGAAAACAGGTTGATGAATGACTGGCATCACGAAAATCTGTCGTTGCTCTTAATGAACCGATTGAATGATGAGTTTAACGGAGAATTATCAACGGCAATCGAAATGTTTCAGGGCAAATATCACCGTAAGTTTTTCAATCAGTTAATAAGTTCACAGTTAGATGTTGACCGTCTGGATTATCTGAAAAGAGACAGCTTTTTCACGGGCGTTTCGGAAGGGAATGTTAATACCCAAAGAATTATTTCAATGATGAATGTCTGTGAAGAAGAATTGGTCATTGACGCCAAAGGAGTTTATTCTATTGAAAATTTCCTGACGGCAAGAATGTTTATGTACTGGCAGGTATATTATCACAAAACATCGGCATTGGCAGAATTTATTCTCGTTAAAATTTTAGAAAGAGCAAAATACCTGGCTTCACAGGGAATAGATTTACCTGCAACTGAGAATCTGAAGTACTTTCTGAATCGTGAAAAAAGCGGAGAAAGTGAAGAAGATATCCTCAGATTTACCCAAATGGATGATAATGATATTATTCATGCCATGAAATTATGGCAGACTGCCGACGATTTTATTCTGTCCTATTGGTGTCAGTGTGTAATTCAGAGAAACCTTCCTAAGACCATCATTTCTTCCCAGCCTTTTGATCCGGGATTTATTGAAGAAAAAATAAAAAGTACGAATGAATTTTTAGGGATAACCAATGCTCACGAACTTGTACACGAGATTGAACGGAGTCTTTTGCCTTACAATACAGATAAACAGCCCATTTATTTATTACAGAAAAATGGAAAAATCCTTAGACTGGATGAATCAGAAGACCAGCTTTTATCAGGTCTGATTACCAATAAAACCACCCGATATATTCTTACTTTTCCAAGACAATAACAGCTTTGAATTCTTAAAGAATATTAAAATCGATATTCCATAAACTAAAAAATGTTGGTGAATAATAGAATTTGTTATCTTTGCAGAATATGGAATTCACAGCTTCGCAAATTGCGAGTTTTATTGACGGAAAAATTATAGGTGATGAAAATGCACTTATAACAGGGGTTTCACCTATTGAAAGTGGGGAAACCGGGCATCTTTCTTTTATTGCCCAGGAGCGTTTTTCTCACCATTTAGAAACTTCAGAATGTTCCGTACTTATTGTTTCGGAAAATATTTTAACCAAAGATACTTACAGACAGACCATCATTGCTGTAAAAGATGCCTACCTTTCATTTCAGGTTCTAATGAATTTATATCAGGAAATGCAGGGAAGAAAAGAGGGTGTTGAAGATGGTGCTTCTATCCACGATACTGCTGTGGTAGGTGATAGGGCATATGTCGGAGCATTCACTTATATATCTGAAAAAGCTAAAATTGGAGAAGGGTCACAGATTTATCCACAGGTTTATATCGGTAAAGGAGTAAAAATCGGCAAAAACTGTAAAATAGACAGTGGAGCCAGAATTTATGACTACTGTATTATTGGAGATAACTGTATCATTCATTCCAATACGGTGATCGGTGGTGACGGTTTTGGTTTTCAGCCAACTGCGGAAGGCTTTAAAAAAATACCTCAGCTGGGCAATGTAATCATCGAGGATGATGTTGAAATTGGCTCGAACTGCAGTATTGACCGGGCAACAATTGGCTCAACTACGATTGGCAAAGGAACTAAAATTGATAATCTTATTCAGATTGCCCATAATGTAAAAATCGGGCAGAATAACGTAATTGCCTCACAGACCGGAATTGCAGGTTCCACAATCGTCGGAGACTGGAATCAGATTGGCGGTCAGGTAGGAATTGTAGGACACATCAAAATCGGAAATCAGGTGAAAATTCAGGCCCAGAGCGGAGTAACTTCTCATGTAAATGACAGAGAGACTTTATATGGCTCCCCTGCAATCAGTTATAATGACTATCTTAGAAGCTACGTTCATTTCAGGAATCTTCCTGAGCTCGTAAAAAGAATAAATAATCTTGAGAATAACTCAAAAGATCAGACTAATGAGTGATATGCAAAAAACACTTCAGGAAGAAGTAACTCTATCCGGAATTGGCCTTCATACTGGTAAAGAAGTAAAATTAACCATCAAACCTGCCAAAGAAAATACGGGTTTTATCTTCGTCAGAACAGATTTGGAGGGTCATCCTCAGGTTGAAGCTGATGTCAATTACGTTGTCGCCACTGAAAGAGGCACTACCCTGGAAAAGCTTGGCGTGAAAATCAATACCTGTGAGCATCTTTTAGCGGCTTTAGTGGGTTGCGATATCGACAATGCTTATCTGGAGATGGATGCTTCAGAACCTCCGATCTTAGACGGATCTTCCAAATTTTTCGTTGAGGCCATCGAAAGTGTAGGGATTGTAGAACAGAAGACAGCCAGAGAATATTTGGTAGTGAAAGAAGTATTGAGCTACAGTGATCCTGCAACCGGTTCAGAAATTACAATTATCCCTTCAGATAATTACGAAATTACAACAATGGTAGATTTTGGGACTAAGGTGTTAGGAACTCAGAATGCTACCCTGAAAAATATTTCAGAATTTAAAGAAGAAATTTCTTCAGCAAGAACATTCAGTTTTTTACATGAACTGGAAATGCTTCTTGATCACGGTTTGATCAAAGGGGGAGATATTTCTAATGCGATTGTATATGTTGATAAAGATCTTACTGTTGAAACAACAGAAAAATTAAAGAAAGCCTTTGGTAAAGATCACGTTGCGATCAGACCCAACGGTATCCTTGATAATCTGACATTAAATTATCCTAACGAAGCCGCAAGACACAAGTTACTTGATGTAATTGGTGATCTGGCACTGTGTGGAGTGAAAATAAAGGGAAAGATTATTGCCAACAAACCCGGACATTTTGTAAATACCCAGTTTGCAAAAAAACTGAACCGTCAGTGGAAATTGCAGAAAAAGAAAAACGTACCGGATTTTGATCTGAATAAAGAACCTGTTTTCGATATTAACGGAATCATGAGATTAATGCCTCACAGACCTCCGTTTTTATTAATAGACAAGATTCTTGAATTATCAGATTCTCATGTAGTAGGTCTCAAGAATGTAACCATGAACGAACCTTTCTTTGTTGGTCACTTTCCGAAAGAGCCGGTAATGCCGGGAGTTTTACAGGTTGAGGCGCTGGCACAGACCGGAGGTATTCTTGTTCTGGCAAGTGTACCGGATCCTGAAAACTATTCTACTTATTTCATAAAAATGGATAAAGTAAAATTCAAGAGAAAAGTAGTTCCGGGAGATACAATGATTTTTAAAATTGAATTGATTGAACCAATCAGAAGAGGTATCGTGCACATGCAGGGGTACGGATATGTTGGTGATACCATAGCTGTAGAAGCTGAGCTGATGGCTCAGGTTGCAAAAAATAAAGTTGAGTAGATGATTCATCAATTAGCCGCCGTTGATAAACGAGCAAAAATCAGTAAAAATGTAGTTGTAGAACCATTCACTACCATTGCAGGGGATGTAGAAATAGGGGAAGGTACCTGGATCGGTTCTAATGTGACTATTATGGATGGAGCAAGAATCGGAAAAAACTGCAGGATCTTTCCCGGAACTGTTATTTCCGCCATTCCGCAGGATCTGAAATTTGATGGAGAAGACACTCAGACAATTATTGGTGATGAAACAACCATCAGAGAATGTGTTACCGTAAACAGAGGAACAAAAGCTTTAGGTTTTACAAAGATCGGAAACAACTGTCTGATTATGGCAACCTCTCATATTGCGCATGACTGTGTGATTGGTGATCATGTAATCATCGTTAACGGATGTGGAATTGCCGGTCATGTGGAAATTGGTGATTTTACAGTAATGGGCGGCTTAAGTGCTGTACACCAGTTCGGTAAAATCGGTAAGCATGTGATGATTTCAGGAGGTACTTTGGTGAGAAAAGACATTCCGCCTTATGTGAAAGTAGCACGTGAACCTATGTCTTATGCAGGAATCAATTCGGTAGGTCTGAGAAGAAGAGGTTTTACCAATGATAAAATCTTTGAAATCCAGAAAATTTACAGAGCAATCTTCCAGATGAAAATGAATGTTTCCCAGGCAGTTTCGCACATCGAAAAAGAAATGCTTCCAACCGCTGAAAGAGATGAAATTCTCCAGTTTATCCAAAACTCTCCAAGAGGTATCGTTAAAGGATATGGAACAGGAAAGGAGTAATCATCGAAAGTCGAGTATAAATAAAAAATAATTAACTATAAAAACCGGGATTAAAACTTACATTTTAATCCTGAAACTTTAAACCAAAAGTATGGCAACAAGTAACGATATAAGAAAAGGTCTCTGTATTGAATTCAGCAATGATATTTTCAAAGTAATCGAGTTTCTTCACGTAAAACCGGGTAAAGGACCTGCTTTCGTAAGAACGAAACTAAAATCAGTAACCAACGGAAAAGTTCTCGACAATACTTTTTCTGCAGGTCATAAAATTGATGAAGTAAAAGTAATTACCAGAAAATTCCAATATCTTTATGATGATGAGAACGGTTTTCATTTTATGAATAATGAAGATTTTTCTCAATTATATCTTGATAAAGAAATGATTGAAAATTCTCAGCTGATGAAAGCGGGTGAAGAAGTAACCATCATTTTGAAGGAAGCTGATGAAACTCCTCTTTCTGCAGAATTGCCACAGTCAGTATATTTGGAAGTTACTGAAGCTGATCCGGGTGTAAAAGGAAACACAGCGACCAACGCACTGAAAAATGCGATCGTTGAAACAGGAGCAAGAGTAATGGTTCCTTTATTTATCGAACCTGGTGACAGAATCAAAGTGAGCACCGAAGACGGATCTTACTTAGAAAGAGTAAAATAATTTTTTACCGATAATGCAAACCTTCCAGTACATCAGAGATTTTACAGCTATCATCTGTTTCTTTGGCTGGATTTTGCTTTATTTTATAGATAAGGAATACACAAAAAATATTCGCAAAAATTTACTCATTGTATTTATAATATGTGTAATACTATTTATTTACAATATTTATTTAGTGAAAATTAATTAATATAAGGATGAACTGATGTAAGTAGTTCATCCTTTTTTAATATAAATATATATGACTTTTCATCATCCACAAAAACTAAAAACAATTGCAGATCTTATCGGAGCGAGATTTGTAGGTTCCGAAGATTTTCAGGTTTCAGGGACAAATGAAATTCACAGAGTAAAATCCGGTGAAATTGTATTTGTCAATCATCCGAAATATTACGATAAAGCTTTAAATTCCGAAGCAACTGTCATCCTGATCGATAAGGAAGTAGAATGCCCGGAAGGAAAAGCACTGTTGATTTCTGAAGATCCATTTGCGGATTTCAATAAGATCAATACCCATTTTACCAAAATCTATAATTTCACGGAAACCCTTCATGATGTTGAAATAGGGGAAGGGACAAAAATACATCCTTCAGCAGTTCTTGGAAATAATATCACGATCGGGAAAAATACAGTCATTTTTCCTAATGTTGTGATTGGAGATCGTACAGTGATTGGCGACAATGTGATCATTCAGTCCAATACAGTTTTGGGAGGTGATGCATTCTATTACAGAAAATCAAACGGTAATTTTGACCGCTTGATTTCGGTAGGAAATGTTGTCATCGGGAATCATGTAGAAATAGGAAACGGCTGTACCATCGACAGAGGGGTCACTGATTCTACCATCATCGGTGAAGGTTCAGTACTGGATAATCAGATTCAGATTGGTCATGATACCGTTATTGGAAAAAAATGTTTAATTGCTTCTCAGGTCGGTATCGCCGGATGTTGTATGATTGGTGATGAGGTTACTTTGTGGGGACAGGTCGGTATCGCTTCAGGAAACACGATTGAAAGGGGATCTGTACTGCTCGGTAAAACGGGTGTAAACAGGGATTTAAAAAAAGGAACTTACATTGGAATGTTTGCGGAAGATTATAAAACTTATCTTAAAAAAGAGATAAAGTTGAGAAATCTTGAGTAACAATTTGCCGGGGTTTTATCTAAAATCAAAGAAAAATAAGTAAATTTGTAAGCATTAATAAGTAATTAAAAAATAAATTAAAACAACAATAAAATGTCAATTTTAGTAAACAAAGATTCTAAAGTAATTGTACAAGGTTTTACAGGTAACGAAGGTACTTTCCATGCAGGTCAGATGATCGAGTACGGAACGAACGTAGTAGGCGGTGTTACTCCTGGAAAGGGAGGAAGCGAGCACCTTGGAAAACCGGTATTTAATACCGTTGCTGATGCTGTTGCCAAGGCAGGAGCTAATGTAAGTATCATCTTTGTACCGCCAGCATTTGCTGCAGATGCAATTATGGAAGCTGCGGAGGCGGGGATCAAAGTAATCGTATGTATTACTGAAGGTATTCCTGTTGCAGACATGGTAAAGGTAAAATCTTATATCGCTGACAGAGAATGCAGATTGATCGGTCCAAACTGTCCGGGAATCATCACTTCTGATGAAGCTAAAATTGGTATTATGCCAGGTTTCGTTTTCAAAAAAGGTAAAGTAGGTATTGTCTCAAAATCAGGAACTCTGACCTATGAGGCTGCTGACCAGGTTGTAAAAGCAGGTTATGGTGTTTCTACTGCAATCGGAATCGGTGGTGATCCAATTATTGGAACAACAACGAGAGAAGCATTGGAATTATTCATCAACGACCCGGAAACTGAAGCGGTTGTAATGATCGGAGAAATCGGTGGTGGTCTTGAAGCAGAAGCTGCAAGATGGTATAAAGCCAGCGGTTCTACAAAACCGGTTGTTGGTTTCATCGCAGGACAGACAGCTCCTAAAGGAAGAACAATGGGGCATGCAGGTGCCATCGTAGGAGGTGACGAAGATACAGCTCAGGCTAAAATGGAGATCATGAGAGAAAATGGTATCAATGTAGTAGATTCCCCTGCTGACATTGGTGTTACCGTTGCAAAAGTTTTAGGATAATTTACCTAAACAATAAAATGAAATGAAATCGCCTTAACTGACCTGGAAGCCAGCAATGAGCAGTAAGGCGATTACATTATTTGTCCCGGTCATTCGGGATGATTTTTAAAAAACAATACAATGTACATATGAAAAAACTTTTATTAACATCTGCTTTAGCATTCTCTGCATTATCCTTCGCACAGATTGATTTTAGCAGTACAAGATTTGGTGTTACCGCAGGTGCCAACTACTCAAGAGTTAAAAATGCTCACAATCCTTCAGGGGCGAGATATGCTTTTCAGGGAGGTGTTTTAGCACTTATTCCAATGGGAAGTTCCAATCAGTTTTATCTTCAGCCGGAAGTGGTATATTATGGAGCAGGAGAATCCGGAAAAGATAAAGATGCTAAAGGCTTGGCAGGTTATGATGCAATGTATGCAAATAACTACATCAGCGTTCCTGTTTCCTTCAAAGGATATTTTTCAGAAGCTGAATCGGAATTCTTTGGGTTGATCGGACCCAGATTCAATTTCCTTATCGACCAGAAAGTTAAAAACGAATCCCGTGAAATCTACAGAACAGATCAGCTGGGAAAGGCTAAATCATTTAACTTCGCCATTGGTGCAGGTCTTGGGTACAGCTACAAAAGACAACTTGAAGTTGCTTTAAAATATGATTTCGGATTATCTAATACGTATCCGGATTTGGATGAAAGTAAATTAGATCCAAACTCTGCTAAAAAGAAATCTGAGCAGGTTTTGAGTGTAAGCTTAAGCTATATCTTTAATTAAGAAGTTTTCATTTAAACATAAAATACAAAAACTCCCGGAATATTATTTCGGGAGTTTTTGTATTTGAAAAAATAGGATGCTTCAATTTTGTGAATCAAGCCATAATTAGTTTCTCTAATTTTTAAAATTTTAATGAAAATGATAATCTATTAACTTCTGATCCATTTCCAAAGCTCCTTAAGTGTTGCTTTGTTTCCATACATCAAAATTCCAACCCTGTAAATTTTTCCTGCCAGGAAAATCATAAATATAGTTGTGGCAAGAAGCAAGAATATAGATAAGGCGATCTGCCAAGCAGGAACGCCGTACGGTATCCTTGCAATCATGGCAACGGGTGATGTGAAAGGAATAATGGATAACCAGAAACCTAACGGTCCGTCAGGATTATTCATCAGAGAAAAGCTTCCGTACATTCCTAAAGTTAAAGGTAAAATAGCGAATAAAGTAAATTGCTGTGTTTCCGTTTCGTTGTCAACTGCGGAGCCTATTGCTGCGTAGATCGAACTGTAAAAAATGTATCCCAAAAGAAAAAATACAATAAATACAAAAATGATTAAAGGAAAATTAAGATCCAGTAAACTGTGAGAAACCTGTGTCGCAATCTGGGCTATATCTAATTTTTCAGTTAATTCATTATTAGCTCCCGGTATATTTTTCTGAACAGATGAAAAACCTGTATTCAATACCAAAGCTCCGATTACTGACATCGTAATCCAGATAATGAACTGTGTAAGAGCCACCATGGTTACACCAAGAATTTTACCCATCATCAGTTCAAAAGGTTTTACAGAAGAGATGATAATTTCTACTACACGGTTATTTTTTTCCTCAAGAACACTTCTCATAACACGGACTCCGTAAATTATAATGAACATAAAAGTAACATACATTAATCCTAAACTTAAGCCTGTCTTTACACCGAAAGCCTGATCCGAATCCTCTTTATTGTCTTCTGAAACATTAATAGTCTTCAGTTCAAAACTTTTGTCAAGATTGTTGAGCTGAGATTCAGCAATACCCAATTGCTTGATTTTTTCCTTTTTAATCACATTACTGATGTCAGAAATAATCTGCTGCTTGGTATCAAGACCAATTTTTGTATTGACAACCAGCCTGGTGTTTTTTTCAAGGTCATCAAAATTCTGACCTGAGATCTGAGGTAAGATAAGAATTCCATCTAAGGATTCATTGCCTTTCAGATTCTTGATTTTAGATTTTTCATCAGCTGTCGGAACAAAAATATATTCCAGTTTATCGTTAGATTTCAGCTGACCTTTGAAAAGCCCGCTGTTGTCTACCACTTCGATGATATTGTGGGATTCATTCGCTTTGAACATCAGTCCGATCACTGCTCCGAAAACAACAATCATCAAAGGAGCGAGTAAAGTAAGGAGAATGAATGATTTTTTCTTAACCTGAGTAAGAAATTCTCTTTTGGTAATTAAAAAAATATTTTTCATGGATAAATTCCGTTGTTGTGTACTATAAAATTAGATCTTCTGATTTTATCAGTGTCTGTGCATGAAGATGTCGTATTATGGAGGTATTTAATTTAAGAGCGGCTACCCCCAACAGCATTGATAAATACTTCATTCATACTCGGGATCTTTTCGTCAAATGACCTTACTTTTCCGGCCTGGACAAGATCCAGAAGGATATCATTCTGATTGACGGTATTTTTAAGGTCAAACGAAATCAGATTGTTCTGTTCCGATAGATTGAAGATCTCATATTTGTTCTGAAAATTTTGAAGCTGTTCATTATTCACATCAGAAAGTGTGATTCCAAAAATATTCTTCTTGAATTTTTCTCTTACATCAAATACTCTTCCGTCGATAATTTTCTTAGAATTATCTATTAATGCTACATAATCACACATTTCTTCCACACTTTCCATCCGGTGGGTAGAAAGAATAATAGTGGTTCCGTTGTTTTTAAGTTCGATGATCTGATCTTTAATCAAATTAGCATTGACCGGATCAAAACCTGAAAAGGGCTCGTCAAGAATCAAAAGATGGGGTCTGTGTAGTACGGTGACTACAAACTGGATTTTCTGAGCCATCCCTTTGGAAAGTTCAGAAAGCTTTTTTTTCCACCACTGATCAATATGCAGCTTTTCAAACCATTTTTTTGCTTCATTGAGAGCGTCATTTTTTTTCATTCCTTTCAGTTCTCCGAAATAGAGAATCTGATCTCCGACACTCATGTTTTTATACAGACCTCTTTCCTCGGGCATATAACCGATATCCCTGATGTGATTGGGATTCAGCTTTTCTCCGTTAATGAAAACATCCCCGGAATCTGCCTGTGTAATTTGGTTGATGATACGGATGAACGAGGTTTTACCTGCTCCGTTGGGTCCGAGAAGACCGTAAATACTTCCTTGGGGAACGTGAATGCTAAAATCTTCCAGTGCTGTTTTTTTTCCGGCATTGTAGGTTTTAGTAATGTGATCAGCTTTCAGCATGAATTTGTTTTTATAATGAGTATAAAAAATAATCCGAAAGTTACGGAAATATTGAAGCAGAATAAATCCAAAATAAAAAATCCTGATGATTATCAGGATTTAAGTATTATTGTTTTACTATTTGAGTAACTTTTTGCGTATTGTCACTGAGAATATACCTGATCAGATATTTCCCGGGTTTTAATTTTTCAATATTGATTTCAGCTTTGTTCGTATTGACATTGTAGTTGGCCACCTGTGTTCCCAATATAGAATAGAAAATAACCGATTTGATTTTTAAAGAAGAATCCTTGGCTTTTACCACCAGAAAATCTTTTGCGGGATTCGGGTATGCAGTAAGAACACCATCGTCAGATTTCTGAGATGTCGCTGTTGGCTCCTTGATCTGTGCTTTGATATTGTTGGAAAAACCAACAAAAGCGCCCGTGAATATGATTAAAAGTAAAAGTTTTTTCATCTAACGTATTATTTGCATAATTATTACTAACAAAAATAATAAATTCTATAATCATCTGCAACAGTTATTTATAGAACTTATATTAAATTTGCAATAAATTATTCAAAAAGTATTCCAAAATGATATATTCGAGAAACAGAAGATTGAGAGTAAATGAATCTATGAGGGGATTGGTTAGAGAGTGCAGTCTTTCTACAGACGATTTTGTGATGCCGGTTTTCGTAATGGAAGGAGAAAATAAAGAAGAGGCAATTTCATCGATGCCCGGAATTTTCAGGCGAAGCATTGATCTGACTGTTAAAGAATGTAAGGAATTATTTTCTTTGGGGGTAAAAGCGGTCAATCTTTATATGAAGGTTTCAGATCACTTAAAGGATAATACGGGGAAAGAAGCATGGAATAAAAACGGCTTGATGCAGAATACCATCAGAGCTATAAAAGATGCTGTTCCCGAAATGGTCATTATGCCGGATGTTGCTTTAGATCCGTACTCAATCTACGGTCATGACGGGATCATAGAGGG
The DNA here is from genome assembly GCA_963526305.1 of uncultured Chryseobacterium sp. GTDB lineage: Bacteria > Bacteroidota > Bacteroidia > Flavobacteriales > Weeksellaceae > Chryseobacterium. The sequence continues at coordinate 20,355 of CAURNW010000005.1, read as the reverse complement.
TGGAAAAATTTTAAATGATGCGACCAATGATGCTTTGGCCAGAATGTCAGTGTCACATGCAGAAGCAGGTGCAGACATAGTGGCACCGAGTGATATGATGGATGGCAGAGTTTTGGCGATTCGTGAAGCTTTGGAGCAGAGTGGATTTCATGATGTCGGAATTCTGAGCTATGCTGCCAAATATGCAAGTTCGTTTTACGGACCTTTCCGCAGTGCTCTCGACAGTGCACCTAAAGATGATCTGGAGATCCCAAAAGATAAAAAAACCTATCAGATGGATTTTCACAATTCCCGTGAAGCTTTAAATGAAGTATTTAAAGATGTAGAGGAAGGTGCTGATATTATTATGATCAAACCGGGACTTCCGTATCTGGATATTGTTGCAAAGGTTCGTGAAGTCATTGATTTACCGATTGCAGTGTATAATGTCAGTGGAGAATATGCCATGCTGAAAGCTGCGGCTCAAAACGGCTGGTTAGATAATGATAAAGCTATTATTGAAAGTCTCACCTGCTTTAAAAGGGCAGGAGCAGATATGATCTTTACCTATGCTGCCAAAGAAGCTGCAATGCTCTTACATAAATAAGGATAAATGTGAAAAGCACTTCGATTGAAGTGCTTTTCTGTTTTTTAAATAATAATTACTATCCGAAACACGCATTATAATGAGGAGATCCCGGTACAATCGGTTGCTGGCCACCTTTATCATACACACAGATATTTGAGGGGCACAAATACCATCCCGGTTGACAATTGCCATTTTCATCCGGAAATCTAATATTTCCACCATTAATTTTCATTAGGCTTTTTCTTGTTAATTTTTTCATGATAAAATCTTGTTTTAGTGAAAAACTAAATTAGCAAAAATATATCACATTATGTTAAAATCTTTTCCTTTGATAAATTTTGCGGCAAAGGGAGCCTGATTTCCGGAGTATTTTAAAACAAAATGTTTTTTGGTATCGGTATCAACTTTCGCTTCCACTTCGACATTCTGCGTCTGAAAACTAACATCCACGTTTACACCTGAATTTTTTTCAAGAAAAATCTCAACACTTTCTGCATAAAATAAGGAAGTACTCAGATAATTGAATTTGATGTTTTTCCGGTATGTTTTCGATTGGGAATCCGTGAAATCAGAATAACTTCTCATAATCTCAATTCCCGGAGAATCAATGTTTGTAATTCTCGATTTTGTTACTCCGTTGACACGTACGGAAAAACTTTTGGCACTGTTAATATCTCCGTTGATTCCGATATTGAACAGAGAGGGGAGAGATAGCCCGTATTCAATCATATTTTCTTTGGTAAATTCAAAATCAGGGATCAGAGCTGCATGTCTGGGAACATGTGCCAGCTGATCTTTAACCTTTGCCAACTGGATATCTGAAAAGAGAAAGCCTATCAGGTTATTATTCGTTGTTCTCCAGTTCCTGCCGTTCCATTCGTAAATTTCACAGAGCAGCGTGTCTGTGGAGGAATGAGGGAGAAGATCGATGTCCTGCCATTTAAAAACCTCCTTGGCGTAAGGTCTTCTGTTGATCAGATTGATGCCAAGATCTAAAGCTAAAAGTTCTGTGAGCTGTTGATTATTTTCCATAAAAATTAAATTGTCATTGGTCATTTAAAATTATGAAAAAAAAATGTTCAAATCTAGTAAGCTGAAATTTATTAAACCTAAAGCCAGCCTTTTTTATTATGAACATAAGTATTGTCAAATTGTTCATCACTCATGAATAAATATAAAATGCCTTCAATGAACGGAATAATCGAAGCAACTCCACAGGTAACAATGTTTAGGACAATCTGAATAATGCCTTCTTTCGTATAACCTAAATAGAATTTGTTCAAAGCTAACCAACCGACCAGCAAACCTAAAAGTGCCGCAGGAATCTTCTTTTCCGATTTATAGGGAATACTGTTTTGCAGTTGTGTGTTGTTTTATTTTGAATAGCCATAATTTTCCATAATTTAAATTTTTATTATTTATAAGTAGCATCTAATATGATATCGTTACATAGAATTGTTAAGATAACTGAAAATTAATATTCGTCTATTAAAATATCATAAAACTGACGTAACCGTTTTTTTAATCTGAAATTTAAATTCAAAAAAACTTTATCTTTGCCTTATGATTTTACGAGGAGAAAACTTAATCAAGGAATACGGTCCCAAAAAAGTTGTAAAAGGTGTTTCTGTAGAGGTTCAGCAGGGCGAAATTGTTGGTTTGCTGGGTCCGAACGGGGCAGGAAAAACGACTTCGTTTTATATGATCGTTGGTTTGGTAAAGCCGACTTCCGGAAAGATTTTCCTTGACAAACAGGAGATCACCACTGACGCAATGTACCGACGGGCCCAGAAAGGAATCGGTTATCTTGCTCAGGAGGCCTCTGTTTTCAGAAAACTTTCGGTAGAGGATAATATCATGGGAGTTCTGCAGCTGACGAAACTTTCAAAGCGTGAGCAGCAGATCAAATGTGACGAACTGATAGAAGAGTTTTCATTACAGCATGTAAGAAAAAATCGTGGTGATCTGCTCTCAGGTGGAGAAAGACGTAGAACCGAAATCGCAAGATGTCTTGCAACCAGCCCAAGTTTTATTTTACTGGATGAGCCTTTTGCCGGAGTAGACCCGATCGCCGTAGAAGATATTCAGAAAATCGTCAGAAGCCTTACCGATAAAAACATCGGAATTCTGATCACTGATCACAACGTACAGCAGACTTTGGCAATTACCAACAAAACCTACATTATGTTTGAAGGAAAGATCCTGAAAGAAGGTCTTCCTGAAGAACTGGCCAATGATCCGCAGGTAAGAGAAGCATACTTGGGAGAAAACTTTGTTTATCAGAGTATTTTTGACAAGCCAAGTAAGAAGACCTATGCATATAATATCTGGGCGGGTAATTTTGAATCCAAATCTCAGCTTCAGAGTTTTGTTAATGATCAGTTTGCTCAGTTTGATGATTTGAGACTGATGTATGGTTTTGAAGACATCAGCTTTGCTTCTTTAGCCAATTCTGAAATTGAGCATATTTTTGCTGATGTGGTTGATAAAAATGCGAATAATTCTTTTGTTTTTCAGCGTAAGGAAATCAATTTACAGTATTCTCTGGAACAGGCAGAAGCAGAATCAAAAGCAGCCGGTAAGCCCGAATTGCATTATCTGACAACGTATGTTTATGAAGGATAAAGTTTAAATTTAAAGTAAATCATTTGCTCTGAAATATAATAAAACGTACCTTTTCTCTCAGAAACGGTACGTTTTTCTTTAAAACCAATTCATGGCAAAACCTTTTAACCGCACAGTTACCCTATTTGGAATTTATAAACAGCTGATTCCTTTTATAAAGCCGTACCGCCCGATGATTTATGGTACTTTATTTCTTACTTTTATCGGCGCTCTGGCAGCACAGGTGAATCCTCTGGTTCTTAAATATACGGTGGATGAAGTAACAAAACTTACCCATCTTCCTGATCCTATGAATCAGGGAATCCATATCCTCATTGTCATTTCAATTATCTTATTGGGAAAAGAGCTGCTCAATATTTTTATCAATTTCGGACAGAAATTTTATGGTGAAAAAATCAGGATTAAAGTCAGTTCGGTTCTGGCACAATCTGCAATCGATAAAATTCTGACATACCGGGTTGCCTATTTTAATGATGAAAATCATGAATCCGGAAAGTTACAGATCAGGATAGACCGCGGAATCGAAAGTTTGACAAAATTGGTTCAGAACTTTTTTATTGACATACTTCCCCTGTTTTCGAATGCTTTCATTGCATTGATTATCATGTATATGCAGAATATGTACGTGGGTTTGGTATCTACAGTCATTGTTCCTGTTTATTTTTATATCAGTTCGTTACAGGCAAAAAAGCTGGGAGGTGTGAGAAGGACGCTGAGAAATCAGAGAGAACAGAAAACTTCAGGACTCTTAAATTTAATCAACTCAATTATGGTGATTAAAAGTTTTGTCCGTGAAAAATTTGAGGGTAAAAAACAGTATGACCTACAGATGAAACTAATGGACAGCCAGATGTTTACCAGGAAAACCAATTTTATTTATGACGGGTTAAAAACTTTTATTGAACAGTTTGGAGTGGTTTTAATTATCCTTCTTACTGTATATCTGGTATTGGATCAGCAGATGACCATCGGCGCCATTATGCTTCACATTATGCTTTTCAGTAACGTTTCTTCACCAATCAGGCAGCTGCACAGGATCTATGATGATATGAACGATGCGATGATCTATGCCGAAGGATATTTTGATATTTTGAATGCTGATCAGGAAAAGGAGCCGACCGGAACTTTTGTTGAAAATAAAATTACCGGCAATTTTGAATTAAAAAATGTCAACTTTACCTATCCGAATGGCACGAAAGCCTTGAATGATATTTCCATGTTCATTGAAAATGGGAAAACAACGGCTCTGGTAGGATTAAGCGGTGCCGGAAAATCAACGGTTATCAATCTTCTCTGTAAATTTTATCTGCCGGATTCCGGTGAAATAAGTTTAGATAAAGTTGATTTGAATCAATACAATAATACTTTCCTGCGTGGCGACCTGGGACTTGTTTTGCAGAAGAACCATATTTTCCAGGGGAGTATAGAAGATAATATCCGTTATGGAAATATGAATGCAGGGTTTGAAGAAATAGAAGAAGCTGCAAGAAAAGCTTACCTCCACGAACAGATTTTAGATCTACCAGAAAAATACCGGCATGATGCTACCCAGCTTTCAGGCGGACAGCAGCAGAGAATTGCAATTGCAAGGCTTTTTTTAAAAAATCCACCCATTATTTTTCTTGATGAGCCCACGGCAAGTCTTGATGCAATTGCAACCGAACAGATCAAAAATTCATTAGATGCCATTAAAGAAGGCAGGACTGTAGTTATAATTTCTCATTCTCTTTCCCAGATTTTAGATTCAGATAAAATCTATGTGATGAAAAAAGGTCATGTTGTAGAAAGCGGAACCCATGATGAACTTTTTGAAAAGGACGGGACATACAGGGAAATTTTTGACGCTTCTGCAAGAAGTCTGAACCTTGGCCGTTTAATAAAAACCTACAAAGAAAATTAATGCAGGATCATTATCTGAAAAAACTCGACAGGGTTACTGCAATTCTCACGCAGTTACAGTCTAAACCTCTCGTAAGAGCACAGGATCTAGCAGGAAGGTTTGAGGTCAGTGTAAGGACAATCTACCGTGATATCAAAACCCTTGAAAATGCCGGAATTCCAATAATCGGTGAAGCTGGAAGCGGTTATTCACTCATGGATGGCTATAAACTTCCGCCTGTAATGTTTAGCAGGGAAGAAGTGTTAAGTTTTATAACGGCTGAAAAACTCATGCAGAAATTTTCCCACCAGAGTTTAGGGAATCATTATCAGACTGCTATGGAAAAACTTCGTTCTGTCTTGAGAAATTCAGATAAAAGTCTCATTCAGAATATTGAAAACCAGATCGATATATTTGATTACAGTCCTAAATCAGATGATACAGTGAAAAATATTATTCCGATTATCCTGGACAGTATTGCTGAAAAAAAACAGCTGTCTATCGAATATCAGCGTGTTGATGCAAATGTGTCAAGCCGTACGATTGAAGCCGTAGGAATTTTCTATGAATTCACTTACTGGTACATTATGGCATTTTGTACACTGAGAAAAGATTTCAGGCAGTTCAGAGTCGACAGGATTATGAAAATTTCCAAAACTGAAATTCCATTTTCCCAGGAGTATGGAAAAATCAATGACCACCGCAGAGTTGCATCAAAAACCACAACAAAAGTAAAATTACTGGTTGAGAAAAAAATTATAGGGTATCTGGTGAATTCTAAAAGCTATTACGGATTGATCAGTGAAGAAGAAACTGATAAAGGAATTGAAATGACTTTTGAAACAGAATGGATTGATGAAGGATTTCCCCGGTGGCTGATTACTTTTGCAGACTATGCTGAAATTGTGGAGCCGGAATTTTTAAAAACTAAAATGAAAGATTTAATCACTAAAATTGCAAAAAGATTTTAAATACATGAAGACGCTTTTTTTACGAAGTTTATTGGTACTTACGCTTACATATTCTATCTCATCATTAGCCTGTTCCGCCTTTTTATTAAAAGGAAAAAACCACTGTGTGGTGGGTTTCAATGAAAACTGGAAAACAATGCCGGGAATGATTGTCGTCAATAAACGCGGTGTCTCAAAGAGAAATATAAGCTGGGAAAATCTGACGACAAATAACGTAAAAGCTCAAAAAGAATGGATTTCAAAATACGGTTCGGTGACTTTCAATCTTCTCGGGTATGATTTCCCCTGTTATGGCGTCAATGAGAAAGGACTTTTTCTGGTTGAATTATATCTGGAGGAAACTACAAAAGTTTACAATCCGAAAAAGCCCGATATGTTCTGGGCACAGTGGATCCAATATCAGCTGGATCATTATAATTCTGTAAAAGAAGTGGTAGATCATCTGAATACAGGCCCCAATATTGACTGGTGGCCAAACGCTGCCGGAAGTCATTTTTTCGTGACCGATGCCAAAGGAAACTCCGCCACCATAGCTCTGCTTAACGGAAAATATACCGTGCTGACAGACAAAGAAATGCCGATGCCGCTTCTGTGTAATAATCAGTATAAAAAAGATCTGGAGGCTGTTGAAAAGTTTGATTTTCTGGGTGGACGTGAAAAGTTTGATTTTGCACAGCAGGGAAAATGGGAAGACCGCTACAACCGTGCTTACTATATGCTGCAAAACTATCAATATGATGATAAACCAGTAGATTATGCGTGGAATATTTTAAATTCAATCCATGCAGGTGAATGGCAGACCGTGATCGATGTGAAAAATATGAACCTTTCTTTTCGTTCAGATCTTAAAAAAGAAATAAAAACGATTGACCTGAAAAAGCTTGATTTTTCAAAGGACGCAAAAGTGAAGTTTCTTGATATTCATACAGATCAGCTAGGGGAGGTCAATAAGGATTTTCAGGTCTTAACAATGAATAGAAATAATGCATATGTTGAAAAAGGATTCCCGATCGGTTATGATAATAAAGAATTCGGAACTTCTGAAATTTTTCTGACACTGAAAGAAAATATCAAAAAATTCTTCAGATCTGTTTTACCTTAATAGATATCGTTTTTCATCCGGTAGGGTGCGTTCACAATATACAGGAAAAAGTATATGAGTAATAAGTGAGTCAGTAAAATTAATGCTACTGCACTTACTGTTAATAACAAAAAGCTTTCAGAATTTCTGAAAGCTTTTTGTTGGCCTTAATTCAGATTAAAATCTTTCCCAGAAGAATGGCGGTTCAATGCCTAAGGCTCTTAAGTAGGTAAAGCCCTGTCCACGATGATGAACTTCATTATCAATAAAATACAGGATGTTCTGATAAACAGGAAATTCATACTGACCGAACAAATTAAATGTTTCCTGGAATCTTTCTTCTGAAATCTGATTAAAATAATGATTGATAACCTCGGTTTCCTCATCCCATTTTGTGAGAATTTCTTCTTTTGTTTTCGGCTGAAAAGCTTCTTCTGAAAACTCTTCCACCTGTGAGTCAACAATTCCTTTCAGGGCTGGCCCTGCAATGCTGATCAACTCAACGGATAATTGGGCAAATGGTCTCATTCCACCGATTGAAAACCCGAAAAGTTCTTTTTCAGGGAACATGTCGATAACTCTTCTTGTCAGGTTTCTGTGACCCTGCCAATGTTCCAGAAGTTGTGCTGCACTGATAAATTGTTTTGTTGTTGCTGCTGTAGTTGTCATAACGTGTTTGTTTTTTTGTTAATGTTAAGACAAAGGTAAGGTCAGACGATGACAACAGTTTGTCAGCAGGAAATCAGATCGATGTTTTTTTATTTCAAAGATTTAAAAAAAGCAGAACGACTGAAACTTAAAGTTATCTTAAAGTATAATTTGACCGGAGAATTTTAGACCCGGTCATTTAAAGATAGAGTACTGCTAACGTCAAAATTAAGGTAGGGATCATTACAAGGATACCAACCTTTAAAAACTCCCAGGCAGAAATACGGTAACCTTCTTTTCTTAAAGCGACCAGCCAGAGAATTGTAGCTAGAGAGCCGGTAACAGATAAATTTGGGCCTAAGTCTATACCGATCAGTACAGCATTCTTTACTGAGTCTGAAACCTGGGCAAGTTGCAAAGTGCTTCCAGCAATTAATCCTGCGGGTAAATTATTTGTAAGATTACTGCCAAAACCCATTGTTAAGCCAGTTGTAAAAACTGCAAGATCTTGTGACTGAGCAGAAAAGTCAGTCAGTACAGATGCCAGAAGATTAATAATTCCCGTCGTATTCAGTGCTTCTACAATAATAAATAATCCGGCAACTAAAGGAAGTACAGACCAGGAAACCTCTTTGATGATCTTCACAGGAGACTTTTTTGAAATTAGAATTACAGCAAGTGAAGTTAAAATCCCGGTAACTGCCGTAGGTAAACCCAGATCAAGACTGAATGAGGATGCTGTTAATAAAACAACAGCCGTAAAAGCAATTCCAAATGCAGCAGATCTGCCACCAACAGACAATTGTGGAACCATAACATCCGATTCTATTTTCTGTCTGAGAGATTTCTTTTGTGTAAAATAAAGCATGATGAAAGTAATCAGTATCGAAACCAGAGAAGGAAGTAAAAAATGACTGAACCATACAGGAAGTGAGGGCATGCCTTTTCCGTAAATAACAAAGTTAGCAGGATTGGAAATGGGTAAAACAAAAGATGCTGCATTGGCAATAAATGCACAGATGAATAAATAAGGAAGAGGTTGTTTTACTTTAGCCGCTTTCATGGCAGCAATTACAGCAGGTGTCAAAACGACCGCAGTTGCATCATTTGAAAGAAATACAGTAACGAATGTCCCAACCAGATAAATAAGAATAAACAATTTAACGGGTGAACCTTTAGATAAACGGGTGGCAAAAGCAGCAAGCCAATCCAACAGTTTTTCTTCTTTAGCGGTTTCAGCCAGAAGCATCATTCCAATTAAAAAAAAATAAACATCACTGCCGTTTTTTATTCCTTCAAAAGACTGACTCAGGGAAAGTAAACCTGAAACTATCAGAATAAGAGCGCCTGAAACTGCCCAGACAGCTTCTGCGATCTTAAAAGGACGGATAATGACGAATGCCGTTGTCACCAAAGCAGTCAACCATATCAATTGATTATGATCCATTGAAAATTAAATTATAAATCTAAATAACTGACGTAACTTCTAACAACATTTTTTTAAAGAAGAGGCAAAAACCATCCATACAACGATTGATACTGTTGCAAAACTTCCTAAGATTAAAAACGCGGAACTATAATCCATCTTCTGTGCGATCCAGCCACCGATTGCGGGGCTTAAAGCAGCACCGATTCCCTGAACTGTCATCACTGCACCCTGTCCCACATTAATTCTTCCGGTTCCGTTCAATATCTTTGCTACTAAAGCAGGGACAGCCACACTCTGTAATCCGGCACCAATTCCATCAAGGATCTGAACGGGATAAATTCCGAATGAACTGACAAAACGGGAGGCGATGTAACCCCGGATCGGCAGCGATAAAAATGAAATGAGCATGACAAAATAATATCCTTTTACAGCGCCACTTCTCATGGCAATTATCGATGTGATAATCATTGTAGCCTGAGCAATAACAATGGTAAGTGCAACAAATAAGGAGGGATCATTACTGTTTTTTGCAGCATTTGCCAAACCATATAATGGAAGCATGGCCCCATTCCCTAAGTGAAAAAAGGCAAGACAGACTGCCAGAATGATTAATGCTTTGGTTTCAAATAAAACTTTAAAGCCGCTGGCCTTATCGTTACGGTGTTCCTCTCCTTCTTTTAAACCACGCGAAGCATTATAATCAATACTATCTGCAGGAATTGCAAATGTGGTTATAATCGTAAGAACACCAAATACAGCTGCCAGGATAAAAATTGCAGGCATCCCGAATTTCCATCCAAGAAAACCGGAAAGACCGGCTGCGATCATATTTCCCGCATGATTATAGGCCTGATTAATACCATTCTGCCGGTTAAAGCCCTTTTGTTTTACAATTCCCAAAGTAATTCCGATGACTGCAGGGCCAATGGCTGCACCGGCAACAGCAGTAGCGATCTGAGATGCTGTCACCAGCCAAAAATCCTGGGAAACTAAAATCAGTCCTGAAGCAATGATTGTGAAAATTGCCGGAATGACGACATAGAGTCGTTTATTCTTACTCATGTCAATAAGCGCACCGGCCGGAGTTGTTACCAACATTCCAAAAATACCTGCAATTGATAAAACGGTTCCTATTAAGCCGCTGTCCCACTGATGTGCTAACAGAAAAACTCCTAAAAAAGGACCGATTCCTGCCTGAACATCGGCCATAAAAAGATTTAAAAATTTTAGTTGTAAAAGACCTTTTTTTGGTGTTTCCTGTATGTTTTCCATCATCGTATCCGGTATTTTTCCGATAAATAAATATATTACAATTTTTCAAGCTGTAGAAAAAAAAGTACATTAGTACCATGAAAATTTATACCAAAACAGGCGACAAAGGACAAACCGCTTTGTATGGCGGAACAAGAGTTTCTAAGGCAAGCGCAAGAGTAGAAAGTTATGGAAATATTGATGAACTCAATTCGTTTATCGGAATCTCAAAAAGTCATATTGGCGATGAAGAAGTTTTAAGACAGCTGAAAAAAATACAGTTTGATTTGTTTACGGTAGGCTCTGAAGCAGCAACACCGGTTGACAAACTGATGCTGGCTAACGGAAAATCCCGTCTTCCTCTGGTTATTTCCGATCAGGAAATTGAAGAACTCGAAAACTGGATGGATGCTTTTGAAGAAAAATTGGAGCCGCTTCAGTATTTTATACTTCCGGGAGGAGGAAAGTCTTCAACATTTTTACACGCTGCAAGAACCATCTGCAGAAGAGCAGAACGGTCTCTGGTCTTTTTAAATGAATCTGAAGAAGTACGTCCTGAACTGATTAAATATTTAAACCGGCTTTCCGACTACCTTTTTGTTCTGGCAAGATATATTTCAAAAATCAACAGCGAGCCTGAAGAATACTGGAATCCGAATGAAAGATAATATGGTAAGAATAGTTCTTCTTTTGTTCTGTATATTTTCTCATTCTCTTTTTTCTCAGGACATCACTTTCTATCTTGATGAGGGTGACCAGTTTATTTCCAAAAATAAATTTTCTGATGCTGAAAGTATTTTCCGCAGGGGACTGAAAGAAAATCCTGAGAATTCAATTTTAAAATCGCAATTGGCTTTATCTCTGATCAATCAGGATAAGAATGCTGAGGCAGAGAAGATCATTGATGAAATTCTGGCATTACAGCCGGAATTCACTGCAGCGCTCTGGTATGGCGGAATTAACAATTTTAGTAAAAAAGAACCCGATTTCAGGAAAGCAATTTTCTATTTTGAGAAAGCTTATCCTCTGATTGATGTGAATTCCGGACAGTATTCCGGGGTCAATTATTTCATAGGAAGATCATACCGGAAACTGTTATACAGAGAAGGACTGACTTATCCTGAAGTGGACAGAATGCTGGAAACGTATAAAAAATATATCGAATTGCAGCCTGATGCAGAAGATAACCTGGATGCAAGAAGTTTCGTAAAAAAAACAGAAGAGAAAAGACCGGGTAAAAATGTAGCGAAATGGATTATAACGACACAGCAGAACGTACAGGAACTGATGAATAAAACGACGGAATAATGAAAAAAGTTTTATTATTTATCAATGGAGATGCTCCGGAATCTTTTCCTGATCCGGAAAATTATGATCTGATTGCCTGTACAGACGGTGCTTTTCATTATTTAAAACGATTGGGTTTTCCGTTGGAAAAATTAGATTTTATCTCCGGTGACTTTGATTCACATTCAGGGGCGGATGAAAATGTATATGAAGATAAATTCATTTATACTCCGGATCAGGAAAAGACCGATTTTCATAAAGCCTTAGAGATCATATCAGAAAAAGGCTTTAAAAATATTGATGTTTTTGGTGCGAGTGGAGGAGAACAGGATCATTTTTTGGGAAATCTCACCGTTGCTTATACATTTAAAGAAAATTTAAACATAAAATTTTACGATGAATTTTCTGAATATTTTTTTATTCCCAAAACTTATCTGCTGAAAAATGTTAAGGATAAACTCGTCTCGCTCTATCCTTTCCCAACAGTTGAACAGGTGACAACTCAGGGGTTGAATTGGCCATTAACTCATGAAAATCTGAGTATTACCACCAGAATAGGAACCAGGAATTTTGCAGTTGAAGATGAGGTTTCCATTACATATGAGAAAGGGGATCTGATGATCTTTATAGGAAGGGAATATCTCTGAAAATTCCATAGACGAGACCTATTTCAGTAATTTCAAATCTATGAAAACTTTAAGAAAATTTAAAACTAAAAAATCAAACTTTTTTAGCAATTTTGCATTCTTAATTCACTTGTCAGAAAATGAAAATAAAATACTCGGAACTTATTGATCAGACATTGTATTTTCCCACGGAAGAATTCAATGTTTCTGAGAACAATTTGTCTTTTCACGATATCCCCTTAATGGAAGTTGTTGAGAAGTTTGGAACTCCTTTAAAGGTAAGTTACCTCCCGAAGATTTCTCAAAATATTCAGAAAGCAAAAGGCTGGTTTAAGGAAGCTTTTGAGAAAATCGATTATAAAAAAAATTACAGGTACTGTTACTGTACAAAATCCAGCCATTTCAAATTTGTTATTGAAGAAGCTTTGAAGAATGACATCTCTATCGAAACATCTTCGGCTTATGATATGGATATTGTAAAATCACTTTATCATGAAGGTAAGGTTGATAAAAATATTGAAGTAATCTGCAACGGTTTCAAAACAGATGACTATCTGGCGAAAATTTCAGATATGATCAACAGCGGTTTTGAAAACATTACTCCGATCCTTGATAATTACCGCGAACTGGATAAATTAACTGAAAGTATTGATACCACTTTCGATATCGGAATAAGAATCGCATCTGAAGAAGAACCGAAATTCGAATTCTATACCTCAAGATTAGGAATCGGATATAAAGATATTATCCCGTATTACAGCCAGAAAATTGCAGAGCATCCAAATGCCAGGCTTAAAATGCTTCACTTTTTCATTAATACCGGTATCAAAGACACTGCGTACTACTGGAACGAATTATACAAATGTCTTCGTGTTTATGCACGTTTAAAAAAGATTGCTCCGGAAGTAAACTCATTAAATATCGGTGGTGGTTTTCCAATCAAAACCTCTTTGAATTTTGATTATGATTACCAGTATATGGTGGAAGAAATCGTTTCTCAGATCAAAAAATTCTGTGAAGAGGAAGGCGTTGAAGAACCAAATATTTATACAGAATTCGGAAGTTTTACGGTAGGAGAGAGTGGAGCCAACCTCTATAAGATCATTTCTCAGAAACGTCAGAATGACAGAGAAAAATGGAATATGATCGATTCATCATTCATGACAACCCTTCCAGATACCTGGGCTATCTCAAGACACTTCATTATGCTTCCTCTTAATCGTTGGGAAGATTCTTATGAAAGAGTTTTCTTAGGTGGGTTAACTTGTGATTCAGATGATTATTACAATTCAGAGCAGCATACCAATGCCATTTATTTACCTGTTTTCAGCGATACGAAACCTTTGTATATCGGTTTCTTCCATACGGGAGCTTATCAGGAAACAATTGGTGGTTATGGCGGCGTTCATCACTGTCTGATGCCACAGCCACGGCATATTCTGATTCAGAAAGATGAAAACGGAGAGTTTCAGTATGAGATTTTCAGAGAAAGACAGGAACCTGAAGATATTCTGAAAATATTAGGTTACTGAGTTATTGCTGTAAGCAAAAAGTTAAGCATGTCATTAATAGAACAGGCTCTAGCCCGTTTTTATACAATAAATCAATTGGCTTTAGCCAATACTTATCAAAACAGCTTTCAAAGTATGAAAGCTGTTTCTTTTATTTGAAAAAATTTGAAATCTTATCAATTTCCAGTTCATTATAATCTGAAGCTACGATATTGGCAAGACCGTAATCCTGATGATGGGTGTGCAGGCTTTTATACGCTGCACAGAAAATATTCGCGCGGTGCGCCGCCAAAATTCCGTTGGTGGAATCTTCTATGACCATACAGTGTTTTGAATCCTCATTTGACATTTCAGCTGCTTTGATGAAAATTTCAGGATTTGGTTTGGATTCCTTTAAATCCGCTCCACTGATTTTTCCACTGAAGTATTTTTCAAGCTCAAATTTCTCGAAAACCATATTGATGGTTGTCATGGTCGCAGAGGAGGCGAGAATTAAGGTAATGCCGTTATCATAATAATGCTGAATCAGTTTTCTGACTCCCGGTATCAGATCAAACTCTTCATCATGATAAAAATAATCTTTGAAATGGGCTCTCTTCATGGCAGCCAGTTCCTCATAAGTATAAGAAAGACTGAATCGTCTGATTAAAGTTTCGAAGACATTTTTGGTAGAAGCACCTGTGAAAGAACTGTAAAGTTCTTCGGAAACATCAATGTGCAATTCATTGAATGTTTTGAAATACGCTTTTCTGTGCAAAGGTTCTGTATCTACAATAACGCCATCCATATCGAACAGCACAGCTTTTAAGGACATAAAATGATAATTTGTACAAAAATAAGGTTTTAATCTTTGAATCTTTGAAGATTGAAAGGATTTAAAGATTAAAAGGTATTTAAAGATTTAAAAATTTAAAAAAACATAAAAACTTTATATTTATGATTTGTAAATTATAATACTTGCAAATTGTTCTTATTGTTTATGATATTGATAAAATGTTTAAGGTCACTTTTCTGTGAAGGTTTTTGTATATAAAATAGCACCATCCATATTTAACAAACATGGCTTTAAAGGACATGAAATTTTAATCTGCATAAAATTATGTTTTACTATTTAAAGATTTAAAAAAACATAAAAAACTATTTATTTATGATTTGTAAATTATAATACTTGCTAATTCTTCTTCTTATCTTTGCCTTATTATTTTAATCTTTACATTATTTAATTTTTTAATCATAAATTATGAAAACATACGCAGGGATTCCTGAAGAAAATGCTTCATTGGAAAATTCAAAAGTAGTTTTGGTAACCGTTCCCTATGATGGAACTTCAACCTGGGGGAAAGGAGCTGATAAAGGTCCGGAACTGTTTCTGGATGCTTCAGAAAATATGGAACTTTACGATATTGAAACAGGTACTGAGCCTTATCTGGAAGGAGTTTGCCTGGCTGGTGAAGTTTCTGAAAACGCTACACCCGAGTCAATGACAGAAGCGGTTTATCAGAAAACAAAAGAGCTTCTTTCAACAGATAAGTTATTTACACTTTTCGGTGGAGAACATTCAGTTTCTATCGGTTCGATCCGTGCCGTGGGAGAGAAATTTGAAAATCTTACGGTATTGCAGTTAGATGCCCATACAGATCTCCGTCCGGAATTCCATGGTTCTGCGTCCAATCACGCATGTGCTGTTTTTGAAGCCAACCAAAAGCATAATCTGGTTCAGGTGGGAATCCGTTCTATGGATGTAGAAGAGGTTGAATATTTACCTGAAGGAAGAGTGTTTTTTGCGCATGAAATTGCCAATAACGAGAACTGGGTCAATGATGTTTTGGAAAAAGTTTCCGGGAATGTTTATATCACCATCGATCTGGATGCTTTTGATCCTTCAATAGCGCCTTCTACAGGAACTCCGGAGCCTGGTGGTTTACAGTGGTATCCCACTTTGGAATTGTTAAGAAAGGTTTTTGAAAAATGTAATGTTGTCGCTTTTGATATCGTAGAGTTAATGGATTCTGCATATTCTAAGCCGAGCGCATTCCTGGCAGCAAAACTTTATTATAAAATGTTGGCCTATTATCACATCAACAGAGATTAAAATTCCGCAGGAAACGGATTTTTTCTTTCAGTTTTTCTTTGGAAATTTGTGATATCAATACAGTGAAAATGTCCAGACAGGAAGAAATAGATTATCAGAGAATTGCCAAAGCAATTGCGTTTATTCAAAGTAATTTTAAGCAGCAGCCAAATTTGGATGAAGTTGCCGGACACGTGAGTATAAGTCCTGCACATTTTCAGAAAATATTTACAGATTGGGCCGGAACAAGCCCAAAGAAGTTTTTGCAGTTTATCAGTCTTGAACATGCAAAAAGTTTATTGAAAGAACAAAAAGCGACGCTTTTTGAAGCTGCTTCAGAGACGGGGCTTTCAAGCACCAGCAGGTTACATGATCTGTTTGTGAAAATTGAAGGGATGTCGCCTGCAGAGTATAAAAACGGCGGAAAAAGCTTACATATCAATTACAGTTTTTCCGAAAGTCCTTTTGGGAGAATCATTGCCGCTTCTACTGAAAAAGGAATCTGCTATATGGCTTTCGGAGAAAGTACAGAAAATGCATTGGGAGATTTAGTTAATAAATTTCCCAATGCATCTTTTTTTGAAAAAATGGATGAGTTCCAGCAAAATGCACTCTCTATTTTCAATTTGGACTGGACAAAACTGAACACGATTAAACTCCACCTCAAAGGAACTGATTTCCAGTTAAAAGTATGGGAAAGTTTATTAACTATCCCGATGGGAAAACTTTCAACCTATGGAAAATTAGCCGGTGAAATTGGAAATCCGAAATCGTCGCGGGCTGTAGGAACAGCAATAGGAAGTAACCCGGTTGCTTTTTTAATTCCGTGTCATCGTGTCATACAGTCGTCCGGTAAAATAGGAGGGTATATGTGGGGCGGTGACAGGAAGCAGCTGATGATCGGCTGGGAGAGTTCGAGGGTTTATGCTTCTAAAGATCCTGTATAGGATGAGAGGTATCCTAAAAGATGACTGTATCTGCTTATAGTAGATATTAATGTTTAATATAAAAGTGATTTCAGATGAATTTATTCGACCATATACAGGAATTCCCCATCAACATCCTTCCCAAAGATGGGATTGCAGATTACTACGGTACGGTTTTTTCTGATCAGGAATGCGAAAAATATTATCAATATCTCTTTGATGAAATTCCGTGGGAAAATGATGAAGCGGTCATTTTTGGAAAACTGATCATTACCAGGCGTAAAGTAGCATGGTTTGGTGAAAAGGAGTTTGAATACACTTATTCCAACAGAACGAAGTATGCGAAACTCTGGACCACTGAATTATTGGCATTAAAACAAAAATGTGAAGCCGTTTCCGGAGAGACCTATAATTCCTGCCTGCTTAATTTATACCATGACGGAGGTGAGGGAATGGCGTATCACAGTGACGGAGAAAAGGATTTAAAGAAGCAAGGGGCAATTGCGTCTGTGACTTTCGGAGCAGAAAGGAAATTTTCTTTCAAACATAAATTATCCAAAGAAAGAGTTGATGTAATGCTGGAAAACGGTAGTCTTCTGGTCATGAAAGGAACGACTCAGGAAAACTGGCTTCACCGGCTCCCTCCGACTACGAAAGTGAAAACACCGAGAGTGAATTTGACTTTCAGGACTATTGAGGAATAAAGAAGGTGGCTTCGAGAGCCTCAGCCACCTACCGAGAGCCTCAGCCACCCACCAAGAGCCTTAGCCACCCACTTTATTCGACTAATTATTCGTTAAGATTCTCAAGTAGAAAAAGGTTAGTATTTTTTGATGAAATCTTTAAGATAGACCTTTTGAAAAGTTACATCTTATAATGATTGAGGCTCTTGGATGGTGGCTGAGGCTCTCGAAGTCACCATTCGAGGGCCAGGCACCCACTTCGTTTCGACTAGTTATTCTTTAAAATTCTAAAGTAGAAAGGTTAGTGTTTTTTGATGAAATCTTTAAGATAAACCTTTTGAAAAGTTGAATCTTATGATGACTGAGATTTGTGGACGGTGGCTTCGAGAGCCTCAGCCACCCACTTTATTTCGACTAGTTATTCGTTAAGATTCTAAAGTAGAAAAGCTCAATATTCTTTTATGAAAATCCTTAGGGTAAACTTCTAAATAATTACATCTTATGTTGACTAAGGCTTTACCATGTTGACTGACATTCGGGGATGGTGACTGAGGCTCTCGAAGTCACCATCTCTCGAAATGTGGCTGACACTTTCAAACGGTGACTGAGGTTCTCGAATGGTGACTGAGGCTCTCGAAGTCACAAAACCTCAGCTTCAATCGATGAATCCGCAAAAACTTTGATAAAAGCCTTTGTATAATCTTCTTTGGTTGCCATATTTGGATTAGCCAAAAACTTCTGCGGATTGACAGAAAACAGGGGAAACCAGGTCGAGCTGATCTGAATCTGAATTTTATGTCCTTTTTTGAAAGTATGGACAACATCCTGTAATCTGAAATTAACCGCAGTTTTTTGATTGGGAACCAAAGGTTCCGGTTTTTCACGGGAATTTCTGAACCTTGCAGGCATGATTTCACTTCTTACCATCTGATGATAGTTCCCATAGATGACTCCTTCTTTTTTCTCCACCGGTTTGAAATCTTCAGGATAGACATCGATTAATTTTACAGCAAAATCTGCATCGGTAGAGCTAGAAGCAATGTTCAATTTCGCCATTAATTCCCCGGCAAACGTGATATCATCCGATAAAATATCAGTAGTAAAAGTAAGGACATCAGGTCTGCCCACAGCAAATCTCTGATCTTCCGACATATAGTTCCTAGGCGTGAAACCGTTAAAATCTTTCAGGTTTGTGGAACTTAAAACAGGATTGTCAGGATCACTGTAATATTCTGATGCGTTCTGTCCTGCTATATTTTTTAAAGTTCCGTTAGCTAAATAGAAATTTATTTTTTTTGCATTTTTCGGAGGATATTCACTGAATTCTTTCCACTCTTTAGCTCCTGTATCATACATGACTGCTTCAGGTAAGCCGGCGTCCTGTTTTGTATTTCCTTTTAAGTAATGGTTGAAAAATTTTGTTTCAAGGTTCTTTTGATAATAAGTTGCGATGCTGTCTCCGAAATAGATTTCGTTGTGAAAGTGTTTTCCCTGTTCCTGAGCCCAGGCTCCGTGTGAAAAGGGCCCCATCACGATCGTATTTTTAGCTTTCGGACTTGTTTTTTCTATTGTTTTATAAATATTTAAAGGTCCTGATAAATCTTCTGCATCAAACCAGCCTCCTACAGTCATTACCGCATGACTAATGTTTTTAAGATGGGGTAAAAGGCTTCTTTTCTGCCAGAAATCATCATAATTCGGATGATTCATAATTTCTGTCATGAAGAAATTATTTTTATAATATTTATCATAAGCTTCTTTAAGTGTTCCCAGTTCTCTGTAAAATTTCAGGCCGTCTTCCGAAGTTGATTTAATCATTGAATCTGAATACCATGCTTTTTGCTCAGGCTTTGTTTTCTGAACTCCAAAAACAGGAAAGGTTTTAAAGTAACCCAGCATAAATTTTCCATTATGAAGGAAATCATCATTCCAGAAATCTGAAATCGGTGCCTGAGGTGAGGAAGCTACTAAGGCAGGATGCTGGGCAAGAGTTCCTACAGCTGTGTAAAATCCAGGATAGGAAGTTCCGTACTGTCCTACTTTACCGTTATTGTCTTTGATGTTTTTAACCAGCCAGTCAATCGTATCGTAGGTATCTGTGCTTTCATCAACCTCTTTTTTTGTTTTCCGTTCAACCTGCGGAGTCATATTGGTGAATACTCCTTCACTCATATATCTTCCACGGACATCCTGAAGAACAAAAATGTACTTTTCATTCATCAGGTACTTGTTGGGACCTAATTTAGTTCTGTATTCACTCTCACCATAAGGAGCAATACTGTAGCAGGTTCTCTGCATCAGAAACGGATATTTTTGTTTTTTTGAAATATCTTTCGGAATGTAAACTGCAGTAAAAAGTTTTATACCGTCCCGCATTGTGATATAAAATTCTTTTTTGTTGAAATTATCTTTTACAAACAGGTCTGCTTCAGCGGAATTCTGAGATTTCCCGGTTATAAAAAGTAAAATAAGGATCAGTGAAAAAGAAATCTTCATAATTGAAATTTGTTGCTAATTTATTAATAAATAATTAGTCATATAATTTAAAAAAGAAAAATGATCAGAATTTCTCCTGATCATTTTAGAAATATATAAATGGTTGGTTTGGTCATTATCAGCAATACTGTAATCTTAGATGATCGAGGGTATGCTGCCGTCTTGTATTCAAAATCACTGCCAAAAAAAGACTTATTTTTAAAAAACAGCTGATAGGTCTGATTCTCAATGGTCTTTTTTTTAACGTCTGTCTAGTCCTGAAATATCGATACACAAAAAATTATCGTTATGGATAAACCTTTA
>CAURNW010000004.1:0-316230 GCA_963526305.1 uncultured Chryseobacterium sp. | reverse complement strand
AAAGGTTTATCCATAACGATAATTTTTTGTGTATCGATATTTCAGGACTAGACAATATAATACATAAAAAAACCACAATCATAGTAGACTGTGGTTTTGCTCCTCCTCTTGGGCTCGAACCAAGGACCCTCTGATTAACAGTCAGATGCTCTAACCAACTGAGCTAAGGAGGAATGTTCCTCTTTTAAGGTGGGGCAAAGATAATATGAAAAATAATATCAAGCAAATATTTTTTAATCAAAATTGCCTGAAACCTGCTATCAGATTATTTTTCAGGAATTTAAATTTTAAAATAATTTGAAACAGGGAAGTCTTAAAATCAAAAAAGACCTACATTGCTGTAAGTCTTTTTTGCTCCTCCTCTTGGGCTCGAACCAAGGACCCTCTGATTAACAGTCAGATGCTCTAACCAACTGAGCTAAGGAGGAATGTCCCTATTTTTAGGTGGTGCAAATATAGGACTGATATTTAAACCACGCAAGTTTTTTATTTAATTTTTTTAATAATTATTAAAATTTATTGGTGATGATTTTAAAAATATCACTTCCGAAAATCAGTAACATTAAGCCTAACAGGAAGATAACCCCAACCATCTGTGCGTTTTCCAAAACCTTCTGTGGAACCGGTTTTCCGACAATCATTTCATATAAAGTAAAAATAACGTGCCCCCCGTCCAGTCCAGGGATCGGAATTAAGTTCAGGAATGCCAGCCAGACAGAGAACATTGCTGTAAAACTCCAGAAAGCTGTCCAGTCAATAGATACACTTCCGTCTTTTGCTTTGTCAACCGGCATGTTTTTAATGATCGCTAACGGTCCGCCTACCTTCTTATAACCCTGTACTTTTTTGTTGAAGATTAATTTAAACTGCTTTACCTGGTACGTTAAGCTTTCAATACTTCTTGTGAATCCTCGTCCTACAGACTGTCCGAAAGAGAAATGTTTGGTTTCGTAGAACTTGGTTAACTGCTTATAAGAAGAAATCCCTAAAGTTCCTTCTTTAGATACGGGAAGTACAAGTGGCTGCAATACATTGGCTCTTAAAACTTCGACATTAAGGTTTTTACCTGCATTTTTTGTAATAATAGTCTGAAGCTCGTCATAATAATTGATTTTCTGATTGTTCACAGAAACAATCTGATCACCTACTTTTAAACCGGCTTGTATCGTTTTGGGACTGATGATCGTGTCAATCACAGCGGGAAATCTCGGGGTAAGAAATGCTTTAGGATTTTCATCTCTGAAAGCCATTGCCTTTCCGTCGTCATTGGTAGGGAAGGTTACTTCCTTTCCGTTTCTTAGAACAGTGATGTGGTCACTCAATAGAACGTCTAAAGCTAATTTATCAAGATTATTCTGGGTTTTTCCGTCAACCTTTAAAATTTTATCTCCATCCTGAAAGCCCATTCCTTTTGCGACACTCGTGTAGTTCATCGGAGCATCGACTTTTGCTGTGTCAAAAGAAGTTTCACCGTTAAAAAATGAAAGACATCCGTAGATCAGCCACGCCAGGAAGAAATTGACAGTAACCCCACCCATCATAATGATCAGTCTCTGCCAGGCCGGTTTTGCTCTGAATTCCCAAGGTTGAGCAGGTTGCTTCAATTGTTCGGTGTCCATACTTTCATCCACCATTCCGGCAATTTTTACATAACCTCCGAACGGTAACCATCCGATACCATATTCAGTTTCACCGATTTTTTTCTTCGCTAAAGAAAACCATGGGTCGAAGAACAAGTAAAATTTTTCCACTTTGGTTTTGAACCATTTTGCGGGTAAAAAGTGCCCAAGTTCATGAAGAATTACTAAGATAGATATGCTTAATATGAATTGAAAGATCTTAATTGCTAATTCCATTAATTGTTTTTAGATTTTAATTTGCAAAGGTAACAATTATCAAAAGGATGCCAAACAAAAAAGCTCCTCTAAATGAGAAGCTTTGTCATATATTTTGACTGTTTTTAGAAATTGAAAGAAACTCCCAGGCTTCCGTTGTTACCTACTTCTGCAAAAACACCTACTTTCTCTGTAAAGAAATATCGTGCACCGATATGAGCGCCGATTCCGAAGTCTCTTCCGAGAACACCTAGATCCACTCCGGGATATATATCCAGCTTCTCCGGTAAGTCAAGTGCTTCTTTCAGATGGAAATTAACTCTTCCGAAAATAAAAACCCTGTTGTCTTCATTATTGTCTTTATAGCCGTCAAAGTATGCATTGGCTCCGGCTCCCACCGATATAAGTTGATTCAAACCGTAATCATATGTGGCGGCGATTCCTGTTCCGTAACCCCACGCATTAAGCCCTAAATTTACTTTCTGATCTCCTTTTCCAGTATAGGCCTGGGCGCTTAATGTTGCTCCTGTAAAAACAAGCATCAGCATAAAAACCAATTTCTTCATATGTTTTATTTTTAAATTAATACTAATGACAATTTGCAGCAAATATAAAACCGAAATCAGGAAAAAACTGTAATTTTATACAACTTTTGAAATAGAAATATGAAAATTATTGGATTAAATCAGGATATTATCTGGAAAAACAAAACTGAAAACTTTAAATTAATAGAAAATCAATTGCAGAATCAGGATGCAGATCTGTTTCTTTTGCCTGAAATGTTCTCTACAGGTTTTTGTATGGATGCCGCTGAAGTTTCTGATAAAAATGAAGAGTCTCTGGAGTTTCTAAAGAAAATTTCTAAAGAAAAAAATACGGCTTTTTCTGGAAGTGCTTCTGTTGAAGAAAACGGAAGATTTTATAACCGGATGTATTTTATCAAACCGGATTCTGAGGTTACTTTTTATGACAAAAGGCATTTGTTTTCTTTTTCAGGAGAAGATAAGATTTATACTTCCGGTGACAAAAGAGTAATTGTAGATTATCTTGGGGTCCGTTTTCTGCTGCAGGTCTGTTATGATTTGAGATTTCCGGTTTTTGCAAGAAACAATGATGATTATGATGCTATACTATACGTTGCGAACTGGCCGGAGAAAAGAGTGGGAGCCTGGGAGCATTTACTGAAAGCCCGGGCTATTGAGAATTTATCCTTCGTTTTTGGCTTAAACCGAATAGGGACAGACGGTAATGATCTTTACTATCAGGAAAGTTCGCACTGCTTCTTTGCTGACGGTAAAGAGATGGCTGAGAAAAAAGGAAATCTGGTTTCCGCAGAGTTAAATCCTGAAGAACTGAGGGATTTCAGAAATCATTTTCAGTTTTTGAATGACAGGGATGATTTTAAACTTGAAGACTTAGGATAATTAAGCTGGAAAGATACATTCACAGGTTCACGGATTTTTTATTTTCACTAATCCGTGAAAACTTTTTAAATAAAATGAATTTTAAAATTCAGCTTGATATTCAGTTCTGAATATACTGTTCTAAAAGTTGTGTCAGGCGATTCACATCATGAACCCCGCTTTCTTTATAAAGTAATTCTCCTTTTTTGAAAACTGCCAGAGTAGGAACGCCACGGACACCGTATTGAGAGGCAATGGCTGGATACTGATCAATATCTATCTTTACAATTCTTGCCCCTTCGCCAACCTTTTCTTTAACAGAAGTCAAAACTGAAGACTGCACTTTGCAGGGTTGGCACCAGGTTGCGAAAAAGTCGATCAATACCGGTCTTTCTGATTCAATAAGTTCCTGAAATTTTTGTGACATAATAAATTTTTAAAATATTTTCAGCAAGAATAATTCCAAACAGATTTCTGTTAAAGCGTTTTTGACTGGCAGACAAAATCAGAGATCGCAAGCTTTTCTGTCTTTTTGATTCCGTTAAAACCTCCCTCTACTTCACTAAAATTCCTTATTCCCCGTGAGTTGAGAATGCTTGCAGCAATCATACTTCTGTAACCTCCTGCGCAGTGCAGGAAAAAATGTTCAGAATCATCTATGGTTGATACCCATTCACTGATATCATCAAGAGGCTTGTTATAGGCATTTTCGATATGTTCTGCAGAATATTCTGTTAATTTTCTGACATCAATAATTTTTGAGTTTTCATTAAATTGTTCTGCAAATTCTGCAGGAGAAATTCTGTTCACCTCATCAATTTCTTTGGTGGAATTTTGCCATGAATTGAACCCGCCCTTCAGATAACCTAAAACATTGTCAAATCCGACTCTGCTTAACCTTGTGATAACTTCTTCTTCCGTGCCTTCATCACAAACCAATAGCAATGGATGCTTAACGTCTACGATCAGGTTTCCCACCCATGGGGCAAAATCACCCTTTAATCCTATATTGATAGAGTTTGGAATAAAACCTTTATGAAAATCTGCAGGACCTCTCGTGTCTAAAATTAAAGCTCCGGTTTCGTATGCGAAACTTTCAAAATCTTCTACAGCAACAGGGTTCAGGCCTTTCTCCATCACATCATCAAGGCTGTCGTATCCCCCTTTATTCATCGCAACATTCATCCCGAAATATTTTGGAGGAGCGGTAAGACCATCAAGCACTTCTCTTACAAATGACTCTTTATCAGGCTGATTAAGAGCGTAGTTGGTTCTTTTTTGGTTTCCCAGAATATCAACCGTTTCTTTTTGCATGTTTTTTCCACAGGCAGAACCTGCACCATGAGCGGGGTAAACGGTAATACTGTCATCAAGAGGGAGGATTTTACTGTGAAGGCTTTCATACAGAATTCCTGCAAGGTCTTCCTGAGTCATACTGGTTGCTTTTTGCGCAAGGTCAGGACGTCCTACATCTCCCAAAAATAAAGTATCTCCTGTGAAAATAGCTGTTTCTGCTCCGTCTTCGTCAATCAGCAGATAGGTTGTGCTTTCCATGGTATGACCGGGAGTGTGAAGGGCTTTTATTTTTATGTTTCCAACTTCAAAAATCTGATTGTCCTCTGCGATAACTGCTTCAAATTCAGGTTGTGCAGTCGGTCCGTAAACAATCGGAGCATCCGTCTTTTTGCTTAAATCCAAATGACCTGAAACAAAATCTGCGTGAAAATGAGTTTCAAATATATATTTTAAAGTAACATTGTCTTTTTCTAAGCGGTCAAGATAAGGTTTTACTTCTCTCAGGGGGTCTATGATTGCAGCTTCGTTTCCTGATACGATATAATATGCGCCCTGTGCCAGACAGCCGGTATATATTTGTTCAATTTTCATTGATTTTTATTTAAAATAATTATAAAGATACAAAGTAATGGATTAATTATAAAGAAATGATAATTCTGATTGATAGTTTCTCTCAATATGATAATTTTTATATTTTCAATATCAATGGAACTTCTTCAATATCAGATCAAAAGAGTAGTGGTAAAGTATATAAAAAAAGTAGACTGTTTTATATCATATTGAATAATATTCAATTTCAATTTAGTTTGTTAAGAATTTGACACAAGGGAAACCGTTAATTTATAAAAAAAATTTACCTTTAAGAGTTAAAAATATCAAATGGCAGACAAAACAAAATTTATTGACGAACTTTCCAAAAGATATACTCCAAAAGGGGAACATATAATTCTTGGAAAAGGAATGCTGGACGGTGACGTTGTCACAGAAGTCAATGTTACTATTCCTTTAAAAACAATCAACCGCCATGGTCTGATTGCGGGAGCCACAGGAACCGGGAAAACCAAAACCCTTCAGGTTTTTGCCGAGCAGCTTTCGCATGCAGGAATCCCTTCTCTGGTTTTAGATATAAAAGGTGATTTTTCAGGGATTGCAGAGGCGGGACAAATGAATTCTATTATAGAAGAACGCTATGCAAAAACACAGCTTCCTTATAATCCGCAGGCTTTTCCTGTTGAGCTAATGAGCATCTCAGGTGGAAAAGGAGTTAAATTGCGGGCAACAGTTACTGAATTCGGACCTGTTTTGTTAAGTAAAATTTTACAGTTGAATGACACACAGCAAAGCATCATGTCGATTGTTTTTAAATATTGTGATGATAAAGGTCTACCTTTGATTGACCTGAACGATTTAAAAAAAGTTTTACAATATGTAACTGATAATCCACAGGGGAAAGCCGAACTGTCTGCTAACTACGGATCCATTGCATCTGCATCTTTAGGTGCCATTTTAAGATCGATCGTAGCATTGGAACAGCAGGGAGCGGCAGGTTTTTTTGGTGAGCTGAGCTTTGATGTTCACGATCTGCTTCAGACACGGGAAGGAAAAGGCGTCGTTAACATTTTAAGAGTTGCGGATATTCAGAGCAAGCCCCAGCTGTTTTCTACCTTTATGCTTTCTCTTTTTGCTGAAATCTACATGACCTTCCCTGAAGAGGGCGATAGTGGAAAACCAAAACTGGTTTTGTTTATCGATGAAGCGCATCTCATTTTTGATGAATCCTCAAAGGCTTTGGTTTCACAGATCGAAACGATGGTCAAACTCATCCGGTCAAAAGGAGTGGGGATTTATTTTATTACTCAGATTCCGGGAGATGTTCCGGAGAGTGTGCTTTCACAGTTGGGTCTGAAAATTCAGCATGCATTAAGAGGTTTCACGGCAAAAGATAAAAAAGAAATTTCTAAAGCAGTTGAAAATTATCCGTCCACAGATTTTTACAAAGCTTCTGAACTGATACAGAATCTGGGGATAGGGGAAGCGTTCATTACAACTTTAGATGAGAAAGGAATTCCTACCCCTTTAGTTCACACTTACCTTATTTCTCCCGAATCCAGAATGGATGTACTGAATGATGCAGAAGTTTCAGAATTAACAGGCAAATCAATGTTGGTAGCAAAATACGAAAAACCGGTAGATAATGAATCTGCATATGAAATACTGGTTAGAAGAATGGAGCAGGCAGTTGAAAATTCAACATCGGCACAAAAAACAAAACCGATAAAAGAACAGCCTGGAATGTTTGAACAGGTTTTAAAAAGCAGTGCAGGAAGAACTTTTGCCAATACGCTCATGAGAGAAGGTGCTAAGGCAATATTGGGAATGTTTGGCTTAGGTGGAAGAAAAAGGTAAAGGTATGCCTAAATATAATGACGGATTATAGAAGGCAGTTTTGCTGGAATCGAAATTTAAATAGAGGTTTGTTATTGTGAATCAGGGTGATTTGATTATTTTAGCAGATTACTATTTTGTACTGATATGGTAAGGGTTCAGTTTTTGATAGAAATTCTAAGTTAGATAAAATAAATGTATTCAGTTATAGATATAGAAAGCAATGGTGCAGGTTTCAGAAAAGAATGCATTATCGATATCGCCATTTTTAGATATGATGGTCATAAGATTGTCGACCAGTTTATTTCGCTTGTAAACCCGGAAAGTGACATTACGCCTTTCGTTCAGAAATTAACCAATATCAGTCCTAAAATGGTAAAGACCGCTCCGAAATTTCATGAATTGGCTAAGAGGGTTATAGAAATTACGGAAGGAACCACATTGGTGGGGCATAACATCGATTTTGATTACAGAATGCTTCGCCAGTCTTTTCAAAGGTTGGGCTATGACTATAAAATCAGTACCCTTGATACAATTCCTTTAGCTAAAAAACTTATTCCGGATGAGGTAAGCTATTCATTGGGAAAACTGGTGAAATCCTTAGGTATTCCATTAGCGAACGCGCACCGTGCAGAAGGTGATGCCAGGGCTACTTTGGAATTATTCAGACTGTTGGTTTCAAAAGATACCGAAAACGAAATTATCCAGAAGCAGCACGATGAGACCAATGCAAAGTCTTATATCAATAAAATCAAGCTGCTCACCCAGGACCTTCCGAGTGAGAAAGGATTTGTTTATTTTCAGAATGAATCGGGGAAGATTATTCTGTCAGATTATGTACAGGATATCAACCGATTTTCCAAGAAGCTGTTCAATTCCAAATCGAAAAAGTTCGAAGAGATTCAACGCGATGTTGAGCAGATTAACTTTGAACTGACGGGGACTGATATTATTGCCAAACTGATTTTAAACTCAAAAGGAATCAAAAAAAGAGAAGTTTTTCCCTTTGGGCTTTATTTCAGGAACGGTAAATACCTTGTTGAAAAAAATACACTCAACAAATCTGAAAAACCGATTCTTAAATTCAAGGCCTTTACACAAGGTTCAAAAGCCGTCCAGTTCATCAGTAAAATTGAAGAGTACAGGGAAATCGAAACGTTTAAAAAGAAAATTGATTTCAAAAAGCGAAACGAACTCTGGCTTGGAAGCGGCAGGAGGTTAGGGGAAAAGTTATTTTTGATTATTGAAAATGGTAAGGCAGTATCGTATGGTTTTTATGAGTTATTTACCCAAATTCAGACTTTAAGTAAAATTTCAAAACTGAAGATTGATCTCCCCATGTCTGCAACAGACTTAAATAATGATTTGCAGTTAGCATTGATTAAAGGAGATTTTGAAACGCTACCGTTACCAAAATAGGAGAACATTTGGTAATCCAATGTTATTTTATGAAGAAGAAAATGTTTTTCAAATCCGTTTTCTCAAAATAAATAGTATTTTTGCAATAGAATTAAAAAAAAGCAATGCAAAATTTTAAACAAAATCAAACTGGAAAAAAGGGAGCTGTAAAGTTTTCAAAGGTTTGGAATACCTAAAAGAGTTGCCTTGCATAAAAATAAGTATTGCGGCAGACTCTTTTCGAAGAATCTGCCTTTTTTTATGTTAAATTAAAATTATGAACTCAAAAGATTTGCTACAAATTGCCAATGAGTATGGCACGCCGGTGTATGTATATGACGCTGAATCTATCAAAACCCAATATGAGAAGCTTACTTCTTCTTTTTTAAAACATACCAAGTTCTTTTACGCTGCAAAGGCTTTAACGAATATAAATATTTTAAAATATATCAAGAATCTGGGCGCTTCTCTGGACTGTGTATCCATCAGCGAAGTGAAATTGGGCTTAAAAGCGGGTTTCCCTAAAGAAAAAATCCTTTTTACACCCAATTGTGTTGATTTGGCAGAGATTGAAGAGGCAATGCAGCAGGGAGTTCATATCAATATTGATAATATATCGATTCTTGAGCAGTTCGGGAACAAATACGGAAATACTTATCCTATTTTCGTTCGTATCAATCCGCATATCTACGCCGGAGGAAACCATAAAATTTCAACAGGACATATTGATTCAAAATTTGGGATTTCTATACACCAGATGCGTCATATCGAACGTGTAATGAAAAGCACCAATCTGAATGTAGAAGGTCTTCACATGCATACAGGAAGTGAAATCAAAGATCCTGAAGTATTTTTACAGGCTCTTGAGATCATGCTTGAATTGTCCGAACATTTTCCCAATCTGAAATATCTGGATATGGGAAGCGGTTTCAAAATCCCTTATCAGGAGAGCGATCTGGAAACCGATGTAAAAGCTTTAGGAAAGAAAGTCGAGAAAGCAATTTCAGATTTTTCCAAAGAGACCGGCAAAAAATTCGAACTCTGGTTTGAGCCCGGAAAATTTCTTGTTGGAAAATGCGGATACCTTTTGGTAAAAGCCAATGTGATCAAGCAGACAACAGCCACTGTTTTTGTTGGAGTCAATTCAGGATTCAATCACCTGATCCGTCCAATGTTTTACGATTCTTATCATACCATTGAAAATTTATCCAATCCAAAAGGAGCGGAGCGGATTTACACAGTAGTAGGAAACATCTGTGAAACCGATACTTTTGCCTGGGACAGAAAATTGAATGAAGTGAGAGAGGGTGATGTGCTGGCATTCCATACTGCTGGAGCCTATGGTTTTGAAATGAGTACCAATTTCAATTCAAGATTAAAACCGGCTGAAGTTCTTTTCCTGGATGGTAAAGCACATTTAATAAGAAAAAGAGATGAGTTTGAAGATCTTCTGAGAAATCAGATTGAAGTCCTTTAGAAAATATTTAGCTCCGCAAGAAATTGCGGAGCTTTTTTTGCTATCTGATAAAAACCAATTACTAAGAAATTCATTCAATGCTTCGTTTTGAATCTTTTTATTGGTTAAATTTGATTATTCATTTATTATCAGAAAAAAATTATGAGATAAATTAATTTCAGATTCTATGTTCTAAGTAGAAATTAATTCAAAAAAATATCAATTATGGCTAAAAATATAGCAGAGCAGATTGTTGAGATGCTCGAAAATGCCAATGTTAAAAGAATTTATGCCGTAACGGGCGACAGCCTGAACCATTTAAATATGGCTGTTAAAAAAAGCAGCATCGAATGGATTCATGTTAGGCATGAGGAGGTAGGAGCTTATGCAGCTGCGGCTGAAGCGGAACTTGATGGTTTTGCAGTTTGTGCAGGCAGCTGCGGTCCCGGTCACATTCATCTGATCAACGGAGTGTATGAAGCACACCGTTCTCACGTTCCCATGTTGGTGATCGCTTCGACAATCCCTAGTAACGAAATGGGAATGGATTATTTTCAGGAAACCAATACCATAAAATTATTTGATGACTGCAGCTATTATAATCAGATGATTACAAGACCTGAGCAGGTACAGCGAACACTACAGACTGCCATTCAGCATGCAATTTCTAAAAAAGGAGTAGCGGTCATCGGGCTTCCGGGTGATGTTTCTGAACTTGATGCCGAAGAAACGACCACTTCCACCCAGATATTTAAAACCAATCCGGTCGTCAGACCTTCAGACGAAGAATTGAATCATCTGGCAGGTCTCATCAATGAAAGTAAAAATGTAACCATCTATTGCGGTATCGGTGCTGAAAAATCGAATGCTGAGGTTGTAGAATTAGCTAAATTTTTAAAAGCTCCTGTAGGATATTCTTTCCGTGGAAAAATGGCAATACAGCCTAACAATCCGAATGAAGTTGGATTGACCGGTCTTTTAGGATTGCCTTCAGCCTATCATGCCATGCATGAAGCAGATCTTGTTCTGCTGTTGGGAACAGACTTTCCTTATGAGAAATTTATGCCCGTAAAAAATAAGATCGTTCAGATAGATGAAAGCCCTGAAAGATTAGGGAGAAGAGCCAAATTAGAACTCGGCCTTGCAGGTGATGTAAAAGAAACGATCAAAGCACTGCTTCCTTTGTTAAAAGAAAAAACAGATGTCAATTTCCTGAATCAGCAACTGGAATTTTATGAAAAAGTAAAAGAGCATCAGCTGACCTATGTAAAAGAATTTGGAACCGAAGATGCCATTCAGCCTGAATATGTTGCGCACACATTGGATCAGCTTGCTAAAAAAGATGCTGTGTTTACCGTTGATACAGGAATGTGCTGTGTCTGGGGAGCGAGATTCATCACAGGAACCGGCGAACGTAAAATGCTGGGATCATTTAATCACGGATCAATGGCGAATGCAATGCCGATGGCAATCGGAGCCTCTTTAGCTTA
The DNA here is from genome assembly GCA_963526305.1 of uncultured Chryseobacterium sp. Classification (GTDB taxonomy): domain Bacteria; phylum Bacteroidota; class Bacteroidia; order Flavobacteriales; family Weeksellaceae; genus Chryseobacterium. The sequence goes on along the minus strand of CAURNW010000004.1, from coordinate 304,967 downwards.
TCCGGGAAGACAGGTGATTGCCATGTGTGGTGACGGCGGTTTATCAATGCTTTTAGGGGATATGGCGACCATTTTCCAATACAAGCTTCCCATAAAACTGATTGTTTTCAACAACCGGAGTCTTGGTATGGTGAAGCTTGAAATGGAAGTGGGGGGAATGCCGGATAACGAAACCGATATGGTAAATCCTGACTTTGCAATGATTGCTCAGGCTATGGGATATCCAGGAAGAAATGTGCATAAACCGGAAGAGGTAGCCGGAGCGATTACAGAATGTTTAAACCACGACGGACCCTATCTTTTAAATATTTTCACTAACCCAAATGCTTTGGCACTGCCTCCTAAAATTGAATTTGAGCAGGTTATCGGGATGACAAAATCTATGGCTCAGCTGATGTTGGGAGGTAAAATGGAAGAAGCTTTGGATACCGTAAAAAGTAATTACAAACATATCAAGGAATTATTGTAATGAGCAGTTCTTTGAAAAAATTCTATGTAATAGCATGGATCTTCGGTCTTATATTTTATTTTTTAGATTATGTGATCAGGGCTGCACCTGCAGTGATGATCCCGGAATTGGTCAGTAACTTTAAAACGACTGAACTTAAACTGATCAGCATGGTAGGAACCTACTATTATACTTATTCCACATGCAGTTTAATCGCAGGTATAGCCCTTGATAAATTTGGTGGAAAGAGATCACTCTTCGCCGGATGCCTGATTTTAGGGATAGGATGCCTATTATTTTTAATATCCACCCAGACAGCGGGAATTACGGGAAGATTATTACAGGGTGCCGGATGTGCTTTTGCTTTTCCTGGCTGTGTGTATCTTGCCAGTAAAGGTTTTTCCTCAAAATCGCTGGCGACAGCGATCGGGGCTACCCAATGTATCGGAATGCTGGGAGGAACTGCTGGGCAGTTTTTGGTAGGTCCCTGGGTAGAGGAAGGAATTAACATCAACAGTTTCTGGCTTTGGTCAGGTGTTATTACCATCATTACGGCTGTGCTTCTTTATTTTTTCACTCCTAAAGATGATAAAGCAGATCCTGAAGAAAAGCCTCATCAGTCTGTTGGCTATCTTGATACTTATAAAGTTGTTTTTAAAAATCCCCAATCCTGGCTTTGCGGGATTATTTCTGGATTGCTTTTTGCGCCGACCACAATATTTGCAATGACGTGGGCAGTAGCGTTTTTCGAGAAAGACAGACAGTTTTTATTTCGTGATGCAACGATTACCAGTGCGATGGTTGCTTTTGGCTGGGCTTTCGGCTGCCCGCTGTTAGGTTTTATTACTGATAAAATAGGTCGCAGAAAGCCGGTTCTTGTTGGGGGTGCCCTGCTTATGATTCTGAGTTTTCTTCAGATGATCTACCTGCCGGATCTCTATGCTGCGAAAGTCAGTATGTTTATTTTTGGAGTAGGTTCGGGAGCTGCTATGATTCCGTATTCAGTTATTAAAGAGACCAATCCTGATCATGTAAAAGGAAGCGCAACCGGAGCAATCAATTTTATTACTTTTGGTGTCACTACTTTACTGAGCCCGGTTTTCAGCCGATGGTTTGGGAAAAGTTTAGATGTGTCATCCGGAAATTTACATTTTCAACAGTCCGTTTTATTCTGGATCGCAGGAATTGTCCTGGCAATTTTAATTTCGTTCATGCTAAAAGAAACGGGAAGCAAAGGGAAAAATCAGACGGTGACTGCTTAATCTTTTTGAATTTATATTAAAAAGACTTCACACAACAGTGTGGAGTTTTTTTTTGATCCCAATTGCCTGGTGCTTATCTTTGCTCCAAACATTAAATTCATCAGCAAATGATTAAAAAAATAGTCTTCTGCTATATTCTGCTCATTATTTCTATCTCCATATCTGCGCAGGTCGGCAATGAATCTTTTTACTATTACCCCCATGATCAGGAATCTTACAAAGGGGGAGATACTGAATTTTATAAAGATTTTCATCAGATACTTTTGGATAAAAAACTCAGACCATGCGAAAATAAAAGCGAGCTCTATCTTCTCAAGGTAATTGTAAACGAAAATGGATCAGTAAAATATTTAAAAGATGAGACCAATTCTGAGATGGCAGAAAAAAATAAATGTGCCTATGATCTCGGACTTCAGGTTGTAAGGTATATGGATAAGTGGAACCCTGTTGAAATCGATGGTGAGAAAAAACAGGGGATAGTAAGTTATTATATTTTTCCGGATGCCCTGTTTGAAAATTATAAAGACGGATATTCTCAGGAAGCTGAGCCGGCTATGCTGGAGGGTTTACCGGGTGGCATCAATAAATTCCGTGCTGAAGTGGTAAAAAAAATAAATCTTTACGGTTTTCAATGGAAACAAGGTTTTAAACTGGTAGCGCTATTTACGGTAAATAGAGAAGGCATTATTGAAAATGTAACGTTAGAAAATTCTTCGGGACTTCCTGAGTTTGATAAAAGGATTATTAACGGAATAAAAAATGTCAGAAAAAAATGGAGTCCTGCGAAGATTCACGGTACTCCTGTCAATTACAGATTCAGGCTTCCTCTGAGTTTTGGTAATCCGGATTAACTCCTGACATTCTGTCACAATATTTTGTATCTTTGCAGACTTAAATAGTTTAATGTTTTTGAATTCCGTTTCAGAGTTTATTTGTGGAATATGAAACATTGAAGATTAATGATTAAACCGACGATTGTGCAAGAAAAATATATAGACGAGACTAAACAGGGAGAAGCTTTTGCTATTGCAGAGAAAACCGGAAATTCTAAAAAACTTTTTTTAGAAAGTTACGGTTGTCAGATGAATTTCTCTGATTCTGAAATTGTTGCTTCTATTCTCAATGATCAGGGATATAATACCACACTGAAGGTTGAAGAAGCAGATCTGATCCTGCTGAATACCTGTTCTATCCGTGAAAAAGCTGAACAGACTGTTAGAATGCGTCTGGCTCAATTTAAAAATCTAAAAAAAGAAAGACCCAACATGACGGTTGGAGTGCTGGGCTGTATGGCCGAAAGGCTTAAAACTAAATTTTTAGAAGAAGAACAGCTTGTTGATCTTGTGGTTGGCCCTGATGCCTACCGGGATTTACCGAACCTTTTAAAAGAGACGGAAGACGGAAGAGATGCGATCAATGTCATTCTATCTAAAGAAGAGACGTATGCAGATATTAATCCCGTCCGATTAGGAGGAAATGGGGTTACTGCTTTTGTTACGATTACCAGAGGCTGTGATAATATGTGTACGTTTTGTGTAGTTCCTTTCACAAGAGGAAGAGAAAGAAGCCGTGATCCGTTTTCAATTTTAGAGGAATGTAAAAGCCTTTGGGAAAGCGGTTACAAGGAAATCACACTTCTCGGGCAAAACGTCGATTCTTACCTTTGGTATGGCGGTGGTCCCAAAAAAGATTTTACAAAAGCTTCAGAAATGCAGAAAGCAACCGCAGTTGACTTTTCAAAGCTTCTCGATTCGGTTGCCAGAGCCGTTCCTCACATGAGAATCAGGTTTTCAACCTCGAATCCACAGGATATGAGCCTTGACGTTTTCAGAACCATGGCAAAACATGATAATATCTGTAATTACTGCCATCTGCCGGTGCAGAGCGGAAGCAACAGAATGCTGGAAGCAATGAACAGACAGCATACCCGTGAAGAATATTTAGATTTAATCAGAAAAGCAAAAGAAATCGTTCCCGATATTTCTTTTTCTCAGGATATGATTATCGGTTTCTGCAACGAAACAGAAGAAGATCACCAGGATACCTTAAGCCTGATGAGAGAGGTGGAATATGATTATGGCTATATGTTCTCCTATTCTGAAAGACCGGGAACTCCGGCTCACAAAAAAATGGAAGACAATATTCCTGCAGATGTCAAACAAAGACGTTTGGCTGAAGTGATTGCTTTGCAGGGCGAATTGTCAAGAAAAAGAATGCAGGGATACGTAGGAAGGGTTCACAGTGTATTGATTGAAGGAATCTCCAAGAAGAATAAAAACCAGTGGAAAGGCAGGAATTCTCAAAATGCAGTCTGTGTTTTTGATATGCTGGAAGGCCAGAAACTGGGTGACATTGTGGATGTTTTTGTATTTGATAATACACAGGGCACACTTTTAGGGGAAACCGTGAAATAATTTAGAGTTTTAATCTTTAAATTTATTCAAAAAAATGATTGATCTGCAATTAGCTCAAGTTTTTCAGACTTTTTCTGCATTAATAAAAAATGCAGATACTAAAATCATAGGCGGTGCTGATCAGCTGACAGTGCTTAACTGCATTGAACTGGAGGGTGAGATTGTAAATAACGGGCAAAAGAAAAAGGAATCAAGCTCTACAGTTGCAAATCGCAAAACATATTTTATGAATCATTTAAACTCAGACAATGGAGAAATTTCATAAATACTGCCTGAGTGTATTATTGGTAATCGTCTGCGGTAATATCTCGGGACAGATAACAGGTGAATCATCAAAAAATGGAAAATGCGGTACGCTTAATGAATTTTACAGTCATTTTTTAAATGATGGCTGTGAAACTTCGCCGGAGTTTTGTTTAAAAAACAGGCTCCCACATAATACTGCAATCCGTTATAAGCAGAATGCAATAGATCTCATTGGAAAATTCTTTCCAGCAAATCAGCAGTGCAGTTCTGATCAAAAAAAATCAGCATCCCATTTTGCACAAAGAGATCGTTATCATCAACTTCTGAAAGTCTTCGAAAGACAGAACAAAGTAAATGATTTTGCTGAAAATATTTATTTTAAAAGTAAAGCTGCAAAAATTAGAAATAAAGACTATTTAGATTTAAAGGAGAGTTTTGAAACGGTGAAAAACGTTTAAAAGAATCATCTCAAAAAGTTTACAATGTGCAATGACAGTAATGTAAACTTAAAATCTTAAAATCAAAAAAATGGCAGAATTACAATCTATAAAAGCACGTTTCGGGATCATAGGAAATTTTCCGGCTCTTAACCGTGCGCTCGAAAAATCTATTCAGGTAGCCCCTACCGATATTTCCGTTCTTGTGATCGGGGAAAGTGGAGTGGGAAAAGAATTTATTCCCAAAATAATTCATTCAGAATCAAAAAGAAAGCATCAGCCGTATATCGTTGTCAATTGTGGAGCAATTCCTGAAGGAACCATAGATTCCGAACTTTTCGGACACGAAAAAGGGGCATTTACAGGAGCTACTGCAACCAGAAAAGGATATTTTGAAGTGGCAGACGGCGGAACCATATTCTTAGATGAGGTTGGTGAACTGCCTTTACAGACACAGGTTCGTCTTTTAAGAGTTTTAGAAAGCGGTGAATTTATGAAAGTGGGATCATCACAGGTTCAGAAAACCAATGTAAGAATCGTTGCGGCAACCAATGTGAATATGATGAAGGCAATTCACGACGGACGATTCCGTGAAGATCTGTTTTACCGTTTAAATACGGTTCAGATTGATATGCCGGCTCTGAGAGAAAGAAAAGGTGATGTCCATCTGCTTTTCAGAAAATTTGCAATTGATTTTGCTGAAAAATACAGAATGCCTGAATTACAGCTGGAACCCAGCGCAGTGCATTATATAGAGAATTACGCATTTCCCGGAAACGTAAGACAGCTCAGAAATTTAGTGGAGCAGATGACTGTGGTGGAAACACACCGAAGTGTAACGGTCGAAAAATTAGCAGAATATATTCCGATGGATTCTCATTTGCCGATGATCGTTAATCATCCGACATCGCAAAAGCAGACTGATTTCGGAAATGAAAGGGAAATTATGTATAAGATTCTCTTTGATATGAGAAACGACATAAATGATTTAAAATCCTTAACTTCGGAATTGATAAAAAACAGGGGGACTTCAGATCTAAGCAATCAGGAAAAGAATTTGATCAACAGGATTTATACGCCGGAACCGCAGCAGAATGCAAGCCCGAATTCATTACTGTTTTTTGAAAATAATAATCAGAACGTTCAGAATCCAACCATAATTTCAAATTCTGACGACAGTTATGAAGATTTTGAAGACATTGAGGTTGAAGAAAATAAACCCGAATCTTTATCACTGCAAAACAATGAAAAAGATTTAATTATCAAAGCTTTGGAAAAGCATAACGGAAGAAGAAACAGAGCGGCAGACGAACTGGGAATTTCTCAGAGAACTTTATACAGAAAAATAAAACAATATAACTTAGAAGACTAAATCAACAATTATGAATGTAAACTTTACCGCAAAACCAATTAATTTTAAATTGGGCGAATACATGAGCAAAGGTTTTGAACTCCTGAAAAAAGATTTCGGAAATATTTTTGTAGCATTTTTATGCTGCTTTGTAATGGCCATTATTCCATTCTGTGGAATGTTGGGTGCAGGAAATTTTTATCAGTATCTCAGAAAAGTAAATAAAGGACAGCAGGCAAGTCCCGGTGAAATTTTCAATTTTGATAAATTTATGCCCTACTTTATTCTTCAGCTCATTGTTATCGGAGGGATTTTAGCGGTTTATATCCCGATATTTATCCTGTCGATTCTTGCAGGGGCAATCAATAGTGGTGAACAATCAGCATGGTTTTCCGTTATTATGGTTCCGTACGTTCTTTTAATGTATGTGGCTGTGTTTTATTTTGTACTGAAAGGATTCTACATTCCTGCATTGATTTCTTTTAAAAATGTAACAGATATAAAAACTGCATGGAATGCTTCCAAAATCATGTCAAAAGATAATTTGCTTTCTATATTTCTGTTTTCATTGGTAGTAGGATTTCTTTCTCAGATAGGAATTATAGCTTGTGGTATCGGTTTGTTTGTAACCTTGCCATTTGCGTACACTGCCAATTATTTTGCTTATGAAGACGCCATGAACCAGATTGAGCATGATGAGATTTCAGAAATAGGAATCAAAGAAAAATTTTAAGTTTAAAAAAGTTACAATGAGTCAGTTGAAAAACCTCTTCCTTTTAATAATCGGTGTTGTATTTTTAAATTCATGCTACACCTTTACCGGATCTTCGCTGAAAGATGAAAAGACGGTACAGATCAATGAATTTCCAAACAATGCTCCTTTGGTTAACCCTACTTTATCACAGCAGTTTTCTACGGATATTCAGAACAGGTTTTTACAGAGAACAACCCTCAAAGGAACAAAAGAAAACCCAGATATTTTAATTGAAGGTGAAATCACAGATTATACCATCACTCCTACCACCATCAGTTCTACAACGCAGAATACAGCTGCTGGAGTTATTCAGGAATCTCAGAATAAGCTGACGGTCACGGTGAAAGTTCATTATGAAAATAAACTGCATCCTGATTTGAGTTTTGACCGAACTTATTCTGATGAAGCGGTATTCAACAGCAGTCTGTCTCAAAGTGCCATAGAAACGAGCCAGGTGAAAATTGCAACAGACAGAATTATCAACAAAATATTTAATGATATCGTAGCGAATTGGTAAAATGATACATACTAGAGTTTTAGAATTATTAAAAAATCCGAAAAATATTCAGTCAGAAGATCTGCATCTTTTGAAAGAGGAAATTGATTCTTTTCCTTATATTCAAAATGTACGGGCACTTCATCTGTATGGTGTTCATTTATATGATAAGGAAAATTATCAGAAAGCTCTTTCTGAAACAGCTGCGTACACGACCGATAAAAAAATACTGTATCAGCTGATTAATGGTAAAGTTCAGAAACTCAAACCGGAAACTACTACAGAAAATCAAGAAGTTGTTCCTCAAACAGGTACAGATATTCCATTTAAAGAGAACGAGGGATTAACTGAAAATAGGGATGTAGTTCCTGAGAATACAGGTGATATTCAGGCTGTAGAAAACAGGATAATAGAAGAAAATGAAAATAAGCAGCATGAAAATCCTGTAAGAAAAGAAGCGAAAAGTTTCTCAGATCATGATTATGAAGCGGCTTCTGAAGGTTTGTTGGCTGATCAGCCGGAAATTGTCCATTTGGTTGTCAATGGGGAGAGAAACCGAATTTTATTTGAGGGGGAAGAAAATTTTCTTGATGAAAATGATAACGAAACCATTGATATCGAATCAACCTTGGAATCGGGCGTCATTGTAACGCATAAATCAGTTTCAAAGCAGGGTATTCTGAGTCAAACGGATAAAGAAGATGTAATTGTTGCTGAGGAATTAGCAGGAACATCTTCAGAAAAGGTTGCTGATTCATCATCACAAATTGATGAAGTAACAGAAAATACGGAATCGACTTTTCTACAGGATCCTTTTCTACAGAAAGAGGAAATTAAATCTGAAACTGCCACCGATACCCATTCTGATAAGACAGAAGAACTTGTAGAAGTACCAAAATCTGCATCAGTCATTGATGAAGATGAAATAGATTCTGTAAAAACTGCTGAAAAAATAAAGGATGAGAATGAGGTAAGTTTCCAGAAAGTTGAATCTTTTTCTGCTGAAACTGCAAATGAAAAAGTTGTTCAATCCGGATCTGTTGAAGCAGACGATCTTGCAGAAGCCGCAAAATCTGAATCAGTCATCCACGAAGATGAAATAGATTCTGCAAAAGTTTCCGAAAGAATTAAAGATGAAAATGAAACTGATCGTGAAGATAATGATAAGGTTGGGCCAGATCAAACAGAAGAGATTAGTGAAGCTGTAAATACCGAACGGATCATTGATGAAGGCAAAATCGAATCTTCACATGCTGCTGAAAAACTGAATGATGATGCTGAACTGAGTTTCCACGGAACAGAATCTTTTCTGCCGGAAATTAAAATCGAATCCGGTACAGTCAAATCATTATTATCTGAAAATTCAAAGCCAAATATCAACAAGCACGAAGATGAAATGCGACGTTTGATAGAAGAAGTGGAGAAAAGGATGAAGGAAAGAAAAGACATCGTTCCGGAAACAAAAGAAAAAGATGAAGAAGTCAGCCATGATATCAGTTTTGCAGAAACACAGGCATTTCATGTAGGTGAAGAGCAAAAAGCAGCCGAAGAAGTGGTGGTAACAATTGCCGAGTCCATTGTTGAGGAAGATCTGGAAGAAAAGAAACTGGAGGAAGAGAATAAGATCACTGAAAATGATATTTTGCAGACGGATGCTGAAGAAGAAAATATTTCTACATGGAAACCCATGAGTTTTGAAACAAGCCGTCCCGATTCTTTACTCATTAAATCGCCTGAAATTTCTAAGCCAAAAGAAGAAATTCCTATGGAAGCAGAAACTTCAAACGATGAGTCAGCAGAGGATTCAGAAAAAGAAATTCCAGCTGAAAATAAAGGAGAATCCAATGTATCTTCAGAATCTGCGGAAGAAGAAATTCAGGTTGAATCGGTGACATCTTCTGAACAGCAAAAAGAAGAAGCTCCGGTAATGAATGTGTCATTTTTCGGGTCAGATATTGCGAGTTTAGGACTGTCTTACAAATCTGATCAGAAAGAGAAAGCAGAATCCAGGGAGCAGGACAGAAAAAAGGCTCAGCAAAAAATTGATGACAGTAATATTCCCGGATTTATCAATACCTGGCAGAGCTGGTTAAAAATTGATCGTGTTGAAGACACCCCGGTAGATAAAACCGAGATTAAAAATAAAGTCATTGAGTCATTCATTGAAAATAATCCGAAGATCAGTCAGCTGAAAGATGAAGTGAATTTTGTTGTAAAAGAGAAAACCGATGATATTTCCCACTTGATGACTGAAACTCTGGCTAATTTGTATATTGAGCAGAAACTCTATTCAAAAGCCATGAATGCATTTTTGATTTTATCCAACAAACATCCTGAAAGAAAAGAGTACTTCGAAGAAAAAATTCAGGAAATCAAAGACAACCGGGGAAAAAATTAATGATATCCTTAAAAATAAAAACGGCAGAATTTATTTCTGCCGTTTTTATTTTCAGGTATTGGAAGCATTCTTCATTTTTTTTCTTTTTAATCTTCGCCGGGCCTTGCGACTTAGAACAATTACAGAGATTAATGTGATGATGGCTAATACTGCTGCCATTACCGGAGCTGCCATTGCTAAGATCGACATCAGCCCTGCCCCAGCAGTTTCAGTAGTCCCAACGACAGAATTTCCCAATCCACCGGTTGTTGCAGTCGACGCAGCCCTAAGGCCTGCAAATCCGGAACTGATCGTGGCTGCTGTTCCGCCGCCGGCAATAAGAGCCAGGGCCCACTGTGAAAATATACCCATTTCTGTAAACTGACTGGCAAATAGTATCGATCCTGCAGCCGTTGCCATAGGGATAGAAATCGTATCAAGCAAATGATCTACAAAAGGAATATAATAGGCCAGGATTTCGGCGATCATTGCTATTCCTGTAGTGAGTAGGGCAGGTAAGCTGGAAAGCCATTCAAAACTTTCGCTCATAGGAATCCAGTGAAAGTAGGATGCCAGGCTTACTGCAAACATGGGTAAAAATACTCTGAAACCGGATGCAGCAGCCAGACCGATACCTATAAAGGCACTCAGTACATAGGGTAGAAAGGGAATTTGATCTAACATTTTAGTTCGTCAGTTGTTTCCTTAAAGCTACAAAAAATGTAAAAGCGTCCCGTAAGTAATTTTAAAAAAAATTAAAAGGGATAAGGCTGTATTTAAATCAGGCAGATTCTTTGGATTACGTACTTTGAAACAAATTGTAATATTGTACTTTACAGTTAAAGATCTCCTGATTATGCTGAAAGTATTTCTAAAGTTTAATAAAAAACTATGGATCAGATTCTTCAGAAATTTTCCGTTCGAAAAATTAATAAAAAACGGGATGTTGATTTCTGCCATTCATGAATTTAAATTACAGCAACAGTACGGGTATTTTGACATCCCGGAAGAATCTTACCGGTAAATGAAACTACGGGTAAAACTATTCTGAACATTAATGTTAATGCTGATTTCTAAGATATGCACTTTAAGATTTCTTTTGTGACTGGCATAGTTTGATAAACTGTTCCTCCACCTCCTGAAATGTCTTCGGTAATTCAGAAGAAACCCAAAACAGCATTGCTGTCGTCTTTTCTCCGAAATATTCATTGAACAGATCCTTATTCAGGCGGTAACATTCCCGTAAAAGTCTTTTAATCCGGTTTCGGTGAACTGCTTTCTTGAAATATCTTTTAGAAACGGAAACGCCTAATTTCACGTTGTCTGTTAACAGGTCAGGATGATTCTTCAGAATAATAATTCGGAGATTTCCACTGTTCTTCCATTTGCCTTTCTCAAAAAGCAAAGTAATTTCATCCTTTTTCTTGAGTTTTTCCTTTTTAGGATATTTAAAGTTCTGCATCCGTCTTTTTCACTAAGTGATTGATGACTTCTGCAGCCGCATACAATCCGAAAATTGCAGGGATAAAACTTATGGTTCCGTAAAATGACCTTTTAAAATTACTTCCGTCAGTCATTTTCAGGCTGTTCTCATCCTGTATTTCAGTTGAAAAAACACATCGGATGCCCTTATCAATTTTTTCCTTTTTCAGTCTTTTTCTTACCTGTTTTGCAAGATGGCATTCTGCCGTTTTGTGGATGTCTCTAACCATTACTTTTGAAGGGTCAGATTTTCCGCCTGCACCCATCGAACTGACAATTTTGATCCTTCTCCTTTTGGCGGCAATAATAAGACTCACTTTTGGCGTTATACTGTCGATACAATCAAGGATGTAATCAAATTTGCCATTATCTAAAACCTCACCCATTCTTTCCGGATTCAGAAATTCGTTGATTTTTACCAGTTCAAGTTTCGGATTAATGTCCATCAGCCTTTCGGCAACAACTTCCACTTTATGCTTTCCTATTGTTGAGTGCAGTGCAGGCAACTGTCTGTTGATATTGGTAATGTCTACCGTATCGCCGTCCACAATCGTCATTTTTCCTACTCCGGCTCTTGCCAGAAATTCTGCAGCGAAAGATCCTACTCCGCCTAAACCTACTACGAGAACAGCAGCATTATTCAGTTTTTCAACACCATCTTCTTTAATCAGAAGCTCTGTTCTTTCCAGCCAAAACTTATCCATTTTTTATCGTATCTAAATTTTCTTTAATCTGCAATTGAATTTGTTCCATTGATATTTTCCTGATTTCAGAAACCTTTTGATACAATTCTCTGATATCAAAGTCATCATTATCAGTTTCTAAGAAAATTTTATCCAAAGGAACTTTTTTCAAAGTATCCTGCAAAGATAGATGATCCAAAACAGCTTTTCCAAAACTCAGGTAAAAATTATTCTTAAGAAGATCGTCTGCAACGCTCTGCTTTTTATTGAAGCCATGAATGATCATGGCCTGCTCAGATTTCTTTCTGAAAGAGATTACTTCGTAAAATTTCCTGACACAATGAATGATCAGAGGTTTCCGAATTTCGTTTGCCAGTTGAATCTGTCTTGAGAAAACCTCTTCCTGAATTTTCATGTCTATATTAACCAAACCATCAAGCCCGCATTCTCCAACTGCAAAACAGTTTTCTGAAACCGCCGCAGATTCAATCCATTTAAATTGATTTTCGATCTGCTCAACGTGAATGTCCTGTGGATGGATTCCGGCAGAATAACAAAGGTCAACCGGATTATTTTCCATGCCAAGGTTATAAATTCCGTAATTTATACCTTTTTTATGATGATGAAAATCAAAAAAGTCCATAATCAAAAATACAATAATAAAATTTTACGAAAAAAGTAAACATTCGTTTATTAAAGTGTCGGAATTTTCTTAGCTTTACTGAAAGCATCAGGCGTGGGGAAAAAATTTACGGATAAGCAGATTCATATTTTAGATATTGCTGAAGAGTTGATTGCAAAAAAAGGTTATGAAGGTACCTCCGTAAGAGATATCTGTTCTAAAGCAAATATTAACGTGGCAATGATCTCTTATTATTTTGGATCTAAGGAAAAGATGATGTCTTATCTTTATCAATACCGTGTATTGAAAACAAGAGAAAATTTTTCTGAATTTGCTGACACGATCAAAGATGGGAAACCGGAAATGCAGTTGAAGGAAATGATCAAGTATATTGTTGCCCAACTTTTTAAGTATAATTATTTTCATGGTTTCGTCACCCAGGAATTACGTCATACAGAAAACCTTAAAGATGAACTTCTTGATTTTTACCAGCTGTTTGTCAAGAAACTGGATGATGTCATTAAAAAAGGAGTTGCTTCAGGTGTTTTTACATTTACTCCCAAGCCTGAAGATATTCTGACTACCATTATAGGATCTACCCTCTTTGTCATTCGCAATAAAAATTTTTACGAGCTCTATGTTCCTCATAAAGATGAAGAGACCTATGCTAAGGAAGCAGAGAAAAAGGTGAGAATGAATCTTTTAATGAATGTTTTTGCTGTTTTGGGATACGCCGCAGACTAATTTTGCGTTAAATAATCATAAAAAAAAATCTTTTAGCAAAAAAGTTATATTTTTGCAAATTAATAGCTCGGTAAAACCGAAAACTGTTGAATTTTATATGAAGAAATATATTTTAGGTATTTTTGCCATAGCTGTCATTTCGGCGTGCACAAGCCAGCAAGATAAAGCGATGAAAAGCGCAGATAAAAATTTTATCCTAAAAGCTGCAAATGAAAATTTCGCTAAAAAGAAATGGAAAAATGCTTTGGCTCTTTACGACAGATTACCCAATCTTGTTGCAGGGACAGATGATGCGCCAAATGTGGTTTTTAACTCTGCTTACGCTAACTATTACGATAAAAACTATAAATTGGCAGGTCACCAGTTCAAAAACTTTGCAGTAAGTTTCCCTCAGGATAACAGAAAGGAAGAAGCGTCATATATGTCAGCTTTATGTTACTACAATGGTTCCATGGACTATAACTTAGATCAGACAAGTACAGAACTGGCTATCAATGAGCTTCAGGATTTCCTGACCAATTATCCTAATTCTGAAAGATCAAAAAACATCAGTACTTTGATTGACGAACTGTCTTATAAATTAGAATTCAAAGCTTTTGAAAATGCTAAACAGTATTATAAAATGGCTGATTATAAATCTACGGCTGCCGCTTTTGAAAATGTATTAGAGGACTTTCCAAGTACAAAGCTCCGTCCGAAGATTTATGACTATATGATGAAATCACGCTATTTTTTAGCTATGGGATCAGCCTATGACCTGAAAGACGATCGTATAGAAAGTGCCTTATCTTTTACGAGACAGGTTGAGAAAGAACTCCCGGATACAGAATATTCTAAAACAGCAGTAGATTTCAGACAAAAGCTTGAAAAAGAGAAAAAGGATTTCGTTGTTGTAAAAAAACTGAATGATGAAAGAATCGCAATATTTACAGCAAAACAGAAGAAGGCTGCTGATAAATTAGCTGAACAGTCAAAAACTGAAAAGCAGATTAAAGATCAGGTATCCAATGAAAAGCAGGCAATGCAGATTCAGAGGGACAGTGCAGCGTTACAGACACCTCCTCCGGCTGCCACTTTCAGAATCCAAAGATAATTCGTAAATTTGCCATCTTATAAATAAAATAATTTTCTGAAAATGAGCGTAAAAGATACAAAAGCAGAAGTAAATACTATTACTTACGATAAAGATAAGATTGAAGATAAAGTAGGTTCAATCTATGAAGCTATTGTTATCATGGGGAAGAGAGCTGAACAGATCAATGCAGAAATCCGTACTGAATTACATAATAAATTAGACGAGTTCGCAGTTCACAATTCCACCCTGGAAGAAGTTTTTGAAAACAGAGAACAGATCGAGATCTCTAAGCATTATGAAAAACTTCCGAAACCGACTTCTATCGCTATTCAGGAATGGCTGGACGGGGAAGTATACTTTAGAAAAACTGAAGAAAGAAACTAATAGATCAGACGGTTGTTGTGATTTAGCAACTGTTTCAATTCTTAAAAAAATTCTATTAGACAATGTCTGATAGAATTTTTTTTATAACAAACCTCATAGTAATTCATTACTGATATCATATTTGTAATCTAAATTATATATTATTAATAAATTTATAGATTCCCGTGTTATTTAATTCTGTCAGTTTCTTAATATTTCTTCCCATTGTATTTGTATTATACTGGTTCTTTTTTAATAAAAGGTACAAGGATCAAAACCTGTTGTTACTCTTTGCAAGTTTTTACTTTTATGCATGTTGGGACTGGCGGTTTCTGCTGCTTCTAATGTTTTCGATAGGATTGGATTTTTTTTCCGGTCTGAAGATTGAAAAAAGTAAAACAGGAAGAGAGGCAGGGATTTGGTTGACGATTAGTATAGGTATCAATTTAGGGTTTCTTGGATTTTTTAAATATTTCAACTTTTTTATTGAAAGCTTTTCTATCCTTCTGAAGGGATTCGGGTTCAGTGCTGATATGAGCTTACTGAATATAATCCTTCCGGTAGGAATCTCATTTTATACCTTTCATGGACTTTCGTATGTTATAGATGTTTATAAGAAAAGGATAAGTGCAGAAAAAAGCATTGTAGACTATAGTTTATTTGTAAGTTATTTCCCGTTACTGGTTGCCGGGCCCATTGAAAGAGCTACTCATCTTTTGCCTCAAATCCAGAAAAAGAGGACTTTCAATTATGATCAGGCAGTAGATGGAATGAGACAGATACTTTGGGGGTTTTTTAAAAAAATTGTCATTGCAGATAATTGTGCCCCTGTAGTCAATGATATCTTTCTGAATTATCAGACAGAAAGTAGCAGTAATCTGGTTATGGGGGCTGTATTATTTGCATTTCAGATTTACGGGGATTTCTCAGGATATTCTGATATTGCATTAGGCGTATCACGGCTTTTTGGCATTGAGCTTCTTAAAAACTTTTCCTTTCCTTACTTTTCGAGGGATATAGCAGAGTTCTGGAGGAGATGGCATATATCGCTCTCCACATGGTTTCGTGATTATCTTTATATCCCTTTAGGCGGAAGCAGAGGAGGGATGTGGATCAAAATTAGAAATACTTTTATCATATTTCTGGTAAGTGGTTTCTGGCATGGTGCCAACTGGACCTTCATTGTGTGGGGAGGCCTTCATGCATTCTATTTTTTACCTTTATTGATTACAAACAGAAACCGGCAGAATTTAGAAATTGTTGCAGTGAATAAAAAAATTCCTTCATTCAGCGAGGGATGTCATATGTTTCTTACTTTTATCATGGTATGTTTTGCCTGGATTTTCTTTCGCTCAAAAGATGTTTCACAGGCAGTTTCTTACATTCAGAACATATTTAACAAGGCTGCATTTTCACTGCCTGATCCTTTCCCGTATAAAATTTTACTGCTGATTGGCATGATGATGCTGATCGAATGGATGAACAGGGATAAGTTTCATGGATTGGAAATCAAAAATTCTGATCGTTGGTTTAGAAGAGCCTTATATTTTATTATCATTTTCATTATTCTGCGATATGCAAATTTTGGAAATAATGAGTTTATTTATTTTCAATTTTGATATGAGAAGGTTTATTGTTAAAATCGTAGTCTGGTTGGTATGTATATCTTTTATTGGATATGCATTATGCTCTTTGAGTCAATATAAGTTCTATGGAGAATACTTCGTAAGACAGAAAATCAATTATTTTAATCAGCATAATAAGAAATACAACGCTATTATTCTGGGAAGCAGCAGAATGTTCAGGCAGATTAATCCGATGCTTTTAGATTCTGCTACGTCTCACCGGATCAGAGCATATAATATGGCAGCCGGTGGAACTTTCTATACAGAAAACAGATATATATACCGTCAGATGAATATCCCGGACCATATCAAATATATATTTTTTGAAGTTCAGGATCTGCAGCCTTTTGACAAAAACTCATACGCTGAGAAAGTCATGTATTATCATGATTTTACGACAGTTGGTTTTGAGCTCAGGTATTTTACTGAAGAAAAAAATATCAATTCTTCATTTTTATCTATTTCTCATTTTTTTGCCAATATATTTTATTTTAAAAAATTAGGATCCAGAGATAAAACTAAAAATGAGTTTGTGTCGTCAAACAATGGATATTTTCCTTTAGAGAAAGATTATGATGAATATGAAAATATAAGAAATCTAAGACAGCAATATCTGAGGGATACAATGGTAATTTCTAAAGATAACAGATATTTAGAAAAGGAGCCCAGAAAAAAATTAAATCCAGCACTGATTCAGGATATCCGGATTTTAGCGGAAGACTGTAAAAAAAGAGGAATCAAACTGATTCTGATACTGCCGCCTTTTGCGCAACCAACCGAATTGAATGAGATAAAAAAAATTATTGATACAAAAGTTTTGGATTTCTCATCCCGAAGTACATTTAAAGAATTGTATTATTCAAAGAACGTATACGATATAGGACATTTAAGCAGCAGTGGGAGTAAAGCTTTTACCTTAAAATTAGCTGACAGTTTAAACCATTCGATAAAATAATTTACAAAATTGAGGATAGGAAAAAAATATTCCGGTAATTTAAATTTTCACATTTTATTTTTTAAAAGTCCTTCTTAGAAAAAAGCAGTATTTTAGTACTTTAAAAATCATCTACATGAATATTTCCGGGAAAAAGATTCTCATTGCCGTTTCTGGTGGAATTGCTGCTTACAAAATTCATTTTCTTATCAGGGATTTTATCAAAAAAGGAGCAGAAGTCCAGATCATTATGTCTGCGGATGCTGAACATTTTGTAACGAAACTGAGTCTTTCCACTTTATCCAAAAACCCTGTGTATACAGACTTTTACGGAGATAACGGAACCTGGAACAGTCACGTAGAAATGGCACTCTGGGCAGATGTCATTATTATGGCTCCCTGTACAGCTCATACTTTAGCTAAAATGGTTCATGGAATCTGTGATAATTTAATGATTGCTACTTATATGTCAGCCAAATGCCCGGTTTTCATTGTCCCTGCAATGGATCTGGATATGTATCAGCATCCGTCAACGAGACAGAACTTAGAATTGGCAGAAGATTATGGTCATATTGTTATTCCTGCGGAAAGTGGTGAACTGGCAAGTGGATTGGTTGGTCAGGGAAGAATGGCTGAGCCGGAAACCATTTCGGGAGTAATAGAAGATTTTTTCAGTACGGGTATTAAAAAGTCGCTTCAGGAGAAAACTGTTTTAATCACGGCAGGACCAACATATGAAGCCATTGACCCTGTAAGATTCATCGGGAATCATTCATCAGGAAAGATGGGTTTTTCTTTAGCTGAAGAAGCAGCAAAAAGAGGCGCTAAAGTAATTTTAATATCAGGACCAAGTTCTCTCAATTCAAAACATGAAAATATTGAACTTCACAGAGTAACCTCTGCAAAACAGATGCTTGATAAAGTATTTGAATTTTATGATGGAATTGATATAGGAATTGCCAGTGCAGCAGTTGCCGATTATACTCCAAAAGTCGTAGCTTCAGAAAAAATTAAAAAAAATGAAGATACTTTCTCCATAGAGCTGATAAAAAATCCGGATATTCTTAAAACAATGGGTAACCAAAAGACACATCAGTTTTTAGTGGGATTTGCTCTTGAAACGCAAAATGAGGAAGAAAATGCAAAAGGCAAGCTTGAAAAGAAAAACCTTGACATGATTGTGCTGAATTCGCTTCGTGATGAGGGAGCAGGTTTCAAAAAAGACACCAATAAAATAAAAATATTTACAGGGACAGAGAAAATAGAATTTGACCTCAAATCTAAAGAAAATGTAGCAAAAGACATTCTCGATACCATTGAAGCTCAGATTTTAAAATAAATTTTATAAATTTCCGTTCTCAACATTTATATTATAATAGAATCACCAAATTGGTTTTGATTCATAAGTATTTACATAAAGGAGATCCTATATGATCCTCAAACAACAGACAGCCACCTATGAAAAAATATACAATCTTTTTATTTTTACTTTTCTTTTATAATTTTAGTTTCCCGCAGGAGCTTTTAGCAACCGTTCAGGTTAATTCACAACAGATTCAGGGGAGTAACCAGCAGGCCTTTAAAGCTTTGGAGAAAAGCCTTAAAGATTTTATCAACAATACAAGCTGGACAGGCAAAAAACTTCAGAATTTCGAAAAAATCAAATCAAATTTCTCTATTGTCCTGAGCAACAGGGATGGTAATAAATATACTGCAACTATTGTTATTCAGGCTGTACGTCCTGTATTCAGTTCATCGTACGAATCTCCCTTAATTAATCTTCAGGATCAGAAGTTTGCATTTGACTATGTGGAGAACGAAAATCTGATCTTTAATGAAAGACAGTTTTCAGGGAAAAATCTTATTGATGTGATCAGCTTTTATGTATACCTGATTCTGGGTTATGATGCTGACAGTTTTCAGTCTTCGGGCGGAACGCAGTGGTTCAGTAAAGCGCAGCAGATTGCACAGAATTCCCAAAACCGTGGATATGACGGCTGGGGCCAGATCAATGATCCGAGAAGCCGGTCGATTCTCATCGGAGAAATTTTAAATCCAAACATGAGCCAGCTACGTCAGTCGATTTATACCTATCACAGAGCCGGTTTAGACGGAATGTTCAATCAGGATCAGACACAGTCTAAAAAGATTATTTTTGATGCTTTAATGCAGCTGAAAACATATGAAAACACGTTCCAGCAGAACTACTTCTTCAATACATTTATTACGACCAAAAATGATGAAATTTTCAATATTTTCAATTCAGGGAATAATGGTGGGATTGCATTGAATGATTTAAAGCAGCTGATGATTATTTTTGCGCCCAAGTTTACGGATACCAAATGGAATAAATGGAGATAAGACACCGGATTCCTGAATTCTAAATTTTATATTTGCAGTATAAAGAAATCTGCCACTCATCATGCTTTCGAGAATATACATTAAAAATTTTGCCCTTATTGACGCTTTGGATGTGTCTTTAAAAAATGGTTTACAGGTTATTACCGGGGAAACCGGAGCCGGAAAATCCATTATTCTGGGTGCGCTCCGATTGATTTTAGGGGAAAGGGCTGATGTGAAATCCATCTCAAAAACCGAAGAGAAGAGTATTGTCGAAACCGAATTTGACCTGAATAATCAGTTTAAAAAATTCTTCATCGAAAATGATCTCGATTATGAACATCAGACCATTATCAGACGCGAAATTCTTCCTTCAGGGAAGTCAAGGGCATTTATCAATGATGTTCCGGTAACTTTAGATGTTCTTAGAGAACTGACTTCGCAGCTGATCGATATTCATTCACAGTTTGAAACATCCAACCTCTTCACGGCAGATTATCAGTTTAAAATTATTGACGGACTTTCAGATAACAGAAAGATCATTGAAGATTATCAACAGGATTTCTTAGAATTCCAAAGTTTAAAAACACAGCTTAAGAAATTTAATGCACAACTCTCAGAAAACGCAAAAGAAAGTGATTACAAACAGTTTCTGCTCACTGAACTTGAGGATCTGAAACTTGATGATGTAGATTATGATGATCTGCAGAATCAACTTTCTGTACAGGAGAATGCCGGAATGATTTCTGAAAATATTGCACAGATTTTATCAAGGTTTCACCAGGAAGAAATTGGAATTCTTTCTTTTTTTAACGAAGCTAAAAATAAACTGTCGAAAATTGCAGAAGTATCCCACTCTTTTTCAGAGTTGGATGAAAGGCTGGAAGGTTCTTTTGTTGAAATGAAAGATATCCTTTCTGAACTTGAAGACGAAGCAGAAAAAATTGAAATCAATCCTGAAAATTTAGCCCTGCTTTCTGAGCTCAATAATAAGATCAATGCTTTATTTTTGAAACATAATGCTTCTGATCTCAATGAATTAAAAGAAATAAGAGATCAATTATCCGGCGAGCAAAAAGGAACGGCAGAAATCGAAGCTTATATTGCTGAGATTGAAATCAATATTACTAAAAAAGAAAAATCACTTCAGTCGCTGTCTGAAAAACTTTCAAAAAACAGAAAGAAGAACGTTCCTGTCTTCATAAAAAAAGCAGAAGACCTACTGAAAAAATTAGGCCTTGAAAAAGCAAAAGTAGATATTGAATTAACTGATGTTCCAGAATTTAATCAATTCGGAAAAGAAAATATTCAGCTTTTATTTCAGGCAAATTCTGGTTTTCCTTTAAAGCCGATTCAGACCGCTATTTCAGGAGGGGAAAGATCTCGTGTGATGCTGGCTGTAAAAAAGATCATCGCTGAAAGTGATATGCTTCCAACCCTTATTTTAGATGAGATTGACACCGGAGTTTCAGGAAAGGTTGCCGAAGAAATTGGAAATCTGATGCGGGAAATGTCTCAGGATATGCAGTTGATTGTGATTTCTCACTTAGCACAGGTTGCTGCAAAAGGAAATGATAATTACAAAGTGGTAAAAGAAGATATCAACGGAAAAACTCAATCAACAATTATCACTTTAAGTGAAGAAGAAAAACTCAACGAAATTGCACAGTTGCTTTCCGGAAGTAAAATTACGGAGGCGGCAATGGCGCAGGCCAGAGAATTAATTGGTTAGTTGATAAAGCAGTTATAGATTCGCTACGGTATTTCGGTTTTGAAACGTTTTTAACGGAATATCACTTTACTTTCGGTAAACATATACAATATTTGTTTTTGAGGAACCGTCTGATGAAATGACCTATGATCATGACCAGATGTAACATCGATCTGACAGTTTTCTTGGATTGTGTGAACTTGTTTTATATTATTTAAAAGGTAAACTTGTAGCGTTTTTAAACTTTTACTACAAATAGTAATTCCATTTTCTGTAAAAAACTGTAACAAATTATGCATTATGTTTACTAATGTAAAAAAGTAAACTATGTTTGTACAATTCCTGAGGTTAGAAATCAAAAGTTTTTTTCGGGGGACTTCTGTCGGAATTAATCTGGCAATGAAGATTTTCCGCTTCATCGGGATTCTTTCTTTTATCGCCTACTGTATAGGAGCAGCTTTCCTCGCTTTCTTCTATGTAAGAAAAGAGATGGAGGAAGATCCGGTAAAAATAGTATCAAAATTCATGGTGGTTTTGTGGATAGCAGATCTGATTTTGAAATATCTGATGCAACAGATGTCTACACAGAATATCAAACCTTACCTGACGCTGAATATTCCTAAAAAAACTTTGGTTAATTATATGTTGATCAAGACTTTTCTCTCCCCATTCAGCTGGATGAATTCATTTTTCTTCGTTACTTTTGCTATTATCTGTATGTTTAACGGTTTTGGGATCTTAGGAAGCATGAGCTGGCTGATTGCGCTTTCACTGCTGTTTTATCTTAATAATTTCATCAATATTCTTTTTAACAACAGAGAAAATATTGCAATCGGAGTTGGAATTACGTTTGCCGTAATCGGTGGGTTGGCTTATTATGATATCATTCCTCTTTTTGATTATTCTGAAAAACTTTTTTATTTATTTTATGATCAGCCTTACTTTACTTTATTTGCGATGGCCTTGTTTGCGGGTCTTTGGTGGATATGTTTTAATCATGTAAAAAAAGAATTCTATCTTGATCAGGGCTTGGAAGCAAAAAAAACTTTTGGTAAAACCGAAAACATTGCTTTTCTCAATAAATATGGTGTCATTGGAAGTTTCATTAACAATGATATCAAAATGTTGAGAAGGAATAAGGTGACCAAAGGAGTTCTGATCGGAAGTTTTATGTTTATTTTTTATGGGCTGTTAATGTTTAGTTCACCGGTTTACAAAACACCTTACATGATGATGCTGATGGGATTGTTTGTGACGGGTGGTTTTCAGTTTCTCTTTGGCCAGAGGGTGCCTTCTTTCGACAGTTCCTATTATCCTCTCATGATGACGCTTAATGTTCCTTATAAAGAGTATCTCAAGGCAAAATGGTGGCTGATGATTATTGTTACAGCAGGGTCCATGGTTGTCGCACTGTTTTATGCGATTATCAGCTGGGATGTTTATTTCAGTTTTTTTGCCGCAGGCCTGTATAATATAGGAGTGAATTCTCAGCTGACCCTTTGGTCAGGAGCATACAGCAAAACGCAGATTGATCTCAATTCTAAAGAAAAAGTGATGGGACAGAAGAACAGTTTTAATCTGAAAAGTCTTTTACTGTTAATCCCTAAAATGCTTTTGCCCATTGCTGTTTTTGGAGCCACAAAATATTTTTTCGGAATAACTGTAGCCGTGATCAGTATAGCTGCTTTAGGCCTTATAGGCTTTCTGTTAAGGGAAAAAATATTTGATATTATTGTAAAGCAGTATAAAAGCGAAAAATACAGCACATTAGACGCATTCACATCTAAAAATTAATTCAATGATCACCATAAATAATTTATCTAAAACGTACGGAAATACAACCGTCCTCAATATTGAAAGCCTTGAAATTCCTAGAGGGGAAACTTTCGGCCTGGTCGGAAACAATGGTGCAGGTAAAACAACACTTTTCAGTTTGATGCTTGATTTGATTCAGCCAACAACAGGCTTTGTAAGCATTGATGGCATTAAAGTAAACGAATCTGAGACCTGGAAATCTAAAGTGTCTGCGTTTGTGGATGATACTTTTCTGATCGGATATCTTACCCCGGAAGAATACTTTTATTTCATTGGTGAACTCAGAGGGCAGAATAAAGCTTCTGTTGATGAATTTCTGAAGCAGTTTCATGATTTGTTCAATGGTGAAATCGTCAATTCAGGAAAATACATCAGGGACCTGTCTAAAGGGAATCAGAAAAAAGTAGGAATTGTAGGTGCAATTATCGGAAATCCGGAGATCATAATTCTGGACGAACCTTTTGCCAATCTCGATCCTTCTACCCAGATCAAACTTAAAAACTTAATTAAGGAATTAGCCAAACAGAGCGGAGTTACTTTCCTGATCTCCAGTCATGATCTGGCGCATACCACCGAAGTTTGCAACAGGATTGTTGTGGTTAATAAAGGTCTCCAGGTCAAAGATATACAGACAGATCCTGAAACATTGAAAGATCTGGAGCAGTATTTTGCTGACCAGGTGAATCCGGTTCAAAATCAATTGACTGAAGGTAATTCACAGGAATAAATTATTAAATTTATCAATCTGAATGATACAATCTGAAAGCTGACATTCAATGGTATAGGTATTATTTCTGATTCCTGTGAAAATGTTTCCCAAGAATGACTGTAATAGGTCCGTTACCTATTCAAAAATGGCATTTGAAAAATTCAGAAATACTTACAGATCAGCCGATAATTTTGAAGAAATAAAAAAAAGTCAAAAAAAGCAATAGATATGTCGTTGAATGACTTCTACTCCCGGCTTCAAAGATTAAAATAAAAATTTTTAATGACCACTTTCTTTATCAGAGTGGTTTTTTTATTTCTTATTTTCAGTCACTTAATAATTTAATTGAAATAAATTTTATTTGTTATGTAACCTTTTCGGTCTTTCATTGTCTTTACAGTAGAAACAGAATAACCATGAAACTTTTGTTTAAAAATAAAAAAGAAGATTTACTGAGCCGTTTGAAAAAACAGGATCCGGCTGCGCAGAAGATTTTTTATGATCAGAGTGTAAAGAAATTCCTGAGTGTAGCGAAAAGTTATATCAGTGATATTTACCAGGCGGAGGACTGCGTCATCAAAGCTTTCTGTAAAGTTTTCAAACATATAGAGAGCTTTCGCGGAGATGGAAACTTTGAGGGCTGGGCAAGAAGAATCGTTGTTAACGAATGTCTCAATTTTATTAAAAGCCATAAAACGGTTTTTTATCTTGACGATGTTCATGCTTCGGTACTCGAAGAAATCCATGATGAGCAAATTATTTTTGATTTCAATGCACAGGAACTTTTAGATCAGCTTCCAGATGCTTACAGAATGGTTTTCAACCTTTACGTAATCGAAGAATATTCGCATCAGGAAATTGCAGATACGCTGAATATTTCAACTGCAGTAAGTAAAACGCAACTCTTCAGAGCAAAAGAAAAATTAAGAAAGATCTACTTTCAACAACAAAAGAAACTGAAAAATGAAAACATTTAAAAATAATTTGGATTATCAGATTAAAAAGAAAATTTCTGAAAGAGAGATTGCTCCTTCAAGAGATTTGTGGTCTGAAATTGAAACGCAGATTCATCCGGTCAATGATTCTCAGACAAAAAAAATCAATTGGTTTTTGGTAGCTGCCTGCCTGTTTTTGACTTTAAGTTTAGGAGCTGTATTATTTTTTGATCAGGAACCTTCGCCGGCATTACAGGTTGCAGAAACTGACACTGCAGAAATTAAAGATAATTCTGTGGTAACAGAAAGAATAAAGTCTTCTGAAACTCTACGGAACCAGGAAAAGTATGTTGAAATGGAAAAGATTCCCTCTCAATTGAAATCTGGAACTGCAACTTCTGAAACTGTCACAGAGAAAAAAGAACTTCCGGTTATCAGGGAAACTTTCAGGGAAACAGCAGTACAGATTGCTCAAATCCCGGCGGAAAAGATTCTTGCAAAAACAGATTCTTCAAAGGTGCAGGTAAAAAAGAAAAGATATGTCGATCCTTCAACACTTCTTTTCTCGGTAGAGCATAAAGATGTTATCGAAAAAACCAAAGAAGGAAGCAACGTTGCAACCATCGATCTGAATACCAAATAAATTAATTTAAACTAAAAAAAATAATAATACTATGATTAAGAAATTTATCATCGCAGGAATGTTGTGCCTTGTTGCAACGTCTGTGAATGCACAAAAAAGATTAAAACTGAATTTGCAGTCAAAGGAAAACACCGAAGTGAGCCCAATTGTAAAAGAAAAAGTAGATGAGTATGCAAAAAAGATCGACGCCATTATCCAGGAAGAAAAAAAACTGATGGAAGCTGAGCTTTTAATTCTTCAGTCAAAAAACCTGGAGAAAGCAGAATTCGACAGACAGAAAGCAGAAGTAGCAGACCGCTATTCAGAAAAAATTGATCAGAGAATTGAAACTTTAGGATTTGATCTTGATAGCGTTATTCAAAAGCAGGTAAAATACTCTCTGTTGAATTCAGATGTTACTTCCAGTGAAGAACTGAAAGCAAAACTGATGAAGAAATTCCGTGCTACTAAGGATTTTTCAGGATACTTCACGTATGGGATTATGAATCTCACCAATAATCTTCCCGATAATACACTGGATAAAAATATGGGATATGCCAGTAACCTTGAATTTGGTTTGAAATTTAATTATCAGTTCAGCAGAACCAGTCCGTGGGGACTGATTTCAGGGATCGGATTTTCATGGAGAACTCTTCGTGCGGATAACAATATGATCTTTGCTAAAGATGGTAATGCCGGAGTTTATCTTACAGAATATCAGGGAAGTGTTGATAAAACGAAATTGAGAACCGGTTATATCATGGTTCCTCTTGGCTTTCAATATAATTTTTCAAAATTAAAAAATGCTGGAATGGATATTCAGTACAGACCTTACTCTGACGGTTTCAGGGTAGCAGCGAATATATATGGAGGAGTACAGATGTCTACCAACAATATTGTAAGAGGGAATGGTCCGGATTTCAGAGACAGAGGGAATTACCAGGTGAATCCATTTGTTTACGGGGCTCAGCTTACTGTATCGTATGATAATTTCAGTCTTTTTGTTAAAAGGGATTTCAGCAATTACTTCAAAGGAAATCATTTCGAAAATGATAAAGCTATTATTTTTGGTATAGGATTTGGATTATAGATTACACACATTCATATTAACAGAAAACTCCGTGAAATTTATTTCCACGGAGTTTTTTTATCAATTATTTAAAAAGGTGTTGAAGTTTCGTTATTGGCTTTTAATGGAAATACCTGGAAAACCTATTTCAGGCTTCCTACCATATCTTCAGGTTTTACCCACTCATCAAACTGTTCAGAAGTTACAAAGCCAAGGTTCACAGCTTCTTCTTTCAGGGTCGTTCCGTTTTTGTGAGCTGTTTTTGCAATTTTTGCTGCATTTTCATACCCGATATGCGTGTTCAGAGCAGTTACGAGCATCAGAGATTTATCAACCAGTTCTTTGATTCTTTCATGATTCGGTTCGATGCCGACAGCACAATGATCATTAAATGAAACACATGCATCAGCGATGAGCTGAGCCGACTGTAAAAAGTTATAGGCCATTACCGGTTTAAAAACATTCAGTTCATAATTTCCCTGCGTTCCTGCGAAAGAAATCGTTGTGTCATTCCCTAAAACCTGAGCGCAAACCATGGTTAAAGCCTCGTTCTGGGTAGGATTTACTTTTCCCGGCATGATTGAAGAACCCGGCTCATTTTCTGGAATGTGAATTTCCCCAATTCCGGAGCGTGGTCCCGAAGCCAGTAATCTGATATCCTGAGCAATTTTATATAAAGAAACTGCCAATTGTTTTAAAGCTCCGTGAGATTCCACGATAGCATCGTGAGCAGCCAGCGCTTCAAATTTATTTTCAGCCGTTACAAAAGGAAGGCCGGTAAATTTTGCGATATATTCTGCAACTTTTACATCGTAGCCCTGAGGAGTATTAAGTCCTGTACCTACTGCAGTTCCGCCTAAGGCTAATTCAGATAGATGAGGCAAAGTATTTTTTAAAGCTTTGATCCCATAATTCAGCTGTGCAACATACCCTGAAAATTCCTGTCCTAAAGTCAGGGGAGTTGCGTCCATCAAATGGGTTCTCCCGATTTTTACGATATTTTTAAAAGCTTCCGTCTTTTCTGCTAAAGTGTCTCTTAACTTTTCCACTGCCGGAATCGTTGTTTCAACCACTTTCTTATACGCTGCGATATGCATTGCCGTCGGGTAGGTATCATTGGATGACTGAGATTTATTCACATCATCATTCGGGTGAATTTCTGATTTGTCACCTAAAGTTCCTCCATTGTTGACATGCGCTCTGTTTGAAACAACTTCGTTCACATTCATATTCGATTGTGTGCCTGAACCAGTCTGCCAGATTACCAAAGGAAATTGATCATTCAGCTGACCTTCCAGAATCTCATCACAAACCTGAGCAATCATATCTCTTTTTTCAGGAGCTAAAACACCGAGATCGGCATTGGTAAATGCAGCTGCTTTTTTTAAATAAGCAAAAGCTTCGATGATTTCATGAGGCATAGAACCTTCCGGGCCGATCTTAAAATTATTTCGGGAACGTTCTGTCTGCGCTCCCCAAAACTTATCTGCAGGAACCTGCACTTCACCCATTGTGTCTTTTTCTATTCTGTAGTTCATTGTGATTAATTAAGTTTTCTAAAATTACTCATTAATAAAAAACCCTGCAATTTATAATCATTATAAATATCAATCTAAGTGACTGATTTTGCTCATGCTTTTTTAATGATGTTTTATTTTTGCATCCAAAGAAAAATTAGAATGGAATTTAGATATCAGGATCCGTACCCTATTCAGAAAGATGATACGGTGTATAAAAAATTGACTTCAGATTACGTAAAAGTGGAAAGACATGGAGAAAGGGAAATTTTAACCATTGATCCGAAAGGATTGGAATTTCTGGCTGAAGAAGCGATGGCAGATGTTTCTTTTATGCTTCGCTCTTCCCATTTGGCGAGTCTGAAGAGAATTATTGATGATCCTGAGGCAACAGATAACGACAGGTTTGTTGCCTATAACTTATTACAGAATGCTGCGGTGGCTGTCGAAGGAGCCTTGCCTTCATGCCAGGATACAGGAACTGCCATCGTGATGGGAAAAAAAGGGGAGAATGTCTACACAGGAGTTGATGATGGTGAATTTTTAAGTAAAGGAATTTTCAACACCTATCAGAAAAGAAATTTAAGATATTCTCAGGTAGTGCCGTTAACGATGTTTGATGAGAAAAATTCCGGTTCTAATCTTCCGGCTCAGATCGATATTTATGCAAAAAAAGGAGATTATTACGAGTTCTTATTTTTGACAAAAGGAGGAGGTTCTGCAAATAAGACTTTCCTGTATCAAAAAACAAAATCTTTACTCAACGAAAAATCTCTTGAAGCTTTTGTAAAAGAGCGGATTTCAGATCTGGGGACAGCAGCCTGTCCGCCTTATCACCTGGCTTTGGTGATCGGTGGGACTTCCGCTGAGGCAAATCTTGCAGCTGTGAAAAAAGCATCAGCAAAATATTATGACAATCTTCCCACTGAAGGAAATGAGGCGGGGCAGGCGTTCAGGGATCTTGAGTGGGAGGCGAAAGTTCAGAAAATCTGTCAGGAAAGTGCTATTGGTGCACAGTTTGGCGGAAAATATCTGACGCACGATGTGAGAGTTATCAGGTTGCCCCGTCATGCGGCTTCCTGTCCTGTGGGAATGGGAGTTTCCTGTTCGGCAGACAGAAATATTAAAGGAAAAATAACCAGAGAAGGTATTTTCCTGGAACAGCTGGAAAAGGATCCAAAAAGGTTTTTACCTGCCACGCCTCCCCATCTGGAAGAGGCAGTTGAAATCAATTTGAATAAGCCGATGCCGGAAATCCTGGCTGAACTTTCAAAATATCCGATCAGAACAAGACTGAAATTAAACGGGACTCTTATTGTTGCAAGAGATATCGCACATGCAAAAATCAAAGAATTACTGGATTCAGGGCAGCCAATGCCTGAGTACTTTAAGAACCACCCGATTTATTACGCAGGACCTGCAAAAACACCGGAAGGAATGGCTTCAGGAAGCTTTGGGCCAACCACTGCCGGAAGGATGGATGTTTATGTTGATGAATTCCAAAGCCATGGAGGAAGTATGGTAATGCTGGCAAAAGGAAACAGAACAGCTGATGTGACGAACGCCTGTAATAAATATGGCGGCTTCTATATAGGCTCTATTGGAGGACCCGCTGCAATTTTAGCCAAAGACAATATTCTTTCTGTAGAAGTGGTAGATTTTCCAGAATTAGGAATGGAGGCAGTGAGAAAAATTCAGGTAAAGGATTTCCCTGCTTTTATCATTACGGATGATAAAGGAAATGATTTCTTTGCAGATCTTGCGCATTGATCATATTATAAACAGGATAATCGGTTTTTTTATGGATGATCTGAACGGGCTCCCTCAAATATTGGTTATATTCAGTTTAAAATAAAAACAAATTGCAAAATTTAGGTTCTATATCTTTTGATGAAAAAGAAAAAAGTCCTATTTTTGCCTAAAATCTATAAGAAAGATGATGTTATCAGCATTTTGGCCGTTTTATCAGTTCCTTTGGACAATTTACTTTGTTACAATGTTCCTAGTGGGATTCTGGTGTATTTTTATGTTTTTCGGTTTTGTTATCCCATTATGGTTAACAGAAGGTCTGAAGGAGTATTTCGGTAAGGTAAAACCTTTCGATCCTGAAGATATCAGAAGAAAATTGATTCACGAGCAGGAAGGCGCTGAGGTAATTTTCAACCAGCCTAAAGGGCACGGTCCTTTCTTGCATGATAGCCACGGACACGACCACGGACATCATTAATTTGAGTGTCATCGCTTTTTCACCTGAATTCTGAAAAAGTGATATCATAGCAAAACAACATATATAAAACCATCGATTTATCGGTGGTTTTTCTGTTAAAAAGAGCTCGTTCTCAGTTTTTCCGGAGAAACTCCAAACTTTTTCTTGAAGGCGCGTGTGAAATTCTGTACATACTCATAACCACAGTCTATAGCAATTTCTTTGATCATCAGATCATTATTGATAATCATTTTCTTTGCCTTCAGCATTCTCAGCTCAGATATATAATCGCTGACGGTCAGATGATAATGAATCTTGAATTCCTTACGGATTTTAGTCTCATTCATTCCCAGAATTTTACTGATCTCTTCTATTTTTAAATTCCTGTGAAAGTTTTCATCGATAAAGTTTTTGATGATGACAGGAGTCTGATATTCATCTTCATGATCCTTATTTTCATTAAACTGCTCGAAAATCAAAATCAGTAATTTGATAATTTTAGCCTCTACAAAAAGCTTTTGCATAAATCCTTTTCGGTAATAGCTGATGATCTCTTTTAAAATCATATGCATTTCCACGGTCATGTATGGCGGAGTTTCTTTATGCAGAAAAATAAAATTATTGTCAATCATCTGTTTTAGAATTTTCGCATTTTCCTGATTAGATTCCGGATCAATTAAATTAAAAATATACTGGTATTTGATTTGAATCTGGAAATATTTTAAGTTTTCCTGTTCAGTCCATAGCTCTGCCTTGCTTTCTTCAGAGGTATAATGAAGTATATATTGATTTTTTTTAAATATAAACCTGGTCTTGCAGTCATTTGCACTCAGATGAATAGTTGGACTTAGAAAAAATAATAAATTGAAACTTGATTTTCCTTCCACAAAATTTGCTTTAGTATAATTCCCTGAATTAGAATCTTCATGCAATACAATCTTGATATTTTCAGATTCAAATATCAATCCTTTTTTTGCTTGTTTCTGCATACAATACGTTTTTGGCTCCATTTACATTTTTTAAAAAAACACTAATCCGGATAACACATAATTTGGAAATGATAAGCCATCTTTAATTATGAAATCTAATTTTGCACAAAATTAAATTAAATTTAGAATAAATAAAAATAATATTGGATATGCTTAAAAATTTACATTTTTTAATGATTCGGTTAAGTTTCTGTCTTTCAGCTATGATTACCGTAAGTTATGTATCAGCACAAAAATTAAAAAATTATAATGCCGGTACATCTCAACTGACATGTGACAATACCGATCCCGGAAGTCTTCCCGGTAACACCGGATGTGTGTCTTTTAATTACAGAGGTCAGTCTGTAATTTATACGACAGTCCGGGGAGCTGACGGTAAAATATGGCTTCAGCAAAATCTTGGAAGTACAAAGACTGCTGCATCTCTTACGGATTCTGATGCCTATGGTGATCTTTTTCAATGGGGAAGATGGGATGATGGTCATCAGTTGAGAAATTCCATTCTCTCTGCAGCAGCTCCTTCGCCTAACAACCCCTCCGGCCTAAATGGAGGGAGTGCATCTTTCCATTCTGCAGCTTATAATTCTTCTTCAAATTTCTGGTCGGGCGGTATAACATCAGACACCTGGAATGCTGTGAATTCTTCATCTGCAAGTTCAACAAATGGTGCTGATCCATGTAAATCAATTGGTTTGAACTGGAAGCTTCCCACTGTTGAAGAAATTGATGTAGCAATGACAGCAGAAAATATTACAGAATACAACTCGGCTCTTGCAAGCAATTTAAAACTGATTCCTGCAGGGATGAAAGATTACAGCGGAATATTTTCCCCGGGAACAAGATTGTATCTGTGGTCTTCCTCCTCATCACCTTACACCGGTTCGGGACAGCATTGGTATATAAGTCAATATTCTGCATTATCTAACAGCGCAGGCAGAGATGCAGGAATGTCAGTAAGATGTATCAAAGATGTTGCAACAGCATTGGGAACCTCGGATATTAAAAAAGTGACGGTTGGTGTGTATCCAAATCCTACTGGAGGAATTCTTCATGTCAAAGCAGATTCTGAAGTGAAAGCAATCAATATAACTGATATGGCAGGACAGAGAATCAATGCTCAGTTCTCAAACAACAGTCTGAATCTGCAAACGTTTCCTAATGGAATTTATATCGTTGAACTAACAATGAAAAATGGGCAAAAAATTTTCAGAAAGATAATTAAAAATTAGGTCCCTGCAGTTTTGACTGATTTGAAAAGAGTATCATTTAATGATAGCTCTTTTTTTTATGAAATCATTTGATACCGGTATGATAACAAATGATTTGAAAATGATAAGCTGAAAGAGCATCGGAAAAGTAATTTTGCGAAAAATTTAAATCAATTTAGAATAATTAAAAATAAGGTTTTATCATGTTTAGAAATTTATATTTTACAATAGCGAAAGCAGGATTGGCAATACTCACCCTTTTCGGAAACTTATCTTTTGCTCAACAGTGGCAGGATGTAAGTTCTGCAGCCATTTCTGCAGGGGGAAGCAGTTTTAATAATCTGGCGGTAGATCCACAGGGAAACTATTATGTTTCTTACTATGATCTCTCTGTTACAAAGGGATCAGTACAAAAGTTTAATGGAACTTCCTGGTCCTACGTCGGTGGTAGCGCGGGCATTACAAACAGCTATGCGACTTACAGTTCTTTATCCGTTGCACCTTCGGGGAACAGTATTTATTATACGAATCAGGGAACTGGTCTGGAAGTCAGACAATTTAACGGAACATCATGGACCCAGTTGATAAGTCCTACGACTTCCACAGTAAATTATCAGGCGTCTGCAGTTTCGCCGTCCAATATTCTTTTTACCTATGCCTCACACAACTCAGGGACGGTTCAGCGTTTTATGAACGGAGCATGGGAACAAGTGGGAAACACAGGGTTTTCAAACGGCTCAACATATGCTGAAATGGTCATCGGTTCAAACGGTAAAATTTATACCTGTAACGTTGCAGGCGGGCTTCGGGTTTATGAAAACAGTACCACTGCTACTGCTGCAGACAACTGGATTTTGGTAGGAGGCAGCAATGTAGATGCTGCTTCATCTTCAGAACAGTATAATTCAGATATTGCCATTGATGCCGGTAACAATCTTTATGTTGCTTACGTATCAAACTCTGCAGGAGGACAGAAGTTAAACGTGAAAAAATATGACGGTACTGCATGGTCACAGATGGGTGCTGCCAATTTCTCCGGTGGAAGAGTTCAGCATGTTGCAATTGCTGTTACACCTGCGGGAGAGCCTTATGTAATTGCAAGCCGCTGGGAAAATGATGATATGCTGAAAAATACAGCGTATAAATTTGATACCGCCACTCAGGCATGGGTTACTTTTGGAGGCAGCTTTATCTCCGATGGCCAGGCTACATATAATGATCTGGCAATCGATAAAGTTAACAATTATCTGGTATTGTCTTATTCACAGGGAGGTGTAAAAGTAAAACGTATTTCTCTGGGTGGATCTTCAGTACCAACCTGCAATAATACAGATCCCGGAAATACTCCGGGAGATATGGGATGCGTAACATTTACCTATAAAGGGCAGCCTGTAACATATACAACGGTTCGCGGTACAGACGGAAAAATCTGGCTGCAGCAAAACTTGGGAAGCTCTCAGGTAGCAACAGCTCAGGCTGACGCAGATTCTTACGGAGATCTTTTCCAATGGGGAAGATGGGACGACGGGCATCAGTCGAGAAATTCATCCACTGCAACAGTTCCTTCTGTCAATAATCCGACAGGATTAGCCGGGATCACTTCATTTATCCTTGGATCGGCGCCTTCGTGGTGGTCAACCAATGCCTCCAGTGATCAATGGACAGTTGCCAATGCCTCATCAGTAACTGCAGAAAGAGGTGCAGACCCCTGCAGGGCCATCGGCCAGGGATGGAAGCTTCCCACACAGGCAGAATGGTCTGCTGCAATCGCTGCCGAAAGTATATCAAATCCTGCAACGGCATTTGCCAGTAAACTAAAATTACCGGTTGCCGGTAACCGGAGTTTTCTTGACGGGAGCTTTTCGTACACAGGGCAGAGAGGATATTACTGGAGTTCTGATATAGCCAATTCCGGAGGAAAATATCTGTACATAGGATCAACAATTGCAAATGCAGGTTCAGGCGGACAGAGAGCTCAGGGGCAGTCGGTAAGATGTATTAAAGATGTAACGGGACTCGGTACTTCAGATGTTATAAAAGTTACGGCAGGTGTTTATCCAAACCCAACCAATGGACTTCTTACGGTAAAAGTGGATTCAGAAATTGAAAAGATCAATGTGAACAATATAATCGGGCAGAGAATCAATGTCACATTCATAAATAATCAAATCAACCTGAACGGATTTCCAAACGGAATTTATATTGTTGAACTGGTTTTTAAAAACGGTCAGAAAATTTCAAAAAAAATTATTAAAAACTGAGAAATATTCATTTAGATATTTAAATTTTATTAAAAGGAAAGCTCATGCATCTGCATGAGCTTATTTTATGATTTGTATTTGTGGAGTCATAAACTTTAAAATTTTAATACATAACTAAGTAATTTATTTTATTTTTATTAAAAATATATTAATATGAAGAATTTATATTTGTTTATATGTCTATTGATTACAAGTGTCGTATTTGGGCAGATAACTTATACAATAAATCCAAACCCTTTTAACGAAACAGATCAGATTACATTATCTGTTCCGGGAAACCAAATCGATGAAGCTGCCTGGGGAGTTACCAACAATTCTATTTATATTTGGTCCTGGTCACTGGATTTGAACTACGCCAACAGCCAGGACTGTCCTACTAACGGAAGCTGGAATAATTCTAACGAACTCAATAAGCTTGCTTACAATACTGTAACCGATACCTATTCACTTACATTTACTCCAACAACATTTTATAACAGAACAGGAATCGGGAGATTTGGGTTTTTATTAAAAACCAAGACAGGAAGCAGTCAGACGTCACCTGATATTTTTGTTAATGTAGGAACACTGAACTTAAATTTAACCAATCCTGCAGCCAACAGCCTGACGTCTGTTCCTGCCGGAAATTCTATTGCTGTAACTGCCAATACAAGTGTCAGTGCTACCTTTCAGTTGAAGGCTAATGGAACTGTTGTACATTCAACTTCTACACCCGCAACTTCTTATACCTACAATTATACGGTAACAGCAGATGCCAATATGGAACTGATTGCTACAGATGCCAATTCGGTGACCAAAAGCGCAGGTTTTATTCTGCAGATTCCCAGAACCGTAATTTCGCAGGCTATCCCTACATGGATCAGGCAGGGAATCAATTACAATCCCGCTGACGCTACCAAAGTAGGACTTGCTTTATATGCTCCGTTTAAAAATTTCGTTCATGTTATTGGCAGCTTTAATAACTGGGCAGTTGACGATACTTATTTAATGAAACGGGACACCACGAACCCGGATCTGTACTGGATAGAGCTGAATGGGATCACTCCGGGACAATTATACACCTTCCAGTATAGAACAAACGATCTAAAAAAGGTTGCCGATCCTTATTCGCCGCAGATTTTATCGTCTTATGATGACCAGTATATTTCAGCATCTACCTATCCGGGATTACCTGCATTTCCTGCAGGGCAGGGCTTTGAAGTTTCTATGTTTAAGACGGGACAGACTCCTTACAATTGGCAGGTGACCAACTTCCAGAGACCCAATAAAGAAGATCTGATTGTTTATGAACTGTTACTGAGAGACTTTACTCAGGAAAAAAACTGGCAGTCTCTGATCAATAAAATCAATTATCTCAAAGGTTTAAAAATCAATGCAGTTGAATTAATGCCTGTGATGGAATTTGAGGGAAATCTTTCCTGGGGATACAATACTTCATTCCATTATGCACTGGATAAGGCATACGGAACTCCTGAAAAATTCAAAGAATTTATAGATCTGTGCCATCAAAACGGCATTGCAGTGATTTTGGATGTGGCGTTCAACCACGCTACCGGAAGATCTCCTCTGGTAAGGCTGTGGAATGTAGATCCTGACGGAGACGGATACGGAGATGTAGCAGCAAACAATCCTTATTTCAATACCGTTCCGAAGCATTCCTATAATGTTTTTAATGATTTCAACCATTCAAGTGCAGCCACAAAGTATTATGTTGAAAGAAGTCTGCAGCAATGGCTTGGCGAATATAAAATTGACGGATTCCGCTGGGACCTGACAAAAGGATTTACCCAAAACTGTTCAGAATTTGATGAAGCCTGTACCAATGCCTATCAACAGGACAGAGTGGACGTGTTAAAATATTATGCAGACAGGCAGTGGGCCCTGGATCCCAATTCTTATATGATTTTTGAGCATCTGGGAACGGATGTGGAAGAACAGCAGTGGGCCAATTACAGAGTAGCGGAAGGAAAAGGGGTACTGCTTTGGAATAATCAGAACGGATCCTATAACCAAAATACAATGGGGTATAAAGAAAACAGCAATTTTGACCGGATGGACCATGAACTCCATGGTTTTAACAAGATGCATGGTGTCGGTTTTGGAGAAAGCCATGATGAAGAAAGGCTCATGTTTAAAAATTTGGCCTATGGTGCTGTAAACGGAACTTATCAGGTGACTAATTTAAATACAGCCTTGGAAAGAATGAAGACTTTCGGAGCTACATTTTTTACGGTTCCCGGTCCTAAAATGATCTGGCAGTTCGGAGAATTAGGATATGAATTCAGCATCAACAGATGTCCGGACGGAACGATTAATAACGGATGCAGAACAGATGAAAAGCCTGTTGCCTTTACATTGGGGTATGATTCCAATACCAACAGAAAAGCGATTTATAATACCTGGGCACAGATTATCAATATCAGAAATGCACATCCTGTTTTTAAATCAAAAACCTATACGGTGGAGTCGAATAATCTGACAAACGATCCTGATGGCCTGATTACGAGAATCTATGTATATGATAATCTTTTAACCGCCGGGATTAAGAATGTTGTGGTGCTGGCCAATTACAATACTTCGGCAAAAAATGTTGTTCCGTACTTCCCTTACACAGGGCAATGGCAGAATCTAATGGACAATACAATTTTAAGTGTGGGTTCTACGACAGCACCTATTACGCTGCAGCCGGGTGAATTCAGGATTTTTGGAAATTATGTGGGAAGTTTGTCAGTAATTGATGAGAATGCGGCCAATACATTATCACTTCAGATTGCAGATAATCCTGTCAAAGATCCTATGGTAAAATTAATCTATCATAAAGCTAAAAACGGGGAGATCATTATTTATGATATGAGCGGCAAAAAAATGGACGTCTTTAAACTTAAAAATGAAAACGGAATTTTAGAGGTAAATGCCCATTACCCTGCCGGAATTTATCTGGTTCATTTAAAATCGGACACCGGTATTGCTATTCAAAAGATGATTGTAAAATAATACCAACATTAAACTGATATTAAAAAGAGAGATTGTGATAAGCGGTCTCTCTTTTCATTTTCAAAGACATAAAATTAAGACACTTCTAAACTCTTTTTGATATTATCGAAAATAAGTCTACCTTTGCAATAGACTTATCGAGAAAGGTGGAGGGATTTGGCCCTGTGAAACCTTAGCAACCTGCATATCTCTAATTTGCAAAGGTGCTAATTCCAACCCGAATGGGGGAAGATAACTGATGTCAATATTTTTGTAGTATTCCATTTCTTGACAGTCAATTGACGGATTTTTCCGTAATTATCTATTTAAATTTATAAAGGACAATGAAAAAAATCAGCATTTCTGTATTGATGCTTGGAACAGTGATGTTATCTGCACAGGAAGTGGAAAAAGAAAAACAGATTGAAGATGTGATCATCGTAGGTAACCGGAATGCTAAAAGGACAAAAATTGATACGCCTGTTCCTGTGGATGTGATTAATATTGATAAAATTCAGAAATCTGCACCTCAAACCAATGTTCAGGATCTTTTAAATTATGTCATTCCATCTTTTAATGCAGTGAGGCAGTCTTCTTCTGACGGAACGGAGCATATAGATCCTGTCTCATTAAGGGGAATGGGTCCGGATCAGGTTTTGGTGCTGGTCAATGGAAAAAGAAGACACACGACTTCACTTGTCAACTATCAGAATACAGTGGGAAATGGTTCAGTGGGAACAGATCTGGGAACGATTCCGGTTATTGCTATTGACCGGATTGAAGTTCTTCGGGATGGCGCTGCGGCGCAGTACGGATCTGATGCGATAGCCGGGGTCATCAATATCATCCTTAAAAAAGATATCGGAGCTTCAGCAAGTGCCACGTATGGAATTTCAGGTAGAAATGATGGTGAAGCCTACCAGGCAGGAGTAAATTACGGCAGTTCTTTAGGAAAGCAGGACAGTTATATTAATTTATCCCTGCAATTGAATCATCGGGGAAAAACTACAAGGACCCAAAATCATGATCTGGATATTTTCGGAGGTAATTTTGCTTATGCTTTTGCAGACGATCCGGAAGCGGCAAGAGCCGCAGATAATGCTGTCATTAGTCAGAGAGGTCTTAGCCGGGATGATTTTAATTTCCAGATCGGAGATGCGCAGATCAGACAGGCACAGTTATTCTTCAATGCAGAATATCCGCTGAACGACAGTTTTAAATTATATACATTCGGGGGATTCAGCATAAAAGAGGGTCAGGGATTTGGTTTCAGAAGGCTTCCCAGTGAAACATCTAATGTAGTTTCGTCTCTTTATCCCAATGGTTTTCAGGCTTCTTTAGGCTCTGAGGTCTATGATATCTCCTATGCAGTCGGAACGAAATATAATGCTGATAACTGGTTAATTGATTTGAGCAATACCTTTGGCAGCAACAGTTTTAATTATAATGTCAGTAATACCAATAATGCTTCCCTAGGTATAAATTCGCCAACGGAGTTCTATGCAGGGGCTCACAGCTTCCTTCAGAATACAGTCAATCTGGATGTTGCCAAAAGTTTAAACAATTTTAATATTGCATTTGGTGGGGAATTCAGGTTTGAAGAATATCAGATCAGGGCAGGCGATGAGGCATCTTATACTCAATATGATATCAATGGAAATGTTGCAACAGAAGGTTCAGCGGTTTCAGGAGCGGGAGGGTCACAGTCTTTTATTGGTTTTTCACCTCTGAATGCTTTAAAAAAATCTAGAAACTCAAGTGCTGTATATGCGGATGTATCTTATGACCTGGATAAAAAGCTGAACATTGATGCTGCTGCCAGATTTGAAAATTATTCCGATTTTGGAAGTACTTTGAATGGTAAACTGGCAGTAAGATATGAATTTGTCAAAAATTATGCAATACGGGGAGCCGTAGGAACGGGATTCAGAGCGCCTTCTCTGCAGCAGCAGTATTTTAATAATTCGTATGCTGATATTTCTACTTCAGGATCAGGGATTGTAACAAAAGGGATTTTCAGCAACCAAAGTGCCGCTGCAAAAGCTCTCGGATTTGATCAGCTGAAACAGGAAACATCACTCAACGGAAGTGTTGGATTTACTTTAAAACCTGCCAGCAGGCTTTTCATTACTTTGGACGGATATCTTATAAAAGTGAAAGACAGAATCGTGATTACGAGTAATATAACTGATCCGCGACTCACAGAGTATGGTGTTGAGAGCGGAAGGTTTTTTGCCAATGCGGTTGATACACAAACCAAAGGAGTAGATCTGGTGGTGACCTATGACTGGAAATTGGGAGGTGGTAATCTGAACATCAATTTGGCAGGGAATTATACCGAAACAAAAATCACAGATTTTCATTTTCCTCAGAATCTGGGAACTCCTCAGAATGAATTTTTTGGTCCTGACCAGGTAAACATCATCGAAACACTGTCACCTAAAACAAAAGCTACACTGGGATTGAATTACAGTATTGGTCAATTTAATTTTTTGGTAAGAAATACTTATTTTGGTCAGGTAATCAGAGACGGGTATCCTTTTGGTGGCATTCAGGAGTTTTCGCCTAAAATTGTTACTGATATCAGTGTGGGATATGATATTACAAAAAATATCAATCTCACTGTGGGTGCCAATAATCTGTTTGATGTATTTCCTGATCTTCAGATCTATGAAAATTCGTATTACGGAGTTTTTAAATATGCTCCTGTGCAGATGGGAACTTTAGGGAGTTACTTTTTCGGAAGAGTAAATTTTACGTTTTAATGAACAAAAATATAAAATACAGAATGATCATAGCGGATGTACCAATTGATGATTTTTTAGTCTTAAAGTCTTTATGATGAATGCATCTTCACATCAGGTTGGTTGGAAAACCGCCGTAGCTATTGTTGTTTCAAACATGATTGGAACAGGAATTTTCACAACCCTGGGTTTTCAGCTGGTTGATATCACCAATACCTACAGTATATTTTTACTTTGGGGCATTGGTGGGATTTTAGCTCTGTTTGGCGCATTTTGTTATGCTGAATTAGGTGTATATTTCAAAGGGAATGGTGGAGATTATATTTATCTCAGCAAAACCTATCATCCTGTACTGGGATATCTGGTAAGCTGGATTTCATTAATAATCGGATTCTCAGCACCGGTTGCGTTGGCAGCTCTGGCCATGTCAAAATACCTTTCAGTCTTTGATTTTAACCTCGGGACACCCTTTGCTATTGCTGTTATATTTTTCGTTGCGGTCTTTTTGTCTTTCAGCCTGAAAGCTTCAAGCCGTTTTCATAATTTCTTTACCTTAATCAAGGTCGGTTTTATTGTGCTTCTGATTATTGCAGGTGTACTGCTTTCTGAGCCTGTTGAAATGGGGAACAGTCTCAATTTCAGCAACTCATGGGAAAATGAGATAATGCTTCCGGCATTTGCTACCTCTTTAGTGTTTGTTACCTATTCGTACACAGGCTGGAATTCGGCCTCTT
Source organism: uncultured Chryseobacterium sp. (assembly GCA_963526305.1). Lineage (GTDB taxonomy): Bacteria > Bacteroidota > Bacteroidia > Flavobacteriales > Weeksellaceae > Chryseobacterium. The sequence goes on along the minus strand of CAURNW010000004.1, from coordinate 263,821 downwards.
ACATAGCCGGTGAAATTAAAGACGTTGAGAAAAACCTGCCTAAATCTCTGATTGCAGGAACTGTGTTTGTGATGTTATGCTACATTCTGATCAACTATATTATGCTGAAGCACGCACCGGTGCATCAGCTGGCAGGAAAAGAAGATGTGATGAGGGAAGTGGCTGATAATCTGCTGGGGATTTCTTTTGGGAAGCTGGTTACAGTTTTTATTGCTTTGCAGCTTGTTGCTACAATCAGCGGTTATTTGTGGGTAGGATCGAGACTTACTCAGGCTTTTGCCAAAGAAAATCATTTATGGAAACTGTTATCCGGTAATAATCAGAAAGGTATTCCTGTTAGAGCTGTTTTCGCTCATGTGGTCATTGCAACCTTAATTATACTGACCGGAAGTTTTAAAGAGATTTTCGTGTACACTGCCTTTATCCTTCAGCTGTTTGCGACCTTGGCTATATCGACTGTATTCTTTCTTAAAAAACATCAGCGGAAAATATTTAAATCTGACTTATTTTATATTTTCCCAACAGTTTTCCTCCTGTTCAGTATATACATTCTGTATTTTACGCTCATCAACAATCCAAAGGAAAGCATGATTGGTTTAGGTATTATAGCCGTAGGACTTATTCTGTATTTTATAGACAAACGACTTACAAAAAACGCATCTTAAATACAATCCAATTCAGTTTTACTAATACGTCGTATCATCGTTTCAACAACAGGAATCGAGATATGAATTTCTGGTAAAATCAGAAATGATACAAACGGATAGCTAATCAAATGGTTATTGAATTTTGAATTAATAATTCTTATCTTTGCATCCACAAAATTTTCAACAATGTCTAAATCATTAATTCCAAAATTAGAAGCGATCAAACAAAGATATAATGAGGTAGCAGACCTTATTATACAGCCGGACGTAATTTCGGATCAGAAAAAATATTCTTCCTTAAACAAAGAATACAGCGATTTAGGAAAAATTGTACATGTCTACAATCAATATAAAGGTGCTTTGGACAATATTGCAGAATCTGAGGAAATCATTGCAGATGGTTCAGACCGGGATCTTGTGGATATGGCTAAAGAAGAAAAAGTAGAGGCCCAGGGAAAACTTCCCGGTTTGGAAGAAGAATTAAAAGTCCTTTTGATTCCTAAAGATCCAACCGATGATAAAAACGTTATTGTAGAGCTCCGTGCCGGAACCGGTGGAGATGAAGCGGCTATTTTTGTTGAAGATGTGTACAGGGCATACGCAATGTATTTTAAGACCAAGGGATGGAAGCATGAAATCACGGATTCAAGTGAAGCAACAAAGGGTTATAAAGAATTAATCATCAAGATAGAAGGTGACGGCGTATACGGAATTATGAAGTTTGAATCCGGGGTTCACCGTGTACAGAGAGTTCCTGAAACCGAATCTCAGGGTAGAGTACATACCTCTGCCATTACAGTTGCAGTTTTGCCGGAAGCGGAAGAAATCGATTTCGAATTAAATCCGGCAGATATTGAGATGCAGACCTCACGTTCCGGTGGAGCGGGTGGACAGAACGTAAACAAGGTAGAAACCAAAGTACAGTTAACCCATAAGCCTTCGGGAATGGTGGTGGTCTGTCAGCAGGCCCGTTCTCAGCTTGCTAACAGAGAACTTGCCATGGAAATGCTTCGTACCAAATTGTATGATATTGAAGTTCAGAAATCTGTCGGGGATATAGCTGCCCAGCGTAAATCAATGGTTTCGACCGGTGACCGTTCTGCAAAGATCAAAACGTACAACTATCCGCAAGGGAGGGTGACTGATCATAGAATCAACAAATCAATGTACAACCTTGATGCATATATGAATGGTGATATTTCTGATATGATCGATGCTGTAATTATGGCAGAAAATGCAGAAAAAATGAAAGGAGAAGAAGAAAACTACTAATTTTTTTCTTAAAAAATAAATGAGGCTTCTGAGAAATCGGGAGCTTTTTTTGTTTTTTTATATAATATTTGAAATAAACATTAATTATGGGTAAAAATAATTTTTTCTAATTTAGCTGATGAAATTATAATGAGAAACTGAATGGACATCAAATATCGGTGATGAAAAAACAATCTGGCTGGGCATCTGATTATAATTTCATCTGAAATTAAATACCTACAATCATTTATTTACTGTCTGATAAAAGTTTCAGCTTACCGAAGCTTTTTTTATTTCCACAACTTTACGTATTTTTGAGAAAACCCTTCACAATGAATTTTAAACCATTTTTATTAACGGCTGGAGTACTTTTTTCAGCAACTTTTTATTCTCAGAAAATGAATTATCCTAAAGCGATAAAAGGAACTCAAACCGATACCTACTTCGGGACTGCCGTTTCAGATCCGTACAGAGATTTGGAAAACGACTCTGAACCGACTAAAAAATGGGTTGACGAAGAAGTTGCATACAGCCATAATTACCTTTCAAAAATTCCTTTCAGAGAGCAGATCAGAACTCAGCTTACTGATATCTGGAATTACGAGAAAATCGGAGCACCTTTCAAAGAAGGTGATTACACTTATTACTATAAAAATAACGGACTTCAGGCACAGTCAGTTTTATACAGAACCGATAATAAGACAAAAGCTACAGAAGTCTTTTTGGATCCGAATAAATTTTCAGAGAAAGGGACAACTTCTCTTTCAAGCCTGTCTTTCAATAAAAAAGGAAATCTGGCAGCCTATGCCATTTCAGAAGGTGGCAGCGACTGGAATAAGATCATCATTATTGATGCAATCACCAAAAAGCAAATCGACGAAACAATTGTAGATGTGAAATTCAGCGGAATCTCCTGGTTGGGTGATGAAGGGTTTTATTATTCCAGTTACGACAAGCCTAAAGAGGGAACTGTACTTTCAGGAATGACCGATAAGCACAAGGTTTTCTATCATAAATTAGGGACAAAACAATCGGCAGATCAACTTATTTTCGGAGGCGATAAAACACCGAGAAGGTATCTGGGAGCCGGTGTTTCTGAAGACCAGGGATACCTGATCATTTCCGCAGCCAATGCAACCAATGGAAATGAACTGTACATAAAAGACTTAAAAAAAGGAGGTGATTTCGTTCAAATCAACAAAGGCTTTGATATCAATGTCAATATTGTAGATACGGACGGAGATGATCTTTTCATATTTACGGATAAAGATGCTCCGAATATGCGCCTGGTAAAAACAAGCATCCAAAATCCATCTCCCGAAACATGGAAGGATGTGATTCCTGAAACAGAAAATGTATTGGGAGTTTCCGGTGGTGGAGGTTATTTTTTTGCCACTTATATGGTTGATGCCATTGATCAGATAAAACAGTTTGACAAAACCGGAAAACTGATCAGGGAAATCACGCTTCCCGGAAAAGGAAATGTAGGAGGTTTCGGAGGAAAGAAAAAAGAGAAAGAACTGTATTATTCCTTCAGCAATTATATCACCCCGGGAACAACGTATAAATTCAATGCGGATACCGGTAAATCTGAAATTTATCAGAAGCCGAAAGTGAAATTCAATCCTGAAGATTATGTTTCCGAACAGGTTTTTTATACTTCAAAAGACGGAACCAAAATTCCGATGATGATCAACTACAAAAAAGGGACGAAGCTTGATGGCAAAAATCCAACCATCCTTTATTCTTACGGAGGTTTCAATATCAGTTTACAGCCGTCATTCTCAGTAGTCAATGCCATCTGGATGGAAAACGGAGGGATTTATGCAGTACCGAATATCCGCGGAGGCGGTGAGTACGGGAAAAAATGGCATGATGCAGGAACCAAACAACAGAAGAAAAATGTATTTGATGACTTCATTGCTGCCGGAGAATATCTTCAGAGCAAAGGCTATACTTCAAAAGAATATATGGCGCTTTCAGGCAGATCAAATGGTGGACTGCTGGTAGGTGCAACAATGACAATGCGTCCTGATTTAGCGAAAGTAGCTTTTCCGGGAGTTGGAGTTCTGGATATGCTGAGGTATAATAAATTTACAGCAGGTGCAGGCTGGTCCTATGATTACGGAACTGCAGAAGACAATAAAGAAATGTTTGAATATTTAAAATCATATTCTCCGGTTCATAATGTAAAATCAGGAATATGTTATCCTTCGACCATGATTATTACAAGTGACCATGATGACAGGGTGGTGCCGGCACATTCTTTTAAATTTGGTGCTGAACTGCAGGAAAAGCAGAAATGTGCAAACCCTATTTTGTTAAGAATCGAAAAAAATGCAGGTCATGGAGCAGGTAGAGCAACCGATCAGGTGATCAGTGAAAATGCAGATCTGATTTCTTTTGCCCTCTATGAAATGGGAATTAAAAAACTTGAGAAATAATTGATATCATTAAAACCTTCAACCAATAAAATTTTATTGGTTGAAGGTTTAATATTTACTTACGCTAAAGTAGCATTCAAAGTAATTTCAAAATTGAAAGCTGCGCTTACCGGACATCCTTCCTCTGCAATTTTAGCATATTTCTGAAAATCCTCTTCGGAAATTCCCGGAACTTTTGCCGTCAGGGTCAATTCTGATTTCGTGATTTTACCTGCTTCAGGGTCCAAAGTGATCACCGATTTTGTAGTCAATTCTTCAGGAGTAAAACCGGCTTGGGAAAGTTCAGCACTCAGTTTCATAGTAAAACATCCTGCGTGTGCTGCTGCCAGTAATTCCTCAGGATTTGTTCCTACACCCTCTTCAAAACGGCTGCTGAAAGAATACTGAGTTTGGTTAAGTGTTGTACTTTGAGTTGTTAAATGGCCTTTACCTTCTTTTACGGTACCGTTCCATACGGCTGTTGCGTTACGTTTCATATAAAATATTATTTAATGTTTAAATTGATATATCTGCCTGTTTACTAAAGATAATATGGCGATTTCATATACTGAAATATCGCCATTCACAATCTTCAGGATTAAAATACGAAATGCATGCCGTAATTAAATTATTAACAATACGCCTGATTTTTTCCGGCAAACAAATCATCATTTTTAGATGAACAAATCATACTGTGAAAGCTATACCTATAAATTTAGGTTTTTAAATGGTCTGTCCATTTAGAAACTCACATCCAGCCCAACATAAAAATTCGCTTTCATAATCGGTGCATAGACCATTCCGCCATCAAAATAATTTCCGAAAGGATTTTTAAAATCGATGATGGCATTTTTCTGATAATAAGAAGTCAGGTTTTCCCCACCTAAATAAGCTCTTATTTTCTGATTGAAATTTCTTGAAATCTGGGCATTGACAATAGCATAGGATTCCGAATATTGAGGTATCTGAAACTGAGTTGGATTACCTGCCGTATTTGGAAGTCTCTGTTTTCCTACAACATTCAGGGTCGTATCAAAACTCCAGAATCCACCTTTTGTATTTTTATTGGTTGCATACGCCAGATTCAGAAAACCTCTGTGTTTTGCCATGAAAGGAATTTCTCTTCTGCCATTCATGTAGTCTGCCTGTACATCATAATATTTATACGCCAGTCTCACTTCAAAATTTTTGAAAGGTATAAAGTCCCACTGGGTCTGAAAAGAGTTGGCAAAAGATTTTCCTTCTAAATTGTAGAAAGTCAGCTGCTGAGGTGACCGGTCCAGATCCGCCAAAACCTGATCCTGAAAATCTGTTCTGAAAAAATCTGCCATCACGGTAGATTTTCTTCCGAAAAGTTTGAATTCCTGTTGTAAGCTCGCTCCGTAATTCCATGCGATTTCGGGCTTCAGTCCATAAATATTTCCACCATTCTGAAGGATCTGTACCGTTCGGTTGGATGCGAAATACTGCTGGTTTTCTGCAAAAACAGATGCTGTTCGGAATCCTCTCCCTGCAGAAAGCCTTAGGATCGTCTGTGGAGTAAAATCATACTTGAAATTTAATCTCGGAGTAAACTGAGTCCCGGCAAGGTTATGGAAATCTGCTCTGGCGCCTGCAACTAAAGTATATTTTAAGCCCGTTAAAGTATATTCAGCAAAAATTCCCGGAACTACTTCATTTCTTCTGAAATGATCGGCCAGATAATTTTCACTGTAAGAATCGTACATGAAACTTGCTCCTGTTTTATACTTATGATTGGTGTTTCCAATAATGCTTTCAAATATCAAATTTGAATAATATGTATGTTGCTGTCCTAAATAATTTCTCCTTCCAAAGAAGCTGTCCTGTTGATGATATACATACTGGTTCATCCATCCTAAGCTTTGATATGGCTTTCCTTTGAAAACATATCCTGTTTTGTTCCATACCTGAAATCTGGATATGTCGATTCCTACTCCATAGGCTGTTTGCTGATCCTGAGCGATTTTTTTATCAAAATCGGTCTGCCCTGCAGTTCTTTCATCTTTTACGAAATTAATCCCAAAATGTGAACCGAATCCTGATTTCTCCAGGTCATTATAATTCAATAAATACGCTGCATTCAACTGGGTGCCTTTAGGTCTGTCAAGAAAGCCGTCATCATTCATATCCGTGTTTCCGAAGGTTCCGTTTCCGTGCAGTAAAAAAGTCTGGGTCCACTGATCATTAATAGTCTCCACATGGGTGATATTGGCCTCAGCTCTTCCATTAAAGTCTGAGAATATATTCAGGGAGGTTTCAGATTTTTCTGCATTTTTAATCAGTTCTGTGTTGATTTGTCCTGTAATGCTTTCATATCCGTTCGTTACGGTGCTTCCTCCTTTAGTCAGCTGAATGCTTTCTATCCAACGTCCGGGAATAAAACTTAAGCCATAAGCTGATGCAAGGCCTCTAATTTCAGGAAGGAGCTCTTTCGTTAAGCTGGTGTATTTCTGATCCAGGCCCAGCATTTTAAGCTGTTTGGTTCCGGTTACTGCATTGCTGAATGATACATCTACGGTGGCATTGGTTTCAAAACTTTCAGACAGGTTGCAGCACGCTGCTTTTAATAATTCCTTTGAACTGATATTAAAAACCAGGCCGGCTTCTTTTTTATTGATAGAAGTTGATGCTTTGGAAGCTGATAACTTTACCTCTTCAATGTTTTTTTCATTATGGCTCTCCGCTTTTTCTCCATTGGAGTGCTGACCGCTGTCTCCCTCTTTATGACTGATGCTCTCATCTGCATGGACATTAGGGTTTAACGAACCCATAGGCGTATCTCTGTCATAAAGGCAACATCCGGGCAGCTTACTGTAAACAGCATCTGTGGTTTTATACTTTTCGTTATCATGCCCTGCGTCAGCAATCTTTTTCAGGATCTGGTCTGCAGAGGTTTGTGAAACATCAAAATCTAAAATAATGGTCTGTTTTTCTGCATTCCATTCAGCGGAATTTGCTCCTGCTGATTTTGCAGCCTTTTCAATTCTGGCTTTGCAGGACTCACAGTTTCCTTTGACGAAAAATTCATTTTCTACTTTGCTGTGATCGTGCTTTTCCGTTATTTTTTTTTCCGGATTTTCTCTTTCATAATGACAACATCCCGGAAGTTTTTCATAAGTCTCATCAGGGGCTCTGAATTTCTCATTGTCTTGCCCTGCTTCAGCTATTTTCTTCAGAATATCTTCAGAAGAGCTGTTTTCTGATGTTTCCAGCGTAAGTGTTTGGGTATCTACAGAATACCGGGCAGCTTTAGCACCGGCCTTCAGTGCTGTTGATTCGATCCGTTCTTTACACATTTCACAATTTCCCTTTACCTGAAACTGGTTTTTCTGAAGATTCTGTGCAAAAATAAGCTGTGATAATAACAGGAATGTGCCAAGGAATGCCTTGGGAATATATAATTTCATTCGTTTAAATTTAGATTAGTAAATAGTTGAAAAGACAGAAAGTCTGCAATCAACTTCACCCCGGTGATATAAAATATCAGCGTATGTACAGGCATAGATAATTATTCATTAAAACTCTTAATGAATAACTGACGGGTACTAACCTAGTTTGGGCGGTTGCCAAATGTCTCTTAAACGGTCTGAAAAATAAGGGTCTGAATACTGAAAAGATAAATTAGGGTTGGAAGCAAACCCGGAATGTTCTGCGTAAACAAATGTGTCAGCAATGTTGTCGATATAGAGGGTACAGGCTGTACATGAGGTACAGCAATCATCGTTACAGGATGATTTTTGATTTTCTTTTTTGGGGCTGTTGTGACTTTTTTCACAACAGCTTTTGGCAGAAGTATCTTTTTTACAGCAGTTTTCGTGTGAAGCCTGAGCATAGAAGTTGTCTTTAGGAATTAAAAAAATTCCAAGACAAATGATCATCAATAAAATCTGAGTATACTTCACTATGCAAAACTACGAAAAAAATTAAAGTGCTTCGCCTACTTTTTTAGCACAGTCATGCCATGGCTGACCGTGAGCAGGGTTCAGTTTTGGTTTAGGTCCTGTGTTCGCTGCAACTGTCTGAGGAGCAGGTATTGGCTGAGGGGCCTGTACCTGAGTTGTCTGAGCTGTTGGTTTGCTGTTTAATGCCTGGCCTACAGGAATATCACATCGGTGACCGGGTTCTCCGTGTGGAGGATTCATTCCCGGGGCTGTTTTTACCTGTTTTCCGTTTTGATCAATCATTATTTTTTGAGGAGCTGATGCATTCGGGTCAATCTGAACAGGATTGTTTCCGTTAACGGTAATGTTTTGAGAGGTTGCATTGGCGTTCTGTGCCGGTGTACCTCCTCCGTTTAATGACTGTCCCACAGGAATGTCACATCGGTGTCCCGGTTGTCCGTGAGGGGGATTTATCCCAGGTGCCGCAGCGACAGAGGAAGTATTCGGAATTCCTGCCTGATTAAGTAATGAAGGTTGTGGAGTATTGTTCACTGCCGCATAAGGCTGCTGAACTCCGGCCTCTTCTTTGATATAAGTAGGTCTTTCGTCTTTCTTACATGAAATAACTGATGCACCGGCTACAATTATTACTAAAAATATATTCTTCATATACAGTCTGTATTGTTTTGGGAGTGATAAAATTTTAATGAAATGGTTTCATGTCAAAGCTCCCGATCAAAAACAAAATTAGCAAAACATTTCCAAATGCTTTGCTAATTTCTATATTATTGATGGATTGACTTCAGTTTAGTTCTTAACTAAAAGCCTGAAACCTTCTCCATGAACGTTGATGATTTCCAATCCGTCATCTTCTTTCAGTAATTTTCTTAATTTGGCGATATATACGTCCATACTTCTTGCGGTAAAATAATTTTCTTTTTTCCAGATTTTTCTCAAAGCGAGGTCTCTCGGCATAAAATCATTTCTATGAAGACAAAGCAATTTTAAAAGTTCGTTTTCTTTAGGGGAAAGTTTGTAATCGTTATCACCTACTCTCAGTTGTCTTAACATTGAGTCAAAGAAAATGTTGCTTATTTTAAACTGTTCCTGTTCCTCATTTTCCAGGGTAGAACTTCTTTGAAGAATTGCTTTGATCTTGTAAAGAAGCAGTTCTGTATCAAATGGCTTAGTGATATAATCATCAGCACCCAACTGGTATCCTTTTAATATATCTTCTCTCATATTTCTTGCTGTAAGAAATATGATAGGAGTGTTTTTGTCAATTTTTTTAACGTCTTCTGCAAGAGAAAAACCGTCTTTTTTTGGCATCATAACGTCAAATATACAGATGTCAAATTCGTTTTCTGTAAATTCTTTCAGTCCCTGCTCACCGTCTACCGCTAAAGTTACCTCAAAATTATTGATCGAAAGATAATCTTTCAATACAGCTCCGAAACTCTGGTCGTCTTCTACTAATAATATTCTGTTGCTCATATCTTTTTTTATTTATTTAATTTGTTTTTATATCTAAGCCATTGGAAGCTTTATGATAAATGTACTTCCCTTGTCTTTTTCTGAATCTACAATCACCTGACCTTTATGGAGTTCAATGATCTTTTTTACATAAGAAAGTCCTAATCCCTGGCCTTTCACATTATGAATGTTTCCGGTTTCCTCACGAAAGAATTTTTCAAAAATCCTGGTTCTGTTTTCTGTTTCCATTCCCATTCCCTTATCTGAAATTTCAATCACATACCAATTTCCTTCATTTCTGGTTTTAACGTCAATTTCAGGTGCTTCCGGAGAATATTTATTGGCATTGTCTAAAAGGTTGACCAACATATTTGAAATGTGGAATTCATCAATTTTGAATATGTATTTGCTTGCGTTGAATTCCTGCTTCAGCGTACCGTTCCGTTGTGAAACAATCAGTCCGAATGATTCTGTGGTTTTCTTTATTAATTCCCTTACGTTGGTCTCTTTCAGGAATAATTTCACTTCATTCCGCTCCAGCTTAGACATGTTCAGGACATTTTCTACCTGTTTTTTCATTCTCAGGTTTTCCTGTTTAATAAGACTGGAGTAGTATCTCACCTTTTCCGGATTGGTTGCAATTTTATCATTGGCTAAAGAATCTGTTGCTACCGATATGGTTGCCAGCGGAGTTTTGAACTCATGAGACATATTGTTGATGAAATCAGTTTTGATTTCAGCAATTTTCTTCTGCTTCATCATATAATTAATGGAGATGATATAAATTCCCAGAATTGTAAGAAGAGAAAGAAATGTTCCGAGCAGCATCGGCCAGTTGTTCATAGCCAGAGAATATTCCTTTTTGGGGAAAACTAATGCCAGAGTATATAAAGTTCGGTCTTTAGTATCTGTAAATAAAGGATAAGAATAAGTGTTGCCCTCTTTTTTTTCTTTAAAAACCTTATTGGCGACAGTGGTAAGTTTATTGTTTTTATCTGTCACTCCATATCCGAAATTAGCTGAAATTCCCTTCATTCCCAATTCTTTGGCAAGAATTGAATCCAGAACTTTGGCGTCGACACGTTTTGTAATCGGCAATGTGCTTCCATTTACTTTTACAAACTCCTTCATTCCCCAGTCCCCGCTCTGTATGTCCTGATTGATTTCTGAAGTCAGCTGTTCTCTTTTGGTTGTATCTTTTTTTATTTTGTATGCTGCTTCGTCAGTGTATAATGTTGTCAGACTTAATGAATCCCCTCTTTTTGAAGGAAGCAGTTTCTGTTCTATGAGGTTTTTGGAGTATACGATTGATCTTTGAGTTCCTGAATCAATGGTCTGCTGGATCGTTGTCAGCGATGGTTTTTTATTGTTGGCAATAATATTGTCTCTGAAATTGTCGTAATTTTCGTTGAGGACTTTATCTACTTCCAGATCAGAAACTGTTTTGGTAGTATTTTCAAGAGCTGTATATACTTTGTTGGAAAATTCCTGTTCCAAAGCACCGTAATAGCCTTTAAGCCAATAAAACTGCAGGGTTACGAAAACAATCAGTGAGATCGTCATGAAAACCGAGATTATCGGGATGAATTTGTTATTCATTGAATATGATAATTTGTAATTACAAATGTTAAAATTAAATATTTTATGACCATATAAACAAAAAATGCGCCAAAATATTGTTTCTAATTTCTTAAAATCATGTTTTTTAACATTTTTTTGGGAATTTGTATCTGTTTATGGTGTATATTTCCCCCCTTTTTCAATTTAAATTTCTAATTTTAGTAAAAATAAATTCTATGAGTAAGGAAATAGTTTTCAATAAAGATTTTGATTTGAAAAGCATTTATGTAATGACTGTTTATGATGCAGAAGTTTCAAAAGTATGGAGCTGTTTTACCAAGCCTGAACTGCTTGATCAGTGGTGGGCACCAAAACCATGGATATGCAGAACAAAGAGTCTGAATTTTGAAGAAGGAGGGTTTTGGTTATACTCTATGAACGGTCCTGATGGTGAACAGGTGTTTTCAAAGATTAAATACGGAGAAATTAATGATCACCGAAGCTTTGACGGAGTTGATGCCTTCTGTGATGAGAATGGAAAAATTGATGACAGTTTTCCACAAACCAAATGGCTTTTAGGTTTTACAGGCGTTGAAGAAGGTACAAAAGTAACGGTAAATATGCATTTTCAAAATGAAACAGATATGAAAAAGCAATTGGAGATGGGTTTTGAGGAAGGTTTTAAAATGGGGTTGAATCAGCTGGAAGAGATTCTTGGTAGTTTGAAAATTTGAGAATCTACTCATTTGAAAATTTAAATATTAAACTCGGTTAATAACATTTGTAATAAAAAAATGGAACATAAATTTACGTTCCATTTTTCTTGTTATGTAATTGAAAATTTTCAAATGATCTCATTTTCAAATTAATTCCTCTTCCTGAAAATAATGTATAATGGCTTTCTTCATCAAAAGCTGCTGTTCATTAGGTTTCAGTTCAGGAAGCTTTTCCAGTTCTTCAAAGTGCGGATAGCCGTCCTTATCATAGTGTGTAAATTTAAAATATCCAAAAGGTTCCAGTAATGTACAGACCGCAATATGAAGAATATTCAGTTTGTCATCTTTTGTATATTTCTGCTGTCCGCTTCCAAGTTCCTGGACACCGATTAAGAATAGGATGGTGTCAATCTGCGGGTGCTTTTCTGTGTCGAAATTGGTTTCAAAAAATTCTTCAACCTTCGCCCATAATTCTGCTTCTGTCATGATCTATTTGTTTGGTATTCTTCTGAACAATAAAGAATAAAACATTTATTTATCGTTATTATCGTACTGCTTTCTGTCTTCTTTTCTTGCATTTTCTAGAAGTTCCGCTAATTTGTCCTCCTGTCTGATTCTGAAATCTTCTCTTTTTTCACTTCTTCTGATTTTATCTCTTTGTATAAAATAATAAATGACTGTAATTACTGCAAAAATTAATAGTAACATTAAATTTTATTTAATGATAAATTTAAACAAAATCAGCAGAATGATTTAGATTATTTTATTTTCAAGTTTCATCAGAAATGCATATTCCAATGCATCTTCTTTTAATGATTCAAATCTTCCGCTTGCGCCTCCGTGGCCAGAACTCATATCCGTTTTAAATAATAAAAGATTGTCATCAGTTTTGAGTTCACGTAATTTTGCAACCCATTTTGCCGGCTCCCAATACTGTACCTGTGAATCATGAAAACCTGTGGTGATCAGCATGTGCGGATAATCCTTTGCTTCAACATTGTCGTAAGGAGAATATTCTTTCATGTAGTGATAGTATTCTTTATCATTCGGATTTCCCCATTCGTCGTATTCTCCGGTTGTCAAAGGTATTGTTTCGTCAAGCATCGTTGTTACAACATCTACAAACGGTACCTGAGCCACAATTCCATTAAACAGCTGCGGTTCATAGTTAACGGCAGCTCCCACAAGCAGACCTCCTGCGCTTCCTCCCATTGCGTAAAGATGTCGTGATGAAGTGTAATTCTGTTTTATTAAATACTTTCCGGCATCAATAAAATCGAAAAAGGTATTTTTCTTGAAAAGCATTTTTCCGTCTTCATACCATTCCCTGCCAAGATATTCGCCTCCGCGGATGTGGGCAATCGCATAAATGAAGCCCCGATCTAAAATTGAAAGTCTCACATTAGAAAAACTGGCATCAACAGTGTGTCCGTAACTTCCATATCCGTATAACAGAACTGGAGTTTCTGCCGATTTTTTGGTGTCTTTGTGATAGACCAAAGAAATAGGAATCTTTGCTTCGCCATCTCTTGAGTCCGCCCAGATTCTTTCTGAAATGTAATTTTCCGCTTCAAATTTTCCGCCCAGAACTTCCTGTTGTTTCAGAAGTTTGGTCGTTTTATCTTTCATATTATATTCAAATGTAGAACCTGGAACAGTAAGAGAAGTGTATCCGTAACGGAGTATGTCTGTATTGAATTCTAAATTTAAACCAATGTAAGCGGTATACGTTGGGTCTGAAAAAGGTAAATCATAAGATTCTCCATTCTTCTCGTCAATGATTTTGATTTGTAAAAGCCCCTGTTCTCTTTCTTCCAAAACAAGATAGTCCCGGAAAATTTCAAAACCTTCCAGTAAAACTTCCGGGCGGTGTGGGATCAGGTCAACCCAATTTTCTATTCCGCAATTATCGATCTTTGTTTTTACTATTTTAAAATTGGTTGCATCGTCTGCATTGGTAATGATGTAAAATTCATCTTTATAATGCTCAACAGAGTATTCTAAATCATCCATTCTCGGCTGAATGACTTTCCATTCTGCAAAGACATTGTCGGAAGGGATAAAGTAATGCTCATCAGAAATCGTACTTGAGCTTGCAAGGAAAATATATTCTAAAGATTTTGTTTTAAAAACATTAACATCAAAAGTTTCATCTTCTTCATGGAAAATCAGAACATCCTCTGAAGAACCGGTTCCAAGCGTATGTCTGTAAACCTTATAAGCACGCAAGCTATCGTCTTTTCTTATATAGAATATATGCTTGTTGTCGTTTGCCCAAACGGCTTTTCCTGTCGTGTTTTCTATCTTATCGGTAAGAATTTCACCGGTCTTTAAATTTTTGAAATTTAAACTGTAGATTCTTCTGCCGACATTGTCTTCTGAAAAAGATACCCATTCGTTATCGGGACTTACGGCAACATTGGCCACTTCAAAAAAATCCTGGCCTTCTGCAAGAATGTTTACATCAAGAATGATTTCCTCTGGATTGTCCATCGTCTTAAATCTTCTGCAGAAAATAGGATACTCTTTTCCTTCTTCATATCTGACAATGTACCAGTACGCATTGAAATAATAAGGTAAAGATTCATCGTCTTTCTTATAGCGTGCTTTCATTTCTTCATAGAGATCTTCCTGGAAAGATTCGGTTTCTTTCATCATAATCTCTTCATAAGCATTTTCTTCTTCGAGATATTTGATGACTTCCGGATTTTCTCTGTCATTCATCCAGAAATAATGATCTGTTCTTTTATCTCCGTGGATTTCGAGTATATGTTCTGTCTTTTTTGCTTGGGGAGCTTTCATCCGGATATTTTAATTTTTCACTGAATCTGTTTTCATTTGTTGAATGCGGTTATGCATTTTAAAACGAAAATGGTTCCAATATTAATCTTTATTCAAATTTAATTAAAAAAAAGCCATCTTTCCTTTAAGCGAAAAGACGGCTGTATGGTGTAAAGTTTTAAAAACTATTTGTGCAGGCTCTTAATATATTTTTCCAGCGCCATAGTCATGGAAGGAGTTTCTTTTGTCGGTGCCATGAGATCAATTTTTAATCCCGCTTCTTCTGCTGCTGCGGAAGTTGTTGGGCCAAAGACTCCAATTTTGGTGTCTTCCTGCTTGAAGTTTGGGAAATTTTGCTGTAACGACTTGATTCCCTGTGGGCTGAAGAAAATAAGCATGTCGTAATCCTTGATATTGATATCCGTTAAATCGCTGCAGACCGTTCTGTACATGATTGCTCTTGTCCACTGAATATTGGCCGCATCTAAAGTTTTTGGAATGTCAGGGCTTAAAACATCAGACGAAGGAAGTAAATATTTTTCAGAAGGAAATTTCTTAAACAGAGGCAAAAGGTCTGCAAAATTTTTCTCTCCGAAACTGATTTTTCTCTTTCTGTAAACAATATGTTTCTGGAGATAATTGGCAATAGCTTCAGACTGACAGATGTATCTCATCGTATCAGGTACGGAAAATCTTAATTCTTCCGCAAGTCTGAAATAATGGTCAATCGCATTTTTACTGGTAAAAATAATACCGGTATGCTGCGTCAAATCTATCTTTTGTGTTCTTAGTTCTTTATTGTCAACCCCTGCTACGTGGATAAAAGGACGGAAATCAATCTTTATTTTTTCCTTCTTTGCGATTTCCAGATATGGAGAAGACTCACTAGGTGATGGTTGAGAAACCAATATAGACTTTATTCTCATCATGTACTTTTATTAAATAAATAATAACTTCCATAGCAGCAACAAAGGTGCTATTTGAAGCGTGCAAATATACAAAAATTTATAATACCATTTTTGGGGTAATATGTTGTTTCTGTGAAATAAGTAGAAAAAAATCTTAAATACAAAAACAAATATAAAAAAGTATACATAGTAGAGAAAGGCTTCATTCCTGTCAATAGGGAAGTAGTAGTGGGTGATGCAGAGAATGATCAGTAAAATTGAGAGAATAAAATGAAACTTGGTGGAAGTGAAATAAAATATAGTCCATTTCTTTCCGTCGCCTATACTTTGGTAAAATAAAAAACCTAAAGCAGTGCGGAGAATATAAAATAATGAAACAGAAATAAGGCAGTATCCGACTTTATTTACTTGATAACCTAAAACATTTAGTTTAGATACATATTCAGGAACGACCGGAATATATTGTGAAATTAAGACCGTCATACTTAAGGTAATTACCAGAGATGTGATGATCCAGCTTGGTAAGTTATTGCTTGAGTCGTAATATTTCTGAAGCAGAAAATCTTTGAGCGTGGCTTCCCTCTCTATGACGTTCATCATAAAAATGTACAGGAAAAGGCATCCTATAAGGATAAAAACTACCCAATCATTATTTTCAGGTATTCTTATTTGGTTCGTAAAATCTTGGGACTGTGGCAACGGAATGTTTTTTTGCAAAATTATAGATTATTTTGTATAAAATAAAAAGCTTAAATAACTTATCTTTGCCAATTCAAATGAAAAAACTCGTCATCATTCCAACGTATAACGAAAAGGAGAATATCGAAAAGATAATTTCTGCTGTTTTTGCATTGGAACAGGAGTTTCATATTTTAGTTGTAGATGATTCTTCACCCGATAAGACCGCAGATATCGTTAAGGACTTGCAGAAAATACATCCTCATACCCTACATCTGTCGGTAAGGCATATTAAAGACGGACTGGGTAAGGCTTATATTCATGGATTTAAATGGGCACTGCAGAATAATTATGACTATATTTTTGAGATGGATGCCGATTTTTCGCATAATCCCAATGATTTACCCAAACTGTTTGCGGCCTGTCAGAAAGCCGATATGGCAGTTGGCTCCCGTTACTCAAAAGGGGTCAATGTAGTCAACTGGCCGATGGGAAGAGTTCTGCTTTCATATTTTGCTTCAAAATATGTCAGATTTATTCTAGGGCTCTCAATTCATGATACTACAGCCGGATTTGTCTGCTTTTCAAGAAATGTTTTAGAAGAGATCGGGCTTGATAATGTGAAATTAAAAGGATACGGTTTCCAGATAGAAATGAAATTCAGAACTTTCAGGAAAGGTTTCAAAATTGTAGAAGTTCCCATTATTTTTACAAACAGGGAATTAGGGGAAAGCAAAATGAATGGGGGAATCATCCATGAAGCTGTATTTGGTGTTTTAAATTTGAAGTGGAAATCAATAATCAATAAATTATGAGAAGACTGGTAGTGCTTTTTATGTTTTTCTCTGTGGTATCCTGCAGTGAATATATTGATGAGCCAAAAAATCTGCTTGATAAAGGTACAATGTCTGAGATTATGGCTGATTTAGCCATCAATGATCAGGTAACCAATACTTTTCAGGGGAAAAACCTGGAAAGCGGAACAAGATATATCCTTAAAAATCATCATGTAAAAGCAGATGACTTTATTGAGAGCTACAAATATTATGTAGCAAAAGGAAAAATGAGTAAAATTGTGGATGATGCGCAGGAAATTCTTTTACAGAAAGACCCAAAGGCAAAAGATTTTGTGAAAAGCAAAACTGTCCCGGAAGCAAATCTCCCCAAATTAGTTAGATAGTATGCAGCAATTTTTTAAGATAGAAAAAACTTCACAGGGAAAAGCAAGAGCAGGAGAACTGGTCACCGATCATGGTGTTGTACAGACGCCTATTTTTATGCCGGTAGGAACTGTTGCAAGTGTGAAAACCGTGCACCAGAGAGAGCTGAGAGATGATATAAAAGCCCAGATTATTCTGGGAAATACGTATCACCTTTATCTTCGTCCCGGTATGGAGGTAATGCAGGAAGCAGGCGGACTGCATCAGTTTATGAACTGGGATCTCCCGATTCTCACCGATTCCGGAGGTTTTCAGGTTTTTTCCCTATCAGGTACCAGAAAAATGTCTGAAGAAGGAGTTAAATTCAAATCTCATATTGACGGAAGCGTTCATCTGTTTACTCCGGAAAAGTCTATGGAGATTCAGAGGCAGATTGGTGCAGATATATTTATGGCATTTGATGAATGTGTTGCCTATCCTAGCGAATATAACCAGGTGAAAAAATCGATGGACATGACACACCGGTGGTTAAAACGATGCATGGATTGGAATGAAAAGAATCCTGAATTATACGGACATAAACAAAGGTTCTTCCCGATTGTACAGGGATCTACCTATTCAGATCTGAGAAAGATTTCTGCTGAAGTTATTGCAGAAGCAGGAGCTGAGGGTAATGCTATTGGCGGGCTTTCAGTAGGTGAACCGGAAGATGAACTGTACAGAATCACGGATGAAGTGACGGATATCCTGCCAAAAGACAAACCAAGATACCTGATGGGCGTTGGAACTCCTTGGAATATTTTAGAATCTATCGGTTTGGGAATTGACATGATGGATTGTGTGATGCCTACCAGAAATGCCAGAAATGCAATGCTTTTTACTTGGCAGGGGGTCATGAATCTCAAGAATGAAAAATGGAAAAAGGATTTTTCTCCCCTGAATGAATTTGGGACAAGTTTTGTAGACAGGGAATATTCAAAAGCTTATGTGCGTCATTTATTTGTTTCAAAAGAATATCTGGCAAAGCAGATTGCTTCTATTCATAATCTTGCTTTTTACCTCGATCTGGTGAAAGTGGCAAGAGAACATATCATTGCCGGAGATTTTTACGAATGGAAAAATTCTGTAGTTCCTGTTTTAAGACAAAGACTTTAATTTAGCGGATGTTTAAAATTGTTGACCGATATATTGTTAGAAAATACCTTGGAACCTTTGGTTTCATGCTGATACTGCTTTCTACGGTAGTTTTGGTAATTGACGTTCAGCAGAAAATTCCAAGAATTGAAAATGCGACTGCTCTCGACCCAAAACTGAATCTGACATATTTTCTCATTCATTTTTATCCTTTCTGGATTATTAATTTGGTCGTCACTTTTTTGGCCATTCTTGTATTTATATCTGTAATTTATTTCACTTCAAGAATGGCGAATAATACTGAGATTGTGGCCATTATCAGTAGTGGAGCCAGTTTTCACAGATTTGCCAAACCTTATCTGCTGACTTCTCTTTTTATAGCTGTTTTTTCACTCGTTGTCAATCATTTTGTGTTGCCGTGGGCCAATATCAAGAAAAATGCACTGGAGGCTTACACGTATAACCAGACGAATAAGGATAAAATTCTTGGTACGGCTCCCGTTTCTGCGCAATTAAGTAAAACAGAGTATATATTTATCAATTCCTGGAATAAAAAAGAACACAGAGGGTACGGATTTGTTTATCAGAAGTTTGATAAAAACCGCAGAATGCTCTATGAACTGAAGGCAAATGACGCCTATTGGGATCCTGCAAAAAAGCAGTTTGTCCTCAACAGTTACCTCGAGAAAACCATCAATAACAATGATTCAGAAAAACTGGGACAGGGGTTTGAGCTTAGAAAGAGTTATGGACAGGCTCCTGAAGAATTGTTTCCTAATGAACTTCTGGGTCAGAATAAAACTACGCCTGAGCTGATAAAATTTATTGACAGGGAGCGGGAAAAAGGAAACAGTAACCTCAATGCGCATCTGAATGAATTTCATCAAAGAACCTCAATGCCTGTTTCAATTATCGTACTGACATTTTTGGCATTGTCACTTTCCTCCCAAAAGAAAAGAGGGGGATTAGGAATTAACCTTGCTATAGGGATCTCCTTGGCATTTGTCTTTGTTTTCTCTTTTGAGGCTTTAAAAGTGGTTTCTGAGAATAAAATTTTATCTCCTGTACTGGCTATGTGGATGCCAAATATTATCTTTTTACCGCTAACTTTGGTATTGTATATCAAAAGGGCCAATCAGTAGAGCAGTTTTATTTCTTTGTGATAAAAAGGCTTGAGTCCATCCTCAAATTCGATCCATAGTTTACCGTTTTCATCACATTTCCTGATGATTCCATTTTGTCTTACCCCTTCTGTTTCAAAAACGGATATTTCATCTTTTCTGAAGAGATTAGTATTGAAATATTCTAAAATATCTTCTGAAGAAGGCAGGTTTTTGAATTTTTCAGTTAAAAATCTATGAAACTCCCTGCTAAAATCATTCAAGTTAAGTTTCAGACCGGTTTGTGTATAAATAGAGCCTGCATTGGAAATCTGATCAAATTTTTCCTGAAGGACATTGAATCCGGCTCCGATAATGAAATAGTTTTCATGATGGATTTTTTTCTTCTCAATTAGTATTCCCACTACTTTTTTATTGGAAAGGATAATGTCATTCGGCCATTTTATTTTTACTTTTTTTTCTGTTAATGCAGCTAAAAATTCATGTATTACTGATGCGGTATAATAATTGAAAAGAAAATCACTGAGTGTGATATTTTGTGTTTTTACAGCAAGGGTGTAAGCAATATTCCGGTCAGGCTGGGAAGTCCAGCGGTTTCCGTATTGTCCTCTTCCGCCTGTCTGGTTGAAAGTATAAAGACCGATAAAATCTGAATATGGATAAAGTAAAACCTGAGATATTTCGTCATTGGTAGAAGAACACTCTTTTTCATAAAACAGTTCGTTCATTTAAGAAAACTTTAAGACATTAAAGCCCTAAAAGTAAGGTTAAAGTAAAAGAAAAACAATAAATTTGCAGATTATAGTATATTTTAATGAATAAAACAGTAGAAAAGCAAGCGCTAATAGATAAAATTGTAGAAGCTATCCAGGATGTAAAGGGTGAAGACATTATGATTTTCGATCTTTCAAAAATTGAAAATTCGGTAGCAGAAACATTTGTAATATGTAGCGGAAACTCAAATACACAGGTTTCAGCATTAGCAGGAAGTGTAGAGAAAAAGGTAAGAAACGAGCTTCAGGACAGACCTTGGCATGTAGAAGGTACAGAAAACTCAATGTGGGTTCTGGTAGATTATGTAACTGTAGTAGTACATATTTTTCAGAAAGAAACCCGTCAGTATTATGATATTGAAGAGCTTTGGGGTGATGCCGTCATTACAAAAATAGAAAGTGAAGTATAAATTTTAAAAGTATTAAATGAATAATAAAGGATTTAACTGGTTTTTTCCAATCGCAATAATAGCCCTTCTGTTATTTTTCGGCTCTGTCTTTATGGGCGATAATAATGCAAAGACTATTGACGAAGATGCTTTCTTCAGAGAAATGCAGACGGGGAAAGTTCAGAATGTGTTGATTGATAAACAGGCACAGAAAGCCGAGGTATTTCTTACTAAGGCTGCCAAAACAGAAACCGTAACGAAAGATGATAAAGTAAATCCTTTTTCAAGTTTAGGAGGTCCCGCAAAAGCTGATTATAGCTTAAAGTACGGGGATTTACAACTTTTTTTAGAAAAATTTGAGACGATAAAGAAAGATAATCCGGCAATTAAGACGTCTAAAGATTATGCAGACGGAAAAAGTCCATTCACGGAAATTTTATATTCTGCATTGATATGGATTGCAATTTTGGGATTATTCTACTTTATTCTTTTCAGAAAAATGGGAGGTGGCGGAGGCCCTGGAGGACAGATTTTCTCTATTGGTAAATCTAAAGCCAAATTATTTGATGAAAAAGAAAAAATTCAGACGACATTCAAAGATGTCGCAGGATTAGAAGGAGCTAAAGAAGAGGTACAGGAAGTTGTCGATTTCCTTAAAAATTCTGAGAAATACACAAAATTAGGAGGTAAAATTCCTAAAGGGGTACTTTTGGTAGGCCCTCCGGGAACAGGTAAAACCTTATTGGCGAAAGCTGTTGCGGGTGAAGCTAAAGTTCCTTTCTTCTCACTATCTGGTTCAGATTTCGTGGAAATGTTTGTTGGAGTAGGTGCTTCAAGGGTTAGAGATTTGTTTGCGCAGGCAAAAGCTAAATCTCCAGCCATTATCTTTATTGATGAGATAGATGCTATCGGGCGTGCAAGAGGTAAAAACAATTTTTCAGGAGGGAATGATGAGAGAGAGAATACGTTAAATCAGCTGCTTACTGAAATGGATGGTTTTGGAACTGACGTTAATGTTATCGTAATGGCTGCAACCAACAGAGCAGATATTCTTGATAAAGCATTGATGAGAGCAGGTCGTTTTGACCGTTCAGTGTATGTTGATCTTCCTGAAATGCATGAAAGAAGAGAGATCTTTGATGTTCATTTGAAGAAAATAAAATTGGACGATACCGTGGACAGAGAGTTTCTTGCAAAACAGACTCCGGGTTTCAGTGGGGCAGATATTGCTAACGTGTGTAACGAAGCTGCTTTAATTGCAGCAAGAAACAGTCATGAATCTGTAAATAAGCAGGATTTCTTAGATGCTGTTGACAGAATTATCGGTGGTCTTGAGAAAAAGAATATGGCTATCAAACCATCTGAAAAGAAAAGAGTGGCTTTCCATGAGGCGGGTCATGCTACAATCAGTTGGTTGGTAGAGCATGCTTCCCCATTACTGAAAGTGACCATTGTGCCTAGAGGGCGTTCACTGGGTGCAGCGTGGTACCTTCCTGAAGAAAGACAGTTAACAACAACTGAACAGATGCTGGACGAGATGTGTGCAACTTTGGGAGGAAGAGCGGCAGAGCAGGTAATCTTCAATAATATTTCTACAGGTGCACTTTCAGATTTGGAAACGGTAACTAAAAGAGCGCAGGCAATGGTTACAATCTACGGATTAAGCCCTAATATTGGAAATATATCTTACTATGACAGTTCAGGGCAGTCGGAATATAATTTTGGCAAACCTTATTCTGAAGCAACAGCTTCCAAAATTGATACGGAAATCAAAACGATTATCGAACATCAGTATGAAAGAGCAGTAAGAATCTTAAATGAAAACAAAGATAAACTGAATGCTCTGGCAAAAAAACTTCTTGAAAAAGAAGTGATCTTCCGGGAAGATCTTGAGGAAATTTTTGGCAAGAGAGCCTGGGATCCTGAATTAACAGAAAGACCGGTGACCAATACCATTCCTTTACATGAAAAAGTGGAGGAGGGAGAAATTCAGGCACCTGAAAGTCCTTCCCAGCTTTAAAATATTTAAATTCAATTGAATATATCCCGGTGATCACGAAATTGCCGGGATTTTTTATTTTAAAGCAATATTATTAGAAGCAATTCTAATTAATTTTCTATTTTTGTAGTAAGTTGACTAAAAATACATTAAGTTGAGTTTATTTAAAAGAATTGTTAGCAAACTGACTAATCAGCCTGAGGAAGATGATAAACAAAGTCTGGAAAAGCTAGGAGATTCGCTGAAAAATGCAGATCTTGATTATAAGTTTGCCCAATTATTTACCCACTCAGGAGGTTTTTTTAATTATTGCGCTGACGAAGCAGAAGCTTTGCAGACCTTAAACCAAATCTTAAAGATTGAGGGTGTGAATTCTGTTTTCTGCTGTGATAAAGATTTGCAGAATTTTTTAAGTGTTGTAAAGATTTCTCATACGCCTCAACTTGAAATGATCAACGATGCTGCATTTATCACTTGTGAGTATCTGATTGCATATGACGGAAGAATTATGCTTTCACACAATAATATTCTGCATTATCATTCTTCACGGCTGCCCTCGAAAATTATTGTCATGGCCAATGTATCTCAAATTGTCAATAATTTAAATGATGCTATGGGGAAGATAAAACGCAGCGGAAATATTAAAAATCTTACTTCAATAAGCGGAAATCATTCAAAACTGGATACTGCTGCAAATAATAATACCAAGCTGTTTCTACTGCTGTTAGAGGACTAAAAGCAATCTAAATTTTAAATTTTGGACAAAAATCTTATTCAGAGAACCATTTCAGGGATTGTTTATATTGCAGTCATTATTCTCTGTACTACACCTCTGGGAGCTAAACTTCTGGATTATATATCACCGGGTCTTGTAAAACAGCAATACTTGTATTATGGACTGATTACATTTCTTTTGTTAGTGGGAACCTGGGAGTGTATTAAAATCATGAAATTCGGTAATGGATACGAAAAATGGATCGTATTGCCAATCGTCCTCCTTATTTTCTACATGTTTTCCAAACGTTTTTTCTATCACGATTTTTATTTTAATTTCAGACTGACAGAGATTTTGGCTCTTTCGCTTATTGTGATTGCTGTGGTGACGCTGTTTAAATTTACAAGTGAACTGTATTTTGACAGTGGAAAGCTTATTTTCACCGTTATTTATGTTGCTCTTCCATTTTCCTTCGCATTAGGATTACCTAAATATTCATCATATGACAGTAATTTTTCTTTGGAGGTAATTTTTTTGTTTATATTAATTTGGAGTAGTGATACCTTTGCTTATTTAGTTGGGAAATCTATCGGAAAACATAAAATGGCTCCCGTTATTTCACCGAAAAAAACGTGGGAAGGCTATGCCGGCGGAGTAGTTCTTACCTTGATCCTGTCTTATTTTGTAGAAAGGTATCAGCCTCAGCTTCGTGGAAACTGGATGGTGGTTGGTTTTCTGATTGCTGCGTTTGCACCATTAGGTGATCTGGTGGAGAGCCAGCTGAAAAGAACTTTCGGGGTCAAAGACAGTGGAAATATCATCCCGGGACATGGAGGTGTATTAGATCGGCTGGATAGTTTTTTAATTTGCGTTCCTGTCGTATATTTGTACTTTATTTTAGAAAAATTTATTTAAAACTCTACAGAATCGCCTCATCGTAGCTACTGTTTTACAGCGATTGAATCAGGCGAATAAAAAATAATATATATTCATAGATGAAATTACATAAAGAATCGAAAGGCACTATTGCAGTTGCCAGTATCTTATTTGCGGTTATCGCAGCCGTTTCTATATATTTTCTGGAAATGTGGTCGCTGTTAATCGTTATGCCCCTGTTAATTATTTATGCTTTGGTATTTTGGTTTTTCAGAGTTCCGAATCGTGATATTCTGGATCACACAGAGAATGTGATTGCGCCGGTTGACGGAAAAGTTGTTATGATCAAAGAAGTGGAAGAAACTGAATTTTTAAAAGAGAAAGCCATACAGGTTTCTATATTCATGTCTCCCTTGAACGTTCACATTTGCAGGTATCCTGTTTCCGGAAATGTACTTTATAAAAAATATCATCCGGGAAAATACCTGGTGGCCTGGCACGAAAAATCATCTACTGAAAATGAAAGAACAACAGTTGCGGTAGAAAGTATGGAGCGGCATAAAATTGTGTTCAGACAGATTGCAGGATACGTGGCAAGAAGAATCGTTTTCTATTGTAATGAAGGAGATACCGCAAAAGCTGGCCACGAATTCGGTTTTATAAAATTCGGTTCCAGAATGGATATCTTTTTACCTCTGGATACAGAAATTATCTGCAAAATAGGTGATAAAACGAAAGGTGGAATTGATGTGATTGCAAGAATGAGGTAACAGTTCTGATAAAAATTTTAAACAATAAAAAGGAGAAAGCCGTATGGGTTTTCTCCTTTTTATTGTTTATGGTAATCGGAAGATGCAGTAATAAATGGTATTTAAATTGTTGATTTTCTATATATAATAAAATATTTTTGGGTATCGATTAGTATATATATTGATTGAAGTGTTTTTGTATAAAATAATTTATTTACGTGTAATTGATTTGTATCATGAATTTTATTAATTTTATCACGTTAAGAATAGTAAAAAAATTGTGGTCAAAAATTTTATCACGGGTGAGTATGCTATTAAATTATTTATTATAAATATGAATAAATTGGTGTATGAAATTTTTTTCAGTTTAAATGAACAGGCTGATAAAACTCATGATAATTCAAGAACTAAC
Organism: uncultured Chryseobacterium sp.; assembly: GCA_963526305.1. Taxonomy (GTDB): domain Bacteria; phylum Bacteroidota; class Bacteroidia; order Flavobacteriales; family Weeksellaceae; genus Chryseobacterium. The sequence continues at coordinate 238,154 of CAURNW010000004.1, read as the reverse complement.
TACTTGAAGATTACAAATTGGTATGTTCTGTTTTTGTTTTTTTTGTTTTTATTTTATTCTGTTTTTTCCATATTATTTTTTGGTGATATAGTTGCATCCACAATACTGTTTGCTATTGCAGTATTATGGCTTACTTTCCTGCTGATGAAAAATCAGTTGAGAAGGTTTAACAGGGCATTAAAACTCATTGTAATGGGAATGTACATCTTACTGATTTTAACAGTAAGTTTTTTTCATATTTATACTCATAGAAATGGTGGAGTAGATTATTTTTATTTTTCCCTGTTGTTTGCGATACCTTTTTTTTTCAATGACCGAAAAGATTATCCCTCAATATTTTTGATCGTATTTACCATTACTTTAAGTTTTACTGCCTGTATCTATTTTAGTTTTGATTTTTTGCCTAAAAGCAGATTTCTAGATTATGAAGATTACAAAGTAATAAAGCTTCTGAATATTTTGTTTACAGTTATTACATTTTTGATAGACATTATATTGGTAAGTCAAAAAGATGGTTTGATTCACCGGCTTGTAAAAGATACAGTAATTAAAAATTCTACTATTGAAGATTTACTTAAGGCAAATAATGATATGGTGACCCAACAAATCATCAATAATAATTTAACAGAACAGAACATTACAGATATCTTAGAATTAGCCGAGACTAATTCACCTTTATTCCTTGAAAAATTTCAGTCCTGTTTTCCTGATTTTACTCCAAGTGTACTGATCATCAATCCAAAATTGATTTATTCGGAAATCCATCTCTGCGCATTAATGAGATTAAATTTTGATACAAAAAAAATTGCTTTAATTACCAAAAGCAGTGTCAGGGCTATCGAAAGCAGAAAATACAGAATCAGAAAAAAACTGCATATTTCTCCCGAAGTCAACATCAATAACTTCATACTCAAAATATGAGTTGAATAATGATGAGTATCCATACGCATGCGTAGTATTGAGTTGTATTATCTCTTAGCTGTCAGTAGGTTATTAATAATTTTGTCCGTATCAGATATACTTAATGAAATTTTAAATACTTAGAGATGAAAACGAAATCTACCTTTACCATCAGGACTTTGGTTTTAGCATTATTAATAATATGCAGCAGCTTTTTTTCGCAGACCACAAATGGCAGCGTTGGAATAAATACAACGAGCCCAAATCAGAATTCTGTATTAGATGTGGTATCGAATAATAACAATAAGGGAGTTCTCATTCCCAGGCTCACCACTGCGCAGAGAGATGCGATCACCGTTAATACCGCTGTAGATGACGGACTGACGATTTATAATACAGAGGAAGACTGTTTTAATTATTGGAGTTCTGCGGAGACGAGATGGAAAAGTATATGCGGACGTTTAGGAAAAGCGGCATATACATATAACTGCAGTTCCGATGTTACCGTAAACGGAACTTATATAAAAGGAAAAATACTTGATGCTTCAAATTATCTTACGATCACCGTAACGGTTACAAAGCCTGGAACTTATGATATATCAGCAACGTCAGGCAATGGGTACAACTTTCATGCTGACGGAACTTTTTTAACTGCCGGTACTTTTACTGTAAATTTAACAGGCAGTGGAACACCTACGAATACAGCTTCAGGATGTCCTACTTGCGGGAATACAATATCTATCACGAATGACGGAGTTGCTCAGACATGCTCCCCTCCGGTACGTGTTACTGTTTTAGATAATGCCGGAACCTACACGGTAAGTTGTGGAAGTGCTACGGTTAACGGCGTTTACACGAAAGGAAACGCATTGACGGCAAGTAATACGATCACACTTCCTGTGAATGTAAGTGTCCTGGGCAGTTATTCAATATCAACCAATACGGTAGATGGAATTTCTTTCAGTGTTAGCGGCACATTTACTTCCACCGGTAATCAGAACGTTACCTTATCAGGTACGGGTAATCCTACCTCTACAGCTGATAAAGTAATGACTGTTACTTCAAACAGTTTAGACGGTACAAGTACGTGTAATGTTAATGTAGTGATGACAATTCCTGTTAAAAAAGTTTTGCACATCGGAGCTGAGACCGTATATGGGTACAGTGCATTTACAGGTCCTTCAAGAAGCCTGATGAATTCTTCTACCAATTTCGGAACAGCTGTTACAAGCAGGGTTAAATCAGGAGGATACACTCATACTTCTTTAGGAGCAACGCCTTCAAGTGCGACGTTGCTTACCGCTTTAAATTCAAAACCTGATATTGTTATCATGGGATTCCCTTATGCACCTGATGCTGTTTCTGCCGGTTATATTGCAAATTATCTGAATAATAAAGGTGTTGTTATTGCATTTGTAGATAATGCAGCAGCTTCACAAAATTTGATTCGTGCGATATATTCTGATCCGGCAATTTCTGCAGTAAACGGCTCCGGAGCAGGATCGGTTTATTCACTTTCAAATACAAATGATCCTGTACTCAATGGTCCTTTTGGAGATGTAAGAGGTAAAAACTGGGGTGAAGATGCTTCTGCAACAATAAATCTATCTGGTCTGACTAACGGATTTATATCTTACAGTTTTGCACAGCCGATTAATGATGCAACCACACGTACAGGAATCACCGGATTAAGGCATAATTCTCTTCATTTTATATGGTTTGGCGACGGAGGATTTTTAAGTAATGAAAATGCAAACGGGAATCAATATACAAGTAATACGATTGAGCCATTTGTGGCACCGAGTTCAGGAGGATATTTTCCTGTTGAGAAGTCTGTTTATGGTTCAGCAGGTAATGGATATGCTGCAGGAAGTATGCAGGTTCAGAATTCCATCATATTTGCGAATGCCCTGGCTTGGGCTATAAAGCAGGCCGAAACAAATGGGATTAATACTCCTTAATTTTAAAAACACATAATTATACATAGCATGCATCAATGTTGTAAAAGTACAGCATTGGTGTTTTTTTTGCGCTGTTTTTCTTTTTTGAAGTACAGTTACAAATCACTGTTGATGTATTTTCACAGATTGTTTATGATGATTATATTTATGCAGTGCGATGTATCCAATTCGGTTCAGGTAAATACCATCATTCTGCCCAATTATCGATGTGCAAAAAACTGACACATGCAGAACTTATTCTTTCCTAACCTTTGGTGCACTCTGAGATAGTTATGACTGTAATTGTTGGGTAAATATTGCTTTGCTCCCTGAAAACCAATGGGTGCACGAAATTGATATTTTCATATTCTCAAATACGACATCGGATTATGTAAATATAAAATCAGACAGAAAAGTGAAAAATATAGTTATCTATTCTTATGACGGAAAAAATGTGAATGAAGCGAGAGATTCTAAGATTGATCTTGCTTTCTATCCTTGAGGAATATATGTGATCAATATTATGATGAGGAGGAAATTATTTTAAGCATGAAATTATCAGGAAATAAATTTGTTGCCAGAAAAAATTAAAATAGAAACTTAAGTTGGTTTCATATTTTATTTAATATGGATTTTCACATCATTAATCACCCTTAAAATAAGTTCCAGAGGCAAGTCTTTTTCCATATCGATTAAAAGAATTTTAAATTTTTTTCTGCCTTCAGAGATCAGTTCTGGTTCATCTAACTTGTCACCGTGATAAAAACTGACATAGTGCTTTTTATACTTTTTGCTGTAATATAAATAACAAAGCATTTTCTTCTTAAATTTAAAAAAAGGAAGGCCGAAGCTTAAGGTCTCCGTAATATTTTCAGGATCGGATTCAAGAATTTTTTTTCTTATAAACAGAAGAGCACTCCTTTCAGGTTCGGTGATTCTGAAGAAATACTCTTGTATAGGATTCATTTTAAATAAATTAGATTAGTCGAAATTTTGAAGTTCTACCAATTTATGATAAGTTCCTCGTTTTGCTATGAGTTCAGTATGTGTTCCCTGTTCCACGATGTCACCTTTTTCCATGACTACAATCCAATCTGCTTTTTGAATGGTAGAAAGCCGGTGTGCTATCACTAAAGACGTTCTGTTTTCCATCATTTTTTCAAGGGCATCCTGTACAAATTTTTCAGATTCCGTATCTAAAGCTGATGTTGCTTCGTCCAAAATCATGATAGGGGGATTTTTAAGAACTGCTCTGGCGATAGAAACCCGCTGCTTTTGTCCGCCTGAAAGTTTTCCTCCGTCATCTCCGATATTGGTATCATAACCATTGGGAAGCTGTGTGATAAACAGATCTGCATTGGCAATCTTGGCAGCTGCAATTACCTCTTCTCTTGAGGCTTCCGGTTTACCCATTAAAATGTTGTTGTAAACAGAATCATTGAAGAGAACAGATTCCTGGGTTACCATACCCAGTAATTTTCTGTATTCTTCAAGTTTTAAATGTTTGATGTTGGTTTCATCAATTAAAATTTCACCTTCAGAAACATCATAAAATCTTGCTAAAAGGTTAGCTATAGTGGTTTTTCCACTTCCGCTTTGCCCTACAAGAGCTACTGTTTTTCCTTTTGGAATGGTCAGATTGAAGTTTTTAAGGATTAAATTAGACTTGTCATAATAAAAACCAATGTCTTTAAACCGGATACCTGCATCAAGGCTGGAAATCGAAACGGGCTCAGTAACTTCTTCTATTCTGATATCGGCATCCAGAATCTCCAAAACTCTCGTCAGAGAAGCTTCCCCTTTCTGAATGTTTGAAATAGAAGATGATAAGCTCTTCATTGGAGGTAAAATCTGGAAAAAAATACCCAGAAATACAAGAAAGTCTGCGGGTGAGATACTTTGTTCCACAATGATCTGCTTTCCGCCGTACCATGCAATAATCAGGAATGTTACTGATCCTAAAAATTCACTCATAGGCGATGCCAGTTCTTTTTTTCTTCCCAGGCTGATTGAGCTGTTGATCCATTTTTGCATAGACTGCATAAAACGGTTATTCATTATTTTTTCTGCGTTGAAGATCTTGATCACCTTTGTTGACTTTAAGGTTTCATCTACAATAGAAAAAATATTTCCCATCTCATTCTGTGCTTCGTGAGAATCTTTTTTCAGGCTTTTCCCGATGAGTGCAATCATTGTTCCCATTACGGGTAAGACAAGAAGCGAAAAGAGTGTCATTTCCGGGCTCAGGAAGAATAATGTTACCAAGGTGCTGATGAGCATAAAAGGAGCATTGATCAGGTCGACAAGGCTTCCTAAAATACTGCCTTCGACATCACCTACATCATTTGACATCCGTGACATCATATCTCCCTTTCTGCTTTCCGTAAAAAATGAAACAGGAAGGGAAAGGATTTTTCGATACATTGCTCCGCGAAGATCTTTGGTGACGCCTACACGGTAGTTGATCAATAGGTAAGATCCCAGATAACGGAAAAAATTTCTAAGAAAAAACATGAAGGCAGTGATTATACAAAGCCATGCTAATACTTTTAGAGAACCATACTCCGTAACTAAACTTTGAACATAATAATTGGAGTATTCTTTTAAATAGGCGAAAAAATCTATAAGGTCTCCTGAATATACCGGAACAGATTCATATTTTTCGGGTTTGATTGTGCCAAATAACATTCCCAGAACAGGAAGGATCGTTCCTAAAGAGGCAATTTGAAACGCAGAATACAAAAGGTTGAAAAATAAACTCCCGTAAATGTATTTTTGATGTGGCTTTGCGAATTTAAGTATTTTTTTATATTCGTTCATTCAATGAAATTGGATAGCAAAATTAATTAAAATATAATGATATGACGTTTTTAATTGAATTTTACTTTATCATTATATACAGGGGTAAAGTTTTTTGGTGTTAATTTTTCCAAAGTTTTTCCAAAATTATTGATTAGCTGGGTGAGATTTTGGAGATCAACGATATTCATATCATCATTCACCTGATGGTAATGTTTGATTTTACTCATGTCTGCAGTAGAGATAGAGTGGGCAATAATTTTTTTCTTTACAAAACTAACATTGTCTGATCTGTAAAACAGCTGCTCAGAAGCGTAAGGGTCAGGATAGATTTTTAACCCGTTGACCGCATTTTTATTAAAAAGTTCGTCAAGATCAGAAAATTCATCGCCGGTAATGAAAACTGCATTTTTCCCAAACTCAGATTCAGTTGCGATCATCTCAAAATTAAAAAGTGCGGAGAGATTTTTATATATTTTATCCAAACTTTTATCTTCAGCAATTGCAGTCGAGCCGAGCATTCCTTTTTCTTCTCCGTTGAAGGCCATAAAAACCATTGAGAATTCGGGTTTCTTATTTTTAAAATATTCTGCAATACCCGCAAGAGCGGTAATTCCGCTTGCATCATCATCTGCTCCGTTATAAATATTATCGCCGGTACTTTCGTTCGTTCCGATATGATCAAAATGTCCTGAGAATCCAAGTGTTTTTTCAGATTTTCCTTTTTTGATGCCACAGACATTGTAAACAGTTTTTCCTTTATAGTCAAAAGGAACCAGGTAAGAACTGCCGGTGCAGTATTCTAATTTATTTTCTTTAAAAAGTTCAGCAATATATTTTGCTGCATGATCATTTTCTGCAGTTCCTATTTCTCTGCCCTTCATTTCATCAGAAGAAAGTGTTGCTATGACAGTTTTTAGTTTTTCTTCAGAAACATCCTGTGCAAAGATTGCTGCAGAAAATAAAGAAAGCGTAAGAAGGGTTAGTTTTTTCATTAGGATAAATATTTATTATTTAATAAAATGTGTCGCAATATTTCCGGAAATGTTGCAGTGTATACAAATTATATTTATAGATTTTGTAAACGTTGTTTTACATTTAAATAATCAGACCACTGAGAATATGTTAAAACAATGTAGGAAATGAGAATTCATTCAGAGGTTATTATCAATTGATTCAGGTGTTGCAAAAATTTATTGCAGTCACAAATGATAACCTTACAGATCATTCAGATTATCACTGATAGTAATATAATCTGTTATATCTTCAGTTTTACCATAAAAAAACAGCTCCAAAAAGAAGCTGTTCTTACTCAAAAAAAATCATTGTCAGGTTATCGGAGTCTGTCTACAGATTTTACGAGCCTCTCATCTTTCTTGATAAAAATATTTGCCAAAAACAAACAAATTACCGCAATCAATGGGAAAACCGGCTCAATACCCTTCTCAGGAAAATTAATTCCTCCGGATAAGTTTTGTACCCAGTACACCAATACACCAATCAACAAAGCGTTTATAATAATGCTGACAGTATTCAGCAAGATCTGTCTTTTCCTGTTTTTAAAGCTGAACAGACTGAATGCGCCTATCAAAACCAAAATAACTGATGATAAGCTCACAATCGGTGCTTTGCCAAAAACCTCTACATCCTGTCCTGTAATATATAAGAAAGCTGCCGATAATACGGACAGCAAAATCCAAATAGTCTGTATCCTTTGTAACATAGAGTTTTAAATTCAACAGCAAAAATAACATAAATTTTGCACAATTCAAAAATAAGTGTAGATTTGCAATATACAATGTACTTGAAAACAAAAGTCACCGGACTTACTTTTCTTACTCACAACTAATTACATTTTTACTTAAATATGTTTAACATAGAAACGTTAAGGTCAAAATCCGTAACGGAATTGACTAAAATCCTAAAAGATTTGGGCGTTAAGGTTGCAAGAAACAGCACAGATAATGATAAAATCTTCGCCGTTCTTGATTTTCAGGCTTCTAACCCTAAAGTTGCAAAAGATTATTTCAATACCACGGAAAGCAACACAGAAACTGAAGAAAAACCTGCCGCAGCAGAAAAAGTGGTGAAAGCTGCTCCTAAAAAAACGGCACCCAAAAAACCGGCAAGACCTAAAGTAGTCACCGAAAACCCGGCAGAAGCAGAGCCTGCTGTAGAAAAAGAGAAGTCTCCTGAAGAAAAAGAGATTGTCGCAGAAGCTTCAACTCCTCAGGCAGAAACTACTGAAATTGCAAAAGAGCCAACTGAAGAGAGAGCCTCCAATGCATCCAAGCAAAAAAGAAAAAGAGTAGCTCCTTCAAATACTTCTGAAAATCAGGCACAGGAAAAAGAAGAAACACCGGTCAATACAGAATCTCAAGCTGCAGCAGCTCCTGCACAAATAAGAGAAGAAAGACCAAAAAGACCTCAGCAGGGACAGCCTCAGAATCAAAAAGTTCCTAACCATCCACAGCAGAACAGTGGTAATTCCCAAAACAGAAATCAGAACAATAACCAAAATCAGAATTCTAACCCCAATCAGAATCCGAATCAAAACCAAAACCAAAACCCGAATCAGAACAGAAATTCTGACAGACAGGAAGAAACTGAATCCAAAAAGGAATTCAATTTTGACGGAATGGTTAGTATTGAAGGTGTTTTAGAGATTTTACCTGATAACTACGGATTTTTACGTTCGTCAGATTTCAGTTATATTTCTTCACCTGATGATGTGTATGTTTCTACTGCACAGATCAGAAATTTTGGTTTAAAAACAGGTGATACCGTAAAAGGGATCGTACGTTTACCAAAAGAAGGTGAGAAATATTTTTCTTTATTAAAACCGATTGAAGTTAACGGCCGTGATCTGGCTTTTATCAAAGACCGTGTTGCTTTTGAATATCTTACCCCTCTTTTTCCTGAAGAAAAATTTAACCTTTCAGGAGATAACTCCACGATGTCTACAAGAATCGTTGATTTATTTGCCCCGATTGGGAAAGGTCAGAGAGCCATGATCGTTGCCCAGCCAAAAACAGGTAAAACCATGTTGCTGAAAGATATTGCCAACTCAATCGCAGCCAATCATCCTGAAGTTTATATGATGGTCCTCTTAATTGACGAACGTCCTGAAGAGGTTACCGATATGGAAAGAAGTGTGAATGCGGAAGTTATTGCGTCCACCTTTGATGAAGCTGCCGATAAGCACGTGAAAGTTGCCAACCTGGTTTTGGCAAAAGCCCAGAGAATGGTTGAATGTGGACATGATGTGGTTATTCTGCTTGATTCTATTACAAGATTGGCAAGAGCTTACAATACAGTAACTCCGGCATCAGGAAAAGTTCTTTCAGGCGGAGTAGATGCGAATGCTTTACATAAACCTAAAAGATTTTTTGGGGCAGCAAGAAAAATTGAAAACGGAGGTTCACTGACTATTATTGCAACTGCATTGATTGATACCGGATCTAAAATGGATGAAGTTATTTTTGAAGAATTCAAAGGTACTGGAAACATGGAACTCCAGTTAGACAGAAAAATTGCAAACAGAAGAATTTATCCTGCAATCGATTTGGTTTCTTCAAGTACGAGGAGAGATGATTTGTTGCTTGATGAAGTGACTTCTCAGAGGATGTGGATTTTCAGAAAATATCTTTCTGAAATGAATCCTATTGAGGCAATGGAATTTGTCAATAAAAATATCAGAGGAACACTGAATAACGAAGAATTTTTAATGTCTATGAACAGATAGGCTAAGTTAATATTGTTTACAAAGCACAGGTTTTTTATCTGTGCTTTTTTTTGACATACAATACAGTTTGATTATTATATGATGATTGCAAAAACCATTATGGTCATGCCGTTTGAAAATCGGTCATATCTGAAAGATTAAATTATAAATAATTGCTGAATAAGCGGCGACTATCTATTCTTACTTATGAACGAATAGATAAAAGCCTGTAAGTAAAATTTTTTTAGATCATTGGATTTGTATTCCTGTCTGATTATTATCTATGTTAAAGATTTATTAAAATAATATGCCTTTGTTGATATTGGCTTAAATATTGGCTAAATTTACATATTAACATTAAAAAATAAAACTTATGTCATTTGAATTACCACAACTAGGATATTCGTACGATGCTTTAGAGCCGACAATTGATGCAAAAACAATGGAAATTCACCATACAAAGCACCACCAGGCCTATATCGACAATTTAAATAAAGCTATTGAAGGAACTGACCTTGCGGAATTATCTATTGAAGATATCTGTAGAAACGGGGTAGAAAAACCGGCAGTAAGAAATAATGGAGGAGGCCACTTTAATCACTCGTTATTCTGGCAAATTTTAACTCCAGGTGGAAGTAAAGAGCCTGTGGGAAGTGTAAAAGCTGCTATCGAAAATTATGGTGGTCTTGAAAAATTCAAAACTGATTTTTCAGAAGCTGCAAAAACAAGATTCGGTTCAGGATGGGCGTGGTTAGTAAAAAATGAAGACGGGTCTGTATCTGTAACTTCTACACCAAACCAGGACAATCCTCTGATGCCAACTGCTGATGCTAAGGGAACTCCTGTATTAGGATTGGATGTATGGGAGCATGCTTACTATTTAAATTATCAAAACAGAAGACCTGATTACGTAGCTGCATTTTTTGATGTTGTGAATTGGGATAAAGTTGAAGAGTTATTCAATAAATAATCATCTTTAATTAAACAAAAAAGGTTCAGAATTTTCTGAACCTTTTTTGTTTAAAATCTAAAGGAGTCTGCAGCGCCCAATCCATTCATTCTCAATTTATATTTCCAGCTAACATAAGCAAAAACCTGATACAGCTTATATTCAAACTTAATTCCGTAATTTTCCCGAGGATCATAGTCGATCGATGATTCTATGATATTTCTATATCTTCCTGAAGAAAAATACGAATTCCATTCTGTAACGAGAATAGCATTTCTGCTTTTCAGATATGATTCAGAATACTGACTTACCGGTCTGGCAACAGCATTTAAAAAGTAATCGAACTGGGTATCTATTACAATAAGATCCCATTCTCCGTCATCATTTTTCTCCGGCTTCATGGCAGGCTCTTCTTTGTTTTTTTCGGGTTTTGACTGAGCTATGCAACTTACAGGTATGATTGCAAAAAATATAATGAGGACTAAATTTTTCATAATCATAAAGTTACATAAAAAGCATTTGATAGCATTGCATAATTACTGTTCTTTCTGTAAAACGACAAATGCAGGAAAGTGGTCACTGTAACCTCCGGTAAACTGGTCACCATTCCACGACCGGAAGGGGTAGCCTTTATAATTTCCTTTTTTATTAATAAGATAGGGAGGTGCATATATTTCAACCCTGTATACAGAATATTCTCTCGGATTTTTTTCTAAAACTAAATTTTTAGATATAATGATCTGATCGAAAAGATTAGGTGCATCCTGATATGCTAGCGAGGCTACTCCTTTTTTATATAAGGGATACATTAAATTGAGATAAGGTTTTTCGTCACAGAGATCTTTTTCTTTACCTGCTGCGTTTAAATAATTTTTCAAGCTTGCACTCACGGGATCGTCATTAAAATCGCCCATTGCAAAAAGCTTTGTCGAAGGATCTGTTGTTCTGATACTGTCCATCTGTTGTTTCAGTAAACTTGCTGCTGCATTTCTTTTTTTTGAGGACACCACTTCACCGCCACGTCTGGAAGGCCAGTGATTCATTAGGATGCCAACTTTTTCATTGTCTAAAATTCCGGATACAACCAAAATATCCCGGGTGTATTCTCTTATACCTTTGGAACTGTATATTTTCAATTCTTTTTTGAGGGCATTGGTAACAGTGAATCTTTTCCTTTGATAGATTAATGCAATATCAATGCCCCTGGGATCATAAGAATTATAATGTACAATCCCGTAATCATATTTTGATAAAGCAGGATGTTTTATCAAATCCTGGATCACCTGCCTGTTTTCTACTTCAATAAGTCCCACTATTACAGGTGCTGTTTTTGTATATCGGGAACCCAGTTCCGAAATTACTTTAGCGGAATTTTCTATTTTTTTCCTGTATACTGCTGTCGTATAGTTTTTTGTGCTTTCAGGAGTAAATTCATCTGATCCCCTCTGATATCTTACTACTCTTTTGCCTATTAATGCCCCATCGCTCCATGACCCGTTATATTTTTCAGCCTCTAAAAATTTAAGGGAATCTAAAGGGATGCTTCTGTGAAATGCAGGATTGGCCGGATCTCTTGTTCCATCGATGTAATCTGCAGACCGAATAGTATCCCAAAGGTTCTCAACATTTAAAAAGCCTATTGTTGCAACTTTTTTTATATTTCTATGCTGTGCCGAAATTGTAGTTGAACAGACGACTAAGAGTATCAGTAAAGTATTTTTCATTTGTATTTAAAATTAATATTATTATGTTAATTTAATATTAATGTAATTTTTTTAAATTAAAATTTACATTTAATATTTAAATATATTGTATTTTACTATATTTTTTAGGAATTTAGTCATATTAAATTTGTTCATCGGTTCAAAATTGAGATTTATCCCGATCTAATGTTCCAATTATGGATAAAGGGTAGATGAACTATTAAAAACACACATGCAAATGATTAAAAAACTATCAATTTTCCCGGCGCTTATTTTACTGCCTGCATCTCTGAGTTTTGCGCAGACAACCATATTTGCCTATCTTGAAGATGTTGAAGGTAGACCTGTGGGACAGGCTGAAATATCTGTAATGGAAATAGAGAATAATGTGAGAGCTGATAAAACAGGCTATTTTCAGTTTAATGATTTAATACCAGGAAATTATCAGTTGGTCATTACTAAACCCAACTATGAAACAAAAAGAGTTGAATTTGAAGTAGCTGTTGGAGAAAAAAGAAAAGACCTGGGAGTTTTTACTTTGCATTCTGATTTTTTCATTGAAGACCGGGGATTTGCAATTATTGAGAATGATGATGGTGAATACTATAACAGGCAATCTTCAACGGTGGGTTTGCTCCAGTCCTCTATGGATGTTTTCACCAGAGTTGCTGCTTTCGACCTGGGTTTCTATTGGTTCAGGTCCAGAGGCATTAATGGGAGAATGGGAGAGGTTATGTTAAATGGTGTGTCCATGATAAGGCCCGATAGCGGAAATGTTGATTTTGGTAATTGGGGAGGTTTGAATGAGATTACCCGATACCCTGAAATTTCTCAGAACCATGCGCCTTCAGATTACAGTTTTGGAGGCAACCGCTCAGTCATTTACAAAAACACGAAGGCCAGCGAATATAGAAAAGGATTTCAGTTTACACAATCTCTTACTAACCGGAATTACAGAAACAGAACTTCTTTGAGATACAGCTCAGGTATGAACAGTAAAGGCTGGGCATTTACTGTCATGGGTGCGCGAAGATGGGCTGAGGAAGGAATTCAGGAAGGTACTTTCTATGATGCTTATGGTGCTTTTCTGGGAGTTGAGAAAAAAATCAATGAGAAGCACAGTTTAACTTTTAACTTTATTGGTGCACCTTACAGAAGATCTGCTTCAAGCCCGGGCACACAGGAAGTTTATGATTACAGAGGGGTACATTACAATTCCTATTGGGGATATCATGATGGGAAACAGAGAAATGAAAGGGTTAGAAAAGGGTTTCAGCCCATTTTTCAGATTCAGGATTTCTGGAAGATTACAAAGAAGTCAAATCTCTGGACATCGTTTTCGTATCAGTTCGGAAAGGATAAAAGTTCCCGTTTAGACTGGCAGAATGTCCAAAATCCTTCACCAACTTATTACAGAAACCTGCCCAGTTATTATAATTCTCTGGATTCAAACGCTTATGTTACCAATTCCGGCGGCATCATGACAACAGTTCAGGATGCTTACCATACTTCTTTGTCAGCCTGGTCAAATGGAGATTTTAACAGTACGCAACTGAATTGGAGTAATCTGTACAAAAGAAATATGCAACAGCCCACAGGAACTTATTACGGAATTACCGGAAAAAAAGCTCTTTATTATCTTATAAATGATGTGAGTGATGATAAAATTTTCAATGCAGCTGCGCATTTTGTGCATTATTTTAATGATAACATAAAGTTTTTACTGAATCTTTCTTACCAGAATTATTATTCTGAACAGTTCAGGGAAATCAATGATTTATTAGGTGCAGATTTTGCCCTGAACCAGGATTCTTTCGCTGCGACCAGTCAGCCGGGAAAATCGGGGTTGTTTAATGAGGGAGAAGAAAATGTAACAAAAAAGAAAGGCGATAAAGTGACTTATGACTTTATATTCAGAAGAAAGGAATTTAAAGTTAATCCCGGACTGAAGCTTTCTGCAGGGAAGTTTGATATTTTCGTGTCTGCAATGGCAGGGTATTCATCGTCCGGCAGAGAAGGATTGTTTAATCACTATCTTTATAACAATTCATTTGGTAGGGGTACTGCCTACCGTTTCTGGAATTATGGGGTAAAAGGACAGTCAGTTTACAGATTAAACGGCAGAAATTTTATTGTTTACAACGGAGCTTATTTCTCACAGGCTCCTTATCTGGAAAATCTCTTTGTCAATCCTAGAATCAACGGTTCTGTAACTCCAAATGTGCAGAATATGATGGTCAACGCTCATGATTTGAGTTATGTTATATCTTCTCCTTTTCTCAAATTAAAATTATCAGGTTATCTGATTAATTCTACTAACGAAACAACAATACAAAGATTCTTTGCAGATGGTATTCAGCTTGATGATTCTGATTCCGGAGGCAATGAATTGGCGGTGCGGAGTGCTTTTGTAACTCAGGTGATGACCGGTGTGAAAAAGAAGAATTGCGGAGTGGAAGCAGGAATTGATGTAAAGGTACTGTCAACCCTTTCAGTACAGGCATTAGCGAGTGTCGGACAGTTTACTTACCAAAATAATCCTGTAACCTATTTTGCTGCAGATGCGACAGGAAATTCTTATGTAAGCTTAGGCAAAGCATACCTGAAAAATTATCGTCAGGGAGGCACGCCTCAGCGCGCATATTCCATGGGGGTGAGATATAATTCTCCGAAATACTGGTGGGCAGGTGCAAACTGGAATTACCTGGATGATAACTATCTTGATCCATCGGCATTGATCAGAACTGAATCTTTTATTCAGAATAATTCTTCAGGGACACCATTTTCTGATCTTACGGAATCTGAATTACGAAGAGTTTTACAGCCTGAGAAACTGCCATCAGCATTCTTCTTTAATGTCAATGCAGGTAAATCCTGGATGCTTGGTCAATATTATGTTCTGTTGTCTGCTACCCTCAATAATCTGCTAGATAATACAAAATACATAACAGGTGGTTTTGAGCAGACCAGAAATGCGAAATTTCCTGACCTCAGAAAAGATCGTGACCGTGAGTTTACATTATTTGGTCCTAAATACTGGTATACACAAGGCAGATCTTACTTTGTTAATATTCAGGTCAGATTTTAAATATGGATTAACTAAAAATTAAAAAATGAATATAAAAAATTACTCTAATATTTTAACAGGGATTGCATTTACGGTTTTTTTTCTCATCTCCTGTGTGCAGAAAGACGAATGGGAAACTCCGCCTGTCAACTGTCGTAACAGATTTGCCGATACAACAATCACATTGTCTGATTTTAGAGCTCAGGCTCCTGCCGCAGGGTATATACTGATTGAAGAAGATCAAATTTTTGAAGGATATGTAACGTCTTCTGATGAGAGCGGTAACTTCTATAAGACAATCTCTTTTCAGGATAAGCCCGAAAATCCAACAGCAGCTCTGCAAATCGAAGTTGACAGAGCAAATAACTATGCAGATTTTCCTGTAGGTGCCCATATAAAAATCAATGCAAAAGGGCTGAGGTTGGGAACCGATCGGGGAGTAGTCAAGATCGGATCTGCCGATCCGGTGTATGATATCGGAAGAATTCCCGGAATATTGTTGAACAGGTATATTTCCGGAGTATGTGATGGTAACAAACTTGAAATTGCCGTAATAAAACCGCTGGAATTGGCAACGCTAAAATCAGCGCATGATGAGAAATATATTAATATGCTGGTTAAAGTTCGGGATGTGCAGTTTGCTACCGGGGAGATAGGAAAAAAATATTTGAATTATAACGCCGGAGCAGGAGTTGATACAGATCGTAATATTGTAGATCAATCTGGGAATGCATCAAGAATCAGAAATTCAGGATTTGCCAGATTCGGATCAGATTTGTTACCGGAAGGAAAGGGCTCTCTTACTTTTGTTGTGAGCCGTTACAATGTAAATTGGCGGATGCTCATTCGGAATTTAAATGATATAGAATTTTCCGGAAAGAGATTTTTCTTTGATGGATTTGAGGGGAGTCTTACAGATCACTGGATTCCGGTAAACGTAAAAGGGAATCAGGTCTGGAATATTCAGCAGTTTGGAAATCCTAAACCCTGCGCAGTGATGAATGGTTTTGCTTCGGGCAATAATTTAAATGAGGACTGGCTGATCTCAAAGCCTGTTTCATTACAGGGATTCAGTTCCGCAACGTTATCATTCGAAACAGATGTAAGATATAATGGTCATCCTCTTGAGGTCTTTATTACTGAAAATTATACGGGAAATCCTTCCACGACCGTGTGGATTCCTTTATCTGCTATTTTAGATCCCAATTCAGAACAGTTCAATACCTGGACCTATTCCGGAGATATAAGCCTGAATAATTTTCTTAATAAAGAGATACAGATTGCTTTCCGGTATGCTTCTACGCCAGCAGCTGCAGCTACCTGGGAATTGGACAATGTAAAGGTTGTCGGTAGTTAGCTGACAGGTTATCTTGTGTTAAAAATGAGTGATTCGTTTCATTGATATGGTTCACTCATTTTTTACATGATTTTATCTTTTCCGGAAAGTTGACTGTCAGAATTTCAGTTTCTCATTTGAGAAATTTTTTATCAATGATCTGCCATCCCATAAAATTAAATAACTCGGATTCGCTCTGTTTCCAATATTAGTAATGTCTGCAACCCAAATTTATAGCTCAAAGTCGTAAGACTTTGCGTAGTAGAGCGTATAAGATTATACAGACAACAAAAAGGACTTTCACAAGCTGAACTTGCAGAAAAGTCTCAAGTGAGTAATAAAAGCCTTTCTCATTATGAGTTGGGAAGCAGCATTTCGCCTGCGGATGCGCTTAAAAATATTGCCGATGCTTTAGGTGTTTCGAGTGATACTTTGCTCAACGATGAAACAGTTTCTATTAAAAATAAAGAACTTCTAAAAAATTTTGAAGTAATACAGGATATGAGTGAGGAAGATAGAGCAATGGTGACAAGATTTCTTGACCTTAATATAAGAGATTATAAAGCGAAAAAGCGTATTCGTAAATAAACAAAACCGCCACTCGTTCGAGTAGCGGTTAATTTTTAGGGATATTCAAAACCAAATATAATTTTATAAAGCCTGTTGTCTTTCAGATAAAATTCCATAAAATACGGAGGCATTTCATATTGTTTTATTTTTGGATTATCAGGATTATCAATTGTATATCGGATAATTTGTTTATTAGATTTTTTTTCAACTTTAAAATCACTGCCTTTTAGATTGGTTATTTCTTCTAAGGTCACTCCTAATTTCAGTCCTGATTCTGTCTTAAAATTATCATATTTAGTTTTCGCAACATCTTTCTCAAGTGTATGGTCATCTTTTAAATATCCTACCTCGAAGCAACTAAAACTATTCTTTACATCTCCCTCATATTGATAAGCAATTAAGTATTCTTTTTTTTCTTTATCTGTAAAAACAGTTACGGGAGAATATCTTAAGTGGTCTAATAATCTTATATTTTGAGAATAAAAATAAGTTAGAGAATTTTCTTCTCTTAATTCTAATTGATTTATTTTAAAATCTGGCTTAGAAAATTTTTCTGTAATAACAGTTTCATTTTCTATCTTTTCTTGTATCTTTTTTTCTGATTGTTGACAACTAAAAAGCACAAAAAACAACAGTAAAAAACTACTCATTAACGTTAGGTATTTTTGCTCCACTTTTACCATTATTATTAGGATTATTTTTAATGTTAATATTAACAGGAACAGGTCCACCAGTTTTTAACATACTATTAAGCGTATTTCTAAATGTTGTAAGTACAATCTGATCTCCAGACATTCCAATACAACCCAGAGTGCCTTCATTATTACCATCAGGATGTATTCTTAGTAAACTTCTTCCCGTATCAAATTGTGGATTTAAATTATAACTAAATCCTATTCCGTCTCGATTCATCCCTTTATTGTATCATCCTTTCGGACCTCTATCTTGATAAGAATCTACAGTATATTCTCCATTCTCTGGTGCTCCATTTCCAAAACCTCCTGCGACACCGTCATAAGAACCTAAAGTTTTTGTTTTACCATTTTCAAATGTTACATTTAGCTTTACATCTACATCACCAATTTTAGAATTTCTCATTTCTCCATCTATTTCAACACTCATTTCTTTTGCTCGGGAGTAGTCCATTTTTTTATAAATATGGTAGGTTTCTAGGACTAAGCCCTTATGTTTTTTATTGTCCCAGGTTTTAGTGCGCTCATAATAAGTTCCTCGATAAGTCTCTCCTTTTTGAAGGACTCCTTTATCTTTATGATTTTTAGCCGTTACATCATCTCGCCAAGTAATATCTCCGTTAGAAGCTTCAACCCAATCCATTCCGTCAGGATCTACAAAACGAATAGGATTGTTATTTGCGTACATCATAGGATTTAAATCAGGATGTTTTTCAGAAAGGGGATCTGGTACAACCCAACGAGCAATGTCGGGTAAGTATTGGCGGGCTCCAAAGTCGTAAAACCCCGTCTCTTGGAGTTCTTTCCCGTTGTACTTATACTGATAGCTTGGATTTCCCCCTAGAGGAGTATATCCTTCATGCTTCAATCCAAACGGGTAATAGTTATTTTCTTCAAGAACTTCTATGCTGCTTCCATTATTGAGGTCCGTTTGCTTTATATTTATGATGGAGCTGATAAGTATTAAAAAAAGCTCAGGGCTTGTTAGAATTTCATTGGGTAAATTTAGAATGTTGTATTTTATGGAACTTATTCCCTTGTCTAAATGATTAGTCATATTACTATTTGAGTCATAAGGTATTATCTTTCTGACAGGA
Organism: uncultured Chryseobacterium sp.; assembly: GCA_963526305.1. Classification (GTDB taxonomy): domain Bacteria; phylum Bacteroidota; class Bacteroidia; order Flavobacteriales; family Weeksellaceae; genus Chryseobacterium. Next base: position 219,377 of record CAURNW010000004.1, on the reverse strand, counting down.
TAAAATAGATACCCACTTTTATTTTCACTTATGTCCTGAATTGATTCAAGAACATTGCTTTTCCCTGCAAATTTATATCTGTAAATTAAATGATCTGTTTTTATTGCCTGCACAAAATTTTGCAGCAGTTGTTCTTTCCAAGGTTTGGATGTTTCCATTGAGATCATAGGTTACCTTTTCATAATATTCTCTCATCGACGGATCAGTATCTCTTTGATAAAAACCAGCCGACAATCTATTTAAGCCATCATAAACATATCCATACCTATGAGAATTACCATTGCTGACGGTAGCTGTCTTCCAGTCAACCTCTGCTATATTTCCATTAATCTCGGACGCACCTGCAAGTGAGATGACGACACAACTGGCGGAAGTTTTGGACATTTTTTTGGATTATCTCGTGGGTTCTACAGATGTTGTCTTGGAAAAAAATATTGTCTCCAAAATTCTTGACATCCAAAAACTAAAAGAGAACGACAGACAACACGTCTTCGCTCTCCTTGATGCCTTTCTTAAGCAAACTAAATTGCAAAGCATTATGTAATAACAAAGCCACTCATTGAGTGGCTTTGTTATTTTATTAATTGTTTCTAATTAGCGGAACAAAATAAAAATAGAATATAAATACCAGCAATGGTAAACAAAGTATGATATTCCAAAAGCTTTTTTTGTAAATCAAAAACTTTACAAAAAAATAAATTGACAATATAAATCCTATTACATTTAGCGGAAAACAAAAAAATATATATGTTCTCTTAGCAGTACTACTATATGTATAAACTATACCAAAAACCTCTATTAATAGATAAATCGTAAAATTTATAACGAATATCGTCAATGGAATGAATGCCGTTTTAGATATTTTTATTTTTTCCATCCTATTCTGTTGTAATTATAACCGTTAGTAATTGCTCTTTGGTCTGACGCTGTATCTTTTCCGTGTCCAGTTAAAATACTACTTGTATTTGCTCCGCTTTTTAAAACATTTAAAGGTGCACCAATCATTTGAAACGCTTTCCCTGTCATAAAATTCCCTCCATCATATACGTTGTATAAAGTGTTACTTCCTTCAAACTTCACAAAACCTCCTGTTCCATCTTTAGGAACATTTGTAGCTCCACGTAAAGCGGGATAATTTTCACCACCTCTAACAAGGGCTCCCATTTCTCCAGCAAAATCAAACTCTCCGTGTCCTAATGAACCCATATATGTCATCCACGGAAACATAATAAATGATTGCTCTCCAAAAGCCTGAAGATATCGTGCTTTATCTTTTATATCTCCAATTCCAATTTTATTAAAAGCATCTGCCATATCCTGAGCTAAATATGGGGTAAATAATCTGACTTCTGCATCCTGCACTTCGTAATCTGTCATTGTTCCTGCGTAATCAACAAGTTCCTGAAGCTGTTCCTGGTCTGCCGCGGAATCATTAACATTTAATTGGTTTCCTTGTTCATCAACTACAACGTGCGGACCTTCTTGAGGTGTAATAGATTGAACGTAACCTTGTGAATTAACTTTGATGATGTCTTCATTTGCTCTTCCATCTGGGTCGATAAATCTAATAGGATTATTAAAAGCGTAGTTATAAGTGCTATAACGACGCATTTGCTCAGCTAATGGATCTACAACACCCCATCTTCCAATATCCGGCATATAGAATCTCGCACCGTAATCATACATACCAGATTCCTGCAACTCCTTGCCGTTGTACTTATACTGATAAGCATTGTGCGTGGTGGCTGTATAATTATGCAGCAAACCGAAAGGATAATAATTATTGACTTCAACTATTTCTCCAGGCTTCCAGTAATCAATACAGTTCGGCGGGTTCCATGGTGACCACGATCCATCACACTGCTGGTAATAATATGTTCTCGGCTGAATAACTCCATCCCTACTCGTATCACTATAACTTAATCTTACATTACCCAGATGATCTGTGTAATTATATATATACTGATTTTGCAGTACATCATAATATCCTTCCGCTGTAGGAATAATTCTCAGTTTAATTACCGCAATCTCGTCAGGATCGATCACAACGAATCCTCCACCTGAACCTTCTGAAGGTTTGGTTGACTTATACTGAAATCCATCAAGATAATTCGTTTCTATATCTCCAAAGAGCTTCTTTACTTTTACTCCGTCAGCACGGTAAGTGTAATCCGTTACCTGGGTATTCTGATTAATCTTTACAGGTAAATTTAGATAATTATATTGAATTGAAGAAATACCCTTATCCAGATGTTTAGTCATGTTTCCGTTACCGTTTAAAACACCGTTATCATATTCAATGGTATTATGATTTGTTAAGTAAGGATAACCGTTGCTGTTTCCTATCTGCTCTTCCGTTACTTTGATAAGCCTGTTTCCTGCGTAATCGTATTTCAGATCATCTATTTTCAGCGCAGTGGTTCCGGAAACAAGTTCCGCTGATCTTTGCAGTCTTTTAATGTTTCCATTAAGATCATACTCATTAATTTCAAAATATTCCTTTGCTCCTTCAAAACCGCTTCTCTCATAAAACCCTGCGGACAACCTGTTTAAAGGATCATAGGTATAAGCATATCTTTTTAAGGGTTCATTGTATTCTGTTAAGGTTTTCCAGAATACTTCAGCTATATTTCCATTGTATTTTGGCTTTACTTTCAAGTCTGCAAAATCGGAATTAGGGTTTTCAGATCCTTCCCTTATATTATAATTGATTTTATAACCAAACAGGTCACTTCCTAAATTTAAGGGATCATTGATATGTGTCATCCATCCACGAATGTTGTATTTATAATCAACCGCCTGCAGACCGCTTCCCAAATTCACCCCACCAACTTTTTTAGTCTCAAGTTGTGAGAGTTCGTTGTATTTATTCTGTACCAGATATTCGACAGGCTGATTATCCACCTGATGCGTATGCACCAACAACCTGTTCTGATGGTCATAGGTAAAGTTTTCGGTAATGACTCTTTCCGTATCGGTATTCAACCTCTTGTGACGGGTCACCACCTGTTTCGGGGTTCCCGAGAAATCAAGCTCTGATTCTGTTTTGGTATAGCCTCCGAGGTGATTAATAGAATGGCTTCCTACAGGTCTTCCTTTGATATCATACCAAGTGTAGTTTCTTGTCCAGTTGTCATCTTCAATGTTTTTCACGTAAGAAGCAACGGGTAAACTTTTAGTGCTGATATTAGAGTTTTGAGCATCTTGTGTCAGAACATTTTGTCCCAATATCTGAGTAGGTGCTGCCGGACTGCCTGTAGGGTAAGTATCATAATAATTAACTGACAAGACAGTATGTATATCAAGGAAATATCCGTTGCTGTAATAAATCTGCATTCCGTTTCTGGTAAAACCGGTATCATTTCTTGCTTCAGTAATTACAATATTTCCTGCCTGACTCTGCATATTTTCCCTGCTTCCTCCCTGAATGATTCCCGTATAGGATACTCTTCCAAATCGGTCATATTTGGTAATAAGCCATTGTTGCTGTAACTGTAAATTGGCATCCTGAGTCATGATCAGCCGGTCTGCCTTATCATACACCATATATTCCCATCCTTTCCCGGGAATCTTCTTTTCTACCAAACGGTTCCTGGCATCATAACGGTATTGATAATAAAGATTTTCAACAGTTGCGGGTACGACAGAAGGTGCGGAAGCCAACGGAGGAATTACATATGCTAACTGGTTATATTCATTATACACATAATACGTATCTGCGTTCTCAGTGGCACTCAGCACTTTTCTGATCAGTAAAGTCTGTCCCTGACCATTTTTGAATTCTATGGTTTTGTTTCCATCTTCATCGGTCACTGTATTTTTATATAACTGATTGGGTAGAAAATCCTCAAACAGCTCAACCGCAGTATGAGTTCGACCTTCCACCCAAGTCGTGGTAGTCTTATACTTTCTTACATAATCTTCATTTTTATTCGCATCATAATCAAATTTGACAGGCTTACCAGTCCAATCATTTCCCACCTGGATCTGTTGCTGCATACGGTCTAAAGGTGAGTTCTCAAGGATCTTCTCCGCATAGATTTTCTCAGATCCGTAGATATCAGGCTGCGTGGCATTGGCAAGGGGATTGGGAACGATGGCTCCATTCAATGTGTTCGACTGCGGTACAGGAAGGTAATCTTTCACCTTTCTTCCGAATCCGTCGTATTCGATGTGAGTGACCACGTCCTTTTCTGTTGGAGAGGCTTTTACATTGACAACTTGTTTGGGTCTTCCTAATCCGTCGATATACTGAACGGTTTCCACACTTTTTGGATTGGGAAGGGCAGGATCAGAGAGATAGGTCTTGGAATAGACGTAATTTTCGTTCGTGCTTAGATTTGTGCTCTGTGCATGGGACAGGCCCACTACAAACAGGGCACTGATCGGGATGATTATTTTTTTCATGAGATGTGTTTTAGTGTTTGTAATTGTATTTGAATTCTTTCAGGATCTTGCCTGTTGCATTATTCTCCCTTATTTCTTTGAGCCTGTTGGCAGAATCATAGAGATAGACTTCCCTGATTCCCGAAAGAGGCTTGATTAATTGGTGGAGGATGCACTCTTTGAATACATGCCTAACAGAACACCGCCATCAGCGGTCGGGATCATTTTTTTCACTTCATCATTTCCTCTTCCCCCGAGGATCAGCTGGGAAAGTTATTTTCCGTTCTTATCGAGCCTGATGATCATGACATCTTTAGAACCGAAACCTTCGGGTGAGTTCTGTACATTGCCCGCAACAACAAATCCTAAGTCAGTGGTCTGGATGACCGCTCTGGCTTCATCGTCCTGGGCTGTGCCCAATGTTTTCTGCCAAATTTCATTTCCCTCCGAGTTTGTTCTTATCAACCATAAATCTGAGCCTCCTTTGGAATCTTCCTTTTTATCCAGCCCTTTTCCGGAGTACGAAGTTCCTATTATGGCAAATCCACCCTCCTGTGTAGCAATGGTTGCAGCCAGGAAATCGTGGTTCTTTCCTGAGAAATATTTTTCAAATATGGTATCACCGTTTTGGTTGAGCTTGATGATTTTAAAGTCGTACCCATTGTTCTGAGATCCTTTAGCCTGTTGAAGGTTGGAGCTTTGAATGGCACTTCCGCTGATGAGATACTGCTGGTCGATGGTGGTGGTCACCTGGGAAAGGAAGTCTTGAGTTGATGATCTGATATCATATTGCCAGATTAAATCCTGTCCGAATGACAGAACTGTAAAACAAAGCAGGCAGGCAATGCTGTAATTCTTTTTTCATCGTTTGTGTTTTTAACTATTTGTGCGAATTTAATTATTTTTATTCATGATTACAATTTTTTTTGCAAAAAAAACCACCGCAATTGCGGTGGTTTTATAATTTAAATTAAAATTTTTATTAAAAGGATACTTCGTTAATTTCTTTTCCCCTTTGGAAATTCATGGTTTTCTGTGATCCTTTATACGCAATATTAACGAGGTTGATCTGTTTTGGAAAAGCACTTAAAAGAATACTGTTCCTGATTTTTAAACTGCTTATCTCCGAAACCCCTGCAGTTTCAAAATAGACCCACACCGTCTCTCCACTCACCTGACTTCCTGTAAAAGTTAAGGTTTTAGGAGTTCCGTCTACATAAACATCAAAATTATTGTTTACATATTTCTTCACTTCGGCTTCAAAGCCTGCAGTACTTCGGTTGATTTTAATGGCATCCGAAATATGACTGGTATTCATCTTTGTCGTAAATTTCAATGTCTTGCTGCCATCAATATAATCGACTTTCGTCATTGATGAGAAAAAATCTGCAGTCATGAAACTCATAAAGACAAGTAATGACAAAATACCTGATATGGATAAAAATTTTTTCATCATAATTTCTTGATTGTTAATCATCTTAGTAAATTAAATTTGGTCAAATATAATGCCAATTAAAAGTTAACGTTGACAGCATATTTTTCATAAAATGCTCTGATATGCTCCACGGCTTCGTCAGCGGTATCTACCACACGGTATAGATCAAGATCGTCTGTTGAAATCATACCTTCTTTTAACAGCGTATCTTTAAACCAGTCTAAGAGTCCTCCCCAAAATTCCGATCCTACGAGAACAATCGGGAATTTTCCTATTTTATTGGTTTGAATGAGTGTAATCGCTTCGGTGAGTTCATCCAGGGTTCCAAAGCCTCCCGGCATCACAATAAAGCCCTGAGAGTATTTGACAAACATGACTTTTCTTACAAAGAAGTAATCGAAGTTAAGAGAGTACATTTTGCTGATAAAGGGATTGAAATGCTGCTCAAAAGGCAGGTCGATATTGAGTCCGATTGATTTTCCTTTTGCATTGAATGCGCCTTTATTGCCAGCTTCCATGATTCCGGGACCGCCACCGGTAATGATTCCAAAACCTATCTTTGTTATTTTTTCAGCGATTTCCACCGCCATTTCGTAATACCGGGTGTCCGGTTTCAGCCTGGCAGAACCAAAAATAGAAACACAGGGGCCTATTTTAGCCATTTTCTCGTAACCATCCACAAATTCTGCCATGATTTTGAAGACCATCCAGCTGTCTTTGGTGACAATCTCGTCCCACGTTTTTTGTCTGAAACTATTATGTAATATTGATTCGTTACTATCTAATTCAGGATTTTGTAAACTTTCATCCCTGCTTCCTTCAATTCCCATATCTTCTTTATTTAAAATATTTTTCGGCCTCTGTTACAGATGCAGGTCTTCCTACATCAATCAGGATACTGTCATGCAGAAATCCGTGAATTTTTTCGGTCTGCATCAGATCCAGATATTCTTCCATTACAGAAAATTTCCCCCTCCTTTTTATCTTGTCAAAAATGACCGGATTAATACAGTGCACACCACTGAATGCATAAGGCTTAAATCCTTTATTAAATTCTGCCAGCCTCTGTTCACCTGACTGGATGTTGAGCCATCCTCTCAGTACCAGATCATTGTTGAATAGCAATTTTCGTGAGCTTTCCCTGTCCGATACTGCTAAAGTAGCAAAATCTTTAATCTTCTTGTGGTATTCTACAAATTTATTAATATTAATATCGGTAAGGATGTCTGCATTCATGATCAGGAAGTCTTCACCATGATCAAGAAATTTTTTGGCAAATATCAATCCTCCGCCGGTTTCAAGAAGTTCTTCGGACTCGTCTGAGATCTCAATCCTGCATTTGAAGTGGTCATTCTTTTTCAGGAAATCAACAATCTGATCACTGAAATGATGCACATTGATCACGAAATCTGTAATTCCAAACCCTTTCAGATAGGTTATATTTCTCTCCAGAAGCGGAATTCCGTTTACCTTGGCAAGAGCTTTCGGGTGATTATCAGTAAAGGGTTTCAGCCGGGTTCCTTTCCCTGCTGCAAAAATCAGTGCCTTCATAGGATATGGGTGATGAGTGATGAATAATAGGTAATGGGTAATAAGTAATAGGCAATGAATAATAATAAAATAACGAAGTTAAAAACATTACTTATTACTCATTACCCATTACTTATGATTAAGTTGGTGCTGTTCGTCATGATGCAGGCTTATTTCTACCTGACTGCCGTATTTCTCCTCAATAAAATGGGCAATCTTAATCGCTGAATATACGGATCTGTGCTGTCCGCCGGTGCAGCCGAAATTAATTTGCAGATTTTCAAAACCTCTTCCAAGATAATTATCGATATTGATGGAAACCATGCCTTTGATCAATTCTAAGAATCTGGGCATATCTGTCTTTGTTTCGAGATATTCCTGAACACCGATGTCGTTTCCTGTCTGGATTTTATATTCCTCCACTCTTCCCGGATTTAAAATTCCACGACAGTCGAATGTGAAACCGCCTCCATTTCCTGAATGGTCTTTGGGTATACCTCCTTTTTTGTATGAAAAACTGTGGATGTCTATGTGCAACATATTTTATTTTTTTATGATTGATCAGCGATAATGGATTCTGAGACGGTGATCATTAATCATTCATTATTTACTTAATATTTCTTCTATTTTTAATTTTGTTTTCTCCGTACTTAGCTGATCAATTACTTTTTTAAGCTCCGGATAATTTTTCATTGCTTTCCAATGGCTTGAAAATTCTGTAATATTTTCTATCCCTTTATTAATGCTGGAAATAAAATGTTGTTTTCGCTGAACTAATCCCCGAAAACCATAGGCGCCTAAAACCTGTAGAAATCTTATTAACTGAATGGGCTTAACTGATTTTTTTAGTTGAGTCTGAATTTCTTGATTGTCAAATTGTTGAATGTAAAATTTAAGCATATTTTTTTTGAAATCCTCAGGAAAATTTGCTTTAGCCTGAAACAGGAAGGAGATCACATCGTACATCAAAGGACCTTTCATCGCCGACTGATAATCAATAAATGATACACTGTTATTCTGGTCTACCATAATGTTTCTTGCCTGGAAGTCCCGGATCATTAAACCTTTAGGCTCAATATGTTCGATAAGATTGATGAGATTTTTAAATTCTTTCAGAAGATCAGACTTGTGATATTCAAGTTCCAGAACATCTGCAATAAAATTCTTAAAATAAAAAAGGTCGTGCATGACGGGTAGTTCATCATAACTTTCATACTCGAAAGTCCGGGTAAAATCAATCTGATCCTGTGTCAGCGTTTGCAGGGAAAACAGTTTTTCTAATGTCTGCTTTACTAAAGATTCTACATTTTCAGATACCCCTTCTTCAGCAATGATATCAGAAAATGTATGGGTTCCTAAGAATTCCTGGATGTATATTTTACGGTCATCAGACACCTTGAATATATCCGGAGTGTTGAGTTGTAGATCTGAAAAAATCTTTGAAAAATAGAGGAAACTTTCATTTTCCTGAATATTTTCGTTACAGGTGACAATATATTTTCCGTTTTGATTTTCCGCCAGAAAATTGACTCTTGCAGAACCGCTTTGAGCTAACGTGACAAATTCAGTTGATTTTTTGCCAAAATGGTTTTCAAAAAATCTTTTTGCTTTTTCAGAAGTCATAATATGGAAACAAATATACTAATTTACAGTCGAATTTTTATCTTTGCATTATGCTAAAGGACTTTAAACCGGTTTTGGGGATTCTGCTTCGCTTCATCATTATCTATCTGGTGTTGCTTTTTGCCTACCAGTTTTACCTGAACAGTTATAAGGCGCAGGGACTGGATCCTTATTCCAGGATGATAGCCGGCCAGGTAATGTGGATACAAAACAGGTTGGATATTCCAACGCTTTTGTATGATGATATTCCTGGTGAACAGGTCTATTTCTATGTCAAAAAGCAATATGTGACGAGAATGGTTGAGGGGTGTAATGCCATTTCTGTGATCATTCTTTTTGTCTCTTTTGTTTTTGCATTTTACAAAGGAGCTAAAACTTTTGTTTTTGTTGCTTTAGGGTTTTTCGCGCTTTATGTAATGAATGTTTTGAGAATTGTAGGACTGAATATCCTGACCCGTGATTATCCTCAATATAATAAATTAGGACATGATTATTTGTTCCCGGCGTTTATTTATGGAAGTGTTGTCATTCTCTGGCTGGTCTGGATTAAATTTTTTGCTTTAAAAAAATGAAAATTTTTAACTGGTTTCTTGTTTTAGCCGGAATTTCCGGGCTTATCGCAGTAAGAATGATGGAAGACAGGATTTTCTATGATCCTTTCCTCAATTACTTTCATGAAGCAAATAAAAATATTCCGTTTCCGGAATTTGAATGGGGGAGATTAGTGATTGGTTATCTCTTCAGATTTATATTGAATCTTTTTTTCTCCTGTGTAATTATTCATTTTTTATTTAAAAATAAGGAATGGACAGTACAGGGAGCTGTTCTGATCTCAATTATATTTGCAATAACGTTCCCAATCTACCTGTTCTGTATCTACGACAGATTTGAAACAGGACATCTTTTTTCATTTTATATGCGGAGGTTTGTGATTCAGCCACTGATTCTCCTGTTGATTGTTCCGCTATTCTACTACAGAAGGAATATTGTAGCCAAAGTTTAACATCATGATAAAGACAGTGATTATTTTGAAAAATATCAGACCTATTCTCTGCCTGCTTTTGTTGTTGTCTTTTTATGGATGCTCAGTTCCTACTTATCTTTATATTCAAAATCTGTCGAATGAGAATAAAGTTATTACTGTCACCTTCAATACTGAACTTTCTGATTCTTCAGTTCTGTCCCTCAATAAATTGGATGTAAGATATGTGGAAGGTACTTTCAATGCAAAAAAATTCAAACCCCGTAAAATAAGTAATTTAAATTCACCTGATAAAAAGATCAGGGATTCTTCAATGGTGGTGACTCTGCCAGCCCGATCAACTGCAATGATTATCAGGTCAAATAACTATCATTGGTTATCTCTAATCAATTCTGTTGAGGTTGATCACGTGAAAATTTCGATGAATGAGTTACGTAATCAATCAGAGCACATCAGATTCGGATATATTTACAGTATCAGATAGGAATTTTGGTGTTATTTATTTTTGACTATACCCGCCACTAGCCATCGCAGCGGTTACCCCACAGCAGACGTTGGCCATCATATAGCGGTTGGGCGAGGAGTATGAGCGAAGAGCCGGAAAAAGCTTCTGAAGAATACTGTCCGTCTCATAGATGGCATAATATGTTCCCGGTATTATTCAACAGTATGTTTTTCCACGCGGGTAATATTCTCAGCGGCCCATTCCACTCTTCTGACAAATGTCTGCTCGCGAACCGGGCAGTCCATGATCTGGCAGACCGGGCAGGATATGGGTTTACAGTCATCCATATGGAAATTAAATTCGACTGTCCGGTCTGTGTTTTTTGCTAGCAGGAGTATAACATTTTCCATCTCTTTATGTGCATCACGGAGGCTGTAATACCAGGGTAGTGTAATATGGGCGTCAATATGAAGAGAGGATCCAAATTGCTGGATTTTCATATTGTGAATATCAATCCATTCTATTTTCCTGTTTTTTTCCAAAAGTTCGATAATGCTGTTCAGGATTTCCGGGTTCTGCTCATCCATAATTCCGCTTAAGGATTTTCTTACGATTTTATACCCCACAAAAATGATGTAAAAACCAAAAAATAAAGCAACCACCGAATCTATCCAGTAAATCCCGGTGAAGTAAACTATAATTAGACTGACAACTACTCCAAGGGTAGTAAAGGTGTCTGACTGCAAATGTTTTCCTGAAGCAATAAGAACCAGAGAGTTCTGTTTTTTACCTTTTTTTATAGAAATGTAACCAAGACAGTAATTGACGATTGCCGTGACGGCAATGATGGCAATTCCCCAGTCAAGTCCTTTAAGAACTCTTCCGGTAACCAGACTGTTGATGCCTTCGTAAATAATCATAATTCCGGCGATGGCAATCAGGGCACCCTCTATTCCTGCTGTAACAAACTCTACTTTTCCGTGGCCGTAAGGATGGTCTTCATCTTTAGGCTTTGATGCCAGATGTAAAGAATACAGTCCCATAAAGGCACTGATAACGTTTACAATACTTTCCATGGCATCAGAAAATACTGCATCTGAATTGGTTAGTTTCCACGCGATAATTTTTCCAATGAATAAAATAATTCCCACAACGGCAATAATTTTCTGGAAACCTATTTTATCTTTACTGGTATTTTCTGCTGTCATTTTTTTGATCCTGAGTTTTTCTTTTTCAGTTTTTTTAACCTGTATTTTTTCAGAGTACTTTAGATTCTAACTTTGTATCTTAATATATTCTATCCCATTCTTTATCAAGTTATCTTGAAAGCTGATGGAAAATACAGGCTGCTCAAAGCCTATGATAAAAAAAAGAATCTCTTTCGGAGACTCTTTTCTTTTTGTTAGTTTATACTAAGTTGTTTGCGACTAAGTATTCTGCGATCTGTACTGCGTTGGTAGCAGCTCCTTTTCGCAGATTGTCTGCCACAATCCAGAGATTGAGTGTTTTGGGCTGTGAGAGATCTCTCCGGATCCTTCCGACAAAAACTTCATCTTTTCCTTCTGAGTAGAGCGGCATCGGGTATTCGTTGTTTTTAACGTTATCCATAACGATCACTCCAGGTGTTTCAGATAAAATTTTTCTTACTTCATCAAGTTCAAATTCGTTTTCAAATTCGATATTGACACTTTCGGAATGTCCTCCCTGTACCGGAACTCTTACTGCTGTTGCCGTCAGATTAAATGTGTCGTCTCCTAAAATCTTTTTAGGTTCTTTCATCAGTTTAATTTCTTCCTTGGTATAATCATCATCAGAAAATACATCACAGTGTGGTAAGGCATTTTTAAAGATCTGGTAAGGATAAACTTTAGCAACAGAGTCATCACCGTTGATTTCTCCGTTTAACTGATCCACTGCAGCTTTTCCTGTACCTGTTACAGACTGGTAAGTGGAAACAATGACTCTTTTTAAATCATATTTTTTATTCAGCGGACCTAAAACCATCACCAACTGGATGGTAGAACAATTGGGATTCGCAATAATCTTGTCTTCTCTGGTCAAAACATCAGCATTGATTTCCGGAACAACTAATTTTTTGGTTGGATCCATTCTCCATGCAGAGGAGTTGTCAATAACCGTAATCCCTGCTTCGGCAAATTTCGGCGCGTATTCCAGGGAAGTTGACCCACCTGCAGAGAAAATTGCGATATCCGGTTTGGCAGCTATAGCGTCGTCAATGCTTACGATAGTATAATCTACCTGTTTATATTTCACCTGTTTACCAATAGATCTTTCCGAAGCTACCGGAATTAATTCTGTTACGGGGAAATTTCTCTCTTCGAGAACTTTAAGCATCACTTGTCCAACCATTCCTGTTGAACCTACTACAGCTACTTTCATAAGTAAATAAAATTGTTTTTAAGATTATAGGTAATCGCATCTTAAGCATGAGAATGTCATTTTTTCAGGTATTGCGATTTTTGTTGTCTGAATAAAAATTTAAGTTAATATATAATTAAGCTCCAAAGACTCTTGTCCATGGAAATGCAAATGCAAATAAACCTACTGCGATCAATCCCATGATGACAATTCCTAAAGAAATTGTATCGTTGGATTTTACTTTTTTGTTGATGATGGTCATCAGAACTGCAGCAACGAGCATGGAAAACGGATGTTCTACATACTGAAATCTCAAATCAGCATTTTTCATTACCGATCCCATGTCCAGACCTTTTGTAAAGTTCATGATCAGCATCACGATACCGATCAGAAATTGAACATGGAAGAAAATCATGGTAAAAAGCGTGATTTTTCTAAGGAACTTACTTACTTTACCGCTGTACCCGAACATTACGGTAAGGAGCGCAATAATAAATAAGGAGGTTAGAGCGAGCTCAAGATAGGCAAAGCCCTTATGTGCGCTCAGCAAAATTTTGTAAAGATCCATACTTCTATTTTTTCTGTTTATTAAGTATACAAATATAAAAAAATCCCGGCGAAAAGCCGGGATTTGGTATTGAATAAGTTTTAAATTTATTAGAAATTGAATGCTACTGTTGCAGCCCAGGTGGTACCATAACCAAAGTAAACCTGGTTTTGCTGACTTACACCATTCCAGTTTCCGGCAGATTGGTATGCTGCGTAATCACTCTCAATCTGAGCGGGAGTACGGGTAGAATTAATTGCGGCATATTCAGATTTTGAAAGGTTTGCGTGAATATTTGTATTAGACTCGGCAATATATGTTTTGTCTAAAAGGTTGTACACGTTACCTCTCAATGTAAAGAACTGTTTTGGATCTTTCAATTTAATTTTAAAAGAAATTCCGAGGTCTAGTAGACCAAATGATGGTAATTCTAAAGAACCTTTTTCTCTGGATTCTTCATTTTGGAAGTTCAAAATATTCAAATTAGCATATAGATTTTTAACACCTCTGTAAGTTGCATCAAATGAAAACCAATCTAAAGGTTTGAATGTAAAACCTCCTGCCATTGTGGTCTGTGCAGAACCTCCCACTTTTACTTTATCTAAAAAGAGAGTCTGAGAATCTGTTCCAATTTGTTCATTATTTTCAGTGAAAATATTCCCTTGCGCATTGCCCTTATAATGATAATCATTAAATGAAACCATACCAAACAAGTCTAACATTCTGTGAGGCTTTGCGGTCAATTCTAACTCTATTCCCTGGTGGATTTCAGTGATTCCCTGAATATTTGAGTAAGCTTGATTCGTAGTTATAGTCGTACTTGGGTTTGTTGGATCCGGATAAGTTTGTGTAAGCCCTCCTCTTCTTTGGAATCGGTCTTTCCATTCAGTTCTGTAGACATTCAGGGTCGCATCAAAGATAGAAGAACGGAAACCATAACCTCCTTCAAGACCAAATATTTTTTCGTTGGTGAGATTTGGGTTTAAGTAATTCTTTTGATTTGGATATACTGCATTTAAAAATGGCTGCTTAGAATAGTATCCAATATTGGCATACACATTATGATGATCATCTATGTTATAGTTGGCACCAGCCTTCATGTTGTATCCTACGATATCTTTAAAACCTGTTTTTGTATTAAGTGCAGGGTTTGCTGCAGTAGGCTGAGCGATTTGTGCATTAGCAGCTGTAGAGTTTTTGTACCCTGCCTGCTGACCGTTTAATAAAGTCACTCCGTCAATGATGAAATTGTCAATTCTCTGGAAAGATTGATTAGACAATGCACCGGAAACAAAAGCCGATAACTTGTCATTAGAATACTCTAACTGACCAAAACCTCCATACCATAATACTTCACCATCATTATCATATCCTATTTTATCTTCATCGTTGTTTATTTTTCCGCCAAAAGGATTCCCTGTAGCTCTGGGAGCAAATCTATTGGTAACAACTCTAGGAGTTACGGTATATACATTTCCGGGAGCAGTGAAGAAGTTTTTGTTTGCAATATCTTTGTAGCCGGAAGCTCCGTACATATCTGAAATAATCTGATAATGGTAACCGTAATAATACCTGTTGTCTGTTCCAATGGTGAAATTTAAATTTTCATTAAATTTATGATTGAAACTGATAATAGCTCCAAACCAGTTGTGAGAGTTAATTGAAGATCTTCTTACTAAAGTGCTCCCCTGTGCTGCGGTTTGAGGGTTAATAGTAGCATTTGTATTAAAGATCTTGTCGTAATCGATTTGTCCGTCAGGAGTTACAAAGCTGTTCACAAAACCAGTGTTCGTGCCTACACCTGTTGGTATTCTACCGATATCACCGGTACCGCCACCTCTACCAAAAGAAGCGTAGAATACTGAATTTAATTTTGAATTTTCACTCATCTTCCAATCCCAGTTTAGAGACATTACAGGTTTGTGATAATAATTTACTCTGTTGGATAACTGTTCCCCATCTCTATATCCCCAGTCTGCATTGTATCTTCTGTTGGGAGTACCATCCTGATCACTGTTATATTTAATATAATTTTGAATCGTTGTTGAAGTTGATCTCTGATTATGCCATTGTGGAGCTCCTGTTATTGTAAACTGAAGGTCATGCTTTTTGTTTGGCTGATATCCTAAAGCAAAATAATAGTTATAGGCTTCAAAATCAGTCCCATTTGCGTACATAGCACCCGAAGTTCTACCCATTAGAAATGAAGAGGACCATCCTGAAGCAGATTTTCCTGTATTATAAGAAAACACAGTTTTTAGAAAGCCATCATTCCCTAATCCTAATGTTACTCTACCGCTTTGTTTTTTGTCGGCAGCTCTCGTAATATAGTTCATTGTTCCACCAACAGAAGCGATGGCTAATTTTGACGCTCCTAACCCCCTCTGTACCTGTAGTGCAGTAGTTACATCAGAAAGACCTGCCCAGTTTGACCAAAAAACAGCACCGTTTTCCATGTCATTTACTGGCATCCCATTTACCATTACAGCAATGTTTTCCTGACCAAAGCCACGAATGTTTAGTTTTGAATCTCCAAAACCACCACCTGCTTTAGTCGCATATACAGAAGGTGTAACATTTAAAAGTTCGGGAAGTTCTTGGTTTCCAATTCTCTCCTGAATTTGTGCTTCTTTAATCGTAGAAACAGCAACAGGAGTCTTTCTATCTTTGGCGATATCTGCAACTCCTGCGATGACAACCTGCTCAATATCTCTTGATCTTGTGTCAACAGTATCCTGAACTTGTTGTGCATAATAAACGCTGGCTGTTGAGAGTGATATCATCACAGTTAGCATCGATTTGTTGATTAATTTCATAATCTTAAGTAATAGTTAGAATTAATTTTTTTGCAAAATTCGACAAAAAAATTTTAACTCTTATTAACTTAATGTTAATTTTTAATCAGTCTTAATAAAGTTTAAAGTATTGATATTTAGTGCTTTATGGAAATTTGGATTTTTAAGTGAAAAAAATCATATTATTGTATTTTTAAAAAATAATGTTTATTATTGTTAAAAATACAATGCTTTACATAATAGCTTTAAGGCTGAGATCGATATTTTTTGCAGAATGCGTTAAAGCTCCTACAGATATATAAGTTACACCGGTACTAGCAATTTCTCTTAACATATCCCTTTTAATTCCACCTGAAGCCTCACTTTCACAAGATCCATTGATAAGCCTAACTGCTTTTTGCATGGTTTCTATATCCATATTGTCGAGCATGATCCTGTCAACTTTTGCATTGATCGCTTCCTGTACTTCCTCTAAAGTACGGGTTTCAACTTCTATCTTCAGCTTTTTCTTTATACTTTTCAGGTATTTTTTTGCCATTTTCACAGCATTGGTAATGCTTCCGTTATAATCGATATGATTGTCTTTCAGCATAATCATATCATACAATCCGTACCTGTGATTGGTTCCTCCCCCAATAGCAACCGCCCATTTTTCACAAACTCTGAAATTTGGTGTCGTTTTCCGGGTATCCAACAGTTTGGTCTTTGTACCCAGTAACCGTGAATCCCAATCCTGAGTAAGGGTGGCAATACCGCTCATCCGCTGCATACAGTTTAAAACCAGTCTTTCTGTTGATAAAATAGATCTTGCACTTCCTGTTACAATGAAAGCTACATCACCTACTTTTGCTGTCTCACCGTCTTTGATGAATTTTTCAACTTTTAAATTTTTATCAAACGCTCTAAAAATTATTTCTGCCAGTTCAACGCCGGCGAGGATGCAGTTTTCTTTGACCAGAAGTTTCGCACTCTGCTCCAAATCCTTTGGAATTGTTGACAGGGTGGAGTGATCTCCATCCTGAATGTCTTCTTCCAATGCATTTTTGATGAATTGTTTTAAAACTTTATCGGTTACGTAGTCCGGTCTTTTCATATCTTTTACTGAATCAGTTATGCTAAAGCTAAATCTTTATTGTAGAATGCCCCTTTATTTTGTTTCATTTCCATGGATTGGGTGATAATTAGGTGGGCAACAGTAGTCAGGTTTCTAAGCTCTGAAAGTTGAGGTGACAGGATAGAGTAGTGGTAGATCTCATCAACTGCAGCGGCGATTTCCTGGTGTTTTCGGAGTGCCATTTCCAGGCGCCTGTTGCTTCTTACGATTCCTACCAGATCACTCATCATTTCCTGAAGCTGTTTTCTCAGGTAAGATACAATGACCATTTCATCGATGATTTTCATGCCTTCCTCATTCCATTCGGGAACTGCCTTGAGATCATCAAAATTAAAATTATTTTCATTTAATAATTCCACTGTTTTCATGGCAGCATTGTGTCCGAAAACCAATCCTTCCAGTAAAGAGTTTGATGCCAGTCGGTTGGCACCATGTAATCCTGAATTGGTACATTCTCCTACAGCGAATAAATTATTAAGTGAAGACTGCCCGTCTTTATCCACTTCAATCCCTCCCATCAGGTAATGACATGCCGGAACGACGGGGATCAGTTGGGTGAAGGGGTCAATGCCTTCATCCTTACATTTTTTATAAATATTTGGAAAATGTTCCAGAAATCTTTCGTGATTCATATCCCTGCAGTCAAGTCCTACGAATTCGTCTCCGGTAACTTTCATCTCTGCATCTATGGCTCTTGCCACAATGTCTCTTGAGGCAAGTTCTTCACGTTCATCATATTTCTGCATGAATTTTTCGCCTTTTTTTGTTCTCAGTTTTGCGCCGTCTCCTCTCACAGCCTCCGAAATTAAAAACAGCATACCGTCAAGTTTACTGTACAGTGCAGTCGGATGAAACTGGTAATACTGCATATTGGTTACTTTACCTTTGGCACGGGCTACAAAAGCGATTCCGTCACCTGTTGCAATCACAGGATTGGTTGTGTTTTTGTAAACATGTCCGGCTCCTCCTGTTGCGGCCAAAGTAATCTTAGAGGTGATTTTTTTTATAGATTTGGATTTTTCATCTAAAATATAGGCACCATAACAATTGATTTCTCCTTCGTTAAGTTCTTTTCCCGGAACATGGTGCTGGGTAATAATATCAATAACATAATGATGATCAAGGATTTCAATATTCGGACTGCTTTTCGCAGTTTCCAGTAAGGCTCTTTCAATTTCAAAGCCGGTGATATCTTTATGATGTACGATTCTGTTTTCTGTATGACCGCCTTCTCTTCCTAATGCAAATTCTCCGTTTTTCATATCAAAATTAGCTCCCCATTCAACAATTTCGTTAAATCGTGCTGGTGCTTCTCTTACCACCATTTCCACAACATCACGTTTGTTCTCACCATCACCGGCACGCATGGTATCTTCAATATGTTTTTCAAAATTATCATTTTTGGAATCTGTAACGACTGCCAGTCCTCCCTGAGCATATTTTGTGTTGCTCTCGTCTTCGTCAGACTTTGTTACAATGATTATTTTTGCATCGGGAAGCTGTTCTGAAACTTTAATGGCATAAGAAAGTCCGGAAATTCCGGAACCAATGACTAATACATCCGCTTTTATCATATTGTTACTTTAAGACAACTGTCTAAATAATTAAATAAATTTAAACAATTTTTCATTTGGTTTCCTTACTTTTTTCATGTGCTGGAACTCGTCTTCTTCCGATCGGTAGCCTAGTGCCAATGTTACAGTCACTTTTTCTATCTCTGGGTTGATCTCTAAGATTTCTTCAATAAGATCCTGTCTGAAGCCTTCCATCGGGCAGGTATCAATATTTTCTATTGCTGCAGCATACATTAAATTGGCTAATACAATATAAGACTGTTTTTCTGCCCAGTTAAGAATATCATCATGCTCCTGCCGATTGAAATGACCAGTGATGCTTTTTTTGAAAGGATTTAAATCTTCCACAGAATGATCACGAACTTCAGAAATATGATTAAAATATCCGTCAAGATAGACCTCATCCATGTTTTTTTTTGAAATCAGTACAATGAGATGTGAGCAGGTTGAAATTTGTGATGGATTATAGAAAGCCGGTATCAGTTTTTCTTTCATTGCTGAGCTTTCAACCACGAATATTTTATAAGGCTGAAGACCAAGAGAACTTGCTGCCAGTTTTCCTGACTCAAGAATATTGAGAAGCAGTTCCTGCGGAATGATCACTTCAGGATTAAATTTTTTCACAGAATATCTTCTGCTTAAAGCTTCCAAATAATTCATGGAGACAAATTTAAGAATTGAATTATGAATACAGACAGTTTTGTGCCAAAATCTGGTTTTAAATTTTTTAATTAAAAAATCACTCCTTTTTTAGGGGAGTGATCACAATATAATTAAATAATGAAAAAAATCAGTCTCTATTTTTTACCATAATCCAGCCTGAAAATTTGACAGGAGTTTTAGTCTTATTGTTCTCGTTCCATGTGACAGAATACCAGTAACTTCCTGTAGGAACTTTTCTACCGTTGGCAGTACCGTCCCAGATGTATCTGTTGGTCTTGTCTCCCTGATGAAGCTTTGATCCGTATCTGTCAAAAACATTAAATGTCAAATCTAATTTGCCGGCCAGGGCTGAATAATCAATGTAGTCATTCTGTCCGTCTCCATTTGGAGTAATCACGTTAATTAAATTGGGTACTGTAATATTTACTTCAATAGGTTCACAGTAATAAACATCTCTAATATAAATTTTATGCATACCTCTGGAAATTCCTGTAAATATATTAGAGTCCTGCCAATTCACATTGTCTAATGAATATTGATATGTCGGAGTTCCTCCATTTACATTTACCGTAATCGTTGTATTTGAAATATCGATGGATGTAATAACTGGCTGTTCTGATGCGTAAATCTTAACATTCTGTGTTGAGACGCAATCACCTGTTTTCAGTTTTACCCAATAAGTACCTACACCTACATCGGTAATGGTTTGAGTCGTTGCTCCTGTGCTCCATTCGTATGCTGTAAAACCCGGCCCTGCATCCAGAGTGGTTTTGTTCTCAATACAAATTATTTTGTCGGTTAAAATTGTAGAATATACAGGAGCAATAACGATCAATGTTACCTTAGCAACGTTGAAACATCCGTTTGCATTTGTCACACGGATATAGATAACTCCACTAGGTGCGGTGTAACCTGCAGGAGTGTTGATTTCATTAGTCCCGTTGACCGCATCAGTCAGAGAAGGATAATATTTTTTAGTTATTCCTGATTCTAAAGTTACGACGGCATTCGTCAGGTTAAATATTCCTAATGAAGGATTAGTTGGTTCTGAACATGCTCTTAATGTTGCATCATTTACGACTACCGGTGGGAAAGTATTAAGTGTAATTATTGCATTGTCCACACAGCCCTGAGCTGTTGTTACTTTTACATGGATGGTTGTACCGGAAGCGGCAGGGAATGCTGTAAAGTTCGTGATCTGATTGGTTCCTGCAGTCAAATCTGCGAGAGTTGGATAATACTGTTTTGTTACTCCGGCTAATCCCGTAACGGCAGCATCATTTAAATTAAAGATTCCAACACCTGCATTGTTATTGTTACATTTGGTTAATGAGGCATCTGCAGCTTCAAACGGAGTTGGGTTTAAAATAATTCTCGCATCACCATTATCACATAATGTTGACGAAGGATCTTTAATTACTACAGTTATTGTTGTATTTCCTGTATACTGAAAGTTGGTAGGTGTCGCAATCGGTGTAGAGCTTCCCAATACATAATAAGTAATTATATAATTAGAAGGGGTGTTTACAAACTGCGAAGCATACGAAGTTAAATCAACAAAACCATTTCCTGTAGATGGGTTGGTACATACAAATGGAGTAATGGTACTTTGCAAAATAGGAACTTTATCAATAAATATTTTAGCGTTTTTAATAGAATGTCTTGCGCTCGCAGCTCCCGTTCCGGATGAAAATCCGAAATATCCTGTTGTCATTCCGATTGCACCACCAGAAGGGGCGAAAGATTGATTGGCAATAACAACTCCGTCTATTCTTATCTGTATAATCCAGTTGTTCGTATTGGCAGGATCTACTTCTCCATTTACTTCAACATGCTTGTAATTAGCTCCTACGAAAGGTTGCGTAGCTTGTAAGTCAGGAGAGTGGAATGTGCTCCCCGGAGTCATATTGTACTCTATATTCGGATTTCCGGCAGGTGTATTATTAGTTCCATAGAGAAGATGAACTTTGCTCATCTGGCCTTCTGTAGAATTGTTGAAAATATCAAAAGCAACCATCAGTCCGTTAGCATTGGCCGGGATTCCCAAGCCTCCGCCGGTCGTAAAAGCTGTGGGCGGATTTGATAAATACCAAAAAGTGAGGCCATCACCTCTTCCATAGGCAGTGGTGCCATTCCCATCAATTCTGAAATCAAATTCAACTTTCCATTTATCACAGTATTTTAAATTAATGGGATCAGAAAGTTTTATTGCTCCAAACTGACTGGTCTGGTCAGCGGTAAGCCGTACAAAGTCTCCACTCACAGCTGCGGATGGAACAATGTCCCAACCTGTAGTATTAACCGGATTTCCTGTAAGCTGATACGTTTGAGCTGTAATGTTGCTCTGAGCGAAGAATAAAAGAATTACTGAGAAATAAAGTAGTAGTGTTTTCTTCATTTTATTTAGGTTGAATAGGTTGTTAGAATATTAAAAGGGTTATTTTTAATCAAATATTTTTAAAAGTTTATTTATATAATAATGATCGTGAAATGTTTGTTAAAGTTGATATTATACGCTTTTAATTGCTTGATATTGTATATGGTTGTTAAAAAAAACATCAATGGGTTAAATTTTTAATACAGTTACAGAAGAATAAAAATCACTCCATACAGGAGTGATTTTTTTTGAGGAGATTATTCTCTGTTTTTTACAAGCACCCATCCGTTATATTGTGTAAGAGTACTGTTTTTGTCATTTTCGTTCCAGGAAATTGTATACCAGTATGTTCCCGTAGACAGTTTTTTTCCTCCGGAAGTTCCGTCCCATTTGAAGTTTCTCAATTTGTCGGCTTCATATTTTTTGTTTCCATATCTGTCGTAGACGATAAACACTAAGTTCTTTTTATATGCTAATGCTGAATAATCTATAAAATCATTCTTATTGTCTCCATTTGGAGTGATTGCGTTAAGCAGATTTGGAATGGTAATCTGTACTTGTACAGGTTCACAGTTATAGAAATCTTTTACAAAAACTTTGATTTCTCCTCTGGGAAGTCCTGTGAAAACATTAGAGTCCTGCCAGTTTGATCCATTTAAAGAATATTGATAAGGTGCCGTTCCGCCTGTTGCGTTAACTGTTATCGTGTTATTGGAAATGTTGATGCCTGCTATCACAGGATTTGATGCTGCTTTTACATTAACGGTCTGTACGGTAAAACAGTTTCCTGTTTTCAGGCTGACCCAGTATGTTCCGACAGATACACCCTGAATAGAAGAGGTTGTTTCACCAGTGCTCCAAAGATATGCATCAAATCCCGTCCCGGCATCCAGAGTTGTTCTTTCATCTATACATATTGTTTTATCTGTCAATACTGTTGATCTTACCGGCGGAAGTACTTTTAATATAATTTTTTTAATGATGAAACAATTGCTGCTGCTGATAACTTTTACATAAATTTCAGCTCCTGTAGAGATATACGTGGTAGGATTTACAATTTCATTGGTTCCTGCAAGAGCATTGGCTGATGATGTATAGAATTTTTTGGTTATGCCTGTTTGAGATGTAACATTTGCAGATGTTAAGTCAAAGAGAGCCGCTGTTGAATTAGCCGCACTAAAACAGGATTCCAGGACTGCATCGTTAGCTGTCGGAAGTGGCAGGAAATTTAAAGTTATCTGTGCGTTACCACTGCATCCCTGGGGGGTTGTAACTTTTACATAAACAATTCCGGGTGCTGAAATGTATGCTGTGGGATTTGTAATTTCATTTGTGCCGGCATTCAGGTCTGCCAACGTTTTATAATATTTTTTTACAATTCCGGGTACAGCGCTCACATTAGCTGATGTAAGATTAAAAGAAGCAGTAACTGCATTATTATTGTTGCATTCTGAAATTGTTGTGTTATTGGCTGTGAATGGCGATAGTGTAAGGAGAATTTGACCATCAGGGTTATCACATAAAACCCCTGAGTTGTCTTTTATAAATACATTGACCGTAGTATTTGCACTAAACTGATATGCGGATGGGTTGCTGATCGTGGCTCCACCTGCAGAATAAGTGAATGTGTAATTGGCAGGAGTTGTAACAAACTGAGAATTAAATGATGTCAGATTTGTAGTTGCAGATCCGGATGAAGGGTTCGGGCAGAAAGACTGTGTTACAGAAGGTTGTAAAATACTTACCTTATCAGTGTAAATTTTTACATTTTTAATAGAATGTCTTGATCTGTTTCCTCCTGTAGAAGCTGAAAATCCGAAATATCCGATAGTCATTGCTGCGGCGGCTCCAGACGGAGCAAAAGACTGATTACAGATTACGGTATTATCTATTTTTATCTGTACGATCCAGTTTGCAGGTGTTGCCGGGTCTACTTGTGCTGTTACTTCAACATGCTTGTAGGTGGTTCCCTGAAATGGCAGGGTGGTATTGAGATCCGGAGAATGAAAAGAGCTTCCGGCAGTATTGAAAAATTCTACATTATTATTATCAGTAGTATTGGCTACCTGACCGTACGCAACATGGACCTTGCTCATTACAGCCGTAGTCGTATTATTGTAAGTGTCAAAACCAGCAATAAAACCTACTGCATTTTGGGAAACTCCGAGACCTGATCCTAGCACACTTGCTACCGGCGGATTTGCCAGATACCAGAATGCAAGACCATCGCCGTTGGCAGTCTGGTTAGAATCCATTCTGAAATCAAATTCTACTCTCCACTTATCACAGAATCTAAGGTTGATAGGATCATTAAGCCTGATAGATCCGGATTGATTATTGGCATCAGCAGTGAGCTGAATGAAATCCGTATTTACCACTGTAGGTGAAACCATAGTCCAGCCTGTTGTCACTACTGGATTTCCGGAAAGTTGGTATGTTTGGGAATTGAATTTTCCGAAAACAAATAATAGGAATATGGTAAAATAAAACAGTAGATTTTTATTCATTTATCAGAATTTTTGTAATTAGACGTGTAAATATATTAAATACTTAGGAATAAATATAGGGTTGATGTTAATTTGTTGAAAATATATGGTTATATGGTAATATATGGGCTGATTTTTAGAAGAATAGTTAAATTATTTAATTATAAATTGTAATCATTCAAAATTTATTAGTTTGAAATTATTTTGATTGCTTACAACATGCTTCCAAAACTTTGAAACGGAAGATGATAAATGCAGATTATAAGGTCAGAATTATAAAATTATTCAAGCTTATAAGATATTATATTGATGGTACATTAAAAAGTCTTTGATCATATGTTATTTGTCATGTTGCATAATTTAACAATTTTTTCATAATAACTGATTAATATAAAAATCAAGATTTATCGACGGATGTATACTGTCTATGATTTACTCAGCAAAGAACATAGAGGTTTTTTCATTTGTGACAGATTCCGGACAGTCAGAAAACATTTAAGATAAAAGTTTGATCTTAAATGTTTCTTGTAATTTCTTTTGTGATGTCTGTTGCAAAAATTTGCATAAGAAAACTGACAGTAAAGGTCTATTGATAATTATTGTGATTCTGAATTGGTTAAAATAAAGTATGATTGTCCTGATTTTCAAAATAAAAGTCTACATCAGGATTGGCTGCATTGGCAGCTTTTACTGCGAGTTTATCACAAAGTTCATTTTCAAAATGACCGGCATGCCCTTTGATCCAATGCATTTTAGGCTGATGAGCATTATAAAGTAATACGAAACGCTTCCATAGATCCGGATTTTTTACATTTTTCCATCCTTTCCTGATCCAGCCGGCGATCCAGTTTTTGTTAACGGCATCCGAAACATACTTGCTGTCTGTGAAAACATGAATGTCATTTTCAGTTGATTTCAGTTTTTCTAAAGCTGTAATGACTGCCATTAATTCCATTCTGTTGTTAGTGGTTTTACGAAAACCTTTTGAGAATGTCTTCTGATAATTTTTTTCAGGAACTTTCATGATGATTCCATACCCTCCTTTTCCTGGATTTCCGCTGCAGGCACCGTCTGTATAAATTTCAATTCTCAAAATGTGCTGTATTTAAAAAGTTTGGCTATGATGTTATTCCCATCTATTACCTTAATCTGAATTTTAAAAAGGAAAATCATCTTCATCATCCAGATCATTCATTGATGAACCGGAAACTTTGGAATTATCCGGTAAATCGAATGCAGCACCGGGTTGGATGGTGGTTTTTATTTTTTCAAAACCACTTGGTTCAGTGCTACCCCCTGCCGGATAACCGTAATCGGTTTCTCCAAGGTCTCCAAACTTAGCAAAATGTTTCATAAAAGAGAGCCTTACATCAGCAGTTGCACCATTTCTGTGTTTTGCAATAATCAGTTCGGCCTGATTTTCTGTCGAAGATTCCTGTCCTTCTTCATCATTATCCCAAACAGCAATTTTATAATATTCCGGTCGGAAGATGAAAGATACGATATCTGCATCCTGCTCAATCGCTCCGGATTCTCTCAAATCTGAAAGCTGAGGTCTTTTTCCGGGACGTGTTTCTACTGTTCTGGAAAGCTGGGAGAGTGCAATTACAGGAACATTCAGTTCTTTTGCAATTGCTTTCAGAGAACGAGAAATCATTGCGATTTCCTGTTCACGGTTTCCTCCTCCTTTTCCGCCACTGCTGGCAGTCATCAGCTGTAGATAATCGACCATGATAATCCTTACTCCATGCTGCATCACCAGTCTCCGACATTTCGCACGAAAGTCAAAGATCGATAAGGAAGGGGTTTCATCAATATACAAAGGAGCATTTTCCAGCTCTGAAACGTTGGAGAACAGCCGCTGCCACTCTTCATCACTCATTTGTCCTTTTCTTAATTTTTCTGAAGAAATTTTTGTTTCAGACGCAATCATCCTGGTGATGAGCTGTACAGATGCCATCTCCAGAGAAAAAAGTGCCATTGGAATCTTCGATCCCACCGCAATATTTCTTGCCATAGAAAGAAGAAAGGCCGTTTTACCCATTGCCGGACGGGCAGCAATGATAATCAGATCTGAGTTTTGCCATCCCCCCGTTTCTTTGTCTACTCCTGTAAATCCGGATGGAACTCCCGAGATTCCTTCTTTATCTTTTAGGGACTTAATGGTATCGATTGCCTGTTTTACCAATGTATTTGCTGTGTCAAATCCTTTTTTTATCGTCCCGTTGGTGATTTCAAAAAATGACTGTTCGGCTTTATCCAGAAGTTCAAAAACATCCGTTGATTCTTTATACGAAGTGTCAATCACGTTGGCAGAAACATTAATTAAGCTTCTGAGAATGTATTTTTCAAGAATGACTCTCACGTGGTATTCTATGTGCGCAGACGAACTGACCCCCATTGTCAGTTCAATAATATAATGGTCACCCCCTGCCGAAGCCAGCCTGTCTGTTTTCTTCAGTTCCTGAATAACAGTCATCAAATCGACGGGACTGTTTCCTTCGTACAATTTTAAAATGACTTCGAAAATCACCGAATGCCTTGGATCGTAGAAAACTTCCGGTGTAAGAAGGTCAATAGAATGATCCAGCCCTTTTTTATCAATCAAAAAAGTACCGACTACCAATCGTTCAAAATCTATCGCATTGGGAGGCATTTTTCCATCTGCAATCGATAATTCTTTTGCAAAGTTTCCCTGGGTAAGAGATGATAAAGTTTCTTTCTGCGCCATATTGCAAAGATAGTTTATTTAAAAAATAATTTGAAATGAGTTAATGATTATTGTTGATAAGTTTTAAAATATCAGTATTGAGAGGTATTGAATAATGTTATAAAAAAATCACCTCAGTATTGAGGTGATTATAATAAGGTGATGAAATTTTATTTTTATTCTCTGTTTTTAACCAATATCCATCCGGTATATTTTGTTTGGGTATTGTTCAGGTCACTTTCTTCCCACGTAATTGTATACCAATATGTCCCGGTTACAATTTTTTTACCGCCTGAAGTTCCGTCCCATTTATAATTTCTTAATTTATCAGACTCATAGATCTTGTTTCCATATCTGTTATAGATAGTAAATATAAGATTTTTCTTATATGCCAGTGCTGAATAATCCAATACATCATTTACGTTATCTCCATTTGGCGTAATGGCATTCACTAAATTCGGAACGGTTATCTGAACTGTGATTGGATTACAGTCAAATGAATCTCTAACATAGATCTTGTTTTCACCTCTTGGAAGATTATTTAAAACATTTGAATTCTGCCAGGTAACACCATCAACAGAATACTGATAAGGAGCTGTTCCACCAGATACATTAACTGTAATCGTATTATTTGTAATATCCAGGCTTGCAATGACAGGCTGTTGAGTAGCATAGACATTTACCTGTTGCAATGTGAAACATTTACTTGTCTTTAATTTTACCCAGTAGGATCCGACACCAACCCCCTCTATTTTTTGCGTGGTTTCTCCGGTGCTCCATTCATATCCGTCAAATCCAGGACCTGCATCTAATGTTGTTCGGTCCTCTATACAGATTGTTTTGTCTTTTAAGACGGTTGATTTAACAGGGGGGAGAACCTTTAAAATAACTTTCGCAATAGAATAACAGCCATCTGAATTGAATACTTTTACATACACTTCTCCATTAGTCGTAATGTAGTTGGTGAAATTAAGTATTTCATTCGTTGCCGCGGTTGCATTGGCAAACGTAGTATAGTATTTTTTTGTATTTCCTGTTTGTGAATTGACATTTGCCGTAGTCAGGTCAAAGGTTGCCGTTGTAATATTTGCTTCAATGAAGCAGGATTCCAGCGTTGCCTCATTTACGATCACGGTCGGATAAAACTGTAGTGTTATTTCCCCATTACCGGTACAGCCCTCCGCATTAATTACTTTTACATAAATCTTTTTAGGAACTCCTGAAGTGTATGTTGCGGGATTGGTGATCTCGTTTGTTCCTGCTGCTAAATCTGCAGGGGTCAGGTAATATTTTTTAGTAATATTTGCGCCTGTATAAACATTGGCAGATGTCAGGTCGAATACACCCGAACCTGTATTATTGTTATTACAGGTATTCAGGATTACATTATTTACAGGAAGTGGCGGTAAAAACTGCAGCGTGATTTCAGCTGTATCAGTACATCCTTCAACGGAGGTTACTTTTACATAAATAATTTTAGGAGCAGCAGATATGTACCCGGTAGGATTTGTAATCTCATTAGTCCCTGCATTTAAGTCATTTTGTGTAGGATAATATTTTTTCGTAGCAGTAGGGTCTGCGAATATATTGGCAAGATTTAAATTGAATGTTCCTGTTCCAAAACCGTTTGTATTACAGGCCTGGAGGGTGACGTCAGAAGCTACAATATTTCCCTGTTTAAATTTGAACTGTCCTGTCTGGAAACAGCCGTTTATTGGGTTGGCCGGATTGGTAGGATCCGTGTATTTTAATCTGTAATAATAAATGGTCGTACCATTGACCAGTGTAGTTGTGAGTGGTGAATTACCCGTAATTGCGTCATTGGCTACATTGTGATAAGTTACTGTAAAATTCGTATTCCCATTAAGGATGCCGGCAGTAAGTGTTGTAAAGTCAAACTGCATCGGGAGCGCACACTTTAAAATTTCATTAGGCGAAGTAGGAGTAGGTCCCGGCGTTCCCGGCGTAATGAATGGATTAGGTGTCAGTGCAGGATTATTGAATGCAGAGGTTAAACTTGCTGTACCCGTCCAGTTGAGGGAGAACCCGTTGCTGGATAAACTGTGATTGGTTATAATTAAATAATATTTTTCTCCTGCAATCACATTCATATAAGGACTCCACTGGTTGTTATTTCCATAGTTGGGAGCAACAGGCGGGGGTGCAGGAAGAGGAAGGTTAAGATCTAATCCTGTATTTCCGGGAGTTCCTGAATAGTTACATCGTATGGGAGTAACAAAAACATTATTTGTCTGAATAGATGTACAGCCATTCGTTGTTGGTCCGTATACTGCAAAATCATAGTCATCCTGCTGGGCATTCGGAATAATCGTAAATGCCAGAGTTCCCGTTGTTTGAACCGTAAAGCTATACCATACAGAATAACGTTCATTGGAAGATAAACAACCACCATTCTGATTCAGAATTTCAGGAGTAAGGCCTGAACCTGTAGGGGTGTACGAAATATTTGAATTTCCGCAGACAGGAATTGCAGATACACAATCAGACTGTGAATACAATAACTGTGATGTTATAAAAATAAAAAACAGTAGTAGTTTTTTCATGTGAAAATGAATTTAATGACAAATTTAGGTAAAACAATGCAAATAGGTTTGCAATAAAGGAACCGCCCTTTGAGCGATTCCTTTCTATTTTGATATGAATATTAATCTCTATTTTTAACCATTACCCATCCTGAAAATTTAATAGGTGTGTTGTTTTTATTGTTTTCGTTCCATGTTACAGAATACCAATAGCTTCCGGTCGGTACATTTTTTCCTCCAATTTTTCCATCCCAGGTATAATTATTTGATTTGTCTGCCTGATGGATTTTGGTGCCGTAACGGTCATAAATATTCAGTACTAAATTACCTTTACCACTTAGTGCAGAATAATTGATCACGTCATTTATTCCGTCACCGTTCGGAGTAATGACATTGATAATATTAGGCACTATGACAGTAACTTCCATTGGATTACAGTCATAAGAATCTTTGACGTATACAGTATAGTCCCCTCTGGTAAGACCTGTGAATACATTTGAATCCTGCCAGTTTACATTGTCTATTGAATATTGGTAAGCTGGTGTTCCTCCTGTTACATTAACAGCTATAGAGTTATTCGTAATTTCGATGTTTGAAACAACAGGCTGTTCAGTAGCATACACTTTTACATTCTGAGTTGCAATACAATCTCCTTTTTTAAGTTTTACCCAATAGGTTCCCACACCTATGTTGCTTACAACCTGGGTTGTTGCACCGGTGCTCCATTCATAACCATCAAACCCGGCTCCTGCGTCTAAAGTTGTTCTGTCTTCAATACAGATAAGCTTATCAATCAGTACGGTTGAATAAACAGGAGGTATTACAACCAATGTTACTTTAGCTACAGTATAGCAGCCGTTTGAGTTTATTACCCTTACATAAATAACTCCATTGGGAGCAATATAATTAGATGCGTTTAAAATTTCGTTCGTTTGATTAATCGCATCTGTTTCGGACGGATAATATTTTTTTGTTGCGCCGTTGTCTAAAGTGACTGCTGCCGTAGGTAAATTAAACAGTCCTGTAGAAGGATTTGTCTCAATGGAACAAGCTCTTAAAGTTGCTTCCATTACCGTAACAATCGGATGGAAAGCCAATTTGATTTCAACGATCGTTACACATCCGAATTCATTGGTCGCTTTTACAAATACAGATCCGACAGGGGAAGTATAAGCATAAGGAGTTGTTATTTCGTTTGTGCCTGCATTTAAAGCGGCCATTGACGGATAATATTGCACGGTAAGATTAGGTGTTGCGCCGATTGCGGCGGAAAATAAGTCATATAAAGCGGTTCCTGCATTATTATTACTGCATGAAGTAAGGGTTACAGGAGTCAGCTGAAAAGATTTATCTAAAAATGTAATTGTCCCATATTCTCTACATTGATTTAAGAAGCTTGTGGGCCTTGTAGGATCTACATATGAGATAGCATAATGGTAAGTGTTTGCAGTGTTGACGACGATAGGTCCGATAATAGGATTGACATCATCCAAAGCATCTGTGGCAGTTCGGTAGTATTTTACAATAAAGTTTGGATTCGAATTGATGATTTCTGCTGACAGTGTCGTAAAATCAAATAGTGCGGGATTGCTGCAGATAAGAATTTCACCATCATGGTTGATTCCTGGTTCTAAGAATGGGTTAGGCTGATAAACCTGCGCAGAATTATTATCAAATGGAGTCAGAAGAGTAGCTGTCCCTCCAAATGTAAGTGAAAACGGGGCAACAGTCGTTGAATAGTTATTTAAAAGGAGATAGTAGACCTGTCCAGGCAGTACGTCAATATATTTTACGAAACCGTCACCTCCACCGCCTTCGGTAGTGTCTGTTGCGGTCATATTCAGACCTGTCAACGGAGCAAATGGTGAACCCAATCCTGCAAATGAACATCTCAGTGGAGTCGCATTGACGTTAGCACAGTTATGATTGGGGCCATAGAGTGCAAAATCATAATCGATATTATTGGATCCCGGACCTGTAGGGGTAATCAGAAAGGTTAATGTTCCGGCAGTTTCAACACTGAATGTAAGCCATATAGAATTACTTTCTCCACTTAAGCAGCCTCCGGATCCTGCTTCTGCTACATTTCCGGTTCCGCCGGGGGTGAGTGCGATATCTGCGTTACGGCAGATAGGTATTGCACTGACACAATCCTGCTGGGCAGAAAGTATTTGTGTGATAAAAAAAGCAAAAAGGAGTAGATGTTTTTTCATTTCTTAGATCTTGATTGTTATAATCTTATAGATTATTGTATTAGCGGAAGTAACTGTTTTCCCCAGTTAGGTGCTGAGGTATCTGCTGTATTGATTGCTGCAAAATCAGTTGCCGCTTTTTGATACAACTGTACAGTGCTCATGTTTCCAAAATTTTCTTCAGGAAATTGCTTTTTCATTAATGCATTAAGTAAGGTAAGTCTTGGATTATTTTTCGAAACAGATTCTGCTTTTACTATATACTGCATAATCTGATCCTTATCTTTTTGAATGTTATTAGATGCATTTAGAGTAATTTTCTGCAGAATAACAAGACTTATCAGTGTTGTAATCTCAATATTATCCGGTTGTGAATTTAAGATACTTACTGCATCTTTATAAGCAAGTGCATTACTCTCCAGAAGAGATTGATTGGGCGTTTTTTCCTTGAGTACTTCAGTTTTAAGGTATTGAGATACTGCAGCATAGTAGCGTGCCGGTATTTTTTCTGAAGTCACTGCTGAAAATCTTTTGTATAAGGCATCATAATTTGCTGATGCATTTGAGGTATTGATTTTTAATACATCTTTCTGCAGATCCTGAGTTGTGAATGTCTGAGCATTCGTAATTATTGATGCTGTTATAAAGATTATTATTAAGTGAAATTTATTCATAAAATTGATATAAAAGTAAAAACAAAAGTATATAAATAGTTGATAACGTACAATATTTTTTTGAGTAATTTTTAAAAATCTGCCAAAAAACGTGTCACTCAATAAAATATTGTCAATATATATCTTTTAATATTGCATTTTTCTTAATTTTGGATTAGTGGCAGCTACGGCCAATGCAATAAGTAACGTCATGCTTCCGCCAAAAACAACTGATCTCACCACTCCCATTAATTTTGCGGCAAGTCCGCTTTCAAACTGTCCCATTTCGTTGCTCGACATAATAAAGATGGAATTGACACTTAAAACACGTCCTCTGATGTGATCAGGAGTCTTAAGCTGAACAATCGTTCCTCTGATTACAACTGAAATTCCATCCAGCATGCCACTCAAAACCAAAAACATGAATGATAGCCAATAATAGTGCGATAATCCGAAACCTATAATACAGAGTCCGAATCCTGCAACTACTGAAAGTAATACCTTCCCCTGGTTTTTCCGCAGAGGAATAATCGATAAGGTGGTAATAATGATCATTGCACCAATGTCTGATGCAGCATTCAGCAGTCCGAAACCTTCAGCTCCAGATTTAAGAATATCTGTTGCAAATACAGGAATCATTGCTACTGCACCTCCGAAAAGTACGGCAAACATATCAAGACAGAGCGCTCCCAGGATTTCTTTGGTTTTAAAAATGTAGGCAATTCCCTCTCGCATACTCTCAAAAACCTTTATTTCGTCTTTTTTGTGTTCAGAAAACTGTTTGTTCAACTGCCAGAAGAAAATGGAAGCAACTGATATTAAAGAAATAATAACAATCAATGTCCATTTAACGCCGACCAGGCCGATCAGGAAGCCTCCAGCGGCATGACCACAAACTGAAGAAATCAAAAATGTTGCCTGATTGAGGGTGATGGCACTTGGGAGATTAACTTTCTGAACTATTTTTGGAATCATTGACGGAACAATCGGACCTATGAAAGCCCGTACAATTCCTGTGAAAAAAATGACTCCGTAGATAAAGTAAGTGATTTGATGGCCTGAAAAATGAAGTTCCACATTAAAAAATGCCGGGATTAGCAGCAGTCCTATCAGAAAAACATACAGATAGGTGCAGATCATGAGCAGTTTCTTCTTCTCATTCATATCAATGACATGGCCGGCGTAAAGAGCGCAACTGACTGCCGGGATAACTTCTGACAGTCCAATTAATCCAATAGAAAAAGGATCTTTTGTTAATTGATATACCCACCATCCTAACAAAGTAGCCAGCATACGGAATGCTAAAACGATGAAAAATCTTCCGGTAAGAAGATTTCTGAATTCTGTATTGTTTAAAGTTTTGAGAGGTGTCAGAGAAATCATACCGCAAAAATAGCCCTAAAAATTCATTCAGGGCTATCAGTATGTGATGTTTTCAAATGAAAATGATTATTTTATCTGAATGAGACCTTTTTTTTTAGTCTGCTCTCAAGGCACTGATAACAATTGCTGCCGCTCCCGCCGCTCCGATAAGCACTGCTCCTCCCAGAACTCGTCCTTTCGATCTGTCTTTTACAGAGGCGATGTTCGATTTTGGAATTACCACTTCTGTACTGTCTTTTTTTCCTGCTGTTCCGATGACATTGTCACCACTGATGTTTCTGAACAGAATGGTCTGTTTTTTTGATCCGTCTCTCGGCGTTACAACATAAATTTTGCCAGCTTCAAGATTAGAATAATTATTTGTTGAAATATTTTCGCTGTACTTTGTGGTAGCACAAGATGAGAAGATTAATAAACCTGTTAGTAAAGATGATTTTAAAAGTACAGATGCTTTCATTATTAAATTTTAGTTTTCCAAATTTATAATTTTTTTTGAATATATGTTTCGGAATCAGGAAAATGTGATTAAATTTTATACATTTTCAATAAATCCGCTGTTTTTCTGTCGTTCGCCAATCTGGGAATTTTATTTTGTCCGCCAAGTTTACCTTCAGATTTTGCATATTCCTGAAACGCATTTTTTAAAAGTCTGCTGATCTTTAACTTCTGAAGAATATTTCCTGAAATCAGATCATCATAATAAGTGTTTCTGTTTCTCATCTGAAGATCAAGTTCATCTATAAATGAGTCTAAATTCTCAGGTTCTTTTTCAAATTCGATAAACCATTCATGGTAGGGAAGACCATTTTCAGGATTGACTTCCGGAGCAAGATGGAATTCTGTTACCGATGCCGGGAATTTTTCCACTGTAGCTTTTATGGCTTCCTCTACTTCAAATGCTATAACATGTTCTCCAAATGCTGAAGTAAAATGCTTGGTTCTTCCGCTTACTAAAATACGATAGGGATTCCTGTCAATAAAACGTACTACATCACCTATGGAATATGCCCATAACCCTGAATTTGTTGTTAGGATTAAAGCGTAATCTCTGTTAAGTTCAACTTCTTTTAAAGTCAGTCTCTGTGCGCTTGGTTTGCCATATTGCTCCAAAGGAATAAACTCATAGAAAATACCATGATTAGTGAGTAAAAGAAGACCTTCTTTGGTATAGTCATCCTGAAAGGCAAAAAAGCCTTCTGATGCAGGAAAAGTCTGGATAATGTCAACTTTTCCTCCTAATAACTCTTCCATTTTTTCACGGTATGGCTCATAATTGACTCCACCGGTAACAATCAATTGGAGATTTGGAAAGAGCTGTTTTATTTTTTTTCCGTTTTTCTCAATCAGTTTTTCAAAATACATGATGAGCCAGGGGGGAATTCCGGAAATCAGGGTCATGTTTTCTTTTTCAGTTTCTTCAACAATTTTGTCCACTTTTGCTTCCCAGTCTTCTATAAGATTGGTTTCCCAGCTCGGTAACCGGTTTTTCTGCAGATAAGAAGGGATATGATGCGCAACAATTCCTGACAGACGGCCTCTTTTGATTCCAAAAACCTCTT
The DNA here is from genome assembly GCA_963526305.1 of uncultured Chryseobacterium sp. Classification (GTDB taxonomy): domain Bacteria; phylum Bacteroidota; class Bacteroidia; order Flavobacteriales; family Weeksellaceae; genus Chryseobacterium. The sequence goes on along the minus strand of CAURNW010000004.1, from coordinate 184,001 downwards.
GCAGTTCAGGACTGCCCTGAAGAAAAATCATTTTTCCATTGACAAAATCAGCATTTCTCTTTTTTGAAATATAATGAAATAATGCACTCTGTGCTCCCGCAACCTGATAGGGCATTCCTTCTTTTGAGATCGGAATATATTTTGACCCGGAAGTAGTGCCGGAAGTTTTAGCAAAATACTCTGGAGTTTCTGTCCAGAGAATATTCCGCTGTCCTTTTTTTACTTTTTCGATATAGGGTTTCAGGTCTTCATAGTCTGAGATTGCTATGTTTTTTTGAAAATCTTCAACAGATCTAATGTTTTCAAATTGATGCTCCCGTCCGAAAAGCGTTTTTTCAGCATTTTTCAAGAGAGACAGCAGTATTTTGTGCTGATCTCTTTCTGCATTCTGCTTAAAATCGTTTGCTTTCTGTACATGGCTGTCAGCCCAGATCACTGCAGCTTTTTTCTTGAAGAAGTTTAACATACTTCAAATTTATAAATAAGTACAGAATTGTATCAATAATTTAAACTTTAAATTAAATTTTATGATTCTCTAAGAAAAACATGCAAAGAAAAAACCGACAAATAAATTTATCGGTTCTTCAAAATTTGATTATGAAAGTCAATATTTTAATGTTGATTATTTGTTCTGTTTATATCTTTTATCCGGTGTTCCGTCTTTCTTTAATTTTTGATTTTCCTTGTATCTTTTATCTGGGGTTCCGTCTTTTTTCATCTTTACGGTGGGTTTTGCCGGTTCAGCTTTTAATGACTGTACATTTTTGGAAGTTTTTTGTACTGTGCTTTTTGCGGCAGGAGCAGTTTGTTGAGCATTTGCAAGTCCTAATCCTAAAACGATCGACATTGCAGTGAGAAATTTTTTCATGTCTTAATGATTTTTGTTTAAGTAAAGTTATGTAAAATCTCAATATAAAAATCAATATTTCAATCCTTAACTTAAGTTTATCACAGCTTAAAAAAAGATTAATTGTCCGGCTGTGCATGTTTATATTCAGTGGCTTATGAAAAGATATGGTAATAACTGTTGATTGCCGTATACAATTAAATTTTCTGCCCTTTTAAACAAAAAAACCTGTTTCATTTTCCAGAAACAGGTTGTGATTTTTGTTAAACGAATTGATTATCTCGTACAGTTAGCTGTCCAGATCTTACCATCTTTAGAATATAAAATCTTTAACTCATTGTTATCAATTCTGATATAAGATGATGTGCTTGAGCCTACACTTACCAATGTGTTATCACCCTGCTTTTCAAATTCTACACCGTTAAGATCAGGAATGCTGTTAGAGAAGGCAAAGTTATACTTTGTACCACTTGCAATTTTTGTTACAAAAACACTTCCGTTATCTTCAGAAATAGTAGTTGAACCGTCATTGTAACTGATTTTACCTTTATATGTTCCTGCAAAGAAATCATTGTTGGCAGGATCATCATCATCGCTGCATGAAGTAAATGAGATTGCGGTAAACATGACCAGCATAAAAACACCTAAAATTTTGATTGCACTTTTCATAAAATTATTTTTTTGGTTTACGGATGAAGGTTTTTCAAACACTATGCCATTGATTAAAACAAGATTTATTTTAACTGTTTTTAGAGTTTATACTGGGTTTTTGTGAATAATAAAAGTTTATTATTAATGATTTTAATTTTGCAAGTTTTTTAGGCAAATAAAAAATAGCACTATCTTTGTAATGATAAAAAACGGTTTCGGGATTCTCCCGAAATCGATTTCGTCGTTTATCCTATTATTATTTTTTATGCATCTGAAAACCATAAAAGAAAATTTTCTTCCTGATCTGCTGAAAAAAGAATTTGCGAAAGAAATTTTTATACAGATAGAAAATCACCCTCACCTCACGGTCAGGGGAAGTGCAGGTTCTTCCGTTTCTATTTTTACTGCTGAGCTATTTCTTACCCGTAAAAAGAACATTCTTTATCTGGTTGATGATAAGGAGGATGCTTTGTATGTAAATACAGAAATGGAGGATCTGATCGGAAAAGAAAAGGTTCTGTATTTTCCGGCGACACATCTTGAACCTTATCAGGTTGAGAAAACACAGAATGCCAACTTAGTGTTAAGAACCGATGTTCTTAACAGAATAAATTCTGAAAAGTCTCCTAAAGTAATTGTTGCGTATATGGGAGCTCTGTCGGAAAAGGTCTTAAAGAAAGAAGATTTTAAATCGATTTCTCATCATATAAAAGTAGGTGATCAGCTGGATTTTGATTTTGTGGATGAATTGCTCAGTCACTATAAGTTTCAGCAGACTGATTTTGTCTCTGAGCCTGGCGAATTTTCTGTACGTGGAGGAATTGTCGATGTGTTCTCTTATTCAAACGAAAAGCCTTACAGGATAACATTTTTTGGGAATGAAGTTGAAAATATAAAGACCTTTGATATTGAGACGCAGCTTTCAATAGATAAAGTGAAAGAATTTCAGCTTGTTTCCAATATGAATTACTCAGTATCAGGAAGCCGTGTTTCTTTATTGGAACTTTTGCCCGAAGATAGTTTTGTGGTTTCTAAAAATGCTTTCATCGGATTGCAGAAACTCAGAAGTTTTTATGAGAAATCTTTAGAGAGGTATGATACTTTAAGTAAAGATATTTCTCACAGAAAACCTCAGGAACTGTTTATTTCCGATGAAGAATTTCTGTTTGATTATAAAAAATTCAGGACTGTAGATTTTGGACTGCAGCCTGTAGAAGGTTTAAGTTCAGAACAGTTTGAGCTTAGGCAGACACAACAGCCATCTTTTCACAAAAATTTTGAACTGTTAATCGAGGATCTTGAGGAAAAACAGGAACAGGGTTTTGATATCTGGATTTCATTTTCTACCGATAAACAGAAAGAAAGGCTGGAATCTATCTTTGAAGATTTTAATTTTACTCATCCAGATATCTCAAAAATCATTTTTAAAAGTTTTAAATCAGAACTGCATGAAGGATTTGTAGACAGCGATCATAAAATTCTGGTATACACTGACCACCAGATTTTTGACCGTTATCAACGCTATAAGGCTAAAAATACTTTTGCTAAATCTGAGCAGCTTACGCTCAAAGATCTGATGTCTCTGAAAGTAGGAGATTACATTGCGCACATTGACCACGGCATAGGAAAATTCATGGGATTGGTCAAGGTTAACAACGACGGTAAAATCCAGGAATGCTTTAAGTTGACCTACAAAAATGGGGATTTATTATACGTAAGTATCCATTCACTGCACAAAATCTCAAAGTATAACGGTCCTGACGGAAAAGAAGTTGTTTTAAGTAAACTGGGTTCGCCTGCATGGAAATCTTTAAAACAGAAGACGAAGGCCAAAGTAAAACAGATCGCTTTTGATCTGATCAAATTATATGCAGAAAGGAAGACGGCAAAGGGGTTTGCCTATACCCCGGATTCTTATCTTCAAAATGAGCTGGAAGCAAGTTTCATCTATGAAGACACTCCTGATCAGGAAAAGGCGACCATTGATGTAAAAAATGATATGGAAGCAGATACGGTGATGGATCGACTGGTTTGCGGGGACGTAGGCTTTGGTAAAACGGAAGTCGCAATCCGTGCAGCATTCAAGGCAGCTACGGACGGGAAGCAGGTTGCAATTTTGGTTCCTACAACTATACTTGCATTCCAGCATTATCGAAGTTTTAAAGAAAGACTGAAAGACTTTCCAGTGAATATTTCTTATTTAAACAGATTCAGAACAGCCAAGCAGAAATCAGAAACGATCGCCGGTTTAAAAGACGGAAAAGTGGATATCGTCATCGGAACACATCAGCTTGCTTCAGAAAAGGTGAAATTTAAAGATTTAGGTTTATTGATTATCGATGAAGAACACAAGTTTGGCGTATCGGTTAAAGATAAATTAAAAACATTAAAATCAAATATTGATACGCTGACACTCACGGCAACCCCTATTCCGAGAACATTGCAGTTTTCTCTCATGGCCGCAAGAGATTTGTCTGTTATTAAGACGCCACCACCCAATCGGCAGCCGGTTGAAACTCAGATGATCGGTTTCAGTGAAGAAATCATCCGTGATGCAGTTTCCTATGAATTACAGCGGGATGGGCAGGTTTACTTTATTAATAACAGGGTTGAAAACCTGAAAGATATTGCCGGATTGATTCAAAGGCTCGTTCCAGATGCAAGAGTGATTACCGGACATGGACAAATGGAAGGAAAACAGCTTGAAAGGAATGTTCTTGATTTTATGGAAGGTAAATTTGATGTTTTGGTTGCAACTACTATTGTGGAAAGCGGAGTCGATGTACCCAATGCAAATACGATGTTCATTAATGATGCGCAGCGATTCGGAATGGCAGATCTTCATCAAATGAGAGGGCGAGTGGGACGCAGTAACAGAAAGGCTTTCTGTTATCTGATTACGCCTCCTTTAGATATGGTTACCTCTGATGCAAGAAAAAGGTTGGAAGCCATTGAGCAGTTTTCGGATTTGGGAAGTGGTTTCCAGATTGCAATGAAAGATCTGGAAATTCGTGGTGCAGGAGATTTATTAGGTGGTGAACAAAGTGGTTTTATCAATGAAATGGGCTTTGAAACCTACCAGAAAATGATGCAGGAAGCTCTTGAAGAATTAAAAGACGATAAAGATTTTGAAAATCTGTTTGAAAATGAAGAAGACCGTCAGAAGTTATTTAAAACAGTAAAAGATGTTAATATCGATACGGATCTTGAGCTGATGCTTCCGGATTCATATATCTCAAGTACGGAAGAAAGACTGTTGCTGTATCAAAAATTAGCTGAAATTGATAATGAAACTGACCTTCAGAAATTTGAATCTGAACTTAAAGACCGTTTCGGGACTTTACCTGATGAGGCGACTAATCTGTTGAAGAGTGTCGCTCTGAAATGGCTGGCCGCAGATATTGGTTTTGAAAAAATAGTGATGAAAAACAGCATTTTCATTGGATATTTTCCAATAAATCCGCAGGATAAATTTTATCAGACTGATAAATTCAGACATATCATCAGTTATTTAACTCAGAATCCTTCCCAGGCGCAGCTTAAGGAAAAGATAGGAAAAGAAGGTAATCAGCTGATGATGAGAAAAGACAGTGTACAGAATGTTGATGAAGTAAATGTGCTGTTGAAGTCTATTCTATCTTTGTAAAAAGGATATGCTTATTTTTATAATCTTAATATTTTAGCACGATAAGGATGTAAAATCGAAGGTTTTCAGTTTTTTTTTGTAAGAAAATCAGGGTTATTGAGATATAGTTATAAAATAATTATATTTGCGGAAATCAAAAACTGAAAATCTATGCTAAAAACTAATTTTTTAAGAGGAGGAGTAATGGTACTTCTCTGCTTTCTTTTTTCTTGCGATAATACAACCGCAGATCCTATTAATCAGAATAACAACAATCCGGGTGGTAGCGGAAATGGAGGCTCTGCTCCCATGATCACCGGTCCAAGAATTTTGCATAAAATTTCTGTCAGTAATGTTACGAATCAAGAGTTTGTAACCACAGGAAATGTTCTTGAAAAAGCAATTTTCAAAGAGGCCAGCGGACCTAATTCATTTCTTATAGGAAATGTGACCTATACTTCAGGTAAAATTACAAAAGTGAAATTCGGTCAGGAAGTAAATGGTGCTGTTCCGGCGAATAATTTGACGTATGACTTTAATATAACTTACGATTCAAACGGAAAAATTAATTACACTACTTGCAGTACCAGTATGGGAACAACGCCTACATTTAACAGCGAATATACTTATACGTACGACAGTTCCGGAAAAATGACAAAAATTGTCGAAAAGAAAAAATCAGGAACGACTTATACACATTTTATCAATTATAACCTGATAAACACAGGAGATAATATAACAAAGTTAACGACAGAAAGTGGGGTGACTAGTGCAGCGGGTGTTCCGGATATGTCTTCTGTAATAACAGTTTCTTATAATTATTCTGCGTATGACAGTAAAATCAATCCGTACTCAACCCTGCCAAAAACATTTTTTGTCATGTGGAGTTTATTACATCCTCTTAATTTTTCTTCATTATCTGCTAATAACATTACCAGTTTTAGTGTTGTGTATCCTTCCCCTGCTCCTGTCATTCCTGGCAGTTACACTTATCTTTATGATTCTATGAATTATCCGACTTCAGATCAAACACAGGCTCAAAAATATATCTATAAGGCTTTATAAGATAGTAAATAGATCATGAATCTGTTACAATGAAATTACAAAAGTCATTGTTGAAATTTTATTAAAAAACCATCTTGAAAATGATGGTTTTTTTTGTTTTCTGTCAGGCTTGAGCGGGCAAAAATTTTCAGAGTAAAATTGATAAGATATTTTTAAAAATTCTAAGATTTTTTTTCATGTAAGTAGGAAAAATGGACTGCTGACCATGCTTTTTGGATAAAACAGATGAGTTGAAATTACTGAAAAACTGATAAAAATCATATTTTAAGATATATTTTATTTGAATTTAATAGATTGAATATTAAAACGTTATGCTGTAATTCACAATTTTATGTTAAAAAAAATTAAAATTGTATTAAAAAAAGATTAATATAGGGCAAATAAAAATTATAATGTTTTGCGCAATCGATTACACTATGATTTTTATATTTTTTTGAAACAGACAAAAACTTGCATTCATAATAATTTGCTGTTTTTGAAATTTAAAATTTAACCAAAAAACTCAATATTATGTCTTTTGAAAAACTGACGACATCTGGTTTTCTTATCCGTAAGAAGCTTGCAGTCTTATTCCTTTTTTCTTCTGTTGCTGTCTTTGCACAGCAGGGTAAAGAAGTAACCGGAAAAATTACAAATGATAAAAAAACTCCCTTATCAAACGTAGTGATAAAAGAAGCTGAAACTGAAAATTCAGTAACTACTGATACTGATGGTAACTTTGCCATTACTCTTCAGAGAGATCAGTCTTCACTTGCTGTAGAAAACGAAGGTTATGAATTTATTACCGTACCTATTGATAATCGCACGTACATTAATATACCTCTTAAAGACGAAAAAGTAAAAAGTATAGAGCAGATTGTTTTAGTAGGATACGGAAGTGTTAAAAAAACGGATCTTACAGGTTCTGTGAATACATTGAGTGCTGATAAAATAGTAGAAAGAAATACGAACAGTCCGCTAGAAGCAATACAGGGCAGCATGCCGGGTGTACAGATTACATCAAACTCAGGAAGGGTGGGAGACGGTTTTAAAATGGTAATCAGAGGAAGCAACTCATTAATCTCATCGGGCAACCCTCTTTATGTAGTGGACGGAGTACCAAGTGAGAATATTGACTTTCTGAATCCTCAGGACATTGCACGTATGGATGTTTTGAAAGATGCATCTTCAGCGGCAATTTACGGATCAAGAGGTGCCAGTGGTGTTGTTATCGTAACAACGAAAAGCGGTGCTACTGCAAAGTCAGGAATTAATGTTTCTCTGGAAACTTCATATGGAGTAAAAACGGCAGCCAGATTACCTCAAATGATGTCAGGATCTGAATGGTGGAAATTCCATCAGGCTGCTTATCTGAGTGCTACGCCACTTACACAGACTCCGGCCCAGTTGGCCTCATTGGCAGGAAATCAAAGTCCATTACTGGTTTCAAGAGCTAACAATGGATATAATTTTGATTGGTATGACGCTGTTTTAAGGCCAGGTGCCATGCAGAATCACTATGTCAATATTTCCGGCAGATCAGAAGGTGGATTCGGATATAATTTGGCATTTGGAGCTCAGGGAAACGAAGGGCTTATTGATAATGATTCCAGTGACAAATACACTTTTAAATTGGGAGTAAATCATAAAGTAAATGATAAATTTACGACCGGTGCCAATATAACTGTTGCCAGAATAGTTACAGAATATGGAAGTGATCTGGCCATGAGGTCTGCGTTCAGTTTCAGCCCTCTTATGTCACCTTATGCAATCGATACCGCAGGAAATGAAATTAAAGGAAAATTATTTTTACTCCCAGGTAAGCTTACGTATCCGGACGGCAGTTGGGCTATTAATAAGACCAGTACAATCAATCCACTGCTTGAAATAGCCAATTCCAGACAGACTGAAAAAATCTGGCAGAGTATAGGAAATATTTTTTTCCAGTACCAGCCCTTAAAATGGATGTCGTTGAAAACGACATTCTCTGCCGGGGTCTCAAACTCGTCTTTAGGGATTTCAAACAGCGCAGAAACCAATGCAGGAATCGCGCTTAATAATTTGATTTCATCGTCTATTCTGAGATCAGAAAATTTCAATTATACATGGGATAATCAGGTCGATCTAAAACACACTTTCAGAGATAATCATGATGTAAGTTTATTATTGCTTCAAAGTATATATTCAACAACGGATGAGGCATCTTATGCTTATTCAAATGGCCAGCCATTCAATACAGGATATTATAATCCCGGATCCGGACTGCAGACGAGCTTCCAGATTCAGTCGCCGCCCTATCTGAAGAAAACTTTGAATTCATATGCTGCAAGAGTAAATTATGCTTATTCAGATAAGTATTTATTGGCTGCATCTATAAGATGGGATGGTTCTTCGGTCCTGTCCGAAGGGAACAAATGGACAAACTTTCCATCCCTCGCATTAGGATGGAAGGTGAATAAAGAATCTTTTTTAGAAAATGTTAAAGTCATTTCTGATTTTAAATTAAGGGCAAGTATAGGATACACAGGAAATGATAATGTGTCGCCCTATACTTCGCAGGCTTTACTTAATCAGCAGACTTTTTATGCAAATGGTTCTGTGCTGGTTCCGGGATTTCAATCTGAAACTCTGGCAAACCCGACACTTACCTGGGAGAAAACCAGAGAACTCAACTTTGGAGTGGATTTTGGCTTCTTTAAAAACAGAATCACAGGTACGGTAGATGTTTATGACCGTTTATCAGAGGATCTTATCTACAGACAGCAGCTTCCCGCAGAGATGGGTTGGAAGTATACTTTTTCAAATGTTGGCTCAGTAAGTAACAAAGGAGTGGAGGTTTTACTGACTACAAAAAACATCAAAAATAAATTTATAACCTGGGAAACTACCTTTACTTTCAGTAAAAATGTAAATAAATTAGAATCTATTTATAATCAGGATCAGGTAAGCGATAGGGGGAATATGCTTATTTTGGGATCAAATTTAAATCCCAACTTTAATTACGTTTATGATGGTGTTTGGCAGGAAAGTGAAGCTGTACAGGCCGCATCTTATGGTCAGGCTCCGGGTCAGGCAAGACCCAAAGACCTGAATAATGACGGAAAGTTTGACGAGAATGACAGGACAGTAATCGGAAGTTCTGTTCCAAAATGGCAGGGAAGTTTTTACTCAAGACTGACTATTGGAAAATTTGATTTCAATTTTTCTGTGATCACCAGTCAGGGACAAACTGTATTGAGCACGTTCCATCAAAATTTTGCTGATGTTTCAGACAGAGGCCGTCAGAAAATGGCTATGGATTATTTTATCCCATCCAACAGTGCTGGTCTTGCAGCAAATGCAAACAGCGAAAATCCAAGACCTGGCCCGGTTGCGACAGGTGCGGGAGCATTTTGGGGAACCGGTTTTGCCTACTACAGGGATGCCTCTTTTGTGAAAATTAAAAATATATCCTTAGGATACACATTTGATTCAGATTTTCTGAAGAAAGTGAAAATGAACAGTTTCAGAATATATGTAAATGTTTTAGATCCTTTCGTATTTACTAAGTTCGAAGGATATGATCCTGAATGGGCTTCTGCAGGTCTTGGAATCAACAGACCGGCTTCAGTGACGACTCAGTTAGGTTTAAGTGTTAAATTTTAATTAGATTATCATGAAAAAAATAGTATTAGTATTAGGACTTGCAGGGATATTATTACATTCCTGTAACGATTTTATAGAGGAAGAAAGCTTATCGTATGTTTCAGCAGATGAAACCTATAAAACAGCCTCAGGATTTCAGTTACTGGTCAATACAAATTATGCGTGGCTGAAAGGTATTTATGGCGGAGATCCCTGGCTTTTTGTATCAGGTACAGATATGTATGCTGAGGGAAGGACACCTGAACCTGCAGGGTTGAGTCAGTATAAACAGCTTATTCCTGCAGCAGAAGGAGTGGATCAACTCTATAATTCCTGTTATCAGCTTATTCAATCGGTAAATAAAACAGTTTACTATTCAACAGTTACAGAACAGAATTCAAATGTGCAGGTTTTAGTAGGAGAGGCGAAATTTCTCAGAGCCAATGCTTATTTTCTACTGGTTCAGACATATGGTGGAGTTCCGATCGTTACTGAAAATTTTACTACTCCCGTTTTGCAGTTTAACAGAAATACAGCGCAGGAAGTGTATGCTTTTATCATCAGTGATCTTGAAGCGTCACTTGCGGCAGTAGGAACGACAGCATATTCCTCCAGTGGAAGAGTCAATAAAAAGGCAGTTAATGATCTGCTTGCAAAAGTTTACCTAACCAGAGGTTATGAATCTTTCGGTTCTCCTGCAGATTTTGCGGCAGCAGCAGTTCATGCCGATGCTGCCATAGCAGGTCAGGCTCTGACGGTGGCACCTTCTCAACTTTTCTATCCGGGAAATGATCTGAATGCTGAGACAGTTTTCTCTGTACAGTATGATTTAAAATCGACAACTACTTCTCCTTCAACATTGGGAAACAAACAGTTTTATTACTTCAGTTCCTATTTAGGAGGCGCCGAAACTCAGGGCTCTGCTCCGCTGAGAAGTTATAATCTATGTCCTACAAAATATGCTTTAGAATTATTTAAGCAGGGAGATTTGAGATGGGAATCAACTTTTATGAATGTTGTTTATGAAAAATATTATGATTTTTTCCGGGTTGCAGATAAGACCAATCTGAAAATAAAACATTTTTATGAGCCATTATGGTATACTGCAGCAGATAAATCAGCCTGGATGACTGCCAATGCCCCAAAATTGGCTGCGGGATTTGTTTATCATGACAAAGGAACGTATGATGCGGCATATACTTTGGTCAAAAACTTAGATTATCAGACAATTCCTGTGAAAAAATTTGACGATCCCGCTTTAACGACTCCTTCAAGTACAGGACCTGTCAGTACAAGAGATATTATTGTTGCAAGACTGGCAGATACTTATCTTATCGCTGCAGAAGCATATCTTAAGGCTGGAAATCCGGTTACAGGTCTGGCAAGATTAAATGTTGTCAGAAACAGAGCGGGCGTACCCAATGCCAATTTAGCTGAATTTAACATGAATTATATATTGGATGAAAGAGGAAGGGAGATGCTGGGTGAGTATAACCGCTGGTTTGATCTGAAACGGACAGGTACTTTGGTAGCAAGAACAGTATTGTATAATTATAAGATCACCAGTGCCGGAAATTTCAATGGAAATAACGGAGCGCAGAAAATCTTGAGGCCGATTCCACAAACAGTAATTGATTTAAATCAGAATAAGAATTTTCCTCAAAATCCAGCATATTAAATTATCTGGCTGACGGGATGATTATGTTGTCCTGTCAGCCTTTTAAAATGAAAAATCTATATGATAATATTTCACGATTAATCAGGAATCAATATTTGAATACTAATTTTTTTACGGTTATTTTACGAGAATGTGAAGTAAAACACAATTTTTATTTAAAAAAAAATTATATTTGTGGAATTATAAATAATCTTTCTGAAATGAAACAACTTTTCTACTTTATTTTACTTGTCGCGGGCATCTCGTCCGTTCATTCATGTAAGGATCTGACTGATGAAGAAGGTAATCCATTGGTAGACCTAAATCAAACAAGTGGTTTTAACGGTCCGAGAGCCCTATTCAGAGAAGTTACCGATGCTGCAACTATCGCAGAATATCAATATAACGGATTACTTTTGTCTAAAGTTATTACAGGGAAAAACTCTGTGATTAATGTTATGTGGAGTGGCGATAAGATCAGCCAGATTACTTTTAACGGCCATTTGGATCTTGATAATAACGGAACAATTGATGATGACAGTATTGTATATTCACAATTATTCACGTATGGTAATTTAGGAAGATTAACAATTATTTCTGAAAACAGATCAACTTACAAAAGAACACCTGCAGTACCACCCACTACACCTGCAGGCCCTTATCTTCTCAGTGAAAGAACAAAATCACTTTATGATCTGTCATACAGTTCTGCAACAGGTAAATTTGATATGATCAATATGAGAACCGGTGTAGAAGTATCCGGTGTTCCTTTTGTGTATCAGGATTACAGCAAAACGTGGTACACTTATTTGGGTGATAATGTTTCGAAAGCTGAAAGACATTATGGTGAAATTAATGCTGGTGTCAATGGTCCTGTAACTGAAAAATACAGTTACGAATTTCTGAACTATGATTCTCAGATCAGCCCTTTTACATTACTGCCTTTTGCATATAAAGTATCGAGACTTATCTCAGAGCCTTCAGGTGATGCTGAATCATTTATTCTATCTCCGAACAGTCCGAAGAGAATATCCATCACAGATTTAATGGATATTATCCCAAGTCCGGTGATTTTGTCAACAGTATACAGATATGATGCTCAGACTTATATGACCCAGGGATTCAGTGTAAATTATATTTACAAGCCTTTGTAATATTTTATTTTAAAAATAAAAAAACTCAATCCTCCACAGGATTGAGTTTTTTGTTTAATATCTCTTAATTTTACAAAAAATTTCTCAATGAAATATTTAATTGTCGGGCTGGGCAACAAAGGTCCGGAATATGAAAATACACGTCACAATATAGGTTTTAAGATCGCCGACAAAATAGCGGAAATTCTTGAGGTCTCTTTTAATACCTCTAACTTTGGCTGGATGGCTCAAGGAAAATATAAAGGAAGAAAAGTTTTGATACTGAAACCTGACACCTATATGAATTTATCAGGAAATGCAGTGAAGTTCTGGATGCAGAAAGAAAATATTCCTTTAGAAAATGTGATGATTGTTACCGATGATCTTGCGCTGCCTTTTGGGACTTTAAGAATGAAAATGAAGGGTTCTGATGCAGGACATAACGGTCTTAAAAGTATTCATGAAAGTTTAAAGACCCAAAATTACGGAAGACTTCGTTTTGGGATCTCTGCTGAGTTTTCTGAAGGTAAGCAGGTGGATTATGTTTTGGGAACATGGAGCGGAGAAGAATCAGAAAAGTTAGAAGAAAGAATTGAAAAGTTTTCTAAAGCATGCCTGTCCTTTGTATTTGCCGGAATAGGGAATACCATGTCGGCATTCAATGGTAAATAATCACAAAAATATATTTACAAAATTTTATAAAGACAGATTACCCACCGAACTTGGATAGGTAATCTGTCCATATACTTACATCGCTCTCGTATGTGTGATAATGATATGAGACTCTTCATCAGTCTCATAATCTCTGTATGAAGTTTTAAAACCCATAAGTTCTACATTGATGTCTTCTTCTTTTGCCCTTATATTGGCAAAATCCTGAATCATTTCCAGTACATCGGTGGCAATATAAGAGGTTCCAGTTGCATCAATAGTTACTGTTGAATTTGCCTTAATGTTTTTCAATGTCTTTTTTATGGCTGCTTTATTGAGAAAAGAAACTTCTTCAGCTAATCTGATGGTAATCCCGTCAGCATTATCCAGTCTCTCCTTGCTTAGATAATAGGCACGCTTCATGTTTCCCTGGAGAATGTAAAATACTGAAATAGCAAGACCGATTCCCACGCCCTTCAGAAGATCAGTGGCAACAATTGCGGCAACTGTAGCAACAAATGGGATAAACTGAAATTTTCCCAAGTGCCAGAAATGTAAGAATGTCGCCGGTTTTGCCAGCTTGTATCCTACTAGAATTAATACTGCTGCCAATGTAGCCAATGGAATCAGATTTAATAAAAAAGGGATAGAGAGTACACAGACCAACAGCAAAACACCATGAATCATCGTAGAAAATTTAGAAGTTGCTCCGGCATTAGCGTTGGCAGAACTTCTTACCACCACGGAAGTCATAGGAAGTCCTCCAATCAGTGAACTTACCAGATTTCCGATTCCCTGAGCTTTCAGTTCAAGGTTGGTATCGGTTATTCTTCTCTGTACATCCAACCGGTCTGAAGCTTCAATACAAAGCAGGGTTTCAATCGATGCAACAATTGCAATAGTCGCTCCAGCTATCCAGACTTTTATATTAGTGAATCCATTAAAGTCAGGCATTACAATCAGATTTTTGAAATCTGAAATACTTTGAGGGACAGGAAGAGAAACCAGATGAGTCGTGTTAATTGCGAAAGAACTACCAGTCATTTTGAAAACCTCATTCATTAAAATACCTGCTACTACCGCCACCAGAGCACCCGGAAGCATTTTCTTTCTTTTTAAAAATGGAATTTTATCCCACGCTAAAAGTAGTGCGACAGAAACCAACGTTACTATAATGGCACCAGGATGAACTGCTTCCACTAATTCGTTAAAATACCCGAAATTCAATCCATTATCAAAAATGGACTCATGTCCTTCATAATCCTTATCGAATCCCAATGCATGAGGAACCTGTTTCAGAATAATGATAATTCCAATTGCGGCAAGCATGCCTTCAATCACGTTATTTGGGAAATAATTGGAAATACTTCCTGCTCTTACAAATCCTAAAATAAGCTGGATAAGTCCGGCAATAATCCCGGCACAAAGAAAAAGCTGAAATGCCCCAAGATCTGTGATAGCTGTTAAAACAATTGCTGTCAGCCCTGCAGCTGGCCCCGATACAGATACATTCGAATTGCTTATCGCTCCTATCAATATCCCTCCGACAATACCGGATATTATACCTGATAAAGGCGGTGCGCCTGATGCTAATGCAATACCTAAACAGAGCGGAAGCGCAACTAAAAATACAACGAGGCCTGACGGGAAATTCTCCTGAATTCCTCCAAAGAAAGATTTTGATTTTTTCATGAATAACGAAAAAGGCAGTGTAGAATGACTGATTACAATCAAACGTACAAAATTGGGAATAATTTTGGAACACAAAATATTCACCATCATTACGATTATGAATATTTTATAGATATAAAACTATGCTTCTGGCGGAGGTGAAAATACAGTAAGAAAAGGTGGAAGATGAAAAGTGTCATCTACCACTAAAAAAGATCTACCTTCCAGATCGGGCTCAAAAAACTTCAGATAATCATAAACATTCAAAGTTTTTGGAAGTGTCTTTTCGCAAACTGAAAATAGGGACGAATAATGAGAATGAGTTTCTTCTTCATTTACTATTACATTTGTTCTCATGATATCCCAGTCAGCAATAGCAGCAATGCTGGGCAATGCTGTAAAGTTGAGGACAATCATCAAAGTAATAATACTCCAGAATTTCATTATTCAAAAATTTACCATGGTTTGGTTATTTTTTTCTGCTCATGATCCATGAATCTTCGCTGAGATTATAAATCTTTTGGATGTCTTTCAAAACTTTTTCGAAATCAATCTCAAGATCAATGATTTTACCGGTTCTTAGATCATAGACCCATCCATGTACAATAGGATATTCTTCAAGGATATACCTTTCCTGTACACAAGCCATTTTGATAACATTAATGCACTGTTCAAGAACATTCAGCTCTACAAGTTTGTCATAACGCTTGTCTTCATCTTCGATAGCATCCAATTCATTCTGGTGAATTCTGTAAACATCGCGGATGTTTCTCAGCCATGGATTTAAAATTCCAAGATCCTGAGGAGTCATTGCTGCCTTTACGCCTCCGCAGTTGTAATGTCCACATACAACAATGTGCTTTACTTTTAAATGCTGTACAGCATATTCAATTACAGCTGTAGCACTCATGTCCAAAGCATTCACTACATTGGCAATGTTTCTGTGAACGAATACCTCTCCCGGTTTAGCTCCCATAAGCTCTTCTGCTGTAGCTCTACTGTCTGAACATCCGATATAAAGATATTCAGGAGTCTGAGTTTTAGCAAGTTCTTCGAAAAAATTCGGATTATCACCTGTTTTAGATTCTATCCATTTTCTGTTGTTTTCGAAAATAACTTCGTACGAATTTGTCATAAATTAAAATTTTAAGTTTGTAATTATTGTTTCGTTTAATATTATTTTTAAATTCAATAGACTGCATCAATAATCATACAAAAATATAGTTTTTTGTAAATTTACCATCATTTTTAACATTATTTAATATAAAAATCAGGATAATATCTAATTATTCTACCCTGTTGTTGATATATCCCTCTGTAGCATTTCCAGTAGGATATATTTTAGCTTTATTGCCTGCAACTATAGAATTATCCGGTACATCTGTATTTACATAGGAATTCGGTGCAATCAAAACATTATTTCCAATAGTGACACTGCCAACAATGACAGCATTGGGACCTATCCATACATTATCACCAATAATAGGAAAACCTTCATTTTTACCACGGTTCTGCTGTCCTATGGTCACGCCTTGGGCTATGTTGCAGTTTTTTCCGATTACAGCCTTAGGATTTACCACCAGGCTTCCCCAGTGTCCTAAATACAAACCTTCTCCAATCTGAGTTTCCGGATAAATCTGAAAACCATATTTAATCTGAAAATGTCTCAGAACAATTTTCCAATAAAATCCTAACAGAGGGGTTTTATCAAATTTTTGAGCCTTTCTGAGAAGATATATAAAATGAAGGTTAGGATTGATACATTTAAGTAAAATCTGAATGGGGGAAAGCCATTCTCCGCTTTCTCTGTAAAAATCTTTTTGTATGATTGAATAATTCTTGGGCATGCAGCAAATTTAAGGATTCTCTTTTATTTTTATTCAGATTAAATTTTAATTATAATTCATCTAAAACGGATACTATTCTCGCCACAGAATGATCAAGATTAAACGGCATTGTATAATGTTGAAGTTTCTCTGTAAAGACAGCGAAATATTCAGGCTCTGTCAGTGCTTTTTTCATTCCCTGATAAATTCCTTCTTCCGAATTTTCTATAATTAAACCCAGCTCCCCGTTATTCAGCATTTCATTGACTCCTGAAACTTCAGTTGCTATGATTTTCTTTTTTAATGTAATCGCTTCAAATAAAACAGTAGGAAAGCCCTCATACCTTGAGCTTAAAATATAAAAATCAGCATTTTTAAAGTAAGGATAAGGATTGTCTGTGAAACCCAGCATTGTTGCAGTTTCGTCAACTCCAAGTTCTGTCTTCAGATGTTTGATGTTTTCAAAATCATAACCGTCCCCTATGATTAAAATCTTATGTATTAAACCTTCGTCAAGCAGTTTTTTGTGGACTTTTAAAAGTCGGTCAAAACCTTTTTGAGGAAAAACAGTTCCAACAGAAATGAATGTCGGGATTTTTTCATCAAACGTATAATTGATAACCGGCTGCTGAGACTTAGCTAAGATTTCTGTTGTATCTAAAGGATTATAAATCTTGATGATTTTCTGTCTTTCAGTTTCATTTCTTGCTAAATCATAAAAAAGCTTTTCTATTTTCTTCGAAATTACCATTATAGAATCAAACCCAAAAAATTTCTGGATTTCTTCATCAGTATATTCTTTTACCTGAGAAAGATCGTTGTGGATCCAAATAATTTTTTTTGAAGAGTGATTGGTTGAATGCAGTATTTCGTCTCTCATCCCATGGATTGCTGCAAACTCAATGTCGTATTTTTTATCTTTAAGTATCAACGTATAAAGAAGATCAGGAAATTCCTTTAAAACTCCCTGGAAAATCACTCTCGCTGCTTTCTCAGGAATATCCTGAAGGCGGTTGGTGGTGATCATTTCTCCCTTATTCAGGTAAATGACATTGATCCATTCCGGTACTTCACTCAGGTATTTACCGGAATATAAATTTAAAAGTAAGTCAATTTCGTATTTGTCTTCGGGAAGATTTTTCAGAAAAGTCACCAGTACTTTTTCAGCTCCGCCATGACGCAGAGATCCTATCCGGATAAGTATTTTCTTCTTTTCGGCCATTATTTTCTTACAGGTTTATAAGTTTTGGGAAGATGTACTTTAATATATGCATCGAGTTTGGTCCGGGATGCTTCAAGTTCTCTTGGGTACATTACATTGTTTTTCAGTAATTTGTCGCCATATTCTTCGATGGTACAGATGAATTTAGCAGGCACTCCTGCAAATACACTTCCCTTGGGCATTGATGTTGTCAAAATCGATCCTGCTCCCAAAACACAGTTGTCCTGCATTTCTATACCAGGCATGATAATCGTGTCGGCTCCTATAAGACATTGTTTACCTATTTTAATTCTCCCAAAGGTTCTTACATCTTTATATTTTTCAAAAAAGTGTAAGGCATTCTGCCCACCGTCGTGATTAACGAATCTGATGTTATTTGAGAACGTAGTTTCATCACCGATTTCAATAAGAAATGGTTCTGTGCCAAATTCAGGAACTTCGACAAAGCGTACATTTTTACCTACTTTTAATCCTTTGGCAATGCATACCTTCAGATAAATTCTCTGAATCATATACTGATAAGAAGTATGCATCTTGAGAATTATACGGTATAATAATAACAGCATATTCTAATTTTCTACTAAGTTAGTAATGATATGTTCAACAGCATCAAAAATCTTCTGATTGTCAAACTGCTTTTCAATATCTGTCAGATTTTGTTTAATATGAGAAACGAGGTTAGGCTCTGTAAGGAATTTTTTCATGGCTTGATATATTTCTTCAGTATCATACTGAATAAGATAACCCGTTTTTCCATCCTCTATCATATCCCCTACATCTCCTACATTCGTTGCAATGATTGGTTTCTGAAGAATGAGTGCCTCTGCAATCACTAATGGCCATGCCTCAGACTCTGAAGGTAAAATAAAATAATCAGCTTTTTTAATGTACGGATAGGGATTCATTTGATTTCCATATAAAAAGAAGGTATTCTTTACATCATTCTGCTCAATCTGATGGGTGAGGTTCTCCATCTCTTCGCCACCACCGATCACAATTACGGAATGCCGGAAACCTTCATCCGTAAGTTTTTTATGGGCATCAATTAATTTATGGAACCCTTTTCTCGTGTGAAGCCTTCCGATAGAGATAAATACAGGACCTTCAGGAAACTGTTTAGTCTTTTCTTCAGCTTTTCTCTTAATTTCATCAATAGGAATAGCGTTGATAACAACGTCCTCAGCAGGATACTTTAAATCAGGATAATAATGATGCATCATATTTTTAATTTTCTGCGAACAGTAAATGATATGATCAAACCTTGGAAAACTGTCTAAAATATTGGGAACGGCAGGCTGAAGTTTAGGAACATTAATTTCTGAGTGAAACCAGCCTATTTTTTTTGAATTTTTATTCGAAGAATTTAATACTGCAGAAAAAATAGCAAAAGAAGGAGCAATTTCCACATCATATTTTTCTTTAAGTATAAGATCTGCAACCTTTGGATTCTTTTCGGCCTTCCAGAGTTTTATTCTTCTTTTAAAAAGCTGGAATTTTTTAATGATTTCATTTTTAGAAAAACTTTCTTTACCTTCCGCAATGTAAACTTTCCGTACATGATCAGGGAATTCATCACGGAGTTCTCCCTGATTCATATTCAGACAAACCGTCATTTCAAATTTTTCTCTGTTGAGATTGTTGAGCAGGCTGAGAACTACTTTTTCCACTCCTCCCATTTCCATGGAACGATGCCTGAAGAGTATTTTTATTTTTTTTTGGTCTGACATTTAGCTGAAGATTTTTTGTAGAATAATAACAATCTTTTTTTTGATTCTGAAAAGGATTGAATTCTGATAATTAATCAGGTCAAATATTTGCTGAGCGTTATCATAACAGTCAGGGATTTTTTTTCCGTTGATGCTTCTGAGATTCCGACGCTTCATGGTATTGAATATAACCTGTGCAAAATAATCATGTGATTTTTTTCTGTTATCATTTTGAGAAATTCCGCCTAAATGCGTTCTGTAAAGGTAATTGATGTCGTTGATAAAATATACTTTTCCTTTTTCGTATAATTTTAAATACAGATCCTGATCCTCTGCGATCTTAAGATCGCTGTTCATTCCCTCAGTAGTGTCATAAATATCTTTTCGAAAAGCGACGAAATGGGCAATCTGAATCGGATAATTGAAAAAAAACGGATCTTTGTTGATTACCTGCATTGCAGATTTGAACGGAAATAAAGGGTTAAGCTTATCGTCACATTTCATGAATTTTGAATAGACCAGTACGGCATCTTTTTTACGTCTGAAAACCTTTACGCAATTTTCGATTGCCGATGGCAGAATTGCATCATCCGGATCTACAAATCCGCATATATCTCCTTCTGCAAGATCGATCAGTTTCTTTTTCGTAATTCCTACACCTGAGTTTTTCTCATTTTCATAATAGGTAAACCTGTGATCTCCTGCAATAACTAACTGTATTGTTTTTTTTTCTGATTCGGATGATCCGTCGTCCAGAATTACAGCGTTCCAGTTTTTGTAAACTTGTCCGGTTAAAGAATCATAGCAGTCTTTAAAATATAATGAATTATTATAGTGGGCTATAAGAACAGTAAATTTCATCTGACAGCGGATTTTACTGTTAACTGCTGCTGATTAATTACAGTCGTGTTTTCAGGGATATCTTTATACAGTGTGCATCCTGCTCCTATAATACAGTTGTCACCCACTGTCACTCCTTTTAAAACTGTCACGTTGCTTCCAAGCCAGCAGTTTTTGCCAATTTTTATGGGAGCTGTATTAAATTCAGAATGGTGAATTTTAAATTCCGGGCTGTCAGTGTGAGAATGGTTGTGATCATACAGTTTTACATTTTCGCCAAACAAAGTATTCTCTCCGATTGATATTGATTCCAGACAATTGACTGAGCAGAAGTTATTCATGAAAACATGGTCTCCAATTTCTAAGGTCGCACGATTCCCAACAAGTATATGAATATAATTTCTCAGACTGACCGATTTCCCGATTATCATTCTGTTTAAATCGGGAGAAAGTATGAAATGATCGTTTATTCCCAGTCTGATATTTCCTAAAGATACCTGAGGGTGCTTCTTAAGTAATGAGAGCTGCTGTTTTCTCTGAATTTTTTCAAAAATAGTATGAAGCATAGACCGGATTTAATTTTATTCATATTTGTAATACAAAGATAATTATTTGAATCATACAATAAAAAATTCTTTTCTGATCCAAATTCACTTAATAAGATGTGATCAAAATCTTTTTGAATCAATTACCAAGTGTAGCTAAAACAAAAGATTCTGATAATAAACCAGATTGCATTTTATATACAGGTTAATGTCTTGAACCGTCATGATATCGTTTAAATAAGGCTTCTTATATTTATAGATATTAAAATCAGATAAAAAGTTTTATTTTTGCCTTTGTTAAAACACAATGAGTGAAACAGCAATGCTTTTCGAAGAGGCCTGATGGATTTTCACTGACCGTACCGCTAATTTTATAATAACGATTAAAATGCAAAAACCATTAGTAAGTGTCTGTACATTGACATACAATCAGCAGAATTTTATCAGACAAACCGTTGAGAGTCTTTTAATGCAGGAAACCTCATTTGAATATGAAGTTGTTATCTCAGACGATGGTTCCACAGATGATACCGTAAAAATCATACGTGACCTTATCGAGAATCATGAAAATGGACACAGAATAAAACTTCTTGCTCACGAAAATATGGGCGTTCTCCCGAATTATATTTATACATTTCCTCAATGCAGCGGAAAATATATTGCTTTCTGTGAAGGAGATGATTACTGGACAGATCCTAAAAAATTACAGGTTCAGGCTAAGTTTTTAGAAGAAAACAGCGATTATTCCATATGCTTTCACCAGGTCGACAGGATCCAAGACGGGAAGATAATCGGACAGGCACCCAAAGAAAAAGAGGAAGCGACCTATACCATTACAGATCTTGTTAGAGGATCTATGATGTATACTCCATCCGTAATGATGAGAGCGGAACACATGAATCTGCCGAAATGGTATGCTGAAGCTCCTCTCTTTGATTATCCTCTGCAAATGATGGTTGCTAAAAAAGGGAAAATAAAATATATTCCGCTAAACATGGCTGACTACAGAGTTGGAACAGGAATATGGACGACCGATAAAGGCGGAGCCCAAATGAGAAAATTAGAAAAGCTGATGTCTTTACTTCAGCGGGAGTTTGCAGATGATGATGAAATGTATTCTGTTTTGACAAAAAGAAGAGATGAGTATCTATTCATTATCACGGAACATGAATTTTATATTAAACTGTACAATCAGACTACTGATTTCTCTAAAATCAGCTTTTCCACAACCTTAAAACTGGTTCTCAATAAGCTGAAATCAAAACTTTTCAGAAAAGATACTCCCTGAAATTAATATTATAAATTCCTGAACGGATACTTGGATAATCTGTTATAAGATATTTTGAGATCATGGCCCATTTCTTTAATGTAGGAGCAAGAGCAATTTCATAACTCCTTTCCATCCTCCCGATATGTATTTTTACATCATCAGAAATCGTATTTTCGTTCTGTGCCCATTGGTTGACCGCTCTCCAAAGCAGAACTTTTGTTGTCGCGGGCTTTATTTTTTTTGCATCGACTGCCGTGATTCGGTTGTTCTCATGAACACCCCGTACAGCAATAGCTTTATCCAGAATTCCAGGATAAAGATCAAGATAATAGGAAAGCCTGAATAAAAACTCGGTATCCTGATGAAGTCTTAGGTGAGCTTTAAAATGGGAATTCAATTTTTTGATCAGGCTTTCTTTTCTGACTGTTAGGCAGTTGAGCGTAAAAAGTCCAAAACTACCCTTCATATTAAGCTGCCCTGGAAATACCTCCTTTGGCTCATGTTTTTCATACACTGTAGTTAAACGGTCTCCGAAAATTTTATAATACTCTTTCTTTGCTTTCTCTGAATAATAGTGAACACCCATTGCCCCGTAGATACCGTCAACTTTAGGGTCTCTGAATAATTCTTTCTCTGCATCAAAACGGTTGGGAAGATAATAATCATCTGCATCCAGAAACGCTATGAAATCTCCGGAAGCTTTGGCTATACCAAGATTTCGTGTTTCTCCGGCCCCGTGATTTTCTTTGTCAGCATGTCGGTAAAGCTTTACTCTTTTATATTTTAATGCCAGATTTTCGCATACTTCCAATGCATTGTCAGGAGATTTATCTTCAATCAAAATTATTTCAAATACCTCATCAAACTGTAGAGCTGATTCTACTGCCTGAGTAACATATTTTTCGGCATTGTATACAGGGATGATTACAGAAATTTTCATCAGGTTATGCATTTTTTAGCTTTTCTTTTAAATATTGCGTTATTTTTTTCTCTACAAAATAATAAAAAAATGAAGCAATAACGATTACAAATATTATTTTGAGTAGAAAATAGGGTAGCTTCAGGATCTCATAATTTATTTTTATTTTCTTAAAAATAACATCTGCAAATGGATGTGAGAGGTATAATGAATAAGATATGTTCCCAATAAAAACAAAAAATCTGTTAGCTTTTATACGCAGCGAGAAGTCAAATAAAAGAAATGAAAATACAAACAGTGAGATGATCGCCAGAGATAAGAACTGATTTTTTAAAGGGAGTATCTGGAGAAACATGAATGTAAAAAGAACAATACCTGCCCATGATATCAATTTTGCATTTCTAACAGAAATCGTCTTATTCTTCAAAATTAAAGCAAATATAATCCCGGTTATAAAGTAAAGATTGAGGATGCTGGTTACCATATGCATCACTGCATGGTCAAATTTAAATGAAAGACCTACAATATAGGTAGCCATGAAAAATACGATGATGAAAAAATATCTATAGGATTTAAATAAAACCGAGACGCCGAAGATGAGGTAAAAAAACATTTCAAAATTAAGAGACCACCCGAGATATAAAACGGGGAACATCTCCTTCTGCGGTAAAAACAGTAAAGAATGGATAAGTCTTGAAAAAAGTTCTCCTTTGAAATACAGGAGTATATTTCCACCGATTAGAATCCATAAAAATGTAAGCAGATAATATAACGGAATAATGCGGATGATTCTTTTTTTGTAAAACAGGATACTATTTTTGAAGGTTTTTCCTTGCTCAAAATTTAGTTTTTGCGTTGTAAAGGTCATGATAAAACCACTGATGACAAAAAATACGGGAACACCAATACTTCCCTGACTGAATAATAATTCACCCAAATTCAGTTTTGAAAAATTAAGATCCTCACGAAAATGAAAACAGCAAACGAGTAATGCTGAAATCCCTCTTAATATCTGTAGATTATTGAGCTGCATTGTTCGTGTAGGTAAATCTGTATTTTGTTTTTAAAATTCGGGGATTCGAAAAGACAGCAAACAGTAAACTTGTTATTTTCTGCATCCCCTTTTTATTTGCCAGTTCAAAAGCCTGGTTCTGTAATAAGAGATATTCTTTGGCATCAGCGGACAGTTCTACTGTTTCTGACCAGTGATAAAGAGAATTCCAAAGTAAATACTGACGCTCATTATATTGTGAAGAGTATTTTATAATTTTCGTAATCCTGTTGTTATCATGAATGCCTCTTACAGCAACAGCTCGGTCAATTATTCCGGATTTTAAATGACAGTGATAAGCAAGTTTAATAATGAAATCAGAATCCTGATGAACGCGTAGATCACTGTTGAAACTAAGATTATTGTCCGTAACTGCAGATTTTCGAACTGTTAATGCATTCAGGTGAAAAAACGTGCCGAAAACCTTCGGTGTCAAGCCTAACAGGCCTCTGAAAATCTCTTCCCCTTCTGCTGAATAATTGACTGTGGTAAGACTGGCATTGTTAAATTTGATTTCATATTCCTGCTTTCCCTTCTCTGATAAATATTCTACACCTATCGCACCGAAAACTCCATCGATTTTGTGGTCTTGAAAAAGCTGTTTTTCTGCATCAAAGCGGTTCGGAAGATAAAAGTCATCGGAATCCAGAAATGCAATGTATTTAGAACGAGCCATTTCAATACCTAAATTTCTTGTTGCTCCAGCACCATGATTTTCTTTGTCAGGATGCTGATATACTAATATTTTAGGGTTTTTAGAAGCCAGTTTTCGACAAATTTCCAGAGAATTATCCGTAGATTTATCTTCAATCAGGATAATTTCTCTTACTTCTTCATGCTGCAAAGCTGAATCTACAGCTTTTTCCAAAAATTCAGAAGCGTTATAAACCGGTATAATTACAGAGATTTCCATCATTACAATACAGATTTATTATTATATGCCCAGAGTGCCAGTTGCAGGAGATTCCAATGTTTGTTATCTTTTTTCAGAAACTTTTGTGCAGCATTAAAATCGATAATATTAAATATTTTCTGGTCCTTATCTTTGAGTAGGTCATCAGAAAGCCTGATCATACCTTTTTCTTCAAACCAGGTTTCTGCACTCATTCCAAAACCCTGTTTATTTCGGTTTCTGATGGTTTCTGTCCAGTAAGAATTCATCGATTCCCGGAGAATGATCTTATCGTTTTCCTTTTCAATTTTCAACTGTTCCGGAAGCTGGATACAGAATTCTGCAAAATCGATATCCAGAAAAGGAGTTCTTACTTCCAGAGAATTGGCCATCGCCATACGGTCTGATTTTACCATCATATTTCCGGGTACAAATTTTTCAAGATCTGTTCTCATAATGTCATTCAGTGAATCAGGATCAGGAGTAAAACTGTATGGCTGCTGATAATCAGCTGATATACCGAGTTGGGTTCTCTCCGTTTTGTTAAATGAATTTCTGACAAAATTCTGATGAAAATCTAAAATAGTATCATGCTCCAGATTTTTCTTTGAGTAAAAAGAAACCGGTCTTAATTTCTGATACATGCGGAGACCAAATTTGGCAATAATATTATGATAGCTGAAATGATTTCTTAATTGATATTCTCCTTTGTAAAAATGATAACCCCCGAATAATTCGTCGCCTGCATCTCCGGACAGTACTACGGTAAGGTTTTCCCGTGCAGCTTTGCAGATTTCATAATGAGGAATAAAAGAACGGTCTGCAAACGGCTCATCCAGATAAGGGGTTACCTTTAGTAAGGAAGTAGCGAGATCTTTCTTTTTTTCATGGATTTCAATATGATTTGTCCTGTATTTTTCAGCAATCTCCCTGGCATATTTCAGTTCGCTGTCAGTATGATCATATCCGAAACTTATGGTAGTCTGCTTAGGTGAAAATTCGGAAACCAAAGCCACGATTGATGAAGAGTCTAATCCTCCGCTTAAAAAACTTCCGACTTCCACATCAGCGATCAGTTGTTTCTGAACTGCATTTTTTAAAAGATATACAAATTCCTCTTTAGCATCAGATAAGCTGAGAACGCTGTCTTTTTCAGGAATACTGTAATATCTTGATATGAAGGCTTTTCCTTCCTTCCAGATAAGCTGATGAGCGGGAGGGAGTGTGTAGATATTTTTATAGATACTATGGTAAGTACTTACGTATCCATATTGGAGATAATGAGAAAGTGCTTCATGATTCACTTTGGGTTGAATCAATCCTGATGCTAAAATAGCTTTGATCTCGGATGCAAAAATAAATTCGTTTTTTTCTCCTATTGCATAATAAAAAGGTTTTTCTCCAAAACGGTCCCTTGCACAGAAAAGTTCCTGTTTTTTGTCATCCCACAGGGCAAACGAAAACATTCCGGGAAGATCATGAATCAGCTTTTCATTTTTTTTGTGGTACATTGCCAGAATGACTTCTGTGTCCGAATTTCCATGATAAGAATAGTCGGAATATTGGTTTTTCAGTTTCTGATAACCATAAATTTCTCCGTTTAAAACGATACATTCATTTTTTGTTGAAGAAAACATGGGCTGTTTTCCATTTTCTGAAAGATCAATAATAGAGAGCCTGCGATGACCCAATGCTGCATTTTCATAAAATTCGAAATCTGAAGAATCCGGTCCACGATGCGCAATGGCATCTGTCATTTTTTTGAGTTCTTCAGCATGATTTTCTGCATTACGGGTTATAATCCCTGCAATTCCACACATAATAATTTATTTTTTCATCGTTTTTCGCAAAAGAAAATATCTTCATCCGGATTTATTCCAAATTTTTTATAATCTTTTGATATATTTATTCTGCTGACCTGAAAGCCGGCATTTTCTAACCTTTGTATATAATCCTGTCCGTAGATTCTGACATGATCAAACTGTCCGAACATCTCTTCTCTTTTTTTAGGATCCGATATGGAGAAATCCTCAAAAGTAACATTACGATTCTTAGAAATCGGAACCTGTAAAACTGCTTTTCCTCCGCGCTTCAGTACCCTGTAAATTTCTTTTATTGCTCTCTCATCATCAGGAATATGTTCCAAAACATGATTGCATATCACTAAATCAAAATGGGTTTCTTCATAAGGGATATCAAGAACATTGATATTCTTTACATAATCAGGGTATTGATAACCTTCTGTAAAAAGATCACCACAGATATATTCTTCAAAATCCTGCTTTGAGATTACTCCCGATAATTTAGGCTCCGGCGCAATATGAAGAATCGAAGTGTTCTTTGGAAGCTTAAGTTCTCCAATGATAAAGGCATACAGCAACCTTTCGCGGTCTCGTGATCCACATTTAAAACATCCTGCTGCTCTTTTGCCTCCACCAACTACCTGTAGATCTCTCAGCACTTTTAGATCATGACCTACAATCTTAAGATCTTTGGAATTATAACCACAGTACGGACAGTGGTATTTTGACCCGGAATGTAACAGAAGCTTAATTTTTTTTTTGATTCTCGTAATGATTCTCATGTCTTTTGTACTATTGAAGTCAATAATAGGTAATCTCAATTCTTTACACCTGCAGTATTATCATAAGCCTTATAGCATCTTAAAAATCCTGAGTCTCGTTCTGTTTATTCCTTCGGATTTTCTCTTAAAGCATAGTAACGGTATCTTGTTTTGAAAAGTTTAGGATTAAAGATACCATATTTTATAAAATGAGCATATTTTGAAAGACCGCTTTTACTGGCTATTTTTGAAAACATGAATTTGTACTTAAACAATTCTGTAGCTGACTCCGGAATATCTTTCTTGTTTAAAGCCCAATTGTAAAGTGATTCATACATTAAATACTGATGATGAAAGAAACTTTGTGAGTTGTTTTTAATTTTAGTGATGGTATTATCTTCGTGTCCGGTACGTACGGCAACAGGTGTATCTATAAAACCGGATTTAAGGTAGGCGTAATAAGAAAGCTTTATAATGAACTCTTTATCTTCTCCAATTTTAAGTTTTTCATTTAACCGTAAATTATTTTTATCTAAAACATCCTTTCTGACAGTCAGTGCAATCATTGAAAAAAAAGTTCCGAAATCCCGATTAACCTCAGATAATCCCATGAAAACATCTCTGCCTTCTCCATGCTGGTGGACTGTTGTGAGCCCGTCAGTCAAAAATTTTTCCATGTATTCTTCCTTTCCTTTTTCAGAAATAAACTCTGTTGACAGAGCTCCGAAAACACCATCTATTCCGGAATCGTTAAGATATTTTTTCTCTGCATCAAATCTGTTGGAGAGATAATAGTCATCTGCATCGAGAAATGTGATAAATTCCTGAGAAGCGACATCAATCCCTAGATTTCTGGTCGCTGAAACACCATGATTTTTTTTATCAGGATGTTGTAGAAAGTTTACCCGGATCTGATTTTCTGAAATTACTTTACAGATTTCTGCTGATCCGTCTGTAGAACCGTCATCAATAAGTAAAAGTTCTTTCACTTCTTTAAACTGTAAGACAGAATCTACTGCCTTCCGAATATATTCTGAAGCGTTGTAGACAGGGATGATAACAGATATATTCATTATTGCTTTTTAATTAGAAAAGAAAAATACCTTTTTATGTTGTAGACTAATGTTTCAATGAATGAAATTTTAAAATAGTTTTCAGGCTGTATTCCAAATTCTTCGAAATTGATTTTTGAAAATCTCTTATTGTTAAATGTTTCATTCATGAGATTATTCTGGTGAATGAACTGGATGTAGAGTGCTTTCTGGTCATAAACAGTTATATTTTTGAAATCTCTGTATTTATGATGAAAATAATGCGTAACCGTTTTAAAATTTTTTGTATTCTCCACCAGACTTACAAAGGGATTAGCGGCAGAATAATATTCTGTAATGAATGCTTTCTGATCAGATTTACGTGTCAGCTGAAGCCCTCTTCTGAGATCAATTACAAGATTGTCAACCGGTTGATATAATTTTTGAATGGTTTCAACATACTCTTTATGTAAAATATCGTCATTATCAACATCAGTCGAAATTAAAAATGTTGAATTTTCTACGTACAGAGGAATAACCTCAAGAAGTTTCACTTTTTTTTCGTCATGATCACTCACAAAGTAAGGCTTGAAATTAGGAAGTTCCTTTTCAATTTCTTTTATACGTTCTTTATAAAAATCAGGAGTATTGATGTCAAAAAATACGATCCAGTAAAAATTTTTGTTGTTTTGGTTTTTAAATGAGGGAAGACAGTATTTGTCAAAAATATTGATCCTGTCCATAAACCACTCATCTGTCAGGGTGTTTTTACCTTCCCTTGTCAGCTTCCAGCTTTGGGAGGGAACATTAAATGAAGTTGTAATAATATGAGTGAAATTCATAATTTGTGTTGAGATTAATAAGTCAATAAAATTTTTTTTCAAATTTACTCATAATTTGCCTGCCCTTTGTTATCATGTTGACCTTGTTCATCCAGTTTCCAGGTGCTTGATTTTCCAACAGATTTTATGTAATGAAGGTTTTCATCGGTAAATTTATCAGGGTTGATATACCATCCTCCGTGAGCGGCGGTAAAGTTTCCCCCCAGTCTCATCCCTTTTAAAAAGTTGAGACCATTGAAAGAAGAAGGATAGCCTGGTTTATACAACGCAAAAGTAGTATCAATCTGTGCATTATAAAGATCTTTTTCAACTTCCATTTCCCAAAACTGTTTTTCCCAGGAAATCACCTTTTCTTTCATAGGATAATGATCAGGAATGGTTTTCAGGTCCAATGCAAAGCCAACTTTTGTAACATTTTTAAAGTAAGTATGAAGAGTGCCGAGCAGGATACTCATAAAGTTTTCCGGAAGATTTTCATTAGGGATTATATCA
The DNA here is from genome assembly GCA_963526305.1 of uncultured Chryseobacterium sp. GTDB lineage: Bacteria > Bacteroidota > Bacteroidia > Flavobacteriales > Weeksellaceae > Chryseobacterium. The sequence continues at coordinate 153,899 of CAURNW010000004.1, read as the reverse complement.
GCATCGGTTACTACAAAAAATCCTTGTCCGTATTTTGTACGGAGTTTTGTACTTTCAAAAAAGACCATATGACCGTTGTTGTGATCAAGTATTTCCACGGTTACTTTACTGCTGATTTCTTTATAGTAATTTAGTAGTGGCAGATAATCTGAATGATTGTCAAGTACGATAATGTTTTTAAAGTTTCTTTTAAGTAAAAACTGTATCAGCTGTTTAAGATAATACAGCTGATTATAGTTGACAATAATGATAGGAATAGTCAACGGATCTTTTACCTGACTTGCAACTAAAGAATTAGTTTTGAGCAAAAAAAGATAATGGAGATAGTAATAATATTTTTTTATTTTTGAGAACAGATTCATTTTTTTCTTTCAGCTAAATAATAATATGTTTTTGGAAGTGCTAAAAGTTTTTGATAATCCTTTAGGTAAAAATAGAGTTTCAAAAGATTTATTTTTAGCTTTTTTTTATTTTTATAGGCATAGCTGATCTGTTGGTTGATCAGTTTCTGTAGATAACTTTTCGGGATTTCGGTATAAAAATTCTGAACAATATACTGCTCAAAAAGATAAATCGCAAATAATTTTTCAGGCATATTTTCCTGTTGCCCACTGATGCTCATTTCGCTCACTCGCACACGAACCATGGCTGTATCAATGTAAAAAATGGGCTTCCTGTCACTGAATTCTAAAATGGCAAGATCATCCGTTGCCCATGCAAGAGGAAATTTCTTGAATCCATATTGGTCAAACTTGCTCTTTCTGAAAATATGTTCACTCAGACTGTTTAGCTTTCCTTCAGTAAATTTTCCCATGAAATTATCAACAGGATCAACAAGTTTCTCAAAGCGTGGACCTTCATCGGTTACTATACTTTCATCATTAATTCTTGAAAGCGCATATTTGATAACGTTGTATCTGTTCTTTTCAATTTCATCAAGATTCATGTAAAATTCTGCAACGAAATTTTCACTGATTACGTCATCATCTCCAAGAATCTGAAACCATTCTTCCCTTACGTTCTCAAGAATTCTTTCCCACTGCAAAGCAAGATTTCTTCCACCAAGATTTTCAGTGTAGTTAAAATATAGATAGGGAATATTGGGTATAATTTCTCTGATAAGGTTTTCAGGATTCTCAGGGCTTGCATCATTTCCGATATACAGAACGAATCTCCTGTCGGTCTGGTTTTTCAGTGACAGTAACGTTTCCTTAAAAAACGTTATTTTATAGTAGGGGATAATGATAGCAAGTTTCATGGAAATATTTTATATCTTAATGATAAAATTTTCAGGATTAGTGGATATTTATTTTTAATATAATATTTTGAGTATTTTCTGTCAATATAAAAAAGCAATTTCCCATATAAGATTTTATCAATGGCAAAGCCTTCACTCACTTTATTTTCAGAATTGATGTTGGTAGTCTGATCTTTATGAAATCTAAAACGAACCAGTTTTTCCTCAATAATTCCAATATCAAATTTAGCTAAAACTCTCAGCCAGTATTCATAGTCAAGAGCCTGTTTCAGATTTGAGTCAAATTTTCCCACTTTTTTAAAGAGACTTTTTGTAAAAAGGCTCACACAAGGTTCTCCTATTATATTTTCTCTTGAATAAATCTCAAAGTTTAATTTTTTCAGGTCTTTTTTGGACAATACATAAAATGGATTAACATCAATATTTGCCAGCTTCTGTAAATCAGAATACTTGTTAAACCAATTACCGGCATTTAAAGGTTCAGAATCTTCATTAACAATACTTCTTTTACAAACGACAATCTGCAAATTATGTTTCAATAGATTTCTGATCATAACTTCAATACAGTTATTTTCTAAAATATCGTCCTGAAAGAGAAGTTTTATGTATTCTCCATTTGTTTTTTCGATAGAGTGGTTCCAGTTTGAACCGATTCCGCCAGGAGTGTGCTGATAAATATGTACCGGGAATGGAGCCTGATCTTTGAATAATTTACAGATTTTTATTGTATCGTCTTTTGAATGATCATCGGAAATAATGACTTCAATATTTTTATAAGTTTGGCTGCTGACCGAATCTAATGCTTCAAGAAGATATTTTTCCCCATTAAATGTAGGGATACAGATGGATACCAGAGGATTTAGATCTATATCTGACATCATCGAGATTGTATTTTATTAATCAGCGAAATGATTTTGTCAACCATTTTATATTTTTTGCTGTTGATGATTTTTTTGTAGTAAGTATTTTCTTCTTCAAGTTTTGTGAGCCTGTCAATTACGTGAAAGTAATTGCCATAAAACTCATCAAACAATTTTCTGTGCTTTGTCAGAACATACATTCTTGCGCTGTTAATTTTGCTTTCATCATCATTAATTGATTGATTTCGTGAAATATCCTTTATCCTGTAAAAAAAATGAGTCTCAGGTAATCTAAATACTTTGATATCATTTTGAGACAAATAACTGATCCAAAATTCCCAGTCTTCCAGGCCATAAACCATCTTTTCGTCATATTGCAAGCCATGAAGTTTTTCTTTATTAAAAAGTGCAGTACAAAAAATTACATTATTTTTTAATAATTCTTTAAATGAATAATCAGGCAAATCAAATTTCCTGTTCACTAATCCGAAATAATCTGCAAAGCAATAAACAAGATCATATCCCTCCTCAGCTTTTTTTAAAGCAGAACTCAGATAATCTTTTCCAATTTTATCATCCCCGTCTAAAGGTAGAATCCATTTTCCGGCTGATTTCTCAATGCCAAAATTTCTTGTGGAAGAAACTCCCTCATTTCTTTTATTGTAATAAAAAAAACGTGGATCTTTTTTCAACCAGTTATTTGCAATTTCTTCTGTATTGTCTGAAGAACCGTCATTAATAACAATACACTCCCAATGCTGAAAACTTGAATCTAAGACAGATTGCAAACATTCATCAAGATATACAGCCTGATTATAACATGGAACAATGACAGAAATTTTTGGATTTGACATACTACTGACGGTTTATCGCTTTTTTTATTTCTTTAATAAATGAAAATCCATTTTTCAGGTCAGGTTCCAGAATATTTCCTTCAGCCCATTCATTCCATGATTTGAGAATAAGAAATTTTTCTGTGTGATTTTCTTTTCCTAAAAATTCTACCGCTTTGTCCAACTGCTTTCTGAAAACTTCAGGGCTGTTATTGGAGAGAATGATTCCTTTATCACTACTTCTTGGTGTATTGTCCCAATTTGACAGTACCATCGGAAATGTTTCTACATCCGCATTCACAAAATTCATGTCATTGACCACCAGAGATGCGTCCTGTGTAAGAGTTTTTGTTTCAATGTCTTGTTTTTTATCCTGATTTTTTATTCCTAAAATATTTTTTACTTTTCTGGTATAATATTCTTTTCCTGAAATATACTCTTTTCCTTCAATGTAAGGAATCCATGCTTTTTGAAATGCATTGGAAATCTTTCCATCATAGCCCATTTTTTTATAGGGAAGACTGTCACTCATCTTATTGCTTGCCATTATATAAAGGTCATCAAAACCATTGTCTTTCGCCAAAGCACGGAATTTTAAGATATAATCAGGAGCTTTTTCATTAAGATCGGAAGGATCATAAATAACTAAAACAGGTTTACCGTCTACTTTTATATATCTTTCATCTTTAAAGAAAGGCAAAAGATAATTGAAGTGTGCATTTAAATCTTTTTCTGAAGGATAAACCTGTTCTGCCAGTATTTTTTTATCCAATCCATGCCATCTTCCTGACCAGGTTTCGTTTGCCCAGCAAAAGCAAAATGGGAAATCAGGCTTTCCCGTTTCTAAAACTTCGTTGACAATTCTTTCAAGAAGCTGTACTCCGTTTCCAAACCAATAATGATAATAAATAAATCCATGTACCCCATAATCCTTTGCCATTTGAGCCTGTTGTTCCCTCACTTCAGGAACTCTGAGATCATAATATCCGAGTTCTCCCGGACAGAGGGGCTGTTCGTGGCCTTCAAACAAAGGTTTTGCTTTACCGACATTCGTCCATTCTGTAAAACCTTTTCCCCACCATTGATCATTTTCAGGAATTGGATGGTATTGAGGGAGATAAAAAGCAAGAGGTTTTATTTTTTTCATAAGCTGTCTTGTAATGTTTTTATCAATTTTGCCGGAATTCCGGCAATCACTGAGTTTTTAGGAAAGCTTTTATTCACAACTGAATTGGCTCCGATGATTGAATTGGCTCCGATTGTTACCCCCGGAAGAATACATACTCCTTCACCGATCCAGACATTGTCTTCAATCGTTACTTCTCCTTTTGAAAATAAAGGTCTTGCACCTGGAACATTTTTTAAGTCTTCTGTACTTATATTACCATGCGAATGATCGGAAATGAAAATTCTACTGGCCATCAAAACATTATTTCCTATGGTAATTTTATTGACAGCGCCTATATGTACATCAGAATTAAAAATAACATTATTGCCGATGCAGATCTCCGGCGAAAATTTTTGTCCCTGAAAATAATCCCAGGCTTCAAGTCTTAAATTATGTAAAGAACTGAAACCATCTCCAATAGAAATATATTTAGGGTTTTTGATCATGAAAATTTCAGGAAGGTTTGAATGTATCCCAAAATTTCTGAAATTGGATTTTGCCCACGAAGTATCTCGGTTATGTTTATAGCTTTTGTAAGCATCAGAATGTAATATGCTATATAAAAACCGAATGATATGTTTTTTTAAAAAGTTCATATTTTACTGGTTATATGATAGTAAAAGGTTTTTAGGAATTGTATTTTATCTTCTCTTAGAAGTTTTCTGTAATATTTCCATCGATAGTTAGGAATAATTCGGAATTTTTCCCAATGTGATAAATACGTATCTAATGTTTTGGAAAAAGCAGGATTGTAAAGATTTTCCGACTCAATCATTAAAGTATTGAATGATTTAAACGAATGAATTATGTTTTGTCTTTTTTCAAGAAATTCCATAGGATTTGCATGTTTTAAAATATTCTTTAGACCATAAGCAAATTCTTCCTCATTAATAATCATATCTTCAGAAATGTTACCAGCTCTTTTTTGAAAATGAATTTCCTTAAAACTGCTGATTAAATCATCAATAGTGGTAATATTCAGGAATTTATCAGATTTGTAGAATAAATCTTTGAGATCATTAAAAAGATATTTTGGATTTACATATGCAAATACAGGTTTTTGCGCAGAAACTGCAGTCTGAGTCATCAATGCTCCTGTTAAAGGAAATGTACAAATATAATAATCTGCTCTTTTCATGATCTCAAATAAATCATAACGATCACCAATTAAATAAAATCTGTCTTCTAATTTGTTTTCTTTAATGAAATTTTGAATCGTATCATCATTACCACTCCCGGCAAATACAAAAATAAGATTTTCATCTAACTTTAACAATTCCTCTATGGTTTGCAAAAACTCCAATCCATCTCCTAATATTTTGTAATATGTACTCCCGGAGAAAATTATTTTTTTTCCTTTTGTCTCAAAATCAAATCCTTGAAAATCAACTTTTGAAAGAATAGGATAGTAAGGCAAAATCCTGTTTTTCTCTGCCGGAATATTTCTGAGCTGTTCAGACAAATTCAATCCAAACGATCGAAATTCAATATTAATATCTGTAATATCTACACCCAGCCAAAATGTATGATCTGTCAGATTAATCTGATATCTGTTAGCACCGGAAATTTTGTAAAAAGCCAGATATGCAATGGAATCCCAGGGAATCAGATGCATGAGGATGTGCTTCGGTTTCTCAGTTATTATAATATTGAAAAGGTCTTTCGCCATTTCAATTCTGTTTTCACCTTCCAGATAATAAATGGATGTATTTTTATAATCAATTATTTCAGATAGTATGGCTTCATTTTTATACTGTCTTTGCTTATTTTCAAAAACGAGTATAATTCTTTTATTTAGCCGCCTTAAAGCTCTCAAATACTGCTGGGTGAGGCCTCTGTTGTCATATCCGAAATAATCATACAGCATAACTGTTTCTTCATCACCATCAATAGTTACTGTTTCGAGAAAATTATCTGAAATGGTTTTCAAAGAATCCTCAAGCTTTTTGTCATATAACGTTTCACGAAAACAATAGTTATATTGTAAATTGGCAGAAAGTTCTATAAGCCTTAATGCTAAGTCAAAGTTTTTTTCAATAAGAGCTTTTTCCAAATTCTTTTTCAGAATTTTATCAATACAATCAAGTTTTTTATTGGTAATCATTGAATTTATTCATTGTTTGTGTAATAGAGAAGCTTAAAAATTAATTATGATATGGAATTGACAGGGGAATACGATAAACGTGTATTGTTTTCTATTCCAAATATATACATATCGCTGATATGTGCAGTTACATAGATTACAAAATCAAAATTTTTCTTCTCAAAATAAATTTTCCTGACTGAGAATTTAAAAATTCTACCGTTATCTGCATTGTATTTTAACTAATTTCCTGAGATTTTATGTTATTTTCTTAACATGTTACTTATCTAATTTTTTATACATTTTATAACCTTTAAAATTAAAGTTGTCTACAATAAGGTAGTTTTTGTGTTTTAAAGGTATATCTGCCTCTATTATCCATTTTGGATCATGGAACAGAATGTAATCAGGTTTATATTTTATGATCCAGGAATCTACATCTTTTTGTGACAGATAATAAGCATTATCCCGTGAAACTAATCCACAAAGATCAATTATTTTTCTATCCGTTTGATAACCGATAATTCCAATTTCTGCCGTGCCAATGCTTTCATTATTTGCTGTGTTTTTTATAATCCATTCAGATATTTCAATATAATCTTTCTCCCTCTTCATATCCTGAGTATCATGTGAATTAATATACTTATTATTATAATTTAGAATGAAAGATACTAAGCATAATAAGATTCCTGTAAAAATAATTGTGAGCTTGTTATTCTTTTTACCAAAGATTTTTGAAATAAAGTAATCAAGTCCAGTTACAATAAAATATATTTTCGTAAAAATAAGTGGGGCTATATACCATGTATATAATGGAACATTAAAGTAAAGATAGAATAATAATAAAAATAAATTTGATAAGATCAGGAAATAATCAAATGAGTTTTTTTTCTTAAAAAATAGTGCTGTAGGTATAAAAAATATAATGAAGAAATATAAATATTTAAAAAGATTACGGTTTTCATAATCATAAGTTATCAGTTGTAAAGTTCCTTTTAAGAAATCTAACCTATCCCCCCAATAATGTGAAATTCCATGGTAAATTTTTGCTTTTGAAGAATCAGGAAGAATATTTCCATAATAGTAAAGATTAAAGCTAAAATGTATTCCTAAAATACATGCTGATAATAATCCATATAATAAGAATGTTTTTTTGAATGTTTTTTTCTCATACAAAAATAGTAAGACTGTAGTAATGACAAAAAATATTCCTTCCGTCCTTGTTATCAGAATTAGAGAAACGGTTAGGAAATATAATAAATATTTTTCCGTGAGGTAAAAATAATATAATGCCATTATTAGGAACAGGTATAAACTGGTTTCCATTCCTAAAAACAAATAGATGTTACTTAAAGAGTATAATATCAATACTGTTCCTACAATAAAAAAATTATAAGAGAGTTTCTTTAATATCAGATAAATAATGACAATTGATAAGCTTATGAAAAAATATCCGATACTGTTATTGAGTAATATCTGGTTCTCAATTTTGAAAATTGAGTTTATTAATAAATTGATGTAGGTAAACAAAGGAGAAGTTAAACCATTAAAAAGTTCTCCTTTATTATAAACCAGACCATCTCCTTTAGCGAAATTCTTAATATATCTGGCATATATCAAAGTATCATCGAAAAAGTAATTTCTGTTGATGTAAAATTTAACAGAAACAATGATTTCCGTAATGAGAATTAAAATATATTCTAAATATTTTTTATTATTCATTTGTCAGAAAAAAAGATTGATAGTAGTTTATATTTTTTTGAAACTTTATTAAATTTCCTATTTATATTCCGGTAACAGTTTCATTCTTATTTACTGTATTTCTGGTAAATTCTAAGCATTACCTATCCTGAATGTCATAAATTCTCAAAATGGGATCAAATTGGATTTAAGATAAAATAATATCATTTTAAAATTCTAAAGTCAAATTGAGGTCTGATTATTCCAGGAGATAGGGCCATATTTTTTCCTAATTTTACATTTTCAACTTCAAAACCTATAACATTCGGTGCGATGTAAAGAGGGATCCTCTGATCTTCACCAAAAATTAGTTTAAAATAATAATTTCCGGCATTCAATAAATGTTTGGGAAGGATAAACTCTACGCAGTATTCTTTGGCTTCAGAATCATTATTCGTAGTGATTAAAGGTCCGGTATGAAAAACCGGTACTTCCTCATAAGTCCTTAATTCAAAAGTCGCATCTAAATTTATTCCGGGTTTATAATTATAGAATCTAAGCTTTACAGCTATTCCGGATTCAATATCTATTAAATTTCCGGACATTGGCTTAACGGAAAATTCAAGGATTCTGATGTTTTCATTGCCTATAGCAGTTTCTATCGAACCATCATGAATATATCTGCTTTGGGTCTCAGAATTTTTCTGGTATTCTACAATGGTTTCTAAAATATTTCCGGTATAGGTAAGTTGTCCCTGGTTGAGGAGTATTCCTGTATTGCAGAGTTCCTTGATTGCTGTCATATTATGACTTACAAAAAGAATAGTTCTTCCTTCCCCTTTTGTAACATCACCCATTTTGCCTAAACATTTTTTTTGGAACTCAGCATCACCTACTGCCAGAACCTCATCCACGATCAAAATTTCTGATTCCAGATGAGCTGCAACAGCAAAAGCAAGGCGGACATACATTCCTGATGAATATCTTTTTACCGGAGTATCGATATATCTTTCAACACCAGAAAAGTCAACGATCTCATCAAACTTTCTGGCTATTTCCTTCCGGGTCATTCCTAAAATTGCACCGTTTAAAAATACATTTTCACGTCCTGTCATTTCAGGATTAAAACCTGTTCCTACTTCAAGGAGTGAAGCTATTCGACCATTGGTATATAGTTTTCCGGTAGTAGGTTTTGTCACTTTACTCAAAAGCTTTAACAAAGTTGATTTTCCTGCGCCATTTCTTCCGATAATTCCTACTGCGTCACCCTGTTTGATTTCAAAGTCAATATTACGGAGAGACCAGACATAATCAGAATTCCCTTTTGCCGTTCTATCATTTGTTTCACCAATTTTAAGATAAGGATCTTCTTTTCCCCTCACTTTGTACCAGAATCGATTTAAATCATGGGAGAGAGTTCCTGTTCCAACTTGTCCTAATCGATATTGTTTTGAAATATTTTCTGCTTTTAAAGCCAGCATATTTTTTAAATTTATATTTTAAAAATAACATTTAACTGTCAGACAGTATCCATGAATGTTTTTTCAACTCTATTAAAAATGACTACTCCCACTGCCAAAATAATCAAAATGATTCCGCTGCTAATCACCAGCATGACAGGAGAAAATTCTCCTACGCCCATCCATGCATATTTAAAACATTCAAAAATTCCTGTTAAAGGATTGTAATAAGACAACCTTTTAAAAATACCAGGCAGTGATGATACTGGATAGATTACGGGAGTTGCATACATGTAAAGACTCACTCCAAAGCCAAGCAGCATATTTAAATCTTTATATTTTGTAGTAAGTGCTGAAAAAATCATTCCCAATCCTAATGAAAAAAGAGCCATCAATAAAACAAGAAACGGAGTTGCCAAAATCCAAAGGTTTGGATGAACATCACCTTTATTTAAATAATAGATCCAGGCGAGTAAAAACAATAAAAGCTGTACAGAAAACCTCATTAAATTAGATAGTACAACGGAGATAGGAGTTACAAGTCTAGGAAAATATACTTTTCCAAAAATACTTGCATTTCCTGTGAAAGTATATGATGTACCGAGTAGTGAACTTGAAAAATAATTCCAGAGTGTTACGCCTGCAAGATAGAATAAAATAGGAGGAGCACCGTTAGTAGGTAGTTTTGCTATTTTATTAAAAACAATAAGATAAACAACTGTTGTTAGAATAGGATTAATAAAGAACCAGATAGGACCTAAAATGGTCTGTTTGAAACTGGAAACAAAATCTCTTTTCACAAACATGTAAACGAGATCTTTATAATGCCAGACTTCTTTGAGTTTCAGGTCAAATAAGGAATTCTTCGCTTCGATTGTTTCTGTCCACTGCTGTTGTGGTTCATTCATTTGTGGGAATTTTTTACAAATTTATAATAAATTATTGATTATCATGGTCTCATGTAATATTGTGTTAGGTCAGATTTTCAAGCGGTTATCTTTGTGTAACGAGCTTTTTCAAATATTCTCCATATCCGCTTTTTCCATATTTTACTGCAGTTTCAAGAAGTTTATCTTCATTGATAAATCCATTTCTGAAAGCAATTTCTTCAATACAGCCAATCTTGAAACCCTGTCTTTTTTCTATAACGCTTACAAATTCTGATGCGTCGTTAAGGGAATCAAAAGTTCCTGTATCCAGCCATGCTGTACCACGATCTAAAACGCCGACTTCCAATTTTCCTTTGCTTAAATAAACATTATTGATATCTGTAATTTCAAGTTCCCCTCTTGGAGAAGGCTGTATGTTTTTAGCAATTTCTACTACTTCATTGTCATAAAAATATAATCCCGGAACAGCATAATTCGATTTAGGATGTGTTGGTTTTTCCTCTATAGATTTTGCTTTATGGTTTTCATCAAACTCCACAACACCATATCTTTCAGGATCTGCGACATGATAAGCAAAAACAACTCCACCATCCGGATTGGTTTTGTTCTTTAAAAGAGTTCCCATTTCAGAACCATAGAAGATGTTATCTCCCAAAACCAAAGCGGCAGAATCATTACCGATAAATTGGTCTCCCAGAATAAATGCCTGAGCCAGACCATCAGGGCTTGGCTGTACCACGTACTCGATGTTGCACCCAAGCTGTGAACCGTCACCTAAAAGTTTGATAAACCCTGCCTGATCGTGAGGGGTGGTAATAATCAATATCTCTTTAATGCCCGCTAATAATAAGGTAGACAACGGATAATAAATCATTGGCTTATCATAAACCGGCATCAGCTGTTTGCTTACGGCAATGGTTAATGGGAAAAGTCTTGTTCCTGAGCCGCCGGCTAAAATAATTCCTTTCATATATCTGGTGCTTGTTATTAATTATACTGTTTGTTATAATATTTCTGGTAATCTCCTGAGGTTACATTTTCCAGCCATTCTTTGTTTTCTAAAAACCAGTCAATGGTTTTTCCTAAGCCTTGCTCGAAAGTCACTGATGGTCTCCATCCCAGATCTTTATTGAGTTTTGTCGCATCAATTGCATAACGCTTATCGTGTCCCGGCCTGTCTTTCACATAGGTAATCAGTTTTTCTGAGTGTCCGGCTGGGTTTCCGAGTTTCTGATCCATCTGTCTGATGAGCTCTCTTACCAGGTCAATATTCTGCCATTCATTAAAACCTCCTATATTGTACGTTTCTCCGGTTTTAGATTCGTTAAAAATCTGATGAATTGCCTTTGCATGATCAATTACAAATAACCAGTCCCTGGTATATTTTCCATCACCATAGATAGGTAATGGCTTTTCATTGATAATATTTGAAATGCAAAGCGGAATTAATTTCTCAGGGAAATGATTCGGTCCGTAGTTGTTTGAGCAGTTAGATAAAATAAACGGCATCCCATATGTATTTCCATACGCTCTCACCAAATGGTCAGAAGCAGCTTTGCTTGCAGAATATGGAGATTGTGGATCGTAAGGGGTCGTCTCAAGGAAAAATCCTGTTTCACCTAAACTTCCGTATACTTCATCTGTCGAAACATGATAAAATAAATTTTTTCTTGGCTCATTCGGGAACCTTCCATGAGTGTGATCCGGATCCAAAGTCCAAAATTCTATACAAAGATTCAAAAGATTAGCTGTTCCGTTAACATTCGTATTGATAAATGCATTTGGATCTGTGATGCTTCTGTCAACATGACTTTCTGCCGCAAGATGGACTACTGCATCAGGATTGTACTTTTCAAAAACCGTTCTCAATTCGTCAGGTTTGGTAATGTCTGCTTTTTCAAAAACGTAGTTCGGTTCGTTTTCAATATCCTTTAAATTCTCTAAATTTCCGGCATACGTCAATGCATCAAGATTGATAATTTTTGCATCAGGATTATTTTTAACAAATTCTCTTACAACGTGAGAACCTATAAATCCTGCTCCGCCAGTGATGATGATATTTTTCATGATATTTTGAGATGAATCTTGGAGTTGAGCTCCACTCTTTTTGTTTATATTTATTATAATTTCTTACAGTTGCCTTAGATCATTATTGTACAGTTTTTCTGCCAATGCTTTTGTAGTAAAAACCGTTTTGTTCGGGAGTTTCCAAAGGATATAGATTTCTGCCGTCAAAAATAGCTTTATTGTTCATTTTCTGAGCCATCAACTTAAAATTCGGATTTTTAAATTCTGGCCATTCTGTAGCAATGAATAGGGCATCTGCGTTTTCCAAAGCCTCATACATTGTTTTAGCATACTTTATTTTGTTACCAAGAATTTTGTTTACATTTTTCTCAGCTACAGTATCATATGCGGTTATTTCTGCTCCTTTTTTTAACAGTAAATCGATGTTATCTAAAGAAGATGCTTCTCTGATGTCATCGGTATTTGCTTTAAAAGCCAATCCCCATACAGCTATTTTTTTACCTTCAATATTTCCTCCAAAATATTTTTCAATTTCAGAGATGAGGATTACCTTTTGAGAAATATTAACATTTTCTGTAGCTTCTAAAATCTGAAAATTAAAATCTTCATCTTTTCCCGATCTGATCAGCGCTTTCACATCTTTAGGAAAACAGCTTCCTCCATATCCGATTCCCGGAAATAAAAAACGGTGACCGATCCTGTCGTCACTTCCCATCCCAAGCCTAACCTTATCAACATCAGCACCTACCTTTTCACAATAGTTGGCAATTTCGTTCATAAAGGTGATTTTTACAGCCAAGAAAGAGTTGGAAGCATATTTAGTCAATTCAGATGATTTCTCATCCATAAAAATAATTGGAATTCCAGTATTGGTAAATGGCTGATAAATCTTCGCCATAATTTCTTTTGCCTTTTCAGAGCTTGATCCTACAACCACTCTTGCAGGATTCATAGAGTCTTCAACCGCAAACCCCTCCCGTAAAAATTCCGGATTAGAAACAACATCAAAAGGGATCTCGGTTTTTGATGCTATAACTTGTGTCACCTTGTCTGCTGTACCTACAGGTACCGTGCTTTTATTCACGATCACCTTATATTGGGTCATCATTTCACTGATATCATTGGCGACTTTTAAGACATAAGAAAGGTCTGCTGAACCATCTTCACCCGGAGGTGTAGGTAATGCAAGGTAAATGACTTCACTTTTATCTAAAGCTTCTTGTAGATTTGTGGTGAAAAAAAGCCTCTCAGCCTGGATGTTTCTAAGGAACATTTCTTCAAGATTTGGCTCATAAATCGGCACTATGCCATTTTTCATGTCCGTAACTTTTTTTTCATTAATATCAACACAGTATACAGAATTTCCAAGTTCTGCAAGGGTAGTTCCTGTCACTAATCCTACATAGCCAGTTCCTACTATTGTTATATTCAAAATGTATGTTTTTTTAAAAATTCTTGACAAAAATACTAAAAAATACTTTGACGGTCTTTTTAAATCATGGTAAAGTATTAGAGCGATGGTATATATATAAGGTAAGAATCTTAAAATGTTCACTAATAATTCTCCTGACTGATGATAATTTTGCCGCCTGGATGTAAATGTGCTTTTATCATATAAATAAGATAATGTTGTTTTGTAAATAGTCCTATTGAATTTATTGTAACCGTATTAGCATCTTTTATTGTAGGAATAATAATAAATGTTATTTGCTTGATAATTAGACTTATTTGTTTTTTTTAGAAAAATGTATTATATTTGCATATGATTTACGGAAAAATGAAAAGGCTTCGCAAGAAAGCCTTTTTTCGTACAGGTAGATCATGATAATAAATATATGGAGTTTAGAAAAAATATTGAAACATTATTAAGTGCTTTTCTTGAAACAAGAGAAGATTTATTTCTTATTGATTTAAAGATTTCCGCAGCAGATGATGTTACTGTGATTTTAGACGGTGATAACGGTGTAACTTTACAGGACTGTCTTGATGCAAGCCGTGCCATTGAATTCAACGCAGATCGTGATGAACATGATTTCAGCCTTCAGGTGATGTCAGCCGGATTGAGTGAGCCTTTGGCAACACCCAGACAGTTTAATAAAAATATAGGAAGAGAAATCGAAGTAATTCTGGAGGATTCTTCAATTGTTGAGGGAGAGCTGGCTAAAGTAGATGATGAGAAGATTACGCTGATTCTTCGTTACCGAAAGCCCAAAGACATTGGTAAAGGTAAAGTGGATGTGGAGGAAGAAAAAGATATTTTGTACTCTGAGATCAAAAAAGCTTTGGTAGTAGTTAAATTTTAATAAAGAAAAAAAGATAAATGGATAATATAGCGTTGATTGAATCCTTTGGTGATTTTAAAGACGAAAAAGGGATCAGTAAGATCGATCTTATGGCAATTATTGAGGATTCTCTGAAAACTCTTTTAAGAAAAAGATTTGATTCTGATGATCATTTTGATGTAATTGTGAACCCTGATAAAGGTGATTTTCAGATATTCTTAAATAAAACTATCGTAGAAGACGAAATGTCTGAAGATGATGATCTGGAAATTGAAATTACTGAAGCTAAAAAAATTGATCCGACTTTTGAAGTTGGTGAGGACTTTACAATGGAAATCCCGGTTGCTCAGTTAGGTAGAAGAAATATTCTTACACTGAAGCAGATCTTGGCTACGAAATTGCAGGAGCATAACAATGCGATGCTGTATGAGCAGTTCAAAGATAAAATCGGTGAGATTGTAACAGGAGAAATTCATCATATTCGCCATAAACATGTAATTTTACTGGACGACGAGGAAAATGAATTTATTCTGCCAAAAGAAAATCAGATTTCTTCTGATTTCTTCAAGAAAGGTGAAAATATCAGAGCTATAGTAGAATCTGTCGATTTCAAAGGTTCGAAGCCTCAGATCATTATTTCAAGAACAGCTCCTAAATTTCTGGAAAAATTATTGGAGTTGGAAATTCCTGAAATTCAGGATGGAACAATTATTCTTAAAAAAGCAGTCAGAATTCCTGGAGAAAAAGCAAAAATTGCTGTTGATGCTTATGATGACAGAATAGATCCGGTAGGAGCTTGTGTTGGAGTAAAAGGGTCAAGAATTCATGGTGTCGTAAGAGAATTAAGAAACGAAAATATTGATGTAATTCAGTGGTCAAATAACCCTGAAATATTGGTGAAGAGAGCTTTAGGCAATGTTACGATCAATAAGATTGATATAAACGAGGAAACTAATTATGCAATGGTTTATACCCCTGTTGATGAAATTTCTAAAGTTATCGGAAAGCAAGGTCAGAATATCAGACTGGCTTCATGGTTGACTGGTTATGAAATTGACGTATACAGAGAGGCCAGCGAAGATGATGATGTTGATTTGAGAGAATTCAATGACGATATCGAACAGTGGATTCTGGATGAATTTAAGAAGGTAGGTCTTACGACTGCAAAATCAGTTTTGGATAAAGATACAGAGAGCCTGTTAAAAATGGTTGACTTGGAAGAGGAAACGATTAATGACGTAAAAAGTATCTTGAAAGCAGAATTTGAAGATTAAAATTTAAAAATAAATTTTAAAACAGTAAAAAAGAACACTTTAATTTTAAAAATTAAAAAAAACAGTAAATAATATAGATGCCAAAAATAAGATTAAATAAAGCGGTTAAGGAATTCAATATATCGATGTCGAGACTGGTAGAATTTTTACAGTCTAAAGATATCGTGGTTGAAAATAATCCTAACGCTCAATTAGAAGAGGCGGCATATTCTGCATTGGAAGCTGAGTTTGCCAAAGATGGTGAACAGCGTAAAGCTTCCCATGAGGTTGTTATTTCAAAAGTTCCGGAAGAAAAACTGGAAATTGAAGAGAAAAAAGCACCTGAAGTAATAAGAGCTAAAGCTAATAAACCAGAAACCAGAATTTTAGGTAAAATTGATCTTGAACCTAAAAAACCTGAAGCTGCGGAAGAAATATCTTCTCCGAAGCCTGCTCCTGTTCCTGTCGAGGAAAAAAAAGAGGTAGTTGAAGAAGTGAAAGAAGTGGCAAAGGAAGAACCAAAAGTGGTTTCTGAAACTAAACCAGCACCTGAAAAGCAGGAGTTCAAAGTGTTGGATAAAATCGATTTGTCTCAGATTGAGGGAAATAGAAACAGACCTGCAAGAAAAGATAAACCTAAATCAGAAGAGGTGAAAGCAGAAGTTAAACCTGTAGAACCTGTAAAAGAAACACCTAAAGCGGTTGAAAAACCAATTGAGAAAGTGGAAGAAAAAAAACCAGTACCTGTAGCCGAAGAGCCTCAGGAATCTCAGAAAATTGAAACGGTTTATCAAAAATTAGATGGGCCGAAAATTGTTGGTGAAAAAATTGACTTGACGCAGTTTGCGCCAAAGCCAAATTCCGGAGCCAAGAAAAAAAGAAAAAGAATTGAAAAGCCAGGTGGTCCCAATCAGAATACAGGTAACAACCAGCAAGGCGGGAATAATCAAGGCGGACAAAACCGTCCACAGGGTCAGAATGGTCCCGGTGGAAACCGTCCTCCAGGTCAGGGTGGACCTCAGGGTAACAGACCTCCTGGACAAGGTGGGCAAAACCGTCCGGGTGGACCTCAGGGAAACAGACCTCCGGGACAGGGAGGACAAAACCGTCCGACAGGACAGGGAGGTGGAAACCGTTTTGGAAACAATACAAGACCGGGTCAGAGAACCATGCCTGTTGAGTTAACGGATGAGCAGGTTAAAAACCAGATCAAGGAAACTCTTGAAAAACTAACCAATAAAGGGGGGAAATCTAAATCTGCAAAACACAGAAAAGATAAAAGAAGTTACCGTAGAGAGCAGGATGAGCGTCAACAGGAAGCAGATGCAAGAGATACTTCATTAAAAGTTACAGAATTTATTACTGTCGGAGAATTGGCAAGTTTGATGGATGTAAGTGCAACTGAGGTAATTTCCGCTTGTTTTTCATTAGGCGTAATGGTAACAATGAACCAAAGACTGGAAGCTGATACATTATTATTAGTGGCTGACGAATTTGGATTTAAAATTGAATTCTCAGATGCTGATCTTGAAGAAGCAGACTCTGAAGAAGATATCGATACCGAGGAAAGCCTTGTTTCTAGAGCACCAATTGTAACAGTAATGGGACACGTTGATCACGGTAAAACTTCATTATTGGATTATATCAGAAAAACAAACGTTATTGCAGGTGAATCCGGTGGAATTACTCAACATATCGGTGCATATAATGTAAAGCTTGAAAACGGACAGAGAATTACATTCTTAGATACTCCTGGTCACGAAGCTTTTACGGCAATGAGAGCAAGAGGTGCACAGGTAACCGATATTGCAATTATTGTAATTGCTGCAGATGATGACGTAATGCCTCAGACGAAAGAAGCAATCTCTCATGCCCAGGCTGCTGGAGTTCCGATGATTATTGCCATCAATAAAGTAGATAAACCGAATGCCAATCCTGACAATATCCGTCAGCAACTTTCAGGAATGAATATTCTTGTTGAAGAATGGGGTGGAAACGTGCAGGCCCAGGAAATTTCTGCTAAGATGGGAAATAATATGGATACTTTGTTAGAGAAAGTATTGCTTCAGGCTGAGATGCTTGAATTAAAAGCTAATCCTGAACGCGTTGCGCAGGGGGTAGTTATTGAAGCTTCATTAGATAAAGGTAGAGGTTATGTAGCAACGATGTTGGTACAGACCGGAACTTTAAAAGTTGGAGATTATGTTGTAGCAGGTAAAAATCACGGTAAAGTAAAAGCTCTGCTTGACGAAAGAGGGAAAAACCTTGAAGAAGCAGGTCCTTCGATCCCGGCTACGATTTTAGGTCTGGACGGAGCACCGACAGCTGGTGATAAATTCCGTGTTTATGCAGATGAAAGTGAGGGTAAGACGATTGCTAACAAGAGAGAACAGCTACAAAGAGAGCTTTCCATCAGAACTAAAAAACATACGACACTTGAAGAATTGGGTAGACGTATTGCTTTAGGAGAATTCAAAGAACTGAATATTATCCTTAAAGGTGATGTGGATGGTTCTGTAGAGGCACTTTCTGATCAGCTGCAAAGATTATCAACAGAAGAAATCAGTGTAAATATCCTTCATTCAGGCGTAGGACAGATTACAGAATCTGATATTAACCTGGCTGCGGCGTCAGATGCTATTATAATAGGATTCAATGTAAGAGCTGGAGCCAATGCAAAAGAACTTGCAGATCGTGAGGAAATTGAAATCAGAACGTATTCTATTATCTATAAAGCAATCGATGAGGTAAAAGAAGCCATGGAAGGAATGCTTTCTCCGGAAATTCAGGAGCAGGTAATCGGTAATGTAGAGATTCGTGAAGTCTTTAAGATTTCTAAGATTGGTACTATTGCAGGTTGTATGGTTCTTACCGGAAAAGTAACAAGACAGTCTAAAGTACGTTTGTTAAGAGACGGTATTGTCAAATTCGATGGTGAACTTGAAAGTTTAAAACGTTTCAAGGATGATGTGAGAGAAGTTACGAAAGGCTATGAATGCGGATTAAACCTGAAGGGTTACAATGATATTGAGCAGAATGACATTCTTGAAGTTTATGAGGAAGTTGCTGTGAAAAAGAAATTAAAGTAATTTTTTTATTTTATGAATATAAAACCCACTTATTGTAAGTGGGTTTTCTTTTTACATGCTCATATTATTTATAATTATTATAAATAATATATCTTAGCTTGTTTATTTTGTTGTCAAAACTCATTAAATGTTTTGAAATGTTTTATAAAGAGTGGTAATTTAAGTATTTTTTTATTAATTTTTTATTTAATCGGTGATATGATAAGTAATTGAATAATTATATAAATATTATTTTAGGTAAAAATTTGCATATATTAATATTTATTAACATATTTGCTCATTAAAAATATTAAAATTTTGTTAATATGAATGTTAAATTACGTGTATTAAGTGCGGGTGCACTGTTCTTCTTAGGACAGATTGCTTACGCACAAGTAGCTAAACCGGATACTATTACTAACCAGAAAGATATTGAAGAAGTAGTAGTTACAGGTTATCGTACAAAGAAGACTGATGAGATTACTCAGGCTCAATCTGTTATTGGAAGTGAGGAGATGAAGCAACAATCAAATACGTTGTCTTTAACAAACATGCTGCAGGGAAAAGCTCCGGGAGTATTGGTGCAAACTCTTAGTGGACAGCCTGGTAGTGGGGGATCAATTACAATTAGAGGTTTTTCTAATTTTTCTAATACGGGAGCTTTGGTGGTTATTGATGGCCAGTATTCATCATTTGCCCAGTTAAATGCAATGAATCCTAGTGATGTTGAGTCACAGGTAATTCTTAAAGATGCTGCAGCAACTGCTCAGTATGGATCAAGAGCTGCTGCCGGGGTTATTGTTGTTACCACTAAGAGAGGAACCAAAGGAAAAACTAACTATAGTTTTGAGTCACGTTTCGGAACATCTAAGAAAATTTCTGATAAAGAAATGAATTTCCAGATGATGGATGCGGGTCAAAAATTGGCGTGGGAAAATGCAATTGCACCCTTTGTAGGTAATACTCCTTACACACCTGCAGAAGTTGCTGAGTTGACCGCACAAAATCATGATTGGCAGAAAGATATTTTAAGGAATTCAAGAGAAGAATCATATTTCTTTAGTGCTAATGGTGGCACAGACAAGAGTACATTTTATTACTCATTAGGATATGATAGTAACTCAGGTATTATTCAGAACTTAAATGCTTTAAAAAGATACAGTGCAAGATTTAATTTTGAAAATCAGTTAAGTGATAAAATCAGAATTGGGATAAATACATCACTACAGTATCAGCAGACTCAAAATCAGAGAGATTTAAATAACGGACAGAATCCATTCAATTTTATGTATTCTGCTAATCCTTACGAGCCAGTATTTTTAGCGGATGGGACATATAATCCAACCAGTGCAGGTTTTCCAGTTTTGGAAGCTTTAAGAACTAATACATCTTCTAACAGTAATCTAAGAATAAACGGAAATATCTTTGGAGAATATCAGTTTACAGATTGGTTGAAATTCAGATCTTCTTTATTTAATACATTTGCTCAATTAAAAGGAAAGTCGATTTTACAGCCAAAATCATATCTAGATGTTATCCTTGGACTTAACGGTCAGGTTAGCCAATCTAATAATGATTTGTACTATCTTACTGCTAACCAGAGACTAGATTTTGACAAAAAATTTGGTTCTCACAGCGTTAGTGCTACTGCTTTTTATGAATATAGTACTGAGGATACGAATACAATGGCAGCAACAGGAAGGAACTATAGAACTCCAGGTTTAGATATTCTGAGTAATATGGTAACTCCTTTTTCTACAACTGGAAGTAGAACTCAGACTAGAAGGACTTCATTGGCATTATTAGCTGATTATAATTATGATTTAAGATATTTAGTAAGTGCATCAGTTAGAAGAGATGGAAGCTCAAGATTTGGTTTAGAAAATCAGTTTGGGGTGTTCTGGAGTGCAAGTGCTGCATGGAATATTGCAAAAGAATCATTTATTGATATGCCTGATTTAAAAGCATTAAAGTTAAGAGCTTCTTATGGTATTGCAGGTAATGATGCTCCAATTCCAGATTATGTTAATCAACCTTATGTAGGTTTTGGACTTTATGGGCCAAATGCTACAACAGTAGTGCCGACTACAGTAGGAAACAAACTATTAGAATGGGAAAAAGTTAAAATCACTAATTTTGGTTTAGATTTTAATTATTTGAATAGATTTAGAGGTTCGGTAGAATATTTTATCAACAAAAGAAGCGACTTTTTACAATTAATTCCAAATGCAACTGTACAAGGTGGATATACAGTATATGATAACTCTGGAGAATTAGAAAATAAAGGTATAGAACTAGATCTTTCTGCTGATGTTATCAGAAAACAAGATTGGACTTTCCAATTGAGAGGTAATTTCTCAAATGTTAAAAATAAAATTTTAGCATTAAGAGAAGGAGAAACAGAAAGAAACGTAGGTGTAAATAATAAACTTCAAGTAGGCGAATCTCCTTATTTTTTCAGGATGGTAAGATCTGCTGGTGTTAATTCACAGACAGGAGAGGCTTTGTATTATACAAATCGTACAACTGCTAACGATGGAGAAACCTTTTATGATGTAGAAGGAGGTAGAGCTACGAATGTATATTCTAGTACTGATATTCAGGATATTAAAGATAAATCTCCGTATCCAAAATATTTTGGAGGATTTGGGGCAACTTTCACTTATAAGAAATTTGATATTACTGCAGATTTTTCATATAAATTCGGAGGTTATGCGGTAAATAATGAAGCTCTTAACAGACTTGATAGTTCTCAATTTAATACTAATAAATCGGTTGATGCCTTCAATTACTGGCAGAATCCTGGAGATACAAATGTTCTTCCAGCTCCTTCACAAGATGGAATATGGCTGACTGACTATTTCTTACAAAAAACAGATTATATTAGATTCAGAAGTTTAAATGTTGGATATACTTTTGATAAGAATTTCTTAGGAGAAAATGTTCCATTAAGTTCAATAAGAGTGTATGCACAAGCTCAGAATTTATTCTTATGGACCCAATTCCAAGGTGATCCTGAAGTTGCTGTAGGATCTGGAGAAGGTAATACTGATGTACCGGGATCATACACACTTTATACCTATCCTACTCAAAGAACTTTCACTTTGGGAATTGAATTACAATTTTAAAATTATTTGAGATTATGAAAAATAAAATAATAAAAATAACAATATTAAGCGCTTTTACATTGGGTATTTTAACTTCTTGTGAAAGAGAATTGGATCAGGTTTCTTACAGTCAGATTCCACTTGATGAGGCCATGACTACTCAGGCAAACTTCACCCAGGCTATAAATGGTGCCTATACTGCTATAAAGGGAGCTGGCTATTTTTCAGTTGATACGGGGAATCAGATTATTATACCTGATTTGACAACAGATAATTTAATTTATAACCCTCAGGGAAGAGGTTCTAATTTTACAGCATATAACTGGACTTTTTCATCCAATAATGGTTCTGTTACAGGGCTTTTTAGTCAAGCATATTTTGTTATTTCAAGAGCAAATATGCCTCTGAAATATATAAATAATCTTCCTGCTGGAGCTTTTAGAACTAACATAGAAGCAAATGCAAGAGCGGTGAGAGCTGCTGCACACTTTGACATTGTCAGAGCATATTGTAAAATACCAACACAGTCAGCTGATGCTAATTCTTCTTTAGGTATACCTTATGTAACTGAATTTAATCCTTTGGAAAATTCGACTATACGAACTCTTACAGTAGCTCAGGTATATGATAATATTATTTCGGATCTAAATTTTGCAGTAAATAATATTACAGATGCTCCAACTGATAAATCTAAGTTTTCTAAAGCAGCTATCTATGGTTTGCTGTCAAGAGTTTATTTATATAAAGGAGACTATAACAATGCAATTACTGCAGGTAATTCTTGTATTGCTTTGTCTCCAAGTGTAGGAGCCATAGGTACTTTTGCTACTATATGGTCTTCAAATAATGTTGATGGTGTACTTTTCAAAGTACTTAATTCTACTCAGGAAAATGTAACTGTAGGTGTTGCTTATCAGCAAGGAGCTACAGCAACAGCAGGAAGTATCAGGTCAGAATATGTTGTGCCAAAATCATTGAATGATTTATATACTGCAACTGATATTAGAAAAAGTGCTTACATTAGAACCAGTGCTTATCAAGGTGCCTCTAGAAATCACGTAGTTAAGTGGGCATTTAACACTGGCGGAGCTACTCCTTTAAATGTGGTTGAAGTTAAATATTTACGAACTGCTGAAGTTTATTTAAATGTTGCTGAAGCTGCTTTCAGAGTTGGAAATGAAACATTGGCGAATTCTTTATTAAATGTACTGAAAACTCAAAGATACCAGGCATATGTTCCTGTGACTTTGACAGGTACAGCTCTTTCTAATGAAATTTTGAAACAACGTAGATTAGAATTAGCTTTTGAGAATGACAGATTCTATACACTTAAGAGATTAGGTCAGACCATGCAGAGAACAGGTGAAGGTCCAAATGTTGATGGTACTGGTAGTGCGTCTTTAGTACAGACTATTTTACCTAATGACACTAGATGGCAGTGGCCGATTCCTCAGGCAACTATAAATATTACGCCTACATTCCAGCAAAACCCTGGTTATTAATCGTAATCAATTATAAACTTTTAAACCCTGCTTAGAGCAGGGTTTTTTATTTCCTTTTATTTCCTATTTTTGCATTATAAAATCAAAGTAGAAAAATGGTTTTATGTAACTTGAAAATAAATGAAATATATTCTCCTTATCATACTTTTCGTTGGCTCATTCTATAAAGCTCAGGTTATCGTCAACAAGACAGACTCAAACAGACTGGATAAAAAGTTGTCAGATACCCTGGTTATAGATTCCGGAACTAAAGATTCCTTAAAAATATTTAAACCGACTATTCAGGATTATCAGTATCAGAACCAGTTTTCTGAGAAAAAAGTATTTGATACCGTGATGAGTTTTGATAAAACCAACGTCTTTTCACAATACAATAACCGGGATAATTTTGGGCGTGTTCAGTTTGCCAATATCGGTGCGGGATTCAATCCTTTGTCGTACGAAGTAAATGCAGAGCAAAACCTGTCTTTGCTGCCTTCCAATAAATCTTATGTGATTTTAGGTGTTAATGAAATCAAATATTATGATGTTAAGACTCCCACTGCGACTTTTATTTATCATAATGCAATGCGAAACGGTGCAGGACTGCAATCTACCTATACCCAGAATATTGGAAAGAGATTTAATTTTGCGATAGAGTATACCGGATTACGCTCTGAAGGAATGTACCGGAATTCTTTGGCTGCAAATAATAATACATTATTTTCAGGACATTATATTTCTAAAAGCGGGAATTACGAAATTTTCACACACTATCTTCATCAGAACGTCAATAATCAGGAGAACGGAGGGATCGTGGATGACGATCTGTTTCAGTCAGGATCAAGTAACATAAGCAATAAAAATAATGCGCAGGTGAATTTAGAGTCATCCAGCTCCCAGTATTCTTACAGACGGTATTATTTAAGCCATCAGTTTACACCTTTCAATTCAGAAAAGTTCCCTTTCAGAATAAGACATACTTTATCAAATCAGGGCAACAAATACTACTATTTTCAGGATGGTTTGGAAAATTACTGGTATACCACGGCTGCACAGATTGTTACGGGATTCAGTCCCTCAACAAAAAAATATTCCAATAATCTTAGCAATACGGTAAGCTTGGTTTTTGATAATGAAAAGTTTAAATTAGATGCTGGAGTTCGCTACCAGATCATTAAATTTGGTCTGAATGAAATCAATTTACCTACGGTAGATGTTCCGGCTGAATTGAAAGAAAACAGATTAGGAGCAGTTGGCAATGTACAGGTCAAACTATTTGATAAGTTTCAGTTAAACTCATTTTTGGAAATTTCAAAAGGAAACCAATTTGGAAATTATCTGAAAACAACCAATAACGTAAAGTTTGAACCTGTAAAAGATTATTTTGTCAATGCAAAGTTCAACTTTCAAAGTGTTTACCCTTCATTCAACTATCTTGCAAATTCTTCTGTCTACCGAAGATTTAACTATTACCTGCAGGATGCAAAAAATCAGGTCATTACGGAAGTAGGAGGCAGCGTCAATTTAAAATGGTTTAAATCTGAAATTTTTGCCAATTATTTCAGAATAGATAATTATACCTATTTTGATTCAGGTGCTATATCCCGTCAAAGCGATAATTCTCTGAATATTTCGCAAATTGGAGGTGATGCGACTTTCAGCCTGAGAAAATTTCATTTGAATACAAGAGTTCAATTTCAGAGTGCTTTAACCAATAAAGATCTTTTACCAATGCCGTCATTTATCGGGAGAGCTAATTTTTTCTTCCAGTCAAAAATGTTTAAAAACGCAGCTGAACTTCAGGCAGGGATCAAAGTGTATTATTTTTCAAAATTTGCATCAAGAGAATATTTTCCTGTACTTAACGAATATATTCTTCCCGGAGCTGATTCGTTTTCCATCGGAGGACAGCCCATTGCTGATCTGTATGTAAATTTTAAAGTAAAAAAGATGTTCTTTTTTATTGAAGGACAGCAAATCGGGACGACACTTTCACATAATAAAGCCTATGCTTTTCCACATTATCCGGTCTATGATTTCAGATTGAATATTGGGATCGTCTGGTATTTATTCAACTAAAATTAATCAGGTTGAAAACAGTCAATAAAATTTTATTCAGTGATATCGAAAGCATACCTCAACTGGTCAAAGATTTTTTAAATCACAAGATTGAAGGTTTCGAAAATCACACTTTTTCATTTGATCATTTTGCTCAGCAGATTCAATTGAAACACGAAGCTTTTGAAAATGGTCAGAGAGAAATAATTTATAATACTTTTAAGGAACAGCTTTCCAGAATTCAACTTTCCCCAAAACAGGAAGAGAATATTGGAAGTCTGAAATCACAAAATACTTTTACCATTACAACCGGACACCAGCTGAATCTTTTTTCAGGGCCTGTTTTTTTTGTGTACAAAATTTTGCAGACCATTAAAACCTGCACTCTGCTTAAAGAAAAATTTCCGGATTTTAATTTTGTCCCTGTCTATTGGATGGCGTCTGAAGATCATGATTTTGTCGAGATCAATCATTTTAAAACAGATAGCAGTTATTATGAGATTAATGGAAAATCAGGCGGGCCTGTCGGAAGGATCAGAATAAATGATACTTTTTTTATTTCTGAATTTGAAAACGAATTCAGGGATTCTATTTTTGGAACAGAATTGATTTTGATGCTGAAAGAAGCATATAAAGTTGGAAATACCTTAACGCAGGCTATTCAGCTACTTGTAAACAGGCTTTTTTCTGATTTTGGACTGCTGATTCTAGACGGGGATTCTATAGCATTGAAAAGGGAGGTTAGAGAGATATTCAGAGATGAATTGCTTAATTACAGCTTAAGTAAAAATTCCAGAGAAAAAGTTGATTTTTTAACAGAAAAATATGGTAAAGTTCAGGTCAATCCGAGAGAAATCAATTTGTTTTATCTTTCAGAAACACGTGATAGAATAGAATTCGACGGGAATAATTATATTATTGTTGATACGGATAAAAAATTCACCAGGGAAGAAATTTTGTCTGAACTCGAAAATTATCCTGAAAGATTCAGTCCCAATGCTCTTATGCGGCCGGTTTATCAGGAAAAGGTGCTTCCAAACCTTGCTTATATTGGGGGAAATGCAGAAATCATGTACTGGCTGGAATTAAAAGATTATTTTACTAAAGTCGGAATTCCCTTTCCCATTTTAATTCCCAGGAATTCAATGTTATTTATCAAAGAGAAAACTCTAGGTAAAATTGAAAAACTGGATTTAAAAATTGAAGACTTTTTTCAGAACTTCACAAAAATAACCAATACTAAAATTCTTAATAACAATATGGTTCTCGAATCTTTGGAACGGCAGGAGAATCTGATCAGGCAGCATTTTTGTGAACTTGAGTCATTAGCTGAAAGTACTGAAAAATCTTTTGGAAATATGGTGAAAGCAGAGGAGGTGCGTCAGCTGAAATCTTTTGCGAGACTTAAAAAAAGACTGCTTCACGCAGAAAAAATAAAACAGGGTGAATTATTGGAGCGTCTGGAGAAATTGTTTTTAGATGTACACCCTGCAAAAACATGGCAGGAGAGAATTTTTAATTTCAGTGTATTTTTTGCTGATTCCGGTTATTCCTGGCTTGAAGCTGTTATTGAAGAAATGGAAGTGGAACAATCAAAACTAATAATTGTTGCCATTTAATTTTAAAGAAGTATTTTTGTACATTATAATATTGAAAATGATTAAGAGGTTTTTTTTACTATCTGGTTTATGTATGTTTCTGAGTATATCTGCACAGAAAACACATACGGTTATAAAAGGTGATAATCCTTATAATATTTCAAAAAAATATGGTATCACAATCGATGAACTGTTAAAGCTAAACCCAAAATTCAAAGACGGTAAGTTAGCCATCGATGATGTACTGAATGTGAAAGCCGGAAATACAGCAGTTCCAAAAAGCGTGACAGCAATTGGTTCTTCACAAACCGGAAGAATTATTCTTCAGCCAAAACAGACCATTTACGGAATTACAAAACAATACAGGATTTCTGAAACAGATTTAAGAAAATTGAATCCTGAATTGGACGCAAACATGAAAATTGGCAATGAAATTATACTGCCGCTTGAGAGTATTAAAAAATATGGAGGCAGTGACGCTGTAATCGCATCGAATAAGCCGGTTGCAGTCCCTGTAGAAAATGTAACGTCAAATAATAGTTCGAAAACAAAAATAGATTCCGGAAACGACAGGTCTTCATCTTCAAATTCTTCATCCGGTCAGGATGAATATGCGACCTATACGGTGGAGCAGGGAGACACTGTATTCTCAATCGTTAATAAATTCGGCGTCACAATCGATGAACTGATTGCATTGAATCCTGATTTATCAAGAGGTTTAAAAACCGGGATGATCCTCAAAATTAAAAAGCTTGATGCCGCTTATATCAAGAAAAATGGTGATGCCCTCAGTGTAGTTTTGATGTTACCGTTCGGATACAGTACGAATGAAACTCAATACCGCGCAATGGCCATGGACTTTCTTACAGGTGCAAAATTGGCGATTGAAAGAAATGCTGGAAAAGGACAGAAATTAGATATCAAAATTGTTGACTCAGGAAATGAAGCTTCATTTAAAAGTTCTCTGACACAGATCAACCCTAATAATACAGATTTAATTATAGGCCCTTTCTTTAAGTCCAATGTAATTGATCTTTTAGATTTTACAAAAACACAGAAAATTCCAGTTGTGGCACCCTTTGCCAATTCTCCGGAATTATATAATTACAGCAATTTAATTATTGTTGAAACTAATGATCAGGCATATGCTGATAAAATTGTTGAAGAGGTAAAAACCGTGTATTCTGATCAGAAAATTTTTATCGTTGCAGATTCTAAAAAGGAAAATGCAGGCTACATGAAATCAAATCTTGAAAAATCTTTCAAAAATGCTCAGGTTAGTATAGTAAATTCTGCTTCTGAAATCCAACTGGATCAAAATATGATGACAGGGCAGTCAGCTCCGGTAATCGCAATTTTGGCAAGTGACAATGACAGTGTCGGAGAGGCGTTCTCCGGAAAAATGATTTCACTTTCAAAAGAAGTTCAGGGAATGAAGGCTTTCAGTCTGTATTCTGTTCCGAGTTTTGAGAAAAAAGTAGATGAACTGAGCCAGGCTAGTCTGGTCTATTTAATGGACAGGAAAATCAATGCAGAAGGAAATTTTGAAAAAGAAATTTTAGCGGCCTATAAAGCTAAATACTGCAAAGTTCCCGGTAAATATGCAGTGATTGGTTTTGATGTTGTTAATGATATGCTCACCAGAGAAAACAGAAAAGGAGAGATTTTCAAGCAGATGAATAAAGTACAGACTCAACTTGCTACAAAATTTGAATTTATAAAATCTAAAAGCAACGGAGCTTACGTCAATACTGGTTTCAGAGTCATTAGACTGGTTCCTTAAACAAAAAATAATCTACTTTTAAAAGTATATCTTTATATTAAATTTTTAAATCAATAAATGAAAGCACTTGTATTTCCTGGGCAGGGTTCACAGTTTGTGGGTATGGGAAAAGAATTATACGATTCCCGTAAAGACATCAAAGA
This sequence comes from uncultured Chryseobacterium sp., assembly GCA_963526305.1. Lineage (GTDB taxonomy): Bacteria > Bacteroidota > Bacteroidia > Flavobacteriales > Weeksellaceae > Chryseobacterium. The sequence goes on along the minus strand of CAURNW010000004.1, from coordinate 124,863 downwards.
CTTGATGGAGTATGCCAATGAAATCTTAGGATTCGATATTATCTCCATTATGTTTAATGGTGAGGATGAAGACCTGAAAAAAACAGAAGTTACCCAGCCCTCTATATTTATCCACTCTGTAGCAGCTTTGAAAGCGGTGAACGGTCTTGGTGCTGAGATGGTTGCCGGGCACTCATTGGGAGAATTTTCAGCTTTGGTTGCCAACGGAGTTTTATCTTTTGATGACGGATTAAAATTGGTTTCTGAAAGAGCAAAAGCAATGCAGGCAGCCTGTGATGCTAATCCAAGTTCAATGGCAGCTATCTTAGGACTCGAAGATGCTAAGGTAGAAGAAATCTGTGCAGCTATCAGCGGTATTGTTGTACCTGCCAATTATAACTGTCCTGGGCAGCTGGTCATCTCAGGTGAAACAGCAGCGGTGGAGGAAGCTTGTATAAAACTAAAAGAAGCAGGAGCAAAGAGAGCATTGTTGTTGCCGGTAAACGGAGCTTTCCATTCACCATTAATGCAGCCTGCTCAGGAAAGGCTGGCAGCAGCCATTGAGAAAACAAAATTCAGAAAGGCGACTATTCCTGTATATCAGAACATTACTACAACAGCTGTTACAGATCCAGATCAGATTAAGAATAATCTGATTAAGCAACTTACAGGCCCTGTGAAATGGACGCAGTCTGTAAAGAATATGATTAAAGACGGTGCCGCTAACTTTATAGAAGTAGGACCTGGAAAGACGCTTCAGGGATTAATTAAAAAAATTGACAGCGGAGTTACATCAGCTTCTGCTATTTAAAAAAATAACGTATTATGGGCGAGATCTATTCACCGGGAAAGCTGATGCTTACTTCAGAATATTTCGCTATAGATGGAGCTCTTGTCTTGGCTGTACCTACAAAGCTGGGACAAGAGTTTTTTTTTGAAAAAAATGAAGATGGGAAATCTATTGTTTTGTGGGAAGCCTATCATCAAAATAAAATATGGTTAAAGGCAGTCATTGATTATAAAAACTGGCAGATCTTAGAAACCAATATCCCTTCAAGTGCGGAATTTATTCTCAAAGTTCTGAAAAACGTTCAGAGTCTTTCTGAAATTCAGTTTCAGAATACACATACTTACCATTTAAAGACTAACCTGCAGTTTCCACCGGATTTTGGTTTAGGCAGCAGCTCTACACTGATGAATAATCTTGCTGAATGGTCAGCAATTGATCCTTTTCATTTGAACGCTGTCAGTTTGGGGGGAAGCGGATATGATATTGCCGTTGCAAAATCAAATTCTGCAGTACTTTACCAGAACAAGCCAAACATTTGTTTTGAAAAAGTTATTTTTAGTCCAAAATTCAAAGACGATTTGATTTTTATTCATCTGAATAAAAAACAGGACAGTCGTCAGGGAATTCACCTTTATCAATCAAAAATAAAGTCTCAAAAATTAGTAGATGAGTTTTCTGATCTTACAAGAAAAATTTTAATATGTAATGAATTGGAAAAGTTTTCCGATTTAATGTTATTACATGAGCAAAATATTTCCGATTTTATTGAAATTCCGACAGTTAAGTCCAGATTTTTCTCAGACTGCCCGACTTTTGTTAAAAGTTTAGGGGCCTGGGGTGGAGATTTTGTGATGAGTGCAAAATTTGAAGGCTTTAAGGACTATTTTTGGGGAAAAGGTTTCTCAACTGTTTTTACTTGGGATGATTTAATTAATTGAAAATCATTATTTTATATATCTTATTTTTTATTTGTCGTTTTCGCTTATATGTTTATATTTATCCATGTTTAACAATTAGTTAATATGACTGATGTTAAATAAACAAAAAGAAAAAGAAAATATAAGTACAATGAAAAACGCTAAAATCATCCGGGATTTACAAAAATTGGGGATTAAAGGAGAGTATGAATTAAGTTATAATCCTTCGTATGAAGAGTTGTATCAATCTGAAATTTCACCCGAAAATCATGGTTTTGAAAAAGCTGAACTTACAGAATCAGGAGCAGTATCTGTAAAAACAGGAATTTTCACAGGCCGTTCACCTAAAGATAGGTACATTGTTCAGGATGATGTTACAAGAGATACAATTTTCTGGGATGGCAAAGTTAATCTTCCGACTACTTCCGAAATTTTTAGATCCTGTAAAGATTTAGTCTTAACTCAACTTTCCGATGCCAAAAAAATCTATGTTGTCGATACATTTTGCGGTACAAATGAAGATACAAGACTCAAAGTTAGATTTATAGTTGAAGTTGCATGGCAGGCACATTTTGTAACAAATATGTTTATCCGTCCTTCTCACTTTGATCTGGAAAATTATGGTGAACCGGATTTCACAGTAATTAACGGTTCTAAAACAACAAATCCGAATTGGGAAGAGCAGGAATTAAATTCTGAGAATTTTGTCATGTTCAACCTTACTGAAAAACTGCAGATTATCGGTGGAACATGGTATGGTGGTGAAATGAAAAAGGGAATGTTTGCTATGATGAATTATTATTTGCCGCTCAAAGGGATGGCATCAATGCACTGTTCTGCAAATGTAGGGGAAGAAGGAGATGTAGCGTTATTCTTCGGCCTTTCGGGAACAGGAAAAACTACTTTATCAGCAGATCCCAAAAGGTATCTGATTGGTGATGATGAACATGGCTGGGATAATAACGGAGTATTTAACTACGAAGGCGGATGTTATGCTAAAGTAATTGATTTGTCATCACAAAAAGAACCTGATATTTTCAGAGCAATTAAGAGAGATGCACTTCTTGAAAATGTTGTGGTGAATGATGGAATTGCAGATTATACTGATGGATCTATTACGGAAAATACGAGAGTTTCTTATCCGATATATCATATCAATAAAATTGTTTTGCCTTCAAAGGCTGGCCATGCCAGTAAGATCGTTTATCTTTCCGCAGATGCTTTCGGAGTTCTGCCTCCGGTTTCTGTTTTAGACGAAAATCAGGCTCAGTATCATTTTCTTTGCGGCTATACTTCGAAATTAGCCGGAACTGAAAGAGGAATCACAGAACCTGAACCTTCTTTTTCCCCCGCATTTGGCGAAGCATTCCTGACTTTACATCCTACCATGTATTCTAAAACACTCATTGGTAAAATGAAAGAACATGGAGCAAAAGCTTACTTGGTTAATACTGGCTGGAACGGAACAGGAAATAGGATTTCTCTGAAAGATACAAGAGCAATCATTGATGCGATCATCGATGGCTCAATCGAAAATGCAGATAAAACGATTATTCCTATCATGAATTTAGAAATTCCAACTGCACTGCCTAATGTTTCTGAAGGTATTTTAGATCCAAGAGATACATACAATAATGTTGCAGAATGGGAAGAAAAAGCAAGAGATCTTGCTGCGAAATATATCAAAAACTTCGATCAGTACTGTGGTAATGAAGAAGCTAAAAAGCTGATTGCTTCTGGTCCTCAACTGCAGGAACAGACCATTTAGAAATAGTGAAGAGCCTTATCAAAATGATAAGGCTTTTTTTCTAATGAACAACTAATTAAATATGGCAGGATCAGGCGTCACAGAGTATACAGAATTTCATTAGGTGTTTGGTATTATTTTTAAAAACCTGTAATTTTTCTGTTAGCTTAAACTCAAAATTGCCAGACGGTATCCTTCCATTCCAAATCCTGATAAGACAGCATCTGTACAGGCTGCGGTTACAGACTTCTGCCGGAATTCTTCTCTTTTATAAATATTACTGATATGAACTTCTAATTTTGGTTTACTGATATTTTTTAAGCAGTCAGCAATAGCATAAGAATAGTGGGTAAAAGCTCCGGGGTTGATGACAAGAGCGTCAAAATCATCTTTTTGAATCCGGTCAATCAGCTCACCTTCAATATTTGACTGGTAATATTCCAGTTCATGAGAAGAAAACTCAGATTTTAATTTTTCTAAATAATCTTCCATAGAAACTGTACCATATATCTCAGGTTCTCTTGTTCCTAAAAGATTGAGATTCGGGCCATTGATAATAAGAACTTTCATTACAATAATTTATTTAAAGATACTGTTTTCACCGTTAGTTTTTTTATTCTTCTGAAGATATTCTGAAGGTGTGGTTCCTTCAATTTGTTTGAAAACCCGATTAAATGTTGACTGATTTGAAAATCCGGCTTCACTGTATACGTACATGAGTGTAGTTTTTTGAAAGTCGACTTCTGTAAACAGTTCTTTTACATAATTGATCCTGTAGCTATTCAGGTAGCTACTAAAATTAGGGTATCCTTTATAGCGTATTGCTTTAGAAATATAACTGCTGTTGGTACCTATTGCAACGCTTAATGAAGAAAGATTGAATTTGACGTCTTTGTAAGGTCTGTTTTCTGATATAAATGTCTCAATTCTAAAAAATAGCTTTTCGATTCCTTCTATATCAATATCATTTTCTTCCGAGTCATCGGGAGATTCCTGTTTTTTACTTTTTTCGACAAATCTTTCTTTTTTTGCGAGCTCCAGCAGTATTTCCTTCTTTTTGATCTTATCCTTATAATAGATGAGCAAAGTAATAACCAATATGTTTGATAGAATAAGCAGGGTGTCGGTAAGCATCACTTCTTTTTGGCTGTGCGCCGGGAAATCGAATGAAATGTTTTCTGCAAAAATAGATCCAAGGATAATAATCAGTAAAGTATATAAAGAGTAAAGGACAACTTCTTTTCTGGTGAAAAAGATATAAGCTGCAAGGGGGATGGGCAAAAGCCAGCAGAATCCTGCTACGGAAATATCCCAGAAGGAGAGTATTATATAAAAATTAAACAGAGGTGCTGTTATTAGGTACGAATGTAGGATCACATTTAAAGAGAATCTTTTCCTCATAAGTATATAACTGTAGAAGATAAAAACGACACCGCCTGACAGGTAATAAGCGATTACATGATTAGGAATGAAAAAAGTATAAATGATAACATATATTATTAGAATAATAAGCATTAGAATGATATACTTATCCAATAATTCCTGTTTTAATTTTTTTATCTGTGTGTTCATTTGATGTTTTGAGGCATTTTATTTCAGAGAAAAAAATGATTTATAGAAAAATGATTGATTTAAATGTTTAATTTTTAACACGATATATAGAATTGAATCATTTTAAATATTTTCATTTATTAAGCTCTTTTTTTGATTTATCATTACAAATATCTTTGCGGAAGATTTTTAACGTAAAATCTTTTACCCAATATTTTTACAGAACATCAAAAAATATGATTCTGTAAATTATCAAATTTAGAAATAAATCCACGTAACAAAATTATTGAAAAAATATAAAAGTGATAAAGATTACACTGTAATTTGTTATAAAAAATATTCGAAAATGAATCTATATGATTTAAAATCTTAAAAAATATAACACAGATGGTTTTAAAAACAAATCCATCCGAAATTTATTTTTACTATTAAATTAAAAAAAACATTATTTATGAAAAAAATTATTTTACTGATTTTAATTGGTTATTTTATTTTAGGACAATCCCAGGTAGGGATAGGTACTGTCAATCCTAATGGTGCATTTCATGTAGATGGCTCTAAAGACAATGTTAATACAGGAAACCCCACAGCAGCACAGCAGTCAAATGATTTTATTGTGACTTCTTTGGGAAATGTGGGAATAGGGACTGCTTTTCCGAATTCATCTGCAATTCTTGATATTAATGTAGACGGATTGGCTTCCGGCAGCAAAAAAGGCTTTCTCGGACCAAAAGTAGCATTAACTTCCCAAAGTGATCAGGTGACCATCCCGTCACCAGCCACGGGATTGCTGGTTTATAATTTAGGAACCGGAGGATTGGTGTATAACGGTTATGTATTCTGGAATGGAACAGAATGGCGCACCTTTAATAACGGATCGCTTGCTCCCGGAACAGTGGGGACTATTACGTGCAACGGGATTACCCTTTCTCCCAGCACTTATACTTCCGGAACTCCTTACACAGGAACAATGAATGTTCCTTATACCGGTGGAAACGGTGGGATTTACCCTGCGCAGAGCATTGGTCCAGTCAATGGTCTTACAGCTACTTTGTCAGCAGGGAATTTTAATTCAGGTTCCGGAACCTTAAGCTATGCGATATCCGGAACCCCTACGGTGACAAGTCCTATTTCAACAACACTTTCTCTGAATATTGGGGGGCATACGTGTAGTGCAGCGATAGGATCAGGAGATGGGATAGCTCCCGGAGATTTGTTATATTATCATTCTTCAATCCCTCGTCAGACTACTTCATTCCTTTTAAGTCAATATCTGCCAAACCTTCCTGTTTTGGATAATATATTTAGAGTTGATGCTTATATTACAGCACCAAGAGTGTTTGATGGAACGGCAACAACTACTAATATGGATCCACGTCTTTATAATGTATCATCTTCGGCAGCTAAAGTCTGGGTTTCAGAGGTGTCAACCCATACGGGAGATTCACGTGGATCAAACCTATTAATTTTACCAAATAATTATGCACAGTTTGATGATGGAGTTTATCTCACTCCGGTATCAAATGAAACGGTAACTTTTGATGTTACTACAATAGATAATAAATGGTATAGAGTGTATTATGTACTTCGGGTTGATAATAAATCCTATACTCCGCGTACAACCGGTGCAAATACAACCGGAAATGGAAGTCCTACCTCAGATTCTTCTACAGCTGATAATACATTAGAAGTTTATATTTCTGTCCAGCGATTATATTAATGGGTTTGAGTAACTCTCATTTTTCTACCTGAATAATACTAATTAGGAGTATAGATAATGCCTTATGCTAATAAGGATGATAATAATATAATCTGGAATTCATCTTAAACTTATCTTGATATGCATTCTTTAAGAGTACAATTTAATAGATAAGCAATTCTCATTTCCAGACTTTGTTAATGTTCAGCAAGTACTGTGATTTTTAGTAATGACAAATTACTTCTACTTTTAATACCAACTTTGAAAAAACATTATTTATGAAAAAAATTATTTTACTGATTTTAATTGGTTATTTTATTTTAGGACATTCCCAGGTAGGGATAGGCACTATCAATCCTAATGGTGCATTTCATGTAGATGGCTCTAAAGACAATGTTGATACAGGAAATCCTACGACAGCACAGCAGGCTAACGATTTTATTGTGACTGCCTCTGGTAGTGTCGGTGTTGGAACTGCTGTTCCGAATGCATCTGCAATTCTTGATATTAATGTAGACGGATTGGCTTCCGGCAGCAAAAAAGGCTTTCTCGGACCAAAAGTAGCATTAACTTCCCAAAGTGATCAGGTGACCATCCCGTCACCAGCCACGGGATTGCTGGTTTATAATTTAGGAACCGGAGGATTGGTGTATAACGGTTATGTATTCTGGAATGGAACAGAATGGCGCACCTTTAATAACGGATCGCTTGCTCCCGGAACAGTGGGGACTATTACGTGCAACGGGATTACCCTTTCTCCCAGCACTTATACTTCCGGAACTCCTTACACAGGAACAATGAATGTTCCTTATACCGGTGGAAACGGTGGGATTTACCCTGCGCAGAGCATTGGTCCAGTCAATGGTCTTACAGCTACTTTGTCAGCAGGGAATTTTAATTCAGGTTCCGGAACCCTGAGTTATACTGTTTCAGGAACACCCACAATAACCAGTCCTCTATCAAGTATACTTTCTCTAAATATCGGAGGTAAAATCTGTGATGCCACAATCGGAGTAGGTGATGGGCTGGCTCCCGGTGAGCTTGTATTCTATAAAGCCGGCATGCCATCTACTCCCGCAGGAGTATGGTTAAGTGCTTACCAGTCAGATCTTCCTGTTTTAGGTGGTAAATTAAGACTTGATGCCTATTTTAGCAGTAATTCAAGTGTGTCTCCCGGTATGGGTGGAGTTACAATGTATCCAAGATTGGTAAATATCACATCTTCTCCTGTAAAAATCTGGTTTAGTGCTATTACAACGGTGGATAGAAGAAATGCAGGGAATTATTTGCTTGCTCCCAGTACAAATACAGGATCAGGAACTTCTCTTTCTCCTTCGGCTTATGTAGATTTATATAATGGTATTTACTATAATTGGGGATTTAATGATAGAGAAGGAGTATCAACACCAAGGGCCTCAGGCAGTGGCGGAACCAATCATCAGGAAGTTCTTACGATGGATCTTGCATTAGATAATGAATGGTATAGAGTTTACTACTTTCCTATTGTTGATAATAAAAATACAGTTTCAACAGCTGATGACACCAGAGAAATATATCTTTCCATTCAAAGGTTATATTAGTCGTCTATATAGTAATAAAAAAGCAGTCTTTTACAGGCTGCTTTTTTTATATCGTAATATTAACTCCCAGGTGAATTTATTTAAACATTTTTACAGGTAATCCGAACAAAATCATTGCTGAACAATCTGTCGAATGGTTTATTATTATGTTACCGGATTTCGGTTTTTAAATATATCTGCAGCTACACTTAATAAATGCTCGCAAAGACCCTCTCAAACTCCGATATTTGTGAAGGTAATAGCAGAGAAAATGGTATAGGGATTTATACATTGACTGAATAGTAAGTTAAATTTCATGTGTCATATCTTATTATATATGAATTAGTCTTTAGTGTTCTTAATAACTTCTACAACTGGTAGCAAATTAGATGTCTTTGCCCTGCTCCCTGCTCGTAATCATCTTATATTAAGATGATTAATATGAACATCCTTTTAAGGTTGCTTAAATTTTCTTTTAAGTTTTTTTACCATTTAAAGTATTTCAGATCTTCTGTCATTAATAGGATGGCAGATAATCCTACATATAGAATATACTTATAAATTGCAGGATCATATGAAACAAATATAAATATTACATTTTTATCAAATATTTTGTTTTATAATTTTTCATTTTTCAATAAATTTGTTTTATTATTTAAATTTTTAAAGATGTAAATAAATTATTTTACATATAATGACTTGTCTAATTATTTGATATTTAGTATTTTATAAAAGGTTAAGTCATTTTCGTTATTATGATTTATTAATATGTTTTTTATCGTTATAATTAAAAATAATTTTGCAAATCACTTTTTATGTTTTGAATTTAATAGTTACTTATTGATTAAGTTTATTCTTTTCAGCATTAATCTTAAAAAAAATATTTATGAAAAAAATTATTTTACTGGTTTCAATTGGCTCTTTTATATCCGGGTATTCTCAGGTGGGGGTCAATACATCAAATCCAAGGGGAATATTTCATGTAGATGGTTCTAAAGACAATGTTGATACAGGAAATCCCACGGCAGCACAGCAGGCTAACGATTTTATTGTGACTGCCTCTGGTAGTGTCGGTGTTGGAACTGCTGTTCCGAATGCATCTGCAATTCTTGATATTAATGTAGACGGATTGGCTTCCGGCAGCAAAAAAGGCTTTCTCGGACCAAAAGTAGCATTAACTTCCCAAAGTGATCAGGTGACCATCCCGTCACCAGCCACGGGATTGCTGGTTTATAATTTAGGAACCGGAGGATTGGTGTATAACGGTTATGTATTCTGGAATGGAACAGAATGGCGCACCTTTAATAACGGATCGCTTGCTCCCGGAACAGTGGGGACTATTACGTGCAACGGGATTACCCTTTCTCCCAGCACTTATACTTCCGGAACTCCTTACACAGGAACAATGAATGTTCCTTATACCGGTGGAAACGGTGGGATTTACCCTGCGCAGAGCATTGGTCCAGTCAATGGTCTTACAGCTACTTTGTCAGCAGGGAATTTCAATTCAGGCTCGGGAACCCTGAGCTATACTGTTTCAGGAACACCTACAGTAACAAGTCCCGTCGTAACTACATTTTCTGTCAATATTGGCGGTCAGACCTGTAGTGCAGATATTGGTGCCGGTGATGGGCTGGCTCCCGGTGATCTTGTATTCTATAAAGCCAGCATGCCATCTACTCCCGCAGGAGTATGGTTAAGTGCTTACCGGTCAGATCTTCCTGTTTTAGGTGGTAAATTAAGGCTTGATGCTTATTTTAATGCAAATTCAAGTATAGGAAATGGTGGAGTTACTATGTTTCCGAGATTGGTAAATACTTCTGCTTCTCCGGTTAAAATCTGGTTCAGTGCTTTAACTACAGTAGACCGATTCAATGCCGGAAACTATTTGCTGGCTCCAAGTACAAATACAGGATCAGGAACTTCGCTTGCTCCTTCGGCTTATGTAGAATTGGATAACGGGATTTATTATAACTTAGGATTTAATGATCTGGAGGGAACTACAACACCAAGAGTTACAGGAAGTGGTGCAGGGGCAAACCAGGAAGTGCTTACAATGGATCTTTCACTGGATGACAAATGGTACAGAGTTTATTATTTTCCAATCGTTGATAATAAAAATACATCTTCGACAGCGGACGATACCAGAGAAATATATCTCTCTATTCAAAGGTTATATTAATAATCTATTCAATATTGAGGAAAGGGGTGGCCGCTGCAGGGCCACTCCTTTTTTGTTTTTTAATGTGCCTGATTATGTAAATCTTCAGTTTTTTAATGGATGATATAATTTCGGGAGATATTGTTAAGCGTTATGAGGTACAAAAAAAATTTTTCTACACCTTTTGATTTTAATCATTATGCTAGAAGCCATTTTATTACAATCACTTAATGTAAGATAGTCCACAGTATATTACGCAAAAAAATTATTGTTGTCTACGTAAGAATTCATTGACTTCCTATGCAAAATTTACAGCGGGTGTCGAATTATTTCTGTCGACCGGACGAAGGGACTGCATGCTCTACTGATATTTAAACTTTGCAATAGCATTGCAGAACTTTTTATTATTAGGTTTGTCTCTCAGATTGATATAATGCATCAGGGTTTTAAGTTTATCATGAAAAAAATCATAAAATGAAAACTGAAAAACAATATAATGTAAATCTTAAACCATTAACTTTGAGAGAGGATGTAGTTTTACTACTTCTTAGCTGATAGGATTTTGGAAAAGTAACAGGCAAAGCGAGCATTCTTTTAAGCTGAAATTAACGAATCAAAGAAATAATAAATCGGTCAATTCAATAAATCATGAAAAAAGATATCGAACTTACATTAACAGATAAAAATACAAGACCTACAAGCATGAGGATTTTGATCTATGACCTTTTAAGCTCACAGCAGTCTGCAGTGTCTTTATCAGAGATCGAAAATCATTTCCGGAATGCTGACCGGACTACTATTTACCGGACTTTAAAAACATTCGAAGAAAAAGGCATTGTTCACAGTATTCAGGAAAATAACACAACAAAATACACGCTTTGTAATGATGGATGTACTGAAAATACCCATAAAGACCGGCATCTTCATTTTTACTGCAAAATATGCAAACAGACGACGTGCAAAGAAGAGATATCTTTTCCTGAAAATATCAGAACTGATTTCAGAATTGATGAAATAAGACTCTTTGCCAAAGGTGTCTGTGAAAAATGCCTTGAAGGTTTGCAATAGTGTTGCATCCACTATAACATTACCTTTGCTTCAAATAATTTACTATGGAAGACTGTTGCAGTACACAACCAAAAAAAGAACATAATCACGAAGATCAGGATCATGACCACTCTCATGAAATTCAGGATCAATCGACAGTTCAGCTTTTTTTACCTGCAATTTTATCGTTTGTTTTGCTTCTAACAGGTATTTCGTTCGATCATTTTATTGAAAACAACTGGTTTTCGGGATGGGTGCGTATGGTGTGGTATTTAACAGCATATATCCCGGTGGGAGTTCCTGTGCTGAAGGAAGCGTATGGGAGCATCATTCACGGTGAAGTATTTTCAGAGTTTTTCCTGATGGGAATTGCTACAGTCGGTGCTTTTGCTATCGGTGAATATCCGGAAGGTGTTGCAGTAATGCTTTTTTATTCTGTAGGTGAGGTTTTCCAGGCGATAGCTGTAACCAGAGCAAAGTCAAATATCAAATCTCTTCTCGACCAACGTCCGGACGAGGTGACGGTCATCGAAAATGATCAACCAAAAGTTGTAAAAGCGGAAAAAGTAAATATCGGAGATATCATCCAATTAAAATCAGGTGAAAAATTAGGATTGGACGGAGTACTGATTTCTGAAAAGGCTTCCTTTAATACTGCTGCACTGACAGGTGAAAGCAAACCTGACACAAAGACAGAAGGAGAAACTGTTTTAGCAGGAATGATTAATCTGAATACAGTAAGCCGTATAAAAGTGACAGCCGCTTACCAGGACAGTAAGCTGAGCAAAATCCTGGAAATGGTTCAGAATGCGACCTCTCAGAAAGCACCCACAGAATTGTTTATCAGAAAATTCGCAAAAATTTACACTCCCATCGTGGTTTTCCTTGCTGTTGGAATCACCTTTTTACCGTACTTTTTTGCTGCCGATTATCAGTTTAAAGACTGGCTGTATAAAGCATTGGTCTTTCTGGTAATCTCCTGTCCATGTGCTTTGGTGATTTCTATTCCCTTAGGATATTTCGGCGGAATCGGAGCAGGTAGCAGAAATGGTATTTTAATCAAGGGAAGCAACTTTCTTGATATTCTTGCCAGTATTCAGAATGTAGTGGTTGACAAAACCGGAACCATGACTGAGGGCGTTTTCAAAGTGCAGGAAGTTCATTTTGCTCAGGACTTTGCTCAGAATCAGATTTTACAGTGGATCAATGCGCTTGAAAGCCAGAGTACCCATCCTGTCGCCACAGCGATTCATCAGTTTGTAGGTGAAATTGATCATTCTATTCAGTTGAAAAATGTGGAAGAAATTGCAGGGCATGGTCTCAAAGCATCAGTAGAAGGAAAAGAATTACTGGTAGGTAATTTTAAACTTATGGACAGGTTTAAAATCGATTATGAATTCAAGTCGGGAAATGATATTTATACTTTGATTGCCATTGCTTACGGACAAAAGTTTGTAGGATATCTTACCATTTCGGATTCTGTCAAGCATGATGCAAAAATCACGGTCGACAGATTAAAATCATTAGGGGTGAAAACAACCATGTTAAGTGGTGACAAGAGTTCAGTAGTTCAATCGGTAGCCCATCAGTTGGGAATAGAAAATGCTTACGGTGACCTGCTTCCTGAGGATAAAGTAAATAAAGTTAAAGAGATCAAAGCTGAAAATCAAACAGTTGCTTTTGTCGGGGATGGAGTCAATGATGCACCGGTTGTCGCGTTAAGTGATGTAGGAATTGCCATGGGCGGACTGGGAAGTGATGCTACGATAGAGACTGCAGATATTGTTATTCAGGATGACCGACCGGGTAAAATTCCAATGGCGATCAATATCGGAAAGCAGACAAAAAAAATAGTCTGGCAGAATATTACGCTGGCATTTGCAGTGAAAGCAATTGTTCTTGTCCTGGGAGCAGGTGGCCTGGCAACCATGTGGGAGGCGGTATTTGCTGACGTCGGAGTTGCTTTATTAGCTATATTAAATGCTGTAAGAATCCAAAGAATGAAATTTAATTAGAAAATAAAAAATGAATATCGTCATTGAATTTATAATTCTAAAACGGAGTAACAAAAGGGCTTCAGTCCGTTTAATACAGTAAGAATAGCTTATTTGGACTTAGCTGGAACTTAATAAGATGCCCTGTAAAACGCAAAGCTAAATAAAAATATGAATCACATGGTTTTAAAATATTTAGTATAGTCGAAGGTTTGAAACTCATCAAGATAATACAAGATTCTTGTATTACTTTGATGAACGAAGTGGCATTGTTTAACCTGAAAGCGTTTCAAAAATCAGTATATCTTTGTTTTTCTTTGCGATAAAACAACATTGTTTTGAAAATCAATTATCTAAGAAATGGTTATCCCGAACTCACGATAAAAATTTTATTTTCAGACATCTGTATAATTCTATGAGATGTTTTTAACATCACTTTTACCGAAAAATTTTTTCGTATAACAATCTTTACCACGCAAAACTGACTTTCATCATAAAATAATGCGAAAACAGATTTTGTACACTATATTTGCACTAAAGATTCAATACTTGAAGTTTCTGCTTGCCTTTTTCATGATTTTTACCATTGCAATTCGTCCTGTTTTGCCACTGGTCAATTATGCAGTCAACTATGAGTATATTGTGAAAAATCTTTGCGAGAACAGAAAGATCATTGATTCCGGCTGTAAAGGAAAATGTTTTGTCAAAAAAGAACTGGCAAAAACAGAAAATCAGTCCGGAAATAATCAAAACATTAAAATTGCGGGCATTGATGTTTTTGTATCAAATGAAATTTTTTCTTTTGTAGACATTTCGATAACAGATTCTCAGTCAGAGAAAACTGATTCAAACCGAAGTGATTTTCATTCTTCGGAATATTTTTCCCGGATATTTCATCCTCCTCTCGCGTAATTTTTTCAGTAAACTAATTTTTTATTTCCTTTTTTTTGAATGGGCTGCAGCATAGTAAGGCGATGATTATTTTCTTAATTTTCTAAGCTGGCTTATTTTCATATTATATTTAGTTTACAATCAGTTAATTTTAATCGATTTCAATCATTCATTTTTAATTATATTTAATGATAACAAAAATAATATTTACAGCTTTGCTGTCCGTTTCATTATCTTCCTGTGCGCAGGAAACGCCTAAAGTAAAGCATAAAACAAAAAATACGGCTTCAAAGTCAGGGGTGAAAACAGTAAAATTTGCGAACGCTGTTGACCCGATCTGTCACATGAAAACAGAGCCTGATATGAAAGACACTGCAGTCTACAAAAATAAAACGTATGGTTTTTGCAGTAGCTACTGTAAGGATGAGTTCAAAAAATATCCTGAGAAATATGTCCAAAAATAAAAAAACTGAAAGCAGCGCAAAAAAGAAGATTATTATTCCGATTGCCATCATCGCTTTATTATTTTTGGGTATTGGATTCGGGATGAGTTATTTCAGAAGTAATCTTTACACGGTGATGAAAGTTCCCGGTTTTGAGCTTACTGATCAGAATAATAATAAGATCAGCAACAGAGATATGCTTGGAAAAGTTTATCTGGTAGAGTTTTTCTTCAGCAAATGTCCGACGATATGCCCTGTAATGAATACAAACATGAGAGCTATTGAGGACGAAGTTAATAATCCTGACTTTGGAATTATTTCCATCAGCATCGATCCGGAAAATGATACACCGGAACTCTTAAAGAATCATGCTGCAAAAATAGGGGTGAAATCTCCCAATTGGCATTTTCTGACTGGGGACAGAAAATATATTGGTAATCTGGCTGATCAGTTTGATATCTATGTCGGTGATAAAGAAGATGAAAGTGAAAACCTCAATCACAGCGGAATGATTGCTCTGGTTGACAAAGACGGAAATATCAGATGTCGTTATAATAAGCAAAATATGCCGATCCTCTATTATTCAGGATTGAATTACGAAGATGCAGAAGGAACAGTACCCAGATTAAATGGGAAATTCCATCCGGACAGAGAAATGTTAATTGAAGATATTAAAAAATTATTGAAATAAGGCCGGATATTTGGAGTTGAATGCCGGAAGTTATCATGTATATTCATAAAGACTTCCCTCTTTGAATGACCATCAATAAATTAAATGTTTAACCCATATAAACAAAACGTATGAAAATTTTTAAAGTAGCTGCATTCACTGCAGTTTTTGCAACGCAGTTTGCGTTTGCACAGTTTAAGCAGTCACCGTTACCTTATGCGTACAATGCATTAGAAGGCAATATCGATGCTCAGACAATGGAGATCCACTATTCTAAACATGCAGCTGCCTATGTTGCTAACCTGAATAAAGCAATTGCAGGAACTCCACAGGAAAAACAGACTCTGTTTCAAATTCTTTCAAAAGCAGGAACTTTACCGATGGCGGTAAGAAATAATGCCGGAGGACATTACAATCACGAATTATTCTGGACCGTTCTGACACCACAGAAAAATACACAGCCTTCAGCAAAATTGTCAAAAGCAATTACGGATGCATTTGGAAGTATGGATGCCTTTAAAGAGAAAATGAGTAAAGCAGGAGCTGACCGTTTCGGTTCTGGTTGGGCATGGCTTTCTGTTGATAAAAGTGGAAAATTATTCGTTTCTTCTACTCCGAATCAGGACAATCCGCTAATGGATGTTGTTGAAGAAAAAGGTACTCCAATTTTCGGAATAGATGTTTGGGAACATGCTTATTATCTAAAATATCAAAACAAAAGAGCTGATTATTTAACTGCGATCTGGAACGTAACCAACTGGAAAGAAATCAGCAGAAGATATGATGAAGCATTAAGCAAAAAATAATCTTTGAATCTGATTTGCAGCATATTTCTCACTTTTTTTACGGTGTTCAGGCCTCTGATCCCGTTGGTGGAATATGCTGCAAATTATCAGTATATCAGCCAGGAACTCTGTATTAACCGGAAAAAAGTTGAACTTAACTGTAACGGTAAATGTTATTTAGCCAGAGAACTGTCTGAAACAAATGATGTTGATTCCTCACCTTTTCATAAAACCAAAAATTCAGGACAGAAATTACTGGATATCTATATTCTTCCTGAAATGATCAAAGTCGGTACAGAAGGAGATTTTCTCCCTTACCATTTCAATTTTTCTTATAAAACAGTCTATTCTTTTCTGTTTTTGCAACCCATTTTCAGACCACCGGTTTTTTAAGTTTTATTTTATAACCACAAGGTTCGCTCTTAATAAACCATTTCCCAGATAAAAATCTCATTTATTTTAAGTTTTGCTTTATGTAAAAAGAATGAAGAATAGATAATCCTGGATTTTTCTTAAGACTTCTGTGATTTTATATTTAAAAGATTTTATCTGATATCGGCAAATAGTTTCTGTCGCTCTTTTGCGGTTATATAGCTGAATGATTCTCATTCAGAAAAATTTCTATATTAAAATTTCAACTTAAAAAATCAACAATGAAAATTTATAAATTTTTATCATTACTGTCTTTTGCATTTATTTTACTCTCTGTTTCATCCTGCACAGCTAACGATGATGATGAAGATGTTGCTGCAGGTGCATCTTCAGGAAAACTTCAGCTTAAATTTGAAAATGGGTTTAATAATTTAGGAAATATCGTCTTAAACCAGACCACCCAAACTTCTTCCAGTGGTCAGAAGATTCAGTTTTCAACATTAAAATATGTAATCAGCAATATTACATTAATTGATGAGAACGGAGGAGAATTTAAATATCATTATAATGATCCTGATCAGGGTGCTTTTATTGTAGATCAGGCAGAAGCAGTCGGAGGAATCAGCTATCTCAACCTAACTGAAATTCCTAAAAACAATTACAGGAAGATCAGAATAGGTTTAGGAATTAACCAGGCAGCTTACCTGATAGGACAGGATGGGCAGGGATTATTCTGGCAGAAGGCAAAAACGGCAGGCATGGCCTGGTCCTGGGCAGCAGGGTATATTTTCACCAAATTAGAAGGTAAATACGGAACTTCTTCAGCCAATACTGAGTTTATGAATCACTGTGGAAATATGGGAAATACCACGGCTAATGGAACAGCTGATCTTTACAGAGAAATTACACTCGATTTGCCAACAACAGCCAGAGTTAGCAAAGATGTTACACCATCTGTTCATATTCTTGCGGATCTTAATCAATATGTAAGCGGTCAGACAGCACTGACCTTAGATAACACCAATAATATGGCGATGGGATCTAACCAGCATTTGATCATTGTTACGAATAATCTTACAAAAATGTTCAGAGTAGATCATGTACATAATGACTGATAGGATAACAAAATTCCAGGGAGGCCGGCTTAGCTGTCCTCTTTGGATTTCTTTTTTTTCGATGCTCGTCATGTGGTCATGTGCTGATGAGGTGATAGAACCACTGGAAAAAAATGAAGATTACAAGATAGAAATCCCTTCAGGATTTCCTGAAATGACATTTGACGTTACGGGCAATCCTGTCACGGTCAATGGGGTTGCACTAGGAAAAAAATTATTTTATGAAGGAAGACTTTCAGGAAACAATACGATTTCCTGCGGATTCTGTCATATTCAGGAGTACGCTTTTACCCATCACGGTCATCCGGTAAGTCATGGAATCAATGATAAAATGGGAATCAGAAATGCACCACCCCTTCAGAATATGGCTTTTATCAAAAACTATACGTGGGATGGCGTAAGCCATAACCTGGATGAAAGATCACTGGTTCCGATTACCACCGATTTCGAAATGGACAGTTCACTTCCTGAAGCTGTAGGAAAATTGAATGCTGATTCTAACTATAAGAAAATGTTTAAAGCGGCATTCGGAGATGATAATATTACAGGGAGCCGAATCCTCAAAGCAATTTCTCAATTTATGGCAACAATGATTTCAGCTGACTCCAGATATGATAGAATGAAAAAAGGAATGACAGCTTTTACCGTTGAAGAAACAAAGGGGATGGCTCTGTTTCAAAATAAATGCTCAGCTTGTCATTCCGGTGAATTATTTACTGATGAAAGCTATAGAAATACGGGGATGTACTATAATACGCAGTTCAAAGACAGAGGAAGATACAGAGTTACATCAGATGGGAATGATGATATGAAATTCCGGGTACCGAGTCTCAGAAACATTGAATATACAGCACCATATATGCATGACGGAAGATTTTATACACTCGATGCCGTGATGAATTTCTATTCGGACAATGTTGAAAACCAGGCAAATCTGGATCCACTTCTAAAACAAAACGGACACACTGGAATTGCAATGAATGACTCGGAAAAACAATCTATCATTGCCTTTCTGAAAACGTTAAGTGATAAAAATTTCATTACCAATCCAAAATTTGCAGAATAAAAATAGAATGAAGAAGTTAATTTTTATGGTCAGCCTGTTTTTATTCATTTCATTTCAGGCAAAGAATACAAACGACAGCGTATCTATTCCGCATGATGAAATAAATAGTCTGATGCAGAACACTTATTTCTGTGATGCATGTGGTTGTGCAGCCGGAAATGGGTCATCAGGATTTGAATCTTTACTTAACCCTCAGTTTATCGGACTCAAATATTTTGCTCAGCATTATAAAGCAAAAGAAAATTTATTTGTCAATGATTTAACACAGGATCAGTATTTTAATACGTTACAACTTTGGGCAAGAGTTCCCCTGACTCAAAGATTAAGTGTTTACGGGAGTCTGCCATTTCACTTTCATGAAAAGAAGACCCTGCAGGGGGACATCAATATCAACGGAATTGGTGATGCTAGCGTCATGGGAATTTATCAGTTGATGCAGTCAAAAGACAATACTCACCAGTTGAATGGTGGAGTCGGAGTCAAGGTTCCGCTGGGAAAGTTTGATGAAAAAGGAATTTCCGGAGTCAACCCTAGTTTTCAATTGGGTACAGGAAGTTGGGATTATCAGGCTGTATTAAATTACAGATTTCAGAAAAATAAACTGGCTGTACTTCTCAATACCGATTACACCATTAAAACGGAGAACAGAAAGCATTATCAGTTTGGCAATCAGTGGAATTATTCAGCAACCGGATTTTATCAGATCTCAGGAAATGACAAAAGCATTCTGTCTGCAAAATTCGGTTTCCAGGGTGAAGTGTATGACCGTAACCGCCAGTACAGGGAAGATCTTCCAAAAACTGCAGGAAGTGCATTCTATGGAAAGTTGGGATTTGAGGCCTTATATAAAAAGTTCAGTTTAGGAACAGAAATAATGCTTCCTGTATATTCTGATTTAGCTGCCGGAGATATTGAAGCAAAGTCACGCTTCAGTGTTTTTCTTAATTTTGGAATTTAAAAAGGTAAAACAGAATTTTAGGGAGAAGGCTGGTTTTGTGATTCCTGCATCAACCTGAAATCCTGTTTGCTGATTGTAATAGTCCTCATCCATTCGGAACTGAGGGCTATTTTTTAGGTCCTTTGATATTCGGTAAGAATGCGGTTATAATTCCCATGAGAGGTAGAAATGCACATATCCTGAAAACATATTCGATGCCGGTATCGTCTGCAACTGCTCCTAAAACGGCAGAACCGATCCCGCCCATTCCAAACATGAATCCGAAAAATAATCCTGCGACCAATCCGATTTTATTGGGCATCAGGTCGGTGGCGTAAACCAATATTGCGGAAAATGCAGAAGCAATGATTAATCCTATGATAACAGCAAAAGCAATAGTCCAGAATAGAGAAAGGTAAGGAAGACAAAGGGTAAAGGGTGCTGCTCCAAGGATAGAGATCCAGATGATTTTTTTTCTGCCGTACCGGTCTCCTAATTTTCCTCCTAAAATAGTACCGACAGCAACTGCTGCTAAAAACATGAATAAAAATAATTGAGAATCCTGTACCGAAATGTGGAATTTATCAATAAGAAAGAAAGTAAAATAATTGGTCATGGAAGCCAGGTAAATATACTTTGAAAATACCAGAGCCAATAAAATGATTACTGAAAACAGAACTTTTTTACGGGAAACCTGTATTTCAATAATGTCACTGGGGTGCTTTGCTGATTTTTTCAATGATAATCTTTCTGCATACCAGTTTCCGATTCTCCACAGAACAATAATTCCGATAAATGCTGCAATAGCAAACAGTCCTACATAACCTTGTCCTAAAGGAAGAATAATCAATGCAACCAACAAAGGTCCTATGGCACTTCCTGAATTTCCGCCAACCTGAAAAATAGACTGAGCCAATCCTTTCTGTCCGCCCGATGCCAGCTGAGCGACTCTTGAAGCTTCGGGATGAAAAATAGAAGAGCCCATCCCAATGAAGGCAACTGCGATAAGAATGACATAATATTGATGGGCGGCGGCCAACAGAAGTAATCCCGCCATTGACAGCCCCATACCAATGGCCAAAGATCTGGGATTAGGTTTTTTATCAGTGTAAATCCCTACAAAAGGCTGTAAAATAGAAGCGGTGAGCTGAAATACTAATGTAATAATTCCAATCTGTGAAAACGATAAACTGAATTCTCCCTTTAGAATAGGATAGAGTGACGGAATAGTAGACTGGATCAGATCATTTAAAAAATGAGAAAAGCTGATCATGAAGAGGATAGGATAAACAATTTTTGTGGTATCAATTGTTTTGGCAGATAAATTTTCCATACTATTATTTTATGATTCATCATATCATCTGATGAATTTGATTAAATTTTTTCAGTAAACCTGATCGACTATTTTTTGTGCAATGACGGAAGCTTTGTCAGCATTGCGGTTTTCAATACATTGATAGAGATCATTGTGTATTTTTTGTGAAATTTTAAATGAGTCGGTATTATTATGATGTCTGATTTCAAAAGAAGTCATGATATGCTTTGTGGCTACTTTGTAAATTTCCCGTAAAAGGTTGTTTCCGCAGGCTTCAGCAATAGCTAAATGAAAATTTATATCAGCCTGATAACATTCTGTTGCTGAATTTTCCTTTGCAAATCGGGCTCTTAGATCCAAGTATTTTTTAATTTTTTTTAAATCTTCATCAGTTCGGTTTATGGCTGCTTTACCTGCAATTTTTGAATCAAGAAGCGACCGTACTTCCTGTACTTCCTGTAATTCTGCTTTACTCATTTGAGATTCCAAAGATTCCTGAGCGTTTTTAGCAACGACAAAAGTTCCGACTCCCTGTTGCACATTGAGAATTCCTTTAATGATTAAAATTTTTATCGCTTCCCGAATACTCGACCGCCCAACTCCGTAGATGTTCATCAACTCCGATTCGATCGGAAGCTTTTCCCCGATTGTATATTCATCGTTGGAAATTCCATCGATTAATCTGTCAGCAACTTCCTGCGCTAAAGTTTTTTTTTGGATCTGCATATTTAAAACATCATATCATCTGATGAATTTCAAAATTACAAAAATTTGAGATACTCAGTATAATTTTAAAGATGATTTTTGACCATGTTATAAATAAAAAAAGAGATTTCGTATTGAAATCTCTTTTTAGTAGCCCGTAGGGGAGTCGAACCCCTCTTACCAGGATGAAAACCTGAGGTCCTAACCGATAGACGAACGGGCCATCTACCATCACGTTATAAATAACGGGTTAGTAATTTGAATTTTTAAAAGTTTCAATTCTTTTTAGTAGCCCGTAGGGGAGTCGAACCCCTCTTACCAGGATGAAAACCTGAGGTCCTAACCGATAGACGAACGGGCCTACTATAATTACGCTAACTTGTTAACGTGCTTAGTCAATTTACTTTTTAAGTTAGCCGCTTTGTTTTTGTGGATAATATTTTTCTTAGCTAATTTATCCAATAAAGCGATCACTTTTGGCAATTGTTCTGTTGCTGCAGTTTTGTCCTCTTCATTTCTTAACCCTTTGATTGCTGTTCTAGCAGTCTTGTGGTAGTATCTGTTACGAACTTTTCTAACTTCGTTTTGTCTTATTCTTTTAAGAGCTGATTTATGATTTGCCATATCGTTCAAATGTGAGTGCAAATTTATAAACTTTTTTTTTACCAGCCAAATTTATTTTTAAAAAATTTAAACTTTATTCTGAGAGGTATTTTTTGAGTTTATCTAATGCCTGTTCTAGTTTTATATTCTGTTGTTCTTTTTCTATTTTTCTGATTGTGCTTGTCAGCATATTCAGTCCATTATTCCATTCCCCGGTCGTATTGGTGAACGTTATCCCGTCAATCAGTACCTCAAAGGCACTTCCCTCACCGTTCCTGTAGAGTCTGAAACTTATTTTATCATCCCTGCCTGTAATCCCTTCTTCATTGATCTTTAAATCGTAACTTTTTGGGTTCGAGTGGATTTTGTTGAAAAGCAATTTTGCTTCCTGTATCTTTAAATCCGGCATGATATCAAATTTAGTCATCAAGGAGTATCCGGCTTTTAACTTCTGCATTTAAGGCTTGTAAATATAATTCATATTATACTGTATACCTTATTGTAAGTTAAACAAATAATAATTCCAAATCTCCCTTTTGTGTTGGTGCAAAGGTAATATTTTTTTCTTTTTTTCAAAACAGAGATACTGAATAAATGCAAATTTTACGTAAAAACCTTATTTTCAGGCATCAAATAATTATTTTTAACGCTGATTTTAAAACTTCTGCATTGTAAAGCTGCTTTTTTATCAGGGAAGGGTATCATAATCCCAAAAGATAGTTACCCGAAAATGGATATTGAATGAAATTTTAATTTTAATTTTGAACGCTATAATCTACAACATTGAACACCATACTAATCATTGATGACGAGGCGAAAATCAGAACGCTTCTTGCACGCATTATCAGTCTTGAAGGATTTGAAGTTTTTGAAGCTAGCAATCTGAAAAGTGGATTAAAGAAACTTGAAACTTCAGAGATTGATATTGTTGTCTGCGATGTGAAACTGCCTGATGGCAACGGGGTAGAATTCTCAAGAACTGTCAAAGATAAGTTTTTCACTGTAGAAATTATACTTTTGACAGCTTTTGGAAATATTCCGGACGGCGTTCTGGCCATTAAAAACGGTGCTTTCGACTATATTACCAAAGGAGATGACAATACCCGGATTCTTCCTCTTATTTATAAAGCAGCAGAAAAAGTAGCACTCAATAAACGTGTTCTGCAGCTTGAAAAACAGCTGGATACCAAACAGTCTTTCAAAAGTATTATAGGGAAATCCGATTCGTTTTCTTCTGCGATCTTATCCGCTCAAAAGGTTGCAGTGACTGACGCAACAGTCCTTTTAACAGGCGAAACCGGTACCGGCAAAGAGGTTTTTGCCCAGGCAATTCATCACGCCGGAAAAAGAAGTAAAAAAGCTTTCATCGCCATCAACTGTTCAGCTTTTGGTAAAGACCTTCTGGAAAACGAACTGTTCGGGCACAAAGCCGGGGCTTTCACCGGTGCAGTGAAGGACAGTAAAGGTATTTTTGAAGAAGCCGATCAGGGAACGGTTTTTCTGGATGAGATCGGTGAGATGCCTATGGATCTGCAGGCAAAGCTGCTCCGCGTCCTGGAATCCGGGGAGTTTTTCAAAGTGGGTGACAGTAAACCTGTAAAAACCGATGTCAGAATCATTGCGGCCACCAACAGAGATCTGGAAACTGAAATCGAAAAAGGAAATTTTCGGGAAGATTTATACTACAGGATCAATATCTTTCAGATTAAGCTTCCGTCATTACGGGAAAGAACAGCCGATATCGAACTTCTTGTCGATTTCTTTCTGAAAAGTTTTTCTCTGAAAACAGGCAAAAATATTACTTCAGTCACACCAGATTATTTAAAAGCTTTAAAAAACCACCACTGGAAAGGAAATATCCGTGAACTTCGAAACGTCATAGAACGCAGTGTGATCCTTACGGATTCTTCAGAACTGGAAGTTGACAGCCTTCCGGTAGATATTTCAATTTACAACAGCGAAAGAGATCCTGCACAGGCAAAAATAATGTCAGCCTTTTCAATGGCAAGTGCAGAGAAAATGCAGATACAGAAAGTTCTCAATCATACCAAAGGCAATAAAGCAGAAGCAGCCCGCCTACTGGAAATCGGCATCGCAACCCTCTATAGAAAGGTAGAAGAATATAAAATTTCATAGAAACAGTTTCATTCTGATAACGACCCTATCATTTTGATAGGGTTTTTTGTGTTTTAAAATATTTTAATTGTTGGTTAAAATGCTGTTTGTCAGTATTTTGTGATTTTATTTCTTTTGACGGAATAAATCTTGGCATACGTACTCAAAACAATCTAAAAATGAATCATACAGATGCTGTAAGAGAAATCGTAAAGATCATTCCTGAATCTCAGGAAGAATTTCAGGATTTCTACAAAACCAAAACACCATTTATGGTAATCAGTGTTTTTACCGGACAGATCAAAAAACTGATTAAAAATCATGATCAGAAAATTCTGATAAAATCGATCACTAAGATGAATCAGCTTTATAACAAAGGGGATCAGGCACTAAAGAATGCAATAGAAAATATTTTTGTTTACTCTTTAGACAGTCTTACGTTTTGCTGCGAGCCGGGATATAAAGAATTGATTTTTGATAAAATGTCTCCCGGTCTGCAGGATAATTATTTCCGCCAGGTCTATAAATCAGGAATCTAAAATTGAAGAAGATGAAATCGAAAATCAGAAAAACCGGAGACTGGAAACTCTTGAAGTCCACCCGGCAAAAGCATAATCTTGAAATAATCACCATCAATATTGCAGTACTTCTTGGTGTATTTGTCGCCGCAGCGATTCTGCAGGTTAATTAAAACAAGTAAAAAAATGACAACAATTATTCTAATTATTACAGCGGTTCTGTTATTCCTTCTGTTTTACCGTCTTGTTGACTATTTCGACAGAATTTAAATGAAAAAGATATTGAACAGAATAAACAGACTCACCGCTGTTGAATATCTGAAAGTATTTTTCCCATCAGTTCGAAAAGAAATCACAGAATTATCTGAACAGAATAATTTTCCGGGAGTGATACAGGTTGCGGTTGATGACATTAAAGTTCGTACCCTGAAAAATGCAAACGTTCAGAATATTACCGTTTCGATTAAAAGAATGTACTGGATTTATAAAAACGGAAATTCCTACATCAGATATATTATAGAGAATCTCTTTGTACGATCATTCGGAAGCCTGCGTAAACATTTAAAGCCGCAACAATGGAAGTTTCTTTATCAGGAGATACCCTATGGTTTTCGGCAAGTGTACACTGAACAAACAAAAAAAGATCAATATTTAAAATTCTAGACATGACCATACTATTCTTTATATCAGTAGCCATATTTATCTATATATGCTATGTGCTTGTAAAACCGGAAAAATTTTAAAAAATTTAATCAGCAAATGAACCGTAAAATCATACATCAGCTGAAAGAATGGTGCATCCTTATTTTCTGGATCAGCTTCATCATCGCTTTTATGTACCTGATCATTACCGTAAAAGAATTTGCGCTAATTCATTAAACAAACTATGAACACTGAAATTTTAGGCGTTATAGCAATGTTCATCATAACATTGCTTTTGGCACTGCCTTTTGGAAAGTATATTTCAAAAGTCTATACAGGAGAAAAAACATTTCTTGATCCTGTTTTCAAACCTTTGGAGAATTTTTTCTACAAAGTGTCAGGAATTGATCCTAATCATGAAATGAACTGGAAGCAGCATCTCACAGCACTATTAACCATCAATTTTTTATGGTTCTTCATCAGTATGCTCGTTCTGATGAATATGAGCTGGCTTCCTATGAATCCGGATGGAAATCCTGATATGTCACCTGATCTGGCTTTTAATACAGCGATTTCTTTCCTGGTCAACTGTAATTTACAGCATTACTCAGGCGAAAGCGGACTGAGTTACCTCGGACAGATCTGGCTGATGTTTCTGCAGTTTGTTTCCGCTGCCACGGGAATGGCAGCGTCAATTGTTGTGTTTAAAGCATTTCGTGAAAAATCAACAGAAAAGCTGGGTAACTTTTATGAGTATTTCCTTAAATCCAATACCAGGATTTTGTTGCCTCTTTCTCTACTGATGGGTGCTGTGATGGTTTTCCAGGGAATGCCGATGACTTTTAACGGGAAAGACAAAATGGTCACCCTGGAAGGGAAAAATGTGGAAGTTTCCACAGGGCCTGTTGCCGCATTTGTTCCGATAAAACATATCGGGACTAATGGCGGAGGATTCTTTGGAGCCAACGGAGCCCATCCGCTTGAAAATCCGAACTATTTTACCAATATGGTAGAAATGTTTGCTCAATTCATCATCCCGATGGCAATGGTTTTTGCATTTGGTTATTTTATCCGCAGAAAGAAATTCGGATATATGATTTTCGGGGTTATGACTGTGGGGTTTCTCCTGCTGGCCGTACCGACTGTTGTGATGGAAATGAACGGTAATCCTGCTATCAGCCAGATGGGGATTGATCAGTCACTGGGTGCGATGGAAGGTAAAGAAATCCGTTTCGGATCAGCCGCTTCAGGTTTCTGGAGTATTGTTACCACGGTGATTTCTACC
This sequence comes from uncultured Chryseobacterium sp., assembly GCA_963526305.1. Lineage (GTDB taxonomy): Bacteria > Bacteroidota > Bacteroidia > Flavobacteriales > Weeksellaceae > Chryseobacterium. The sequence goes on along the minus strand of CAURNW010000004.1, from coordinate 97,957 downwards.
GGATCTGTCAATTCAATGCACGACAGTTCGATGCCGCTTTCAGGAATGACCGAAATGCTTGCGATGATGGTCAATGCATTTTATGGAGGGGATGGTGCGGGTATCCTCAATATATTTATTTATATTGTTCTTGCAGTCTTCATCAGCGGACTGATGGTGGGCCGTACTCCCGAATTTATGGGTAAAAAGATTGAAGCCCGCGAAATGAAAATTGCAATGATCGTTGCTCTTTTTCATCCTTTCCTCATTCTGGCAGGAACTGCTGTAGCTGCCTATTTTCCTGAAGTGGGAACCTCAACCCTCAATAACCCGGGATTCCACGGTTTCAGTGAAGTCCTCTACGAATATACCTCTTCAGCAGCCAACAACGGAAGTGGTTTTGAAGGACTGGGAGATAATAATCTTTTCTGGAATATCTCTACAGGAATTGTACTGCTGCTCGGCCGTTTTTTACCAATTATCGGCCCCGTGGCCATTGCAGGATTGCTCGCACAGAAAAAATACATTCCGGAAGGGGAGGGAACCCTGAAGACCGATACTTCAACTTTCGGATTGATGACTTTTGCGGTAATCGCCATTATAGCAGCATTATCATTCTTCCCGGCACTGGCTTTGGGACCGATTGCAGAATATTTTTCACTGAAATCCTTTTAAATTGAATACACAAACCAGGATGAAGGTCTGGCGATTCAACATGACAGGTAAAAAAATATATATCACATATTAAATAAATATAATAACAGAAATTAAAATGACTCAAAATAAATCTTTGTTTCAAAAAGAATTGGTTCAGGAAGCATTGAAACAGTCTTTTGTGAAACTGAATCCTAAACTGATGTTTAAAAATCCCGTCATGTTTCTCGTGTGGCTCGGTACATTGGTCATGCTTTTTGTGAGCATCTGGACTTTGACAGGAGAAAAATCCCAGGGAAGTTTTGCCTACAATTTCACTGTATTCATCATTCTTCTGTTAACTGTGCTGTTTGGGAATTTTGCAGAAGCTATTGCGGAAGCGCGCGGAAAAGCCCAGGCAGACAGTCTCCGTAAAACCAGGGAAGAAACGCCTGCAAAACTGCAGAACGGTCAGACTGTTTCTTCATCTAAATTACAAAAAGGTGACGTTTTTGTTTGTGAAGCAGGAGATATTATTCCTTCAGACGGAGAAATCATTGAAGGACTTGCTACCATAGACGAAAGTGCGATTACCGGAGAATCGGCTCCTGTCATCCGTGAGGCAGGAGGTGATAAAAGCTCTGTAACCGGAGGAACGAAGGTTTTGTCAGATAAAATTACCGTACAGGTCACCACCCAGCCGGGCGAAAGTTTTTTAGATAAAATGATTGCCTTGGTAGAAGGGGCTTCCAGACAGAAAACACCTAACGAAATCGCCTTAACTATTTTACTGGCAGGTTTTACATTGGTTTTCATCATTGTCTGTGTCACCTTAAAGCCATTTGCAGATTATTCTAATGTGACCATTACGATTGCCTCATTTATCTCACTTTTTGTCTGTCTTATTCCCACAACAATCGGTGGATTGCTGTCGGCTATCGGGATCGCAGGAATGGATAGAGCTTTAAGAGCCAATGTGATTACCAAAAGCGGCAGGGCAGTGGAAACGGCAGGAGACATCGATGTTCTGCTTTTGGATAAGACAGGTACAATTACCATTGGAAACCGTAAGGCAACAGGTTTTTACCCGGCAGACCGGATTGATGAAAAACAGCTGATCAAAGCAGCTGTTCTGAGTTCGATGGCAGATGAAACCCCCGAAGGAAAATCAATCATTGAGTTAGCAGGAATTAATCCGTCAAGCTATGAGATCAGCAATCCGAAGTATATCAAATTTACGGCAGAAACAAGAAGTTCAGGGATTGATTTTGAGGGAACCCGTATACGCAAGGGAGCTACAGATGCGATCAGAAAAATATCTGAATCGGCAGGTAATATTTTTCCGCAGGAAACAGATCTCAAAGTAAAAGAAATTTCTCAGAACGGCGGAACTCCTTTGGTGGTTTCAGAAAATGAAAAAGTTTTGGGAGTCATCGAACTGCAGGATATCATCAAACCAGGTATCAGTGAACGGTTTGAGCGTCTCCGGAAAATGGGTATTAAAACCGTAATGGTAACCGGTGACAATCCGCTGACAGCAAAATTTATTGCCGAAAAAGCAGGGGTGGATGATTTTATCGCAGAGGCAAAGCCGGAAGATAAAATGAACTATATCAAAAAAGAACAGACTGAAGGCCGCTTGGTTGCGATGATGGGAGATGGCACAAATGATGCTCCCGCTTTAGCCCAGGCAGATGTAGGGGTTGCCATGAACAGCGGAACACAGGCTGCAAAAGAAGCAGGAAACATGGTTGATCTTGACAATGACCCTACCAAGCTTATCGAAGTTGTGGAGATTGGTAAGCAGCTTCTGATGACAAGAGGAACGCTGACGACATTCAGTATTGCCAATGATGTGGCAAAATATTTTGCCATTATCCCGGCCTTGTTCATTACTGCAATTCCTGCACTGCAGGGGCTTAATATTATGAATCTTCACAGTCCTGAAAGTGCAATTCTGTCTGCGGTTATCTTCAACGCCATTATTATTCCGATACTGATTCCGCTTGCGTTGAAAGGAGTAGCCTACAAACCCATCGGTGCATCGGCGCTACTGAGAAGAAATCTGCTTATCTTCGGATTAGGGGGCGTAGTCATTCCGTTTATCGGGATCAAAATTATAGACATCATCGTTTCCTTATTTTTCTAAATCAAACAGGCAGGGCAGGAAGAGACATTTATTATCATGTTACTATTCGTTTATTTAACTATCTCAAATCTTCCTGCCGTCTGCCTTTACTTAAATTATTATAAAATGAAACAACATATTTTACCTGCAATTAAACTTACCGTTTTATGCATCATCCTATTTACGGTGATTTATCCGGCATCAGTCTGGGCAATTGCCCAAGTATCAGACAACAAAGGAAAAGGAGAAATCATTGAGCATAATGGCAAAACATATTATGCAAACATCGGACAGTCATTTACCGGTGAAAAATATTTCAATTCCCGTCCTTCAGCCGTTGATTATAATGCGGCAGGTTCGGCAGGAAGCAACAAAGGACCTTCCAATGAAGAACATCTGAAACAGGTTCAGGCCCGTATTGATACAATCCTGATGAAAAATCCCGGTATTAAGAAATCCGAGATCCCGGCAGACCTGGTAACCGCAAGCGGAAGTGGTCTGGATCCTGATTTTTCTGTACAGGCAGCTAAAATTCAGGTAAAAAGAATTGCTGAAGTAAGAAATATTGATGAGGCTAAAATTAATAATCTTATAGCTCAGCATACCGAAAAACCTCTGTTGGGAATGTTTGGTCCTGAAAAAATAAATGTCCTGAAACTGAATATTGCACTTGACCGGTTAAATGGAAAGTAAGTGCGATTGTACACAATGTATAAGTACTGTTGTATCATTATATTGGCTTCAGACAGCTTAAAGCAGTACGTTTTTTAAAAAAAATATTTGAGTGCTTTGGGTAAAAATTAAATCATTATCTACTTTAATTTAAAATAAATGAAAAAAATACTATTTGCTTTGTTGGCTATATGCGGAATTACGGCATCTGCACAAAGTGATTCAATCAGTAAACCACTTACCATAAGCGGGTATGCTGAGGTTTATTATACCGCAGATTTTAATAATCCCAAAAATAATAACCGACCGGGTTTTGTGTACAGCCACAACAGAAATAACGAAGTGAATGTCAACCTGGCATTTGTAAAAGCAGGTTACAATACCGAAAATCTGCGGGCTAACCTTGCCCTTGCTGTTGGGACTTACATGAATGCAAATTATTCTGCAGAGCAGGGAGTGATGAAAAATATCTATGAGGCAAATGTCGGTCTGAAAATTTCAAAAAAACATAATCTGTGGATCGACGCAGGGATTTTTCCGTCCCACATAGGTTTTGAAAGTGCGGTTGGAAAAGATAACTGGACGTTAACGCGAAGTATCGCTGCAGACAATTCCCCTTACTTTGAGACCGGTGCCAAAATTTCTTATACTTCTGAAAGCGGTAAATGGTTTGTAAGCGGTATGGTGTTAAACGGATGGCAGCGCATTCAAAGAGTTGACGGAAATTCTACTCCGGCATTCGGACATCAGCTCACCTATAAGCCTAATGAAAAACTGACGATCAACAGCAGTTCATTTATAGGAAATGATAAACCCGACAGTATTCGCCAGATGCGGTATTTTCATAATTTATATGCGGTTTATCAAATCAGTAAAAAACTTGGAGTTACCGCCGGTTTTGATATCGGAGCTGAGCAGAAAGCAAAAGGAAGTGATCAGTACAATATCTGGTATACGCCGGTTCTCATTGCAAAATTTACGGCAACGGATAAGCTGAGCTTTACAGCCAGGGGAGAATATTATCAGGATGAAAAAGGAGTCATTATCTCTTCAGGTACAGAAAACGGTTTTAAAACTTTCGGGTATTCTTTCAATGCCGATTACCAGATTTTCCCTAATCTTGTGTGGCGTACAGAAATCAGGAATTTAAGCAGTAAAGATGCTGTTTTTATAAACAGATCCGATGAATTTAATAAAAACAGTCTGACTGCAACTACAGCACTGGCAATTTCATTTTAATAAAAAAATGAACGAATCACGAAAATCCGCAGAAGAGTTTCTGCATCTGATCAACAGTTCAAAACGGGGTAAACTGAAAATTTACATCGGAATGAGTGCGGGCGTCGGGAAAACCTACAGAATGCTGCAGGAAGCTCATGTACTTCTTCAGAGCGGGATTGATGTGAAAATCGGATATGTAGAAACACATCATCGTAAAGGAACTCATGATTTACTGGAAGGGCTTCCCATCATCCCCAGAAGAAAGTTATTCTACAAAGGGAAAGAGCTGGAGGAGCTTGATGTTCCGGCAATTATTGTTCTGCGTCCGGAGATCGTGATTATTGATGAACTCGCTCACACTAATATTGAAGGAAGCAAGAATAAAAAAAGATGGCAGGATGTTTTTGAGATCCTGGATGCCGGAATTAATGTGATCAGTGCCGTGAATATTCAGCATTTGGAAAGTCTCAACAGTGAAGTCAAGGCGGTGACAGGAATCGAGGTTACCGAAAGAATTCCCGATACCGTCCTGGCTTCTGCGGATGAGGTCGTGAATATTGATCTCACGGCAGATGAACTGATCCTGAGGTTAAAAGAAGGCAAAATCTACGACCAGAGTAAAGTGCCTTCTGCACTGAACAATTTTTTTAAAAATGAAAATATCCTTCAGCTTCGTGAACTGGCATTAAAAGAAGTTGCTTCGCAGGTAACAAGAAAAGTGGAGACGGAAATTATTACCGGGAAAACGTTGAAGAAAGAACGCTTTCTTGCCTGCATTAGTTCGAATGAAACGACTGCCAAAAACGTTATCAGAAAGACGGCAAGGCTCGCAAGCTATTATAACAGTCAGTGGTTTTTACTTTACGTGCAGGTTCCCCGTGAGTCTGTAGACCGAATCGCACTCAATAAACAGAGGCACCTGATTAATAATTTCAGGCTGGCTACCGAGCTGGGTGCAGAAATTATTAAAATTCAAAGTAAAAATATTGCAATGACCATTATGGAACAGTGCGAGGAAAGGAAGATTACCACAGTCTGTATCGGAAAGCCGCATCTGGATATATGGAGAATTATCCTCGCAACAGATACTTTTAATTCCCTGCTTAAAAGACTGTCAAAACAGAATGTAGATTTAGTAATTTTGTCGTAATGAAAATAAAAACAAAGCTTAATGCAGGTGTCGGTCTCCTGTTTTTTATGATTATTATTCTGTCAGCCCTCGGTGGATGGTTTATTTATCAGCTTAAAAAAGATACGCAGAATATTCTTGTAGCCAATTACAATACACTGCAGTACTCCCGTAATATGCTTTTATCGCTGGAAGAACTGGGCAATGAACCATTTGCATTATCTGAATTTCAAAAAAATCTTACCCTTCAGCGTCAGAACATTACAGAAGATGGGGAGAAGGAAGCCACTGAAAATATACTCAGCCATTTTTCAGATTTAAAAAAAGATAAAGGGAATTTGAATTTACATTCAGCCATCCGGAAAGATATTGCAGAATTGATGCAGCTGAATATGAATGCCATTCAGGTCAAAAGCGAAATAGCCAATACAACGGCACAGAATGCAATCGCGGTCATTTCTATTGTCGGAACTTTATGTTTCCTTATCGCTTTTATCTTAATGGTCAATCTTCCGGGCAATATTTCAAATCCCATCCGTGAACTGACGTCCAGTATTCATCAGATCGCACAGCAGAACTATAAACAGCGGGTACAATTTGAGGGCAGCGGTGAATTTAGTGAACTGGCAAGATCTTTTAATACGATGGCAGAGAAGCTGCAGGAATATTCAGAAAGCCGGATTGATAAGATATTAAAAGGTAAAAAGCGTATCGAAACCCTTATAGACAACATGCATGATGCCGTCATAGGGATTGACGAAAACAGGAAAGTTCTTTTTGTCAATGATGAAGCCTTAAAGATTTCCGGTCTGAAAAAAGAGAATTTTGTAGGGAAACTTATTCAGGATGTTGCGGTAGCTAATGATCTGGTCCGTGACCTTATTCGTGAAATAATTAATCCGGATGCTGAAAAAAATCTCACAGAATCATTAAAAATTTTTGTTGACGGAAAAGAGAATTATTTTGAAAAAGAAATTTCAGATATCAATGTCATTCCTACCGGCGAAAGTGAAAGCCGTTTTATAGGTCAGGTCATCATGCTCAGGAACATAACTCCTTTTAAAGAGCTTGACTTGGCGAAAACCCACTTTATGGGAACGGTTTCGCATGAATTTAAGACGCCTATATCATCCATCCAGATGGGACTACAGCTCCTGGAAAACAATAGGATAGGCCATCTTAATGAAGAACAGGAAAGACTGGTTTCAGGAATTAAAGACGATACTCAGCGTCTGCTGCGAATCACGGGTGAACTTCTCAATATGACTCAGTTAGAATCCGGTGTTGTACAGCTGAAGATGAAGCCTTCCTACATTCATCAGATTATTGATGAGGTGGTTGCGTCAAATAAAGCGGCGGCTGAGAACAGGGAAATCAAAATTGTAATACATATTGCTTCCAATGTTTCGATGGTCAATGCTGATACCCAGAAAACAACGTGGGTTTTGAATAATATTCTTTCTAATGCGATACGGTATTCTTATGAACAGTCAGCAGTAGAAATAAAGGTTGATCAATTACATGATGGCAGTGTAAAGTTCTCAGTGACAGATAAGGGGCGTGGTATAGAAAATCAGTACCTTAAGAAGATATTCATGCGCTATTTCCGCATTCCGGGTACAAAAACCGAAGGTACCGGTTTAGGGCTCAGCATATGTAAAGAATTTATTGAGGCACAGGGGGGAAGTATCGGAGTTGAAAGTGAAATCGGAGCAGGAAGTACCTTTTACTTTGTTCTCCAACCTGAGTAAAGCACCTCTGCATGGGATTGAAAATAAACAACCGTCATTGAACTTCAAAAGTAATGACGGTTGTCCATTCTAAATGTTGCCTAAGCTGAATGTAAGAATGTAAAAAGTATATTTCGGATTAGCTGCTATCCTACAAATCTATCGTTACAGATATTGTTTTCAATATTCAAAGCTATAAAAGTCAATTATATATCAAGGCTTTTTTTTATTTTCAGCGGTAAAATTATCATAACCATAGGTGCAAGGAATATTGAAACACAAGTTACCCAGAACATTATACCTTTAGGTGGTAAAGGAACATTTTCACCCCATATCAGCTTTGATAATAATACTAATATTAGAAATATAATTAGATTAAAGAATGAATATACAAATGGCTTAAAAAAATTAATATTCACAATCCATTTATTTATTAGAGAATAAGTTATTAAATATGGTATTCCAAAGAACATCAATCGCCAAAAATTGTATAAACAAGTGGCATCGAATGAACTACCAAAATCAAGTGATTGATAGAATACTAAAATACTAAAAGTAATAAATAATTCTATTATAAACAATATTGTATTTATCAAAAGAAATTTTTTCATTTTTTATGTGCTTTTTTAATTAATTCATGACCAAGTTTTACCCGATCCTTGTAATTCTTAAAGTCAAATGATTTTCCACCATTAAAACTTTCCTTCATAACATCACTTACATCTGATGGTCCCATAGGATTAGTCATTAACTTATTAATATTGCCAATTATTGAAGGTAAATCTTTACCATCATAACTGTTAATATATTCTTGAACCTTAGATTGTTCAAATTCAACCATTTTTTGATCTAAAGCAATTCCTGAAAGTCCATGAAGTGATTGAACTTTACCATTTGCATCAATAAACCCTGAAGACATTTGTCCGTCATCCAATAAATCTCTTGCATTTTTCATATTATGCTTAAATAAATAAGCATTACCACCCTTCAAAAAGCTTTCTGTGTTATCTTTTATTATCCACAAATTTGGTAATTCTGTTCCTCCGACAGAATTTAACCCAGTTACTAGTTCAGCAGCTCCAAACCATTTAGAATCAAGCCCTTTATTATCAACTTGTTTTTGTACCCAACTATAATACTTATTACGTTGATAAACACTTTGGAAAGCGTCTGCCCTTAAGTGACGTGTACTATAAGCTGCTGCAGAATGGAAAGATTTTGGATCATAATTTTGCATTGTAGCATACCATTGGGTAGGTTTCAATTTATATCCATATACAAATTGATTAAAAAATGGAACTGGCTCTTTTCCATCTGGATCAATTAAATTAATAGGATTATTGAAAGTATACACATATGGCGACCAATTCGGCATTTTTTCTCCTAATGGATCTACACTTATCCAAATACTCAATCTTGGGTTAAAATATCGTGCACCATAGTAGTACAATCCAGTCTCACTATCCAATTCTTTAGCATTAAACTTAAAAGGATTATCATAAGCACCCGTCATCTGCTCTGCCATAGTTTCCCCGAATGGTAAATTTAGGAAAAATTGAGTCGTTTCAGCAGCTGAATTCGTAATATAAGTTGAAGAACCTATATGATCACCATGATAATAATATACATCAACTGCTGCGGCCTGGTTTTTAGCATATTCACTTTCCAGTTTTGAAGTATCTAAACCTGCTTTTTTCAAATATGAGTAAAAATCAGCTTCTGCATCGACAGACTCAATAGCCTTGTCCTTAGTTGGTTGACGATTTTGCTGGACAAACTGCCCTGCACCATCCAAAAGGCGACTGGCAACTCTTTGAGAACCTGCATAATAATGTTTAGAATACACTGACGCATGGGTTAAAACAATGTATGGGTTGGGATAAACCTTATAGTCATTTAATATCATATTACCATCTACCAAAGCCCCATTCTGATAAAGCTGCGTTCCTGTCTGAAGATCATACTTGATTGCTCTCTCTCCTTTATCATCATAAACATAATACTGGTAAACTCCGGTATCCGATGCGCTGTACGCTTTTAGTCTGTCGCTTTCATCCCAATACATCCTGATTGAGTTATTCGGAGCCTGGTGCTCAATAATATTACCATTAGCGTCATAAACGAAACTTTCTGCATTACCGGTCTGAGAATCTTCAATCACTTCTACTTTGTGAGTTCCGCTCGTGTAATGATAAATATTCTCATAGGTATTCAATGGATTTACGTTTGAATCCTGAATATGTTGCTGTCGCTTTTTCTGAATAGATCCGGAAGGATGATAACTCATTTCAAGACTAAAGGATGCATTTGACACTGCATAGTTTACCGGTTGACTCGTCAGTGCTCCATTTGCAGAAGAAAGTCTGTTCATTTGATCATATTGATAGAGATACTGGTAAGCTCCGGCCATATCATTTGGTGATTTTGGTGCTGTGTTATTAACAGATGTAATGTTATCAACATAATCATAGGAATACGAGTTATTGAGCAGCTGATTATTAACATTGTCTTTCAATATATGATTTGCCAGATTTCTACTGGTTGGAAGATAGGTATAGTCTGATCTTGTATCATTACCATATAAAATTGAGGTTCTCTGATCATAATGGTCATATTCAATATTTTTGACATACTCATAATTTTTATTATTGACCATTCTCTTAAGATTTCCTCCTAAGTTGTATTCATAAAGTAAGGTTTCGCCGTCAGGATATACTATACTTCTCACCCTGTTCCAGCTGTCATACTCAAATTTTGTCGTGAAATTCATGGTTGGAATTTGAAAGCCTGTTATCATACGATTCTCACTGATCACTTCACCCATCATCCCGTATTCAAAACGAGTTTCACCGGAATTATCACTTTTGGAAATAATTCTGCCCGTATTATTACCAGAACCTGCAGGTGCATATTTGTATCTTACATTCGAGGGATTGGGTCCTGATGGAATATCAGGAAACACAACCCCTGTCAGTCTGTTTTGATCAAACTCATATTTAATTTCTGCTGCATTCGCAGTATTTATCTGTATAAGATTGCTTGACTTATCATAAGTAAATTCTGATACTCCTCGATCAGGATGATTTACCGACACTTTTCTGCCTGCCAAATCATAATCATAGTAAGTAATTAATCCTTCAGGATCTGTTACGGTTTTTAACTCTCCTATATTATTGTATGTAAGCATAGTCTGCATAGCAGTCCCTCCGATGTAAGAACTTGTATTGATTGTTTTTCCTTCTGCATTTTTTATTGATTCAGACTGCAGCTGCGTTGTCGCATTCTGCATCTGAGTTATTGTCGTCTTGTATGTGCTGTTATCAATCAAATAACTCATATTAGTAACATAGCCATCTTCATCTAAAGCCGTTACAGGACGATCATAAACATCATAGGACGTAGAAGTGTAGTAAGAAGCCAGATTAGGATTTATACTGCAGTTTGGACATCCGCTAAAAACTGGCGAGTCCTTATCTTCAACTACAGGATGATACTGTCTGACTGCTCTGCCCAATGGATCATACATCGTCATTCCCGAAACTGAAACTTTTTCCAACCCAGCGATCTCGATATCTTTTTTTACCTGTACCGTACGACCCAAACCGTCTACTATAGAAAAGGTTTCAATAGGATTGGAAGGATTCTGAGGATCAAAATTTTCTGTTCTTGCATAGTATATCATTGGAAAAGTCCAGGTATTATTATCGGATCCCAGAGAATCCCAAAAACCGTATGAATACTTAACTGTATAAGGGCTTACCCCATTTTCATAAGGTGCTAATATTGATGATATCCTACCTTTGGCATCATACGAGTATTCGGTGATATTTCCTCCTGTATCAATTGTTTTTGTAGGCACATCGAATCTAGGATCATATTCTGCAAAAGATTCAATACCGAAGCTGTCACCTACTCTAACCGGATATTTATAAGGAGCCGTATTATAGTCGTAGGTTAAAACATACTGTTGTGAATTTGCGTTAGGAGGATTTGTCACTTGTATAATATTTCCATAACCATCATATTTATAATTTTTTATAGCCGCATCACCACTATTAAGCCATAACGAAACTGACTCAATATCACCTGTATTCTGATTAACCTTACACGCACGCTGTCTCATCAGCGTAGAAGTGGTAGATCCGCTGTAAACTTTTATATCTTTAGGTACATTGAGTATATTATTATTTAAAGTATGATATGTTATTTCCGAATTGTAACTGGATGAAGGGCTCACATATTTATAATTCCTTAACTGTTGCCTAGTATTATATGTAAAGTTCACATCAGTATTTACCGAACCGCCATTATCATAATTCCTAGAATTCGTGCGCTGTAAAAGAACTGCTGCCATTTTTCTTCCTTCAGTACCTCCATTATCGTATGTATCTGGTAAAGAGCTCAGATCAATTGCAGTATTGTTATTGACAAATTTATGCAGTGTATACGAATTGATAGTCCTCGACAACATATTAGATCCCGTGCCATTATATACTTCACTTCTTACAACAAGTCCATTTAAGAAATAATTACTGTTATTGTATGTATCCTCATTACGTCTGTATACCGTTGCAGAATTCATTTGCTCAGAGATTACTTTTTCGAAACCAAAATATTCTCTCTCTCTTCTATTGTATCTTGAATTAATATATCTGAACCTGGTCACCATATCTTTTCCGGAAGTAGAAACAAGGTGGGATGATGACATAGCATCAGGATTTAAATAATTTACCTCTTTCATTACCAATCTGGCATTTGGATCTTGATAAGTAGGTTTATTAAACTCGTAGTCAATAACAAAAATATTGGTAGGTCTTATATCGTTAATGATACCCGCATTTCTGATAACCTTTTTTAATTTATTGGTTTTACCAATTTTAGAATAGTTAACAACAAATCCGTCGTTCTGGGAAATCACAAGATCAGTAAAACCATCACCATTCATATCTTTGAATGATTTATCAACTTCTGCAATTGAAAGTCCGACGTTTGCTGTTGCTTCACCTCCAATCTTTAGGTAAATAATCGGAATTGGGAAAAATGGCCACCACACAATCGGTATCGTTTTATAATATCCGCCTCCGATATTAATGCCACCCCTATACGTCTTGGCTTCATTATTATAATCAATCCCTCCGCCAGTTTTTGACAGTACGACTGGAGCCGAAAATTTATTCCCTAAATTATATTTAACGCTGGTTTGATTGGAACCAATAATTAAAATATCTATAAGACCATCTCCGTTAATATCCTCAAAAGTAGATTTTGATGATCCTAATGCATACGAAGCAGATAAGCCAATATTTACTGGAAGGGATGTAAGTCCCGAAAAATCAAAATTAAATCCTAAACCGAAAGATGAGACCGGGCCTGAAGAATAGGTTTCAGCATTATTGAAACTATGGCCTCCATCCAGATTATTCCCTAAGTTAAGATAAAATTTCATTGTCGACGTTCCGCCTCCTGTAACTCTGTCAGGCATTCCATCGCCGTTTATATCAAGCCAGAAGGATTCACCAGAATCATTGGCATCATAATTTGTATTTACACTTACAGAAAAAGATGAATTACTTTCAGTACCGCTCTGCATTGCATCACTTGGAATATAATCATAAGCTGATGATGAGCTGATGATTTCCCCGTTCTTTAGTGCAGCGGCGGCTGCTGCAATTGTTCCGGTTGAAAATTGTGCTCCGGTTGTATTCATGTAACTGTTGGTATTAGATATATATGCGTTTACCAACGGTCCATGAATAGGACGGTGTCCACCAGTGGCATTTGTTGTCTGCATTGCATCTTTATACACTGCGTCAGGATAACCATCTCCGTTAAGATCCATAAAATCCTGAAGAGTAATATTTCCATCACCCACTAAATTTGAGTTAACATTACTTAATCCTGCACCGGCAAGACTTCCACTTAAAGTATTAGTTCTGGTTTTGCTGTAATATTTTTTATTGATTCCATACATTTTTGTATCTACGTTTCCCTGAATAACAAAAGTGTCTGGGAGATCGGGGTTAGCAGTCTGAGGATTAAAAAATGTACTGACTGATTCATCATCTCTGAATCCATCAGCCGAAGAATATTGCTCAGGTCCAACTCCAATCCATTTTTCAAAATATCCTATGCCTTGTCCTCCACCAGGAACAGATATCCTTCCACTTATCAGGTAAGGGTCCATCGGTTTAATCGGTTCGGGATTAAAATTGGCAGGATTCTGATAATAACCTGAGTTATTAATCTGCTGTACGATACATTCAGCAGTTTCCTGCTGGGTAGGTAAATTTTCACATGCCGGAAAATTCATAGAAATTGGTGGCTCTACGCCTTTTAAAGATGCCAGATTAATTAATCTCCCATATTCATCAAACGGTGTTGCAGGATTCAATATGAAACCATCAGCATTTGTTGAAGTTATAACATCTGCATACTCATTGTAAAGAAATTGACTCCAATTATGATAGAACTGCCCTACTTTTTCAAGAGCAGAAGAATTTATTGAGGTGTGATTTACGGAACCTAACACGATATTGGAAGTACCATAAAATAGATTAAAAGGTTTATTCTGATATAAATTACTGTATTCCTTGTAAAACTTATAATCGGATTCAGAAAGGCAATATACCTGCACACTAATTCTCCCATCTCCAGGTGCAGCAGTTGCAGCATCTCCTGTAAAGAAACTGATTGGGCTCAGGCCATTGACTAACTGATTGGAAATTATGTCCAACTCCACACAGGTTGTGGAATTCATAGGGTTAATGATTCTTCGTTTAGCCAAAGTTTGATTCCCTCTTTTTACAATGTAATAAAAAGTTCCTTTTGTTAATCCCGCATTGGAAAAATTACTTTTATTTAATTCAATTTTGTATTCCTGAATTCCAGCAGGAGGTGTTGACTGACTTTCTGCTACACTAATTTGCTTATTTAATTCTGTGATATAAAACGAGGGGTATTCTGCGACAGGATAAATTAGCTTTTGAGCACTTCCTACAGGAGTGTAACTTACCGAAATCTTATTCCAGTTACTATCTTTAAAAGAAGTATGAGAATCTGTTTCTACCACAAATCTAATAACTGAAGGAACATCATTAGCACCAAAATTAAGGTTTGTTACATTTGCAATGTTATTAGCCAATGGTGTGGTAGTAAAAGCAGTATTACTCTGCGGGTATGTCTGGTTATACAATACAGTTTCATTACCAGCCGGATCGGTCTTTATAATTTTAAACTTTATGTCATCTGTGGAAAATGGGAAATTAACGCTTGGTACGCTAATCCGAACATTTCCGGGAGCATCGATTTGCATAGGTTTTGTGTGATTGTTCAGAAAATAATTATCTGAATAATAACCACTGTTCATATCATAACCATCCTGTTGATAAAAAGGCATTTGTGCAGCAGAAATATCTGTATTGACATACCTGATTTTAGGATTGGAAAAAACTTTATGGTTTGTATTATCATTGTAATGCAACCTGATAAAAATTTTCTCTCCTGATTTAACTCTTAGGTAGCTTCCATTATTTATCGCCAAATGATTATTCGGATTTGCTGGACTAAGGGATTGGATTGCTAAGAAATGATCATTGTACTTTGAGATCAAAATGTTTTGGGAGCCCATTCCGGCGGTCAGAGTTTTAAGGTAAATCCTGACGTTTTTTGTAGGGTCATCAGGATTTAGCATTTCCACAGAATAGTCAGCTTTTGCACCTGAAGTATTTTGAATATTTACAATATCACTGAACTCAACAAACCCCTCTCGCGGAGCTACCCACACTTTGACTACATCGTTTGACACGACGTCCTGCCATTGACCTTCAAGAGGTGTATTATGCTGTGTAAGTGCATCTGCAACGATGACCATGTTTTCAGTTGTATCACTGAACTGGGTCATTTCGACATTTCCAGTAGAATGATTTCTTCGGCCAAAGAGTACTTGGCCATCTTTAACCACGTCCATGATTCCATCCGAATTGGCGTCCAAAATAAATGACTGAGTGTCACTTTTACTTGTAGACCACATTTGCGAATAGTTAAATCCAAGGCTGAACACACGTATCCCTGCGTCCCATCCAATATTGTTCGTTTTGGTTTTCGTCAGTGAAAAATTACTGTTTAGATTTTCAATATTTCTGTCAGAACCAAACGATATATTTGAGCCACTTAAATTACCCGGACGAAATCGAAGTCCCGTGTTTCGTTTTCTATAAATTAAATCAGGAATACCATCTCCGTCAAAATCCATCAGTTCCTGCGATTTCTTTGCCTCTGCCTCGGAGTGACCGATATTAAAAGATGCCATAATATGACCATAGGTTCTGAAAGGACCGGGAAGCAAAATATCCAATCCTACTCCCGGGACACGACCATGTATCCCCCATTCAAACATATTATTGGCTGCTATTTTTGAAGGTTTTAATCCGCTTGGCAGAAGTGGGAATGCATCGTGACCGCCGCCACCGTCAATATTTATATCAGCCCCGAAATTTGCTCCGCTGTCAGCCAAATCATTATAATACTCAAAACGATGTTGATTTGTAAAATTATCTGCGCTGTCGTATTCGATGATGTCATTCAAGAGAGTCTTGAAGAATTCTCCGGTTGTATACTGTATATTATACCTTCTGATTACTTCATCATCATATTTAATTACAATATTTTCAAGCCTGTAAGGTTCAACAATCTTTCTGCCCGACTTGGCCTGCATCGAAATATCTTGTCTCTGAACAGAAGTTTCTCTTTCAAAATTTACTGAGTAATTTCCATCAGTTCCATCTTTACCAGTATATAGAATTTTTTTAATATGAAAGAAGATCCCGTTATTCAGATTTTCATTATCTCCGGATTGATTCAACAATACAAAATTCTCATACTCGAATTTTATGTTATTCTTGTAGACATCCTCTATTTTTAATACACTCCACTTTATGATATTATCACTTGCATCTTTAATTACAGCTTCATCAACTACACCGCTTTCATCACCACCATAATATGTTTTTGTACCATTCGTAGCTGTTACAATCCACCTGTAAAGCTTCGGATTTGCACCATACCTTTCGATTTTAGTAAAATTGTGATTTTTTCTTAGAAAAAATACTTTTTTATCATTTGCCAGTAATGCACTTCTCTCTTGCTGATTGGTAGTGTATACCGTGCTAGTCTCATTGATGTTGTTATGACGGTGTGGAAGATAATTACCATCGTATACCAGCATTTCTCCATCAATTGAATATAGTTCAGTTTCATAAGTTGGATTAAATTTAGGACTTCCCCAACGCGTATCTATAGAAATTGACGAAATTCCATTTACATCCCAACCTTCGCCAAGCCAGCCGTTACCTGCAGAACTGCTATATCCTATTGAAAGGGAGGGTTGCATTCCTCTTCTGCCGGAAGGAATTACAATTGGATGTGATACGTTGGCATCTCCTTTGTGATTAGCAACAGGGCCTCCGATAGATGAGATTGCTGCTGTAGGATTTCCTGCTTTGAGACCACTGATTCCTGTAGGATTGGCAGCATTTAATTGTGGGGATTCAGGCGCAGAAATAATCCCGTTTATATAATCACCTTCACCATCTCCTTCGAAAGTGACCATCTTAGACTTAACATCCACAATCGTAGATGTTTCAATCTTCCATTGTTTTCTATCATAGTCAAAAGAAAAAACCTTTATATCTTTAGGAGAAGTTAGTCCAAGCCTTTTTTCATCATAAGGAATACTGATTTTTAGTTTTTTGTTAAGACTGCCTCTTCTTAATAACCTGTAACCTGAATTATTTTGGGTAACATTTTTTAGTCCTCCTGATACAGCCGGAAGATCTTTTGCACGTAATTTTAGAATATCCACAGATGCTGATTCAGCAGTTTCTTTATCTGCTTTCACGTTCATGTCCTCATAATTTACATCAATCTGTAGACCTTGCAAAAGGTCTACAGTTTTATAAGGGTAAACATTACTATTAATTATTTTGAAGGATTTCTTATCGTCCGGTACATTATAATATTTAGTAATATTATCTCTTGTTACTGAAAACTTTCCTGATTTTAATTCTGCATCAGATAATTGAATTAATTTTTCAAATTCACCGGCACTTGAACGGACCATCTTTCCATTAACATAGGCCGTGTCATTATTCAAACCTTTTACATAAAGCATATTTCCTGATAACAATGAAGTGATATCACTGCCTGTATCCATCAAATTTTTGCCTTCAAAAGAAATTTTTAAATTTCGCACCTTATATTTCACACCTGATGCCGGAGATGTAAATAAGATGCTGTTAATACCGTTTTTTAATATGGAAGAGCTTATTTCTTCTCTTTGATGGCTCCATCCGGAAGAAGGAATGATAATTTCGCCACCCATTGACAAATGATGATTTACAGATCTGGAAGCGGAATGGTGAGAGGCAAGTCCAAATAATTCGTACTCAAGAAAGATGTGAGAGTTTGCATCTGGAGCATGAGTGATATTTACTGTGAAAAAATTATCTTTTACCCGATCTTCTTCTTCATCTGTTAAAATACCTATTAATCCCTCTCTTTCAAGAGCTGAAAATTTTAGTTTTTCATTAATAACATTTTCTGAAATAATATGATTATTACTATTGATGTTCATGCTATTAAAATCTGCTTCAACTTTGTCAAAATCTCTAATAACATCAGTTTCAATACCAGTGAAAGAGTTACTGACATCAGCCAAATGCGACAAAAGCGGAAAATCAGATGATAAATGATTGTTTTCTGGTTTTGTTCTATTCCAATTTTTTTTCCATTCTCTAAAACGTTGTCTGTCTTCTTTCGTGAAACTTGAGAAAAGAAACATGATAGCAAAAAAGCACACCAGAAGAGCCGACTTCTTTTTAAAAGGAAGTTTTAATGATTTTATTTTCATGATTTGGTTTTTAGTCAACGATTAATTTGAATGTTTTGATTACTTTTCCACTTTGCGTTAAAGTGATCAGATAGGAACTCTGAATGATTAATGAACTGCTGTACGATCTTGAACGGTGATCTATTTTCTCTAATCGAACCAATCTTCCTCCACCATCATAGATAGCTATAGATAAGTTTTCCATTTCAGGGAATTTTACAGTAAAGTTTTGACCTTTCTTAACAGGATTTGGATACAGAACTATCTGACTGAGATCCAATGAAAGAAAATTTTGATCAACTGATGAAGATCCAGAATTTGATTCATTTTCTTTAGTCTCTTCACTCAGAGGACTTACAGCAAACGTAAAGTATTGGTAAATTTCACTTTTCTCATCCTTGCTAAAATCAACCTTACTGAAATCTACATAGTTTTCATTTTCAACACCTTGAAATTTTTTGATCTCCCCTGCTGAATTCTTTAAAAACATCCAGTACACAATAGGTAATGATTCCGGATTGATTGTTTTTTTGTTTATGCGTACTTTATAGTCATTCTTAGGAATTGTAGAGCCAAGAAAATTAATTTCCCAGTTTCTTTCAAGAATATTGAAATTTCCGTCAGCCTTTGTACTCATACCTTTGTCATCATCAGACCAGATCACGAAATTATTGTGATCAAAAAGACTTGTGTTTTCAGTGTTAGTTTTCTTAATGTCCGTTTTTCCAATTGTTAAAAACTGATCTTCCACATTGGACGACTGTTTTTGATACAACTCATTTCCATCATCTCTTCCCAAGCCGGTAGGTCTGTGTATGAACTCGTTATGTTTTTCAGGATCCCAAAGCACTTTTGCATCACTACCGTAATACTTTCCTTTCTGCAAAGAAATTCCATACTTGATAGACAGGTAAGAATGAATCTTATTCAGATCCATAGCTTTCGTTTTTCTAGGAATAAAGATCATTTCGTAAAGATTCTGATCTTCAAATCTTATTTTCAAGCTATCGGATTTTCCGTCCGTTCTTTCAGCGTTCCCGGTAAAAGAAAATATACTCGGTCTCTTCTGAATCTTTACGGTCTTTTTAGACTTAGTGATTTCATATTTATCATTACTTAATGATATTTTTTGATCATCATTCTCCCATATCTTCTCATCATCTTTGGAAGTATGAACAAGACTCAAAGTATGGCTCTTGTTTTTACTGTGTTTTATATGTTTTTTTAGTAACCTGTCTTTTATTCCATAATGAAAGTTGAGAAGGTTCTCATCTTTGGAATTAGCAATTTCACGAGGAGTTAGAGTAGATTTCTCCCAGATTTGGACATCAGATCCAATCAGTTGAGAATAGGCATTGGCTGAGTATAGAAATACCATGACCATGACCGATTTAAGGTATAGGGATTTTGACATAACAGATCAATTATGTGGAATAAAAATTGGAAAAATAGATTATACAATTTTCAAGATGTAGAAAATTGACAGATGAATTAGATCATTAAGTGAAAAAAGCAATTTGTGTTCTCATATTAGTTTTTAGGTTTTGTTTTTAGTTGGTTTTTCAAAAATAGAAAAAAAAATAATATATCATAATAAAAACTTAAAAAAATATAAAAAACGTTAATATTATTATGTTATCTATTATAAAAATTTATTAAGTTCAAAAATATACATTTTTATAGGATGTGATATTTAAAAAACTATAACCTTCAGTTATAATTATAAATATGAATCTACCGTACTGTCTATCTGAAATGATTGGTTTGTATCATATGTTAGAGTAATTTGTAGATGAAGTTGTCAAATTAATATCTATCTGATTCTAAATTAAAAACAAGTACAGTTATCTTAAGAATATATCTTGGACATGAATCTATAAAGTGATTCATTTGTAACTTTTTTTATAAAATTTTGTTTCCAGGTAGAAGACGAAACTAATTAATGAAGCTTGATGCAACTCAGGGAAGCGGATATGAAAGGAGTTTCGATTTTAAAAAGGATTGCTGAAAAGTTAAGAGAGCTGGTAAAATAGGTTTTTTTAGGTAATTTACAATATATGCAGAGACCAGTAACGGATTTCTCAGGAAACAAATACCTGTCAAATCTCCTCAAAGAATGTCAAAAGAACTAAAGTATATAAACGACAAAAGCCCTATTAATAGGGCTTTTAAAGGGTGTGCAATCAGATTTATATTTTACCATATGGTAGTCTATAGGAGAATCGAACTCCTGTTGCAAGGATGAAAACCTTGAGTCCTTACCACTAGACGAATAGACCAAATTTTGAGGATGCAAAAATATTAATTAACTTTTACACTTCAAAATTAATTTCTTTATTTGTTGATTTTCTGGATTACCGTATTTTTAACTCCTTTAGATTCAAGTTCTTTCTGGAGTTTTACTGCATCTTCAAGAGAAGAAACCTTTCCATAAGTATAATAGAATATTCCACTGTTTTTATCCCTTTGTACATCTTTCAGTGTCTGCAAAATAAATGAATTGGTGCTCAGTTTATCTTTTCCTGTAAATACTTCAATGGTATAATATCCGGTACTAAGTTTCTGATTAGGCATAAATCCTACCGCATAAGCATTTCTGAAACCTGCATCTTTAGCTGTTTTTATATTGTTGTCTCTAACGGATGCCATGTTTGTAACACTGTAGAAATACTTATAAATTCCATTTTCTTTCAGGGCGAGAATATAATTTAAACCTTTCAGAGAGGGATCATCTTCATTATATTTCACTGCAGAAGTCATCAATAAGATTCTGAAATCATTTTTTAAAGGAATTTCTTCCTTCTTTTCAGGCTCCTGTTTTTTTGTGATAGCCTGCGCTCCTCCTTTTCTGTCAACAGCCTTTTTATAGTCAATAATCGCATCGTAAATACTTTCTGAAATCTCTTCCTGACCTTTATCTGAAGCTAAATAATGGCTTTCCTCAGGGTGATTGATAAAGCCTGTTTCGATCAATACGGAAGGCATCGCGTTCATACGCAGAACGTGGAGGTTTTTCTGCCAGACTCCCCTTGAAGATCTTTTGTCTTTATTCACAAAGTTCGCTTCAACAAGACCTCCGAGCAGTAAGCTTGATTCGAGATATTTACTTTGCTGAAGTTTTAGTGCAATCAGAGACTCAGGAGACCTTGCATCATAGGTTCCAAAGGTCTGTTTATCTTTTTCATCAAGATAGATCACGTCGTTTTCACGTTTTGCCACTTCAAGATTGGTGTCATTCTGATCAGGGCCCTGTACAAATGTTTCTGTTCCGTATGCCGTAGGTCTTACTGAAGAATTACAGTGTACTGAGATAAAAAGATCAGCTTTGCTTCGGTTAGCGAGGTTAGTTCTGTCAGAAAGTGAGGGGTATTCATCTATTTTACGGGTATAGATTACCTTAAAATCTTTATTTTTCTCAAGCATTCTTCCTATTTTCAGGACGATTGCAAGCGTTATGTCTTTTTCCGCAATTCTTCCGATATCACTGTACGATCTGTTCGCACCATGGTCGCTTCCCCCGTGTCCAGCGTCTAAAACAACAGTGAATTTTTTTTGAGAAAAGAGAAATTGGGTAGAAAGTATAAAGAGAAATGCTAAAATTATTTTAAATTTTCGTGTGTACATCTTACAGTTTTAAAAATTATACTAATTTTGAGCCTAAATTATATAAAAACAAAATTGGACAAAACCGTCTTCAAAAATATATTACAAATTTTAATTATCCTAATTTTTAACAGTTTTTTAGCACAGCAGTCGCCCAAAAAATTGACGGAAACAAAGGTGGTTAATGATACAATCCTCAAAAAGGATACCATTGTTGTAAAGAAAGAAGCCTTAGAGGATATTCTCGAGACCAAGGCAGATGTAGAACGCAGAGACTTTCCTAAGAAGATGATTTACCTGGTCAGAAATGCTCAGGTAAAATATCAGGACATGCAGATTGATGCAGATTATATCTCTATTGATGAACAGAAAAATCAGATCTATGCACGGGGAAAACAGGATTCTCTGGGTAAGATTGTAGAATTGGTAGCGGTAACGCAGGCCGGTAAAAAATATGAAACTACTGACTTCAGTTATAACACAAAAACGCGTCAGGCAATTGCCTATAATGCGAGGACTGAAGAAAGTGAAGGCGTGATTATTGCTCAGAAGACAAAGAAATATAATGATTCTGTGTATGTCATGCGGCGTGCTGATTTCACGACTGACGATTATTTCATCAAAAAGAAAGATACGGTTCCTGATTATAAATTAAGGGCTTCGCACATAAAAATGGTTAAAGGTAAAACCGGATCATCCCTTATCACAGGTCCCGTACAGATGTATATTGAGGAAGTACCGACCCCTTTGGTAATGCCTTTTGCTATACTGCCTTTTTCACAGAAAAGATCTGCAGGAATTCTGATCCCAAGCTTCGGAGAACGTCAGGATGTGGGATTTTTCTTAAATGGGATAGGATACTACCAGCCTATCGGAGAGCATTTTGACCTTAAAGTTTTAGCTGATATTTATACAAAAGGTAGCTGGAATCTCCGTCCGGAAATGAATTATCTCAAAAAATACAGGTATTCAGGTAGTTTCGCAGCAGATATCGGAACAACTGTCCGAGGAATTAAGGGTTTGGATGATTATAGCAAAACAGGGACTTACAGAATTGCATGGAGACACAGCCAGGATGCCAAAGCAAATCCTTTTCTCACATTTTCCGCGTCTGTAGATGTGACCAGCCAGACTTTTTATAATAATACGGTTAACAATAACTATATTATGGATCAAAGTGTGCTGAGAACGCAACAGAATTCTACGCTTACCCTGACCAAAAGATTTTTAAAACTCCCTGCAACCATTACCGGAACAGCTTCTTATTCTCAGAATTTTGCAACAGGATTGGCAGATTTGCGTCTACCGCAAATGAATGTGGCCATTAACCAGTTTTATTTATTTGGTTCTAAAACAGGCGTGCGAAGCGGTTTGTTAGAAAATATTACTGTAAATACGGGTTTAAATTTAACTAACTTTGTCAGTACGCAAGAAGGAGAACTCTTCACCAAAGCCATGTGGGATAAATTGCAGACCGGAGTTAAAAATAATATCACTTTAGGAACCAATACCACCATTGCAAAATATTTTACATTTAGTTTAGGTGCTAATATTGACAATGCTTTAACGACCAAGACACTTACAAAATTCTATGACCCAATTCAGAATAAAGTAGTTGATCAGGTGAATAAAAAAATTGCGGCATATTCTACGTTTTCAACAACAGCAAGTATACAGACGCAACTTTATGGGCAGGCGAATTTTAAAAAGGGAGGATCTGTTGAAGCGATCAGGCATATGATGTCGCCGAGTATAGGATTTACCTATTCTCCTGATTTTGGTCAGCCGGGGTTTGGCTATTTCAGAAACTATTCTGATGCTAACGGTGCCATCACTCCTTACTCAATTTTTGATAACGGAATCGTTGGAGCGCCCACATCAGGAATGGTAGGAGCATTAGGATTCAATATCTCGAATAATATTGAGATGAAAGTAAAATCTAAAAGTGATTCCACCGGAGTTAAAAAAGTGAAAATATTTGAGTCATTAAATGTAACCGGAAATTATAATTTTGCGGCAAAGACACATCCCTGGTCGATCATTTCCATCAACGGTCAGACTTCTTTGTTTGACAGTAAACTGAGTGTAAATACAAGTTTGACATTAGATCCTTATAAAACTATTTTTATTCCTGGCGAGGAAATCGGAATCAGGACAGAAGAGTTCGGTGCTTTCAGTGTGCAGGGATTTAACGTTCAGTTGTCTTATCCGTTAAGCAGTGAACTGTTTGGTGAGAAGACAGACTTTGCAAAAAAGTATAAGCAGAAAGGAGAAGTCAGAAATGAAAACTATTATTTTGATGAAGATAATTACGCTCATTTTGATCAGGCATGGACACTGAATGTCAATGCTAATTATGCCTATTCAAAAACCACTGCACGTACGCCTACCAGATTAGCTTCCATTGGTCTTGACGGAAGTATAAAATTAACTCCATTCTGGAATATTAATGGGAGTACCCATTACGATATGGTTACAAAACAATTGGCCTATACGAGAATCGGCTTTTCAAGGGATCAGCGAAGTTTTACGATTAATTTTAACTGGGTGCCTTTCGGGCAGTATAAAGTATATGACTTTTTTATCGGAATCAAAGCGAATATCCTAAGCGATGCACTGAAGTATAAAGACAGAAGTTTTACACAGCCTAACCCTCCTTTCTAAGACGTATTTTATTTAATTATAAATTTTATATTTGCATCCGAATTAAATTCTGTTAAAAGCGGCATGATTTTCACTTATAGTGATTATAGTGCGATATACATAATAAAATAATATATCTACTTATGAAAAAAATAATATCTACGGTAAATGCTCCGGCAGCTATCGGGCCTTACTCACAGGCTAATTTGGCAAATGGAGTTTTATACATATCAGGACAGATTCCGGTTGATCCTGCGACTGGTAAATTGGTTGAAGGAATCGAAAAAGAAACCCATCAGGTGATGAAAAATCTTGAAGCTGTTCTTACAGAGGCCGGTATGACTTTTAAAAATGTAGTAAAGGCAAGTATATTCCTTAAAAGCATGGATGACTTTGCAGTGATGAATGATATTTATGCTTCCTACCTTGATGCAGAAAGCTATCCTGCCAGAGAAACAGTACAGGTTTCGTGCCTGCCCAAAAATGTTGATATCGAAATTTCTATGATTGCACATCAGGATTAATGAGCTTTATCAGAAATACATTTGCAGTTTTAGTAGGTCTTGTCATTGCAGGGCTTATTATCACGTTAGGCATAAGAGCTTTCCCTAAATGGGTGACTTTTGAAGCTTTTGCACCTTTCGAACACTGGCAAAGATTTTTGGAAAGCATGAGACATGACGATGCATTCTTCGGTTTTCTTCTTTTTATTTCGGGATTGGGAAGTACTGTAGGAGGGGTTGCTACAGCAATTATTGTTAAATATGCGAAAGTAGCATACGCCATATTAATTGGTTTTATCATGCTTTTTATTGCAATGCTTGATATCATCATTTATCCTTATCACCCTACTTTTTATAAAATATCTATTTTCCTGATCTTTTTCCCGTTTGCATGGATGGGGGGGAAAATTGTAGAAGTTATTTATGAAAGGAAAAAGAAAAAGATGAGAACTGACAAATTAAATAAGCGATAGATCAAAATAAAAAATGCTGCAGTAATCAAACTGCAGCATTTTTTATTCTATAAACTCTGTTAAGGCATTTTGAATCCTTTTGTATATATTCTTCCGAAGTTATCTACAAACTTTACCTGTACATTTCCTTTGTAGCCATTGAGCAGCTTCTCTACATCACTTTGTGAGTTGACAGGCTTACCATTGATTTCGATGACAATATATTGATCTACAATCCCTATTTTAGCCATCTCGCCACCTTCAGAGACATTCTTGGTTACAACACCACTGTTCAGTCCGTATTCGGTCTTAAACCTGTCATTTAAAGGATCAAATTCAGCTCCGATTTTTTCAGTTACGCTCAGATCTGCTTTTGATCTTGAAGCAGTTCCTCCTTTTTGGTCTCTTAGCGTCACCGTTGTTGTTGCCTCTTTACCGTTTCTGAGATAAGTGACCTGTACTTTGTCACCAGGACGTTTGCTTCCGACTGAAACAGAAAGATCTGCAAAGTCAGTAATTACAGCCTCATCAACTTTTGTTATAATATCTCCGGATTTCAGTCCTGCATCTTCGGCACCACTTCTTTCAGAGAACCCTGTAATATATACTCCGGATCCAACTTTGATATTTGTTTTTTTATCTCTGTTATAAAGGGCTATCTGCTGGTCATTCGAAAGATCTAAAGAATTTACCCCTAGGAAACCTCTCTGTACAATTCCGAATTTTTTGATATCCTCAATGACTTTTCTTGCTAAGTTTGCGGGAACTGCAAAACCATAGCCCTGATAATAACCTGTCGTTGAAGAAATTGCCGAATTAATTCCAATCAGATCGCCGTTTACGTTAACCAATGCTCCGCCTGAATTTCCAGGATTGATGGCAGCATCAGTCTGAATAAAACTTTCAATAGGATTCGTCGCCTTACCCTGTCCGCTCAGAATACCGATTCCTCTTCCTTTAGCGGATACAATACCTGCAGTAACAGTTGAATTAAGCCCCAGTGGATTACCTACAGCGAGAACCCATTGTCCTACTTCAATATTATCTGAGTTTGCAAAATTCAGGAACGGAAGACCTTTTTCTTCAATCTTCAGCAAAGAAATATCTGTATTTGGATCTGTTCCTACTAAAGTTGCGATATAGGATTTTTTGTTACTTAACACAACTTCAAGCTTATTTGCTCCCGCCACAACGTGATTGTTAGAGATAATATATCCGTCTGCAGAAATGATTACTCCCGATCCCATTCCTGAAGGCATATTTTCAGGAGCTTGTTGTTGCTTTTGTTTTTGCTGCCCACGACCTCCAAAGGGATCACCAAAAAAATAATCTAATAAATCCTGTTCGGAGGCTCTGCTGGAAGTCCTGTTCTGATAATTCTTAATTGTGACTACAGCCGGAACAGTTGTTTTTGCTGCCTGCACAAAGTCATCGCCAACTGCTGCAGTATTCATGCCTACAAATGATGTATTGCTCGACTTTGTAAAATAAGATTGGTCCGAACTGTTAGAATCATGACCAAAATATTGTTGTACGCCAACGGTAGTAGCTCCTGAGATAACCCCTACGACAGCAAATGGTAAAAGTTTTTTTAAAGTACTCTTCATTGTATATCTTCTTTTTTTAAAATTATTTGCATTACTGAATGTAAATTTAATGCTTAATAAGTATGCAATTACTATGCTGTGTTACTGTTTTAACTAAAATTTAACGACTGAGGTGCCAATTTATCCGTAAAATCATAATTGTTAGAAAATTTATTAACAAAGCTTAAGATTAAATTAAAAACAGACTGCCATTTTTACCTTAATTGCAGTAGGGAATTTTGTCTTATCTGTATAATTGAAAATTCTTATCTTTGCACAAATATTTTTCTCACTTAAAAACGTTTATAGCATGCAACTGTATAACACCTTAAGCGCAGAAGAAAGAGCTCAGCTTATTGATGAAGCCGGTAAGCAGCGACTTACTTTGTCTTTCTATGCGTATGCCAATCTTTCAGATCCCCAAAAATTTCGCGACGAATTATTTATAGCATGGAATGCTCTTGATGCATTAGGGCGTATTTATGTTGCTCATGAGGGAATTAATGCTCAGATGAGTATTCCTGCAGATCAGTTGGAGGCTTTTCGCAATACATTGGAATCTTATGACTTTATGAAAGGAATCCGGTTGAATGTCGCTGTCGAACAGGATGATCATTCTTTCTTAAAACTGACCATCAAGGTACGGAACAAAATTGTTGCTGACGGTCTGAATGATGAAACTTTTGATGTAACCAATAAAGGTATTCATTTAAAGGCACAGGAGTTCAATAATTTGCTGGAAGATCCAAATACTATTGTTGTGGATTTCAGAAATCACTATGAGAGCGAAGTAGGTCATTTTGAAGGGGCAATCACTTCGGATGTAGAAACTTTCAGAGAGAGTTTGCCTATTATCAATGAACAGTTACAGGATTTTAAAGAAGACAAAAATCTATTGATGTACTGTACAGGTGGAATTCGCTGCGAAAAAGCAAGTGCCTACTTTAAGCACCAGGGTTTTAAAAACGTTTTCCAACTCGAAGGTGGTATCATTGAATATACCCGTCAGATCAAAGAAGAAAATATAGAAAGTAAATTCATCGGTAAGAATTTTGTATTTGATCATCGGTTAGGTGAAAGAATTACAGATGATATTATTTCACAGTGTCATCAATGTGGTAAGCCCTGTGATAACCATACCAATTGCTCAAATGATGCCTGCCATCTTCTTTTTATCCAGTGTGACGACTGCAAAGAAGTTATGGAAAACTGCTGTTCTACAGAATGTCTTGAAATTACCCATCTGCCTCAGTCTGAGCAGGTGAAATTAAGACGTGGAAAACAGGTCGGAAATAAAGTGTTCAGAAAAGGAAAATCGGATGCACTTACATTTAAAAACTCCGGTGATCTACCGGATAAACCTCTTGCAAAAGCAGTTTCGAAAAATATACGTCAGAAAATATCCCTAAAAAAAGTATTGATCGGAAACGCAGAGCATTATTATACAAAATCTAAGATTGCGCAGTTTCTAATTGAAAACAAACAACTGTCCGTGGGGGATAAGGTTCTGATTTCAGGCCCTACAACAGGCGAGCAGGAATTTAAAATTACTGAAATTTTTGTTGATGGAGGCCCTTGCGAAGCAGCACAGGCAGGCGATCAGGTTACTTTTGAAGTTCCTTTCAGAGTCCGTCTTTCTGATAAGCTTTATAAGATTACAGAATCTTAATTAAGATGCAGAGAATAGTTGATCCGTTTCAGGAAAAATAAAGCTTCTGTATTTTTTAATCCTAATAGCATCAGCAATATAGAAATGACAAAATCAGAACTAAGAAATTTATATTTAAATAAAAGAAAAACCTTGTCTTGTGATGAGGTTTTATCATTGTCTGAAAATATTTTTGAAAACTTTATCACTGGTTTCAAACCTTTAGCCGGTCATAAAATACATATTTTTATGCCCATTAAAAAGTTTAATGAAATCAAAACTGAAGTTTTCATCAAATTTTTTCTGAAGAATAATATCCGTGTTTTCGTTCCTAAAGTTGTTGATAATCAATTGATTTCAGTTGAGATTTTCACCGAAACAGAATTTGAAACAAATAATTGGGGGATAGCTGAGCCTGCTTCAGATATAGATTCTGGGATCAGTGACTTCGATTTTATTATTACGCCACTTTTATATTGTGACAGGAATGGAAACAGGGTAGGTTACGGAAAAGGATTCTACGATGCCTTTTTCGAAAAAGTTTCTGCAGATTCAAAGAAAATCGGAATCAATTATTTTAATCCCGATGAGACAATAGATGATCTTTGGGGAAATGATATTCCTTTAGATTATTTAGTTACTCCTACAGCAGTACTGTCTTTTTTTAAAGGTTGCTGATAGAAGTTCACAAAGTAAAATTTGAATTCATTTTTAAATTTTTCCGGTTTTGATACTAAAGTGTATTGTGCATTTTTTTCAAATTTGCCAATTGACCTGTTCTTTCCATCAAAATACTCCACATCGAATTTAGCAAGATCTACGGTGTCCTTATGAAGGACTTCCTGATAGATATTGATGTTGTTGACCTTTACTTTTTTCACCTGTAGACTTTCAAGTTCTTTAAAAAGCACATTAAAGGTTAAGCTGTCAGGCTTCTGAAAATATTTTTCAATTTTAGAATATATTGCGGTATCTATTTCTGTATTTTTTTCACCAGAGAGATAAAGTGTAGAGAGATCAAGAACTTCCTGTACTTTCTGTAGTGTGATAGCATTAATTGCCTGTGTACTATCCATTTGAACCGTTCTGTTGTTGGTGTTTCTTAATTTATCAAGATCGCTTATCGGATTTTCCTCTTTTTTAACACAGGATAGAACAGCGGCTATTATCAGAAGTGAAAAAAATAAGCTTTTACTGATTGTTTTCATTGGTTGAGATTTTAAATTTGATAGAGATAATTTTTCCTTTTATGTTTTTTTTCATTTCAATGACATTAAGATTTTTCAGTGATGTCGTAGGTGTGGTAACCAGGGTGATGTAATCCTGTTTATCCAGGGACTCCAGTCCGTAAATACTGCTGTCGTACACCTGAGTGATCACTGCATCATTGCTGATCAGATTTTCAAGCTGTTTTCTTTTCTGTCTGATCAGATTAAACTGTTCTTCCGGATTGATACCGTTGACGTCCTTGGTAGAGAAATAATATACGGCCATTTTATAATCATCCGGTTTCAGTTCAATGGTTTCTTCTTCAGGTGCATTTTCCAGATTACGGTTGACCTCCAGGTTTTCATACATCGTGGAACTGATCTGCATTTTGATGTTTTTGTCTTTTGTCTGATAGTAAAAACATTCACCGGGCTTGATCCTGTAAAAAAGAGGAGATTCATTCTGCTTCAGAACTTTGATTTCAATCGTACTCTGAACTTTTTGATTCCTGTCGGCATCGGTGAAGCAGTAGGTGTAGGTTTGATCAAATATTTCATCTTTAAATCCCAATAGGCCTAAAAGAACCACGAAGACAAAGGTTGCGGCAATCCAGGCGGCTCTCTGATAGTTCTTTTTACTGTTTTTAATCTGAGTATCTACGGAAATTGTTTCAGAAACTGATTTTTGGTCAATTGTTTGATTATCAGAACTATTTTTTTGTAAATCAGTGTTTTCTAATGGTTCTGAAAATGTTTTTTCAACCGGATTAGCGGTTTTTGGTAAATTTAATGCACTCGAAATAGTTTTTTCCAATTCCTGCCTGTCATTATCAGTGAGTTCCTTTTCATCTGAAAGAAGTTCACCTGCAAAAAGATGCTGTTTTTTAAAGTCAAACCAGGATGTGTAACCTGCATAAATACTCAATAAAGTGAGCATATCTATGCGGGGCAGTTTTGTGACCGGAGAATTTTTAAAATAGGTGTAAAAAGACTTTTCGCTGATATTGCCTTTGGCCTTTTTTCGGAGATCTTCCTGAAAATAAATAATATCAATTCCCTTCCATTTTGATATATCATCATAGGAAGGAGTATATTCTTTCAGATATTGAGCCTGCACATCTTTTTTCAGCTGCTCAAAGTGGAGTAAATCTAAATCAGTCAATTTTTTAATATAATATTAATGTATTGATTATCAGTGTTATTTATTTGTAAAACTGTTTTACAAAGGTATTACAATTATTTTTCATAAACAAATTTTCTATCTGCTATACCTTTGTCTTGTTCAAATAACCGAACAGAGAAAAAGATTTAAAAACAATATTAACAAATTAAATTTAATTTATTATGAAAAAGTCATTATTCGTAGCTGCTATCGCTGCAATCTCTTTAGTTGCTTGTAAGAAAGGTGAAGCTACAACTTCTACTTCTGATTCAATCGAAACTAACGCTGATTCTGCTCAAACTGCAATCGATTCTACAGCTAACGCTACTATCGATTCTACTAAAGTAGCTGCTGATGCTAAAAAAGATAGCGTTGAAGTTAAGTCTGACTCAGCTAAAGCTGCAGTTAAGAAATAATTTTAGTCAATGCTAAAATAAAAGAACCGTTTCGCTCAGCGAGACGGTTTTTTTATGCTTTGTTCATAGCAAAGAAAATTATTTGCTTAATTTTTTTTCTGTCTTAAAGCTTCGTAGCACGCAATAGCGACGGCATTGCTCAGGTTGAGAGAATCAATACTTCCTGTCATCGGAATTAATGTATTGTCTCCTTTTCCTGACCAGAAATCAGTCAATCCTGAATGTTCGGTCCCAAAAAGTACAGCCGATCTTTCCGTGAAATCTCTTCTGTACAGATCTTCAGAAGTTTCATCCATAATGGTTGTGTAAATATTGAACTTATTCTTTTGGAGAAATTGAAAGGTTTCAACATTTTCTGACTGAAAAACTTTCATCCCAAACAAACATCCAACGCTTGATCGGATTACATTAGGATTGTAAAAATCGGCTTTTGCATCTGCAATAATCAGTGCATCAATTCCAAAAGCTTCACAACTTCGTAATATTGCGCCCAGATTCCCGGGTTTTTCTATGCCCTCCACAATAATTACCGTAGAATCTTCCTTAGGTATAAAACTGTTTAAATCAGATTCCTTTGTTTTATAGATGCCGATAATTCCTTCCGAACTTCCCCGGTACGCTATTTTTTCATATACCTTTTCAGAAACGTAATGGATTTTTTCTTTCGGAAGTGCTCCTTTATAGATCTTCTCACAAATGAAAAATTCTTCAGCTTCAAAATGGTATTTTTGGGCTCTCTCATTTTCCTGTTGCCCTTCGACAGGAAAAACACCGGATTTTTTTCTGAAGCGGTTGTCTGATAAAAGTTTGGTAATATTTTTAATTTTCTCGTTCTGAAAACTTTCGATAATCATGATAGATGTGGATAAAATGATAGTAAATGCAAAATTAATTTTTCTAAATCATTTATCAATGATTATTAAGGTCATTAATCAGACTTTGTGGAATTTCTTTTTTATTTTTTATTCCTAAAGATTTCAGTTTCTGCGTTTGTGAGATCAGGTTGTCATTGCCTGTTGAAAGTTGTTTGAAGGCATCATTATAAACATTCTTTGCCTGGTCTATGTTTTTACCTACTTTCTCCAGGTTTTCAATAAAACCTGCAAATTTGTCATACAGTTTTGCTCCGCGCTCCGCAATTTCCATGGAATTCCGATTCTGATATTCTCTTTTCCAAAGGTCAGCGATCAGCTTGAGAGAGGTGATCAGGTTGCTTGGGTTTAACAATAAAATCCTTTTTTCATATGCGAAATTCCAGAGGTTCTGATCCGTCTGCATGGCAGCAATGTATGCCGGCTCGCTCGGAATAAACATCATGACAAAATCCAGAGATTTCCCATAATCATCATAAGCTTTCTGACTCAGCTGGCTGATGTGGGTTTTAATGGATGACAGATGTTGGTTGAGCCTGATTTTGTAAATATCTGCATCAGTTTCATCTACCAGTTCTGTGAAAGCGGTCAGGGAAACTTTAGAATCAATAATCACATTTCTTTCATCAGGGTATTTTACAACGGCATCAGGACGCATTTTCTTGCCGGAAAATTCTGAAAACAGTGCTTTGTTGTCTTCATCTTTGAGTTCATGCTCAAGAAAATACTCCCTTCCTTTGACCAGGCCGGATTTTTCCAGAATACTTTCCAGAATCATTTCGCCCCAGTTTCCCTGTGTTTTGCTTTCGCCTTTCAGGGCGCGTGTTAATTTTTTAGCATCCTCGGAGATCTGCTGATTGAGAAGTGCAAGTTCCTTTACTTTTTCACCTAAAGAGAAACGTTCTTTATTTTCTTTCTCATACACTTCATTTACCTTGTTTTTAAGGTCTGTGATCCTTTCCTGGAAGGGATCAAGAATATTTTTAAGGTTGTTTTGATTGAGTGTGGTAAACTTCTCCGTTTTTTCTTCTAGGATTTTATTGGCCAAATTTTCAAAGTGGAGTTTTCCTTCTTCCTGGATTCTTTTTGTTTCTTCTTTCTGAGCTTTCAAAAAAGTATTTTCTGCAGAGACTTTAGCAAATTCTGCTTTGAGATCATTTAAAAGATCTGATTGTTGAAGATTATTTTCCTTTTCGCTTTTAATAATTTGTTCTGAATCTTGAATTTTAAGATTTAAATGATCAAGATTTACCTGATTTTGAATTTTCGAGCTGTTGAGTTCATCAAATTCTTTTCTAGAAACAGAATTTGATTTGACTAAAAAATAAGCTAAAACAAAGCCTAAAATTACTCCGAGTATGAGATATAAAACTTCCATTTTTCAAAATTACAAAAGAAAGAATTCTTAAAAAACTTTTCTTTTAACAATCTAAATCTCATAGGTTTTCAAAACCTATGAGGTTTAATGTGATGAGTATTGTCAAATAGATGTGACTGCTATCCGTTTTTTTTCAGTTTTAGACGAGATAAAAATTAACTTTTGAAATTAATTAGTTTTTGTGTGTTCTGAAATCTCGATATTTTTCACGAGATCATTGCTTTTGTGTTTCTTAATTCTTTGGCTAAAGCTGAAGAAAGTAATTTGGGATCTCATAATTGTCAGGAAATTTTTTTCGGAGTATAATAAACTCTTTCTCATCAATTTGTGCTGTACTTGTTGTAAGCATGACGACCTTGCAGGCTTTTATTCCGTTTTGTATGCTCTTAAAGAATCTGCTGATTTTTGACTGTAAGCGGTTTTCTGATTATTAGAATCTCCGTCTTTTCCTGGTTTTCCGTCTTCACCCCTTGTATATACAAAACAAGAGGTCAAAGAGAAAAAAATTATACTAAGTACAAATAAATTTTTCATGATTTTAAAAGTACTTAATCATTGATTCTCAAAAATTCTTTCGCCAGTTCGATCATTTTTGGGTCTCCGGTGTATTTACCGTGCTCGTCAGATAATTTTACGGTAGGGATCCATTCTTTGTTCAGAGCCTGGACCCCAATCAATTTCATGACAATATTCATAGGTTTCAGACCAACATCATTCGTCAGATTGGTTCCGATACCGAAAGAGACGCCTATTTTACCTTTACAGTAATTGGTGATTTCTTCAACCTTTTCAAGATTTAAAGCATCGGAAAAAATAATATATTTAAATAAAGGATTGATTCCATTGCTTCTGTAATGGGCTATTGTTTTATCGGCAAACTCAAAAGGGTCTCCGCTGTCATGTCGTACGCCGTCAAAAAGTTTGGCAAACTTTTTATCAAACTGCTGAAAGAAAACGTCAGTTGTATAAGTGTCTGATAATGCAACGCCCAGATCACCACGATACACATCAACCCAATGTTCTAATGCCAGTTCATTAGCCATTTTAAAACCAAACTCTGCACCGTGAAACATAAACCATTCGTGAGCATGCGTTCCGATGGGTTTTACATTGTACTTCATTGCAAAATGAACG
This sequence comes from uncultured Chryseobacterium sp., assembly GCA_963526305.1. GTDB lineage: Bacteria > Bacteroidota > Bacteroidia > Flavobacteriales > Weeksellaceae > Chryseobacterium. The sequence goes on along the minus strand of CAURNW010000004.1, from coordinate 62,975 downwards.
TTGGAACTGCCTATAAATGTTGATTCCTTTTTCTGAGTTAGGGCTTCCATAACGAGGTTCTGAACCTTATAAGAATGCCTTCTCCTGGTTCCGAATTCTGCGAAATTAACAGCTAATTTATTTAATGAATCCGCTTTTTCTAAAGTTTTGCTCATCACTACATCATTGGAGTCTCTTTCCATGTGATTCATCTCGTAATGAAGCTCGCTGATCAGCGCCAAAAGCGGGACTTCCCAAAGAATTGTTCTGTACCAGAGTCCTTCTACAATTACACTCAGATCATTTCCGGTCTGTACGATTTTCACTTCGGAGGGATCATAGTGATAACCTTCCAAAAAATCTAAATAAGGTAAGTTTAAATATGGACATGTTCTTGCCAGGAATTTTTTTTCTTCTTTAGTAAGTTTAAGTTCTGCCATTTTGTTAACAATCGTCTTCAGGGCAGCATCAAAACCTTCCGGAAAGTGATGCTTTCCACGATTGATAAATTCGTATTTGACAATCTGGCTGGGGAAAAGTTTCACCACAGCATTCTGCATCGTAATCTTATAAAAATCATTGTCAAGTATTGAATTGAGTCGTATTTCGGACATATTTTAATTTTAATTAAATTTAATAAAATAAATAAAAAAATCGCCTTTTTCAGGGGCGATTTTTCAATCAGTGAAATGATTTTTATCTTTTATTTTCCTAAATATGAATTGTACATCCATACTTCTTTTTCCTGCTCGGTAATGTAGTCACTCATTTGAGAATTGGTGCCTTCATCGCCAGCTTCATCGGTAATGTCCAATAATTCTCTCTGTAAATCGATCACCACTTTGAAGGATTCCAATATGATTTCAACACTTTTGTTGCCATCGCTTACTTCCTTGCTTTCCTTTATCGTAGAAAGTTGAAGATAATCTGAATAGTTGTGTCCTGGAGTTGCTCCCAAGGTTAATATTCTCTCTGCTATCTCATCAATTTTTAAAACCAGACTGTTGTATAATTCTTCAAATTTTGGATGAAGAGTAAAAAACTGTTCTCCTTTAATATTCCAGTGAGAGCCTCTCGTGTTCTGATAAAATACGGAATAGTTGGCTAAAAGAATGTTAAGTTTTTCTGAGATGTTTTCACAGTCTGTTTCTTTCAGACCAATAATGTTTGCATTTTTCATAAAGTTTATTTTTTGAATTCAATTAGGTGGAAAAATTGTGCCGAACTCATCTCTGTGTGATTGATGATACTTATCTTTGGTATTTTTAAAATGTATTGAGATTGATGAAAATCTAATTATTTATTATATTAATGAGAAAATATAAAATACTCGCAGTTATTACTGTTCTTATTTATTTTTTACAGTCTTTTTTTATATCATTTGGAGGTATCGTATCAGATAGTCTTTCCTATTTTGGGATTTCAGGTGATCTGCCATATCCTGAAACTAATCTTTTTCCTTTGGGTTATCCATTATTGCTTAAACTATTTCATCTGGTATTTTCGGATTATTTTTGGTCTTACAAAATTCTCAACCTTTTCTTTACTGTAACGATTTTGATTTTTTCATACAGTAAGAAATTCTTTTTTAGAGAAACGGTATTGCTTTTTGCCGGGAAAACTTTTTTTTACGTATTTACGCAGGCGGTTTCTGAATCTGCATTTATCTTTATTTTTTATTTTCTGATCTACTTTCTCTTTCAGATGTTGAATAAGCCTGAAAAATTATATAAGAATTGTATTTGGGCATCCTGCTTAATGGTCGGTCTTTTTACAGTCCGTTATTCTGGGATCTTTATTTATGTAGGTATCCTCATTTTCTCTGTATTGAAATTTAGAAAAATCAGAAATGAAATGTACAGTAAGGGTATTGTTTTATTTTTGATTTTATCCGGTTTGGGGATTTCAGGATACCTGTTTTTCAATTATCTGGAATTCGGAAGTTTCACAGGGGAACAGCTTAGAGGGGCGCCAGCCGGGATGTCTTTAATTTATATAGTACGTGACCTATTGGGGGTAGGTAATGTGATTAATCCATTTATTGGAATAAAACCAGCTTCAAATAGTTTTGGAAGCCTGTTGTTTCAGGGTGTTATTTTCGTTTTAGATATTTTTATATTTATTTTTTTCTTCAGGTACTATAAAAAAGCTGAAGATACTCCACAAAGGTATTTTCATGTACTGCTTTGGGTGGTTTCCGTTGTGTATGCTTTTGCTCTTTTGTTTTCAGGTTGGGTGCAGCAGATTGAGGAAATGGGGATCAGGCTTTTGGTGCCTGCTAATTTTTGCCTGTTTTTTTCATTCCTTATATTATATTTTAAATACAGTAATAATGACCGGAATATCTGGAGGATTACCTGTTTTTTTCTTTTTTTCCTTACTGTATACAGCCTGAAGGATCCTGCATACTATCTGGCGTCCAGAAATGTTATTAAGGATCAGATGCCGAAATTCAAAAATAAAAAGTATCTCTATAATAATGAAGGAAATATAAGGACGCTGACGAAGTACGAGATTCCTGTGATACATAAAACCTTTGAGTATGAGCATACGAATAAGCAGAAAGGAAAGCTTAAAGAAGGTCTGGCAGGAAGTGTTGATCCAAAGATAAAATGGCTTAAATATGATACGGTCAGTAATAAGTCTGAAGTTTTATATACTTCGCAACTTTATTTGGAGTGATTAATCAGAATTAACATGGGCTCATACGGTCAGTTTTTGTCTGATAATTCGCTGATTCTTTGGGTCATATTTTTTTATTTAAAATATTTATTTGTTCATAACATCTTGTCAATTAAAAAATTATTAGTATTTTTGCACCCTAAAATAAAAAGCAATTAAATGCCTACTATTCAACAATTAGTAAGAAAAGGAAGAGTCGCACTCACCAAGAAGAGTAAATCGGCTGCCCTTGATTCTTGTCCACAAAGACGAGGTGTATGTACGAGAGTATATACTACCACTCCTAAGAAACCTAACTCTGCGCTTAGAAAAGTAGCAAGGGTAAGACTTTCAAACGGTAAAGAAGTCAACGCCTACATCCCGGGCGAAGGACATAATCTTCAAGAGCACTCGATAGTATTGGTACGCGGCGGAAGGGTGAAAGACCTACCGGGAGTACGTTATCATATCGTAAGAGGAGCATTGGACACTGCAGGTGTCAGCGGAAGAACGCAGAGAAGATCAAAGTATGGAGCTAAGAGACCAAAACCAGGTCAGGCAGCAGCTGCGCCAGCTAAAGGAAAGAAAAAATAATCATTAAATAAGGTACAGAAACAATGAGAAAGACAAAAGCGAAAAAAAGACCGTTGTTACCAGATCCGACATTTAATGATCAATTGGTAACTAGATTTGTAAACAACTTGATGCTGGACGGTAAGAAGTCTATTGCATTCAAAATATTCTACGATGCTTTAGATTTGGTAGAAGCAAAAAAAGGAGAAACTGAAAAGACTTCCCTTGAAATCTGGAAAGATGCATTGACTAACGTTATGCCTCACGTAGAAGTACGTTCCAGAAGAGTAGGTGGAGCTAACTTCCAGATTCCTATGCCAATCAGGGCTGACAGAAAAATTTCTATGGCAATGAAATGGTTAATTAGCTATTCTAAAAAAAGAAATGATAAGTCTATGGCTTTGAAATTGGCTAATGAAATCGTAGCGGCTTCAAGAGAAGAAGGTGCTGCTTACAAGAAAAAATCTGATACTCACAAAATGGCGGAAGCTAACAAGGCTTTCTCACACTTTAAATTCTAATTAGAAATGAGTAGAGATCTTAAATTTACAAGAAATATTGGTATTGCTGCGCACATTGATGCCGGTAAAACGACCACTACAGAAAGAATCTTATTCTATACAGGAGTAAACCATAAGATTGGTGAAGTTCACGATGGAGCTTCTACAATGGACTGGATGGAGCAGGAAGCGGAAAGAGGTATTACCATTACTTCTGCTGCGACAACTTGTTCTTGGAATTTTCCAACAGACCAGGGTAAAATGTTACCTGAAAGTAAGCCTTACCACTTCAACATCATTGATACACCGGGACACGTTGACTTCACTGTAGAAGTAAACAGATCTTTAAGAGTATTGGATGGATTGGTATTCTTATTCTCTGCAGTAGATGGAGTAGAGCCTCAGTCTGAAACAAACTGGAGACTTGCTGATAACTACAAAGTTGCAAGAATGGGATTCGTAAACAAAATGGACAGACAGGGTGCTGACTTCCTTAACGTGGTAAACCAGGTTAAGACGATGTTAGGATCTAATGCAGTTCCAATCGTTTTACCAATCGGTGCTGAAGAAGATTTCAAAGGTGTTGTTGACTTAATCAAAAACAGAGCGATCATCTGGGATGAAGCAGGACAGGGAGCTACTTTCGAAGTAGTGCCGATTCCTGAAGACATGAAGGCTGAAGTTCTTGAATACAGAGAGAAATTAGTAGAAGCTGTTGCTGACTACGATGAGACTTTGATGGAGAAATTCTTCGAAGATCCGGATTCTATTTCTGAAGACGAAATCAACGAAGCACTTAGAAAAGCGACTATTGATTTATCAATTATCCCAATGACTTGTGGTTCTTCATTTAAGAATAAAGGAGTACAGTTCATGTTGGATGCAGTATGTAAATACCTGCCTTCTCCATTGGATAAAGATGATATCAAAGGTACTGACCCAAGAACTGATCTTGATATTACAAGAAAACCAGATGTAAACGAGCCTTTCGCAGCTTTGGCATTTAAAATTGCTACCGATCCTTTCGTAGGAAGACTGGCATTCTTCAGAGCATATTCCGGAAGACTTGATGCAGGTTCTTATATCTTAAACACCCGTTCAGGTGATAAAGAAAGAATCTCAAGAATCTATCAGATGCACGCTAACAAGCAAAATCCTGTAGAATATATTGAAGCAGGAGATATTGGTGCAGCGGTAGGTTTCAAATCTATCAAAACAGGTGATACCATGTGTGATGAGAAAAACCCGATCGTTCTTGAATCGATGGTTTTCCCGGATCCGGTAATTGGTATTGCTGTTGAACCTAAAACGAAAGCAGACCAGGATAAAATGGGTAATGCTTTGGCTAAATTAGCTGAAGAAGATCCTACTTTCCAGGTTAAAACTGACGAAGCTTCCGGTCAGACGATTATCTCAGGTATGGGTGAACTTCACCTTGACATCCTTGTAGATCGTATGAGAAGAGAATTCAAAGTGGAAGTTAACCAGGGTCAGCCTCAGGTAGAATACAAAGAAAATCTTACAAGAGTTGCCCAGCACAGAGAAGTTTACAAAAAACAATCTGGTGGTAAGGGTAAATTTGCAGATATCGTATTTGAATTAGGACCAGCTGACGAAGGTAAAATCGGTTTGGAATTCGTGAATGAGATCAAAGGGGGTAACGTTCCTAGAGAATTTGTTCCTGCAATTGAAAAAGGCTTTAAAGCTGCAATGAAAAACGGTCCTTTGGCTGGTTTCGAAGTTGAAGGTATTAAAGTAACTCTTAAAGACGGATCTTTCCACGCAGTGGATTCTGATGCACTTTCTTTTGAATTGGCTGCTAAATTAGGATTTAAAGAAGCGGGACGTGCTGCTAAGCCGGTAATTATGGAGCCTATTATGAAACTGGAAGTTGTAACTCCGGAAGAATATATGGGTAACATCATTGGTGACCTTAACAAGAGAAGAGGTACAATCAGTGGACAGGAAGAAAAGAACGGTGCCGTTGTAATCAAAGGTTCAGTTCCATTATCTGAAATGTTCGGATATGTTACTACTCTAAGAACACTTTCATCAGGAAGAGCTACTTCTTCTATGGAATTAGAGAAGTACCAGGCTACTCCTCAAAACGTTGCTGAAGATATTATTGCTAAAGCAAAAGGTTAATTTTTTAAATCAAAGAAATGTCACAAAGAATCAGAATAAAACTAAAATCTTACGATTATAACTTGGTAGACAAGTCTGCTGAGAAAATCGTAAAAACGGTAAAGGCTACTGGTGCTGTTGTAAACGGACCTATTCCATTACCTACCAATAAGAGAATCTTCACGGTGTTGAGATCTCCACACGTAAACAAGAAAGCAAGAGAGCAGTTTCAGTTATCAGCTCACAAGAGATTGATGGATATCTACTCTTCTTCTTCTAAAACTGTAGATGCTCTAATGAAATTGGAGTTACCAAGCGGTGTAGACGTTGAAATTAAAGTGTGATAATTTAATTATCATGATGATACAGATCCCTTTTCATTAGAAAAGGGATCTTTTTTGTTTTAAGTTTAAATGAAGTCTGACATTATTGATAATTTTGATTAAAATAAAAGTATGAAAAAGCTCATTTTAGTTTTGTTTCCTCTTTTCTTATCTGCGCAGACCCATCGTTTTGTGTATCAGTTTCAGTACAAATCAGATTCATTGGCAAATTCATTTGCCAAAGACAATATGATTCTTGATATTAATCCTGATGATGTCAGGTTTTATACCTACTATTATGCTGAAACTGATTCGTTGAATATGATCCGTGGTCAGAATGTAACCGTATGGGATGATCACCTTCCCGCAATTGTAAGAAAAAAGAACTCTTTTGAAAATCGGTCACTGATCATGCTGAATGATTTTTCTCTTTAAAATCAACGGATAAAATGACTTGGAAACTCCATAAAGAGACCAAAACTGAGGGACAGTACACATTACAGAAAGCAACAACAACTTTCGGTGGAAGAGACTGGACGGCATGGTTCTGCAAAGAGGTCAATCTTGGTGAAGGGCCTTATAAATTCAGAGGTCTGCCGGGGTTGATTTTTGAAGTTGCAGACGATAAGAATAACTTTATTTTTAAGCTTATCAAAAGCATGAAATTTCAGAAAACGTACGGCGCTAAGTTTCTTGAAAGTTTTTCAGGGCGAAAACCAATACCTGTTAATGAAAAAATCATCGCCTTAAAACAGCTGGAACTTTATAATGATCCTTTACACAATATCGCAGAATCTTTTAAATCAAATACAGATCCTGAAAGTACATTTTACGTTTCCGGAGTTCAGATAAAAAGTTTAGACCAGCTGAAAGCAATGTCTGATATACGGAGAAAAACCATGCTGAGGGAAAACAACCCGATAGAAATCGATAAAGCAGTAAAGTATCCTTTAGATTGGCAAAAGTGTTTAGGTAAAAAGTCCCTTTTTTTAAGAAAAGGGACTTTTTTTGTGAAAACTTAACAATAATGACATTTGTCAGGGAGTTAAATTTATTTAGAATTAATAAAAATAATATTTTTGTTTCAAATTTAAATAATGAGAAAAACGGTAGTAATCTGTTCTGTTGCTCTGGGTGTAAGTTTTGCCAGTGCCCAACAGAAAAAAGATACCATTAAAAAAGAAAGCACAATAGAGGAAGTTGAACTTTTCGGTGAACGTAAAAAACAGCCTCAAGGTCTCGATGCTATTACAAGATTACCTTTAAAGACCAGGGATCAGATACAAAGTATTTCAGTAGTTTCTCATAAAGTAATTGAACAGTTAGGAGGACTGACAGTTACAGATGTTGCTAAAAATGTTCCGGGGGTAACCTTGTTTTCAAGTTATGGTAGTGGAAGTGAAAGTATGTCAATAAGAGGTTACAGAGGTGTTCCTGTATTGAAGAATGGTGTACAGCTGGATTCAGATTTCCGTACTGCAGGAATGATTACCGATATGCAGGGAGTTGAAAGTATTCAGGTCATCAAAGGTTCTGCTGCAGTCAGTCAGGGTATTGGCAATGGTCTGGGATCTGCAGGTGGAGTTATCAATGTTGTTACAAAACGCCCTCAGTTTATTGATCAGACCAACGTTGGTTTCCGTTATGGGAGCTGGGATTTTTACAGACCAACAGTAGATTTTCAAAGAGTTTTGGACAGCCAGGGCAAGGTAGCTGTTCGGTTCAATGGAGCTTATCAGAATAATAATTCATTCAGAGCCCATGTGCAGGGGGAAAGAATCTATGTGAATCCGTCTGTCACTTATCGTCCGGATGACAGGACAGATATTCATGTGGAGATGGATTACCTTCATGACAACAGGACTCCGGATCGTGGAACAATCAATGCCGCTACAGGTGATACCGAGGCCTTGTATCATATGCCCAAAGGGAAATTTTTAGGATATGCTTCAGACTATGCAAAGACAGAGACTTTTAATTTTGCGACCACAATCGTAAGGAAGCTTTCTAACCGGTTTAAAATAAGAGCAGCATTCATCAACTCAAACAGTAACTCAGATAATGAGGCTTCATCTGTTTCCCTGCCTTCAGGAGGTACTGATTATAATATCAGGCAGAGAATCATTGGTAAATCTCAGTCTGAAGATATTAACCGTGTTTTGCAGTTAGACTTTATCGGTCAGGAAGTGAAAACCGGATTTATCAGCCATACTTTTCAGGCCGGTTTTGACTGGAGGGAAACTGAAACTTCTTCGGTTACGTATAATGCTTATAAAAACACAATCGCTCCACAGAATTTAATTACTGCACGGGCTATAAATATTGGAGGAACAAATTATGCAGCAAACCCTTTAGATGTTTTTGATGTGGTAAATGGAAGTATCCCAAATACACTTCCTGTCGCTGTAGTGTACGAGAATTTAGGACGCTCAAACGCAGTTTTAACACCAAGTATCGGAGTTTTGGCTCAGGACGTTTTATCATTTGGTAAATACATAAAAGCGCATTTGGGATTACGCTACAGCAGGCTCAACGGCTCTGCAAGCAGAGTTGTTGACACCTGGAACCCTTCATTGGGATTAATCGTGTCTCCGTTTGAAAATGTAAATGTTTTCGGATCTTATACCACGACAACTTCATTGCGTTCTGTCAATAATATTCTTCAGGCCGGAGGAAATGTGGGAGCTTCTGATACAAAACAGTGGGAGGCTGGGATCAAGTCAGATTGGTTTAATGAAAAACTCAGATTCAACGTCACTTTATTTGATATCAATACGGATAACTTATCCTTCCAGATCCTGAATGAAGCTTACCAGCCTGTTAGAGATACGAATAATAATATTCTTTACGGTCTCGCCGGAAATCTTAAAAGAAAAGGAATCGAAGTGGAGCTGATCGGAAGAATCTTACCTAATTTACAGATCATGTCAGGATGGGCATATCTGGATGCACAGTATCAGAACAGTCCTGCCTATGTCAATGGTTCAGCACCGATGAATGCTCCGAAGCATACGGCAAACGGATGGCTGAATTATAAATTTAATGAAGGAGTGATCAGAGGCTTAGATGTAGGTGCAGGAATTTATTATGTAGGAAAAAGACCGGTAGATGAATGGACTCAAAAAACCTTTACTGCAGCACATATCAACAGTGTACAGCCCGGAACCAGGCCCTTTGATATGCCGGAGTACACAACGGTGGATGCTCAGATAGGATATTTATTCAAAAATGGATTGGGGCTCAGGGTATTTTTCAACAATATCTTTGATGCTGTAGGATACAGTTCCTATTTCAGGGGGGGCTTTATTGATCAGATCCAGCCAAGAAATTTCTCAGCACAAATCAATTATAAATTCTAAATCAATTAACAGTTATGAAAAATATTAAAACAGCAGTAGCAGCATTAGTTTTGGGAGTATTCGTTATTTCATGTTCAGGGGAGAATAAAAAAAGAGGTACGGATTATTCAAAATTTAAAACTGAAGTAACCATGACCCCTGACCAGGAAAAAAAATATGATGAGATCATTTCAAGATATCAGAAGCAGTCGGCGCAAAATTTTGAAGCGGCAAAAGCACAGGGAGGTAAGATGGATCGTGTGGCGTTAGGAATTAAAGGTGAGGAACTCAGAGCGAAACAGGCTGAAGAGATGTCAGCAGTCCTTGATGCAGGACAAATGGAAAAGTTTAACAAATTTGTTGATGCAAACTCGAGAAAAAGACCCAGGTATGATAATCAGCTTTTAGAGAAAATAAAAACAGGTCTTCAGCTTTCAGAAGATCAGTTTGCAATGCTGAATGCTGCTAATGATGCTTTTGAAAAATCATTTAATGATGCACATGATGTCTATCACGGGAATAATAGCCTTGCAAAAGAATATTGGGAAAAGTTTGATCATCAGAGAAAAGAAGCTTTAAAAAAAGTTTTTACTCAGGAACAATATGTAAAATTTGCGGATATTGTAAAAGATCAGGAATTTAAAGGAAGAAAGTAACATTCATACTAATTTTTATACCAGGCATTAAAACAGGATAGAACTTGTTTTAATGCTTTTCGGTTGGCTATGGTAAATAAAACCCGTTTAAAAAAAATACTGATCCGGAAAAAACGTAAAAATGAATCCCGGTTTAAATATGTGATGGGGCTGCTTCATTTATGGTTAGGGCTCATCTCTTCACTGGTGATCTTTACCGTATGTTTATCAGGATGTATCTATGCATTTAAAAATCAGTTTTCAGATATTCTGAACCATGAAAAAGTATTTGTGAGCGAAAAGGCTGAACCAAGAAAAACCCCTGGCCAGATTCAGGAAATACTCTTTAAAAAAGGTAAAGAACTGAAAAGCATCATGATTCCCTCAGCTAAAAACAGGAACTATATTGTTTCATATTCTCAGCAGGATGTGGATTTTTCCGCATATTTTGATCCGTACACCGGAAAAGAATTAGGAATGGGTGATGTTAATATGAACCGCTTTTTTGAAGTCATTCTTGATCTGCACAGAAATCTCATGATGGGCAGTACAGGAAGACAGATTAACGGTGCTGCTGTCCTCATGTTCTGCGTTCTTCTTTTTTCAGGATTTATACTTTGGATCCCAAAAAAAATCAAAAACCTCAAACAGTCTCTTACGATAAAATTAAGTGGTAAATTTCAGCGGATCAATTATGATCTTCATAATACGATGGGGTTTTATGCATTTCTGATATTATTTTTTATGGCAGTCACAGGTTTGTATATTACGTATCCCTGGGTAAAAAATACACTGATTGTTTCTTTAGGTGGAGAATCTCTTTCGGATCTTTCATCAGTCAGTGCAAAAAAAGAAGATGATGCTTTTGACCGTATCTTTGATGATATGCTGAACCGTCAGAAGGAAAAATCTGCTGTACGGGAAAAAGTAGTTTCACTACAGGAAATTTCAGTTTCTGCAGATAAAATTCTCCCCTATAAGGCGGTAACAACTATTGAATTACCGAATAAAGATAATCCGAGGTTTGTCGTAACAAAAATAAATACTGAAAATTGGCTTGGAGCCATGTTGCCGGATCAGATTACATTTGATCAGAAAGGAGAATGTAAGTCAAAAGAATTGTTCTGGGATAAACCTCTGAATAAACAGTTTACATCATTGGCAAAACCGTTGCATACAGGCGAAATTTTAGGACTGAAAAGTATTATTCTATATTTTATTATCTGTTTTATCGGTTTTTCCCTTCCAATAACGGGCTTTATTTTTTGGCTGAATAAAATCAGGAAAATAAAATAAAGGTATATAAACATGTCACTGTGATTTATTTGGAGCTGCATTATCATAAACCATTTCATATTGAAATTCTGATACATTATCTATTAGGTAGGGATAAGGATTTAAATTATAAGTGATTTAATTTGCGAATATTGTTATTATTTTACAGATTTATATTTATTTTATGCATAAAAATTTATTATTTGATGAATATGATTTTTATCAGAAGCTTTATTTTTCAGGCTTTTTATTTTTAATTAGTCTAAATAATTTTTATTTTTACAAAAAAACATAGTGAGATCAAAAAATTACCTGACGATTATTCTGTTGCTTCTGACAAATTTTGTAAACGCACAGTTTACTGTTCGCGGAACGGTTCAGGATTCTGAGAACAATGCTGTTTCGGATGCCCGTGTACTTTTATCAGGGAATACTGTGCATAAAACATTAGAAACTGACAGATCAGGAATTTTTAGATTTGAAAAAATTCCAAACGGATCTTATAAACTGATTGTTACCAGAAATAAGATTAGGAAAATTAAAGAGATAAAGGTTTTTCATGCTGATATAGCGTTAAACATCTCGTTAGAAAATCAAAGAAATACCCTGAGCGATATCGAAGAAGTTAAAATGGTCAAGCTGAAGTCGGTAAAGTCGGAAATTGAAAAAAAAGGTTTTGCCGTTAACGTAATCGAAACGAAAGATGCGGCCTTACGGAATCTACAGACTGTAGAATTACTTGACCGGACGGTCGGTGTAAGGATACGTCAGAATGGTGGTCTGGGTTCAGATCTTAGTTTTAATATCAACGGGATGTCCGGCAATTCTATACGGATTTTAATTGACGGAATTCCTGTGTCATCGTACGGATCTTCATTTGATCTTAACAGCATACCGCCTGCGATGATTGAAAGAATAGAAGTTTATAAAGGAGTGGTACCCGGATATATCGCAGATGATGCTTTGGGCGGAGCGGTTAATATCATCCTTAAAAAAGAAATGAGAAATAATCTCGCGCTATCACTGTCTTACGGATCTTTTAATACCATTCAGAGCAATTTTAATTTTAATTACAGAGGAAATTCAGGTTTCACAGCGAACCTTTCAGCATTTTATAATCACTCTGATAATGATTATAAAGTTTGGGGAAGAGGAGTGAACAATGTAATGCCGAACGGAATGATCGTACCGACAAAAGAGAAACGTTTCAATGATGCTTATGATTCGAAAGGCAGCGTCGTTGAACTCGGGTTTACCAATGTGAAATGGGCAGACAGACTGATGATAGGATATACACACTCTGATGCATATAATGAAATTCAACATGGTCTTTTTATGGCAAGACCCTATAAAGGACGGTTTGCAGAAGCAAAAGCAGATGTCCTGTCATTCAATTATGATAAGAAGGGTTTTATTTTTAAAAATCTGGATGTCACTGTTAATGCTCTGTACAGCAAGCGGGTCAGAACATTGAATGATACCGTTTCCGGACTCTACAACTGGGACGGACAAATGATGAGAAACCTGTATGGTGATCCTGTCAAATCCCCTTACGGTGCTCAGCAGGGTGAAGCTACCATAGGGAGGATCCACAGAACAACAGGCTCAGTGCGATCCGGATTTACCTATCATCTGAACAGAAAAAACAGGTTAATAGTAAATCACATGTTTCAGAATATTGACCGTGTAGATGATGACCTGATCCGGACGGTCGTGCAGAGAAGCTATATGGGAACCAGGGATCTTACCAAGAATAATTTTACACTTACCTACGAGCTCAATGCGTTTAATAACAGACTCAAAACCTCAGTTTTCGGAAAGTACTACAACCAGAAGGTGGCTAGAATGGAACCTGTAGCAAGAGTAATCAGTGGTCAGAACGTTCGTATTGAAAATTTTGAAGAGAGAACTATCGATACCAATGGATATGGTATAGCAGCCTCGTATTTACTGAATAAATCAATAGTCATACTTTGTTCCGCAGAAAAAGCCGTAAGGCTTCCCTCAGAAAACGAATTGTTTGGTGAAGCCGGTGAAAATATCGTGCAGAATTTCAGTATAAATCCTGAGACGAGTAATAACTTGAATTTAGGATTTAAAGTTGGGCCGTACAGGGCAGGGCAGCATAAGTTTTCATTAGGTTTCAATGGTTTTCTGAGAGACACAAGAGATAAAATTGTAAGATATCCTGATACCGGTAATTTCAATACGGCGACTCAGGCTTTGCCTTTCAGAAATGATCCGGCTACGAAGTCACTGGGATTTGATGCTGACGTAAAGTATTCATTTTTAAAAAGTATACTGATCAACTACAACGTTTCAAAATTCAACACAAAGTTTAATAAAAAAGGGAGTGGTAATTATGGGCTTCAGCTTCCCAATGAGCCGTTTTTCACTATGAATGCCGGCCTGCAGTATATCTTTTATGATTGGTTCGAACAAAACTCCAGATTCAATTTATTTTATAATTACCGGTATGTTAAAGCATTCAACAGTGCTTTAGTCAGTGGAAACTTAGCCGGTTACGATTATTTCATTGTACCTACACAGCAGGTTCACGATTTCGGCGTGAGTTATCAGTTCCCGAAAAAAGATTTTATCATAAGCCTGGATGTAAAGAATGCTTTTGACAGATTGGTCTATGACAATTTCGCAGTACAGAAGCCCGGCAGAGCATTTTATATGAAATTAAATTACACAATTAATAATACAACAAAATAATTTAAAAAATGAAAAAGAAATTATTAAACATCGTCAGAATAGCAGCCCTTTCCGGAGTTATGGCTACAGCCGTAAATTGTAATTCAGACAGTTATGAAGTTACAGAATCTGCAGTGGCAGATGAAAGATGGATTACTCTTGCAGGATCATTGCAGGGGACTTCTCTAGGTGATGGAAATGGGGGAATGGTCATTTATTCTGTTAATTTAGCCGATGCTAAAAACCCGGATAAGGAATTCAGTATTTTCAGTAACGGATATGTAGTTCCTTCCAATCGTACCGCGCGTCTGAATGCTTCGCAGGATGGCAATTTTGTATATAATATTCCTTATACAGGTGATAATGGTGGTATTTTCAGCAAGTTCCGTGTAGGCGGAGGTAACAGTTTTCAGCAGGAAGGGGCCAGTGTCAGTATTGCTCAGTATGCTACAGCGTCACCGCGGTGGGGAAAACTTTACGACGGAGACAATACAGGTGTAGCAGCCAATATTGCAGGATTTACTAACGGAACCAATGCATCGGGCTCATTTGCCTACACCAGGGGAGATGCTACTTTAGTAAGTTTTGATCTTAAAAATCCTTCGATCAAAGCAACAACAACGCAGAAGATTCCCCTTTCGGCAGATGAAGAGCAATTGGGATATCATATCTGGAGAATGGATGCCCCGGTTCTGAACAGGGCAGGAAATAAACTTTTAGTAGGAACATGGATGCGTAAAACAGACCCTGCGACAGGTTTGAATCAAACAGGATCTTACACACGTCTGGGCTCGAAAACAGTTGTTTTCGACTATCCGTCACTGCAAAATCCTACCGTCATTACTTCGACAGTAAGTCACGGCGATACTTCCGGATACAGAAGTATGAACAGTTATTTAGGGGATGACGGAAACATCTATCAGGCAACTCAGAGGGATTCTGACGGAGCTCATATTCTGAAAATTAATCAGAATAATGAGTATGATAATTCTTATGTTCTAAGCTTGGATACAGCTTTAGGAATTACAGGGTCAACCGTAGAAAACTGGAAATATGCAGGAGACGGAATTGCCTACGTTATGTATTCTTACGCCAATGCACCTGCATCACCACTTACAACACAGCCCCAAAGCTTTCTTGCAAGAGTAGACCTCAATGCCCGTAACGCTCAGAGAGTGGATCTGCCTTATGAGATCGATATGTATTTCTTCCAGCATCAGGGAATTCTTGTGTATGGTGATGATGTAATCATTCCGGTTTCAGCAGTAGGGAAGAACGGAAACATCTATATTATTAACAAAAAGACAGGTGCCGTTACAAAAGGTGCAAAACTTATTAATAAAGAAGGGGCTCAGTTTATTGGAGCATTTTGATTTATAAACAATAGAAGAGAAGCCGGATTCCTGTAGAATACCGGCTTTTCTATTTCTATTTATTGAAAGAAATTTCAAATTCAGTCGTTAGAAGATATACCAGAGAAATGGGTTTGATCTAGGAAAGTTTTGTGTAATTTTAATTAAAATTAAAAAACAATGTCAAAATCGGACAGAAGCATTTTTGAAAAGTTTTCCAACTGGTCAACAAAATTTACAGGCAGCTCATATGCTTTTATCGGAGCTGTTGCAATCGTTATTATCTGGGCTATTTGCGGACCTGTTTTCAAATATTCGGAAACCTGGCAGCTGGTCATTAATACTGGCACAACAATTATTACTTTCTTAATGGTTTTTCTTATTCAAAAATCTCAGAACAAAGATTCCAAAGCAATTCAGATTAAATTGAATGAGCTTATTGCAGCCAACGAAAAAGCAAGCAACCGCATGGTAGATATAGAGGATCTGACTGAAAAGGAGCTTGATCAGATTCACTGTTATTACGAAAAACTGGCAGATTTTGCTGAAGAGGACGAAGATATCCATGCTTCACATTCAATTGATGCAGCGAAAAGAAACCAAAACTATAAACATGAATTTTTTAAAAGGAAACATGAGGAATGGCTTCAAAAGCGTAAGCAAATTTAAAGACCAATGTCTCCACGCCTGATTTATGGAGATCTCTTATTGTTGAAAGCTGAATTATTTTTGACTTCTGTTTTTGTTAACAGTTGTTAACATCTGTCGTTTTAAATTTATTTTGAGTAATAATTTATCGTATAATAAAATATAAGTTAAATGGTTTAGTGATTAAAATTCAAAAATAGTAATTTAAAATAATGTCATAATTTTATTTTTCTATGTAAAGTTTTGGATAGCATTTTTTTTAGTTTTAGTTTTAAAATGTTAACAAAATACAATTTACACGATGAAAAAATTATTATCACTATCAGCATTAGGAATTGCTGCATTATTGCTGCAAAAATTACATCTGCAAAAATTTCCGAGTTCAAAACTGTCGAGCTAATACGCTTAAAAAAAACTGGAATTTTGGTGATAAGTACTCAAAATTTACCTCCACAATGGATTGAAGTTGAAGCACCATGTGATAAAGTGTATTGGATGCAGGCAGGAAACTATACAACAGTTGCAGATTTTTTGGATGCGCAACAAGATTTCAATGACGCAAAATTTGACTAATTACTATTCAGATAAAACTAACGCTCTACAGCCTTCTTAATTTTATTATTTATGAAATGTAATATGATCATATTAGCCTGTTTTCTCCTATTTATTTGTATTAAATCTCAATCAATATCAGGAAGTTTTTCATTACCGACCGATAAATATAGCTCTGAAAAATATGGGAAAAGCATTCAAAATATATATATATTACCAGCTTTCTTATGTATCAAATCCAAAGTCCGGGAAAAAGAAAGAAGTGATTTGTATTTTACAGGTAGGTGCTGAATTTTCCAAATTTTGTGAATTGAATACAATCAGGTACGATTCTTTAGCTGAAAAATCAAGTAAACGAGAAAATATTGGTGTGAAAGAAATGAATCGGATGTTTCCTGTTTATCCGAAGTGGAAGACTGTTGTATTGAAAGATTTAAAGAAAAATTCTTTAACGGTGCAAGATAGGATAAAAGACAGCTATCAATATGACGAAGAACAACCCGCTATCAGTTGGATACTGCAAGATGAGACTAAAGTTATTCTTGACCATATTTGTCACAAAGCAGTAACAAATTTCAGAGGAAGAAAATATACAGCCTTGTTTGCAAAAGATATTCCTCTAAATCACGGACCTTATCTCTTTAACGGTCTGCCTGGTTTGATTATGGAACTTAGGGATGATAAAGATCATTATCATTTTACTGCTATAGCTCTTGATAAAACCCCTAAGGAAATTTATTTGAGAAATGAAAAAGACATCTTTAAAGTAACAAGAGAGAGATTTAGAAAAGTCAAAAAATCTTATCATGATAATCCTTCTTTTTTCTCAGGTTCTTCCTATGATGCGGAGGGTCATGTGATAAATGATAAAGTTAAATCTAAACCCTATAATCCGATTGAGTTAAAATAAAAGCCTGCAAAGTTGCAGGCTTTCATTTCAAACTATCTCTTCATAAAATAATCAAAATAACTACAGCTTCCCAAAAGGGTTTTTGCGGCTTCTGTATCTGAATACTGAGCCTTCAGCTGAGCAAAATAGGTTCTGTACTTCTGATTTTTAACATCATTCATCTGCTTTTGATAAGCATCATTTTTTTCTGACCATTGAGGATCTGAATAATCAGTATTTGACTGATTTTTTGCTTCATACTGATAATATTTGCCCTGCTCTGCACTCGCCATCTGAAACAGGATTCTTGCTTTCTGCTCTTTGTCGGTCGAAATGTTCATAGCTTTTTGGTAAAACTGCAAAGCTAAATCGAAATTATCAGGTTCAATATAAGTGGTTGATGTGAAATTTTTATAATAGTATTGGTAAGGGGTTTTCTTATCAGTCTGCCAAAAATCATATTTACCGCCATTGCTGTTATCAATATCCATCACAAACAGTTCTCTGTAATATCCGAGTACAGAGGTGTTGTACAAAAGATTTCCAATCATTTGGTTGGCATGCGCTGCCTTTTGATCTTTCCCGCTTCCTTCTTTTTTAAGCTGGATCAGAGCTTCTGCCAACTGAAGTTTATTCATTTTTGTTTTGATAAAAGGAAATGCAGTGTAGTCTTCTCCCTGCATACTTTCAGAATCAGTGCTTTGAAAGCTTTCCCAAACATTGTGACCAAAAACTAAATCAGGAATGTTATTGAAGCCGTCATAGTTTTGACCGTCATAAACCAATTTTTCATAATTCCCGGTTTCCCTGTTATAAGTTTCATAGTTGTCTCTCGGGATTCCTGAAAAATTCTGAGCCTTATGGTAATAGGATTTTGCTTTGTCAAAATCAGCCAGGCGCATCGAACGGTCACCGTATATAATATTAAAAAATGCATCAATGTTCCCTACATTGTCCATGTTTTTAGCGATGATCTGCTGCTCAAACTGTGTCTTGTTTGGTTTTCTGTAAAAATCTTCCACGCTTTTGACCAATGTTGAATTTGGATTGTACTGAAGATCAGATAATTTATTATTCATCAGGTATGACTTTCCGTCTTCACCCTGCAGAAAATAACGGTTTGCCAAAACATCTTTCAGGAATGAAGCGGTTGAGGGCTGGGATCCATAGTCATCGTAACCTTCGTCATTTAAACTGTCTTTTTCAATTTTCTTTTCAACAAAATAATCTGCGTAGTCTTTTATTAAATGATCTTCGTATTCTGCATCGATCTTAGGCTGCGAAACAATATCGTTTAGAACTTTCATCCGTTTGATCTCTTCAAGATATTCAGGATTGTTAGTTTTGATCTCATCCAGAATTTCTGTACTTGCCTGATAATCTTTTTTCAGGAATTTCAGATAGGCATTGGCGATCTGCCAGTATTCGTCAGTTGATTTCTCTTTTGTTTTATCGGTGAACTTCTCTAAGTCATTAAGGAAATCTACCTGTTTGTTATCATAATAGTAACTTTGATTTTGTGTATAAAAAGGAATTCGGTCAGGATTTTCAAGCAGCTCATCATCACTCTGGTCATTTTTATTTCCGTCCTTATTTTTATCAGAATCAGAGCTGAACAGGTTTTTAAAGAACAGAACAATTTTCTGCCAAAAGCTTAATTCTTTCTTTTCACTCTTCTTTGCTTCTGTATTGGATGTTGTTTTTTCAGTAATAGATTTTCCCTGATCCTTGGATTGATAGTAATAAGTGGGGAGATAACTTCGTTCAAGTTCATTGATGCTTCTTGCAGCCATCACTTTCAGAATTTCCGAACTGGGGTCAATATCGTACATTTTTTCCATCATAGGGATCGGATTGGTAAAATCTTCATATCCTAACAGAAAATACGCCATGTTCTTTTCTTCATTATTTCCCGCTCTTTTCAGAATATTATTGAATGAGGCAGTGTCGGAAAGTTTCATGGAAATGAATGCTGACTCTTTCCGGTTTTTACTGTTTTTGAATACCTGAAAGAAATTCCAGTTGGCTTCACTTCCCATTTGTAATCCTCTCTGCGCGCCCGCTAGCTGATCCAGTGCCATATAATAAGCTGCACCCTTTAAAGAAATCGGCTGCACATATTTTTTAAAAGCATCAAGCGCCGCATCAAAATTTCTTGTATAATGATTGAATCTTACCAATTGGTATCCGTACCGCTGTTTGATTTCGGGATTTCTGGCTGCATTATACAGCGACGTCAAAGCTGAAACCGTTTTTGTGTAGTCCAGCTGCGTGGCGTTTTTATCGTTTTCATTTTCCCTGTAATAAAAAGAGTCTGGTGTTTCTACATAATTGATTTTCATGTAAGGCTCAAGATATTTTGCCTCAATCAGATAGTCAATCCCTTCATGGTACTTTGCATAGAAATCCGTACCTGCTTTTTTAAGCAGCGGATTACCCGAATTCCCTTTCTTGAGAGCATTAAGGTCATTCATGGGGATTTTATTCACCAGGTAGTCGGTTTCAGTATAAGTAAACTTGTTATTAAAGAATTTTCTCCATGACTCTATATTCTCATTAGGAATCTGAGAAGTTTTAAAATCAGTATAGAATCTTGACGAATAGTTGTGGAGAAAAGGCAGGTAAGACTTATCTTTAATGATGCTCTGGGTAAAAAGATTAAAATAATCATAATCAGGATCTGCCCAGGCACAGGCTCCGGCCTGAGTATAGAAAAGGGATGCAACTGCTAATGATAGAATGTACTTTTTCATATTTATTTTTGGTGTTTTGTCTTTTTTAATGAGGCAAGAAATTCATTTTTGCAGATCATTTATCATTTTTAGAGCCATTATTCTCTTAAATGCCATTAATATATTTATGATATAACTAATTGATATTTTTCAGACTTTAAAATACTGACTTTCAAAAATCTCTGTCCTTTACAAATTTACTATCTAATTGATAATAAATGATAGTATAGTTGCCGATTTTTTTATCTAAAAAACGGATCACCTGATCAATTTCCTCTTCCTGTATTTCTTCGGTTTTTACTCTAAAGCCCTTACTTAAGAAATGATTAAAGTAGAACCCGTCTTTTGTGATTTCAATTTCATGGTCGGATATTTTTCTGAAATCCGGATTTTCAAGATCTTTTTCAGATAATGCATTAATAAGCTTATGTTTTCCTAAATGATTGGTCACGATTCCCCAGGAATAGATCGGCAGGGCAACTTCGATTTTTTTTAACGGATATTCCTCAAGTTTTGATAAATAGCTTTTCAGAATAGCTACATTTAAAATTGAATTTTGATCTGAGTTTTCTAAAGGCGAAGAAGTGGAGTAGCACATGAGATATACTTTTTCTACCGGCGGAACTCCCATGACATTTTTGTCTTTCACCTGATGAAGGCGAAGTGTGCAGGTAATTTCTTTTCCGGAAATTTGCTTTAATTTCTTCAAAAATTTAAAATAATCATCTCTGGTTCCTGCGGTCCAGTCGCAGTCGATCTGAATTTCGTTACTGGCAGAGAGCTGATAGTTTTTAACTTTTTTCTTAATCAGGGCATCAATGCTTTTAGAAAGAAAGTCGATCTCATCATCGGTAATTTTAAAAAATGTGCGGTTGGTGATAAATATGGTAGGAATAATTTCTTTTTCTGTACTGAAACTTTTGTCTTTGATAATGACTGCGACAGGTTCGAATTTTTCGTCTGTTTTGTCCACATCGAAAAATCTCGTGCAGAGAAAATGCGTTGTAGATTCTGCTAAAGCTTTTTTTTCAGCGTGATCTAATGCAAGATTCGTTTTCCAATAATAAAATGTATAAGAATGTGTTTTTTTTTCGCTGCACGAAACCAAAAACAGGATTGCAAAAAGAAGTTGAAGAATTTTCATTATTTATAATGGTTGCACAAATGAAATAATTCTAAAATAAACACGAATATACTAAAAAATATCTTCAAAAAAAGTTATGCTATCAAATAAAAAAAATAACTTATTTTTTCAAAAAAACCTTGTTTATTTTCGCTTTTAATTTTAATTTAGTGTTGTTAACTTAAAAATACAATTAATATTATGAAAAAAATTACTTTTTCCGGCAGCTTTCTGTGCTGTATGAATGATGAGCGCAAAAGACAATCAGAACGATGTTTGTGATTTGCAAAAAGCATCTGGTGACAAAATAGAATCTGCACTGTTAAGTGCCGGATCCGAAGCACACGATTGGGTGGAGATTGAAACGTGGTGTGGAAAAGTGTTTTATCTGGATAACAATCATTATTCAGATTTTGAAGAAATTGGTGCGGATGCGAACTATTTCACAGATCAACAGTGTGGATCATATTCAGGTTAAAATAATGATCAGATCGTCAACCAAAATTAAATCTGCTATTTGTAGATCATTTTAAAGATATAAGCAATAGTTTTTATATAGACAGTATTGCCGGTTGTTATCAGTTGACATATAAAAATTTACTATGAAAAATATTTTGCTCATTTTGATTTTTTCATTTTTACCATTAGAAGGTCAAATTAAATTTAAATCAAACTTCTCTGTTAAGAATACACCTCTTCGTATTAAAGAATTAGGTAAAGGCACAAATAGTATTTATTATAAAGTTGAATTCAGGGCTGATAGTAAATCAACCAGCAAAAAGGAAACAGTCTGCTTACTTCAAATTGGTAATAATATTTCAAAATTTTTTGATTATCATCAATTAAGATATGATTCTATAGTTCGGAAATACAATGATAAAAAATATTTAGGTGCGCAGGAAGTTGAAGAATTATTAAAAGTAAAAGTTGTATGGTCAAATGTAATTGTGAAAAAAAATGATTCACTAACGGTACAGGATAGATTTAAAAACCTTTATGAATGTAATGAGATAAAACCCGATTTTGATTGGAAGCTGGAAGAAGGTTCAAAAAGAGTCTTAAACTACGATTGTAAACAGGCAACGCTTGCGTATGCCGGAAGGGTGTATACTGCATGGTACACAAAGGAAATTCCCATCCCTAATGGACCATATAAATTTGAAGGCTTGCCCGGTTTGATATTGGAAATGTATGATTCTCAAGACGATTTTCATTTTGAAGCAGTTGGAATTAATAATAAGTCTTTACCCATTTATATACGCAGTGATGAGAAAATCTTTAGGGTCTCTAAAGAGAAATTCAGAAGTATAGAAATGAGTTATTATGAAAATCCTGGTTTTTTCCATGGAAAAGCATTTGATGCGGATGGTAAAGAGTTGTACAGGAATTCTAATAAATTACCATATAATTTGATAGAGCTTAGATAGTGGGGTATAATCTTACATTAGACTTGAGATTTCCGGCATTGGATTTCTGTTCTATCCCGTCTGATTGATTTGCAGAAAACCAAAATAAAAATTTCTATCTTTTAATGTTATTAACGTACAAAGAAAATATTTATGAAGAAATTATAGTTGCTGGCTTTATGAGTGCAATAGCAAGCCTTCCTAAGGAATTGAATTGGTTTCTTAGAGTACTATTAGTTTGAAAGACAGTAAAATAGAACAGAAAATGTAAAACGAGATACATTATTGCTGAAAATTCACATAGATTTATTAAAATCAATGATGTTTTTCATACTCGGGAGAGAATTCGTTCTCCACGTGGTCAGATGTATATCTTAAATTTAGATCAGTATTCAGATGACTATAATGGTTTGATTGACTGCACTAATGATATGTCATATTTTAATACTCAAAAATGTAATGTCAATACTGGTCAAAATAATAGTAATGTATTTTAGAGATTGGGGATCTTCAAGGAATCTTTCATTTTTTAGCTCAGGGAATAGATAAGAGCAATTAGATATTTATTTGGAGGATGAAAAAAGTGTTATAAAAGTAAGCCGACAGAAATTGAGAAGTAAGATAGACTTATGATGAAAACCCAGGTGCTTTTCATGAAAATGCATATAATGAGGATGGGAGTAAATTATAACAAAATCAAATCCTGTTCCCTACAATCCAATAGAATTGGAATAATATTCAAAATTATTAAGTAGTTAAAGCCTTTCAATAATTATTGAAAGGCTTTAACTTTCTATAAATCAAAATATTTTGCAATATATATTTGTCAAATTAAATTTTATTCATACATTTGCACACTCATTTTAGGGGAGGAGTATGCCCAATTCAAACTTGGTAATTACTTGAGAACTCGAAAAATGAAGGTGAATACAAGGAAATTTTATAACATATTATATAAATAATGTCAGGTATTATTGGAAAAAAAATTGGGATGACTTCTCTGTTTGACGAAAACGGCAAAAATATGCCGTGCACCGTTATTCAGGCAGGTCCTTGCTCAGTTTTACAGGTCAGAACCATTGAAAAGGACGGATATAAATCTGTTCAGTTAGGTTTCGATGACAAGAGTGAAAAGAACGTTGGTAAAGCGTTGGCTGGCCATTTTAAAAAGGCTGGTTCTGCTCCTAAAGCTAAGTTGGTAGAATTCTACAGAGAATTCGTTGACGAAGTAAAAGTAGGAGAAGAGGTAAAAGTTGATTTATTCGCTGAAGGTGAATTTGTTGACGTAACAGGAACTTCAAAAGGTAAAGGTTTCCAAGGTGTTGTTAAAAGACACGGCTTTGGAGGTGTAATGCAGGCTACTCACGGTCAGCACAACAGATTAAGAGCCCCAGGTTCTATCGGTGCGGGATCGGATCCTTCGAGAGTATTCAAAGGAATGAGAATGGCAGGTAGAATGGGAGGTAAGCAGGTAACTGTACAAAACCTTCAGGTATTAAAAGTGGATCAAGAACAAAATCTTTTAGTAGTAAAAGGTGCTGTTCCGGGAGCTAAAAATTCTTATGTAATTATCAGAAAATGGAACTAGTAGTATTAAATACATCAGGAAAAGAAACCGGAAAAAAAGTAACTCTGGACGAATCTGTATTCGGTATTGAGCCAAATAAGCACGCGGTTTACTTAGAAGTGAAACAGTACCTTGCCGCTCAGAGACAAGGAACTCATAAATCAAAAGAAAGAAGCGAAATTACAGCTTCTACTAAAAAACTTAAGAAGCAAAAAGGATCTGGTTCTGCGAGATATGGTGATATTAAATCGCCGACTTTCAGAGGGGGTGGTAGAGTATTCGGACCTAAGCCAAGAGATTACAGATTCAAATTGAATAAAGCTCTTAAGAGATTAGCAAAAAAATCTGTTCTTTCTCAGAAGTTGAAAGACAACAGTATTAAAATTGTAGAAGGTTTGAGCATTTCTGCTCCTAAAACTAAAGATTTTATCACTATCCTTAATGCATTGGCATTAAACGATAAGAAATCTTTATTCATTCTTCCTGATACAAACAAGAATGTGTATTTATCTTCAAGAAACTTACCTAAGACAAAAGTGATGAAGTTCAATGAGATCAGTTCTTATGACTTAATCAATGCAGGTGAGATCGTTTTCTTAGAAGGTGCAGTTGAAAAATTCCAGGAAAATTTAAAGAAATAAATCATGTCACTAATTATTAAACCAGTTATTTCAGAAAAAGCAAACTATCTTACAGATTTAAGAGGAGCTTATTCTTTCTTAGTACAACCTAAGGCGAATAAAATCCAGATTAAAAATGCAATAGAGCAGGCTTATGGTGTAAAAGTAGCAGACGTTAGAACCATGATTTATGCTCCTAAAGTTTCTTCGAAATACACGAAAAAAGGTCTTCAAGTAGGAAAGACAAACAAATTAAAAAAGGCGGTTATCACTCTTGCTGAAGGAGAAGTAATCGACATTTTTGCTGTAAATTAATTATT
Organism: uncultured Chryseobacterium sp.; assembly: GCA_963526305.1. Taxonomy (GTDB): domain Bacteria; phylum Bacteroidota; class Bacteroidia; order Flavobacteriales; family Weeksellaceae; genus Chryseobacterium. Next base: position 37,658 of record CAURNW010000004.1, on the reverse strand, counting down.
AATTATAAATAATAGTAATGTCTGTTAGAAAATTAAAACCTATCACCCCAGGACAGAGATTCAGAATTGTTAACAATTTTGAGGAAATTACTACCAACAAACCGGAGAAGTCTCTGACCGTTGGTATTAGTAAGTCAGGTGGACGTAACCAAACTGGTAAAATGACCATGCGTTACACCGGAGGTGGACACAAAAAGAAATACAGAATTATCGACTTCAAAAGAAACAAGCATGATGTTGAAGCAACGGTAAAGACTGTAGAATATGATCCAAACAGAACTGCTTTCATCGCTTTAGTTGAATATGCAGACGGAGAGAAGAGATACATCATCGCTCCAAACGGGATCAAAGTTGATCAAAAAATCATTTCTGGTGAAAGCGTAGAACCTAATGTAGGTAACGCAATGAAATTGAAAAACATTCCTTTGGGAACTGTGATTTCTTGTATCGAAATGAAGCCTGGTCAAGGTGCAATCTTAGCAAGAAGTGCTGGTTCGTCAGCTCAATTGACTTCAAGAGACGGGAAATATGCAATCATCAAATTGCCTTCAGGAGAATCAAGAATGATCCTTACTGAGTGTTATGCAATGATTGGATCTGTTTCTAACTCTGATCATCAGTTAACTGTTTCAGGTAAGGCTGGTAGAAGCAGATGGTTAGGTAGAAGACCTAGAACAAGACCGGTAGTAATGAACCCAGTAGATCACCCAATGGGAGGTGGTGAAGGACGTTCTTCCGGAGGTCACCCAAGATCTAGAAACGGTATGCCTGCTAAAGGTTACAAAACCAGAAAGAAAAATAAAGCGTCTAACCGTCATATCATATCTAAACGTAAATAATTATGGCAAGATCACTTAAAAAAGGACCATTCATCGCATATACTTTAGATAAGAAGGTTCAGGCAAATATAGAGGCTGGTAAGAAAACAGTTATCAAAACTTGGTCTAGAGCGTCTATGATCTCTCCGGACTTCGTAGGACAAACTATTGCAGTACACAACGGGAAATCTTTTATTCCTGTTTATGTTACTGAGAACATGGTAGGTCACAAGTTAGGCGAATTTTCTCCAACAAGATCTTTCAGAGGTCATGGTGGTAATAAAAACAAAGGAAGTAGATAATCATGGGATCAAGAAAAAGAGAAAGTGCATTAGCACGTAAATTAACAAATCAAGATGTAGTAAAAGCATTACACAACGATTGCCCGACATCTCCTAGAAAGATGAGATTAGTTGCTGATATCATCAGAGGGGTAGAAGTTGACAAAGCTTTGAGCATCCTAAAATATTCAAAGAAAGGGGCTTCTGAGAAATTGGAAAAAGTATTACTTTCTGCGATGGCCAACTGGCAGACAAAAAACGAAGGTGCTGATATTGAAGAAGCTAACCTGATCGTTAAAGAAATTTTTGTAGACAGTGCAAGACAATTGAAGAGACTGAGACCGGCTCCACAAGGTAGAGGTTACAGAATCAGAAAAAGATCAAACCACATTACACTAATCTTAGGTACAAAAGAAAATTAATTCAAGGTATGGGACAGAAGACAAATCCAATTGGTAACAGATTAGGTATCATCAGAGGATGGGATTCTAACTGGTTTGGCGGAAACGATTATGGAGACAGAATCGCTGAAGACTACAAAATCAGAAGATACCTTGAAGCAAGATTATCTAAAGGTGGAATTTCAAAAATTTATATTGAAAGAACACTTAAATTAGTAACAGTAACAATCACTACAGCCAGACCGGGATTAATCATCGGTAAAGGAGGTCAGGAAGTTGATAAGTTAAAAGAAGAATTGAAGAAACTTACTAAAAAGGATATTCAAATCAATATTTTCGAAATCAAAAGACCTGAACTTGATGCAGTATTAGTTGCAGACAGTATCGCTAAACAGATCGAAAACAGAATCTCTTACAGAAGAGCAGTTAAGATGGCTATCGCTTCTACAATGAGAATGGGTGCTGAAGGTATCAAAGTTCAGATCTCAGGTAGATTGAACGGTGCTGAAATGGCAAGATCTGAGTCTTTCAAAGACGGAAGAATTCCATTGTCAACTTTCAGAGCAGATATCGATTACCATATCGGTGAAGCATTAACTCAATACGGTAAGTTAGGAGTTAAGGTTTGGATCATGAAAGGTGAAGTTTACGGTAGAAGAGATCTTTCTCCATTAGTAGGACAGCAGAAGAAAGGTGGTCCTTCAGGTGGCGGAAACAGAGGAGGTGGAGACAGAGACAACAGAAGACCTTCTAGAGATAAAAAAAATAATTAATAAAATTTTAGAGGATAGTTTTTAAATGACCGTTACTTTTTTAAAATCTAAATTCTAAAATCTAAAATTTAAGAAATTATGTTACAACCAAAAAGAACCAAATTCCGTAGAGTTCATAAGATGAAAATGAAGGGGATTGCTCAAAGAGGTAATCAACTTGCTTATGGGACTTTCGGAATCAAAGCTACAGAAGGTGCTTGGATCACTGCAAGGCAAATCGAAGCTGCTCGTATCGCTGCGACAAGATATATGAAAAGAGAAGGTCAACTATGGATCAAAATATTTCCAGATAAGCCTATTACTAAAAAACCTGCCGAAGTAAGGATGGGTAAAGGTAAAGGTGCTGTAGAATATTGGGTAGCTGTAGTAAAACCGGGTAAAATTATGTTCGAAATCGGAGGTGTATCTTACGAGATCGCTAAAGAAGCTTTAAGATTAGCTGCACAGAAATTACCGGTAGTTACCAAATTTGTAGTTGCTAACGATTTTGTTAAACCTCTTTAATCTCTGAAACAATGAAACAAGCTGAAATTAAAAATCTAAGCGCTGAAGATATTCAAGCAAAATTGGCTGAAGCTAAAGCTCAATTCTCAAAAATGAAATTGGCTCACAAAATCAGTCCGCTTGAAAATCCAATTCAAATCAGAGATTTGAGAAAGACAATCGCAAGACTAAACACTGAGTTAACTAACAAACAATAATCCTTTTTACAATGGATAGAAATTTAAGAAAAGAAAGAATCGGAGTGGTTTCCAGCAATAAAATGGAAAAAACTATTGTTGTTAGTGAAACTACAAGAGTAAAGCACCCGATGTACGGTAAATTCGTTTTGAAAACGAAAAAATATACTGCACACGACGAAAACAACGAATGCACAGAAGGAGATACTGTATTAATTACAGAAACAAGACCTTTGAGCAAGAGCAAGAGATGGAGATTAGTAAGAATCATTGAAAAAGCTAAGTAATGTTACAAACAGAATCAAGATTAAAAGTTGCTGATAACACAGGTGCTAAAGAAGTACTAGTGATCAGAGTTCTGGGAGGTACCAGAAGAAGATATGCTTCAGTTGGTGATAAAATCGTAGTTACTATTAAAGATTCTACACCATCAGGAAACGCTAAGAAAGGTCAAGTATCAAAGGCGGTAGTAGTAAGAACAAAAAAAGCAGTCAGAAGAAAAGATGGATCTTACATCAAATTCGAAGACAATGCTTGTGTTTTACTGAACGCTGGAGGAGAAATGAGAGGAACACGTGTTTTCGGACCTGTGGCTCGTGAGTTGAGAGACAAAGAATATATGAAAATCATTTCATTAGCTCCTGAAGTACTTTAATATTTAAAATTTTAAAAAAAATGTCAAAGTTAAAAATAAAAAGAGGAGATAACGTAATCATTACCACTGGTAAAAAAGATATCAAAGGTAAAACTGGTGAAGTTATTGAAGTGATCAAAAAAGAAGGAAAAGACCCTAGAGTAATCGTTGCAGGACTTAACATCGTTAAAAAACACGTTAAGCCTTCAGCTTCAAATCCTCAAGGAGGAATTACAGAAAAGGAAGCTTCTATTCATATCTCAAACATAGCTTTAGTTAATAAAGACGGAAAAGCTATCAAAGTTGGTTACAAAATCGACGGAGATAAGAAAGTAAGAATCGACAAAAAAACGGGTGAAACTTTATAATTTTAAATAACACATGGAATATATCGCAAGACCCAAAAAAGCATATCATGAAACAATTGTTCCAGCAATGATGGAAGAATTCGGATATAAATCAGTAATGCAGGTACCAAGACTTGAGAAAATTATTTTATCTCAAGGTTTGGGTGACGCTACTGCTGATAAAAAAATCATCGATTATGCTGTTGAAGAACTTACAAATATTACCGGGCAAAAAGCTGTAGGTACTATTTCAAAAAAGGATGAAGCTGCTTTCAAATTAAGAAAAGGTATGCCTGTAGGGGCTAAGGTAACTCTTAGAGCTCAGAAGATGTATGAATTCTTAGACAGACTGACTTCTTCTGCTTTACCACGTATTAGAGATTTCTCTGGTATCAAAGCTGACGGTTTCGATGGTAGAGGTAACTATAACTTAGGTATTACTGAGCAGATTATCTTCCCTGAAATCGTAATTGACAAAGTAAAGAAAATCCAGGGGATGGACATTACTTTCGTTACAACTGCGAAAACAGATAAAGAAGCTAAAGCATTATTAACTCACTTCGGTTTACCTTTCAAAAAGAACTAAGAAATGGCTAAAGAATCAATGAAAGCGCGTGAGCGCAAAAGAGAAGCTACTGTAGCTAAATACGCTGAGAAGAGAAAAGCTCTTAAAGAAGCTGGTGATTATGAAGGACTTCAAAAGTTGCCAAAAAATGCTTCTCCTGTAAGATTACACAACAGATGTAAATTAACAGGAAGACCAAGAGGTTACATGAGAACCTTCGGTCTTTCAAGAGTAACTTTCAGAGAAATGGCCAACAACGGTCTTATCCCTGGAGTGAAAAAAGCCAGTTGGTAATAATTACTAATTAATCGAGGCAATTAAGTTGTTGAGATACTAAAGAAATAAATATCAGACCGAAGTTTTCTGAAGTCTGATATTTTAATCTTCAAGTCTTTTCAATACTGGTTGTCTTTAACCAATAATTTAAAATAGAAAAATGGTAACAGATCCAATTTCAGATTTCCTGACAAGAGTAAGGAACGCACAAAGCGCAGGCCACAAGGTGGTGGAAATTCCTGCATCGAAAATCAAAAAGGAGCTTACGAAAATCTTATTTGATCAAGGGTATATCTTAAACTATAAGTTTGAAGATAGCGCTGTTCAGGGGACAATCAAAATCGCTCTTAAGTATGACAAGCAAACAAACAAGCCTGCAATCAAATCTATCCAGAGAGCTTCAAGACCAGGTCTTAGACAATACAAAGGTTCTACAGAACTTCCAAGAGTATTGAACGGTTTGGGTGTAGCAATTATCTCAACTTCAAGAGGAGTAATGACAGATAAGAAAGCTAGAGAAGAAAAAGTAGGTGGTGAAGTAATTTGCTATGTTTATTAATTTTTAATTAAAGGAAAATGTCAAGAATTGGTAAAGCAATTATAACAATTCCAGCTGGTGTTACTGTCACTGAGAAAGAAGGTGTAGTAACTGTAAAAGGTCCTAAAGGAGAATTGACTCAGGAACTTACAGAAGGAATTACTTTAGAACAGGAAGATGGGGTGCTTACATTTAGCAGACCGTCTGATTCTAAACAACACAGAGCGCTACACGGTTTATACCGGGCGTTAGTAAATAACATGATTATTGGAGCCACTGAAGGTTTCACTAAGAAGTTAGAACTAGTGGGAGTAGGATACAGAGCATCACACTCAGGTCAAAAACTTGAGTTGGCTTTAGGATTCTCTCACGGTATCGTATTGGAACTTCCAAAAGAAGTGGTAATCGATACATTGACTGAAAAAGGTAAAAACCCAATTATTACTTTAACGTCTTTTGACAAGCAACTTCTAGGAATGGTAGCGGCGAAAATCCGTTCATTCAGAAAGCCTGAGCCGTACAAAGGAAAAGGTGTAAGATTCGTAGGAGAAAATGTTAGACGTAAAGCTGGTAAATCTGCTTAATAAATTTTAAGAAAATGGCACTAAGTAAATTAGAAAAAAGAATAAGAATAAAAAGAAGAGTAAGAGGGAAAATCTCTGGATCTTCTGAATTGCCAAGATTATCTGTATACAAGAGTAATAAGGAAATTTACGCTCAGTTAATAGACGATAAAGATGGTAAAACTTTAGCTTCAGCTTCTTCGAGAGAAAAAGGTGTTGATGCTAACGGTACTAAAAGTGAAATTTCTGCTGCTGTAGGTAAAGCGATCGCTGCCAAAGCTATTGCTGCTGGAATTGAAGCTATTGTATTTGATAGAAACGGTTTCGTATATCATGGTAGAGTTAAGGCTTTAGCTGATGGTGCGAGAGAAGGAGGACTTAAATTCTAATCATTAAATTTCGGAAAATATGTTAGGACTAGATAATATAGAAAGAGTAAAACCGGGAGGATTAGAATTAAAAGATCGTCTCGTATCCGTAAACAGGGTAACAAAAGTAACTAAAGGGGGTAGAGCTTTCGGATTTTCTGCAATTGTTGTTGTAGGAGACGAGAACGGTACTATCGGTTTTGGTTTAGGAAAATCCAAGGAAGTTGCTTCCGCTATTGCTAAAGCAGTAGAAGATGCTAAGAAAAACCTTGTAAAAGTTCCTGTAATGAACCATACAATTCCTCACCAGACTGCTGCAAGATACGGTGGTGCGGATATCTTCCTGAGACCTGCTTCTCACGGTACAGGTCTTATCGCCGGTGGTGCGGTAAGAGCGGTATTGGAATCAGCTGGAATCCATGATATCCTTTCAAAATCTAAAGGATCTTCAAACCCTCACAATGTGGTAAAGGCAACTTTCAAAGCATTGTTAGACATCAGAAGACCTGAAGAAATTGCAAGAATGAGAGGAGTTTCTCTAAGTAAAGTGTTTAACGGTTAATAAATATACAATGGCAACAATTAAAGTAAAACAGGTAAGAAGCGCTATTGGTAGAACAAAAACCCAAAAGAGAACGCTTGAAGCATTAGGATTTAAGAGACTTCACCAAGTTGTAGAGCACGAAGCTACTCCTTCAATTTTAGGGATGATAGCTGCAGTTAGTCACTTACTTGAAGTTCAAAAATAATTTTTAAAATAATTTTAAAATGAATTTAAACAACATAAGACCTGCAGCAGGTTCTACTTTTAGTTCAAAAAGAATTGGTAGAGGACAAGGTAGTGGAAAAGGCGGTACAGCTGGGAAAGGTCACAATGGTCAGCAAGCTAGAGCTGGTTATTCTCAAAAGATCGGTTTCGAAGGAGGTCAAATGCCTTTGCAAAGAAGATTGCCTAAATTCGGTTTCAAAAACGTAAACAGAAAAGAATATAGAGCTATTAACCTGGATGATATTCAAAACTTAATTGATACTAAATCCTTAACAGGAGATATTACTAAAGAAGTTTTGGTAGAAAACGGTTTGGCGACTAAGAGAGAAATAGTGAAAATTATGGGTAGAGGAGAATTGAAATCTGCGGTTTCAATTACTGCTGACAAGTTCACTAAATCTGCTGAAGAACTTATTTCTAAAGCAGGTGGAAAAGCAATTACCTTATAATATTACTAATGAAAGAATTTATACAAACCCTTAAGAATATTTGGAGCCTTAAAGAACTGAGAGACAAAATTCTCTTTACTTTAGGTATTATCCTTGTGTATAGATTCGCATCTTTTATCTCTTTACCTGCAATTAACCTTGCAGAAGTAGGAGATCTCTTAGAGCATTATAAAAGTCAGGGCGGTAACAAGCAGGGAGCAGGTCTCCTTGGCTTGCTTTCGTCGTTTACGGGAGGCGCGTTTAGTCATGCTTCTGTAATGGCGTTAGGTATCATGCCTTACATTTCTGCTTCTATTATTGTTCAGTTGATGGGGATGGCAATTCCTTATCTTCAGAAGCTTCAAAAAGACGGAGAATCCGGTAGAAATACATTGAATCAGATAACCAGATGGTTAACAATTGGGGTTTGTCTTGTACAGGCACCTTCTTATTTAACCTCTATTACTCAATTATTTTTACCTTATACTCAGTTTCAGTCTGCATATCTTGTAGATCCAAATTCTATTATGTTCTGGTTGCCAAGTATTGTAATCTTGGTTGCAGGTTCTGTATTTGCCATGTGGTTGGGTGAAAAAATTACCGATAAGGGAATTGGAAATGGTATTTCCATCCTTATTATGGTAGGTATTTTATCCAGATTACCAGAGGCTTTTGTACAGGAAATTGCAGTACAGAACGGAAAAGGAGGTTTAGGATCAATCATGATTTTGATTGAAGTAATATTCTGGATGTTGGTTGTTCTTTTGGCAGTGGTATTATCTGTTGCAGTAAGAAAAATCCCTATTCAGTATGTAAGCAGAGCTCAGGCAAGAGGAGGTGTAAATAAAAATCTTATGCAGGGAGCAAGACAGTGGATTCCATTAAAAGTAAATGCGGCTGGGGTTATGCCAATCATTTTTGCTCAGGCATTAATGTTTGTACCTGGTTTATTGACAAAATTTGATGAGTCCAATACTTTTCTTGCTGGTTTCAAGAATGTTTTTAGCTGGCAGTACAACGTATTGTTTGCATTATTAATTATTATCTTTTCATTTTTCTATACCGCAATTACAATTCCGGTGAACCAAATGGCTGATGATTTAAAGAGAAACGGAGGTTTGGTACCGAAGGTTAGACCGGGTAAAGAGACCGCTGATTACTTAGATGATATTTTATCAAAAATTACCTTGCCGGGTGCAATATTTTTATCTATCTTTGCAGTCCTTCCAGCAATAGTGCATGGGAGTCTTGTTCAGACAGATGCGTTCGCCTTATTTTTTGGGGGAACATCGTTGCTAATTATGGTTGGGGTGGTATTAGATACTGTTCAACAGATTAACACTTATCTGCTGAATCATCATTATGATGGCTTAATGCAGTCTAAACTATCAAGATCGACTGGATATTAATTTATGGCAAAACAGAAACATATTGAACAGGACGGCGTTATTACGGAAGCACTTTCGAACGCCCAGTTCCGTGTAGAGCTGGAAAATGGGCATATACTTATCGCTCATATTTCCGGTAAAATGAGAATGCATTATATTAAACTTTTACCTGGTGATAAGGTAAAACTTGAAATGTCTCCTTACGATTTGACAAAAGGGAGAATTACATTTAGATATTAAACAAAATGCCAAATGGAATCATCTGATCTCCATTTGGCTATTGTTAAAAAATAAATACTAATTATTGAAGTCTTTCGGACCGCTTTATTAAGTATAAAAAAATAATTATATTTCAAATGAAATCGCAAGATTCCATTTGTCCTTATTAAAAGATTATATATATCAAATGAAAGTTAGAGCATCAATTAAAAAAAGAAGTGCTGATTGCAAGATTGTTCGCAGAAAAGGCGTTCTGTTTGTAATCAACAAGAAGAACCCAAAATTTAAACAAAGACAAGGCTAAATTATGGCGAGAATTTCAGGTATTGATTTACCAAAAAACAAAAGAGGTGTTATCGGTTTAACTTACATCTACGGAATTGGAAGAAGTACATCTTCAGAAATCCTTAAGAACGCCGGTATCAGCGAAGACAAGAAAGTCAACGAATGGAATGACGATGAATTGGCTGCAATCAGAAATTACATCACTGAAAACATTAAAGTGGAAGGTGAGCTTAGATCTGAAGTGCAATTGAACATTAAGCGATTAATGGACATAGGATGCCAACGAGGAATACGTCACAGACTAGGACTACCTTTAAGAGGCCAGAGAACGAAAAACAACTCGAGAACCCGTAAAGGAAAGAGAAAAACAGTTGCTAACAAGAAAAAAGCAAGTAAATAATCGTTAGGAATTATGGCAAAACAAAGTAAAGTAGTTAAAAAAAGAAAAGTAAAAGTTGAGGCTATTGGTGAAGCGCATATTCAGGCTTCTTTCAATAACATCATCATTTCTTTAACAAATAAAAGCGGAGAAGTTATCTCTTGGGCATCTGCCGGTAAAATGGGGTTCAGAGGTTCTAAAAAGAACACTCCTTTTGCTGCTCAAATGGCAGCAGAAAATTGCTCTAATGTAGCTCACGAAGCTGGCTTAAGAAGAGTAAAGGTGTATGTGAAAGGTCCTGGTGCAGGTAGAGAATCTGCTATCAGAACGATTCACAATTCAGGTATTGAGGTGAGCGAAATTATTGACGTTACTCCTATGCCACACAATGGATGTAGACCACCAAAAAGAAGAAGAGTTTAATTTTTAGAATTTACCCATTATGGCAAGATATATTGGACCTAAAACAAAGATTGCTAGAAAGTTTGGTGCTGCAATCTACGGAGATGATAAGAACTTCGAGAAAAGAAAAAACCAACCGCCAGGACAACATGGTGTTAACAAAAGAAGAGGAGCGAAAAAATCTGAATACGCTGTCCAGTTAATGGAAAAGCAAAAAGCTAAATATACTTACGGTATTTTAGAAAGACAGTTTGCTAACTTGTTTGAGAAAGCACACAGAAGTAAAGGTGTAACAGGTGAAGTTTTATTACAGCTTTGCGAATCAAGATTGGATAACGTTGTATACAGATTAGGTTTTTCTAAAACCAGAGCCGGTGCAAGACAGTTGACTTCTCACAGACATATCACAGTGAATGGTGAGATCCTTAATATTCCTTCTTATTTGGTAAAAGCTGGTGATGTAATCGCTATAAGAGAAAAATCTAAGTCTCTGGAAGTGGTTGCAGATGCTTTAGCTTCTAAAGCAAACTATGAGTGGTTACAATTCAACGACGAAAAAAAGCAAGGTACTTTCATATCTGCTCCTGAGAGAATCCAAATCCCGGAAGACATCAAGGAACAGCTTATCGTCGAACTTTACTCTAAATAATTTTTTAATCAAATTTTTGCTCAACCCAATAATATGGCAATTTTACAATTCATAAAACCCGATAAAGTAATTCTACTTAACTCTGATGAATTTAAAGGTCAATTCGAATTCAGACCTTTAGAACCAGGTTTCGGGCTTACAATCGGTAATGCTTTGAGAAGAGTGTTGCTTTCTTCTCTGGAAGGATACGCTATTTCATCTATCAAAATAGAAGGTGTAGAGCACGAATTTTCAACGATTCCAGGAGTAATTGAAGACGTTACCGAAATTATTCTTAACCTTAAGCAGGTAAGACTAAAAGCTACGGCAGAAAACCAGACTAGCGAGCAGGTAGTTGCTAAAGTTTCCGGTCAGACTGTAATTACTGCTGGAGATTTAGGTAAATCAATCAACGGTTTCGAGATTTTAAATCCGGAATTGATGATCTGTAACCTAAACTCAGATGTAACTTTCGAAATTACGTTTAATGTAGAAAAGGGAAGAGGGTATGTGCCTTCTGATCAAAACAAGTCAAATAATGCTCCTGTAGGAACCATTGCAATTGACTCTATTTTTACGCCAATCAAGAAAGTGCAGTATAGCATTGAAAATTATCGTGTAGAGCAAAAAACAGACTACGAAAAATTAGTATTAGATATTGAAACTGACGGTTCTATAAGCCCTCAGAATGCTTTAACTGAAGCTTCTAAGATATTGATTTATCACTTCATGCTGTTCTCTGATGAGAGAATAACTTTAGAAACTGAAGCTGTAAAGGCATCTATCCAATACGATGAGGAAACTCTTCACACAAGACAACTTCTTAAGTCTAAATTAGCAGATATGGATCTTTCTGTAAGAGCCCTAAACTGTCTTAAAGCAGCTGAAGTTGAAACATTGGGAGAATTGGTTTCTTACAGTAAGTCTGATTTGATGAAATTCAGAAATTTTGGTAAAAAATCTTTGACAGAACTAGAAGAATTAGTGCATTCAAAAGGTCTTAACTTCGGTTTTGACGTTGCAAAATATAAATTAGACGCTGATAATTAAATAATAATGAGACACGGTAAAAAATTCAATCACTTAGGAAGAACAGCTTCGCACAGAAGCGCGTTACTTTCTAATATGGCTTGTTCTCTGATTGAGCATAAAAGAATCAACACTACTGTAGCTAAAGCGAAAGCTTTAAGAGTATACGTTGAGCCTCTATTAACTAAAGCAAAAGAAGATACTACACACAATAGAAGAATTGTTTTTTCATATCTTCAAAGTAAAGAAGCGGTTACTGAATTGTTCAGGACTGTAGCTCCGAAAATCGCTGAAAGAAACGGTGGTTATACGAGAATCATCAAAACTGGTTTCAGACCTGGTGATGCTGCAGATACTGCTCTTATTGAGTTAGTTGATTTCAATGAGCTTTATAATCCTAATGCTGAGGAGAAGAAGACGACAAGAAGAAGCAGAAGATCAGCAACAGCTACTAAGAAAGAGGCTGTAGTTGCAGAAGCTCTTGTAGTAGAAGAAAGCAAAGCTTCGACGACTGAAGAGAATCAAAAAGTAGAAGAGCCTAAAGCAGAAGCTACTGATTCTACAGAAGAAAAAGCTGGAGAATAATATTCTTACAGATATATAAAAAACCGTTCAGATTTCCTGAACGGTTTTTTTTTGCTGTTTAATTCAACATCAATTCAAATGTCTTTTATGGTGCAGCTACTATAAAATGCGGTTTATTATGAGATAAATTTAATTTTCTTATTCGGTTATCAAAAATTAAATTTTGTATTCATTCTTTTCGAAAATTGAAATATTATTTCTTTTTTCTATATTCGTAAAAGCTTTTCAAAGAGAAAAGTAAGAAAAAACATCTGGAGGAGCTCCTGAAAAACCTTCATTTGGATTTGAATATGCTGAACTTCACAAGCAGTGTATCTTGTTTTAACAGACAGCGTAGTCAATCGTGTTATCCAAATCCAAGTGGAGATTGTTCAAAGTTTCAAGTATGGCAGAAGCACTATGTTAATTGTATTTTGATGAATAAATATATTCTTTTTTTCTCTTTTTTTTTTCGTAATTCAATATTCTTATTCTCAAGATTATCAAGTGATTTATGATTTTAGCTATAAACTGGATTCATTAAAAAAAGATAGTGATACTATTGAAATGGTACTTGATATAGAAAAAGATTATTCAAAATTTTATTATAAAAAGTTAATCAAACTGGATTCCTTGGTAAGAAACGGAGCTATTATTTCATATGGCTTTCCGATCCAGCAGGTTATAAAAAGAAAAACAGGTTCGTCTGTAAACGAGAATTTTGTGAATGTAGCAGATAAATATTATAATTATACTTCGACGGATAATATACAATGGAAAATATTATCAGAAACAAAATTATCTGATATTCATAAGCTACAAAAAGCAGAAGCTATATGGGGAGGACGAAAATGGATAGCTTGGTTTTCTGCCGAAATTCCTTTTTCAGAAGGCCCTTACAAATTAAGAGGATTGCCGGGATTAATATTTGAAGTAAAAGATTCTAAAGATAATTTTAAATATAAATTAGTTTCTATTAATAAAATATTGTCCAGGAATAATACTTCTAATATTGTTGAATCTAATTTAGGAAAGCACCCAATACCACTGACATTTAAACAATATCAAAAATTATTGATCAATAATTATAATAATCCATTCAGTGAATATGATACAATGAAGGAAGGAACCTGGGGACTAACAGTATTTGATAAACATATAAATAATGTAGAAGGATTAAAAAGCATTAAAAAAGAGTATCAGCTTCAAATTATAAGTAACTACAATCCTATAGAGTTGGATAAAGCTGTTAGCTATAAACAATAATTTTAATCACAATTTCTTTGTATTTAGGTGATAAAAGTTGAATATCGCTGTCGGGGCATCTAAAAATCTTATTAAATACTATTCTTAAGATATATAAAAAAACCGCTCGATTTGTGAGCGGTTTTTTGTGTTTTAAATTTTAGTTTTTACCAATTCAATAATATTGTCGCCTTGATGAATAATCAGGCTGTCACCTTTTACGGTAGCTTTCATATCCGCCTTTTCGTAAACTGTTTCATTGGTTTTAGCCTCAGCTTTTTCCAGAACAAATGTTTTATTGTTATTGGTTATCGTTACATTTCTGTTTTCAGGGTCATAATTGAATATAACTTTTACCAAAGTTCCGTCAGTTGCTTTATAAACATAATCAGTCTTAACGGTTTTTTTACCATTTACATCTGTATTATAGGCAATGGTAGAATCTGCTTTTCCTTCGTCTGTGAGAACCGTTTGCTCAGAATTTTCAGTTTTTACAACTCCTTTATTTCCGCTTTCATTTTTTTTGCACCCAATAACAGATAGAGCTAAAAAGGATGCAGCGATAAAAATACTTTTTTTCATTCAATATATTTTTGTTATTATTAATTTAATTTAATGTCCTGATTGTAGAATTTTCTTTAAATTTAATAAAAACAAAAAACAAACCAATAACTCTGAACTCAATTTTCATAATTACACAAAAGTGTAATTGTTTCTGCTTTGTTTTCTGTCGAAATTTGTCTTAACAAAATCATCAGCATGAGCATTTCCATAGCCATCGTAGAAGACGAAAAAAACTACAACAATGCGTTGAAGAAAGTGATCGATTACCAAACGGATATGAAGGTAACCGCACAGTTTTTTGACGGAAATGCAGCTCTGAAAAATTTATCTGATCTTTCTCCGGATGTTGTGATGATGGATATCCAGCTTCAGGATATGCTGGGTATCGATATAATCGGAAAGCTGAAAAAAGATATGCCATCTACCCAGTTCATTATGTGTACCAGTTTTGAAGATGATGAAATGATTTTCAACTCTCTGAAAGCCGGTGCAGTCGGTTATCTGATTAAGGGAGAAAGTATGGATAAAATCCTTACATCAATTCGCGATGTATATAACGGTGGAGCTCCCATGAGCTTTTCAATTGCAAGAAGGATCTTGAATCATTTTGAAAGAAAAACTTTCAATGCAAAAGAAATTGAAGAACTTACAAAACGCGAAACAGAAATCGTAGAACTTCTATCTCAGGGATTGCTTTATAAAGAAATTGCGGATAGAACTTTTATCAGCATCGATACTGTTAAAAAACATGTAGGAAACATCTACAGAAAACTTCACGTCAATAATAAAGTGGAGGCTATTAATAAATTTAACCATTTTAAAAACTAAGAAATTATGGGAGCATTTGAAAATCAGAATAAAAATAATATAGAAAATATTATTTTAAAAACAGAAAAAGTAGGAATGGAATTCATTGAAATAATCTCCATTGATGAAGTTGATAATTGTAAGAAAAGTTTTACCGAACTTTTTTTTGGAGAAGAATCAAGTCCCCAACCTTTAGACGTTATGAAATTGAACTATCAACATTTTTGCGATTTAGTAAATTGTGATAATAGTAGATTTTGTAAATTTTATCCTTTACCTGAGAATAGAAATTTTATGACTTGGGGATTAACTTTTTCAGATACAGACGATTTAAAACAAAGCGTTGATAAATTCTATATATTAATTGATAAAAGATTCATTGGACAGAATTTTAGTATTAATCAGCTAAGAACATCTAGTACTTTTACAACATTTAAAGAAACAATGATAAATGCTACAAGTAATAATAATTGTACTGAAATGATATTGTATGAAAGACAAATGATTGTAGATTATCTGGCATTTATGAAAGTTTTAGCAAATTTAACAAATAGTGAAATTATGGAATTAGAGTTTCATCATATCTATTTCAAAGACTTTGAAAGAAAGGATGGAGCTTTGTTAAATTATAAGGGACCTAAAGAAAATAGAATTTCATTTGCAGTTAAAACTAATTTTAATGTAAATGAAAAAACCAATAGAAATTTACAAGATCTTTTAAAAGCATATTATAACGCAGGAGATTTAAAGCCATAAATGATAATTGGAATTATTTATAAAATAGTTTTACTATTTCCACTAATCAAATCATTTATTTTGGTTAGAAAATATTCTTTTTTTGCCCAAAATTATATTTTTATTTATTTGCTAATAACGGTAGTTAATGAATGGATATCCTTTACAAGAAATTTGATCAATCCAGATGTGAAAGTAGGTTTACAATACAATTTTTATTTTATATTTTGTATAATCTTTTTTTATTTTTTATATTCTAAAATTTTTACAAATTGTTTAAATAAAATAGGTCTTGTTGTAATAGTTTTCTCATTAGGGTATATATTTTTATTAACTAATTTTTTAGATAGTGAGTTTGATAAAAATATAGGTATTATAATTACTATATATTATATTACATATTCATTAATGTGGTTTTATCAGAAAATATCTTTTTTTGATGAACATAAAATTACTGACGATCCTTTTTTTTGGATTTCTGTCGCATTATTGATGTGGAGCTGTTTTTTTATTTTCAGAGTTACACCAATGTTTTTCTTCGCTAAACATGATAATGAATTTCTGCAGTTTTTGAAAATAGGACAGAACATTATAAATATTGGAATGTATATTATGTTTTATATATCACTAATAAAATATGAAAAGAAATTAAATTGATGAAGCATATTGAGAACGATATAAAGTTAGCATACATTATTGCGATTTCAATAATGATGCTCTTTGTTTGCTTTATTATTCTTATAGTTATTATGTATAACAAAAGACAACTATTATACTTAAAAGAAAAACAACTTAAAGAATCCGAATACCAAAACCAACTCCTTCAAAAAGAACTCGAAAAACAAAAATCTATAGAATTAGAGCGAGAACGTATCTCTCATGATATGCATGATGATCTCGGTGCAGGAATTTCAGCACTCAAACTTCAAGCAGAATTTTTAAAACAGAAAGCGAAAGATGAAGATTTTATAAGCGATATCAATGAACTTCTGAAAACCTCCGAAGAAATGAATATCTCTATGCGCGAAATGCTTTGGAGCTTAAATTCTGGAAATGATTCTGTTGGAAGTTTTGTCGAATATGCTAAAATTTATGCGGAAAGTTTCTTAAAGAAGACACCTATAGTATTAACTGTAGATAGAGATCAAGTTATATCAGAAACACCCATCTCCACTGAATTAAGACGTAATGTTTTTCTATGCATCAAAGAAGCTTTAAACAATGCGTATAAATATAGTGGTGCAAATCAACTAAAGCTTTCGTTTATTCAAGAAAATAAATATTTTATTATGGAAATATCAGATAACGGAAAAGGTTTTGATCAAGAAAAAGCCTTAGGAAACGGTCTCCGAAATATGGATCGTAGAATGAAAGAATCCTGTGGAAAATTTGAAATTTCATCCACAGAAAAAGGAACTACTGTTTTTTTTAAGATCAATTTATAACTTCCTTGTAAATATTATTAAAGCAGCATCATTTTTATGGTGTTGCTTTTTTTGTCAGAATCACCCTTTTGTGTAATTGATTGAAGTTGTTATTAATTGGAAATTTGAAAGAGAAATTTAAAAACTAATAATCATGAAAACTACAATTAACAACACATTTGACGACTTCAAAACAGCCCTAAACAATGATCCCAAACTTCAGCAGGAATTTATGGAAAACCCTGTAAAAGCCGCGGAAAATTTGGTTACCACAAATCCCAAAGAGACTGACCCCTGGATTTACAGAATTATTGTTCTTTCTCTTGGGTTAGCAATTCTCTGTATTATCATTGGGTTGGTTGTCATAACAATGAATAATATTAATTTCAATCAACAGCTCATTACTATTTTTACTGCTATTTCTTCCGGAGCCATTGGTGCTCTAGCTGGGCTTTTGGCGCCTTCACCTAAAAAATAAATTAATAATAAAACTATTAACCATGAAAACCCTCCATCTATTTATTATTTGCATTCTGCTCAGCCAAATTTGGAATGCACAAAAAACTAAAGTGTTAATTGTAGATTTAGCTTCACCCCACGAAAGATCTGTAAAGTTTATGCAGGATACTGTAAAAGTAAAACAAGAAAAAAACACAAGCGAAAGAGATAGAAAAATTCAAGAGGAAAACAAAGATAGTATTTGCCTAAAGGAAAGCAAATGGTTGTCTGTAAAGCCAAACGAATTAATTGCTCTAAAATTAATAAATGGGAATCCGTTAAAGTATAAGTACACTATAAATAACAATGAAATTACTTATTTTATGGATACAAAAAAAATTAATGAAGATCTTGCTCTTATCAATAATATAAGCACTAAAAAAGCAGAGTATGATTCAATAGCATATAAAAATCTTCCCTTTAAGAATGATAGTCTTAAAAAAAGTATTAAAGAGTTGCAAGACAAAATTGAAAAATTTGAATTAATCTATATCAATACAGAAAGCCTAAACATCGATGATTTTTCTAAAAATAGGACTACATTATTTCAAGAACTAATTAATTTAAGAGCAGAAGCAGATAAAAATCTTAGTTGCTACGAGGAGGGTATTGAAGGAAGTTATAAAAATTTATTATCTGAAGAGCAAAGGAAAGATGTTAAAAAAGATGTGAAAGAAAATTTAACGAGGATAAATATTATAGCACAAAAATTTAAAGATAAGTTCTTTTTCTCAAATGAATTTTATACACTTCCTATAGATGTTCAAGCAAAAAATATTGATGCGGTTGAGTTTGCCATAATTCGAACAGACAAAACGACCAATCAAGAAGATAAAGGTTTCTCAAGTAAATATAGAGTTTGGATCAATGGAGGACTTAAAATAGACATCAGCGCAGGTGTTTTTCTGACCAGTCTGTATGATGAAGAGTATGAAGCCAGAGATATTGTTGGCAATACAACTGACAAGCAAATTATGCTTAAAAAACGAGGAGATTACGATTTTGCTTTCGGTTCTACAATCAATACCAATTTCAGATTCAATTCTTGGATACAACCCCAAATTAATTTTGGATTTGTTTTTACCCAAAACCAAAAATTTCAACTGCTTTTCGGTGGAGGAATTATATTTGGGAGAGAAGAGCGCTGGATTCTTTCAGGAGGTTTAAGTATGGGTGTTGTAGATAGATTGGCAAACGGATTCGAGAACGAAAAACCATACAACTTAGGGACAAGCGGACAAATACCAATTGTAAAACAATTCAAATTTGGTCATTTTTTGGGAATTACCTACAACCTTTCAAAAGTTAATTCAATTTCTGTAAAATAAAATAATATGATGAATTTAAATAACACAAACCCTGTAAATATTTATGATGCCTCATGTGACCAAATGTTCGAAAAATTACAAGGTAATATTCTTAAAGGTCATGGGAGAAATTTTACCGCTCATATCTTTATTGAATTTAGAGAGGGACAAAAAAAAGGAGTAAAAGGATACTTAAAAACTTTTGCAAATAAAATTACCTCCTGTAAAAAACAATTAAAAGAAAATATAGCCTACAAAGAACACAATATTTCAGGAAGTACTTTTTTCGGATTTTATATAAGTTCTTTAGGATATTCTTATTTGGAAGAAGAAGTAGAAAGTAATTTTTTAGGGAGGATGAAGGATTCCAAAATAGATGATATAGAATTTTGTAAATGGGAAAGCGGATTTAGAAACATTATTCACGCAATGATACTTATCGCAGACGATAATTTGGCATCACTAAAAGAGGAAGAGTCTTCTATCTGTGAAGAAATAGAAAAGTTTGCCAAAATAAGAATAATAGAAAACGGCAACGTGCTCAAAAACAATGAAGGAGCAGGAATTGAGCATTTTGGGTATGCAGACGGAATAAGTCAACCTTTATTTTTTTCTGAAGAAGTAGAAAATTTTGAGAATAAATATAAAAATTCTAGAATCAATATTAAACCTTTTTTTCCCCTTTCTCAGATTTTGTTAAAAGACCCTTTTTGTAAAGATAGTGATGCGTTTGGAAGTTACTTGGTTTTCAGGAAATTAGAACAAGATGTAAAAGGCTTCAAAGATAAAGAAGCCGAAATGGCGGAGAAATTAGGTTGGAAAGGAGACAAGGAAGAGGAAGTAGGAGCTATCATAGTAGGAAGATTTGAAGACGGAACGCCTCATGTATTATCAAAAAAAGAAGGAATTATTGACAATTTAACGAATAATTTTAATTACAATCATATTGCTTCGGGTAAATGTCCTTTTTTAAATCACATTCGTGCAACCAACGAAAGAGATGATGAAAACAAAAAAATGATTATGGCCAGGAGAGGTATTCCTTACGGAATATTTTCTGGCGAAAGAAGAGATGTTGGCTTGTTATTTATGAGTTTTCAAAGTAATATTCAAGCACAGTTTGAAGCCACTCAAATAAAAGCAAACAACAGCAATGACCTCATTATTGGACAAAAATTGCCGAAAAAAATAGATTTGGATTGTTTTGATAAAGAAAATAATGAAAAAGTGGATATAAAAAGTTTTGTCACGCTTAAAGGAGGAGAATACTTTTTTGCACCCTCAATTTCTTATCTTAAAAATATGTGATTTCTAATATTAACTAAAATTTAACTCAAAAAGCCTCAATTGATATCCTCTAAGTAACGGAAAAACTTATTTTTTAATTAAATTTGTCTAAACTATAAATAAACAAAAAATGAGTTACATTTCTTACATAGAAGCGAGACAAATTTTGGATTCAAGAGGGAATCCTACAGTTGAAGTAGATGTATTTACAGAAAGTGGTGCGATGGGTCGTGCTGCGGTACCTTCTGGAGCATCTACCGGAGAACATGAAGCAGTGGAATTACGTGATGGCGGTTCTGAATGGATGGGGAAAGGAGTTTCTAAAGCTGTAGAAAATGTAACAGAAGTGATCGCTCCTGAGTTGGTAGGTCTTCCTGTTTATGATCAGAATCTTTTAGATCAGATCATGATTGATCTGGACGGAACTAAAAACAAAGGAAATCTTGGTGCAAACGCAATTCTTGGTGTTTCATTAGCTGCGGCAAAAGCAGCTGCTGCTGAACTGAAAATGCCGTTATACAAATACATTGGTGGTGTTAATGCTAATACACTTCCTGTTCCGATGATGAATGTAATCAATGGAGGCTCTCACTCAGATGCTCCGATTGCTTTTCAGGAATTTATGGTAATGCCCGTAAAGGCTGATTCATTCTCTCATGCATTAAGAAAAGGGACTGAGATTTTCCATAATCTGAAAGCAATACTTCATTCCAGAGGTTTGTCAACTGCAGTAGGTGATGAAGGTGGTTTTGCTCCGACTTTCAAAGGAACCGAAGATGCACTGGATACTTTGCTTCAGGCGATCGAAAAAGCAGGATATAAGCCGGGTGATGATGTAATGATTGCACTAGACTGCGCAGCCTCAGAATTTTACAAAGACGGCATATACGATTACAGAAAATTCCAGACTCCGGATGCAGCACAGTTTTCAAGCAGCGAGCAGGTTTCTTATCTGGCCGAACTGGCAAACAAATATCCAATTATCTCTATCGAAGATGGAATGCAGGAAAATGATTGGGAAGGTTGGAAAATGCTGACCGATAAAATCGGTGACAGAGTACAATTGGTAGGGGACGATTTATTTGTAACCAATGTTGAAAGACTGGCAAGAGGTGTGAAAGAAGGAATTGCAAACTCAATTTTGGTTAAAGTGAATCAGATTGGTTCTCTTTCTGAAACTATGGCAGCAGTGCAGATGGCTCAGCACAACAAGTTTACCTCAGTAATGTCTCACAGATCTGGTGAAACTGAAGATTCTACGATTGCTGACTTAGCGGTAGCAATGAATTGCGGACAGATCAAAACCGGTTCTGCATCAAGATCAGACAGAATGGCGAAATACAATCAGTTGCTAAGAATCGAGGAAGCTTTAGGTGATACAGCTTATTTTCCTGGTTTAGACGCATTTAAAATTAACAGATAAATATTCATAAAAAAACAGCAAACTTTTTTAGTATTGCTGTTTTTTTATGTATTTTTAAGAAATTTAAAAAAAATATTACATAATGTCAGATAACAAAGTTATATTGAATTACGACGGTAATTCATATGAATATCCTATCGTGGATAGCACAATTGGAGACAGAGGAATAGATATTTCAAAATTAAGAGATCAGACAGGTCTTATTACCTTAGATTTAGGGTATAAAAATACAGGTGCTACATTAAGTGAAATCACCTATCTTGACGGGGATCAGGGAGAATTGTTCTACAGAGGATACCCTATCGAACAAATTGCAGAGAAATCTAATTTTACCGAAGTAATGTATCTGTTGCTGCATGGTGATTTACCAACTGCAGATCAGTTCAATACTTTTAACGGTAATATCAAAAAATATAATTTTGTAGCAGAGGAGATGAAAAAAATCATTGATGCTTTCCCTCGTTCTGCTCACCCTATGGGAGTTTTATCTTCTCTTACTTCTGCATTGACTGCTTTTAATCCTAAAGCTGTTAATGTACAGTCCAAAGAAGAGATGGATCTTGCTGCAGAATTACTGATCGCTAAGTTTGCACACCTTGCTGCATGGACTTATAGAAAGACTTTAGGTTTACCATTAAACCACGGAGATAACAACCTGAATTATGTAGAGAATTTCTATAAAATGGCTTTCAGACAGCCTAATGCAGATTTCGAAATCAATCCGGTTGTTGTTGATGCTTTGGACAAATTATTAATTCTTCATGCTGATCACGAGCAAAACTGCTCTACATCTACTGTAAGAATGGTAGGTTCGGCACATACAGGTCTTTTCGCTTCCGTTTCTGCAGGTATTTCTGCACTTTGGGGCCCACTTCACGGGGGGGCAAACCAGGCGGTTATCGAAATGCTTGAATTAATTGAAAAAGATGGTGGAGATGTTAACAAGTGGGTAGAAAAAGCTAAAGATAAAAATGACAGCTTCCGTTTGATGGGATTCGGACACAGAGTATACAAAAACTTCGATCCGAGAGCAAAAATTATCAAAAAAGCTGCTGATGATTTGTTAGTTGCATTGGGAATTGAAGACAAAGCGCTTGATATTGCGATGCAGTTAGAAAAAGTTGCTCTTGAAGATGAATACTTCATTGAAAGAAAATTATATCCGAACGTAGATTTCTATTCAGGAATTATTTACAGAGCACTGGGAATTCCTACAGAAATGTTTACTGTAATGTTTGCATTGGGAAGATTACCAGGATGGATCGCTCAGTGGAAAGAAATGAGATTAAAAGGAGATCCTATCGGAAGACCAAGACAGGTATACCAGGGTTCTCAGAAAAGAGACTATATTGATATCTCAAACAGATAGTAGCTTACCATAAATATTTAAATCCCAAAGTTTTTGCTTTGGGATTTTTTTTATTATTTATCATTATCATAAGATAAAAAAAAACTTTTTTCGGCCAGTGAAACTCCGTATTAGAAGAGTATTTCAATTTTTTAAGGCGTACTTAAGGTAAAAAGTAAAAAGGAAATGTTGTAATTTAAGGTTTCTGTGATGATTTTGGCAGGCGAAAAGTATAGGATTCTATTAAAATTAAAGATTTTTAATAAAAAAAGTTCTCCATTCTGAATCACAATATTCCACCATATAGATATTATCATTTGATTTAAATAATTTATCATCATTTATATCTGATAAAATGAAATTAATCAGATAAAATTTGACATTTTCATACATCTTAAAAACTCATTATCATCACGTTAATCAGTTCGTTTTTTTCAAGTATTAAATTTTTGACTTAAAGACTGTTTCATTATATTTGTGGCACATGCTATGTGAAAGAGCTGTATGACGGCTTGAACATCAGAAGAATTTTTATGAAATTAAATATTAAAAACGAAACCGGAAAACTGAAATCAGTGGTTTTGGGGCAGCCAAATTCAATGGGTGCCGATCCTACCTTAGAAGAAAGTTATGATGCAAAGTCATACCATTCCATTCAGCACAATATTTATCCGAAAGAGATTGATATCATCAACGAAATGGAAGCTTTTGAAAAAGTACTGAAAAAATATGATGTTGAAGTTCTGCGCCCAAGTATCATCAAAGACTACAATCAGGTTTTTGCAAGGGATGTGTCATTTGTTATCGAAGATAAAATGATCATTTCTAATGTGATTGCAGACCGGGCAGATGAACAGGATGCCTACCGCTCCATATTTGAAAAGGTGAAATGGCGTGATATCATCAATCTTCCTGATACTGCACACATTGAAGGTGGGGACGTAATCGTATGGAATGACTTTATTTTTATAGGAACATGCTTTTCACAGGACTACAGAAATTATAAAACAGCCCGTACCAACGAATATGCCATAGAAATCCTGAAAGAGTACTTTCCTAAGAAAAGGATTCTGGATTTCGAACTGAAGAAAAATGACAGGGAACCCTATCAGGGTATTTTGCATTTAGACTGTACCTTCAATCCAGTAGGGGAAGACAAATGTATTGTTTATAAAAATGGTTTTGTTGACGAAAGCGATTACAATTTGATTATTGATATTTTTGGAGAAGAAAACTGTTTTCATGTTACTGATGAAGAAATGTTTGAAATGTTCCCGAATATTTTCTCAATTTCTCCTGAAGTTATCGTTTCAGACAAGTCATTTACAAGAATGAATGATCACCTGAGAAACGAATGGGGAATGACTGTTGAAGAAATTCCTTACAGAGAGATTTCGAAAATGGGCGGACTTTTACGTTGTTCGACGATGCCGTTAGTAAGAGAGTGATTCTATTTTCTTCTATGTATAAAATCTAGCGAAGCACAGTTGGAAAAACACTCACTTTGTCATCCCGTAGGGATCTAGCGTCAAAGCTGAACCTCAATTTAATGATTCAACGCAGAGATCCTTGCAGGATGACAAACTAAACGTACAACAAACTGTAAAAACAGAATTAAAAAACTTAAAAAATGCAGACAACAGATACAGTATTAATGATAGAGCCTATTGCATTCGGTTATAATGCAGAAACGGCAGAGAACAACTACTTTCAGATAGAGCAGAAAGGGGCAGATATACAGTCAAAGGCTTTGGCAGAATTCAAAATTTTTGTTGAAAAACTAAAAAGCAGAGGAATCAATGTTATTACAGTTAAAGATACCATGGATCCACATACTCCGGATTCTATTTTTCCAAACAATTGGGTAAGCTTTCACAATGATGGAAAAGTAGTTTTATATCCTATGTTCGCCTCAAACAGAAGAGTTGAACGAAGAGAAGATATCATTGAAAGTATCAAAAACCAAGGTTTTGAAGTTGCTGAAGTCGACGATTGGTCGTTACCTGAAATTCAGGGACACTTTTTGGAGGGAACAGGAAGTATGATTTTTGATCACAATAATAAAATAGCCTACGGCTCAGTTTCTTTAAGATTAGATGAAAATTTATTCAGAGAATTTTGTGATAAGTATGGATTTACACCAGTCGTGTTTCATTCTTTTCAGACAGTAGGTGAAGAAAGACTTCCGATTTATCATACCAACGTTATGATGTGCGTGGCAGATAAGTTTGTAGTGATATGCTTAGATTGTATTGATCATGAACTGGAAAGGAGCAAAGTCATTGAAACCATTAAAAATTCTGGGAAAGAAATCATAGAAATTTTAGAACAGCAGATGCAGCAGTTTGCAGGAAATATGCTTCAGGTTCAGAACAAAGATGGTAAAAAATTTCTTGTTATGAGTCAGACTGCTTATCAGTCTTTGAGTAAAGAGCAGGTTTCAGCTATTGAAAAATACTGTGAGATTATTTATTCAGATCTGAACACGATCGAGGTCAATGGTGGCGGAAGTGCAAGATGTATGCTTGCGGAAGTTTTTTTGCCAAAGAAATAATATGTGTTAATAAGCAAAACAGGCTCCTGACTTTCAAATAAAGTCAGGAGTTTTTTTATGTTCACAATTTTAAGCCAGCCATTAAAAAATCTCTAAATTTGTACAAGTATAAAGATAATTATGATTAAAAAGATGATTCTGAGTATAAGTGTTTTACTTTGCTTATTCTTAAATGCCCAGCAAAAGACCTACTGTAATCCTATAAACATTGATTATGGTTACACACCTTTTGAAGTTTTTTCAAAACAGGGAAAACATCGGGCAACGGCTGATCCTGTAATTGTTAATTTTCAGAAAAAGCTTTTTCTTTTTTCTACCAATCAGGAAGGATATTGGCACAGTGACAATATGCTGGACTGGAAATTTGTCAAAAGAAAATTCCTCAGAGATAATAAATACACCCACGACCTGAATGCTCCTGCAGTTTGGGCAATGAAAGATACTTTATATGTTTACGGATCAACATGGGAACAGGATTTCCCGATCTGGAAAAGCACAAACCCGACCGTTGACGACTGGAAAATTGCAGTCGACACTTTAAAAGTCGGAGCATGGGATCCTGCTTTTCATTATGACGAAGATAAAAACAAACTGTATTTATATTGGGGATCAAGCAATGAATGGCCGCTTTTAGGAACAGAAGTCAAAGTTAAAAACCTCCAGTCAGAAGGTTTTGTAAAACCTATTTTAAGGCTCAAACCCGAAGATCACGGTTGGGAGAGATTCGGTGAATACAATGATAATGTTTTTCTTCAGCCTTTTGTTGAAGGAGCGTGGGTTACAAAATATAAAGATAAATATTATATGCAGTACGGAGCTCCTGCAACTGAATTCAGCGGATATTCTGATGGAGTATATGTGTCAAAAAATCCTTTGGAAGGTTACAAGTATCAACAGCACAATCCATTTTCATATAAACCCGGTGGTTTCGCAAGAGGTGCCGGGCATGGGGCGACCTTTGAAGACAATTTTAAAAACTGGTGGCATGTCTCAACAATCTTTATTTCTACTAAAAATAATTTTGAAAGACGGTTGGGAATCTGGCCAGCCGGTTTTGATAAAGATGATGTGATGTATACTAACACTGCTTATGGAGATTATCCGACTTTACTTCCGCAGTATGCGCAGGGTAAAGATTTCTCAAAAGGACTGTTTCAGGGTTGGATGCTGTTAAACTACAGTAAACCTGTTCAGGTATCATCGACTTTAGGTGGATACCATTCTAATTATGCAGTGGATGAAGATATTAAAACATACTGGAGTGCAAAAACAGGAAATTCAGGCGAATGGTTTCAAACAGACTTGGGAGAAGTCTCTATAATAAACGCCATCCAGGTAAACTATGCAGATCAGGACGTAGAATTTATGGGAAAAACCGAAGGCAAAATGCATCAGTATAAAATTTATGGTTCGAATGACGGTAAAAAATGGAAAGTCATTGTTGACAAAAGTAAAAACACTAAAGATGTGCCTCATGATTATGTAGAACTGGAAAAATCTGCTGAAGCGAGGTATTTAAAAATGGAAAACCTGAAAATGCCGACCGGAAAATTTGCATTAAGCGGTTTCAGGGTATTTGGAAAAGGAACCGGAGCTAAACCTGCGAAAGTTCAGAATTTTGTTCCGTTGAGAGCTGATCCGAAAAAATATGGGGAAAGAAGAAGCATCTGGATGAAGTGGCAACAAAATTCAGACGCCGATGGCTATGTTATTTATTGGGGAAAATCACCTGATAAATTATACGGAAGTATCATGGTTTACGGTAAAAATGAATACTTCTTTACAGGAGCTGATCGAGTAGATTCCTATTATTTCCAGATTGAAGCCTTTAACGCCAATGGAATTTCTGAAAGAACGGAAGTAGTGAAATCGGAGTAGTGAATAGTAATGTCTGAACATGCCCTGAGATATCAGGGCATTTTTTATTTGACCTGCTTCAGAAATGCATCAATTTTATCAATAACAAAAGATGAATTTTTTTCATTCATCCAATCAAGATGTCCTCCGGGAAATTCGAAAGATTGATTATAAATATCATTAGTATTCAATGCTGAGTCTAAAATTGATTTTTGCGACAGTGGAATGACCTGATCATTGTTTCCGAAGAAAGAAATAGTTGGTGGAGAATTCTTGTTAAGCCAATAGATCGGACTTGCAAAACTTTCCATAGAAACACGCTCAGGAATTACGGCAGGATCAACCAAATGATTTTTAACAAAAGAATAATCAGAATAATTTTTAAAATTTGGATCTGATAAATCTGACGGTCCTACAATATTCACTACCGCTTTTATTTTTTTATTGTTGTCTCCCCGATACGCATACAGCATGGAGAGATGACCGCCCGCACTGTTACCAATCAGAATGAAATTTGGTTGATAATTCATTTTTTTTTCTAAAAACAGGATGGCTTTGTGAATGTCATCCGTTTGATTTGGAATTCCAAAACGGTTTTCAGAAGCCGTTCTGTAATTGATATTAGCAAAAATACTTTTCGGAAATTTCTGCATCATTGATACAGCAAAAGAGGTAAGTTGAGATTTATCTCCTGCTTTCCAGCCACCGCCGTGAATAATCATAAATACATCTTTAACCTGTTTTGAGCTGCTGGGAGTATATAAATCCAGTTTTTGTTCAGAGTCCGTTCCGTAAGAGATATTCATCTCTTTGTCAAACGAACTATTTTTCCCAAGATGGATTGTTTTTTCCTGGCAGGCGCAGACAAGTAAGATCATTAAAAGAATTCCAACCAATTTATTCATACTCTTAAAGATAGAAAAACCCACCGGTTTCCCGGCAGGTTTCTCTTACAAAATAATATATATGAAGAATGTTTTTTTATCTTGTTCTGCTTTTGATCGCATCTGACGCGCCTTCGATGTCTCTCACTTTTTTCACTTTTTGATTTCCAAAATTGTAAGTGATGCTGAAAGTTCCACCTCTTCTGAACTGGTCGTTTTTAATATAATTGTAGGTTCCGTTTGCCTGAGAATCTTCTATTTCTACAACATTAGTTCTCAGAACATCAGTTATGTTTAGAGCAAATGTCCAGTCGTTCCAGTTTTTTTTGATGCTGAGGTCAAGACTCATCAGGTTTTTAAGCATTCCCAATTCAATCTGTTGTTTGTCGACATAGAAATAATTAACTCCTAAGAACCATGTTTTCTTCTTGTCAAGTCGGATCGTATTGTTGGTTTCGATGATAACACTTGTTGATTTTCTATTATTGATATAAGTGTCAAAAACCTGTCCGGTAGTCGGATCTGTATTTAGAGTGCCGTCATTGATATTGTGTTGGAGTCCGATATTGAAATTTGCTGTCAGATATTGATTAAAGAATGTTTTCTGCATTCCCAACATTGCAGACATTTCCTGCTTGTCTCCGAAATTGGTTCTGATGTAAGCCAATTGTCGATAGGTTACGCCTTCTCTCACAATATCCCTTTGTAGCGGAACTTGCGTAATAATATCTTTAAAATAAGAATGATTTAAGATCAGGAAATAAGAGTTTTTAAACATATAGGTCAATTCCTGATTGTAAGTAGACGAAGCTTTTACGAAAGGATTATTCTGAGTGTAATTATCCTGTGTAAGAATGTTTTTCACGGGATTAAGTTCCCAGAAGCTTGGTCTTCTCATTCTGCTGGAAAATGCATATGAAATATTGTTTTTATCGTTGATTGCATAATTTAGACTTAAATAAGGAAGCAGATTATTGTAATCTCTTTCGAACTTCTGCATTGGTTTATCAGGGATTTCAGATGTGCCTAAACTTTTTGTGATTTCGTATCTTGCTCCCAGTTTTCCCGAAAATTTATCAGAAAACTTTTTCTCAAATGTAAGATAAGCTCCATAGATTTTTTCATCATAGATAAAGTGATTGAGGTCGGGTTTTGTATTGATCAGATTTTCTTGGACGTCATAATAATTGAAGAAGTTTTTTGTATCATTATCCGTTTGAGTCGTATTAAAATTTCCACCTACAGAAACAGTAAGATCATTTTTAAATTTCTGAATATAATCTACAGTAGCCGAAAAGTTATTGACGATTTGAGGAATCTCCTGAATCACATTCTGTCTAAGCTGATCAAAACTTCCTGAAGGTCTCTGTACCAAAGTTCTGTTATCAGAATTCTGAAATCTTTTATAAATAAGATATGCAGCATTCATATTGAGTTTACTTCCCAGAGAATCTGTTTTTAGTTCATAATTTAAATTGACTGAATTGTTATAGTTTCTGGCGTTCTCCAGGTTGCTTGAGCGGGTGAAATCTAATTTATCTAAAGTTCCGTCCGCTTTATAAACTTTTAAAGTATTTAAAAGATCAACCGTAGAGCCGTAACTTTTGTTTGCCCACGAGTTCCAGGATAAAGCTAGATTGCTTTTGTCATTTAGCTGATAATCAAAGTTCAAATATCCGCCTAGATTTTTGTTGGGATCGTCAATATCTCCTATAGATTCATTTTTCACAAGATCAGTTCCGTTTCTTAAAATATAGCTCTGAGCCTGAATATTTTCTCCGCCACTCAGATTTGCACTGATTCCTAATTTATCTTTTCTGTAATTAACAGTAAAGCTTGCCTGACTTGCGTTGTATTTATTTTGTGAATTAGACATCCTCATATTTCCACTAGTACCGTCGCTCATTTTCTTTTTCAAAACGATATTGATAATTCCGTCTGAAGATTCCACCTGAAATTCACTTCCAGGTATGGTAA
This sequence comes from uncultured Chryseobacterium sp., assembly GCA_963526305.1. GTDB lineage: Bacteria > Bacteroidota > Bacteroidia > Flavobacteriales > Weeksellaceae > Chryseobacterium. The sequence goes on along the minus strand of CAURNW010000004.1, from coordinate 7,413 downwards.
TAACCTCAATTTTCTGAATGTTCTCCGCAGGAGTATTTTTTAAAAATTGGGTTAATGATTCTGCATCCATATTGGTTTTTCTTCCATTGATATAGATCAGTGCATTGTTTTTACCTGCTATTTTTAATGTTTTATCATCCGTTGTAGATAGTAAAGGAGTCTGTCTCAACAAATCGAAAGTTGTATTCCCTTTGGTAACAGGAGAAGCGGCAACATCGTAAACAAAACGGTCACTTTGTTTTTTGAAGACCTGCTTTGTCAAAACAACTTCTTCAATCTTTTTTGTTTTTAATGAGTCTGATTTTTTTTCCTGAGCGAAAGTGAGTCCGGAGAAAAATATAGCTGCAATGAGAATAGGCGTTTTCATGATTTTCAGTTTTAAATAGTTTATAGAAGCTTGTATTTGTTATTATTGAACATTGCAAAGATATGTAATAAAAATAGTATCATGCAATACAAAGTAGTGTAAAAATTCTATTATTATATTTAAATGATTGAATATCAGTGAATAAAATTTAGATTTAGTTGATGTTACTTTGAGCTTCTACATACTAAGACAACTGTAATAATGGTTTTATTACAGTTAATTTTATTTTTTTTAAAATTTTATCAGTCTCTGTCGAAACGCGCCAGCTTCTTATCGATCCAGATCGTGGCAAAAGGAAAAAATGCGGCGATTAATGCAAAGACGCTGTCTTCATCATCCCAGGTATAGATTTTCCTGATAGTAGGTAAAAAAAGAAGGTAGAGTGTAAAAAATAAACCATGCAGGCTTCCAATTGTACTGATATAAATGATCGGTACAATTCCTTCAGGATCAACACGGATCCACGTCATTGCAGTAAAAAGAAAGAACCAGGAAACAGCTTCGGCTAAACAGATTTGTTTAAACCATTTGATATGTTTTTCCTGAGGGTATTTTGAGAAAAGATTTTCTAAGAATTCCATAAATGCTATTTGTAATAAATTCTGAAAGTATTTTTAAAACCACTGTATAAACCGCTTTCTTTACTCGGAGTGAGTATATTTGTTTTAATAAAATTTTTGATACTTTTTTCGAAATGAGGGATAAAATTTTTGTTGCGGTCATCCTCAATATGATGTACAAAACCTTCTACATTCATTGTGTAATTTTCTCTGTCCAAAATTAATTTCACATCGCTATATGATCTTTCATTTAAATTATGATGGTACCTTTTGGGATATGAGAAAGATTGATGAAATAATTGATTAATGATTTCATCAGCTATTTTGTTATTATTATCATAGATCCAGTCTAAGTGGTCATTATAAGAAAAAATGATTGATGGTCTCTTTTCGACAAATGACAGAAGCGCTTTTTCAACTAAGGCATCAATGAAATCTTCACCATACTTTTCTTTTGTATAAAAATTCATGTACCTTTGATAACATTTGTCTGTTGTATATACATGTGGCCGATCACTGCTGATGCCCATCCCACCCCAGGAAATATTATTATTTTTCAATAATTCTCTAAGTTCATCTTTTGCAGGAAAGTCACTTCCGTTTGGAGCAATGTTATAAGTGTATAGTTTATTTTCAGTTTTAAAATCATTAACAGCCCTTAAAGAGTCTTTACTGCAAAGTTCTTTATATATTCTCATTCTTTCTTTGAAAATTGCAGCACGTTTTGCATCTTCATCTTCACTGAGTGTAAATACTTTAGATTCTTGTCCGTACAAAATTCCCATAATCAGGAAAATGAGAAAATATAGTAATTTCATATTGCTTACTTATAAAAACTGCTCCCATCCAAATACTCAAAAACCTCCGGCGGCAGCATGGGTCTTACATTCTTTCCTTCTTTGATCATATTCCGGATTTCTGTTGCTGACAGCTCTATGATTGGAGCTTTGATCATCGCAATGTTTTCATGCTGAAGATATTCAGAATCTTTTTTTTGATCTTCAAAAACTCTTGGATAAACAATGATATGATGATTTTTAATCAGGACATCAGAATTTTTCCATTTATGAAGTCCTTCAAGATTATCTTCTCCCATTATTAAGCTGAAAGAACATTCAGGATATTTCTCCTGAAGATAGGTTAATGTATCAATTGTATAGCTGGGTGTAGGTAATGAAAATTCAACACTCGATGCACGCATTTGAGGATAGTTTTTCACAGCAAGCTGTACCATATCAAGACGGTTGTGGTCTTTCAGAAGAGACTTTTTTTCTTTAAATGGATTTTGTGGACTCACTACAAACCATAACTCATGCATATCTGAATTTTCAAGAATATAATTGGCCAAAATAAGATGACCGATATGAATAGGATTAAAAGAGCCGAAAAATAAACCGATTTTTTTCAAAGGTGAGATTGGATTATAGGTTAAGATTATACTCTGTTGAGGTATGATGTGATTTAATTTATCCAGTGAATAATATCGTCAATGATATTTTGAATATACTGTTTTCTGAAAATATTTAATTTGTATATCATAGATTAAATGACTCTTAGTTTCAAACACAGGTTCTCTTAAATTATCATAGAAACCACTTTTTTCTTTATCTTTTCATCTCCCGAATCCCTCTGTTATTTTAAAAGAAATACTTCGGTGGATTGTGTTAATTGTGAAGTCAGAGCATCATTTTCTTTTTCAGGAATATTGAAACATTTTCAGCAACATCCATCGCTTTTCACCAAGCAAATATCTAAGTAAACTTATTTTTCATCAATTAATATTAAAAAAAATAAGCGAGCCTTATCATACGTCTCAGCTTTATCCTTCAATAAATTTCACATCCCTGATATTAAGATAATGTGTCACATTTCCCTTCCAATGATTTTCTTCTAAAGTAAAAGCAATATCAAAAGATTTATTTCTGAAATCATCAGCAAACTGTCCCAGTTTAAAGCCAACACATTCTATATTTCTTCCCGTGGAATCCTGTTTAATGTAAAACTTTAAATGATTATTATCTTTTCCCATCGTTTTCAGATAACCGGCAATTTTTTGATTTCTTAAAACCAGGTTTGGCTTCATATTATGTGGGCCGAACGGTCCCAGTTTTCTGTGAAAGTTGATGAAGTCTCTGTTGATCTCGTCCACATGAACATCAGCGTCAATGGTGATCGAAGGTTCTTTTTGATGATCTTTTATTTTTTCCGATACCGTTTTTTCAAATTTAATTTTGAAAGCTTCAAACTTGTCTTTTTCCATAGAAAGTCCCGCAGCAGCGTGATGACCACCAAATTTCAGAAAATATTCTGAACAGATATCTAATGCCTCATGAACGTCAAAATCTGAAACAGATCTTGCTGAAGCAACCATTTCACCATTATTTCCATCTGTAAAAACCAAAGTAGGCTTATAATACGTTTCAATAAGACGCGAAGCAACAATACCAATTACACCTTTGTTCCATTCCGGATGATACACAATCGTAGAATACTTTGTTTCCTGCTGAGATTCTATTACCTGATTTAAAGCAGAAAGGGTAGAGTTCATATCGAGTTCCCGTCTTTCATCATTCAGATTCATGATATCGCCAACAATTTGCTGTGCATGCTTCAGATTATCAGAAACCATTAGTTCCACAGCAGCTTTACCATGAGAAATTCTTCCCGCTGCATTGATTTTGGGTGCTATTTCAAAAACAATATTTGAAATTTCAAAATTGGAAAGTTTATCTTCAGGGATGAGAAGCCTTAATCCGAGATTACGTGTTTTTCTGAGGACCTTAAGTCCCATCTTTGCCAAAACTCTGTTTTCTCCCGTCATCGAGACAATATCTGCGGCAATGGAAATGGCAAGCAGGTCAGTCAATTCAAATAATTCAGTTTCCGGAATTTTGTAGAGGGTATTTAATCCCTGGCATAATTTGAAACCAACCCCACATCCTGAAAGTTCCTTAAATGGATAGCGGCAGTCACTTCTCTTAGGATCCAGTACAGCAACAGCATCAGGAATCTCATCTCCGGGTAAATGGTGGTCGCAGATGATAAAGTCAATGTTCTTTTCCCTGGCATAGTTGATCATATCAATGGCCTTGATTCCGCAGTCTAACGCAATAATCAGGGAAAATCCATTTTCCTTTGCATAATCAATGCCTTCTGTAGAAATTCCATACCCTTCAGAATTTCTGTCAGGAATATAAAAATCCAGATATTTCTTTTGAACTATTTTTCTCAGATACAGATACGTCAGCGCAACTGCTGTGGTGCCGTCGACATCATAATCACCGTACACCATGATCTTCTCTTCATTTTCAATCGCTGTCGCAACGCGTTCAACCGCTTTTTGCATATCTGCCATTAAAAATGGATTATGGATATCTCCTAGGTTAGGTTTGAAAAATTCACGGGCTTTCTGATAGTTATCAATGCCCCTCATGACCAATAGCTTGGATTCAAAAGATCCAAAACCAAGCGACGAACTCAATCCGTCAACGGTTTCTTCATCAGGTTCAGGTTTATAAATCCATTTTTGACTCATTTCACAAAAATAAGTAAAATTTATTTTAAAAGTGATTCCATAGTGATCTTAATGATCAAGTATTAATTCTGTTATATTTATTGTTTTTGCAGTCATTTAAGGGTTTTTAAGGGTTTGAGATAATAAATTTTTATTTTTTTTGAACATTATGAAAACCAAACTAAAACTATTATCGTAGATATCATTAAAGTACTAAACCTTTATAAAAATAATATTATGAAAAAACCAATTAATGTTTCTAACCAGGGAGCTACCTTGGATACCAGCAGAAGAAACTTTCTAAAATTGAGCGGCATTGGTATTGCCGTAGCAGGCCTTTCTTTAGTAGGCTGTGATGATGATGATTTTGAATACAATGATAATAAGATATTTGATTTGGGTATGGGCGATGTTGGAGTTCTGAACTATGCATATGCTCTTGAACAGTTAGAAGCTGATTTTTACACGAAAGTGGTGAATAATTTCTACGCTGGTATTTCAAACAATGAGAAAGAAGTTTTAACCGACCTTTATCATCATGAAGTTATTCACAGAGATTTTTTCAAGGCAGCAATCACAGGGGCGACAACCAATGTTTTACCAACACTTGAATTTCAGTATCCTAATGTGAATTTCAATGACAGAAGTTCTGTTTTGGCTACGGCGAAGGCTTTGGAAGACACAGGAGTCGCAGCATATAATGCAGCAGGAAAGTATATCACCAACCCAACCTATCTTGTGCTTGCCGGTAAAATTGTTTCTGTTGAAGCAAGACACGCATCTGCGATCAGAGATTTGATTAATCCTTTAACTGCAGCTTTCTCAGGAGATGATGTAGTAGATCCCGTTACAGGTCTGGATGTAGCAAAAGAACCGAAAGATGTCGTAGCGGCAGCCGGAGGATTTATTAAAACTCCATTCACATGGAAAGAAAGAGGCATTAATTAAATTATTCATTTCAAAAATCTATTATTATGAACATTCTAAAATTATTAGATAAATTATCTGACGACTCATTTTTTACAAAACAAACGTCCAGATTAGACAATCTTTCAGATATTACTTCATTTGGTAAAAAAGCAGCCGTTGCTGCTATACCATTAGGATTGGGAAGCTTTATGGCAACTTCTGCCAAAGCTGAAACCAAAACAGAACCAACGTTGGCAATGAAAAGTGCATTAACGGATGCCCTTCAGTTAGCGTTGACTTTAGAATATTTAGAAGATGAATATTACAGAATTGGTCTACAGACTGCAAATTTAATTCCTGCGTCAGACAAAGTAGTTTTTCAGCAAATTTCAAAACATGAGGCTGCTCACGTAACTTTTCTTAAAAGTACATTGACTTCTTTAGGAACTGCTCCTGTGGCTAAACCAACTTTTGACTTTACAGCAAATGGTGCTTTTACGCCATTCACTAACTATCAGCAGTTTCTTATTTTAGCTCAGGCTTTTGAAGATACAGGGGTAAGAGCGTATAAAGGGCAGGCAGGAAATGTAATGTCAAATGGAGCAGTCCTTCAGGCAGCATTACAGATTCACTCAGTAGAAGCTCGACATGCTTCAATGGTTCGTAGAATGCGTTCCAATAAAGGATGGATTGAGTTAGCAAGTGGCGGAAGCGGAAATGGTGCTATGCCTGCTGCAACCAATGCGGTGTACGCTGGTGAAGATGTAACAACACAGGCAGGATTTAATACAGCAACTGCCTTCGGTGCAGCTGCAGGTTCTGCAGCTTATGATGAGGTTCTGACCGGAGCACAGGCTACAGCTATCGCATCTCTATTTATTGATTAGTAGAAACATATATATATACTTAATGAAATCCTTTTTCGGTAATTCTCCGAAAAAGGATTTTTTCATTTAAAATGTGTTATCTTCGATACACTAAATTATATAATATGAATAAAATTATTATCGGTGCGATCTTATTAGGATCAATGCATCTTTTTCAGGCTCAGAAAATCAATCTGGGAAAAGCTGCAGGAGTCGTTTCTAAGGGAGCTTCAGCACTGACCTTTACAAATGCTGATGCAATTAAGCTTTCTAAAGAATCCGTAGATTACATGGATAAGAATAATGCAGTAGCAGGTCCTAAGGATCCATACACTTTGAGACTCAATAAACTTTTCGCAAAACACAGATTTCAGGATGGTCTCAACCTGAACTACAAAGTTTACAAAGTAAAAGATATCAATGCTTTTGCATGCGCAGATGGTAGTGTCAGGGTATTTTCGTCTCTAATGGATATCATGACGGATGATGAATTGTTGGCGGTGATAGGTCATGAGATTGGTCACGTTAAAAATCAGGATACCAAAGATGCGATCAAATCAGCCTACTTAAAAGCTGCTGCGATTGATGCTGCGTCCTCAGCATCCTCTACTGTTGCTACTTTAAGTGAAGGGCAGGTAGGTAAAATGGCTAATGCATTTCTGGATGCTTCCCACAGTAAAAAACAGGAATCTCAGGCTGATACCTATTCGTATGATTTTATGAAAACAAATAACTATAATGTAGTGGGAGCTTATACAGCATTTAAGAAACTGGCACTTCTGTCAGAAGGAGGAACTGCACAGTCTGGATTCCAGAAAATGTTCAATTCACATCCTGACAGTAATAAAAGAGCAGAAGCCATTAAGAAAAGAGCTGAAAAAGACGGTTTATGGAAAGATCCGGGAACAGTTTCTTTACCAACTGCAAAACTTACAAAGTAAACTTTCAGGAATAGATTATAAAGGAGCTCATTATAATAGGGCTCCTTTTTATATTTATATAAGTTAATTCATCATACAAAACAATTCATCTAATGATATGAGGTAAGTTCTGAACAGGTGACGTTTATTGCTGTCATATATTTGATAATATTTTCGTAATCAAGAGAAAGTATTCTTTAATTGATCAAAAATTTTGCCTCTGATTTCAGGGGCATTTATTTTGGGAAGCTTATTCGTGCTTTCCGCTGTATCTTTT
>CAURNW010000003.1:0-353431 GCA_963526305.1 uncultured Chryseobacterium sp. | reverse complement strand
AATTATTAACCAAAAACTCTACTTTTGAGTGTGCCTAAGAGGGGGGAGATTACACAGAGCTTCGTCAGAGAGTTGATCAAGTGTGGTAATAATGACATCTGAGGTTTCTGAAATCTGCTTAATGAGTTCAGATTTTGGAATGTTTTTTAATGAAAATTCTTCTTCACGATTTCTTACATATCCCGAATTTCCTAAAGTTGCTCCGAAAAAATGATTAAGATTTCCAACCAGATGAAGACAAAGATTTCCTGCGGAATTTAAAATGTCTTTATCTGTTTTCCACAGAGATTCTTCGCTTTGATAAGATTCGATTTCTGTTTTCAATTTGGATAAATCTCTGATGAAAAGGGATTTTAAAGATTCTGTTATCATTTCTGTTTATTTAATTTTAGTTCTAAAATAACCTTTGAATTTGTTAATATGGTTTTCAACTGTTGTTTAATAATAGATAGTCATAAATGCTGTGATTTTTTCTAAACCGATCATTATTCAGTATTATTTTTGAAAGATTGGCTTTTCAGATAAGAACTTATCCCACCCTCTATTGTTTTTGGATCAACTTCTTTAATGAAAACTGACCGTCAAAAACTTTGATTAAAATGCCATTGCCAAAATACTTATTGCTGTTTTTTAGCGAAATATTGAGCGTGTCATTTTTAATAGTAACTATTCGCTTTATACTTGTCAAATTTCGTGGATAAATTGTATCCGCTAGCAGTTTGATCGATAATCGATATATGCAGTTGTGTTTTGATTTCAACAACTTCGCTTCTAAATAATTTTAATTCAGGAAACTTTGAAAGAAGTTGAATAGTATTGTTATTAATGATATTTTATCAACAATAATCTTGTAGTAAGGCTTCTTTTCATCAGTTTTACAACTCGTTATAATTATTACCACAATTAGGAAAACAAATTTTTACATTTTCTTATCGTTTTGTCCATTTTTGATTTCCTTTCAAATCATTTAAAATGTCATAAAGCTTTTGCAGACCTCGGGTTCCCATGCCGCCACGATCTCTTATGTTTTTTACTTTTAAATTGTCATAAGTCACTTTAAGATAGGTGGTTGCTGCGTCAGAATAACCGACTTCATATTCATCTGCTAAATTTTCAAAATCGATATAATTTAGTACGTCTACAATTTCTTTAAATTTCTCCTGCGAAAGTTTTGCTGTGAAAATCCCGGATGTCAAGAACCCATCATTTCTGCTGATCCATGTCACGTCTCTGTTGGAAATTATTTCCATTTTTAAAACGAACTTACTCCAGTGTGAACCAGAATTTTCAAATTGTATTTCTAAAATATTGTGTCTCTTGGGGGCTTTATTTTCTTCAATAAACTCACCAAACTTGTAAGCAAGGTTTTCAGTTAATCTTCTTGTAAATCCGTAACGGTTAAGTATTTTGACACTATGGTACTCTATCTTATTATCTTTTATCAGGGAAAATGAACATTGCTCATACAGTTGTCCTTTACTTAGATTTTTAGATTCAAAGTGATCTCCTTTATCTAAAATATATATTGTTTTCGGTCCTTCTGAAACCTTTCCCGTTACCAAAAGATCAGTTAATCCGTTGTTGTCAAAGTCTGCTTTTTCAAAGTTTTGTTTAAAATTAAGACTATCAGCTATTAGTTCGCAATAACGATTATGATCAATTTTATCTTCAACGTCTAAATAATAATTTATTTTATTTTTCTCGTTACTAAGAAATTCCTGAACATCTTTTGCTGAGTTTAGAGAATCGATCTTGTTGAACACCTTTTTATCTTGGCTGTAAAATACAGACAAGTGAAAAAGGAAGTTGAGTAATGAAAAATTTTTTTTCATGTTGATAAAAATAAAAAAAACGAAGCAATTAATAAACTGCTTCGCTAATATTATATTTTTGAATCTTTTTAAATTTACTTCTGTTTCTTCGCCCAAAGCTCCATCTTCCTGTTCAGCACATCCAATGGAAGGCAGCCCTGGCTTAAAAGTTCATCATGAAATTTCGACAAACTAAATTTCTTTCCCAATTGTTTTTGATACTGGTCTCTCAGTTCACGGATTCTCAAAGAACCGATTTTGTAGCCTAAAGCCTGTCCGGGCATTGCCATATATCTTTCAACTTCTGCGGTTGCTCCGGCTTCGTCATAAGAAATATTGTTCAGGAAATAAGTAATTGCCTCCTCTCTCGTCATAGTTCCGGTATGGATTCCTGTATCGACTACTAATCTTACGGCTCTCAGCATCTGATCACTTAAATAACCCATTTTTTGGTAAGGATCTGTATATAATCCGAATTCAGGACCTAAGGTTTCACAATAATGCGCCCAGCCTTCACCATACGCCCCGAACCAGCCGAATCTCATGAATTTTGGAAGTTTCATGTTTTCCTGCTGAAGAGAAACCTGGTAATGATGGCCGGGGATTGCCTCATGCAGGAAAAGTGATTCCATTCCCGAAGTCACATTGAATTTCGAAGGATCAGGAAGCGGGATGTAAAAAATCCCCGATCTCTTCCCGTCAGGAGTCCCCTGAATATATTCTGCGCTCGCACTTGCTTCTCTGAACTTTTCGGTCTGTCTGATTTCAAACCTGGTCTTCGGTGTTACACTGAACATGGTTTTCAGCTTCGGAGTGATCTTTGCTAAAATTCCGTTGAAACCGTCTAAAACTTCCTTTGACGTTTTGTAAGGCATTGCTTTAGGGTCTGTCTTTACAGAACTGATAAATTCTTCCAACGTTCCTGTAAACCTAACCTGCTGTTTTACTTTTTCCATTTCAGCACGCAGCATTGCCACCTGCTGCTGCCCGGTTCTGTTGATTTCTTCAGGAGTTTTATTGGTCGTTGTCCAGCTTTTCACATAATACCTGTAGATGTTTTCTCCTTTGGGAAGACTGTTGTAACCATCTGTTTCTCTGGATTTAGGCAGGTATTCCTTTTCCAGGAATTCACCCATTTTTATATACGCAGGAATGATATTTTTAGCCACAGCCTCTTTATAAAGCTGCGTAAACTTTTCCTTTTGGGGAGCTGTGAAATCTTTAGGGAAATTTTTTACAGGACCGGAAAAAATATTTTTATCAAAATCTGAAGTAGTGATTTCCTCGGCCTTCATTTGTGGAATCATCTTAAGAACCAGTTTTCTAGGAAGAACAATTTTATTCGTCATTCCTTCCCTGAAACTCTCTGTAGCAGCATTCATCCAATCCGGGAATTTCTCCATTCTTTTCAACCAGTCTTCATAATCTTTCTCAGTGTTGAACGGCTGGCTTCCCTGACCGCTCCCATACAGCGGAAAATTCAACGGCAACCCGTTAAACTGGCTGAAGGGAATATATTCTGGGTGATAGGCGTATGCTTCAATTTTATCTTTCAGGGTATAATCCAGGACATCATACACGACCTTGTCTTCATCTGTAAGGTTTTTGTAATCAACATTTTCCAACTGGGTCTGCACCGAATGATAAAAAGCAATCTCGCCTGAAATAAAATCTTTGTCAATATTGATAGGCAGCTGGTCATTATATCGTAAATCTCCCTGCGAAGTAGCTTCCAAAGGATACAGTTTGAGGTACTGTTCATAATAATTGGCAGCAATCGAATCCAGATTGGTCGGTGTGATTTTCGTCAAAGGGGAATCTGTTTTTCTGCATGAAGCAAGGCTTATCAGTAAACCGAGGCCCAGTATGGATTTTGATATCATGTTTTTCATTTGAAATCTTTAAAACACAAAAATAGATAATATAAGAATAGGATGCTTTTGAAGATTGCTATTTGTAAAAAATAATTTTGAAAATATTTTAAACATTCATACAATTTTTTATCTTTGCCTAAAGCGTTTAACTATCATACTATTACAGTTCTTTTTTAAGAAATAATGAAAGGGATTTTAAAAATTTACCATCCGGACGAAACATTGAAGTACAATATAAAAAGCACTTACTGCAAGGCTGTTTATAGTAATCAAGAGCATTTTTTGGAAGTTGAAATCATTACCGATGACGGTCTTGATCATGTGGATGATGATTCTTTACAGTACAATTTTCCTCAGCTTCTGCTTCAGGTTAATGATTTTCCGATCGATTCTCCGGAAATTGAAGGGAAGTCCTTCTCAATTAATGATTCTGAGGATGAAGTATTTACAGAAGTTGATCTGTTTGATGATGAAGAAGCATTCATTTATGACAACGAACTTCTTTTTGACCAGAATGAGCAGGGCGAATTACAGGTAGTCTGGAAAGGGAATATCGACGATTTTTATACAGGATCAGACAACCCGCTGCCATTCAGGCTGAAATGTGAATTCACACCAGACGAAATCATTGTAGACGAAGACTGATCGTTTCCCGATACCATTTGTAATTTCTTTTCAGATATATTTTTGGAAAGAAATTTGCTGTTTTTGGGAAGGATGTATATTTTAAAGTCATATTTTAAGCTTATTTTAAGATACAAATTGATAATATTCCTTTATTTTTGTCGTTTAAAATCATTATAAATAAACTAATTGATGCTGTTAACGGAACTTACTCAGATTTTATTTGCACAGGTTGCTGCTCCCAATGTGGTTGCTGAAAAACTTGAATTTTCATTTTGGGATATCCTGTTTCATGGGGGTGCTTTTGCTAAAATAGTAATGGCTACTGTTCTCACACTGGGAGTCTTCTCGGTTTATCTTTTCTTTGAACGATTTTTCTATATCAGGAGGATGACGACAAAAACAGATTCAAACTTCATGAACAATATTGAAGACTTCATCAGAGACGGGAAGATCGACGCAGCTGCAGATTACTGCAAAACACAGAATTCTCCGGAATCCAGAATTCTGGAAAAAGGAATTTCAAGACTGGGAAGACCGGTTTCTGATATCGTAAGTGCAATGGAATCACAGGCACAGATTGAGGTTGCTAATATGGAAAAAAACCTGAACCTTTTGGCAGTAGTACCAAGTATTGCACCGATGCTGGGACTTTTAGGAACCGTGATCGGAATGATCATCGCTTTCTTTGACCTGTCACACGCAGAAGGGGCGTTTTCCCCGAAAACATTATCTGAAGGTATTTATACGGCATTAGGGCAGACGGCTGTTGGTTTGGCAGTAGCAATTCCGGCCAACTTTTTCTACAATATTTTACTGACAAGAATTGATAAGTTTGTTTTGAGAACACAGAATGTTTCAGGAGAATTTTTAGATATTATCAATAAACCTTTATAATTGCTGACAGATGAAAATTCAGAGAAGAAATAAGGCACATCCGGAATTTAGTTTAGCGGCAATGACTGATGTTATTTTGCTGATGCTGATCTTTTTTATGATCACCTCTTCGGCAGCTAACCAAAGCGCTATTGATGTAAAACTTCCTCAGACAGGAAGTGTGGAAGACAACATTCCGAATCCGATGACGGTCAGTGTAAAACCTGACGGTTCTTATTACGTTGATGATAAACCGGTTGCGAGAGAGCTTGTAGAGCAGACTATTGTCAGTGATCTTCAAAGTAAATCGTCAAAATCATTTACCATCAGGGCAGACGAAAGCACGATGCATAAAGATGTGGTTTTCTTAATGGAAATCGCGGAGAAACATAAATTGAATATTGCCATTGCAACGGTAAAAGAATAATTGCGAAAACAATGTTCTACGGTCTGGTTACAGATAGTAAATACTTCTGCAGATGCATTGTAAAAGATATCTTTTTAGTTTCAAAAAAATAAGGTGAGTATTCCTGACAGAAAGCAGGCTAAATGCATCTGGGAAATAATTTTAACTGTAATTAGAGAGACCAACAAATAAAAATGAGAGGTTACACGATCAACAGAGAAGAAGAAAAAAGAGATAAACTGAAAAGTGCTGTACTTTCTGCACTTATTTGGTCTGCTATTCTGTTATTCGTCTTCATCTATAAAATGAAACCTTCAGAGCGTCCGAAAGAAACCGAAGTGGTAACGACCATGCTCGTCAATTTCGGAGATAACAGAAATGGAGCAGGAATAGAAGAACCGGCAAATCAGGAAGGCAGTTTAGCAGCGCAGGCTGAGGAGAATGCACCCGAAACGGTAGAAAATACAGTTGCAGAACCTAAAACAGTAATTACTCCGGAGCCAAAACCGGAAGCAAAAAAAACAGAGGTAAAAGATAAAATCATTACCGGAAACAACTCTAAGGTTACGGTTCCGAAAAAGGAAGATTCGAAAAACGATAAAAAATCAGCTGCCAGTTCGACAACAAAGACGAAGGCTAAAAATTCTGCCACTACTGCCAACTCAAAAACAGGAAATGGTGATGGAAAAGGGACTGCGGCCATTGGTAATTTAATTAAAGGTCGTGGAACAAAAGCCGGAAGCCAGGGAACGGGCGACGGTATCGGTAATAATGGAGATCCTTTAGGAGGCGACGGAAACGGAGACAGTAAAGTAGGGATCGACAGAAGATTGGTCGGATATATCCCCGGAACAATGGGAAGAGGTGGAGCACAGCCCAGTCACAGCTGTAATGCAAGCGGTTCCATCACTATATCGTATACAGTGGATAAGGCAGGAAATGTTTCATCTGCCAGAAGGGCAGGAGGCGTTTCTGATCCCTGTGTAGTGTCAACCTCAGTCAGCTGGGTAAAGAAATATGTGAAGGCCGAGAGAGCCGGTGTATCATCTACAGGCAGTTACAGCATTACATTCTGAAAATACAAAAGCACTTTATTCAAGTGCTTTTTTTATTTGATAGATAATCGCAAAACCTTAACCGGTGCTTACCCTGAAATTATTTCTTTGAGATTTCATTAATTCTGTTGATCACAGGAAGTGAAAAAATTGCGCTGGTTTGCAAATATAACTCGTAGAATGTTTTCCCTTTGTCAAGATAGTCATTGTTCTTTTCTCCTTTACCTGTGTAGTAGAAGAGGTTTCCGAGCATTTCGTAATAATCTTTGTGGTCTCTTTCCTGCCTTTCGCTGACGATTGCGATGATTTCTTCCTTTGATTTTGATGAAAGTTCTTTAAAATCAATCTTAAAGATGTCTTTCATTAAAGAATCAAAATCAAGTTCCTTCTGCATCAGGCTCTCTTCGGGTTTGTCTAAAATCAGTTTCTCCAAAGCCTGGGTAAGCTGACGTATTAATCGTAGGGTAAATTCTTTATCTGTAATCATAAGTTTTGTATTTATATTTTATGGTGGCTTCGAGGGCCTCAGCCACCGGGTTTGTTGTTGAATGTCAGTTTGAAGATAGTGTTTTTTATAGTTTATTGATGGTGGCTTCGAGAGCCTCAGCCACCGGTTTTGTTGGGCCTCAGCTACCGGGTTGGTTAAGATGTTTTTTTAGTTCATTAATGCTTGCTAAAGGTTCCGTCGAACGGTCGCTGAGGAACGGTGGCTGAAGTTTTCAAAGATAGGTTACTTTATGTTTTGAGGATGGGTGGCTGATGCTCTCGAATGGTGGCTGAGGCTCTCGAAGCCACGTTAAGCGAAAAACAGATACGCTAGTCCAATCGCAGTAATCACGCCCACCAAATCAGCCAAAAGCATGGCAATTACCGTATATCTCGTATTCTTCACCGCTACTGCTCCAAAATAAACAGCAATCACGTAAAACGTCGTATCTGAACTTCCCTGGAGAACTGCGGCCAATTTTCCCTGAAAGCTGTCTGCTCCAAAGGTTGCCATGGTATCAACCATCATTCCGCGGGCTCCTGAACCGGATAGGGGCTTGATTAATGCAGTCGGAAGACCGTCGACAAACCGTGCGTCTAAGTTTGCAATATCAGCAACCCATTTCATTCCGTCAATGATGACGTCAAAGACTCCTGACGTTCTTAATAACGATATAGCGATAAGCATTCCGACCAGATAAGGAATAATCTTCACACAAGTCCAGAAGCCTTCCTTTGCGCCTTCAATAAATGCATCAAAGACATTGATTTTTTTATAGACTGCACCAAGAACAATTGCCAGGAAGATAAAAAGAATCAATCCGTTGCTTAAAACTTTGCTGAAGTCATCAAGCTCGTTCTTGCTCAGCTGAACCAAATAAACCACTAACAGTGCGATTAATGCCGAAATTCCTCCTACATACGCTAAAACCACAGGTTTTAATAAATTTATTTTCTGATACAGAGAAACAATGATCATTGCTGACAGAGTCGCTGCAAATGTTGCAATCATGCAAGGCAGAAAAATATCCGTTGGTGTCTTTGAACCCATCGAGGCTCTGATCGCAATGATCGAAACAGGAATAAGGGTCATTCCCCCGGCGTGAAGGCAGAGAAACATGATCTGTGAATTACTGGCCGTTTCCTTATCAGGATTCAGCGTCTGTAAACTTTCCATGGCCTTTAAGCCGAACGGTGTTGCAGCATTATCCAAACCTAAAAGGTTGGCACTGAAATTCATCAGCATATGGCCAAAAGCAGGATGGTTTTTAGGGATTTCAGGAAATAATTTTGAGAAAAACGGCTGTATCAGACGGCTGAGGAGATTAATTCCTCCTGCCTTTTCAGCAATGCTCATAAATCCCATAAAAAGAGTCATGATTCCAACCAGGCCGAGGCAGATTTTTACCGCTGTTTCAGAAGTTCCGATCACACCGTCCGCTTCCTGAACACGATACACCTGTACATTCTGTTGTAAAGAATCGGTTTTGTAATGAATCCTGCTGTCTGCATAATCAGGTTTTTTCATCAGGCTGTCTCTGACAACTGGCGGGAGCGTACCGATATTTTGAGTTGCAACCTTTACTGTATCACCACCTTTTCCTACCACCATATCATTAAAAATGGTTTTATAGTGGCTTGACGAAATGTATTTTATACTTGCAATGGCAATGGCGATGATAATGAAAGCCGACCAAATTCTGCTGAGAACCATTTGATTAAATTAATTGTTTAAACTTACTTAAAAATATTTTAAACTGCAAAAGCTCTGATTTAATACAGGAGATACTTTGGATTTAAAAATTAAAAATTTAAAGATTGAATGATTTAAAAATTTAAGGATTGAATGATTTAGAGATTTAAAGGTTGGAAATAGTAGGAAAGATGCTCAGAAAAAAATCTTCGACTTTTAAAACTAAAACTGAGTCATTTTTCATCCAGATAAACAAGTTCTCCTGCAAAATCATCATCCAGGTTTTTCAAAACTTTTGCATTGGCTGTCTTCTTCTGTAATGCTTCAATAAAGAAATTCTTCTCAAAAAACTGACGGTGGACTCCCGGTAAAAGTTCCATAAAATAATCCATGCCGACTTTATTGTTGTGTAGATCCATTTTAGTTTCCAGAGGCTCATTGGGAAATAATTCTTCATGCAGATCAGTAATTTTTTTGCAGAAATCAAAAGCTTTTTCCGGAGAAGAAACTTTGCTGCAGTACATCATGATCAGGCAGCACCAGAGCGAATGTCTGAAGGCATTTCCTTCGCCGTTTTTAGATGCCGTTTTAGGATAAAGTCTTTGGGCGATTGAAAAAGCTTTTACAGTTGCATAAAAACTGAGAACTGAAAAAAGAGGATGGGGTAAAACAGCAGATAAGAGTGTAAGAATTTTCTTAAAACTCATGCTTCTTACGGTGTTGAAAATTACTTTAAAAGTCCTCATAATGTTGCTTTTGGCAATTTTTTAGCTTAAGATCAAGCCGTGCTTCTTTTAAAAGAGATTGTTTGCTCAAACAAAAATCTCTCCCGGGTAGAGAGAGACTGTATGTTTTTTTATTATAAAGGTTAAGCCTTTATAGTTAATAAATTAACGGTCTTGGAAACAACTTCTTTGATTTCGGTTCTTTTTACAATGAAATCAACAAATCCTTTTTCTTTAAGGAATTCAGAAGTCTGGAATCCTTCCGGCAGGTCTCTGCCAATGGTTTCCCGGATTACTCTCGGTCCTGCAAATCCGATCAGTGCTTTAGGTTCAGCCATAATAATATCGGCTGTCATGGCAAATGATGCGGTAATTCCACCGAAAGTGGGATCGCATAGATAAGCGATATATAAAAGCCCTGCCTCTGACAGTTGAGCCAGTTTCGCCTGTACCTTTGCCAGCTGCATTAAAGAGTAGGTAGCTTCCTGCATTCTTGCTCCTCCTGACTGGCAGATGATCATGTACGGAAGTCTTTTTTCAATACAATAATCAATAGCTCTTCTGATTTTTTCACCCATCACAGAACCTAATGATCCTCCGATGAAAGCAAAATCCATACATGAAACCACCATTTCGGTTCCGTTCACGTTTCCTGTTGCATTCCGGATCGAATCAGTAAGTTTTGTTTTTGCTTTTACTTCCTTTAAACGGTCTGTGTAAGACTTCGTGTCTTTGAAGCTGAGGATATCAATACTTTCGACATTCGCATCAAGCTCAGTAAATTTTCCTTCGTCAAAAAGGATATCAAAAAACTCTGCACTTCCTATTCTTACGTGAAATCCGTCTTCAGGAGAAACATAGTTGTTTTTCTTCAGTTCTTCGTGTTCCACTACTTTTCCTGACGGAGTCTGGTGCCAGAGCCCTTTCGGAACATCTTTTTTCTCATCCGTTGAAGTCGTGATATTTTGTGCTTTTCTTTTAAACCAGTCGAATGCCATATTTATATAATTGATGTATGATAAATGATAAAAGATGAAGAAAGCGGTTTATAATATCACTTATCATTCATCTTTTATCAGTTATAATTTATTTAAGCGTATTTATGTTGTTTAAATCTTCAAATGCTCTCACCAATCTTTTAGAGAAAGTTTCCTCACCTTTTCTTACCCATACTCTTGGGTCATAGAATTTCTTGTTTGGTTTTTCCTCTCCATCCGGATTTCCAATCTGGGTTCTCAGATATTCTACATGATCTACCATATAATCTCTGATGCCTTCTGTGTAAGCGAACTGAAGATCTGTATCAATGTTCATCTTAATAACCCCGTAATCAATTGCTTCTCTGATTTCTTCTAAAGTAGAACCTGAACCACCGTGGAATACAAAATTGATAGGCTTGTCAGCAGTTCCGAATTTCTCCTGAACAAATTTCTGTGAATTATCTAAGATTTTTGGAGTAAGAACTACATTTCCTGATTTGTATACTCCATGGACGTTTCCGAAAGCGGCTGCAATAGTGAAATTGTCAGAGATTGCCTTCAGCTTTTCGTAGGTGTAGGCTACATCTTCAGGTTGAGTATATAATTTAGAGTTGTCAATATCAGAGTTGTCAACACCGTCTTCCTCTCCTCCTGTTACACCGATCTCAACTTCTAAAGTCATCTGCATTTTTGCCATTCTTTCGAAATATTCAGCAGAGATCTCAAGGTTTTCTTCCAGTGATTCTTCAGAAAGGTCAAGCATGTGAGAAGAATAAAGAGATTTTCCTGTCTGTCTGAAGAATTCTTCATTAGCCTCCATTAAACCATCGATCCATGGCAATAATTTTTTTGCGGCATGATCTGTATGTAAAATTACTGTAGCTCCGTAAGCTTCAGCAAGGGTGTGGATATGTCTCGCTCCGGCGATACCACCTAAAATAGCTGATTTCTGAGCGTCATTGCTGAGTCCTTTTCCAGCGTTGAAAGATGCTCCGCCATTAGAAAACTGAATGATTACAGGCGAGTTTAATTTTGCTGCAGTTTCCATTACTGCGTTGACGTTACTAGAACCGATAACGTTCACTGCAGGTAATGCAAATTTATTTTCTTTTGCATGTTGAAAAATATCTGTAACTAACTGACCTGTGGCAACTCCTGCCGGGAAAATTCTGCTCATGTTTTACTTTTTATAAAATATTAAGGTATTTTTGAAAATTCTTGTAAAGGTAATCAATTTTGAGAAATTACTAATTTCTTTTATCTCTCCCCCAAAGTAGCTTTTGACGGATGGTTTCATAGAAACTTAAATTATTGGGCTGTACCAGTAACAGTTGGAAAGCTGCTTTTTTAATCACGATTTCCTTATCGGTTTCAATATGGATCAGTCTTGAATCTAAAGAAAGGGAATATTGGGGAACCCTGCTTTCTACTTTAAACTTTATTTCCACTTTGTCATTGACCACCAGTGGTCTCACATTAAGATTGTGCGGTGCTATGGGGGTAATTACGAAGTTCTCATTATTCGGAGAGATGATGGGACCGCCGCAACTCAGAGAGTAAGCCGTAGATCCGGTCGGTGTGGAGACAATTACGCCGTCTCCCCAGAAAACATTCAGAAATTCATTATTGATGTAAGAATCTACCGTCACCATCGAGGTTGTTTCCTTTCTGGAAATCGTCACATCATTTAAAGCATACGGGAAAAATTCATCAGATTTTGGAGAAACCACTTCAATCACAGACCGACGGCTGGTTTTTACATCACCTTTTAAAATAGAATCCAGTGCTTTGAAAGCTTCTTCTTTGGTAAAACTTGCCAAAAAGCCCAGTCTTCCTGTATTTACTCCTACAACCGGAATTTCAAGATCTTCAATGAAAGTTAATGAGTTGACGATCGTGCCGTCACCACCAAAAGTGAAGAACAGGTCAACTTCCTTATCAATCAGATCCTGTTTGGTGCCGAACGTTTCAAAAATTTTGGAAAACTGCAGTCCTTCAGCCATTTCATCAAATAAAACAGATTTTACCCCTCTGCTTTCCAGTTCTGAAATAAATTTGCTTAAATATAAAAAAGTATCAAGATCTTTTTTCTGAGAATATATGGCTGCCTTCATGTTATATTTCGATAAATTTTTGTAAAAAACCTAAACGGTCTTTGAAAAGATCTGTTTTGTCATCAGAATAATATTTCTCTACAATCCTGTAATCATAGCGGTCAAAAGTAGCATCGATTGAAGCTAAATTCTCGTTGCTGACTTTAAGGGTAATGTGGATCACCTCATCGGACATGAAACTGATAAAGCCACCATAGAATTTGGAATTGTTGCTTTCAACGATGTTGGCAATTTCTGTCATGGAATATTTTCTTGCCGGAGTTTCTACAGTGAGAATAGCACCGGTTTCAGAAAACAGAGGATATTTTGAAAAGGTCTGAAAGACATCATCACAACAGATGTATCCCAGATATTTTTCATTTTTATTGATCACGGGAATTACGTTGGCATTGAAGGTATAGAACAGTCTGATGCTGTCCATAATATTATGATCTTCCAATATTGCAAACCGCTCGATCTGATGTTCAAGATTTTTTAGCATTCCCTCCTCTTCGTAAAGAAAATCTTTGGCGATAGCTCCGTAAAAGTGATGTGATTTTTTGATGAAAATATGGGTATATCCAAATGCTTCTAAGGTTTCTCTAGCTGATTCGATAGAGTCAGTCAGATGAAAACACGGAAAATCTTTTGAGATATAGTCCTTGATAAACATTGTGCTAATTTATAAAATTTTAAATGAAACCTTCCTCTAAAATAGAAGTTATTTTTTATAAAAATAAAAAAACGGATTCAAAAATTTGTTCGTAAACAAATTTGAAGTATCTTTGTCGCCTTTCATTTTTACTTTTTATTAGATTTATTTCAAACTGCACTGTCTCAGACAGACGCAGTTTTTTGTTTTTACAGGCCTTTATGGCCTTTTTTAACGATATTTTCTTCCCGGAATTCTTTAATTCTATGAAAGCCCGAAAAGTCTTTATAACCATTTACTGCTTTTGATTTTACAGATCAAAGATTCGTCGAATCCATTATAATTCATTAAAATCTGATATAAAAGCATTCCACTTAAAATTGATCTCAGAAAAATAAATTAAAATAACGGTTTATTTTAATCCTAAAGCTTTTGCAAACTCCCACATGACAATTCCTCCGCAGACACTGACATTTAAAGAATGTTTGGTTCCCAACTGTGGAATTTCAATAAAAGAATTGATATCCTGCAAAACTTCATCACTGATTCCTTCTACTTCGTTACCTAAAATCACTGCGTATTTCTTTGTTTTGTCAATGCTGAAATCTGTAATCATTGTACTGTTGGTCGTCTGTTCGATTCCTACAACTTCAAAACCTGCATCTTTCAATTCCTTTACAGCATCACTGATGTTCTCTACATAATTCCAGTCAACACTTTCCGTCGCTCCCAATGCTGCTTTATGAATTTCACGGTGCGGAGGCTGTGGTGTAATACCGCATAAAATAATTTTCTGAATCAAAAAGGCATCTGCCGTTCTGAAAGTTGCTCCGACATTATGCATGCTTCTTATATTATCCAAAACAACGACCAATGGGATTTTTTCCACTTTTTTAAAAGTCTCCACATCGATTCTGTTAAGCTCTTCCAGTTTTAATTTATTTACCAAAATAATTTGTTTATTTCTTATTATAATTTACGATTTCTTCATGACGGCCGGATTTAAAAACGGCCGTTAATTTCTACTTTTTAAGGCTCATGATCTGATGAACGTTTTTTTCAATATTCTGGGCGATTGTTTCCATCGGAATATCATTTTCATCATTATTAAAAGGATCTTCTATTTCTTCTGCAATCAATTCAAGACTCATCAGTACATAAAATACAAAAACAGTCAGCGGAATCATAAAAAGTCCGAGATTGATAACATAAGCAATAGGCAGGGCCAGAACATATAAAATGATGAATTTTTTTATAAATGACGAATACGAATAAGGAATCGGTGTGTTTTTAATTCTTTCACAGCCGCCGCAAACGTCAAGGAAGCCTGTGATCTGGGTATCCAGATACAGGATTTCCACATCAGAAATCTTCCCTTCTTTTTTTAACTGGTACAGTTTATGGGTGAGAAGATTGATCAGATCGGTAGGACCATGGTGTTTCAGTGATTTTTCGATTTCAGAATAATCTTCATCCAAAGCGAGTCTGGTAGATTCTTTAGAAAGATGTTGAGCTAAAAAGTGAGGGAAATATTTAAGGTATCTTGCAATCTGATCAGCTGATTTTCTGTCGTCTGCAAGAATTATATTGACTTTTACAGCGAAGTTTCTTGTGTCATTTACCAGCTTTCCCCAGAGTTTTCTGCCTTCCCACCATCTGTCATAAGCAGTATTGGTCCTGAATACCAGTAAAAGTGATAAAACAAAACCCAGCAGCGAATGAATCATTCCTACGTTGCTGACCTTGGATTTTGTTGTCAGATGCAGATATTCAATTTCAAGATATTGGATTCCGTAAGAATAGACTGCTACCAGGAGCATTGTTGGGAAAAGTATTTTCAACGTATCACTTTTGTGTAGGCTGACCAATATTTTCAGGAAATTTTTGGTGTTGTAAACTCTCATGGTTCTTGTCTGTCATGCAAAGATAAAATATTCGGTTTATTCTTTTTCGCAGAAATTTTTAAAATGTGTAATCTGACGGTGCATCCCGCAGATGAAGAATGGTTTTGGGTTAAATGCTTACTGTCAACTGATAAGTAGCGTGGACCGGGTGGATGGCTGTGATGGTATTCCTGGTTAAACGAAAGATATCCTGTATTCAAATTAGAATTGACGGTAAAAGACTTTGTATTTCATTGAGATTGAGAAAACATAAAATTATACAGTAAAATTTAATGTTTTAACGATTTGTGTTCATCTGCTAAATCTACGGACTGTAATATGCATTTTAATCCTTCTGTTTTATTTCTTACTTTTACATTCCAATTTTAAGAAAGATTTTAATGGCAAAGGCGACGAAGAAAGAAACCCCGTTAATGACGCAGTACAATACCATCAAGGCAAAGTATCCTGATGCACTTTTGCTCTTCAGGGTGGGCGATTTCTATGAAACTTTTGGACAGGATGCGGTAAGGACTTCCCAGATTTTAGGAATCGTCCTGACCAAGAGGGCTAACGGAGAGGGACATATCGAATTGGCGGGATTTCCTCATCATTCGGTAGATTCTTATATGCCAAAATTGGTGCGGGCCGGAATTCGCGTTGCCATCTGCGATCAGCTTGAAGACCCGAAAACAGTAAAAGGGATCGTAAAACGGGGAGTGACAGAATTGATCACACCGGGAGTTACTTTCAATGACCAGGTTTTAACTTCAAAAAAGAATAACTTCCTGCTTTCGCTTCACAAAGAAAAAGAAAAATACGGAATTGCCCTGGTCGATGTTTCCACAGGAGAATTCCTGGTAAGTGAAGGGAGTTTAGATAAAATCCTGCACATCATCAATACCTTTGACCCGAGTGAAATCATTTACCAGAGAAGCGTGCAGATTCCGGATCAGCTGAAAAACAGGAATGTATTTAAACTGGAAGACTGGGCATACCAGTACAATTTTGCTTACGAAAAGCTGACCGGTCAGTTTAAGACCAATTCATTAAAAGGTTTTGGGGTTGAAGGCCTGCCAATGGCTATCACTGCTGCAGGAGCAATATTTGCGTACCTGGTTGAGGATACCCATCACAAACTATTGGCGCACATCACCAAAATTCAGATCATTCCGCAGGAAGATTATCTGATGATGGACCACTTCACACTCAGAAATCTTGAAATCGTTTATCCAAGCAATCCGAAAGGGAAATCACTGCTGGACATTATTGATAAGACCTCTACTCCTATGGGAGGAAGATTGTTGAGGAGAAGAATTATCCTTCCTTTAAAATCTGTTGAAGAAATCGGAAGAAGGCTTTCGTTAATTGATTTTCTTAACGAAAATGATCAGCTGAAATATGAAATTTCCCAGCTGATGAGAGCGATTTCAGATCTTGACAGGTTAATGGGAAAGCTGGCAGCAGAAAAAATTTCACCAAAAGAACTGGGGTATCTTCGTCAGAGTCTGATTAACATTCATAAAATTAAAGAATTGCTGCATCCCTTTGCAGATGTCCTGGCATGGCTGGAACCCTTGAATTCTTTGGAGGAACTGATCAAACTTCTGGAAGATCATTTAAATGAAGAACTTCCGGTAAATCTTGCCAAAGGAAATGTGATCAGGCAGAATATATCTGAAGAGCTTGATCATTTGAGAGGGTTGCAAAATAAAGGAAGAGGATTTCTTGATGAGATGTGCCAGCGTGAAGTAGAGCGGACAGGGATTACCAGTCTTAAAATTGATTTTAATAATGTCTTCGGATACTTTATAGAAGTAAGAAACACTCATAAAGATAAAGTTCCGGCTGATTGGATCAGGAAGCAGACACTCGTGAATGCAGAAAGGTATATCACCGAAGAACTGAAAGAATATGAAAGTCAGATCCTGGGTGCTGAAGAAAAAATCAGTGTCCTTGAAAATCAGCTGTACCGTAAAGTCTGTTCCGATACGATGATCTATATGGACAGGATTCAGGAAAATTCCAATATCATTGCAAAGCTTGATGTTGCGGTTGGCCTGTCTGAACTGGCCGTATCTGAAAGTTACACAAAGCCTGTTCTGAATGAAGGTTTTTTAATTGACTTAAAAGAGGCCAGGCATCCGATTATTGAAAATGCACTTCCTTTAGGAGAAAAATACATTCCGAATGATATCTTTTTAGATAAAGATTCTCAACAGATCATCATGGTTACCGGTCCCAACATGGCCGGTAAATCGGCCATTCTGCGTCAGACAGCTATTGTCTGCCTGATGGCTCAGATTGGCAGTTTTGTTCCTGCAAAGTATGCTGAAATCGGAGTTTTGGATAAGATTTTCACAAGAGTCGGAGCTTCCGATAATATTTCCGCCGGAGAATCTACTTTTATGGTGGAGATGAACGAGGCTGCCTATATTTTAAATAACATTTCAGACCGGAGTTTGATTCTGTTGGATGAAATCGGCCGTGGGACTTCCACTTACGATGGGGTTTCCATAGCCTGGGCTATTGCTGAATATCTTCATCAGCATCCGACACAGGCAAAAACTTTATTTGCAACACATTATCATGAGCTCAATGAAATGACCGTAAATTTTGACAGGGTGAAAAACTTCCATGTTTCTATCCAGGAGAATAAAGGCAATATCATTTTCCTGCGGAAATTGATTCCGGGAGGAAGTGAACACAGTTTTGGTATTCATGTTGCAAAATTGGCAGGGATGCCTTCAAAAGTAGTCAACAGAGCCAATGAGATCTTAAAAACTCTTGAAGCCAGCCGCTCTCAGGGCGATTCTTCCGAAAGCATCAAAAGGGTTACGGAAGAAAATATGCAGCTCTCTTTCTTTCAGCTGGATGATCCTGTTTTAGAAAATATCAGAGAAGAACTGACGAAAATCGATATCAATACATTGACACCGATTGAGGCTCTGATGAAGCTGAATTCGATTAAGAAGATGATTGGAAAATAGAATTTCAGCGTTTCTACTTAGTACTTCCTTGCAGCTAAAGGGAATGTATACAGATAACGCACAGGCTTACCATTCTTCATTGCGGGCTTCCAGCGGGTATAAATCCTTTTGATCCCCAGTTCTGCAGCTTCTACATGTTTATTATCGCTTCCTATTGCGGCAACATTCCGTACATAGCCGTCTCTTTCAACAACAAAATAAATGCGGGTATCAAGCTTCTGGTTCTGTTTCAGATTGACCGTAGGCATCCCTTCAAAATACTTCTGTTTGAAAACATTGAATCCGCCGGGAAATTCCGGAGCAGTATCTGCAGTAGTAACAACATCTTTTAAATTGATTTTTTTCTTGACCAATTCGCTGTAATTGGGAATTTCAGAGATATTGTTTTCGATAGTATTCTTATTGGGTGCTTCCTGTGCAGAAAGGGAGGTGCAAAAAAATAATCCGATTAAAAAAACAGCTGTTCTCATTAGATTTAAATTTAGATCATTCAGATTGTAACAAATATTATTGAAAAATTTAACTGTAAAGTCCAACAAACATGATACCAATTCAACTCGTGAGCGTTTGGTTAAATTAATAATATAATTATTACCTCTACAAATTCTGGTTTTTATTTAAAGCCTTGCGGTGGATCGGGTAGCAGAAGCCATTTAACTGAAAGAATGAATAGCGTCAAAACAGAAATTGCCAAAAATCCAAAAAGTATTCGTAAAAAATGGGTTTTCAGTTCGCCGTCAGCCTGATTTATTTTTAATTTTGTCATGGTGATAAAACCGACATAATACATAAATGCCAATACAGCAGGAAGAAGAATAATCAGCATAATAATTAATTTAATTGAAAAAGGTAAAATACAAGATGATAAAATTTAAGTTTAGCCTGAAATATCTTCTTTTAACCCTGCTGATTTTTCTGGTTGAGGTTTTAATTGCCACTGTTTTGAAAGACCAGTTCTTTATCAGGGCTTATCTGGGAGACGTAATCGTTGTTATGCTTCTATATACATTGGTTAAGAGCTTTTTCATCATAAACAACACAAAACTGATTTCCGGAATTTTTATATTTTCCTGTCTGATTGAGTTTGCCCAGTTTTTTAAAATTGCAGATAAATTAGGATTTACTGAAGGAAGCCTGATGTATATCATAGTCGGAAATTCTTTCTCGTGGATTGATATTGTATGTTACGGAGCAGGATGTTTACTTTTATATCTTTTTGTTCAGATCAATACTCATCAAAAAGAATTTGCGAAATAAACTAATCTTTAACAAAACTACCTTCCAAAAGAGTCATATTTATCTTCAGCATATTTGATAAAACGGTTCAGCAAAGCCACGTTTTCTTTCTCCATTGGTGAAAGTTCGCTGTCCACATTGCCGGAGACAGGGATGTACCAGTCTGTCTGTTCAAAGAAATTCCTGTAGGTCTGTTTTTTGAAGGCATATCCGTGTCTTGCAAAAACAGAATTTTTGATAATCTCCATATCCAGTTTCCTCAGGTTTTTTAATTCTTTCTCTGTCAGTTTCTGTTTTGAAGCATTAATTTTAAAGACTGCATCGGAGGCTATCCTGTTTTTTGAAGCAGTAAATGTTTCTGTTTTGCCTGTTTCTTCGTCAGTATATTTTTCTTTAAAATCCCGTGGGTTTTCCCAGTCAATCAGGTCAGAATTTTCATCGAGCATAAAATTCGGATTGTAAACGAATTCTTTTTTGATCAGTTTCAGATTTTTAGAAGGAATTTTAACTGCTGACTTTTTGAAGGCAGTCCATTTTCCGGTAATACTGTCGCTTTTTAATCTGACTTCAAATCTTCCGTCAGTACTGTCATTTCCGGGCTCATCCAGAATAAACGACTGAGAGCTTTCATTAAAAATACCTCTGAAAGGTCTTTGGGCTCCGTTAACAATACTTTGTCCGTAAACACTGTCTTTTGTTATCTTGTTTATTTTAAGAGAAAGTCTTTTATAATCGGTTCCGTCATAATATTCTCTCGTTTCATTATCGTAAACTTCACCTTTTCCGGAAAATTCTCCGGTATAAATTCCGTAATATTCTTTATAAATCTCAGTAGCAGCCACAGAATCCTTTTTGGTGATCAGTGAATCCTTTGATTTTTCGGTAACAGCTCCGTCTTTCTTACAGCTTACAAAAGAAACCGCTATCAGGGATGCAAGAGTAAAAGTTAAAATTTTCATAGGTTATTAAAGGTGTTTTGTTGTGATTAGATATTCGATTAAAATGATATTCGGGATCCAGCCCATCCATGCGATGATCTGGTAAACATCCATTGGGTTTGGGTGGAATAAATATACGATAATTACTTTCCACATTCTCAAAGTGATGGCAGAAATTGTAAGGGCAAAACTTCGCCACATCCACTGTTGATGCTCTTTGAATTTCTTTTGTCGTGCTGACTGATATGCCTTAAAAGTTGAAAACCACCACAAACAGCCCAAAATCACAAACGAAATTTTAGAAAGGATACCTCCGTTTGCAAAAATCCCCATGTAAACACCAGAAGGCGCTGCGAGAAAAAGGATAAGGAAAATATAAATTTTTCCTATATTTTTATGAAAATTTTTCAGTCCGAAATCTTTTCTCAATAGGGCTGAAAATCCTGATAATAAAACAAAAATGCTGGTGTAGACGTGGGTGTAGAAAAACCAGAGATATTCTGGTCTGTCTGTAACTTCTGTCTGCTTTATCATTAGAAAGCTGGCATTGGTATCAAATGGGATATATTCCAATGTGATTTTCAGCATCAGCCAAAAAAAATAGCCGAACCCGATGATTAAAAGGATTTTGAGCAGAGTCGGAATGTTTTTTTTTGCCGAAAGCATTTTTATTAATGATATTTAATTCATCGATATGGGTAATCTGAATCTATATTTGACTGGTTTGCCATTGATTTCGGCAGGGTTCCATTTAATTTTTGAAAACGAATCTTTAGTTTAAGCTGTTCAAATCCTGCGCAATCAGCCAGGCTTCACTCCAGCAAGCCTGAAAGTTAAATCCACCCGTCACGGCATCAATGTTTAAAACTTCCCCGGCAACATAAAAATTCGGTAAAATCTTCGAAGACATGTTTTTAAAATTGATTTCCTTTAGGTCAACACCTCCTGCCGTGACAAATTCATCTTTAAAAGTTGATTTTCCTGTGACCTGGAATTTCTTTTGACATAAGTTTTCTGTAATCAGCTTTATTTCCTTTCCTGAAATGTTCGCAATCTGTTTATTCAGATCTACCTTTGAAACTTCCAGGATTCTTTGCCAGAAACGATTCGTTACATCAAATATTTTCGACTGTCCCACCGTTTTTTTAGGATTGGATATTTTGAAATTCTGAAATAATTCCTCTGCATCGTCAATATCTTTCGATATAAAATTGACCTGAACCTCGAAATTGTATTTTACTTTAGCCAGATTAATTGCTTCCCAGGCTGAAATTTTCAAAATTGCAGGTCCCGACAGTCCCCAATGTGTAATGAGCAGGGGGCCGCTTTCTTCGGTTTTCAGTGTAGGAATAGAACTTTCAGCCATTTCAAAACTGGTTCCTGCCAGATCTTTCAGCAAATCATCTTTAATATTAAAAGTGAAAAGAGAAGGAACCAGTTCAATAATTTTATGTCCTAAATTTTCAATCATCTTTAAAGATTTTGGTGAACTTCCGGTCGTGTAGACCACATAATCAGCCGGAAAATCTCCTGTACTTGTTGAAACTAAATATTGATCACCGTTCTTAATGATTTCTTTTACGGAGCATTTGGTTTTTACGTCAACGTTCTTTTGCTGAATTTCATTCAGGAAAGCCTGGATAATTGTCTGTGAAGAATTGCTTTCCGGAAAAACCCTGTTATCATTTTCAATCTTTAACGAAACTTTTCGTTTTTCGAACCAGTCCATGGTGTCGCCTGATTGGAATTTAGTAAAAACACTGAGTAATTCCTTGTTTCCACGGGGATAAAACTGCACTAATTCTTTAGGATCGAAACATCCATGGGTGACATTGCATCTTCCGCCACCTGAAACTTTTACTTTCTGAAGAACATCAGAATTCTGCTCCAGAATAGTAATCCTGTATTTTTTTTCGTCCAGATTTGCTGCACAGAAAAATCCTGCAGCGCCACCTCCGATAATGATAATTTGCTTCATAACTGTTAATCTTATGCTGAAGATTATTTTTCCAAAAGTACAATTTTTATAAACCATCTTATTTGAGTAATTTTGAGGATTATAATTTTTGAATTTTAACCTGAAGATTATAACTGCTGAACCTGAAAAATTATGAACCCCTCGATATGTGATTTTAAATAATACATCTGCAAAAACGGATATTTTCTCTGATGCAGACTTATTTTTTAACATCTGAAATTTATTCGGAGGTCTGATGGGATTGTAATTATTAATGTCTTTTGCAGTGCAATTTTAAAACGATTTATAAAAATGATATTCTACCATAAATTTGAAGTACGCTGGAGTGATCTGGATGCCAATAAACATCTTGCCAATTCGTCTTATGTACAATACTGTGCACAGACAAGGATGGCTTTTATGAAAAAAGAAAAAATGGGGGTAACCCAGATGAGCCGTTGGGGAATCGGACCGGTGATCATGCATGAAAGATTTTCTTTCTTCAAAGAAATATTTGCAGATCAGACGGTGATTGTAAGTCTTGAGATTGACGGTTGTGCGGAAGATTCTTCGATCTACCGTTTTGTGCATAAATTTTATCTACCGGACGGAGCACACTGTGCTACTTCTGAAGCAACAGGGGTGTGGATCGATACCATGCTGAGAAAAATGACAACGCCTCCCGATGACGTAATCGAAGCAATGAATAAATATAAGACACCGGAGACCGTATTGATGACAAGGGACGATTTCAAAAAACTTCCTTTCCGTCCTGACAATGTAGATCCGGCAATTTTTACTAAATAAATGATAATTGATAAATGTTGATTGATTTTTTGTCATCATTTATCAATTATCAACCATCAATTATATAAGAATTTATGTTTGAAGATAAAGAACCTGAATTAACACCTATTTCGAAATTGGGTGAATTTGGACTCATAAAGCATTTAACGGAATTTTTTCCTTTATCCAATGAATCTTCGGAGCTTGGAGTAGGGGATGATGCAGCCGTTATCAATCCCGGAAACAAAAGAGTCATTCTGACTACGGATGTTTTGGCAGAGGGTGTACATTTCAATTTAGGATACGTTCCTCTGAAACATTTAGGTTATAAAGCAGTTGTCGTTAACCTGAGTGATATCGCAGCGATGAATGCGACGCCTACACAGATTTTGGTTTCCCTTGCGGTATCCAACCGTTTTCCGGTAGAAGCTCTGGAAGAATTGTATGCAGGTATTCAGGCAGCCTGTGGAAGATATAAAGTGGATCTGATTGGTGGTGATACAACGAGTTCTAACGCAGGACTGGTAATGAGTATTACAGCAGTAGGAATTGAAGATGAAGAAAATATCGTTAAAAGAAGCGGTGCACAGCCTAATGACCTGCTTGTTGTAAGCGGAGATCTGGGAGGGGCTTACATGGGGCTTCAGATTTTGGAAAGAGAACATTCTGTTTTCCTTGCTGATCCCAATATGCAGCCTGAAATGGAAGGATTTGATTATATCCTGGAGAGACAGCTGAAACCTGAGGCAAGGACTGATGTGAAAGGAATTTTAGCAGAGTTGGATATCAGACCAACTTCAATGATTGATATTTCAGATGGTCTTGCTTCTGAGATACTGCATCTTTCAGACCAGTCCAAAGTAGGATTCAGGCTGTATGAGGAGAAAATCCCGATGGATAACCTTACGATTACAACAGCCGATGATCTGAATCTTAACCCTGTAATGACAGCATTGAGTGGTGGTGAAGATTATGAATTGCTCTTCACTATTTCTCCGAATGATTTTGACAAAATGAAAAACCATCCGGATTTCACCATCATCGGTCATGCCGTTGATCATGAAGAAGGTAATTTTATGGTGGCAAGAGGTTCTAACCAGTTGGTTGCTTTGACCGCCCAAGGTTGGGATGCTTTTTTAAGCAATCAACAAAATGATTAAAATTTAATTTTAAATATTGTGAAGCCATTGCATTTTTGTAATGGTTTTTTTTATCAAGTAATTTTGATTGATTTTGTTTTTATATTTCACATCTTGATACATAAAAAGATTATGCGTATCATGAATAGGAATAAATAATCCGGGAATAATAAGACCAAAATAAATGTAAGATACTAAAAAAGCCAGCGTAAAGCTGGCTTCTGTTTTTAGTCATTAGTATGTCTAAGCATTTCTTTTATAAAATACTTAAAGAAGATTTTACTCCTTGACAATATTCACAATTACTTCAAGTGCCTTCTCCATACTTTCGAGCGCGACATATTCATACGGTCCGTGGAAATTCATTCCTCCTGCAAAAATATTAGGACACGGAAGTCCCATATAGGAGAGCTGAGCACCATCTGTTCCTCCACGGATTGCTTTGATTTTCGGTTCAATAGACGCTTCTTTCATTGCTTTAGCAGCAAGGTCAATGATATGCATTTTTCCTTCAAACTGCTGTTTCATGTTACGGTACTGTTCCTTGATTTCAACCTCTGCTGTTCCTTCCCCATATTTCCGGTTGAATTCTGCAACTTTCTCTTCCATGATTTTTTTTCTGGCTTCAAACTTTTCCTCATCATGGTCACGGATGATATATTGTAGTTTTGCCTCAGAAATATCTGCTGTAATATCCATTAAATGATAAAATCCGTCAAAGCCTTTAGTCGTTGCCGGAGTTTCATTTGCGGGAAGCATTTGTATAAATTCTGCTGCCAGAAGACCCGTATTGATCATTTTACCGAAAGCATATCCGGGGTGAACACTCAGTCCATGGATTTTTACAACTGCTCCTGCAGCATTAAAGTTTTCATATTCCAGTTCTCCCACTTCGCTGCCATCCATCGTGTAGGCAAACTCTGCTCCGAATTTAGCCACATCAAATTTGTGGGCTCCCCGTCCTATTTCCTCATCCGGAGTGAAACCAATGGCGACTCTTCCATGCTTGATTTCAGGGTGTGCAATCAGATACTCCGCAGCAGTGACAATTTCTGCACAGCCAGCTTTGTCATCTGCTCCCAGAAGGGTGTTTCCGTCTGTCGTAATCAAGGTCTGACCAATGTAATTTTTTAAACTTTCAAATTTTGAAGGGGATAATGTAAATTCTGTTTCTTTATTTAAAACTAAATCTTCACCCTGATAATTTTTCCAGATCTGAGGTCTTACATTCTCACCGTTAAAATCAGGAGAAGTATCGTAATGGGAAATAAATCCGATGGTCGGCTTGCTGTCATTTTCCAGGTTAGAAGGTACATAGGCCATAATGTATCCGTGTTCATCAATAGACACATTTTCCAGGCCGATCGTTTTCAGTTCTTCTACGATATAATTGGCGATATCCCACTGGCGTTCTGTAGAAGGAGTAGCCTCACTTTCTGCATCACTTGTAGAATATATCTTTACGTAGCTGAGAAAACGGTTCAGTAATTTTTCTCTCCACATTTCGTTGAATTCAATTGTACTCATGAATGATAAAATTTATGACAAATATACAATGTAAATTTTTCAAATTCAGAATTTGGGAGATGTTTGTCACCCTTTTTCAACCATAAATCATGATTATTTGGTAATCGGAAAATGCAATTTCGCCAATCGGATAATTTATCCTAAATTGCATGAATTATGATGTCCAAACGTTGCAAATATGCTTTAAAGGCAATGGTTAGATTGGCAAGAAACTACAATCAGGGATTTTTGTCAACAGCTGTAATTGCACATGATGAAAATATTTCCAAAAAATTTTTAGAACAGATTCTCCTCGAACTCAAAAGAGCCAAACTGGTCAACAGTAAGCAGGGGAGTGCCGGCGGCTACTATCTTCTGTTGTCTCCCGATGAAGTGTCACTGGCAGATATTTACCGCATTTTTGATGGTCCTATTGCTTTAACTCCCTGTATTTCACTGAATTTTTACGAATCCTGCGACGACTGCGTTGATGAGGCAACGTGTTATCTCAGAAATGAATTGATGGTAGTTAGAGAGAAAACCAGAAAAAGCATGATGGAGGCTACCCTAACTTCCTTTATTAAAAAAAGCTGATTTTTTTTATTTTTATATCCTACTAATTTGGTAGGATAAGTAGGATTTATATATATTTGCAGGAATAATTTCAATTAAAAATGGAAAATATCCTGAAAAAAGAATTCGATAAATTAACAGAAAAGACCTCTGCGGGTGCTTATGATGATGGTTTTCTTGAAATTCTTGCCAACAGGTTTTCAGGTGAAATCATCTTTTCTACAAGCTTCAGTTATGAAGATCAGGTGGTCACTCACCTTATAAAAAACCTTAATATTGATATTTTTACACTTGATACAGGAAGACTTTTTGAACAGACCTATGAGACCTGGACGTCATCCAGAGCATTCTTTAAAAAAACAATAAAAGCCTATTATCCGGATCCGGAATCACTGCAGCAATTTGTTTCAGAAAATGGGCCTGACTCATTTTATCAGTCTGTGGAACAGAGAAAAGCCTGCTGTAATATCAGGAAAGTGATTCCTTTAAAAAAAGCACTTCAGGGATACAAGGTCTGGATCACGGGTTTAAGATCCGAACATTCAGCAGGAAGAAAAGAGATGCCTCAGCTGGAATGGGATCCCGATCATCAGGTCATAAAATTTCATCCGATCCTTCACTGGACCACAGAGCAGGTGACAGACTATGTCAAAACAAATCATCTTCCCTATAATCACCTTCATAAAAAAGGATTTGTGAGCATCGGCTGTGAGCCCTGTACGAGAGCGATTAAAGAAGGAGAAGATTTCAGAGCCGGCCGGTGGTGGTGGGAAGATGCCGATAAAAAAGAATGCGGCTTACACGTTCATCAATAAAATGAAATATGTCATTATATCATTTAAATTATTTAGATCAGCTTGAAGCTGAATCCATCTATATCCTAAGAGAGGTCGCGGGGCAGTTTGAGCGTCCCGCTTTGCTTTTCAGTGGAGGAAAAGACAGTATCGTACTGGCCCGACTTGCGGCGAAAGCTTTTCCTTACGGGAAGATTCCATTCAAATTCGTTCATGTGGATACGGGTCATAATTTTCCTGAAGTTTTAGAGTTCAGGGATCAGCTGACCAAAGAGCTGGATGTTGATCTGGTAGTACGAAAGGTAGAAGATACAATTAACAGCAGAAAACTGACAGAACCTAAAGGTAAATTTCCGAGCAGAAACTGGCTGCAGACCTTTACCCTTCTTGATACGATTGAAGAATTCGAATTTGATGCGTGCATTGGAGGGGCAAGGAGAGATGAAGAAAAAGCCCGCGCTAAAGAAAGAATTTTTTCGGTGAGAGATGAATTCGGACAGTGGGACCCTAAACTTCAGCGTCCTGAGTTGTGGAATATCTTCAACGGCAGAATTCATAAAGGCGAAAATGTCAGGGTTTTCCCGATCAGCAACTGGACAGAGCTGGATATATGGAATTATATCCGGAGAGAAAATATACCGTTGCCCTCTATTTACTTTTCTCACGAAAGGGAAGTGGTAGACCTTCACGGACAGTGGATTGCCAATTCTGAGCATGCTGTTCTGGAGGAAGAAGATACTGTGACCATCAAAAGAATACGTTATCGTACGGTAGGAGATATGACCTGCACAGCAGCCGTAGAATCTCAGGCTGCAACCCTGGATCAGGTGATTGAAGAAATTACAGCCACAAGAATATCAGAAAGAGGAGAAACCAGAATTGATGACCGGGTTACCGAAGCGGCTATGGAAGACCGTAAAAAAGGAGGCTACTTTTGAATGAGCAATCAGTAATGAGCAATCAGTAATGAGCAATCAGTAATCAGTAATGAGTAATGATGCGGTGTGTAAAACATCACTAACACATAAATTACTTATTACCTGTCATTTATCAATTATCAATTATCAATTATCATTTATTATTTATTGCCCATTACCCATTACTTATTACCCATTAACCATAAAAAAAGAAGGCGTGGATTTATTAAGATTTATAACAGCAGGAAGTGTAGATGACGGGAAAAGCACCCTCATCGGAAGACTGCTGTACGACAGCAAGAGTATTTTACAGGATCAGCTGGAATTACTTGAAAAACATTCTAAAAACAAAAATGAAGATGGAGTGGACCTTGCTCTTCTGACGGATGGACTCCGTGCAGAAAGAGAGCAGGGAATCACCATTGATGTTGCTTACCGGTACTTTTCGACATCAAAAAGAAAATTTATTATTGCAGATGCTCCGGGGCATGTACAATATACCCGTAACATGATTACCGGGGCTTCCAATTCTGATCTGATGGTCATCCTGATTGATGCCCGCAAAGGAGTCATAGAACAGACCAGAAGGCATTCTATTATCGCTTCGCTTCTTAAACTTAAAAAAGTTGCCGTTGCCATTAATAAAATGGACATGGTCAGCTATTCAGAGGATGTTTTTGAAAAGATAAAAACAGACTATGCGCAGATTGCAGCGGATTTGGGGCTTACGGATGTTACCTATTTTCCGATTTCTGCACTGAAGGGAGACAATATTGTTTCCGTTTCTTCAGCCACAGGATGGTATCAGGGAAGTTCCCTTTTGGAATATCTTGAAAAAGCGGAGATTAATGAGCAGCACAACAAAGGCAGCCGCTTTCAGGTGCAGTACGTGATCCGTCCACAGACTGAAGCACTTCATGACTACCGCGGTTATGCAGGACAGATTATCAGCGGACGTCTTCAGAAAGGCGATAAAGTAGCTGTACTTCCTGCCGGTATAATTACTGAAATTGCATCGCTGGAAGTGAATGGGGCTGAGGTACAGGAAGCAATTGAGGGTCAGCCGGTCTTAATCCGGATTACCGATGACCTTGACATCAGCAGGGGGGATCTCTTCGCCCTGGCAGATGAACTCCCCAAAGTTGAAAAAGAAGTGGAGGTATTGCTCTGCTGGCTGGACCAAAAGTCTCTGCAGCCGGGTAATAAGTATCTTTTACAGCATCACAGCAGAAAGCTGAAGGCAGTTGTAAAGCATGTGGAATACAAGATCAATGTGAACAGTCTTGAAAGGGAAAGTTCTGAAGGAGGCGTAAAGCTGAATGAGATTGCAAAAGTGATGATACGGACTGCTCAACCCCTGGTATTTGATGATTTTATAAGCAATAAAAAAACAGGATCAGCGATTTTGGTAGATGAAACCTCTAATGCCACCGTTGCAGCCTGTATAATTCAGTAAACAATGAAAGTGTCAGATCAGTTTATCAGGAAAATCCTTGAAAAAAAGCAAAGCGGTTCCCGAAGATTCTTTGATAAAAATAAGACGGAGGGGTTTGTCATTCAGCTGTATGATCTTCTGTTCCTTTCACAGGATTTTGATGCTGATAATCAGATTCATATTGAATTTGAAGTACTGCGGGATGTCCTTTATGATCTGATCAGAAATACTTCTGAAGATGAGGTTTTCGCTGAAAAGCAGACCGATGATTTCTTTTCCGTACTTCCTGAGATCTACAATACACTGATCCTGGATGCTGAATCTGTTTTAGAATTTGATCCTGCAACGGAGTCTCTTGACGAAATCTTACTGTCCTATCCCGGCTTTTTTACGACCTATGTTTACAGGATCTCTCATCAGCTCTGGATTCAGAAAGTGAAAATCCTGCCGCGGGTGATCTCAGAATATGCACACAGCAGAACCGGAATCGATATCCATCCAGGCGCTGTGATCGGGGAATATTTTTTTATTGACCATGGGACAGGCGTTGTCATCGGTGAAACTGCTGTCATCGGAAATCATGTAAAACTCTATCAGGGCGTGACGCTGGGAGCTTTATATGTTTCAAAAGATAAGGCCAATGAGAAGAGGCATCCCAATATTGAAGATCATGTTATTATCTATTCCGGAGCGACTATTTTGGGAGGAAATACGACCATAGGAAGAGACAGTATTATAGGAGGAAATGTCTGGATCACACAGAATGTCCCCTCCGGTTCTCTGGTCTATCATAAAAGTGAGATAAAAATAAAAGATAGCGGGACTCTTCCCGAATCTTTAACATTTGTGATATAAAAAAAAAACAAAATTAATTGAATAGGTATGAAGTTCCAAAACACATTAGAAACCATCGGAAATACCCCGGTCGTAAAAATTAACAAGCTTTTTGATACAGAACATGAAGTATGGATCAAACTGGAGAAGTCTAATCCCGGCGGAAGCATCAAAGACAGGATTGCTTTATCCATGATTGAAGATGCTGAAACAAGAGGATTAATTAACAGAGACAGTACTATTATAGAGCCTACAAGTGGGAATACAGGTATCGGGCTTGCGCTCGTAGCCGCGGTAAAAAATTATAAGCTGATTCTCGTGATGCCGGAAAGTATGAGTTTGGAACGCCGGAAAATTATGGAATCTTACGGAGCAGAGTTCGTCCTGACTCCGCGGGAAAAGGGTATGAAAGGCGCTATTGAAAAAGCAGAGGAACTGGCAAAGGAAACTCCGGATTCATGGATTCCCAGACAGTTTGACAATCCTGCCAACGTCAAGGTGCATGCGGAAACCACAGCTCAGGAGATTCTCAAAGACTTTCCGGATGGGTTGGATTATCTGATTACAGGTGTAGGAACCGGAGGGCATATCACAGGAATAGCAAAGATTCTGAAGCAGAAATTTCCCGGTATAAAAGTCATTGCAGTAGAGCCTGAGTTATCTCCGGTGCTGAGTGGCGGATCTCCCGCTCCGCATCCTCTTCAGGGACTGGGAGCAGGATTTATTCCTTCAATCCTGGATACAGCAATCCTGGACGAAATTGTTAAGATCAGTAAGGATGAAGCTTTTGAGTTTACAAAGGAAGCTGCCAAAAAAGAGGGACTGTTTGTAGGAATTTCTACGGGAGCTTCTCTGGCTGCAGTTGCGAAAAAGCTGTCTGAAATTCCACCAGGATCTACTATCCTGACGATAAATTACGATACCGGAGAAAGATACTTATCCATCGAAGGGCTTTTCTGAATACCCACCTAAGAAGATTTTAAAATGAAAAAAATAAATAATACACCCAAGGTTTACCTTGTAGGTGCAGGACCCGGCGACCCAGATCTGATCACTGTAAAAGCAGTAAAAGTCATCGGAAATGCTGATGTCATCCTATGTGACCGTCTTGTAAGTCCTGAAATTATAGAGCGTTATGCAGATCAAAATGCAGAGATCATCTATGTGGGTAAAGAATGCAGTAAAAATGCATCTACACCGCAGTCCCTTATCAATACACTGATTGTGGATTATGCCTCTCAGGGAAAAAAAGTGGTAAGGCTGAAAGGAGGAGATATTTCTTTTTTTTCCAATGTTCTGGATGAGCTGAAAACTCTGAAAAAACACGGGATCGCATTTGAAATCATTCCCGGAATTACTGCCGCTTCAGGAGCCGCCGCTTACGCAGGAATCCCTTTAACTGCCAGAGGATATGCAACCGCTGTTCGTTTTCTGACCTATTATAAGACAGAAATACTCAGTGCTGAATATTGGAAAGAATTAGGCACCTCAGAAGATACCCTTGTTTTTTATATGTCAAAAGGAAATCTGAATGGTCTGGTTGAGAAATTTTTAGCATCAGGCACGTCAGATGATAAAAAGATTGCAGTGATAGAGCAGGCAACAACGCCTTATCAGAAAGTATATACTTCTTCCCTGAAAGGCTTTCATGAAAATTTGGGAACTAAAGATTTTCTTTCTCCGTCACTGGTTGTCATCGGAAAAGTAATTGATCTTCACGAAGAATTTTCATGGCTCGAAAACGCTGATCAGGAAGGGATTTATTTTAAATCGGTATCCAATGGAACTTTAGTGACAAACCTTCAAAATACATTAGAATATGCTGTCTGAAATAAAATTAAAAGCTCTGAAAGAGATATCAGGTGGTTTTTCAAGAGATGAAGCCCTTTGGGCAAGTGGTTTCCTTGCTGGATTAGCGGAAAAGTCTTCTTCTTCACTGTCTTTTTCTTCCGGAATCGATACAGAAAATAGTTCTCCCGGGAAGATTACCCTGGCTTACGGGACTGAGACAGGAAACAGTAAGAAACTGGCTGTAGAGCTGGCAGGAATCATCAAGAAAAAAGGAGTTAA
The DNA here is from genome assembly GCA_963526305.1 of uncultured Chryseobacterium sp. Classification (GTDB taxonomy): domain Bacteria; phylum Bacteroidota; class Bacteroidia; order Flavobacteriales; family Weeksellaceae; genus Chryseobacterium. Next base: position 321,098 of record CAURNW010000003.1, on the reverse strand, counting down.
GGTAAACTGGCAGACCTTTCCCAGTATAAACCGAAAGACCTCGTCAAAGAAGATCTTTTCTTTATCATTATCAGTACCCAGGGAGAAGGAGATCCTCCGGTTCTTGCAAAGAAATTTTACGACTTTATTCATGAAAATGAACTGAATATAAATGCTTTGCAGTATGGAGTCCTGGCTCTGGGAGACAGCAGTTATCCAATGTTCTGTAAAACAGGTGAAGATATCGATTTCCGCTTTGAAGTATTGGGTGCGCAAAGAGTTCTTCCTTTGAAAAAATGTGATATCGATTATGAAAAGGAGGCTCATCAATGGGCAGACCACATTCTTGATGTTGTTTACAAAACTGCAGAAAAAAGCCAGAAAACAGGGACGGCTGCTAAAGAATCCACAGGTAGGAGAAAATACCGCGGAAAAATTGCAACCATTATCAATCTCAATGATATTTACTCTGATAAAGAGACGTATCATATAGAAATAGAAACCGAAGAACCTCTTGTTTATAATCCTGGGGATGCATTGGGCGTCATTGCTCTCAATCCGGAAAAGGAAGTGAATGAAATTATCCGCCTGACTGGAATTGATCCTGAAAAGCAGATTACAACTGCTAAATTGACTGCCGGTGCAAAGGAGCTTCTCTACAGGCATCTCAATATCAGTTATCTGCTTACAACAACCGTTGCCAGATATGCGCAGATTACAGGACATAAGATTCCGGAGGTACGGTTGGGTCTTCTTGATCTGCTGATAATCTATCCGGTAAAAAATGCAGAAGAATTTGAACAGATTATTCCTGTATTGACAGGCCAGTCGCCGCGTTTGTATTCTGTATCCTCATCACCGGAGGCTCACGGGGATAGTGAAATTCATATTACGGTAGCGAAATCTGACTTTCTGATCAATGACAGAAAACAGAACGGACTATGCAGCGGATTTTTGGCAGGGTTTAAAGAAGGTGAAGACATAGAATTTTATATCCAGGAAGCTAAGCATTTCAGACTTCCCAAACCGGATCATGACATCATTATGATAGGACCCGGAACAGGAATAGCACCCTTCAGGTCATTTCTTTATGAAAGAGACGCTTTGGGCGCCGAAGGCAGAAACTGGCTTTTCTTTGGTGACAGGACCTTCGTTTCTGATTTCCTTTATCAGGCAGAACTTCAGGACTTCCTGAAAACAGGAACCCTGACCCATCTTGATCTTGCTTTTTCAAGAGATACCGCCGAAAAAGTATACGTGCAGCACAAACTGGAACAGAAAGCTGTGGAATTCTATCACTGGCTGGAAAGCGGAGCATCACTCTATGTCTGCGGAGCCAGGGAACCCATGAGTAAAGATGTTGAGAAAACTATCCTGGACATCATTCAGGATCAGGGAAAACAAAGCCCGGAAGAAGCCAAGGGGTATCTTGAAGAACTTGAACTCAATGGACGATATGTAAAAGATGTGTATTAATCATAAAACGGATAGGATATGACAGATAAAAATAATCTTTCGCCGGTAGAAAGAATAAAAACCGACAGTAATGGTCTCAGAGGAACTCTGAAGGAAAGTCTTCTGGATGATTTTACCGGAGCCATCAGGGAAGATGACCAGACCCTGATCAAGTTTCATGGAATGTATCAGCAGGATGACAGGGACAGGCGTGAGGAAAGGGTCGCAAAAAAATTGGAATGGCTGTATTCTTATATGATCCGGCTGAGGCTTCCCGGAGGCTTTTTAACATCCGGACAATGGAAAGGTCTTCATGCAATTGCAGAAGATCATTCAACCGGTGTGATCAAAATTACCACCAGGCAGACCATTCAGCTGCATGGAATTTTAAAATCTCACGTTAAGCCGACCATCCAGAATTTTAATCTGCAGCATCTTGACTCTGTTGCAGCATGTGGTGATGTAAACAGAAACGTCACCTGTACCTCAAATCCTTCAGAATCACCATTGCATCAGGAGGTTTTTGAATTAGCAGGGAAAATCAGCGAAATGTGCCTTCCGAAGACAAAATCATATTATGATCTCTGGATCGATGACGAATTGATAATCGACAGAAAAACAGAAGAAGATCCTCTCTATCAGGACCGGTACCTTCCGAGAAAACTTAAAATTGGGATTGCTATTCCACCCAATAATGATGTGGATGTTTTTATCAATGATATTGCTCTGATTGCCATTATTGAGAATAATAAAATTGCAGGCTATAATATTGCAGCAGGAGGCGGGCTGGGTGCAACCCATGGAAATGACGCAACCTATGCACGTCTGGCATCTGTTTTAGGTTTTGTAGATTCAGAAGAAAAAGCACTGAAAGCAGTCTATGAAATTATTACCGTACAGCGTGATTTCGGAAACAGAAGTGAAAGAAAATTATCCAGGCTGAAATATACGATTGACAGGCTTGGTGTCGAAGGATACAGGGCTGAAGTCGAAAAAAGATGCGGATTTGATTTTGAGCCAGCCCGTGAATTTAATTTTGAGCAGAGAAAAGACCGTTACGGATGGATGCAGAACATTGAAGGCAGATGGTTTTATACAGTTTTTGCAGAGCATGGAAGAATCCTTGATACAGAAGCATATCCATTAAAATCAGGATTGCTGAAAATTGCCGAAACAGGAAAAGTTAATTTCCGCTTTACCTGCAATCAGAATCTTATTCTTTCTGATATTGAAGAAAATGATAAAGCTGAAATTGAAGATCTCCTCAGAGAATATGGAATTTCTGCTTATACGGATGAAGCAAGTGCACTTCGTAAGAATTCTGTAGCATGTGTGGCATTCAATACCTGTTCACTGGCTTTGGCTGAAGGCCAGCGGTATTTACCTGTTTTAGTCACTAAAATAGAGCCGGTGCTTGAAAAATACGGACTCCAGAATGAAGATATTACAATCAGGATGACGGGATGTCCGAACGGCTGCGGAAGATCACCAAATGCAGAGATCGGTCTTGTAGGTACTGCTTACGGAAAATACAATCTTCATATCGGAGGGGACAGGCTGGGAATGCGTCTTAATACAAAATTTAAAGAAAACATTGGAGAAGAAGAAATCCTTGAAACTCTTGATACCCTTTTCGGGAACTATTCAAAAGGAAGAAATGAAGAAGAAACCTTTGGTGATTTCTCCTACCGCTATTTACAAACCTTAAAATAAAAATATGATCAATCTTCTCTACAGGCAAAGAAAAGCCAGGAAACATTATCATCATCTTTTAGGAATACGAATGTGTATGTGCTGTTCATCTTCTGACCACCCACAAATCATTATTCAACCCTAAAATTATACACAAGTGAATTTTATACAACATAAAAACATCAGGCAAAAAATATATTTTATACTGATTACTTTTTTATTTACCGGTTTTCTTCAGGCACAGCAGCTGGTTGAAGTGACCGGAATAATCAGGCATACAGACACTCATCAGGGCGTTGCAGGAGCAAAGGTCCTTTCGGAAAACATCCAGGATGCAGCGGTTACGGATCAGGAAGGAAACTTTATATTACGCACAAGAGTAAAACTGCCATTCAGGCTGGTGATCACCAAAGCAGGCTTTGTCAGTCAGACTACCGAGATCCTGTCACTGTCCAGTAAAGTTGCGGTCGACCTGAATCCTCAGAACACGATTATTGACGAAGTTGTTATTTCTGCTTCCCGTGTTCCTGAAAAAATACTGAAGTCGCCAATTGCCATCGAAAAAATTGATATAAAGGCAATTCGGGAGAGTCCTGCCGCCTCCTTTTATGAAACATTGGAAAATGTGAAGGGGCTACAGCTGCTGACTTCGAGCCTCACATTGAAGGTTCCCAATTCAAGAGGCTTCAATTCTCCCAATAACTTCCGCTTTATGCAGTTAGTAGACGGTGTTGATGTGCAGTCTGCCACCCTTGGCGTTCCTTTGGGAAATGCGATAGGCCCCACAGAGCTGGATATTCAATCTATGGAAATTACCCCCGGAGCTGCTTCTGCACTGTACGGAATGAATGCAGTCAACGGATTGGCCAGCCTTCAGACAAAAGATCCGTTCACGTCAGAAGGAATAAGTGTTTATTTCAAGGGTGGTGTGAATCATGTAGACCGTCTGAATTATCAGACATCTACTCTTGGAGAAAGTGCTTTCAGGATTGCTAAAGTATTTAATAAAAACTTTGCGGTAAAAGTGAATGCTTCTTATCTGAGCGGTGTCGACTGGATTTCTGACAACCGTACGGATCAGAATCCGAATTCATCAGTGACTGCCAACCCTGATTTTTCGCTGAGCAGAAATCCTGCAGAAGATCTTTGGAATAAATATGGTGACGAAAGGAATAACCGTACTTCCGTACAGGTGAATTATAACGGAAAGCCGACAACCTTCAATGTTTCAAGAACCGGTTATAATGAAAAAGATCTGATCAGTCCCGAAGTGAGAAATATAAAATTTGATGCAGGATTGTATTACCGCTTTGGAGATCAGTGGAGAACCTCATACGTCTACCGCTATGGATTACTGGATGGTACTTTTCAGAGGGGAAACAAGATCCGCCTTCAGAATGCAACAGTTCAGAATCACAAAGTAGAACTTACAGGCAGGGAACTAACCTTGAGGGCATATATGTCCGTAGAAAATACAGGAGAATCTTATAACCTTAAGCCTTTGGCGGATAACCTGGATCTTACAAACCTGTCCAACAACAACTGGCGGAATATTTTTCAGACAACACTTCAGGAAAGGCTTAATTCAGGAGTAAATCTGAATGATGCATTTGTTCTTGCCAGACAGGAAGCGGATAAGAACAGGGTGATTCCGGGAACGGCGGCTTTCGAACAGCTTAAAAATACAATAACAGGTATTAATAACTGGGATTCCGCAAACTCAGGAATTGCCGGAGCACCTGCTACCGGTGGAGCTAAACTTGAACAGAAATCCCGCTTTTATCAGGGAGAGTTTACTTATGACCTTACAAGATTTGTAAAGATTTTTGATCTTCTTGTCGGAGCTGATTACCGTCTTTACAGCATTACGCCTGACGGAAACAATTTTGTTGATTTTGAAAGACCGGTAAGTGAGAGAAATATCCCTCTGTCTGACGGAACTTTTGGAAATAATGTAATTTATCGTAAATATGGAGCTTTTGCTCAGGTTAGCAAACTTTTCTTCGGGGATAAATTAAAGGTAAATCTGGCGCTTCGGGCAGACAGAAATCCTGAATTTGAAACAAAATTAAATCCAAGGTTAAGCGTTGTGTACTCTCCTGTTAATGAGCATAATTTCAGGATATCTTTTCAGAACGGTTATCGTTTTCCTTCCCTGTTTGAAGCACTGTCATTTGTTAATAACGGGAACGTAAGAAGGGTGGGAGGACTATCCAGAGCCAATGAAGGGCTGGGCTATCTGGAAAATTCATATACGCTGGCTTCCATAGACAGGTTTACTTCTGCTGTCAACAGGGATATAGATAATGGAGTCAGCCAGAATCTTGCGGCACTTAATAACAGGAACCTGCTGGAGGCTGCGAATCTTCCGAAGTTGCAGCCTGAAAAAGTAACCTCTTTTGAAATAGGTTATAAATCAGCATTGTTTAACAGCAGACTGGTGATCGACTGGGATTTTTATTACAATGTCTACAGCGGTTTTCTGGGACAGGTAGAAGTTGCGGTTCCTAAAAGTGAAAATATAGGAAGTGATAATGCAGTTCTGGCAATGCTTGACAGGAGCAAACAGGATCGATACCGGGTTTATACCAACAGCACGAGTAAATATAACAGTCTGGGAACATCGGTCGGAATCCGTTATAACCTTGTAAAGAATTTTAATGTGAATGCAAACGTTTCTTATAATGACCTGGTTTCAGCCAATACTTCGGATCTCTTTATTACAGCTTTCAATACGCCCAGATGGGCAGTCAACGTTGGTATAGGAAACAGAGAAATTATCAAAAATATAGGATTTACAATATCAGCAAGATGGCAGGACGGATTCTTATGGGAAAGTCCCTTAGCTTCAGGAAATATCCCGGCCTACTATACCGTTGATACACAGGCAACATGGCGGATTCCTCAAATAAAGGCAAGCGTCAAAATAGGAGCGACAAACCTGCTCAACAGACGCTATTTTCAATATGCAGCCGGGCCTGAGATCGGAGGACTCTATTATTTAGCTTTTACCTATGATTTAAAACTTTAATTTAATGAGTAACTCTTTATATCCCATATTTTTAAAGCTTGAAGAATTATCACTGCTGATCATTGGCGGAGGAAACATTGCTTTGGAAAAACTGGAATCGGTTCTGGCCAATTCTCCCAAAGCAAGGATCAAGTTGGTTGCTACGGAAATAAGCCAGCAGGTAAAAGAAATGAAGCAGGGTTATCCCAATCTTACCCTGCATGAAAGATCTTACACGGATAATGATTTTAACTGTGCGGATCTTGCCATCGTCGCGGTCAATGATATTTCTTTAGCAGAGCGTATCCGTACAAGGGCACATCAACATAATCTCCTGGTTAATATTGCTGATAAACCCGAATTGTGTGATTTCTATCTGGGCTCAATCGTCAGGAAGGGAGACCTTAAGATTGCAGTATCCACCAATGGAAAATCTCCGACCGTAGCCAAAAGAATACGTGAAATCTTAACGGAAACGATTCCAGATGAAGATATGGAAGGACTCCTGAATAATATGCAGAACATCCGAAATCAGTTGAAGGGTGATTTTACCTATAAAGTTAAAGAGCTGAACAGGCTGACAACAGACTATCTGGATGAAAACAGCAGTCTGAATGCTGACTCAAAAGAGACGGAAAAATTGATTACGGTCACAAAAGCAGTACAGAGGCGGGCCAATATCTATCTGGGAATTATAGGGGTAATGATCCTTATAGGAATATTAGGATTCATCATTTATCAATTTAACCTGTCCGGAAATATTCAGGATTTTCTCAGTAAAGACGGATACATTTTTTACTGGATGCTGTTGGCCGGATTTCTGGCTGAGGTTGTAGCCGGATCAATGGGGATGGGGTACGGAGTAATCTGTACCACCACTCTCCTGCTGCTTAATGTTCCTCCGCCTGTCGTCAGTGCAAGCATTCATTCTGCAGAATCATTTACGTCTGCAGCAGGAAGCATCAGTCATTACAAATTAGGGAATGTCAACAAAAAAATGGTCTGGATTTTATTTCCTGTAGCTGCAGTAGGAGCTTTTACCGGTGCCATTGCTCTTTCGCATTTCGGAGAATATTACGCCCATATCGTAAAACCTGTGATTGCGTGCTACACCCTATATCTGGGAATTAATATTCTTAAAAATGCTTTCAGGGGAAAGAGTAAAAGATCAGGAAATGTCAAGAAAAAGAGAACCAATCTCAGAATATTGGGACTGGCAGGAGGATTTATCGATTCTTTTGCCGGAGGAGGCTGGGGACCGCTGGTTACCGGAACATTGATCAAAGAAGGAAGAACACCAAGATATGTTGTGGGCACCTCAACCATGGCAAAATTTTTACTGACTGTTGTAAGTGCGCTGACCTTTATATTTACGATAGGGATTCATCACTGGAATATCGTATTGGGACTTCTTCTTGGTGGAGTATTCACCGCTCCTTTTTCGGCAATGTTTACATCCAGGCTTCCTGCCAGAAAAATGTTTGCTGTTGTAGGTTTCGTAGTGATTGTGATGAGTCTGGTCACCATCGTGAAATCATTAACCTGACTCCCTTAAATACTGCTTTTTTACCGTTAATAACAATTTTAATGGTTTTCAAGGGTATATCAGGAATCATTTATAGTTGACAGAAAATGAAAATATGATATAAGTATTTGAAAATCAGAATAATTTTAGTTTTGTCGCGATTATTTATAAACTTATTTAGTTTTGTTATATTTGATAAAATCAAAAGTGAAAATGTTTCTTACAGAATGTCCAAGAGATGCCATGCAGGGCTGGGGAGAATTTATCCCTACAGCAAAAAAAATAGATTATATCAATTCTCTGATGGAGGTTGGCTTTGATGTATTGGATTGCCTGAGTTTTGTTTCACCCAAAGCTATTCCGCAGATGGCTGATTCTGCTGAGGTGGCTGAAAATATTGACAAATCTTTGTCCGGAACAAAAGTTTCTGCAATTATTGGAAATTACAGGGGAGCTGAAAAAGCACTGAAGCATCAGTCAGTGGATATATTGGGCTTTCCCTTTTCGATTTCTGAAACTTTTCAGCACAGAAATACCAATAAAAACCAGGAAGAAGCTTTTAATGATGTTGTTAAAATGCTTGAGCTGACCAAAAGTGAAGGCAAAGAACTGAATCTTTATTTCTCAATGGCGTTTGGAAATCCTTACGGTGAAATGTGGAAATGGGAAGACGTAGATTTCTGGGCAAACCGATTTTCTGAAATTGGAATTAAAAATATCTTGTTATCTGATACTACGGGAGTTGCTACGACGGAAACGATCTCTGTTTTATTTGAAAAAATCCCTTCCAAATATCCAAATATTGATTTTGGCGCGCATTTTCATAACCGTTACGAAGATTCTTATTCTAAATTAAAATCTGCTTATGATAAAGGCTGCAGAAGATTTGATTCTGCCATCAAAGGAATTGGTGGCTGCCCAATGGCAAAAGATGATTTGGTAGGAAATATGCCTACAGAACAGGTTATTAACTTTATGAGCGTAGAAAAAGCGGAACACAAATTAAATTTACTGAATTTCGAAAGTTCTTATAACAGAGCGAAAGATATTTTTCATTTTTGAGAAATTACTTCTCTCATATGTATTCAAAATATTATGACATCAAAAATAACATACCTTGGCGGACTAAGATGTTCAGCAGAGCATTTGCAATCAGGAACCATCATCCAAAGTGACGCACCAACCGACAACCACGGAAAGGGAGAGAAGTTTTCACCAACCGATCTTTGTGCGACTTCTTTAGCTGAATGTGCGCTGACGACCATTGCCATTTTAGGCAAAGACAAAAATATCAATATCGACGGAGCGTATTGCACATTGCAGAAAATTATGAAAACCGAGCCAAGAAGAATTGGGGAAATCGTTTGTAATTTTATTTTTCCTGATTCTTATTCAGATAAGGAAAAAGCATTCATCGAAGAAACAGCTCACAATTGTCCCGTAGCGAGAAGTCTTCATCCAGAGTTGATCCAGACGATGATTTTCATTTATCAATAAAATAATTGCCGCAGTTTTTCTGCGGTTTTTTTATTTAAGATTTTAAACATTATTATCTCTCGCAGATTTTACTGATTTAGCAGATTTTAAAATTCTAAATAAATCAATGCAATCTGCAAAATCAGTGAGAAAAATTTATTTTACATATGCTTCCCATCATTTCATCAAAACAATTAAAGAGTCTTTCAACTGAAAATCTAATCATTCTTGATTCAAGGACAGGAAAAGGTGCATACGGAAGTTACCTCAATAAACACATTAAAAATGCACGATTTATTGATTTAGATAAAGATTTGGCTGAAATTGGAGAAGATGTTGCTTTTGGAGGAAGGCATCCGCTTCCAGGTATTGAAAAGTTTAGTAAAACACTTTCAAATCTTGGAATTGCTGAAGATTCTCACATTATAATTTATGATGATAAAAATGGCGCAAATGCGGCAGCAAGAACTTGGTGGATGCTAAAAGCTTTTGGGTTAAAAAACGTACAGGTTTTAGATGGTGGATTTCAGGAAGCTGAAAAAGAAGGTTTAGAATTTTCATCAATTGAAGAAAAATTTGAAAAAGCTGAAATCATTAAAGGAAAGCTTGGCTTCTTCCAATTTCAACTTTGGAAGATGTTGAAGATGAAATAACTAACGATTCTGCAACTGTTATTGATGTAAGAGATTCTTATCGATACAATGGCGAATCTGAACCCATTGATCTGGTTGCAGGTCATATTCCGGGAGCAATTAATATTCCTTTTTCTGAAAATTTAGATGAAAATGGTAATTTCCTGAAACCGGAAATTTTGCACAAGAAATATTTAAAACTTTTAGAAAACTTATCTGAGAAATTAATTATTCACTGCGGTTCCGGAGTTACAGCATGTCATACAGTTTTGGCATTAGCATATGTGGGGTTTGAAATTCCAAATCTTTACGTAGGATCATGGAGTGAGTGGAGCAGAAGGAAAAGAAATAGAAAAAAGTAAAAATAATTATGAAATCTGAAAGAGGTAGCCAAACAAGTAGTCATGGTCGGAAGAAAATTCCGACCATTTTTATGTTTTAAAGACTTTAGCAGGATCTCCGCCTGCGAAAACAATCAGAATAGCGGTAATCATGTCTCGAAGCTCCATTGCAATGCGTCTTTTGGAAGTTTTATAACCCAATTCGTTTGCTTTTTTATAGATCAAAAGTAACATCGATGCAATCATCGTCATGTAAACCATTACCTCAATGCCGTTTTGATTGACAGAAACAAGATGGCTTAGATTGAGTTCCTGCTTAAGAAACCTGAAAAACACTTCGATATCCCATCTTTTTCTATAATAATCTGAAATTTCCTTTGCAGAGAGATCAAATTCATTGGTCAAAAACCAAAACTCATTATTTGTTTTTTCGTTTTTGATGACCACCAGACGAAAATAAGTTTCTACTTTTTCTTCCCTATAATGCAGATTTCCACGCTTGTTTTGGATGGGCTTTCCGGTGTAAAGCTTTACTTTTTTGTCTTTTGCCACTTTCCAATCATTCCATTTTTGAGATTTTTTTTCATCAAGGAAAGATTCTGCTTCTTCAAACTTTCGGTTTTCTTTACTTCGGATGATGAATTTCACTGACTTTTCATCAAAATCTTTCATCACCCTTGTAGATTGCAGACCTCTGTCTATCACATAAATATTGCCATGATGCTCCTCTTTTTTCACTTGTTTAAGAATGGCTTCTGGAAGCGCATTTTCCTCTGACGAATATTTTTGATCCGTAAAAACTTCCACTCCGGAAGGTAAAATGCCATCAAAAGAAAAACTGAATTTTACCAGTTTCTTCCCACTTTTCTGGTCGATACCTTCTTTGAGTTTCGAGCAGGTATCGGCAACAATGGTGCTGTCAACCCTTATCAAATTGTATTTTTCGATTTCGGTGTTGGAATAAAGTTCCGAAAATCTTGCGTACATCTGCTCGTAGATTTCTTTAAAATAATTAGAATCGATTTTGGAAAGCCTTTCAGAGATCGAACTTCTTCGCACTTTTTCGTCTTCACCTAAGCCAAATAAAGCCTTGAAACCGCTACTATTAAAGGTGTCTTCCAAAGTTCTCTGGCTTAATTTTTCATTATCGAAAATACAGAACAGGAGCAGATAAAACATTTTCTTTCCGTGAAGCACCTTGCTGTAGTAATCCACTTTTGTACTTGCGGAAAGATGACTTAAAAGCGCTTCGGGGATAAATTCCAGGACTTGCTTGAGTGAGATTTTGTGATCTTTGAAAACAGACATAACTATTTGATTACCAGTTATAAAGATACAAAAACCAATACAAATAAACAAATTAGTATATTGGAAATCAATTGATTAACACTGTTTTTTTTCTAAAAAAAACAAAAAAAATCGGAAGAAAAAATCTTCCGACCATGACTAGCCAAACAAGCTGCCTTTTTTTATTAAATCTAAAAAATATATTGGGAAAAAAATATTTTTTGATGATTAATACAATTTTGAGGGATATATCTCATTGTCAGTTTTATAGGTGATACTTATCAGTATAGCATTTAATAAATAATTCACAAATCATAAGGGTGTTTTTGTAAACAGGTGAAAAATAATTCATTATTTTTTAAGAATAATGTCATAAAATGTGTTAATTTTACCGGTGAATAAAACTAAAAAACCAAATACTTCATATGAGAATGAAAACAGGCTATTCTTTAAAGGTGAGCTTTTGTATAATGTTATACTTAGGAACATTCTACAGTAACGCACAAATTATTGATTACAAAAATAAAACCTGGGAAAAAGCAAAACCGGAAACATCACGAGATATCCAAAAATGTGATAACGGAACATTACTCAACTTTCATTGTAACATAAGGGAACATTTTCGAGCTCCCATCACCTACGGTAAAAACGAAGGGCAGTCTCTGGTTGTCGTGCATAATTCTCGGGAAGATGAAAATGTCTGGAATAATAAAGATATTATTGCAGAGCTTAACAGCAATTCATTTAGAGGCAATGGTAATAATCAATCTATTGAACTTAAGAAAAAACCCAGTATTTTCTCATATCTGGGATCGAGACAAAATTCTAAAACCACTAAAGACCATCTGAATGTTAATTTAGAAGATAGAAATCTTTATGAAGCCGTTTTTATTCCCAGGAAAATTAAAAAAAACGATCTCGAAAAGGTACATTCTTATCTATCATTAAAGTATGGAATTTCTTTGGAAGGGGTAAAATATTTTAACAGCAAAGGAGATGTTATCTGGGATCCCGAAAAGCATAAAGATTTTCAAAAAAGGCCTACAGGTATAGGAAGGGATGATGGAAATGAGCTTTATCAAAAACAATCCAGTAATCAGGAGGATAAAATCGTGAGTATCGGAAGAGAAAGTATTGCAAGGACGAATTTTGATAACAATTCTCAGTTAGACAATTATATGTTTGCCATATGGTCTGATGATGATAAAGACCTCAGTTTCGAAGAAAAAAAGGATTTGAAGATAATGAAGAGAAATTGGGAGATCAATTTTATAGGAAATTCTATTCCTAAAAAAGGATATGTTTTGCAAATAGCTAAAAATCTTATGAATCCGGAAAATTCACTTGTACATTATTGGCTTCTTATTAAAAATAATGACGGAACTTTTCAGAAAATAGAAGGGAAAGATAAAGATCATGTGATAGAATATGCTGTGGATTTTGCTGAAGAAAGAAGCTCTTCAATCTTTACCTTCGCTACCAACTTAACGGGAGATAAAGAAATACCAGCTAAAAATGATCATCCTGTAAAGACAAATGGACCGGGAGATGCTACTTCAGACTTCCAGTATTTACTATATCCTAATCCTGTTAAAATGAATAATTTGTTTACTGTGAAATTCCCGGAAACAAAAGATTTGGAAATATCAATATATGATGGAGGCGGTCGTATTCTTTCTAGTGAAAAAATAAATTCAAAAGCTGTGGTATATCAGCACAAACTCAGTATACAAGGTACATATCTGGTCGTACTTACTCAAAACAAAAAATTAATCAAGGCTTTTAAAGTAATTGTTAACTAGTCCTATTTCTTTACCATGAAAAACAGATTAAACATCAGGATAAGAAGAAAAGATCTTCTTACCTTAGTATTCTTTGCTTCAATATTTACTTTTGCAAGCTTTACAAAAGAGGACAGACAGAAAGTACGTGCTTTCAAACTAAAATTAATGGAAAAGTATTATCACATCAATGATGATAATACTATGACTTCATCACCAAGCAATACAGGTCGTTCAACAAGATTCTTGGAAAATCTGTCTTTTGGTAATTATACTAAAAGTACTGAAGCTCTTGCTGTTGATGAGAAAGAATCCAATAGAATAATTTCTACGGGTATTGAAAATCCTTCAAATATATTTGAATCAATAGAAAAACAAGGAGTTATAGGTGAGTTCTCAGATGATGAATCTGATGATGCTGCGGATAACTTTTTTACTATAAATATTCCGGAAATTAAAACCCAAAATGTTACAGCTTATTTGCAGTATGATTTATTTGGCCTTGATTCTTATCAATCTGTTTCCCGGTCTATTAATAAAAATGTAGCCTTTGGAGGAGATGTTATCGTTCCTGGCAATAAATGGACTGCACAGAAAGAAGAAATCAGTTTACAATCATTACAACAAGGTAAAAACAGTATTCTATTTACTTCTTCATTAAACGGTATAAAATACAGAATAAAAAATGTAAGGATTGTATTTGAAAAAAACTTTAGTCACCAGACAAGTGTTTCTACGCTTCTTTCCGGTGATAATTTGTATGTTAAAGGGGCTGATAATCATTCAGACCTTCATAATGTGAATATAAACGGTTTAACAGTAGCAACGGCTAGGGGAGAGTTTGAAACTACTGTTAAACTTACCGCAGAAGATAAAAAAAGAGGATTTATTTCCATTTCATCTTCTGAAGGGGTAAAACAATATTCTTTTTCTAAAAACACCTCTGCTTTTAAAGTTTTAAACGAATCTAAGTTCACTCCTTTTACGGTAAATATTTCAAAAGATTCTGAATACAATCAAAAGTATGAAAATGCGATCGTAGGTATTGAAAAAAACTCAGTGGTAGATGCTGGGCAGATTCAGATCATAAAACTTAGAAAGAAAGATTTTCCTGCGGTTTCGGGAGAAGTTAAAAACCTTACCATCAATTCAGGAGCATACCGTTTAGATACTAAATTTGGCAACTTTACAAAAAAGGTAAAATTATCCATTCCTTATGATGAGAAGAAGCTTGGAACAAAATCCCCTAAAGAAATTAAAGCTTTCTATTTTGATTATAATTCAAAAAAGTGGATTGCAGACCCGACTTCGGCAGTAAATACGGAGACTAAAACGGTAACTGTTGAAAGTAACGGAGATAATGATTACATCAACGGAGTTATTTCTGTACCGGAATCTCCTCAGCTGGGAGCTTCTAATCCTACCGGAATAAGTGGTTTGAAAGCTGGTGATGCTGCGGCAGCAAGGAATTTTATTTCTCCACCATCTGTTAATCAGAGAGGATCTGCGAATGTTTCTTATCCTATTGTCATCCCTTCCGGAAGAAAAGGAATGCAGCCAGGGATCAGTGTTTCCTATGACAGTAATAAGTCTAACGGCTGGTTGGGTGAAGGATGGGATATAAGTGGAGTGTCTTCGATCAGTATAGATGTTCGTTGGGGATCTCCAAGTTTTGATCCCCATACAGAAACAGAGCTGTATTCATTAAATGGCGAAATGTTGGTTTATGATGGTAATTATTTGCCTCACAGACATAATGATATCAGCGAAACCAGCACCATATTCACTACAAGAAAACAAAAAAGAGATACCCTTTTAACTGATAATAAAAAAGTTTTCTTCCTGAGAAAGGGACATAACTTTTCAAAAATTGAAAGATATGGAACTACGACTAAAGATTACAGATGGATTGTCACGAATACTGGAGGAGGAAAGGTATATTATGGTGGTAATGAATCTGGTGTTATAGACAATACCGTCATAAAAGATGACAATGACAACATTATTCAATGGGGAGTATGGAAAGAAGAGGATGTTCACAAAAATTATATTGAATACGAATATGAAAATTTCAGAGTTCAGGGGCTTACCGGTGAAAATGATAATTTAAACGGAGGGAATTATTTCCATATCAGGAAAATTAACTACACCAAAGCGGAAGGGCAAAATCTCAAATATTATACGGTAGAGTTCGAAAAAGAAGGCAGGATCACCAGACAGGATATAAGCATCAATGCGAAAAGAGGGGTAAAGGAAGTAGAGCCTTATAAACTCTCAAAAATATATGTAAAGTATGATGATAAACTAATCAGAACGTATACCTTTTCATATAAAGAAGGACAATTTTTTAAAACATTGCTTAGTAATGTAAAACATACAGATACTTCCAATGATATTGCATATAATAACTTATTAACAGAAGAATTTAATTTTGAATATTTTGATGATATCAAAAGCACACCAACCAGCTCTCCGGTAAATTTTGGTAATACGGTAAATATCAATGGTGCAGGGGGAGGTGATGCATTTCCTATACTTCCTAATTTTCTTAAGCCTTCAAAAATTTCAGCCAATAATACATTTGAATGGGGTGTAAACGGAAGAGTGCCTGGAGTAGGTCTCGATTTTCTGCTTCCTGGCCCTACAAGATCATACGGGCATGTAATGGCTTCCTTTAATATTGGTCACTCAGAAGCTGAAGCGAAGAAAGCTCAGGAACTGATGGACTTTGATGGAGACGGAATCCCTGATCTGATTTACAGAAGACCAAGCAGCGGCCTCTACCTTCGCTCAGGATCTCTGGCAAGTGGAAACATCAACTTCGGACCGGAAAGAAAAATTCAGTATCTGAACAGTAACTTTTCCCTTACAAAGACAAAAACACAGAATATTGGATATGATGCCGGTATAAAGGTGTTCAATATTGGGTTCAATTTCTCCCAGATGTGGACCAACAGTAAAAGTGAAACCTCATCTTTTATTTTGGATGCGAACTCCGATGGAGTGATGGATGTTGCTCAGGACGGGCAAGTGCTTTTTGGAAGAATCAACCCGACCAACGGAAATGTTGAAATGACCCAATACAGCGATAATACCGAGAATATGGTGATTGTTGCAGATACGATGATGGAACATTTCTCTCCGCTGGAAGGCAGCTGGCAGGATGTTTCCAAAAATGATGTCGTTAAAGTATGGGTCGCTCCAATGGATGGATATATCAATTTTGTAGATACCGTCCAGGTAGAGAATCTTCCCAATGCAAAAGCACAGTATTCTGTGGAAATAAAAAATCCGGCAACAACCGACAAAAACGGAAGAATATATCTGAAGGAATTTACGGCCGGGATGGCCCCTGAGAACATAATTATTACTAATTTCAACAGTTATTACTCGCAGATACAGGGTCTTACACCTACTACAACTGATCATTTAGCGATAAATAATCCGGGAGGTTTATATGTAAAGTCTGGAGAGAAAGTATTCGTCAGGTTACATAAAAATGAAAATTACAGTTTTAAAGTACTGTCTAATCCTGTCATAAATTACGTAGGAATTCCTAAAGCAGTAGGAGTAGGACTGTATCAGGATGGATTCAGGTTCAATAATGGTTCATATGGGGATAATTTCCTTTTAAACAATCATGCAAAACCTATTTCAATTGATCTTCCCGGAACGGTAAATATTACGGTTCCAAGCGTAAGTTTTCCCAATTCACATGATGATATTACTTTTAAAATTGTTAGGATCAACACCAATACGGGTGCTGAAAATATAGTATATTCACAAACTTATCCTCAGAATGATAATGCATTTACTACAACTGCATTATCCGGTATTGCAAATGTTACTAATCTGTCTTTTACTGCGAATGATGTACCGTCCGTTCTAAAATTTGTTGTGGAGTCAGACTCTCATACCGCATTTAAGGACAGCAACTGGAACAGAATTAATGTCAATTATTATCCAACAGGTGGAAATGCTCAGAATTACACAGCTGTAGCAGATTATCCATCTCATTTTATCACCGAGTTCAGCCAAATTGTGGATATAAAGCAATTTTCTGGTGCACCAACCGGTAATTTAACCTATAAAGTAGGAATCAACAAAAATATTCCTGCGAACTCAGGGCTTCCTACCGGTAGTTTTTATTATATCGTAAAGAAAAACGGAAGGGTTGTAACCAAAAGAAGAATTATTGCTCCGATTAATAGTTCGGGAGGTATAGTGGAAGTCAACATGGCAAACAACCAGACAATCAACGGTGTTTCTCCTGCAGCATTCTATACAGGAGATTTGTCTGATAATACAATATTTATGGGCAAAATTAATATCCAGGTATATTGTAAAACTAAAGCAGATTACGACTTTTATAAGGCATACAGTGCTGTATTCCAGGATCAGCCATTTAATATTTATTACGGAGCTGATACTTATTGGACTTCTGTAAAGCATACCTCAATCAACTCGGCATCTTTAGAGAATGTAAGCCAGTTTTATAAAAACTGGGGACAGTTCCTCTATAATGAATATGCTGATGTAGTACCTACAGGCGGGCCGGAAGGCTTTATGCTGAATACGGCAACACCTGCTGATAATTATGGTCGTGTGATCAACCTTAGCTCTATGGAAGAAGTAAACATTCCGGTGAATCTTAATTTTCCGATGTGCAATAACCTTCCTACACAGGATGAAACGGCTCAATGTATTGCCCAGCAGATTAGCAATACCGGCTTCTACCAGAATCCGGCCAATTTCGCTCCTAAGCCGATTACGTTATTAACCCCGGCGATCTACAAAACAAATGGTCCAAAAGATAATCCATATACAGATTATAACGAAAAGTGGATTGGTATTGGTCCGGAACAGTACGCAAAAGCAGATTCATTTAAAGATAATGAATCGTCAACTGGTTTCTTCGATCCGCAGACTGCCAATCCTGATGTGCCCGACAGTCTTCTTCTTCAGGGTAATGTAGATACCAAAATGTTCTCGATCAACAAAAAATATTACAGCAAATCAAGAACGAATACATTAAGCGGAAGCTTATTCAATTTTGGAATTCAAAATGCAAGTTCTGTGTTAGTAGGAGATGGTAATATTGCTCTTCAGGACTTTTTAGATATGAATGGTGATGGCTATCCGGATGCAGTTTATAAGGATGCGGTACAGCTTACCAACTCAACAGGGGGTCACGGAGGACTTCGTAATCCTTTTGTAAACGCTTATATCTCTAATACTGATAGTTATTCGAAATCGTTATCTCCGCAATATTCAGCAGCGGCCTTTATTCAGACAGGTGCTTCATCCAGAAACGGCGAAGTGAGAAGCAATACCAACATGTATTCTTATTCTCCTAATGTTGCCATGAACAGCGGAATCGAAACTTCTGCTTCATGGTCCGGTCAGGCTTCTGTGAATTATGATTCTAAAGATACAGGAGAATCTTATTGGATGGATGTTAACGGGGATGGATTAGCAGACAGAGTGACAGGAGGCGGTACAAACAATATGAAATATCAGCTTAATCTGGGGTACCGTTTAGATGATGGCTACAGCTATAAAAATGCTGAAACTTTTGCTTCTGGCCCAGTAGGATCTGTTGGATTAAGTGGAGGGTTCGACTTTGGCGGAAGCAGTGGGCTTGCAGTTAGTGTAAGTGCTAATGCATCGGCAGCTTTAGGGTCATCAAAAACAACTTTTGAAGACATTAATGCTGATGGTTTGTCGGATATTTTAATTGTTGGAAGTTCTAATACCTACGTAAAATATAATCTCGGAAACCGATTCTCTGATCCTGTAGAACTTTTCAAAAACGGTAGTGGATTAGACTATAATAATGAAGCAAAAACATATAGAGGAGGAATCTCAGTGGGAGGAGGGTATTACTATACGTTTCCAATCGTCTGGTGGCCATTCCCTCCAATCCCTTTGATTTATCTGAAGATCGGAGGCCAGGTATCAGGAAGTATCGGACTTTCGATTGCTGAAGTGGACAAGTCTTTTAAAGATATGAACGGAGATGGTTTCCCGGATTTGATTGTTTCTAAAAATGACGGATTCGAAGTCAATTATTCAACTGTTGGCAGAACAAATAAATTGAAATCGGTTATCAATTTCAAAGATAAAGCACCGTTCAGCGTATTCAGTTTAGATTATGAATTTACAAAACCAACTTATGACGATGCACATGGAAGATTGGTCATGAAGGAAGTAAGAATTGTAAATCCGGATATTTTTTCACCAACCTACCTTTCTCCGACAAATAATGTGGATGTCGTAAAAACATTTAAATATGAGCAAGGAAGATTTGACAGACGTGAGCGTGAGTTTTTCGGATACGGAAAAGTAACCAGCAACGATATGTGGTACAGTAATGCTGTATACCGTTCGCAGATCACCTATTATCACAACAAAAGCTACTTCTTAAACGGTAAGCCGAAAAGATCAGAATCTTATACGGGAACCAGTGTTCTGAACGGCTCAACAGACTTTGAATATAGTGTATGCAAATACAAGGATAACAATACAAAAATTGATATTGACAATCCTGTAGGAGAAGATTATGATACCGGCGGAAAAGAGGGTAGAAAAATGGGGATTGCTCTTTTAGGAATAACAAGAAAAAGAGAAATTGAAGCGAGTGGATATATCCAGGTGGCAGAGGCATTTACTTATAATGAAAAAGGTCTTGTGACAAGATTTATGCACCTGAGTCCTACCTCCAACTATAATACTACGATTGATTATCATGATTATCCGTCTCCGAATAACATTATAACTTCACCAGAATCCGTTAAGGTTTATGAAGGACTGTCAACCTCAACCCCTATCCGTGAAAGGTATACAAAAATAGATCCTGTAACAGGTCTGGTGAACAAAATATCCGTGAAATTGAATGGGTCTGAGTTTGCAAATACTGATTTTGGTTATGATGTTATAGGTAATTTAACAACAGTGACTTACCCGGAGAATGAAAGTGGAGATCGATATTCTTTAAACTATAAGTACGATCCGGATACTCAAAAATACGTCGTGCATACCAATGATATATTCGGGTATGAATCATCAGCTGAATACGATCCCAAGTTTGATGTTGTAACACGTGCAACAGATGTTTCAGGAAATACAACAGAATATGAATATGATCATAAAGGACGTATCATTAAGATATTGGCACCAAAAGAAAAAGAGGCAGGTGCGGAATATACGGTAAGATATTCTTATCATACGCACGGTACGCCTCATATTCTTACACAGCATACGAGTAATAATTATGTGAGTGTAACGGAGAATTACAACCCGCAGGATCCTTCCAATCCGGTAGAAACAATTAACATAGCCGACGGTTGGGGGAAAGTGGTTCAGACAAAAAAAGATATCTTACTGAACGGTATAGAAAAAATGTCTGTATCAGGAAGAGCGGTTCATGATGTTATCGGAAGGGCAATTTCACAGTATCATCCGATGTTTGAAGATAAATATCTGCCTAACGACCCAAATCATTCCAATAGAATTTTGAACAACACTTCTTTCTCCACTTATTACTCATCTGTAGAAAAAGACGTTAAAGACAGAGTAAAGACTACTACCGATGAGCTATTCCATACTGCTTTTACATCATATACTATAGAAAATAATATGATAAAAAGTATTGAGGAACTTCTTCAGAACAGCAGTACGATGCTTAAAACAGAAACATTTAAAAGTATTGAAGGAAGAACAATACATGTGAATAATTATCTTTCGGGACAGGTTTTGACAACCAAATTCCAATTTAATACCATTGGAGAACTTCTAAACAGTACAGATCCTGAAGGGATTAAAACCTATTATTCTTATGATAATGCAGGACGAAAGATCCGTAGAGAGCATCCGGATCATGGAATAGACAGATACGAATACGATCCGGCAGGAAATATTATCAGAATGTTTACTTCCAATATGGAGAATACAAGCCCTAATCAGAAATATATCCACTATGTGTATGATATCAACAGATTGACTGATATCGTATTCCCTGATTTGCAGAATGGCAATAACCCATCTAATGTACATTATGATTATGAAGGACCAGGGGCAGGAAATAATTCAGGAAAAATTATCTATAAAACCGATAATGCCGGAAAAACCCAATATGAGTATGGAAATATAGGAGAAGTGGTCAGAGAGACGAAAACCGTTTCCGGATACGGAATTCCGACTATGCAGTTTACAACCCAGTTCGAATACGACAGCTGGAACAGGATTCAGAAACTTATTTATGCAGACGGAGAACTGATAAACTATGATTACAATTTAGGTGGAAATCTCGTAAGAATTTATAGTAAAGATGGCTATGAATATGTTAAAAACATTACATATGACCATTATGAGCAAAGAACATCTATTGATTTCGGAAACAATATGAGATCTGAATTTACGTATGCTCCGGCAGACAGAAAGCTGAACAACCATATTCTTAAAGACGGTTCAGGAACACATCTTCTTGATAATAACTATACGTATGATTATGTAGGGAACATTGTAGGGTTTGAAAATGCTGCGGGTGCGTACAATAAATTGGGCGGAAGTTATAATTTTAGTTATGATTATGACCGTATGAACAGATTGTCCAATTCATCAGGAAATTTTGTAGGAGATCCTAATTCTCCATACGGAGATACTTCCTCTGTTTATGATATGAATATGGGTTATAATAAAGCCGGAGGAATTGTTGAAAAAAACCAAATTCATAATCAGAACGGTGGTTCAAACAGTTTAAACACATATTATAATACCTATCAGTATAATACAGGAACGCATCAGGTAGGATATTTAGATGATCCAAGTACAGGTTATTATGAAAAGTTTGATTATGATTACAACGGAAATGTCATTCGTGATGATAGAAACGGAGATGTAGATCAAATGTATTGGGATGAGGCAGACCGTTTGAAGGCAGTAAATAAAGAAAGTGCGGGGATCTTCCAATATTATGTGTATGATGATGCTGGGGAAAGAATTATAAAGTCAAACATTGAGCAGGGAGCACAGCTTTATCAAAATGGTCAGGTGATGGATCCGGGATCGATTTACGTAAGCAGCTATAAAGTATATCCTAATGCCTATCATGTAGAGAATTCGGATAATAAACTGACAAAACATTACTATGCGGGTACTCAGAGAGTTGCAAGCAGAATCATGGATTTTGACTTTTCTGTAATGAAGCAGACAGGCTCTGGTATGGGCAACAAGCAGAAAGAAGAAAACAAAGGGGATCTGAAATTATACCTTGAGAAAGCAGGAATCGATTTCAGTCAGCTAACAACCGAATTGGCAAAAGGTCCGCAGCAACAGGATGGTGTATACTATATGCATAGTGACCATTTGGGAACAGCAACATTTATTACTGAACATCATGGAGAAGCAACACAATTTTTCCTAAATTTACCATTCGGGGAAACAATGGCAGAGCAGATGACCGGAGTTTATAATAGTCCATATAAATTCAATGCCAAGGAACTTGATGAAGAAACCGGACTGTATTATTATGGTGCAAGGTATTATAATCCGAGGTTAAGTATTTGGTTTGGAGTGGATCCACTTACTGAAAAAATGCCAAGATGGTCACCTTATAACTATGCCTTTGATAATCCTATAAGATATATTGATCCTACTGGAATGGCACCGGAAAAAATACCTGTAAGCGGCTCGAAAGAAGATCAAAAAAAACTAGTTTCGCAAGTAAATGAAGTAACAGGGGGAGATTATGAAGTGAAAAATGGTTTATTGGTTGCAAAAAATGGTAAATATGGTAAAGGAACTAATGCAGATTTATTTAAGAGCGCAATAACATCAGAAAATGATTTCCCTATTAATGCAGTAAATAATGATAAGGAAACTTTTGTTGATGGTTTTGTAAGTACAAATGTTGATGTAGGTGATATTGGAAAAGCAAATAAAGAAATAAAAGGTTCTTTCTATGCGCACATAATAAAAGAAAGATTAGAAGCAGGTGATAGATATTCTGATTCAGGAAAAAGAATTAATGATATGCAGCCAAGACAGTTTGGTGGAATGAGACTGTCGTCGAAATTTACCTCTTATCATAATGCTGCGCTTGTTTCTGAAGTAGATGCGTTGTCTTATCACACAGGGATACCTCGTAATACACTTACTGAGAGACAGACAACTGACCTTCCAAGTCCGGCAATAGGATCAGAAGTAAATTATGGCGCCTATAAATATAAAATGAATACCGATATATCACCATCGTCAGGTTCATTTAAAATATTGTCAATAACAAAAGAAAAATAAAAGGAAATGATAAAGACTGTAATTTTGTTCGGAATCTTGTCAGCTTTTGCTAATTGTAATTGTGAAAAGCAAATCAATTCACAAACAAATAATAAATTAATAAAAGTAATCATTCATGATTTTGATAAATCTTTACCTTATTGTGGTTATCTAAGTACAAAAAGTATTTATAGAGCAGAAATTAGAGATAATAATAGAATCCAATATGGCGATGAAATTTTAATATATGCGATTTGTAAAGCCGATAACTTCAAAAAAAGTGTTAGTAATTCAGAAGAGGTATATATTGAAGTTTCACCTGATAAAAATGACGATAAGAATGTTACTATTTTTAATTTCTCTGGTTACAGTAATGATGAATTGAAAGTAAAGAAAGAATATCAACTTCTTTCTATTAAAAATAATTAGTTCAAATTTTGAACTAGTTTTAATGTAAAAGAAAAGCCATCTGTAATCGGATGGCTTTTAATATACTATTATAAATATAATTTTTAGGTTTAATAGTCAAAAATAGTTGGTGAACTTCTTTGTAATGGCGATTGTTACTGATGACACAGAAAGTTTATTGAACTTTGTTTCAATAAACTTTTTTTATGGCTGAAAATTCAAAAAAAATCGTTGTTGGAGTTGCAAAAGCCTAAATGTAATTTCCTGGGGAAAACAAAATGGTAAGCGTCGTTTTAAATGTAAAAATTGTTGCATTTATTTTACTTCAGAGAATAAATCTGTGAGCTTAAAAAATAAAGAGATTTGGTTTAAAAAATGATTGTCGGAAAACAAACTTATGAGCAAATTTCAGCAGAATCCGGATATTCGGCCAGTACTCTTCAGCGGTATTTTACTGTTATGCTTATCAAAGCTCCGAAGCTCAGTTACAGCCAGAACAAAGAAGTTTATTTGCTTATTGACGGCACTTATTTTTCGAATGAAATCTGCCTGGTGGTTTATAGAGATAATATTTTTAAATAAACCTAACTCTATAGAATTACAGACGGAGAGCATTATGAGGAGATGAAGGAAGATTTGGAAAACATTCTTAATCTGGGAATAAAATTGGCGGCATAACCTGTGATGGTGACAAATCTCTGCTGAAAGCCATCCATAAAGTTTGTCCGAAAGTTCCTGTTCAAGATGTCTTTTTCATATTCAAAGGATGTGCAAAATATGGCTTTCCGCTTATCCAAAGTCTATAGCCGGTTTTGAGTTGCGTGAAATTGTATGCAAACTTCATTTTATTGATAGTGAAGTTAAAAAACAATATTGGTTCAAAGAATTTTTGGACTGGTCTGAAAAGCATAAGGAATTTTTTGAATGAAAAATCATATAGTCAGGAAACCGGAAGATATTGGTACACCCACAAGATGGTGAGAAGGTGTTTTTCGGTTATCAGAAAGGCTTTGCCTAATATGTTTACCTTCCTGCAAATCATAAAATCCCGAAAACAACCAACGGTATAGAATCTTTTTTTGGTCATCTGAAAGGTAATCTTAATATTCATCGGGGACTTACCAAAAGTCGGAGAAAAAAGTTTATTCAATGGTATCTTTTTTACAAAAACATAAAGGCATAAAAGGTTTTTTTCAGCCATAAAGCTGTTCCAATAATTTACAAAAAAAGGATGGTAAAAACCATCCTTTAAACTATTGTTTACAGCGCTTATTGTATTCCTGGTAAGTTGCTCCTCAGCATTGCTTACTTCCTCTTCTAATCAGCCGCCAAATATTACGAATTATTTTTGTCAAAAGCACTAACTATTTTTGACCACATTACAAATTTTTTATAAAGTAAGGTATTGCTACAATATTTTGGAAAAGAAGAATATTAAATTTAGAGCTTGTGTTTAGAAATTATAAAGATAGCTCCAAAAGATTATTTGAATTATATATCGAGTTTAAAATTTATAAATCTTAAAGCATTCCCAGCTCAAACTTCGCCTCTTCACTCATCATATCTTTGTTCCAGGTCGGTTCAAAAGTAAGTTCCAACTCCACTTCTTTTACGTTTTCCACTTCTTTCACTTTGTCTTTTACCTCTTGTGGAAGACTTTCCGCAACGGGACAGTTAGGACTTGTTAGGGTCATAATGATTTTCACATCGGCTTCTTCCGAAATCTGAACGTCATAAATCAATCCCAATTCGTAAATATCCACCGGAATTTCCGGGTCATAAACGGTTTTCAGTACTCTTATAATTTCTTCACCGATGTCGGCAATCTGATCGTCTGTAAAGTTCATCTGTTAATCTAAATTGATATTTCTGTGCAATAAATCTTCCTGACGCATTCGTCGGAAAATGTTTGCCAAAGTTAAGACATCTTTTTCACAATAGTTAACTATTCGCTGCAAGTCTTTTTCTATGTAGTAGATTGATGAAACCATTGAGCCGTCGATGTCATCTTTTGGCGTTGGAATTCCGAAAACATGAGCTAATAATTCCAGAGAAATAAAGCTTTTATAGTCTCCGAATTTCCATAATTCCATCGTGTCAAGATGTGGAATTTCCCATGGTTTTTTTCCAAACATCTGGAAAGGAGACGGGGGCTGCATTCCGTTAATTAGAAAACGTCTTGCAATCCATGGAAAGTCAAACTCTTTTCCATTGTGGGCACAAAGAATCACATCACGAAGCCTTGGGCTGTTGAACAGTTCGCCAAATTCCTGCAACAGTTTTTTCTCATCATCATTGGCAAAACTTTTTATTCTTAAAGTTTCATTTTTTTCAAGCATTCCAATGCTGATGCAGATGATTTTTCCAAACTCGGCCATAATTCCGGCTTTTTCGTAATAATCTTCGGCAGAAATTTCATCTTTTCTCTGAAATCGGGTTTTCTTATCCCACAGATGCTGCTCTGTCTCAGAAAGTTCATCCCAGGAACCTGAATTCGGTACTGTTTCAATATCAAGGAATAAGACTTTTTCAAAAGGAATATTCTGAATCATTTCGTTTCTGATTAATTTAATTATTCAATAATTATCCTACCTGCTGTCCGTTTTTCGCTGGAAGAGATGGAGTTAGAAGCGTCACATCTTTTGCATCTTCTCCGTACACTCCCAAAACCAGACATTCACTGAAAAAATTGGCAATCTGTTTTTTAGGAAAATTTACCACGGCTAAAATCTGCTTTCCAATCAATTCTTCCTTGTTATAAAGCGTAGTAATCTGGGCTGCTGATTTTCTGATTCCCAAATCTCCAAAATCGATGTCAAGCTGATAAGAAGGGTTTCTGGCTTTTTCAAAATCATTGACGGAAATAATGGTTCCACATCGGATGTCTAATTTTTTAAAATCTGTCCAGGATATTTCAGGTTTTACGTTCATTGTCATTTCATTATGAAGTGCTGTTTTCGATATTGATCCCCTATGGTGCGTTCTGATAATATGCAATACACCATCAGTGTACAACAAATGTATTAAAATATTAAGAAACTCGAATGTAATTTGAAGTTGTGGTTTTTTTCTTTTCAAAATCGATCACTTATATTTTTAAAACAGGTACGGGATTTCGGAGTTACGAATTACCGGACTATCAGATCTGTTTATTATTTTAAAGTAGAGTTCTCTCACGACAATTATTTTTAAATTTTTAAGGAGAAGAAAGTATGGTATATGAAATTAGGGAGTCGTAATTTAATAATCTGGGATTATTAAATCTATTTTGTAGCCTGATAAAAGTGAACGGAAAATTCTTTGATGACCTGTAATACTTTCAGATTCCGTCATCTTGATCACACCAATTATTATAAAATGATTTGGTCACTACTATCGTTTATAATTTTTCTAAACTCGATGACCTGAAAGAGTTTTAATTATTTATCGTATAAAATTATTTTTTAGCTTATTGAAAATATTTATATCGTATAAAAAGTTTTATATGGGTATTAATTTAGTTTGGCTGAATTTCATTAGTTGTAGGGACATTAACTATTTTAAAATATCATAAAATATTTAATATTTTTATAATCACTGAATAGTGATTATAAGGTGATAATTATTTGTTATTTTGACTTTTAAAATATATTTTTGTCGCTCTAAAAGGAAATATTATATGAAAAAAATCATGATGCCGCTAGCTATAGTAGGCCTTTTAAGCTTCTTTGTTACATCTTGTAATGATGACCTAAATTATGAAGCAAATCAGGAAATTCAAAATGTAGTGACAAAAACATTGCCTTCCAGAGGTGTTAATCCAACAGTTGTATTACCTTCAAAAAATTTAAACTACGACGAAATCTTTGTAGATGGAAAAAAATTAACGTCCAGTGCAAAAATCAGTACTGTCACTTTAAACAGTGATCAGATGGTTGTTACTGCACCCAATAAAACATTTATTGGAGGTGTATATAATTCAACTACATTGGATAATCTGTCGTATACACCAATTACTTATCCTACGAAGCCGATTACCATTTCTTATTCTTTCCCTTCAGCATATGTAGTAGATCAAATTCAAAAGCCTTCACTTTCAAGTATGAGAGCTTCAATATTTAAGGCAATGAATGATGCTAACTTCAGTGGTCAGCAAATTCTTTCTTTCGATTATAACATTAAACAATTCTCTTATTATAGTGAATTGAAAATTGCTTTTGGAGCAAATGTAAACATAGGGGGGATTTTTAATATTGATATCAATGGAAGTAATAACAAGGTGAAGAAAAATACTGGAATATTTGCGAAATTCACTCAAAAGAATTTTACCATCGACATGGATATACCTGATAATGGCAATATATTTAAAAATGAATCTGATTTAAGTTTAGCTACGCCCAATAATCCGGTTTACATCAACTCAATTACTTATGGAAGATTAGGGGTAATATCTTTGGAGTCAGATTATTCATATAACGAAACAGCTTTTGCTTTAAAAGCAGCCCTAAATGCAAAAATGGTCAACGGATCTTTAAGTATTGATGTTCAGAGTAAAAAAATTCTTGAAGAATCTGATTTGACAGTTTATATTTTGGGAGGTGTAGGTTCTGATGCGGTACAGGTTGTAACCGGATATGAAGGATTTGTTAGCTTTATAGTTAGTGGTGGACAGTTTACCGCTCAAGCTCCTGGAGTTCCAATTTATTTCTCAGCTTCTCATGCAGGAGATAACTCTGTATATTACACAACATTTACGGTAGAAAAGGATTAATGAAAAAGTTTTTTTATGCAATGGCAGTCTCAATGACTGCCTTACAAAGTTGTGCGACAGATTCTCTCAGCAGAGAGAATGAACAAGTTTTAGAAAGATCCTCACAGCAAGTCATTGATATAACATCGTATGGTACCTACCCTTCTTTTCTAAAAAATAAAAATGTTAGTTCCAAATCTATTTTTAGAAAAATAGACGAAGAAGAATTTACTGAAACAAAGGAATTCGAATCTTCACAATCTGTAGTTCTTCCCAATTTGGCGATGTATATTTTTCCGGGATCGCTTCTAAAAGGCAATTCAATTCAAAACTTGGATTTTAAACCCATAAATGCATCCGTCAAGCCAGTGACCGTGTCTCTGTCAATTCCCGCAATTAACAAAAAAACGGCTTTCACTATGAATAATCCATCTCTTTCTGCTACCAGACAGTTTGTACAGGATTATCTTCAGACTGCTGACTTTACTCAGAATGGAACATTGAGTTACAGTATTGAACAATTTACATCTTATGACGAATTGAAGGTTACATTTGGTTCAAATGTAAATACAAGATCACTTTTTGGAAAAAACTCATCATCAACAAATATTGAAGAAGGAATGATTTCAAAAAGAACTGGTTTTTATATTAAGTTTTACCAAACATCATTTACCTTGGATATGGATCTTCCCAATGGCTCTTTGTTCAATGACACTAATTTAGATACCGGAGGTGTTGAACCGGTATATGTAAGTTCAATTTCTTATGGACGTATGGGAGTACTTTCTATCGAAACGAATGAGCTTACTGAGACGGCAAAAACTATTTTGAACGAAAGCTTTAGTAAATTATTTGTTAATGGGCAAAGCACACTTACTCAGGAAGAGAAAAACTTTCTTGATGGAGCAGATTTTAATCTTTACTTAATTGGAGGAAGTGGTGTGACAGCCGTGCAGTCTTTTCAGGGATATCAGTCTTTTGTAAATCATGTAGCAAAAGGAACATTTTCCAAAAATCAGCCGGGAGTTCCAATTTTTTGCTCTTATTCTTATTTGAATGATAATTCTCAGGTAAAAACAAAGTTTAAATATGATATCAGAAAACCTCCGGTATATGTGCGTATGGTACAAGAAAATATTATTACAAGCGGACGTAATAAAAATGTGGATCTTAAGCTATATTTTTACTCAAGCCGTAGTCATACTAATATGATAGCACCTCCGAGTATTAAGTTTAATATTGAAAAGAAGTTAAAAAAAGGAGTTAAAATCGGAGGAGCAATGTCAAATAACTGGAATTATACAGAGACTGTAGAGCAGGTCACCCTTCAAAATGCAGGCTTAAATACAGGAATGAGTATTCCGAATCTTCCTTATCATCGTGAACAGGGAGTATGTGTTCCGAGAGGAAGATTTCCATGTGAATATTTTTCAAATTATGAGGAGGATTATATGTATAAATTGCTTCCGAGCACGAACAATACATTTATTATAATTGATTAATTTTGTAAGATGAAAATATATGTATATTTAATTGCAATATTCCTGACATGTATTGCATGTGGTGGAGATGATGAAATAACCACTCCTAGTCCTGATCCTTTTTCTTCTAAAATATATAATCTGAATTTTAAAAGTTATACTGTAAATAATGTAAATCTTTATAAGGGTCCTTCAGGAAATTCAATGAATGTTGATGAAGGTTATATTCAAAATTACTGGACACTTTACAAGGAACCTTCATGGAAAAAAGCAGAACTTAACCTTGAAGAGATGAGTCTGAAATTGGTGACGGAAAACGCTTCCGATCTGAAGTACAGTATTTCGTTGAAACAGGATTCTGTTTTTATTAATGTAAATAACAATATAGAATATCTGGGGAATTTTGATAAAAGTGCATCATCTTTAAAAATAAAAAGGGTTTTCAAGTATGTGAAAAAAGTTCCTTCAGATAATTCTCAATCTCTATTCGTTTCGAAAGCAACAGGGTTTGGAATTGCTAAATATAATAATTTTTTTCCATCAGTTACATTCAATAACCCGGCTGGTATGACCCAGGTTGGAGATGAAGTTTTCTGGGCTAATATAACATATAATTACAGCATAGATTAAGCGTAATCTTCCCCAGAACAAGAACATCTAAAATACAATTTACAAATACAATATCATTGTAAGAAATCAAAGCCTGACGATAAATCAGGCTTTGATATTTAGCAGAAATTTTTTAATTTTACTTCAAACACAAGACAATGCTGATTAAAATTTATGGAAGTTCCATTTTTGGAGTATCTGCTCAGACCATCACGATAGAAGTAAATATTGATACAGGCGGAGTAGGATACCATCTCGTAGGTCTTCCTGACAATGCCATCAAAGAAAGCAGTTACCGAATCTCTGCTGCACTGAAAAACGTAGGCTATAAAATTCCCGGAAAGAAAATTACAATTAATATGGCTCCTGCAGATTTGCGGAAGGAGGGAGCTGCGTATGATCTGAGTATTGCCATCGGAATTTTAATTGCCTCTGATCAGATTCAGGCTGAAAATGTACAGGATTATGTCATTATGGGCGAACTGTCCCTAGACGGTAGCCTGCAGCCGATCAAAGGAGTTTTGCCCATCGCTATACAGGCCCGTGAAGAAGGTTTTAAAGGAATCATTTTACCGAAACAGAACACAAGGGAAGCTGCCATCGTAAATAATATTGAGGTGTACGGGGTTGAAAATATCAGTGAAGTCATCGGTTTCTTCAATGAAGGAATACCGCTTGAAAAAGTTGTTTTGGATACCCGGAAAGAATTTCAGGAGAAAATCAACAGTTTTCCGTTTGATTTTTCAGAAGTAAAAGGTCAGGAAACGGCAAAGCGGGCAATGGAGGTTGCCGCAGCAGGCGGACATAATATTATTCTCATCGGACCACCGGGAAGCGGAAAAACCATGCTGGCGAAAAGGGTACCGAGTATTTTGCCACCACTTACTTTAAAGGAAGCTTTAGAGACGACTAAAATACATTCTGTAGCCGGAAAAATGGGAACAGAAACTTCTCTGATGACTGTTCGTCCGTTCAGGTCGCCTCACCACACAATCTCAGATGTGGCACTTGTAGGCGGAGGAAGTTACCCTCAGCCCGGAGAAATCTCTCTTGCCCATAACGGAGTCCTGTTCCTAGATGAAATGCCGGAATTTAAAAGAACGGTTCTCGAAGTTATGCGGCAGCCTCTGGAGGACCGGGAGGTAACTATTTCACGAGCAAAGTTTACCATCAATTATCCATCAAGCTTTATGCTGGTTGCATCAATGAATCCAAGTCCGAGCGGTTATTTTCCGGATGATCCTAATAATACTTCGTCTTCCTTTGAAATGCAGCGGTATATGAATAAGCTGTCGGGACCACTTTTAGACCGGATTGATATTCATGTGGAAGTGCAGAAAGTCGAGTTCGAACAGCTGGCGGAAAAGAGGAAAGGTGAAAAAAGTGAAGACATCAGAAAGCGGGTTCTGACTGCCCGCGAGATACAGAATGAGCGATATAAAGATTTGTCAATCAGCTATAATGCTCAGATTGGTTCCCGCGAACTGGAGAAGTTTTGTGAACTGGACAGCAGCTCTTTCAACCTCATCAAAGTAGCAATGGAAAAACTGAATCTTTCAGCCAGGGCTTATGACAGGATTTTAAAGGTTGCCAGAACCATTGCTGATCTTGAAGAGTCTGAAAAAATACAGTCTCATCATATTTCTGAAGCCATCCAGTACAGGAGCCTGGATCGCGAATTCTGGAATGTTTAAGGTCTCAACATAAAAGCCACCATAAAGTAAACCGGCTCAATCGTCCGTTTTTGAAATAAAACAAAAAGGCGTCTTCACCGTCGGTACCTGTAGAAATTCTAAAACGGAATTCATTTTTCTCATCGGTGGTTTCTTTTTCAAGTTTCGGAAATAAGTTCCGGAACTTCTCTATCGTTGTGTTCTGATCCAGTACAATATTATTGGAGATAATCTTAAAATTGTTTCTGTCAGCTCTCGCAGTATTAAAAAGGAATACATGTTGGTTCGTGTTAAATTCTGTACTGTTTGTATATATAGAAGTAATCTTTCCGTCAAATCTTTCAAACGTTCCAGAATTTCGTTTTCCATAAGTTTTGATCATCCAGTCCTGATCTAACCAATCGAATGGGCTTCCACATTCCCATATCTCTGTTTTTACAGAATCAATACGGGATACAGAGTGTCAAATTCGTTATGTGAAAGGATGATTTTATGATCATTGATTTCAACATTTTCGATCTTTAAAAAGTCACCTGTGAAAGGCTGAGGCAGTAATGAGGCTGTTTCATGAAATGCTGTGGTGTCCTTTGATTTTAAATTTAAGGCTGATTCAACAGGATTTTCCTTAATTATAACACGACTGTGATCTTTCTTCTCACAGTTCACAATAATGAAAAAGACTAACAGAAGAAGTAGTTTAAAATGCTTCATTATTTGCTTTTTTGGGTACGATAAATGTTTTTTGTAGATCAAAATTAATTAAAAAAAAACCGTGAAATAAATTCCACGGTTCTTACTCTTATTGAGAAAAGATTATTTCTTTTTCTTTTTTGCAGGAGCTGCAGTTTTGATTTTAGATGCACCTGTATCAGCAGGAGTATTTTCATCCCTTACCAATTTCAATTCATCAACGATCCTTCTTGCACCTGCATATTTGTCAATCGTCCAGAGAACGAAACGGATATCTACGCTGATGGTTTTTTGCCACTGATCTTCGAAAACGATGTCACCGCTTAGTGCTTCGCTGTTGCCGTCGAATGCAATGCCGATCAGGTTTCCGTCACCGTCAATTACAGGAGAACCGGAGTTTCCACCCGTAATGTCATTATTGGAAAGGAAGTTTACCGGAAGGTAACCTGCTTTATCAGCATATTGACCATAGTCTTTAGCATTCTGAAGAGCAATTACCCTTTGTGGAAGATCAAATTCTTCGTCACCTGCTTTGTACTTACCTACTAAACCTTCCATTGTTGTATAGTAATTATCAGTCACCCCGAAATAGTTTCTGTCGGTTCTGATAGGAAGCGTATCAATCTGTCCGTAAGTTAATCTCATGGTTGAGTTGGCATCCGGGTAGAATTTTTTCTCAGGCATTGCTTTCATAAGGCCGGCTAAGAAAAGACGGTTGTTTTTAGCAAAATTGTCATCGATTTTTACAAATCTTTCACCTGATGCTTTCTGGTCTTCTGCAACTCCTCTTGCTATTTTCAACAACGGATCTGCGTCCAGTTTCAAACGGTCCGGGTTCAGAACAAAGTTTGTTACGGATGTTTTGTTAGCAAAAATAGATGAGAATGCTACATTGGATAATGTGTTTGCATCCAAAGCCATAATCGTAGGCGAAGCTACGTCAGCTTTAACTTTCGTCTGGTAAAGGTTAACTAAAGAATTAAGCATTTCTCCTTCCAAAGCAGTATTGATATTGTCATATGCTTCTTTAATGGCTGCTTCAACTTTTGGTTTCATGGCAAGTCTTCCTGCCATATCCTGCTTTGCGTAAGCATCAAGAGCCGGAGCCAGCTGATAAGCCAGAGCAATATATTTTGCATTTCTTGTAAGCAGGGAAGCGTAATTTCTTTCCACATTTCTGTCTGAAACCTGCTTGTAATATGTTTCAAGCTGCTCTAAAACCCCATTATACATTTCGTTTCCTGACTGAGCAGACCACTGTCTGAACTTTTGCTCGATATTTTGCTTATCACCAATTGTTCCGTTTTTTATCACAGCATCGATTGTTCCCTGCCTGTTTTTCCAGTAGTTGGCTACAGAAGCATATTGAGAAGCATAGGCCAATTGAGTGGTTTTGTCTTTATCCATGTACTTCTTCATGACATCCATTGCCAGTTTGGAAGTTTCTACCCATGCAGGATAGTCTTTTGAAACCATCTGATTGATCCCGTATGAAGTAAGGTAACGGTTTGTTCTTCCCGGGTAACCTAAGATCATTGAGAAGTCACCTGGTTTGATTCCTTTGATAGAGACAGGTAAAAAATGCTTAGGTTTTAAAGGAACATTGGTTGGCTTGAATTCTGAAGGGTTTCCAGCAGCATCTGCATATACTCTGAAAACGGTAAAGTCTCCTGTATGTCTCGGCCATTCCCAGTTGTCAGTATCACCACCATATTTTCCGATGGCAGATGGAGGTGCACCTACCAGCCTGATATCTTTATAATCCTGATAAACGAAATAATAAAATTCATTCCCGTTGAAGAAATCTCTTACAACAACATTATATTTTCCGTTTTCAGAATTTTCTGACTGGATTGCTTTTGTTTCAGCATCGATTACAGCTTTTCTTTCTGCTGCGGTCATGTTGTTGTTCAGTTTAGAATTGATTCTCTGGGAAGCGTCATCCATTCTTACCAAAAATCTAACATAAAGATCTTTTGCATTGAATTCATCTTTGTCTTTCATTGCCCAGAAACCATTCTTCAGGTAGTCTTTTTCCGGAGTGGAAGCTGCTGCAACCGCACCGTAACCACAGTGGTGGTTGGTAAAGATCAATCCTTTGTCTGATACGATTTCTCCTGTACAGAATCCGCCAAAGCTTACAATCGCATCTTTAAGACTTGAATTATTAACAGAATAAATCTCTTCAGGAGTCAAGTGCAGACCTTCTTTCTGCATATCTACGCCGTTAAGCCTTTTGATGAGCATCAACAGCCACATCCCTTCGTCTGCCCTCATTTGGACAAAACCCAACAAGAAAGTGAATAGTAAAAATATTCTTTTCATTTTTAAAATAATTTTTGTGGGGCTAATTTACTAATTTTTACGATAATCCATGAGTTATTGGTATGGAAATGGGTGACTGAGTGGTATGAAAAACATTTTGCCATTTGTTTATACCTTTTTCATCTTATGTTTGGTTTTAAACTGCTCTGCTGTTCCAATAAATAATCTGCATTATCAAAGGGAATGGATGCTTGTTGAATTTGATGATTTTACCAGGCAACAATTGATTGAAAATAAAGCTGAAATTAATTTAACAGGTGAAAAAACAGGCAATAATAAGATAAAAGGTAATGCCTCAATGGGATGTAATAAAATTCTTTATGTGACAGAATTTAAAAAGAACGGAAGGTTGAAAATCTCAGGTCTCGGGAGTACAGAGATGGCTTGTAAGAACAGCAGTCTTGAAGATGATTTTTTAAGAAAATTCGATAAAATGAACCGTTATACCATCGTGGGACACCAGTTAATCCTTTCTGACAAAGGTGGAAACAAAATGAAATTTATTGCTGCCGACTGGGATTAATTCCCCGGATATAAAACAATAAGTCCGCAGCAACTACGGACTTGTTTTGTCAGACAATGATTCCAGGTTTAGTTTTTTGGGATTGTTTTCCTGATTTCCTCTAAAGTTGCGGTATTCGGTAATCCCCGAACCTTAGAATCAGATGCTGGAATATTTTGCTTCTTTATATTTTGTCTGTTAGGAACCAATGCTAAGACTTCTTCAAAACTTGCGGTGTCTGGCAGTAGTTTTCCCTGGTCATTCTGGCCCTGAGTTTTTACAGTTTGTTCTTTTTTCTCCTCCACCTGTTCGGACGCAAGTCTGTTTTGTTTTTCTTTTTTTTGACTTTTCGTTTCACTTTCTCTCTTCATTTTCATTTCAGATTCTTTAGCTTCTTTTAAAACTTTTTCCTGATCCTGAACTTCTGTTGTTGTTTTTTCCTGTGCATAAGTAATCACGCATAAGAATAAAAAAGAGATGATATAAAATGATTTCATGATAATTTTATTTAATGTTAACTAATACTTTTATTTTTCCGGTTGAGTCCTGGTCGTAATCCTGAAGCGCTTTTCCAATGACCTGTCCTGTTCTGACTTTTTTAGGATTGGCTTTCATGGCAACTCCTTGCCTGGACGAGGTTACCAGCAGATCGCCCCGTCTGATCATTCCTCCTTCCAGGCAGACTTTAGTCGGGATTACTCCGATAACCCCCATAGGAACTTTACCTGAAAGATCAGCATCTGCATTTTCTTCAGTCAGTAAAACGCCTGGTTTTGTGGCGTACACTCCAGCCACCAGGGTAGAGTAGGCCTTCGCTGATTTTTCAACAGCTCTGTCGCTGGTGGTGGAAATAACGAGAACGTCACCTGCTTCGTAAGCTGAAATATTTCCTTCGACATCAAAAACTTCTGCAACATCGGCCCCGCTGTTCTGGGTTCCTCCGTTAAAGAAGCCTGTTCCGGCTTTATTTACTCTTGCAACGTTTGCTCCTGCACTCTGAAAAACGGCGATGTTCCCTGAAGCTCCTGTGTGATTAATAAAAAACCCGGTTCCAGTGCCTGCGTTGGTGACTGAAAGTACAGCCTGGGAATTTGCGGTATTGAAATTTCTGAAATATCCGGCCCGTCCTGTTCCAAAGTTGGGAACCCAGCCATACACGGCACTTCCTGTTCCGTCTACAGTTGCTTCGACACCGTCTCCTGCATTTTTTGCATTGGCTGTGATTCCGTTTCCGTTCCCATTGGCCAATGCTATTAATGCCGGACCATTACCTGCAGCATTGCTGGCATAAAACAGACCTCCAAAGCCACCCGTACCTGCGGATTCACCATAAACGCCGGCAGTTCCGAAGTTGGCAAATATGGAATTTACTTTTCCTTTCACAGCCGGTGAAGTACCATTGGTATTGTCTGTGAAAAAGTCTCCGGCAATTCCGTTTCCTACGGTGGTCGCACTTAAAGCTGTTGATGTATTCGACGTGTTAAAGTTCTTAAATTCTGCAGCTTTACCGCTGCTGAAGGTAGGAATCCAGCCATAGATGGCACGTCCGGAGCCGTCAACGTTAGCTTCAATAGCATCCCCGTCTTTGCCTGCGTTAGCCACAATAGCGTCTCCGTTACCATCAGTCAGTGCCACTAAAGCCCTTCCGTTTCCATTGATGTTTGAAGAATAAAATAATCCACCGAACCCACCGGTGCCTGAGGCGACCCCAAAAATCCCGGCAGCTCCGAAATTTCCGAAGATGGTCTTGGTTTCCCCCCGAACTGCAGCACTTACGCTGCTGGTATTGCTTGAGAGAAAAGAGGCAACATTTCCTAAGGTATTGTCCGGAATATTCCCGGTACTGTTTGATTCAACTTCAAAAGTGTTTCTGTCATTTGCCGCATTGGTGTTTTCAAACCTGCCTGCCCGTCCTGTGCCTGAATTGAGGCCTGCCTGTCCGAAAACGCCGACACTTGTTCCTGAAGTATTTCCGGAAACAAAACCTCTGACTCCATATCCTGCACCATTATTTCTTCCGACAACAGCACCCGCAATTCCACTGTTGGTAATGCCGACAACAGCCTCTCCATTTCCCGTATTTTCACCATATATTCCTGCAGAAGTCTGCTGAGATGTATTTCCCTGTATCGCAAAACCGGATCCTGTAAAACTCTTTACACCGGCACCCGACCCCGAAGTGGTCACATCAATGACAGTGCCGTTTCCTAAGGTGTTCGCAGCGAGAACATTACTGTTGTTTGCATTGTTGGATATTGAAATATTAGCAGCGGGACCATTCGTACTGGTTGCGTTCAATCCGGTTCCTGAGGTGCTGTTGGCATATACTCCGTATCCTGATCCGGAAGAATTACCGTACACTCCCAGGCCGTTAGGGGTTACGCCGTATACTCCCCATCCGCTTCCTGCCTGCGAACCCCAGACTCCGATTCCTAAACCTCCCGTCCCGTTGTTAATTCCACGGACACCGGAAGAAAAACCCCCGGGAGCTGTATTCGTCACAACGCCTTTTGCGGCAGTGATGCTCGATGTGGTGGTATTGTTGATTCCTTCCAGTGATGTTCCGTCTCCGTCATTGGTAATGGAAAATAAATTGGATGTCTGGTTTGCTGTCGCAGTGTAAGGTATTGTAAAGCCTCCCCCTGAGTTTCCTGATGTTTTTGCATACATCGCATAAGGAACACTTAATAACTGACTTGTTCCGGAAATGGTATAACTTGTTCCTCCTGATGGATCGGTTTCGGTCTTTAAATAATAATTTCCGGAAGCCCAGTTAATGGCTGAAAAAGTTCCTGAAAGTACAGTTCCTGTTCCGATTTCCATACTGATGAGTCCATTGATATTGGTGGTTCCGGTTAATCTTTCAGAATAAACAGCTGTTCCTGCCGGGGAGCCCTGCAGTATGCTGACTTTAACGCCGATATTCTGATTGGTAAGCAACTGGCCTGATACATTTCTCATCACAGCCTGATAGCTCATCTTTTCCGGAGCCTGGGCATCAATTAAATGCAGACCCAGCATCATGCCTGCGGTTAGTAAAATTTTTTTCATTGGAATTATTTTTTAATGATTTTAAAAGTTTTAATATTTTTTCCGTTCTGATTAATTCTGATGATATACATCGCCGAAGGAAGGGCTGAAAAATTCAATTCTGATTTTGATTCTTTTACAGGTGCTGTCTGGACAAGTTTTCCTGAAGAATCATACAGTTGGTATTCCGAATTTCGATAATCATTTGCAGCAAAATCCAGAAATACAAAATCTTTGAAAGGGTTCGGATACAAAACAATTTCTTTT
Source organism: uncultured Chryseobacterium sp. (assembly GCA_963526305.1). Lineage (GTDB taxonomy): Bacteria > Bacteroidota > Bacteroidia > Flavobacteriales > Weeksellaceae > Chryseobacterium. Next base: position 281,931 of record CAURNW010000003.1, on the reverse strand, counting down.
TTGCCTGAATCTTCAGTCTCTGCTGTAGATAAGGTTGTGATTTCATATGCTTGCTGTACACCTTCTAAAATTTGATTGTTTCCTTTAGCGATATAGTCAGTCTGCCCAATACTGTATGAGACAGAGCCGCTGCTTCCTGTCAGGTCTGATCCTGCAGTGAGAACTGTCTTTTGCGCATTGACTGGAAATGCAGTGCAGACAGTCAAAAATAAAACGTAGATAAAGGTTCTTTTCATGGTAAACATAATATGGGTTATTTAAGGATTTGAGGTTGTTTCCTGTTATTGAGGGTTTTGTGATGTAAAGGTAACAGGAAGCGATAGCGGGAAACCAGAGGAAAAGAACTGGAATTAAAAAGGGAAAATCACTGGATCTGACGACTTGATTTGCATTTATAAATTAAAAATGTTATCTTGTAAATCTTATAAGTTATACAGAATTTAATGTTAGAAAAGAAACAACACAGTTACGAAAAGGCAGTTTTGGTGGGCGTTGTTACCCAGAATCAGGATGCTGATAAGTTACAGGAATATATGGACGAGTTAGAGTTTTTAGCTTTAACGGCAGGTGCTACCATAGACAGGCGCTTTACTCAGAATTTAACTCAACCGGATCCGAAAACTTTTGTAGGCAGCGGAAAAGCACAGGAAATTAAAGAATATGTAAAAGAAAATGAGATAGGAACTATTATTTTTGATGATGAGTTATCTCCTTCTCAGCTTAAGAATCTTGAAAAAGAAATAGAAGTGAAAATTCTGGACAGAACCAATCTTATCCTTGATATTTTTGCCCAAAGAGCCCAGACTTCGTATGCAAGAACTCAGGTAGAGTTGGCGCAGTACCAATACTTACTTCCCCGATTAACAAGAATGTGGACCCACCTGGAAAGACAGAAAGGGGGAATCGGGATGCGTGGTCCCGGTGAAACGGAAATTGAAACCGACAGAAGGATTATCCGTGACAGAATATCTCTGTTGAAAGATAAGCTGAAAGTGATTGACAAACAAATGGCTACTCAGCGAAATAACCGTGGAAAGGTGGTACGTGCAGCTTTGGTAGGATATACCAACGTAGGGAAATCTACATTGATGAATGCAATATCTAAATCTGATGTTTTTGCTGAAAATAAACTTTTCGCAACTCTTGATACAACCGTAAGAAAAGTAGTGATCGGTAATCTGCCCTTCCTCCTGACGGATACGGTGGGCTTTATCAGGAAATTGCCGACTCAGTTGGTAGAATCTTTTAAGTCTACTCTGGATGAAGTGCGCGAAGCAGATCTTTTGATTCATGTGGTTGATATTTCACACGAAAGTTTTGAGGATCATATCGAATCTGTCAATCAGATTCTGATGGAAATCAATGCCCATCAGAAACCAATGATCATGGTTTTCAACAAAATCGATGATTTCAGCTATGAGAAAAAAGACGAAGACGATCTTACTCCGGGCTCCAGCAAGAATGTTTCCCTGGAGGAATGGAAAAGAACATGGATGGCAAAATCCAAGCATCCTGCAGTATTTATTTCCGCTTTAACGAAAGAAAATTTCCCGGAAATGAAAAGACTGATTTATGATGAGGTGATGAAAATCCATATTTCAAGATTCCCTTACAATGATTTTCTTTTCGAATATTTTGATAACGACGAGGATCAGGCAACTGAAAAAGAAGATTAATGAGATACGGAATCATATTCTTTCTCATTATTCTCCCGTTTTTTGCGTTGGGCCAGAAAACAAAACCCGATATAAAAAATATCGGGAAGAATCTCAGCAACCCAGATTCTGCATACAATTACGAAAAACTTATATTTAAATATAAAGGTCTTCCAAAGTCATTGGACAGTATAGAAGCAAAGCATTTGTATTACGGCAGAAATTTCAGAAAAGATAAAGTTTCTCAGGCAGAGGAAGAATTCAAAAGTTTAGCACAAGCTTTTAAAAAGAATGATTTTTCAGAATGTATAAGACTTGGGAAAATCCTTTATGCTAGAGATCCTACCAATCTCGATATTATTCTTATTTTGCTCCGTGCCTATGATCAGATGAAAGATATAGGGAATTTCACGCATCACTTAGCACAGTTGAGGCTTCTTACAGAGGCGATCAAAAATTCAGGAGACGGAAAATCAGAGAAAACTGCTTATCAGGTTAACAGCGTTGGGGATGAATATATTTTTCTCAACGTAATGAATATTGGGCAGGATTATAACAGGGTTTCCAAACCTCTGAAAGATGGTGTTATTGACTCCTGGAAAAAGGAGGATGTCACTATTTATATCAAAGTACTTCATTTAGACTTAATTTTTTAAAAAACACATTCATTGGAATTATATTATTCATTTTCAGCACTCATCGTATTGGCATCTATTTTTGCCTATATTAATTACAGGTTTTTAAAACTTCCCAGCACTATCGGAATCATGGTTATTGCCATTGTCGTATCTATTATTCTGGTTTTGTTCGGAGAGAATTTTCTTCCCAAGACATTCAGCCACCTGAATGATCTTATGAACAGCATTGATTTTACTGAAGTTTTAATGGGAGCAATGCTGAATTTTCTTCTCTTCGCAGGAGGGATCCATATTAATATTAATGATCTTAAGGAACAGTTCCGTCCGGTTCTCATATTTTCTACGGCCGGTGTGATTATTTCAACTTTTATCGTAGGTTTCGGAATGTTCTATCTGTTACCACTGGTTGGGCTACATATTCCTTTTATCTACTGTCTTGTTTTTGGAGCACTGATTTCTCCTACAGATCCGGTTGCGGTTCTGAGTGTTTTAAAACAGGCTAACATTTCAAAATCACTGGAAACAAAAATTGCCGGAGAATCGTTATTTAATGATGGTATGGCGGTTGTGGTTTTTACGGTAGTATTACAGCTTGCGATAGGCAGCGAAGTTGATTTGGGTGTAGAGAATATTACAATTCTATTGATGAAAGAAGCCGGTGGAGGATTGCTTTTAGGTGTTCTTTTAGGCTGGGTGACTTCGAGATTAATGAGAGAAGTGGATGATTATATTATTTCAGTTCTGGTTACGCTTGCTGTTGTAATGGGAGGGTATCTGGTAGCAAGACAGATGCATGTTTCCGGACCATTGACAATGGTTGCAGCAGGATTGTTTATGGGTAATTTTAATGTTAAATTTAAAATGAAATCCGTCACTCAGGACTACCTGATCAAATTCTGGGAATTGATTGACGAAATCCTTAATGCTGTCTTATTCCTTTTTATCGGTTTTGAATTATTGATGATCAAAGATCTGAATCATTATGTAATTCCCGGTCTTCTGGCCATTATAGTTGTTTTGGTTGCACGGTTTATTTCTATTTGGGGACCAACGAAATTTATGTCCTTCAGAACAAGATTCAGTCCGCAGACAATCAAAGTCTTATTTTGGGGCGGAATTCGTGGAGGTGTTTCTATTGCATTGGCGATGTCAATACCAAAAAATGAGTACAGCAACGCTATTTTAAGTATTACTTATTGTGTAGTTGTATTTTCTATTATCGTTCAGGGACTTACCATTGCAAAAGTAGCCAATCCTAAGAAGATTGCAGATGAAGAAAGAGAATTGGAAAATATAGCTTTAGATGAAATTCACTAATGGTTTGTCTATCAATGAGAACAGTTGTTAAAGATATACGGGAATCATTGGCTGTTTTATCCATTCCGGAAAAAGCCGCTTTTTTTCCAAGATTTTTCAAAACCGGAAAGGGAGAATATGGTGAAGGCGACCAATTTATTGGAGTAATCGTTCCTGAACAAAGAAAAGTTGCAAAAGAATATTTCTCAAAAATATCTCTAAAAGAACTGAGCGAATTGCTTTCTTCACCAATCCACGAGCATAGATTGACTGCTTTGTTTATGCTCATTTCAAAATTTGAAAAAACAAAAGAGCAAAATGTAAAAGATGAGATCGTAGAGTTTTATCTAAATCATCTTCAATTCGTCAATAATTGGGATTTGGTTGATACGAGCTGTTACAAGATTTTAGGTCGATATGCTTTTGAAAATCAGAAAGAAAACCTGTTGAAAAAGCTTGCGGATTCTGATGAGATGTGGCACAAAAGAATTGCTGTTGTCGGAACAATGTACTACATAAAAAAGGGTTCATTTGAACTCACAAAACAATTTGTTACACAAAATTTATTTCATCCGCATGACCTGATGCATAAAGCAAATGGCTGGCTTCTAAGAGAAATGGGAAATAAAAACGAAACTGAGCTCATCAGATATCTCAATAAGCATTACCGGCATATGCCAAGAACATGCCTTCGTTACGCTATCGAGAAATTAGATGAAGAGTTGCGGCAAGATTATCTCAAGGGCAGGGTTTAATCAATGAATTCTCTTCGTTGTGTGATAATGAAGTTAAATTTCATTAAATTTGTTTTCTAAACCTAAATCATGAAAATTTTCTTCAAGTGCCTTTTGGTACTGCTTCCATTATTATTTCTGACAAGTTGTTTTGATATTTTAGATAAAGTATACATCAGGACTGACGGCAGTGGCGAATATTCACTTATTCTCAATGCAAGTAAAAGTAAAACCCGATTAGCTTCCCTGTCGAAGATGGAAACGGTAAACGGTAAAAAGATTCCCAAAAAAAATGAAGTAGAAGCTAAGATTAATGAGGCTGCAAAAATTTTCAGAGGCATTTCAGGAATTTCCAATGTAAAAACATCTGCCGATTTTGATAATTACATCATTAAACTCAGTTGCAGCTTCAAAAAAATAGAAAATATTAATAAGGGGATTGAACAGTTAAAAAGCAAAAATATTTTAGGCAAAACGATTCCTGCCAATATTTACAATCAGGATCTGCAGAAGAAAAGCTTTACAAGAAATAAGATCAATACCTTCAGAAGTGACTATGAAAAACTCAGTGCAGCAGACAAAGAAGTTTTTACGAATGCTAAATATGTTTCTGTTCTACAGTTTGAAAACACAGTAAGATCCCAATCTAATAATTCCTACCAGCTTTCGCCAAATAAGAAAGCCATGAAACTTGAAGGCAGTATCCTGGATTTTATTCTTCAGAAAAAGCAGATACAAAACACCGTCTTATTTCAATAATCACCAAATCAACTATGAAATCAATTATACTTAAGACACAAACCCTTGCATTTTTGTTCATCGGGTTTGTCGCTGTTTTCTCACAGAACAGCATGAGAATTCCACAGAATACTGCATTCTACATGGAAATTAATGGTAAGGAGCTTAACAAGAAAATTATTTGGGAAAAATTCAACCCCTTTTTGCAGGAACTTAACAGAAGTAAGGAAAAAGACAAAAAACCTTCATGGAATGATTATTCTTCAACGGGGATAAAGTATGATGCAAAGCAGTATCATTACGGAACATTTAATGACTCTCTGCAAACGTATAATGCTCATTTCACTATAGACAATAAAGAAAAATTTCAGGAATTTATTAATTCAACCAAAAGAAAAGGACTTGAAATTTCCAGGAAAAAAAACTACTCTTATATTGATATTGATGACAATACTTTTGTTGCCTGGAACGGAAGCCATGCCTATCTTACAGTAATTAATTACAGTAAGCCTTCAAAAAATAATATCTGGACAGATGATGTAGTTGCAGACAGTACAGTTATAGCAACCGACAGTGCTGTTATCGTGACAGACAGTGTTTGGGTGGGTGATGAGGAAGAAGAGAAACCATTCGATTATAAGGAGGAAATTAAATATTTAAAAGATGAGATCAAATACATAAAAGATAACATCAAATCAAATAATGCAGATATTATCAAATATCAAAAGGATATAAAATATCTTGAAAAGCATCACCGATATCCGGAAGAAAAAAAAGAACCTGATAGTGGCGCAGATTCCGTCTATTCTGAAAAAAATGCAGAAGTAATGCCGCCACCTGTTTCCCAGGATGACTATTACAGTGAAGAAAATAGATATGAAGAAGATTCTTTATATCAGAAACAAATGGATTCTATCCATATTGAGAATTTTAAAATCAACAGAAAGTTTGCAGAAAATAACTTTGATAAGTATTTCAGTTCAAATTTTGAGATAGAAGTTCCAGGAGAGATGTTGACCTTTAGAGATCAGGGTTCTGATGTATATGTTTTTACAGACTACGGGAAAATATTAAACGAAGGAGTTTACGGTAAAATGTTCAGGCACCTGGATTATACAAGGTATTTAAGCCGTATGTATAATTTAAATTCGACCTATAATCTTTATTTCGATAAAGATAAAGTAAGATTGGTGAATAATCATCAGCATAAAAATCCTGAAATGCAGAAGTATATTTCTGATGTTTATAAAGGAAAGAAAAACAAAAAACTGACCGCTTTAATCAATGATCAAAGTATCGGATATTATGCAATGAATCTTAACGGTTACAGGTGTTTTGATATGATGTACAGCTTTTTTGAAGATGCAGGCGAACAAGAGTGTCAGAAAGAACTGCAGCTGATGATGGAGACCGTTAAAATTGTGTTGGATGAAGAAGCAATTTCTAAAATTGCGCCGGGAAACGCAATATTTGTTTTGAATACACTGAAATCTAAGAAAGTGGAATATACTGACTATGATTATGACGATGATTATAATGAAAAAGAGGTTAAAAAAACAAAAGAGGTGATGGTTCCTGATTTTACATTTGCTTTTGCAACAGAAAATGAAGGATACTGGAAGCGTATTTTTGATGTTTTGACCACAAATAAAAATTTTGTAAAAAAGTTCAGTAAAAGCGGTGATATATATTCTTTTAAAGAAGGGAAAGGGAATGGATATATTGATCAGTTATTTTTTACAGTAAAGGACGGAGTGGTTTATCTCACGACTTCTCCGGAGAATCTGACAGTAAGAAACCAATCCTCAATTGTTTCTAAATGGATGAAAGATTCTGCAAAATACCCATTGTCCGGAAAATTTGACATTCAAAAACTGCTTTCCGGGTTAGAAAAAGAATTGAATACGCCATCTGAAAGAAAAACATTGAATCTGATGAGAAAAAATGCCGGGGATGTGTATTTTAAAACTGAAGTTAAAGGCGGGAGTATTCAGACTGAAATAAATTACACTATTAAAAATTCTTCGGATAACAGCCTGATGTATTTTTTTGATGTCTTCGATGAAATCTTCAAAAGTATGGAGGCCGATAAAAAGCCGCTGTCATTATAAATAGTGAATGGTCATTTCTTTGATTTGTAGTCAGACAATCTTATACGGTAAATTTTAATTTTGCAGCATCGTAATGAAGAAAAGATATATTGTTTTAATCAGTGCTGTTGTGCTTCTGGCAGTAGTTTATTTTTTCCTTTTCTATAAAGATAAACACTTGCGGTATATTCCTGCAAACGCAGATGTTATCGCATTGATTGATATGAAAAAGTTAAAGAGGAAGTATGTTGAAGGTTTACTGGAATATCCCTCTGAATGGTTTGCTGAAAAGAAAAAAGGTCAGGAGAAGATTGATTTTAGTGAGTCAGGGATAAAAGTACCCGATTATTTTCAGATTTTTCATTTAAGAAATAGCCCTATTTCTGAATGGTATACTATAGTAGAAATACAGGATAAAGTAGAGTTTTACAAATTCTTAATGAGACAAAAATTTATAAAGTACGAAAAAGATAAATTTAAGAATGCTTATTTTTCTGTTAAAATAGAGGATGAAAAATGTATTTTCGGTACATCCGGTAAAAATTTCGGTCGTATCAACAGTTTATTGCATGATCAAGCCGGAAATAAATTTTTAAATGCTGATTCTTATATCAGTGATGGTATTGGAAGCATTTCATTAATTTCAGAACAGCATACAAAGAATTTTTCCATTGATCTGAACCATGATAACGTAGAAATAAAAAATAATCCAAAGTCAGAATTTTCTATACCATTGATTACTGAACTAAACAGTAAAGCTCAGTTTTTAGAAGCTGAGCTGAATACTGAAAATATTGAAAAATTTATTCAGTTGTATGGTGGTGATTTTAAACAGGGACTGAGCATTCAGTCTGTGAAAATGTCGGCTGATCTTAAGGAAGTAAAAGATACCATCATCAGTTATGATTATGATGAAAATTTCAATGAAATCGAAAAAGTAACTTATCAGAAAATTATTCAGCCTGATTACAGTATTAGATTCAGAACTGCTGATTCACAAAAAACCTGGAACTGTCTCTTAAGTAAGAATTGGATTAATGCTAAAAATCAATTCACAGGAATTCCTTTTCAGCCCAATATAATTACTAAGGTTAAAAATGAGATTTTGATAACATCTGTCGGAAAAGTTAAGGCTCAGGATGAAACAGGAAAATATAATTATATTTTCGTCAAAAACAATCCACTTATGAGTGCCTCCATGAAAAATTTTGTGAGTCAGGATAATAAATATCTGAGGGAAATTGAATATATTTTTTATGGTAACCAGAATCATGATTATTATATTCAGATTAAATTCAAAAAACAAAAGCTTCCTTTAATTCTAAGATAGAACTATGGATACATCAGATATTGCTTTATTAAAAACATTGACCCATTATTTTCTTCACCTGGTATTTCCTGTGTTTATTGCGCTTATCTTTTACAGGGAAAACTGGAAGAAAGTTTATCTCATTCTTCTAGCAACGATGCTGGTAGATCTTGATCATCTTTTTGCAGATCCTGTATTTGATCCTGACAGAATGAGTGTAGGTTTTCATTTTTTACATTCTTACTATGCTATTGCGGTGTATTTTTTGCTTTTGTTCTTTAGAGGGAATTTAAGGGTAATTGGCATCGGTCTTCTTTTTCATATGCTTACTGATTTTCAGGACTATGTACTTTGGAGCCATTAAATTATTATTAATATTTTCTTTCATGATTGCTACTTGAATAGATTTTTTGTATTTTAGAGACACTTATGAAGCTTAAAGAATTTTTACACTACACATACATCTTTCCTGTTCTGGCTGTTATTTACTATTTTACGGGATTGATGGGAACCGGCACATTTTCAGATATTGTTGCAGGTATTTTATTAACAGGCAGTGTTTTGTCTGCAGTACATCATGCAGAAGTTGTAGCACACAAAGTTGGTGAGCCTTACGGAACCATTATTCTTGCCCTATGTATTACCATTATTGAGGTTGCACTGATTATTTCTTTGATGGTTGCAGGTGGTGACCAGGCCATTACACTCGCAAGAGATACTGTTTTTGCTGCAGTGATGATCATTCTGAATGGTATTATAGGTATTTGTGTATTGGTTGGAGGAGTAAAATATTTCGAACAGTATTTTGCCAGAACCTCAGCAACCACCTATCTGGTAAGCATTGTTTCAATTCTTGTTATTACTTTGGTTCTTCCTAATTTTACATCCAGCATTAACGGACCTTATTATAATAATGCACAATTGGTCTTTGTATCCATTGCCTGTCTCGTTATTTACGGAGTCTTTTTAATGGTGCAGACGGTACGTCACAGGAGTTACTTTGTTCCTGAAGACGGAACGGCTGAAGAATATTATATTCCCAATAGAATGCAGGCTATTATAAGCTTTGTTTTTCTGGTTGTTTGCCTTGTTATTGTTGTACTTCTTGCGAAAGGTCTTTCCGGAACAATTGAAGATATGGTACAGAGTATGGGTGCTCCAAAGTCTTTAGTTGGGGTTATCATTGCGGCAGTAGTATTGCTTCCTGAAGGTGTGGCAGCAATTCGGGCAGCAAGGAATAACCAAATACAGTCGAGCTTAAACCTGGCTTTAGGATCAGCATTGGCAAGTATCGGTCTGAGTATTCCTGCAATATCGGCAGTAAGTATCATGTATGATATTCCCTTGGTTTTAGGATTAGATAAGAAAGATATTATCCTGTTGACATTATCGGTTTTCATCGTTATGCTGTCATTAAGCCGTGGTAAAACAAATGTTCTGTATGGAACTGTTTTACTGGTCAATTTAGCTGCCTACATATTCACTGTGATCGTACCTTAACTAAAATTCAATTGAGCTGGTTTTGAAAACAGAAATATTTTAGGGTTTTCTTGCGTTTTCCATTTTATAAGCCATAAGGTTGGCAATATTTTCAGATTTTGTAATAGCCATAGAGGCATTAAAACCAATAAAATTTTCTTCAATGGTCTCTCTCCATAATCCGAGCCATTTTTCGAAATGTTTCTTTTCCATTGCTTCCAGTCGGTTGATGGGAAAATGTACTGCCATCGGATTACCTTTGTAGCTCATCTGCCCAAATAAAATCGTCTCCCAAAAAGTGTACATTTTAGGTAAGTGCTGATCCCAGTCGACTTTGATGATATCTAGGAAGAAAAAACCAATCGTTTCATCTTTAACGACCTTCGCATAAAAGGAATTAACGAGTAACTCTATATCATCTCTTGATTCTAAATTTTTCATTGTAATATTATTCTGTAATCAGTTAATAGTATTTCAAATGTAGTTCAATTCTAAATCTAAAAGAAGATCACGAGATTGATAAAATTCATAAAAACAATATTTTATCTTTGCATATAATTCCTGCGTTTCCCGTTAACAATTCAGTGAATTGAGCATTTTTGCATTCGTGCTGTCGGAGACCATTAACGGGAGGAAGCATAATAATAGTATAACAAAGCTTTTTATATTGCTTTTAAAAACATTAAAAATTGAATTTAGACTTTTATAAAACCCAGGCTTTACAGAAACAGAAGGAGCACAAAAAATTTCTGGACGGTTTAAAGAAAAAACCTCCAAAAAATTTAGATTATACGGTTCAGGAAACTCATGAGGAAGTTTTTGATGAAATAGACTGTTTACAATGTGCCAATTGCTGCAAAACAACAGGTCCGTTGTATACTGAAAAGGACGTTGAACGTATTGCCAAGCATTTCCGCATGAAGTCTGCAGACTTTGAAGCCAAGTTTCTTAGAGTAGATGAAGATAATGATAAAGTATTGCAGCATCTTCCCTGCTTTTTTCTGAACAGTGATAATACCTGTTCAATCTATGAAGTACGTCCAAAAGCATGTAGGGAATATCCCCATACCGACCGTAAAAAGATTTATCAGATTAATCATTTAATGATAAAAAATACAGTAATCTGTCCTGCCGCTTTTGAGTTTGTAGAAAAGATGATGAAGAATTTAAGTAAGAATTCTTAAATGTTGATAAAGTCTTATAAAATTTAGTTAAAACACTCTGTCGTGTATAATTTTACTTGGGTAAGGACGTTAGATAAACAAATCAATCCCCAATTGATTGACAGTCAGAAGTAGTTTTTAAATATGTAAAAGTGGAATCCTGAAATATATTGTTTCAGGATTTTTAATGGCCGGTTTTCATCATCCTAAACGTGGTTGATTGTATTACTGGATGACCGTTATTACAAAATAAAAAAGCGCTGAATAAATTCAACGCTTTCCTCTTTCACTATTACTATTTTCCCATTTATAGTCCCGGGACAGGTTGTAACAAAAAAGGTCGGGAAATGTCCCAACCTTTGTATTTTATACGACTCCCTGAGCAAGCATTGCTTCTGCTACTTTTACGAATCCTGCAATATTGGCACCTTTTACATAGTTTACATAGCCGTCTTCCTCTTTCCCATAGTCTCTGCAAGCTTTATGGATTCCGATCATGATCTCTTTAAGCCTGGCATCAACCTCTTCTGAAGTCCAGTTTAATCTGATTGAGTTCTGGGTCATTTCCAATCCTGAAGTGGCAACTCCACCTGCGTTAGATGCTTTTCCGGGAGAAAACAGAACTTTGTTTTCAAGGAAATAATTGATAGCATCTAATGTAGAAGGCATATTAGCAGCTTCAGTGACGCATACACAACCATTTTCTACCAATAATCTTGCATCTTCCAGATCCAGTTCATTCTGAGTTGCAGAAGGGATTGCTACGTCACACTTCACTTCCCAAGGACGTTTTCCGGCGTGGAATACAGCGGATGGATATTTTTTAGCATAATCTTCAGCTCTGTTGTTTCCTGAAGATCTCAATTCTAATAAGTAATCTATTTTTTCTCCATCGATTCCGTCTTTATCATACACATACCCGTCAGGTCCTGAAAGAGTAACGACTCTTCCTCCTAATTCATGTACTTTTTTGATAACTCCCCAGGCAACGTTTCCGAAACCTGAAACAGTTACTGTTTTATCTTTAAAGGTTTGTCCGATGGTTTTTAACATCTGCTCGGCAAAGTATACAACACCATATCCTGTTGCTTCAGGGCGAATTAATGAACCGCCGTATGCAAGACCTTTTCCGGTAAGAACTCCTGTAAATTCGTTTCTTATCTTCTTATACTGACCGAATAAGTATCCGATTTCTCTTGCACCCACACCGATGTCTCCCGCAGGAACGTCAGTTTCAGGACCGATGTGCTTACATAATTCAGTCATAAAAGCCTGGCAGAAACGCATTACTTCCATGTCTGTTTTTCCCTGTGGATCAAAGTCTGAACCTCCTTTACCACCTCCCATAGGAAGTGTTGTCAATGAGTTTTTGAAAACCTGCTCAAATGCTAAGAATTTAAGGACAGAAAGATTTACAGTAGGATGGAAACGGATACCCCCTTTGTAAGGGCCGATGGCAGAATTCATCTGAATTCTGAAACCTCTGTTTACCTGGATCTCACCTTTGTCGTCAACCCATGGAACTCTGAAGATAATAATTCTTTCAGCTTCAGCCATTCTCTCAAGAAGCTTCATGCCGGTATATTCTTTTCTTGTCAGGATAAACGGAATTACAGTTACGGCAACTTCTTTAACTGCCTGTAAAAATTCCGGTTCGTTAGGATTCTTTGCCTCTATTTTAGCAATAAACTCCTGTATTTTCTGGTCAATATTATATTGTTCCATATTAGGGTAGGGTTGAATATTATATCAACAAATTTAATTTTTTTTTCAAGATTCACAATAGCTTATTTGATATTTGCTGAAAATTCAATATTAATGCAAAGGAATATTATTAAATTGATAATTTTAAACTAATGATTGTTAAAAATTAAATGTTATACATGAAATAATGAAATATTAAGAAATCATTAATTCTTATATTGCTATAAATTGCCTCCCGGAAAATGATTTTATTTTTCCCAAAAGCTCCAATTCTAAAAGTACAGGAAGTATTTTATGGGAAATCATATTTGTTTTTTCTGCCAAATCATCTAATATAATGTGTGGGTTCTCTACTATTGAGTGATATATTAATTCTTGAATTTCAGATAGTTGAACTGTAATCTCGCTGTGAGGAAAAAGTTCTTCCATTCTGTAATTTGTCTTATTAAATCCTATCAGATCAAACAAATCTTTCAAAGTGGAAATGGCGGTGGCCTTATTTAGTAAAATAAGTTGATTACATCCCTGACTGTATTTGTCAGTTATTTTTCCGGGTAACGCAAAGACGTCTCTGTTATAGATATTGGCAAATGTAGCTGTACTTACTGAGCCTCCTCCGAATGCAGTTTCCACCACAATGGTAGAAGGAGAAATTCCGGCAACAATTCTGTTTCGCTGAATAAAATTTTCTCTGTCCGGTTTTTGAGAAGAATTAAATTCTGTCAGTAAAACTCCACCTTCTTCAAGTATTTTTTCAGAAAGTTTTCTGTTTTTGGCAGGGTATAGGGTATGATGCCCGTGGGCTAAAACTGCAATCGTAGGGATTTGATATTTTATGGATTGTTCATGAACCTCCCTGTCAACACCCAATGCCAGGCCGCTTACCGAAATATAAGGATGTGATTGTGATTCTTCAAAGAAATCTTCAATGAACCTTCTGCCGTAAGCAGTCATATTTCGCGTTCCCACAAGACTGACTGTTTTAAATTGGACGTCAATATCTCCCTTTTGATATAAAACGGCAGGTGCATCATCACATTCTTTAAGTAAAAACGGAAGTTCGTTCTGATGGCGTAACTTTATTTTTATTGAATTTTTTTCACAGAATGAAAGTTCTTTTTCTGCGAATTTTAGATGATCAGGATTCCCGATATCTGAAATAGTTTTAATTCCGATTCCATCAGTTTTGCTGAGTTCCTTTTTCGAGGATTCCCAGACTTTTTTTGCGCTTCCAAAATTTCGGACAAGTTTGAAAAAATTGATGTCACCGATAAAATTGCACTGACGGAGTGCAATGGAATATAGATGTTCTTCAGAATACATTTGTGTTTATTTAAACCAAATATAATAAATTAGAATTTATTTTTTCCGTATTTCATCAAGCCTGTCCCAGATATCTTCATTTTTTTTGTAAGGAAGTTCCAAAAAATCTTCAGGATGATTTTCTTTATATTCCTGCCAGAGTTTATCATCTTTTTCACTGTAATAGTTAGGGAACTCCCAGATGAACCTTTTCTTCTTATCTCCGATATTCCTAAAAACAAATGCTAAAATACTTCCTACAATGGCGCCTGATAAATGAGCCTGCCATGAAATTTTACTTGGTTCCTGCATCGTATAGAAAAGTTCTTCAGGAAACATTCCCCAGATCAAACTTCCGTAATAAAGCACGACAAGGAGTGATATGGTAAGCAAGGTCATATTCCATTTAAAAACACCACTGAAAAAAAGGAAAAATGCAAGAACATAAACAATACCACTTGCACCAATTGTACAGGTATACATATATTCTCCGGTGTGAATGTCTATCGGGGGAAGCATCCAGAGTAGGAGGCCTGCTGCTATCCAACCCGATAAGAAAACTTTGTTGGCAACCAGAGGGTAAAACTGATAAAGGAGACCCATTAAAATAGCAATAGGAATAGAATTTCCTACAATATGGTCAATACTTCCATGGAGTAATGGTGCAGTAAGGATTCCCAGTAAACCTTCAGGCAAAAGCGGGATAATAGCACCAAAGCAACTTGCAAAAAAGCCCTGCATCTGTAAAAAGTATCCGAACCACATGGCACCCAGCATGAGCAGAGGATTGATGATTGCGTTTTTGTAAATTACATTTTTAAACATATCTAAAACTGTCAAATCAAAAGCCAAATATAAATTTCGGAAAATTTGTCGATGATTTTAATTTTAAAAGTCTATTTGAGACAAAAGGTAATGTTTTTATGTTTTAAGTATTTTAAATTTATAAGCAGGAACAGTTTACTATCAACTCTTGAAAATGGATAAGTTTTCCATTTAACTTTATATCAGTATTTTTGCAGGTGGAAAAATTAAGATTTATGAAAAAGATTTTCGTTTTGCTTTGTATGTATCTTAGTGCTTATTCTTTTGCTCAGGTTGTTATCAGTGATTCTGCAGCAGTCGATACAATCAAAAAGCAAAGACATTGGTCTGTTAATGCAAAAAACAGCGTCATGTTTAATCAGGCAGCCTTCTCAAATTGGGTTGGTGGAGGCGCCAATAATGTAGGCTGGCTTGCAAGTGCAAATTACAATCTCGTTTATGAGAACGGACGAAACCTTTGGGAAAATATAATTATACTGAATTATGGACAGAATACAACCAAAGGCGTAGGTACAAGAAAAACCCAGGATGTATTGAATGTTTCAACCAACTATGGGCTTCAGTTTTCAAAAAGCTGGTACGTTTCTACGGGAGCAAGTTTGCTCTCACAATTCTCCGGAGGATTTGAAGATGGGAATAATCCGCAGGCAAAAAAGATTTCTAATTTTATGGCACCGGGATATGTCAACGCCGGGGTCGGAATTACGTATAGGCCTAACGAAAACCTTACCGTTACTTTAAGGCCTGCCAACGGAAGATTTACATTTGTTCTTGATAAAGAATTACAGCTTGCCGGAAATTACGGTTTAAAAACAGATGGTGATTTTTTCCTGATGCAGATGGGTTTCCTTGCTTCTGCAATCTATAAAGTTAAGCTGATGGAAAATATCGAAATGACAAATACCGGATCTATATTTTCTAATTATCTGGAAAATCCTGACCATATGGTATTATCCTATAATATGCTTTTGAATATGAAAATTAACAGGTTTGTCTCATCTATTGTAACTTTAGATCTGATGTATGATCATAATCAGATTCAGAAAACTCAGCTTAAGCAGACTTTAGGGATAGGGTTTGCATACAATATTGATAATGGAGTAAAACGTTCGGGGCGTAAAGACAGTCAATGGTGGCTTAAAAAATAAGATCTTATTGATGAATAACAAAAAAGCACTTCTCTGTTGAAGTGCTTTTTGTTAAATGCTCAATGGTATCGTCAGAATTCCATTCCTACTTCGAGCTTTTCAGCCAAAAGTTGCTCAATTTTTATCTTTAAAGGTTCAATGTCTATATTCTGCATTGCGTCATTTGCGAAAGCGTACAATAGCAGAGCCTGTGCTTCTTTTTTGGAAATTCCTCTTGCTCTCAAATAGAATAAAGCATCTTTATTCAGCTGACCAACAGTACACCCATGAGAACATTTCACATCATCTGCGAAAATCTCTAATTGAGGCTTCGTGTCAATCGTTGCACCTTCGCTCAGTAATACATTATTATTTTGCTGATATGCATTGGTTTTCTGCGCAATCTTGTTAACAAAGACCTTTCCATTGAAAACTCCGTGAGATTTATCTTTGAAAATTCCTTTGTAGTTCTGATAACTTTCACAGTTAGGCGTATTATGATGAACTGCGGTGTGATGATCTACCAACTGATCTTTTCCAATGATGGTAATCCCATTCATGAAAGAATTGATGTTTTCACCGTTATGAATAAAATCCAGATTATTTCTGATGATCTTTCCTCCGAAGGTAAACGTATTAACCGTAGTCAGGCTATCTCTTTCCTGTTTTGCAAAAGTATGATCTACAAGGTAAGAGGTATCGCTGTCATTTTGGATTTTATGCCAGTCTGCTTTTGCGTTCTGATAGGTGAAAATCTCAGTAACCGAATTGGTAAATACGAAACTGTTGTCAAAATTATGATGACTTTCAATGATCTCAACTTTCGCTCCTTCTTCAACAATCAATAGGTTTCTGGTATTGTAAAACGTATTTTCTTCCTGATTTTGAGATAAATAAAAAACATGAATCGGTTTTTCGATAATCACATTCTTTGGAACTTTAAGGAAGAAGCCATATTTACAGTATGCCTGATTTAAGTTGGTGAAGGCTAAATTTTTTGCTGCAATGGTATTGAAATATTTATCGAAAACCTCCTTGTGATTCTCATCATTCAAAGCATAGTTAAAAGACAAAAATTCTGCATTTTCTATAGAGATATTTGAAAGCTCTTTGTGCAGCTTACCATTGATAAAGACGATCCAGTCGAAATTGTCTTCTCCCAAATGGAGTTGCTCAAGCTGCTCTTTTGTGATGTTATGATTTTCTTTCGGGAAAAAATTATAATCTTTCTCCGTAATTTCTTTTATGCTGGTATACTTATATTCTTCGTCTCTCCTCGTGGGAAATCCTAATTCAGCAAATTTTGTCAAAGCTTCAATCCTGTTTTCGTCCAAAAAACGATGGCGAAGTGTATTGAGAAACTCTGGATGATTTGTTAAAATTTGTTCGTTTAAACTCATTATTTGAACGTTTATTTGCCAGTGATCAGATGTTTGAATCCCAACCGAGTGACAAAGATTGCGTTTTTATTTATTAAATTTTTAGATGCCTTAATATTAATTAATTCAGAAGCCAGTCATACCCTTTGCTTTCCAATTCAAGGGCTAAAGATTTATCTCCTGTCTTAATAATTTTACCATTCGCCAAAACATGTACATAATCAGGCTCAATATAATTAAGCAATCTCTGGTAATGGGTAATCAGAAGTACAGCATTTCCTTCATTTTTAAATTGATTAACGCCATCTGCAACAATTCTTAAAGCATCAATATCCAGTCCTGAATCTGTTTCGTCAAGAATAGCCAGTTTAGGATTCAGCATCATCATCTGGAAGATTTCATTTCTCTTCTTTTCACCTCCGGAAAAACCTTCGTTCAATGATCTTGAAAGGAAATCTTTTTTAATTCCCAATTTCTCCGATTTCTCACGAATCATAGCCAACATTTCTTTGGCAGGCATATCTTCTAAGTTATTGGCTTTTCTGTTTTCATTCAAAGCAGCTTTGATGAAGTTAGTCACAGAAACTCCAGGAATTTCTACAGGATATTGAAATGAAAGAAAAATTCCTTTGTGAGCTCTTTCTTCAGGAGCATCTTCAATAATATTTTCACCCTGAAAAAGGATTTCTCCTTCAGTCACTTCGTAATCTTCTTTTCCTGCAATGACAGAGGAAAGGGTTGATTTTCCAGCTCCGTTCGGTCCCATGATCGCATGAACCTCACCGGGTTTTATTTCAAGATTGATACCTTTTAATATCTGTGCGCCATCTTCAATTCTGGCATGTAAGTTTTTAATGTTTAACATATTTTTATTCGTAGTGTCCTTTTAAAGACAAAATATTTAATATTTCTATTGTATTCTCTTCTGTAACCTGATAGATGATTCTGTGTTCTCTGTCAATTCTCCTTGACTACAATCCTGTAAGATTAAATTTTAATGCTTCGGGTTTTCCCAAACCTTGATACCGATGTGCTACAATATTCTCAATTAAAGCAGTTATCTTTTTCATTACGGATTTGTTGCCGGATTTCTTCCAAAATGCAATGTCACGTTGTGCCTTTTCAGAATAGATTACTTCCACAAATCTGCAGTTTCTATTTTGATACCTTTTCCTTCTTTTAATTCCTTCTGAGCTTCCAAAATTTCTTTCACAAATTCAGGATTGTATGTGTTTTCTTCTTTTTCTTCAATTTCAAAGCCTAATGCTTTTGCAAGTGACTTAATCACCTCAAAGTCTTTTTCCTTTAAATTTTTAAGAATCACTTCCATAAATTAAACTTTGTTTAAAATTACAAAATTCTATCCTACAGAACCCTCTAAAGAAATCTCCAGTAATTTCTGTGCTTCAATAGCAAATTCCATTGGAAGTTTATTTAAAACTTCTTTACTGAAACCATTGACAATCAGAGCGATTGCTCTTTCGGTGTCGATTCCTCTCTGGTTACAGTAGAAAATCTGGTCTTCACCGATTTTTGAAGTGGTCGCTTCGTGTTCCAGCTGTGCAGTGGGATCTTTGATTTCAATATAGGGAAAAGTATGCGCTCCACATTCATTACCCATCAGTAAGGAATCACATTGTGAGAAGTTTCTGGCTCCTTTTGCAGAAGGCATTACTTTGACCAGCCCTCTGTAGGAATTTTGTGATTTTCCTGCAGAAATTCCTTTGGAAATAATAGTTGATTTTGTATTCTTACCGATATGAATCATTTTTGTCCCGGTGTCAGCATACTGATGGTTGTTGGTTACAGCGATAGAGTAGAACTCACCGATTGAACCGTCACCCTTTAAGATACAAGACGGATATTTCCACGTTACTGCAGAGCCCGTTTCTACCTGTGTCCATGAGATTTTCGCTCTGGTTTCGCATAGCCCTCTCTTGGTCACAAAATTGAAAACACCGCCTTTTCCTTCTTCATTTCCCGGATACCAGTTTTGTACTGTAGAATATTTAATTTCAGCATTATCCATTGCGATCAGTTCCACGACTGCGGCATGAAGCTGGTTTTCATCTCTTGAGGGAGCTGTACACCCTTCAAGATAAGAAACATAACTTCCTTCATCAGCGATAACAAGGGTTCTCTCAAACTGACCGGTTCCGGACTGATTGATACGGAAATAGGTTGATAACTCCATCGGGCATCGCACACCTTTTGGAATATAGCAGAAACTTCCGTCAGAAAAAACTGCGGAATTCAATGCTGCATAAAAGTTATCACCTCTCGGAACAACTTTTCCAAGATATTTTTTCACAAGATCCGGATGGTTTTTAATGGCCTCGGAGATTGAGCAGAAAATAATTCCTTTTTCAGCTAAGGTATCCTGAAACGTTGTTTTTACAGAGATAGAATCAATGACAATATCTACCGCAACATTTGAAAGCCTTTTCTGTTCTTCAATATTGATTCCTAACTTGGCGAAAGTTGCCAATAATTCAGGATCCACTTCATCTAAGCTTGCCAATTCCGGCTTCGCTTTTGGTGCAGCGTAATATTTTATCGCCTGAAAATCCGGTTTTTGATACTTGATATTTGCCCATTCAGGTTCCGTCATTTTCAACCAGATTTTGAAAGATTCCAAACGCCATTCTGTCATCCATTCCGGTTCTTCTTTTTTAGCAGAAATAGCACGGACGATGTCTTCGTTTAAACCAATCGGGAAATCTTCGTAGTCGATATCGGTTTCCCAGCCGAATTCGTATTTTTTATTCTCTAAATCGACGCGTAAGTCGTCTTCAGTGTATTTTGACATTTATTTAAATGATTAAAAAATTAAATGATTAAAATTAGTTTCGCTTTTTATTATCAGTTTTTAGACAGATAATCAATAAATTTTGACAATTGTTTTGAAATTATTTTACAATCATTAATTAAATCGCTTGTATCTTCTTCATATAACATCAAACAAAGGTTTAACAATTTCTTACTTCTCCACAGCTCCCATTAGAATATTTTAAGTATCTGATGAATTGTGTATTGTTGCTGTATTCGCTGCCTTCTGCGATGTTATTGTAATTGACAAAACGGCTTTTTTAATTTGATTTGTCAATTCAAATTCTTTTTTTTAATTTTTCTTTGTTTAAAAGATTAAAAACATTTTTTGATAAGATGAGTTGCCTGTCTGTAACTTCAAAATTTTCAAATCTACAGCCACCAATAATCTTTTAATGTTAATTATCTATCTTTTACAAAGAAAAACTCTCACCACAACCACATGTTCTGGCTGCATTAGGATTGTTGAAAACAAATCCTTTTCCATTCAATCCTCCTGAATACTCCAGGACTGTACCGGCCAGGTAGAGAATTGATTTTTTTTCTACAACAATTTTAATATTATTGTCCTCGAAAACCTGATCAGTATCTGTTTTTTTGTTGTCAAAACCTAAAACATATTCCAAACCAGAACAACCTCCGCTTTTAACGCCTACTCTTATATAATCTTCTGCAGGATTAAAACCATCTTCTGTCATCAGTTGAATGGCTTTTTCCTTTGCATGATCTGAAACTTTTATCATTGTATTTATTTAGAATGATTTAATGGTGCAAAAATACGAACAATAATCAGTATATAAAAATCGACGTTTTTATTTTATCAATTTTTATCATCGATGGTTTAACTTTGATGAATAATTAAAATCAAAACTATAAATCAGGATATAATGAAAAAATTAGGCATTTTAGCTGTTGTGTTGTTAGTACAGGCTTCTCTTGCACAAACCAACAGATTTGTATATCAGGTGACGATGAAATCTGATGCCTCCGATAAAGCAGATGTTAAAACTGAGAATGCCTATCTGGACATCTCAGCTGAAAAATCAATGTTCTATTCCGAAAACCGCATTAAAAGGGATTCTGTGATGAAAGCTAACTTTCAGAGTGGAGGAGCAAGAGGGTTTAACAGGGATCAGATGGAAAGTTTAAGATCAAATATTAATTATTCGATTGAAAAAGACAAGAAAAATCAAAAAACTTTATACAGGGACAGGTTAGGAAGAGATATGTATTCTTACGAAGAAGACAGACCTTTGGAATGGAAAATTCTTTCTGAGACAACCAAAATAGGTGAGTATAAAGTTCAAAAAGCGGAAACTGATTTTGGAGGAAGAAAATGGACTGCATGGTTTACTGCTGATTTACCTTATCAGGACGGACCTTATAAATTCAGCGGACTTCCGGGTCTGGTGGTCAAAGCTGAAGATGCATCAGGCGATTATTCATTTGATTTAATGAAAAACTATAAAATTTCTGACTTTCCTGAAATAGCTACATTCGGTAATGTGATTAAAGTTAAAAGAACAGATTATATAAAGCAGCAAGAGAAATTTAAAACTGATCCTATGTCTTTTATGAATAGTCAGCGTGGCGGTGGAATTTCTCCCCCAATGAGAACCGGAGGTGGCGGAAATCCAAATCCTGCAGATATGAGAAAACGAATGGAGGAGAGAGCAAAGGATGAAGCAAAACGAAACAGCAATCCTATTGAACTGAAATAAGTGAAATAAGAAAGACCTGAAGAAACTTCTTCAGGTCTTTCTGTTATTTTAAAAGTTGATCAAAAGTGTCTCCCTGTTTGATGTCACCTGAATTATAACCTTTCATAAACCATTCTTTACGTTGTGCTGATGAGCCATGAGTGAAACTTTCCTGATTCACGTATCCTTGTGATCGCTTCTGAATATTATCGTCACCTACGGCTTCTGCCGCCTCAACGGCAGATTCTAAATCGCCTGGTTCAAGAAATTTTTCTCTTTCGTTAGAATATCTGGCCCAAAGTCCGGCATAAAAATCTGCCTGAAGTTCAGTAGCTACAGAAACCTGATTAAGCTGCGCTTCAGAATACCTGCCGCTTTTTCTTAATTGGTCCGTCTTATCTAAAGTTCCTAAAAGATTCTGTACGTGATGTCCCATTTCGTGAGCCATGACATATGCAATGGTAAACTCTGTTACCTTCGCACCGAAATTTGACTCAAGTTCTTTAAAGAAACTCATATCCATATAAACAGATTGATCGGTCGGGCAATAAAACGGTCCCATTGCAGATTGAGCCTGTCCACAACCGGAATTTGTAGCTTCTTCAAAAAGGACTACTCTTGCCGGTTTGTATTGCATACCGTTATCAGCAAAAATTTTCGTCCAGGTTTCTTCGTTTTCTGCCGTAATCATTTTTATGAATTCTCTGACATGCAACTCACTTTCATTTAACTGACGCTGTTCTGTCTGAGGTGATGAATTCCCACCCGAGGAAAGGATTGCAGAAGGATCTCCTCCTAAGAAAAATATGATCGCGGCGATGATGATTGTTCCTAAACCACCACCTACAATTGCTCCACCGCCTCCGCCTGATCCTCTTCTGTCATCAACGTTACCACTTCTGTCGTCTGTCCATTTCATTCTTTGTTATATTTATGTGTAAATTTAAAATATTAAATAATATTTTTGTTAAAAATTATAACGAAAGTGAGAAAATTTCAAATTGCTCTTATGTTTTTGGGATTTATAAGTATTATGTCCTGCACCGGTGGTGATTCTAAAGAAGATGAAGTCGAAAATATCGATAAAAAGTCAGCAATAGAAACAGAACTTTCTGTTCAGCATATTGATACTGCTGATGTCTTAATTACCAGACATAAAATATGGAAGAACAATAAACTTTTTAGAGAAATTGTTAAAAGAGATACGATACCGGCACTGGGAGATACATTGCAGGTTGTTAATGATGAAGCAGGAAACGAGCACCGTACCAACGTGAAAAAAGATTATGAATTTTATATAACCGTGCAGTAATGAAAAGATCAAGTTCTGTAAAATTGCTTTTTGTCACAGGGATTCTTGCTGCCTGTGCTCAGGAAACGTCCAATGATCAATGGGGTAAAGAGAAAAAAGTCTATATGAGGTCAGATACTACCGCTTCTTATACAAGATCGCACGGTTTTTTAAGCGGATTCCTGTTATATCATGCATTTCGTCCTTATGGGGCTTACAGTAATGGTGCTTATCAAAGAGCGGGGTACTACAGTGATGCCATCAGTGCAAAATCTAATATAGGCAGAAGTTCATATAAAGGAAATGTAGTGAGAGGAGGATTGGGGAAAAGTGGCTTCAGAGCGTCATCATAAGTTTAACCTGCTGCGATTTGGAAACTCGGTTGTCTGCGGGGCATGATAGTAAATACAATTAAACTGCTTTGCCGGTTTGCAGATGACCGGATGTAATAAAATTTTCATATGAAAAGAATACAGTCACAGTTCAGAAAAAACAGGCAACATAAACTTGAAAATTTAGGTTTTGGTTATCATTCTCTTGATGGTCTCTATTGGGATGAAAGTCATTATTATGAATTTTCGATGGAAGAAATCAACAAAATTGAAAGAGCAACTTCCGAATTGTGGCAGATGTGTCTTCAGGCGGTTGATTATATTATTGAAAAAAACAGATGGGAAACATTTAATATACCCGAATCGTTCATAAACCATATTGTGACAAGCTGGGAAGAAGATCATCCTTCCATTTACGGGAGATTTGATTTTGGCTTTGATGGTGAAAATTTAAAGCTGCTTGAATTTAATGCTGATACGCCAACTTCTCTATATGAAGCGTCTGTTATTCAATGGTATTGGCTGCAGGAGATGTTTCCTTACAAGGATCAGTTCAACTCTATTCATGAGAAATTAATTGATTATTGGAAATATCTTAAAAAATACATGAATCCACATTATATTTATTTTGCATCGTTAACGAATATTGAAGACGTAACGAATGTGGAATATATGAGAGACTGTGCAGCTCAGGCCGGTTTTGAGACTGAATTTATTCCTATTCAGGATATCGGATGGGCAGAGGATATTAATGAATTTATTGCAGGAGACCAGATAATTATGGATTATATTTTCAAATTATATCCTTATGAATGGATTCTCGAAGACGGCTTTGGTGATAAATTGGTCAGTAACAATTTCAGATCTCAATGGATAGAACCGGCCTGGAAAATTTTGCTTTCCTCCAAAGCAATTTTACCTGTTCTGTGGGAAATGTTTCCTGATCATCCTTATTTGTTAGAATGCTATTTTGAACCGAAACATCTGACAGATTACGTTAAGAAGCCTGTCTATTCAAGAGAGGGAGCCAACGTCACCTTATATAAAAATAATGTTGCAATAGAAGAAAACAGCGGCGATTACGGAAAAGAGGGATTTATCTATCAACAGTTGTTTGATCTTCCTGATTTTGAGGGAAATTATCCGGTTATTGGAAGCTGGGTTATTGGCCAGGAATCTGCAGGAATCGGAATAAGGGAAAGTGTACATCTAATCACCAATAATCAAAGCCGGTTTATTCCTCACCTGATTGATACCAATAAAATATACATCAAAGAAAAGGAGCTCTGAAAAGCTCCTTTCTGTCTAATTGATTAGGTTTTTATTTCCCAAAACCAATGTTTCCTTTTTTATCAGAAAGATTTCTTTTAAAATTAATCATACTTAAAGCGGTAACTGCTGCCTCT
The DNA here is from genome assembly GCA_963526305.1 of uncultured Chryseobacterium sp. GTDB lineage: Bacteria > Bacteroidota > Bacteroidia > Flavobacteriales > Weeksellaceae > Chryseobacterium. Next base: position 256,934 of record CAURNW010000003.1, on the reverse strand, counting down.
ACACCTTTATTCCCAAGATCACCACCGCTTCTTGCAATAGACTGTTCTTTGGTGTCATCTGTCAGAACACAGAAAATGGTGGGAGTGTCGGTTAAAACATTACAGTCTTTAATTCCCTGAGCTACGGCCTGGCATACAAAATCAAAATGAGGTGTTTCGCCTTTGATAACGCATCCTATAGCAATTACTGCATCAAATTTTCGTTCCTTGCAAAGCTGCATGCTTGCATAGTTAAGTTCAAAAGCTCCTGGAACGGAAAATAATCTGATGTTTTCAGACTTTACCCCTTCTTTTTCAAGAATGTCTAAAGCTGCGTCACGAAGATTGTAAGTTACAAAGTCATTCCACTCAGAAAAAACAATGCCGATAGAAAAATCCTCGGCATTGTTAATATGAAGTGGCTTGTAATCTGAAAGATTAACTGTTGCCATATGTCTAGTAATATTTAGTCATTTCAATATAAGAATCAGACATCCCGTTATCGTAGTCCTGATATTTTTCGTCAATTGACGCAAAATATTTTTTAGCTTCTGCATTTTTTTTCATTCCTAATGCAACAATACCTGCTTTTCTTGTAAAGAAATAAGAAGTATAAGGATCATCTGATGCTGAAGCTGCTTTATCTAATAAAGACAAGGCTTCATCATTTTTGTTAAGACCGGACTTTGCATCTGCCATTGCACCATATTTCATGGCCATCAATGTTTTGTTGTCAGATGAAAATTTATCCAAAAGATCATAAGCTTCCTGGAATTTTCCTTCTTTAAATTTCAACAAACCTGCATTGTATGCAGAAAGTTTCCCGATTTTGGTTGAAGAATATTCGTTATAAGTTCCTAAATAGCCTGGATTAGCTGCTGATTTACCACCCAAAGCTTCTTTATCTTTACCCTCTGTAAGGTTTTTCTGGGCAGCCAAATAGGTTTTTACAGCTTCAGCATTTTTTGGAGCTACCACAAATTGCTGGTATCCGAAAAACCCTAAAACTCCCAAAACTAAAACTCCAAAAGCAATGCTTAATGGTTTCTGATATCTTTCAAGGAATCTTTCAGTATTTAAAGCCTCTCTGTCAAGATCCTTAAAAAATTCTACCGTTTCCTTACCTTCTTGCTCATTTGGAGCATTCTTACCCAATTTTGCCATAAATTCTTAAAAAATTGAACTGCAAATTTAATTGTTTCTGAGTGATTTACAAAATACTTTGCAGGTATTATTAAATGAATTATAATTTCTTTGTTTTTTTGTCAATGAAGTTAATATAAATCGCAAACAGAAGTATTAATATTCTAACGTCTGATAGATTTCCGCATTAAATTTATTGAGCTTTTCGATTCCCTTTAAATCTTTTAAACCAATAAGAAAACTGAACTGGACAACTTTTGCACCTTGTTTCTCCACCAATTTTGCAGCGGCTTCAGTAGTACCTCCGGTAGCTAAAAGATCATCGTGAATTAAAATTCTTTGATCTTTTTTTATCTGTCCTTCCCTGGTTTCTATTTCAGCACTTCCGTATTCCAGGTCATATTTTTCTGAAATGACCGGAGGTGGAAGTTTTCCTTTTTTTCTTATCAGAATAAACGGAACATCTAAAGCAACTGCAATAGCGATCCCAAAAAGATATCCTCGACTTTCAATACCACATACGGCATCTATTTTTCCTCTGCTGAAATTCATCATATCTTCAACGGTCTCTCTGTATAGTTGGGGATCTGAAAAAATAGGAGAAATATCTTTGAACTGAATTCCGGGAATTGGAAAATCTGCAATATTTTCAATCGTATCTTCCAGTTTTTTGATCAGTTCCTGTGATGCCATAGTTTAAGGATTAATTTTATAGCTTGAAATTTTCCACTCTCCATTGACGCTTTTAAGACCGAAAGTCGCTCTTAAAGAAGTTGTTTTTCCATTTTTATCGGTAACATCATAAGTGGCACTTACACTCGATACATTTGGATTGGTAGCATTGGTTGTTATATTTTTCACACTCACATTCTTAACGGCTCCAAAACCGGAAGTAGGATTTGAAAAAGACTCATAGCTTCCCCAGCTTGGGTTGCTGGATGCATCAAATGCTGCTTTTAAATTTTGTGAGCTTACATTATTCAAAAATTTACTTACTGTATTTTTCGGATCCGTAGTCGGTTGTTTAGGCTGAGCAGGAACTGGAGCATTTGGATCAGTCACTGTTCCTGATGCTGTTCCTGTCGGATTAGCGGGATCAATCACTGCATTTGGATCCTGAACAATCATTGTAGAATCTGTTTTCGGGATTTCCGGCACTTTTAAAGCATAAGGGTTGACATCTAAACCTATTTTAGACATTTTAAAAGTTTTCGCTGTAGTCTTGACAGAAACGGTAACATCTATTTTGTTATCAACAATTTTAGAAGCCAGTAAAGAGGAAAACTTAAGATTAAATCCTCTAAAGTTATTATCTAACATTAAATTCTTAGCAGTTGAAAGTTTAACTCCATTGCTGAAAACTTCCAGCGTTGTTTCCAATGCTGCACCGGTAAATGTGATAGGCTTTCCGGAAGTATCGACCAATCTTGGAATAATCTGCATTGAAGTGGCCCCATTTCCTGTATCACCGGATAACTGTGTGGCTATGTTCAGAGAGTTTGCTTTTACATCATTCGGATCGCTTTCTTTCGCCGTTTCGTCACCAAAAATATTCATTTCTCCTAATGATGGAGGAGCTGTACTTGCCCAATCAATATTGTTTTTCTGAGCCACCTGATCTGCCATTGAAAGAATTTCAGGCACTTTTTTACCATTGATAAGCTGACCCAAAGCCTTCAGTTCATTCACATCTCCGTCCGCTTCTACTCCAAATGTTTTCAGAATGTACAGCGCTTCATTAAATTTAATCTGTTTAATCGTTGTCAGGCTGGAAGCCATATCGTTAATACTGGACTGTAAAGTCTGAGTCGTGGAAGCATCAGCATGATCTTTTTTACACGCTGTAAAAAGAAGCAAACTAAAAATGAGAATAAAAGTGAGCTTTTTCATTTAATTATGGTTTGATGCAAATTTAGTAAAACCTTTAGGAATAAAGATTTTTTATTTTTTGTTTTCTCTTTCCTTTAAATCTTCTTTGAAAAATGAACTGAAAACAGTCTGCATATCAGGAAATGAATCATCTTGCCAGTAGTTGGTTTTATACTGACTTATATTTTTGTCAAATCTTACTTTTATTATATCGTTACTGTCTGTAAAATCTATTTCTGTAGGATAAAAATTTCTGTAAATAATCACCTGATTATAATCTGCTTCACTTTTATGTTTTAATTTAATAAATGCAATCTCGTTTGATTCCAACAGATCTCTTAATGTTTTTTTTGAATCTTTCTCATACGAAATGTTAACGATACCTCTGATATCAAATAAGCGATAACCAAAAAGAGCCAGTTCTTTTTCCTGAAGAGCTTCGCCGCTAATTTCAATTTCATCCTTAACTGCACTTTTCAATTCTTTTACTTTAGTATTTTTCTGTCTGTACTCTTCAACATTTCCTACCGTTTTTAATTTTGGAAGTTCCAGAAAAGAATTATAGTCCCAGGAAGACATTTCTTTTTTTTCATTTTTTGCACCTTCTAATCTGAAAATTCTGTATTGCTCAATATTTAAGCTTTTCATCTTTTTTGTTTTATTGTCAAAAACATAGGTAACGATGCCATCGACATAGCAATTTAATTTACTGTTGAGTGTCACATAAGCGTTAAAATTCCCTTTTACCAAAGCATATTTTGCCGGTTTGTTATTTTTGATAACAACTGTTTCGATATCTCTTACCCTGTCATTTAGTTTAACTATATCTTTGTTTAAGTCTGAAAAGGAAAATGTTCCGAGGGATACATTGTCATACACTAGCTGGAATTTTTCCTGAGAAGGAGTAAGAGATTTTCGTTCTATTTTTCCGTCAATGTCAGAATAGGCAAGGATGCTTCCATCATTTCCGAATACAGAAACCTTCGGAAGTGGTTGATTTGTTTTTTCCGAAAGAAAAGTAGTCGTCTGTGCATTGAAAAAGTTGAGTATCAATACAAACAGTAAATAAAGTAGTTGAGTTTTTTTCATGGTTGTTAATGTTAATTTATTAATAAGACAGCGGATTCTGAAAAAGGTTGCCTCACAGAGCAAAAAAAAGACTGATTTATGATAAATCAGTCTTTTAAAATTTTATTTTGTTACAAGTTCTTAGAAAGGGTACTCGTAAATTTCAGATTCGTGAAGGAATGGATTTCCTGTTGGAATAAGCTTTAATTTTGATAATGCAGACATCACTGTGAAGATAAATAAACCGGTCACAAATAATACAGCACCCAATACTAATAAAAGTACTTCAGGAGTGTTCCAATATGGACCAACTGTTCCCGGCATCACCATGTTGAAATAATCTAAAAGGTGACCTAAGATTACAACGACTGCCATAACAGTAACCACTTTGTAATTTCTCTTGATGCTTGAACTTACCAATACCAATAAAGGTAATAAGAAGTTGATGATCAACATTGGTAAGAAAGTAACTCCGTAGTGTTGGAATCTTCCAAAGAAATAATTAACCTCTTCCGGTACGTTTGCATACCAATACAACATAAACTGAGCAAACCATGTGTACGTCCAAAGCATACTTGTAGCAAAAAGGAAAACTCCTAAATCATGCAGGTGATTGTCATTGAACTGTGGCAAAAATCCGTTTTTCTTAAGGTAAACGCTTAGTAAAATAATTACAGCGATACCACTTGAAAGACAACTCACCATAGAGTACCAGATATACATCGTAGAATACCAGTGAGGGTCAATAGACATTAACCAGTCCCAAGCCCATGCAGCAGATGCAAATCCGAAGAATGCAATATATCCAACTGCCCATCTGTAAAGGAACTGATACTCAACCAAAGATTTCGTGTCATCTACTTTTTTAGACTGAGCTTTCAGTTTCCATGCGAAGAAAGATGCTCCGATCACATAGATCAAAGTTCTGATCGCATAGAAAGGAATATTTAAAAATCTTTTCTTTTCAAATAAGATCACATCGAAATGTGCAGAGTTTGGATCTGTTAAATCAGGATCCATCCAGTGAAACAGGTGACCTTGATGTAAAATGTTGAGTAACATGATGATTACAAGAATCGCACCGCCATAAGGGATGTAAGAAGCAATTGCTTCCATTACTCTGGTAATAATAATTGGCCATCCTGCATGAGCTGCGTGCTGGATACAGTAGAAAAACAATACCGCACAGCTTACTCCGAAGAAAAATACAGCTACAAAATGAATGGAAGCCAGAGGCGAATTATGAATTTGCATTGTCGCATGTTCCAAATGAGAAGCATGATCCTGAGGACCTATCATCTCACTTGAATGAGTAGGAGCATCATGACCTGCAGAGTGTACTGCCTCCATCATGTGTTCAATCTTTTCTGTACTGATTCCTTTATTCAGGAAAAATCCAATACCAAATAGAACTAAACCTACAACAAGAAGTATGATAGAAGTTGATTTTAATTTTGGTGAAAAACTATACATTTCTTTTCTTATTTTTTAGTTGCGGTAGAATCTGTTTTTGCTGCTGTAGCTGTAGTTGATGCCGGTGCGCTTTTTTTGAAAGCATTGATCACGTACATTGCAACTCTCCATCGGTCTCCAGCGTTTAATTGTCCAGCATAGGAACCCATTGCATTTCTACCGTTAGTTAATACATAATGAACAGAACCTACAGTGATTTCTCTGTCTGCATAATTTGGTACGCCAGAATATGCTCCGCTTTGTACAATTGGACCCTGACCGTCACCGCCAGTTCCGTGGCACGCTGAGCAGGTACGGTCAAATAACATTTTACCTCTTTCAATGTCTTTGGCAGCATTCGCCGGATTCAAAGGAGAAGAAGTCAATGATTTTGAAGCGTCATAACCAGCATTATACTCATCGGGATTTTTTGGAAGTTTTCCTTCCTCAAAAACACCGTCTTTATTCTGAGCAACAGAACCCTCTACCGGGGCAAGACCTGTAGCACCATTATTTTTAACAAATGCAGGAATTTCGTTTTCATGATCTGAATAAGCATCCTGAGCTTTCATCAACGGATCATAAGCTACCGGAAAGTACATATCAGGGAAATATACCAACGGTGTGTTTTCTTTTGGTCCGCAAGAATTAAGTAAAACTGAAGTTAAACCTAAAACCGCTGTAATTTTTAGTATATTCTTTTTCATTTTAAGCATCTTTAACAGTTATTTCTTCAACTCCCGTATCAACAAGCAGCTGCTTAATAGATTCTACATCTTCAGTAATAAACTCCATCATGAATTTATCATCTGTAGTTCTTGGATCAGGATTCTGAGCAGGAGCACCAGGATACATTTTGTTTCTAACCAAAAAAGTCAAAGACATCATGTGTGCAGCACAGAAGACCATTAATTCAAACATGGGAACTACAAATGCCGGCATATTGTGAGCCCAGTCAAAAGCAGGCTTACCACCAATATTCTGAGGCCAGTCATGATTCATCACATACCAGGTAACTGTTGCGCCTATGCTTACACCATATAAAGCGTAAATAAATGCAGCGTCTGAAATTCTGGTCTTTTTTAAACCTAAAGCCTTATCCAGTCCATGAACCGGGAATGGAGTATAAACTTCATTTATTGCGATTCCTTTATCGTTAAATGCCTTAACTCCGTTCATTAGATCGTCGTCATCAGCATAAAGTCCGTATACAATTTTAGTGGTGCTCATCTCCTTCTTTTGCTTTATAAGTTTCACCTGAGATTTTCAAAATCGATTTTAATTCTGCCTGTGCAATTACAGGGAATGTTCTTGCGTATAATAAGAATAATACAGAAAAGAATCCGATTGTTCCCAAATATACACCTACGTCGATAATGGTTGGTTTAAACATCGTCCAAGACCCAGGAAGATAATCTCTTGAAAGGTTGATAACGATGATATCAAAACGCTCAAACCACATCCCGATGTTGATGATCAAAGCAATAATAAATGTTGCAATGATATTTGTTCTTATTCTTTTAAACCAGAATAATGCAGGGATAATAAGGTTACAGGTAATCAATGCCCAGAAAGCCCACCAGTAAGGTCCGGTTGCTGCACCTGGAGAAAGATAAGTAAAATCTTCATATCTGGAACCAGAGTACCATCCGATGAAATATTCAGTAGCATATGCTACAGTTACCATACCCCCTGTCAAAATAATTACAATGTTCATAATTTCTATATGATACATCGTGATATAATCTTCTAAGTGACAAACTTTTCTTGCGATCAGCAATAGGGTCTGTACCATTGCAAATCCTGAGAAGATTGCTCCTGCAACAAAGTAAGGTGGATAAATCGTTGAGTGCCATCCTTTAATTACTGACGTAGCAAAGTCAAAAGATACCGTAGTGTGTACTGAGAATACCAATGGAGTTGCCAAACCTGCCAATACCAAAGACAATTCTTCGAATCTCTGCCAGTGTTTTGCTTTACCACCCCAGCCAAAAGCAAGAAATGTATAAATTTTCTTAGTCCACGGAGTTTTTGCTCTGTCTCTGATCATTGCAAAATCGGGAATCAATCCCATAAACCAGAATACTGTTGATACTGAGAAATAGGTGGAGATTGCAAATACGTCCCAAAGTAGAGGAGAGTTAAAGTTCCCCCAAAGAGAACCAAACTGGTTAGGAAGTGGGAATACCCAATATCCTACCCAAACTCTACCCATGTGAATTACTGGGAAGATCGCTGCCTGTACAACTGCAAAGATCGTCATCGCTTCCGCAGAACGGTTTACAGACATTCTCCAACGCTGTCTAAATAATAATAATACTGCTGAGATTAAGGTTCCGGCGTGACCAATACCTACCCACCATACGAAGTTGGTAATATCCCAACCCCAGTTAATAGTTCTATTAAGCCCCCATGCTCCAATACCTGTCCCGATAGTGTAGGCGATACAGCCGAATCCGTAGATGAATAGAACTAAGGCCGCATATAGTGATACCCACCATAATTTTCCTGCTCTTTCTTCTATAGGTCGTGCAATATCTTCCGTGATATCGTGATAAGTTTTGTGACCAATAATCAGAGGTTCCCTTATCGGAGCTTCGTAATGTCCTGACATTTTTTACCTATTTATTATTTAAACTTTATTTTTCTACTCTGTTTCTTACTTTAGTATGATAGAACACATTTGGTTTTGTTCCGATCTCTTCCAGTAAATAATATCTTCTGTTGCTGGAGTATAATTCTCTCACTTCAGATTCCTTGTCATTCATATCTCCAAATGTCATTGCTCCTGTAGAACAAGCAGCCGCACAGGCACAAGAATTTTTAAATTCGTTGTCTGTCACTTTTCTGTTCTCTCTTTTAGCATTTAAGATGGTAGCCTGAGTTTCCTGGATACACAATGAACATTTTTCCATTACCCCTCTTGTTCTTACAACAACATCCGGGTTAAGCACCATTCTTCCTAAATCGTTATTCTGATTGAAATCAAAACGGTCATTTAAGTTATAAGTAAACCAGTTGAAACGTCTCACTTTGTATGGACAGTTGTTTGCACAATATCTTGTACCGATACATCTGTTATAAGCCATGTGGTTTTGACCTTGCTTCCCGTGTGAAGTTGCCGCTACCGGACATACCGTTTCACAAGGAGCGTGGTTACAGTGCTGACACATTACCGGCTGGAAAATTACATCAGGACTTTCATTAGGTTCGATTAAGATGTCGTACAGCTGAGGAACATTCAAGCCTCTTTCTACACCTTCTTTAGTTTCAATTTTTTCTTTTGCAGAATAGTAACGGTCAATTCTTAACCAATACATATCTCTTGACATTCTGATCTCTTCCTTGCCGACAACAGGAACGTTGTTTTCTGCCTGACAGGCAATAATACATGCTCCACAACCAGTACAGGAGTTAAGGTCAACTGACAAATTGAAGTGAGGCCCGTCTGTATCATCGAATGCATCCCAAAGGTCAATCTTTCCTGCTGGCAATGCACCACTGATAGTGTGATATTCCAATGGCTTGTTCCATCCATGGTGTTCGTCATCAAATGCTACATTTAAATATTCCGTTAACGGAACTTCTTTGGCAATATCATAACGGCCCATTAAGGTGTTTTGAAGCTGGATACCTGCAAACTCATGGCTTTCACCCGTTTTTTCTATTTTAACATTAGAAACTGCAAGGTTAGAGCCATCAAATAAAGGATATGCATTAACTCCTGTATCAGCCGTAGCTCCGGAGTCTTTTTTACCGTAACCAAGTGCAAGACCTACTGATCCGTCTGCCTGACCCGGTTGAATAAATACAGGAACGTCTTTTATAGTTACCCCGTTTACGGTAAGATTAACAATAGAACCGTCTAACTGCATTCTTGCATTCAGGTCGTTTTCTATTTCTAATCTTTGTGCATCTTTCGGAGAAATTGTCAGGTAGTTATCCCAAGACATTCTTGTCAATGGATCAGGTAATTCCTGCAACCAAGGGTTGTTTGCCTGAGTTCCGTCACCGATTGAAGTCTTTGTATATAGAACTAATTCTAAATCTGAAGCTTTGAAGTTTCCTAATTCAGCAACAGCCTGCGCAGCATTTCCACCGCTGTAAGATAAAGTTGTTGCATTATTGGAAGCAATAATACCATTATATAAGGCTTTGTTAAAAGAAGTTGCTCCTAATAAAGAAGCTGAACTCGCTTTTAAATAATCGTAGTAATTGTTAGCCGCATTATTCTTTCCGTTTTTCCAAACCAATAGAGATTCTTCGATCTGTCTTGATTTGTAGATTTTCTGGATGGTTGGCTGCATTAATGAATAAACTCCAGACTGAGGCTCGATATCACCCCAGGATTCCAGCCAGTTGGCTACCGGAATTACAGCTTTCGCTGCTTTGTACATTTCGTTTTTCTTATCTGCAACAGCAATTACGTAAGGAACTTTAGCTAAAGATTTTTTGAAATCCTGACCTTTTTGGTGAGAATAAATCGGATCCACATTGTTGGTGATCAATACTCCAACCTGTCCGCCATTTACCCATCCTAAAAATTCCTGGAATCTTGCTTTGTCAAATTCTTTCAGGAAGTTAGCCTTACCAGTGAAAGCGACCGAACCTAATTTTTGGTTGATCAGGTGAGCTAAAACCTGAGAAGCCTTAGAACCGTCAGCGAAAACTACAGCTTTGCTGCCTTTTGCTGATAATTCTTTAGCAAGCTCGTTAGCTAATTTATCAGAAGAACCACCTCCAACGATTGCGTTGTAAACCTCAACTAAAGTTTTGTTTACAGCACTTGGCTTTAATCTGTATCTTGAATCTGCATTCGCACCGGTTAAAGACATGTTTGATTCCACCTGAATGTGTCTCAACATGTTTGCTCCCGGTTTTCTCGCAGCAGCATAAGAAGTTTCTAAACTTGCTGCGTTGTATTCTCCTAAGAAATCTGCCTGAAAAGCAAGAACCAACTCAGAACCTTTAAGGTCATAAACAGGTAAAGCTCTCTGTCCGAATACTTCTTGTGCAGCATCTAATGAAGCAGCATAAGGAATTGCATCGTAGGTTACCAATTCAGCAGTAGGATATTTTGCTTTAAATTCAGCAAATAATTTTTTGAATGTAGGTGAAGCAAAAGAATGGGATAATAGAACGATTCTTTTACCTGAAGCTTTTGCTTCTTCCAGTCCTTTGATTACAAAATCATCTACTTTATCAAAAGTTTCATCTTTACCTTCAAACTTAGGCTGTTTTACTTTATCATTATCATAAAGAGATAATACACTTGCCTGAGCTCTTGCGTTTGTTTTACCTAAATCACCAGCTGCTGGGTTAGGATCAATCTTGATAGGTCTTCCTTCTCTGGTTTTTACTAAAACACTTGCGAAGTCGAAACCGTCAAAATAGGTTGAAGCGTAATAGTTTGGAACTCCGGGAATAATATCATGTGGCTTTACCACATAAGGAATTGTTTTGATTACCGGAGCTTCACAGGCAGCTAAAGTAACTGCTGCGGTAGAGAAACCTAATAACTTTAAGAAATCTCTTCTCGTTGTACTAGCATCGCTTTTCTCAGCATCTCCTAAGAAATCTTCTACCGGAATTTCTTCTTGGAACTCTTTCAGAGCCAGCTTACCGTTTAGGGAAGGGTCTTTAAGTTCGTGAATACTTCTAAATTGTATTTTGTTTGAAGCCATTTATACTTCTGATTTTTTAGTTATTAATAATGACATTTACCACACTCAAGACCTCCAATCGCATCTACCGTAATCTTACCGCCATCCTGAGGGTACTGCTTTTTAAGCTTTTCGTGTAGATTTTTGAAGTATTCTTTATTATAACCGTTGTTCATATCAACTTCAGTAGTTCTGTGACATTCGATACACCATCCCATGGTGAAATCGTTAGCCATTTGTACTACATTCATTGTATCAATTTTTCCGTGACATGCTTTACATACAACATCAATCTTGTTATCTGGATTTTTCTTGTTGAATGAGTTGATAATCGCCTGCTCACCTGCTACTACGTGTTGAGAGTGGTTGAAGTAAACGAAATCAGGCATGTTGTGAATTCTGGTCCATTCTACCGGAGAAGTTTTACCCGTATACTGCTGTTTTTCAGAATCCCATCCTGTATGTTCGTAAATCTTCTTGATTTCTCCGTCGTAGAAGGCTTTGTCTTTTCCTGGCTCAAGATATTTACCGTTGTATTCAGAAATTGTTCTGTGACAGTTCATACAAACGTTCATAGAAGGTATTTCAGAAACTTTACCGTATTTGGCACTTGAGTGACACAATTGACAGTCGATTTTATTTTCTCCAGCGTGAATTTTGTGAGAGAAGTAGATTGGTTGTTCAGGCTTATATCCCTTGTAAACCCCGATCCACATAATCCAGTTCCAGACCCCATAAGTTGCCAGTATTGCTAAAATAGCTAAGAGACCTTTTCCGATGTAGTGGTATTTTTCGTAGATTTCACTGAAAGATTTTACTCTTGTCTCATTAAGTCCTGCCAGATCATCTGATTGACCCAGTTTAACCAACTGTCTTAGTTTGATTAAAATCCAAACAAGTAGGCCGGCAATTGCCAAAAGTGAAATGATTACAATGCTTGATGTTGTATTGTTTGCCGGTACAGGATTTGCAGTTGCCTGAGTGTCGGTTTTCTTTTCATCAGCGGCAGGTGCTGCCGGAGGATTAGTGGTATAAGCTAAAATATCGTCAATATCCTTATCGGTAAGATTAGGAAATACCTGCATTTCAGTCTTGTTGTACTTTTCAAAAACTTCATTTGCATACTTATCACCGGAAGCTCTAAGCGCTTTGTTGTCTTTAATCCACTTGTGAAGCCAATCTGTGTCCAATCCCTGCTCAGACTTAAGTCTTTCTACCACACCTTTCAGTGCTGGTCCTACAACTTGTTTGTCTAAAGCATGACATGCAGTACAGTTTGCCTTAAAAAGTTTTTCACCGTTTGCAGGATCGCCGTCTTGCCCGTAAATTGAAGCACTTGTTGATAGCAATAAACCTATCGCAATCAGCCCTTTTTTATAATGCTTTCTCCAACTAATCATTTAAATTGTCTTATGTTAGTAAATATTGAATGTGTAATCAATCCCGCAAAAATAATATTTTTAACATGAATTTAACGGCATATACAAAGGGGAAAATGTCATTAACGTTTAATTTGTAACTATTCTAAATAACTATGGTTGCTGTATTTTCAAATTATTCTAAATTTGCAGAAACAAGTTTAAATGAGAAATTTCATAAAAATATTTTCAGTACTTTCATTCTTTGGTTTTTATACCTTTGACGCCCAACAGGTTGTAAAGAGAGATACTATATCCGGAACGGAATTGGTGATGACGATGGATTCGCGGGTGAGTGAAGGAATTGCTGCTTTGGAAGAAAAATGTACAAGAGTTGCTATTAATAATTCTCCGGTAGATTATGATATTCCCGTAAAAGCGCCAAAGGTTTTTGTTCCAAGCAGGGAGCTGACGAATGCTGAAGTTTGCAGGAAAAATCCAAGAATTTTAGGATTTAAAATTCAGATTACAACAGTGAAAAGTAATGAGGAGGCTAATGAAGTTAAGGCTTATTTCAGAAAGAGATTTCCCAATCTGAAAGTGGAAACGGATGCTTCTTTAAGACCAAATTATAAGATTTTAGCAGGAAGCTTTTTTACTAAACAAAGTGCCGCAGCCGACCTTTCAAGGGTTAGAGAGTACTTCAAATCAGCGGTTGCTGTTCAGTATAGAATCTTCTGTGCTGAAGCAAAGTAAATAAAGATTCTACAGTAAAAAAAGTGCAGAGAAAAAATCTTTCTCTGCGCTTTTTTTATTGATAGTATTGGTTTAGAAACGCAAACAAATCAATCATCCGATGGTAATTATTAAGCAGTAAATAAACGGTTAAAATACAGGTGGATGTTGTCAGCAAAGAAAGTGTCCTGGACGATTTACGATAGGCAAAGAACAGCCATCCTAATAATAAAGGATATATAAAAACAAAGTGTCCTCCGTAGATATATGAGGTATGAAGTCCAAATCTGAAGATGCAGTGTATAATGATGTCAACCATCAACGAAAGAATAAGAATCTGAACCAGCCTATTTTTAAAATTCTTAAAATAACTCCATAAAACAAATCCTAAAATCACTCCGATGAAAATGTATGCAAATATGGAGGAGTAAGTCTCCATGAAAATAGCTTTAAAATAGAAACCTTTCATGTTATGTTTTTCACGGATGAAAAAACTTGGGAAAAGAATGTTTCCGCCAAAGAAATAAGAGTAAATCATATCCCAGATGGGCGTTGAATTTACATTCGAGAACTTCTCATATTGTTCTCCTGATTTTGACAGTATGTTTTGATATTTGAAATCAATTCGGTTCAGGTATAAAACAATAAAAATTCCGCAAGATAGCAGTACTCTGAATGCAGCATTTCCAAATCTTCGCCAGCTTCTGAATAAGCCTTTTTCAAAAATAACCGGAATGAATATTTTTACAATATTTGTTACTGTTAATCCGCCAATCGTTACTCCCGCTAGCAACAGTGCAGAACCTGCTATTTTACCATCTTTTTTAAATTTAATAGCCGTGTAATGATTAAATAAAAGTAGTAAAAAAAGCGTGTAAGTGTACGTTTCCGGTGTAAATGACAATAGGATGTTTGTTGAAAAAAGACTGAAAAATACAACAATCAGCATGCTTGTCAGTACTGGAAGTCTGACGATATTTTTCAAATATTTATATACTTGAACCAAGCTCAAACTGATGATGAAATTACTGATCCATGCTAAAATCAGTCTGAAACTCATGTCGGTTTTGCCATTTGTGAAAAATAGTATAGAATGACGTATCCAGTTAAAGAAATAATAGGACAGTGGATGTCTTTCAAAGCTGCCGCCGGTCATGATGATCGCTTTATTGTCAAAACTGAAATAAGCATCCCATGGAATCCGACTGTCGAAAATAATTCTATAATTAACAGCGATGTATGAGCCCAGTATTCCATAGGCTGATAGAAAGAAGATGAAGATTCCCAACTCAACAAACGTAGAAGGGAGAACAATTTTAAAAAAGTTGATAAATTTTAATTTGATAGACACGGGTTTAAATTTTTGCAAAAATAAAATAAAAAACTCACCGATGAGGGTGAGTTTTTTATTTTAGAAAGAATATTTAAATTAATCTTTAATAACTTTTTCTGTTTTTGATGTCCCATCAACAAATTCAACTTTTAATAAATAGGTTCCTTTTGTGAAAGAACTGATGTTTATTTTTTCTGAACTTGTTTGTAGTAATACCTTTCCGGAAAGATCAAAAACTGAAGAAGATTTTGTCTTTTTATCTGTTTTGATATTGATCTCTCCTCTTGTTGGATTAGGATAAACAGTTAATGAATTATTTTTTTCGATTGCTGCATTATTAACACCTAGAGATCCTGACAATTTGTATATTCCCCCTATGGTAGAGCTCAAGTTAAAACTTCCTCCTAAAACAGTTGATGTATTTAGAGCTGCAACACTTACAAAGCTGTTTGAGTTTTCAATTGTTGTCCAACTGGTTCCTCCATTTCCGCTTCTTACAGATCCCGAACCATTGCCTACTGCTATTAATGTCGAAGTAGTGCCAGGAATATATACAATATCTGATGTCTGTGCAAGAACAGTTGGTAACGTGTTCCATGTACTTCCTCCATTGGTGGTTGAATAAACTGTTCCTGTATCACTTAAAATCCATGCATTGTTAGCATCTTTTAAAGCCATTTTTCCGCTTGATAGAGTGCCTCCGAAATCTGTTAATGGGGTTGAAACAACGGTCCATGTAGCGCCTTTGTTAGCTGACTTGAAAATTCTGCCTGCAGAAGTGCCAAACCAAATATTATCTCCAGCAACTTCTTTTAGATGAACATAACCATATTCGTTTGCTACAGCAGGAGCAACAGATGCGCTAGTCAGTTTTGTCCAAGTTGTTCCTCCGTTGGTTGTCGTGTAAATTTCAAATAAAGTCCCTGTAGGGTCTCCCATTGCAACACCGTTATTTTCATCCCAAAAATAAATTGTATTTGCAAATGATGCAGTTGAATTAAAAGAAGCTGTAGGCTGCTTTGTCCAAGAAGTTCCACTGTTAGTAGTTTTCCATACTCCGCCACCATTTCCACCTGCATTAGGAGTAGCAGTAACCCATGCAGTAGTTCCGGAAACTGCTGTCAAATCGCTGACCAAATATGCTGAATTACCGACGTTAATAGTTCCTGCAGACCAAGATGTACCTCCATTAGTTGTTCTGGTAAACGTTTGATAATTACCAGATTGGGTTCCGTCATAGCCTAATGCCCATACTGTATTGTTATCAACAGTTGCAAAAGTGCTTATCCCGGTGCTCACATTGCTAAAAGCAGAATTTTGTTGTGTCCAACTTACTTGTGAATATGCAGTTACACTTAAGGTTATTGCAAATGCAGATAGTAGAATTTTTTTCATAAAAATTTATTTTTATAAAAATAATAATAAAAATGATATAATGGTAAAATATTTATGTTAAATTTTCAATTTATTATATGTATATGTAATTAAGAACTACAGGAAAGCATCGAACATCCGTTAATATCATTGTAATAAAAAGGTCTTTTTACGGAAAATTCAGGAAATAGTTCTTCGTAAGGATTTTTTAAAGCTTTTGTCAACTTATCAAGCATTTCCATTTTCCCTTCATTGATTTCTTCAATGCATTCAAACAAAAGATAATTTCTTAAGAGAAATTTAGGATTTGCCTTCTTCATTAAATTTAATGACTCTTCTTTTGAAATCATATTATAATTAAGTCGCAGTTGATATTGTTTAATGAAACTTTCCAGCTTTCTTAATTTAATTTCATCTAAAACGGAATAAGATATTTTTTGAAACTCTGTTTTTAGATCTGAAACGGAAACTATCTTTTCCAGTATATTAAAAAATAAAGTATAATCGAGCTGGAGTTCCTGCATCAACCCCTGCCAATTGGTGAAAAATTCTTCATCAGATTTTTTTAATCCATCAAATCCAAATTTTCTACACAACATCTGATCATGAGCTTCCCAGAAATAAGTTCCGTATGAATTCAAGGTTTCTTCAAGGAATTCTTCATCTTTAATCAGAGCAAAAAGAGCATTCGCAAGCTGCCAGAGATTCCACTGGGAAATTTGTCCCTGCTTTCCGAACGCATATCTTCTTCCTGGTAAATCAGTCGTGTTTGGCGTGAAATTCAAATCATACTCGTCCATCATTGAAAACGGACCATAGTCAATCGTTAATCCCAGAATAGACATGTTATCTGTATTCATCACACCATGTACAAAACCGACTCTGAACCATTCGACCATCAGGTCAGCTGTTTTAGTGCAGACTGACCGAAAAAAGTCTTTATACTTCTGTTCACCCCCGGAAGTTATTTCAGGAAAATAATTTTTTATCGTAAAATCGGTAAGCTTTTGTAAAGTATTGGTTTCCTTCTGTGCGGACATCAGTTCAAAATGTCCGAAACGTAGAAAACTTTCTGCTGTTCTTACAACGACTGCGCCTTTCTCTTCCTGCGGATTTCCATTGTACATCATATCACGTACAACATTTTCTCCTGTAAGGCATAAACTTAATCCTCTCGTTGTCGGAATCCCGAGATGATACATCGCTTCACTCATTAGATATTCCCTTACCGATGATCGTAAAACCGCCCTTCCGTCTGCATGTCTGGAATAAGGAGTTGTTCCTGCACCTTTCCACTGAATTTCATTTTTCTGTCCTTTGTGGTTTTCTATTTCTCCTGCTAAAATTGCTCTTCCATCACCAAGCTGTCCTGCCCAGTTTCCAAACTGATGTCCTGCATAAGCGGTGGCGTAAGTTTTTATATTTTCAGGCAAATTGTTTCCTATAAGAAAATCAAGATCATTGTCATCAAATTTTCCCAAACCTATTTCTTCTGAAAGTTCCCCGTTTAAAACAATCAATTCAGGTTGAGCAAATCCAACAGGGTTTACTAGAGAAAATAAAACTTTAGGAGTGTTTCTCTGAATGGGATTTGTAGAGAAATCGCCCGGAAATTTTTCCAGGAATGGCTGTTTGATATTCTTAAGATTCATAATTCAAATGTATGGAAACAAGGTCAAAAAAAAGACCTTTCATTGATTGAAAGGTCTTATTATGATTATTGAACTTTATTTGTTGAAGTCTATGTCTTCACCGGTATTCAGATTTTCGTTGACATTTTCATCCTTTTTGCCTGAATTGTTTTTGGTGGTTGGTTCAGCCGGCTTCGGGTTTTTAATCTGATCGATCGTCTGTAATCCACCATCGTCGCCATAGCCGCTTCCGAGCCCCTGAAGATTAGTACATCCGTCTTTCCAGTCGCTTGGCTTCACGAATTTATCATCCGGAGAAATCTTAAGGGATTTATCTGCCCACACTTTTTTCATATAGATCGCCCAGATCGGTAATGCCATTTTCGCACCCTGACCTTCGCCGGTTCCCCAAAAATGGGTTGCTCTGTCTTCCCAGCCTACCCAGGCGCCGGTTGCTAATTTAGGAGTAATCCCCATAAACCATCCGTCAGAGTTATTTTGAGTTGTACCTGTTTTTCCTGCTATTTCGACATCTTTAGAAATTCCTCTTCTTCCGAGTTCTCCTGAAGCTGTACCAAACTGTGCTACCCCTTTCATCAATTCAATCATGGTATAGGCATAATTTGGATTCATCACCTCTTTCGGTTCAGAATTGATCTCTTTTATCACACGGTTATTGGCATCCTCAATTCTCCAGATCATTTCCGGTTTATTGTAGTTCCCGTAGTTGGCGAATGTGCTGTATGCTCCTAACATCTCGTAGATAGTAATGTCGGATGATCCTAATGCAATTGTATTGTTTCTTGGAATTTCTTCTGTTACACCCAGATCCCTTGCGGTCTGTATCACTGCATCAACTCCTGTCATTTCAATCAGACGCGCAGCAACAGGGTTTTGAGAATGTGCTAAAGCATCTTTTAGGGTTAGCATTCCTCCTCTTCCGGGAACATTCCAGCCGTTGTGACTGTAGGTACCGTTTGAAACAGTTGAGCACGGTGTTAGACCTAATTTCATAATTGCCGTAGCATATACAAAAGGTTTAAATGTGGATCCAACCTGTCTTTTCCCCTGTTTGATATGATCATACTGAAAATGCTCCCAATCAATTCCCCCAACCCACGCTTTGATTTCACCGGTGCCGGGAACCATCGACATCAGTCCTGCCTGTGCAATCTGCTTATGGTATCTGATAGAATCCCAGGGTGACATCTCAACTTCTTCCTCACCAGACCAGGTGAAACGTGATGTTTTTATGGGTTTGTGAAATTCCATCATGATAGAATCTTCTGATACTCCTGCTCTTACAAGCTGTTTGTAACGTCCGGTTCTTTTTACAGCCTGCATCATTACAGCGTTGGCCTGTTTATCATTAAGGTAATAAAACGGTCTGTTTTTTCTTCCTCTCTGTTCTGCGTCAAATCTTTTCTGAAGATCTGTTAAATGTTCTTTAATTGATTCTTCTGCGTATTTCTGCATTTTAGAATCAAGAGTAACATAGATTTTTAAACCGTCCTTATAAAGATTAAGTTTTTTACCCTTTTCTTTCTCATAATCTTCCAGGTATTTATCAATCTCTTTCTTTAAATAAAATTTAAAGTAAGCTGAATGATTATCATTAATGTTTTTGATTGGATGATAATCTAAATCAATTGGAGTTGCTATCGCTTTTTCATAAGTAGTCTGATCAATATATCCTGTCTTCAGCATTTGATCCAAAACAACGTCCCTTCTCGTTTTTGCTCTTTCCATGTTTCTCATCGGGTTATTTTTAACCGGATTTTCAAGCATGGCTACAAACATTGCAGCTTCTGGAAGTGTAAGGTCTTTTGTTGTTTTATTAAAATAAATTTTAGACGCCATTTCTACACCATTGGCATTATAAAGGAAGTCAAACTTATTAAAGTAAAGAGTAATAATTTCTTCTTTAGTATATCTTTTTTCAAGACTTACCGCAACTACCCATTCTTTCAGTTTTTGGAAAGCTCTGGATATTTTGTTTTGTGATGCGCCTCCTGTAAAAAGCAATTTAGCAAGCTGTTGAGTAATCGTAGATCCTCCTCCTCTTTTTCCACCGTATGCCACTGCTCTTGCAACAGATTGAAGATCAACACCTGAGTGTTCTTTGAAACGCTCGTCTTCTTTAGCCTGTAAAGCATAAATCATGAAGGGTGGAAGATCCTGATAGGTGATGGGCTGCGTTTTTTCTTTCTCAAATTTACCTAAAAGCACTCCGTCCGCAGAAAAAATCTGTGAAGCTACGTAGATGTCGGGATTTTCAAGTTCTTTTACGTCAGGCATCTCACCCAGAAAACCCTGTGATACCGAAAAGAAAATTCCTGAAATTCCTAAAACTACTGCAATAAGCCCAACCCATATAAGTCTGACCCATCTTTTCCATGCAGTGCCTTTACTGTTTTTTTTAGGAGGGAGGGGAAAGGTTTTCCCCCTGTTTCCTGTATTTTGCTTATTGTCTTCCATGTATAATTACGGTTTAGCCGTTTCTACTTTTATACCTAAGTCTTCAATTCCCGGAAGATGGTCGCTTCTCATGGCCTGCACGACGCCAATCTCATAACTTCCTTTTTCCGGAAATTTATAATTCGTTCTGTATTGAAACAACGTTTCTTTTGTCTCTCCAAATCCTGTACCCAGCCATTCTCCGTTTGGTTTTGCTAAAATGTAATTTAAAGTGTCAACCTGAGCAGTTTTGCTTTTTGGATTTTTAAAATTTACAATAAACCTGATATTACTGTAAGGGTATTCATTATTATTCCTTACAACAAATATAATATTTTTAGGATTTTGCGGATCTGTAATTTCAATTTTAAATTTCTGTTCGGCTTTTTTATTCCACTTATTATTAATAGGATTCATTGTAACGTCTTCGCCCGAAGTGCTGCATCCTACAAAAAAAATAAGTGTTATAGCCCCTAAAATTCTATGCATTGTTGTCTTTTTTGGGCGGAAATTTCTTCTTGAATTTCTTTTTTGGAGGTTGCTGTGGTTTCTGTTCAGTACTAACGTTAGCCTCCGTTTTTTCTAACTGAACCCTTGGCTGTTGCTGCTGTTGCTGTTGTTGCTTCGGCGGTCTTTGGTTAGGGTTCTGATTAGGTTTTGTGTTAGGATTTGTATTTTTTGGCCGATCAGAGTTTGCTGGCTTTTCAGTTGCTGACCTCTCGTTTTTTTGAGGTTTGTCATTCCTGTCCTGGCGGTCTTTTCTCTGTGTCTGATTGTTATTTGGTCTGTTCTGATTGGAGTTTTGGTTCTGGTTTCTGTTTTTATTGAAACCACCTCTGTTTTTCTTCTCGAATCGGTCAACGCTGTTTTCCTGAATAAGATCAACGCTTGGTAAAGCGATATCAGGTACTTTTAAATCTTCGAGCGGAAGTGTTTTTTCTCCTTTTTTGTTTTGTGCAATCAGTTTTTTAATCAAATCAATATCAAAATCATACCACGCCATTGAACTGTCAACGTAGGCAAACCACATTTTCTTTTTGAAAACATCAATTTTAATACAAAATGCTCTTCCTTTTTCGGTATCCAGCATGGTTGATGATGATGGGAAATGACTCAAAGCATCCAGATAACTGTCCAGTTCGTAATTCAGACAGCATTTCAGCTTTCCGCATTGTCCTGCTAATTTTTGAGGATTAATACTTAACTGCTGATATCTTGCCACGTTGGTATTAACTGATCTGAAATCTGTCAGCCATGTTGAGCAGCATAGCTCCCTCCCACATGATCCAATTCCTCCGATTTTTGCAGCTTCCTGTCTGAAGCCGATCTGCTTCATATCAATTTTAGTTCTGAAGGTGCCTGCAAATTCTTTAATCAACATTCTGAAATCTACACGATTATCAGCCGTGTAATAAAAGGTTACTTTAGAGGCATCACCCTGATATTCCACATCTGTGATCTTCATTTCAAGACCTAATCTGTGAGATATTTTTCGTGCATCAACCTTTACGGTTTCTTCTTTTTTTCTTGCTTCCTGCCAGACTTCAATGTCTTTTTGGTTAGCTAATCTGTATATTTTAAGTGGGGCATCAGTTGAAAATCTTTTCTTTTTCATCTGAATTTTTACCAATTCTCCAGAGAGACTTACTACTCCCACATCGTGTCCGGGGCTTGATTCTACTGTTACTACGCTACCTATATGTAAAGGGATATTGTTTACATTTTTATAAAACGATTTTCTGTCATTTTTAAATCTAACTTCCACAAAATCACATCGGTTAGATGCAGGGTTTTGTACGTTAGATAACCAATCGAAAACACTTAATTTATAACTATTACCACAGGTATTTACACTTTCACAGCCATTCGCAGATTTTGTTCCGCAAGAATGTGCAGAATCGCCGGATGTTTTGCATCCACAACTCATATATTATAATTTATTTGATCTTGCAAATTTATTGATTTTTATCTTTACATAATTCCAAAAATAATAAATATTCGTTTTTGAAAATGTTTAAAATTAAACAGGGACTAAAATTACTGTCCATTTATTTTGTAATCTGTTTATAGATAGTTGATTAAAGATATTTTTTTATAAAGTGTTATTTCAAACATAATTTTCTTTTGTGAGTTTGTTTAAAATATTAAGATTATTTAACAAGTGTAGTTAAAATAATTTTATATTTGACTTATATAATCAATGTCTATGAATCGCTTGGCTGTTTTTTGTTCTTAAACACTAATGCATAAGTGATAATATATAGCATGAAATTAATAAAATCTTTATATGAAAAAAATATTAGTATCAACTGCTTTGTTGGCTGGGGTTTTATCTTATGCCGGGGGATTCAGGGTTTCTCTGCAGGGGGTAAAGCAATTGGCAATGGCACATACCAGTGCCCATGCCGAAGATGCAAGTGTTGCATTCTTTAATCCAGCTGGGATGTCATTCATCCCTTCAAAATTAAGTATTGCCGCCGGAGGTTTTGGGGCGAGTAATAAAGTTACTTTTCAGAATTTAAATACTCTGCAGAGTACAGAAACAGATAATCCTATCGGAACGCCTATTTATGCTGCAGTAGCTTACAAGCCTATCGAAAATCTTTCAGTGGGTTTCAGTTTTTCAACCCCTTTCGGAAGTACTATTCAATATCCTTATGATTGGGAAGGAAGAGAAATGGTACAAAAACTTGAACTTAAAAGTTTTTATTTTCAGCCAATGGTTTCTGTGAAAATGGCTGACTGGTTGTCTTTCGGAGCCAGTTATATTTATGCTTCCGGGAAGGTAAACTGGGATAAAGCAGTAACTCAATTTGGAGGAACAGTTAATATTAACGATGAAAAAGCAAGTGGTCACGGTTTTGGTTTTGGCTTTTATTTCAGGCCTGATCCAAAACTTGATATAAGTGTCGCTTACCGTTCTGCGGTCGATATGAAAGCTAAAGAAGGAACAGCAACATTTAAGTTTCCTGCACAGAATACGGTTAACGGATTGCTGGGACTCAATGCATCCGGTCAGGACAGCTTCACAGCGGTTTTACCATTGGTTGAGGAATATACTGTTGGTTTAACCTATAAAGTGACGCCAAAATGGTTGATTTCAGCAGATTTCAACTATCATGGTTGGGAAAGATACAGCAGTCTGACATTGGATTTCGCAAATGCTCCGATCGGAAATCAGGCAGATCCTACTGTTCTTGTTGCTCCAAAAAACTTTAAAAATTCCAAAACATTCAGGCTGGGGACTCAATACATGTTCAACAGTATGATATTTGGAAGACTGGGTGCTTATTATGACGAGTCTCCCTATTCTGACGAAAACTTCATTCCTGAAACGCCTTCATTCGATTCTTTTGTAGTTACAGGAGGTTTAGGATTTAAATTTAAACAATTCGGGATTGATGCCGCAGGAGGATATGTAATGCCGCAGAGCAGAGATGTAAATAATAAATACTTAGGATTCTATGGACAGGCGAAAGCGAGAGCATTTTATTTTGGTTTAGGCTTATCTTACAATCCTTTTTAATCTTTAAATTATGAAAAAAATAATAATATCTACACTTGCTGTCTCTGCAATGTTTTTGATGACGGGTTGTGAAACAGATTTTGATACAGATGTAAAAGATATCGCTGTCACGAATGGTGAAGCTGATTTCTCTAAATTCATTTCTCTAGGTAATTCTCTGACCTCAGGCTACAGGGATGGTGCTCTTTATTCCGGAGGACAGAACGAATCCTTTCCAAGCATGATGGCTATGCAGATGAAACTTGCAGGAGGAGGAGATTTTAAACAGCCTCTAATGCCGAATAATGTCGGAGGATTTATTGGGCTGCCAGGTTTTCCTGGAAAACTTGAGCTTAAAATGGTTAATGGTGCATTAAGTCCTGTGGCAAATAGTCCTGCCGCTGCTTTAGATAATGTGATTGCAGGAAGACCCTATCAGAATATGGGGGTTCCTGGTGCTAAAGTTTCTCATTTGTTAGCTCCGGGATATGGGAATCCTGCCGGACTGTCTTTAGGATTGGCCAATCCTTATTTTGTAAGATTTGCATCTTCCTCTACTGCATCAGTTGTTGGAGACGCTTTAGCACAAAACCCTACATTTGTTTCGTTATGGATTGGAAATAATGATGTATTGGGGTACGCAACTACAGGTGGGGACGGATCTAATCCCATCACTCCTGCTGATGGTGCTGTTGGCGTAGGATTTACCAATACATATACAACTTTGGTAGGCACAGTATTTCCTTCCGGTACTGCCAGAAAAGGAGTAGTTGCAAACATTCCAAACGTAACTAATGTTCCTTTCTTTACAAGAGTGCCTGCAATGCCACTGACGAATCTTACTGCTGCTCAGGTTACTCAGTTAAACGGTGGTTATGCATCATACAATGCAGGATTAGCTCAGGTAAAAGCTTTAGGATTAATCAATGATGCAGAATATCAAAAAAGATTGATCAAATTTACAGCCGGAGCTGTTGTAAATGGAGCTGTAATTGTTGACAAAGATCTTTCTACCGCAGGTGCACTTCCCAAATACAGACAAACTACTGTAAAAGATTACATCTTATTAACTGCAAGTGCTGTACTTACCCCTCAGGCGGGTGGCGGAACTTCTGTACCTTTGGAGGACAAGTTAGTACTTACGGAAATGGAAGCTGCAAGAGTTTTGACGGCAACTGCTTCTTATAATACAACAATCAAAGCTTTAGCAGAATCTAAAGGTCTTGCATTTGTAGATATGAATGCAAAAATGGCTGAACTGAATTCTAAATCAGGAATTTCCTGGGATGGCGTCAGATATACGGCGACTTTTGTAACAGGAGGAGCGTTCTCTCTTGATGGTATTCATCTTACCGGAAGAGGGTATGCAATTGTAGCTAATGAGTTTATTAAATCTATTAATACTAAATATAAATCCACTTTACCACAGGTCGATGTGAATAAATATTCAGGAGTTACATTCCCATAAAAGGAAGAAAAATAAAAAATGGAACCACAAGACTTATTCTTGTGGTTTTTTTTTAAATTTGCAAAATCTTTTAAAAAGTAAAAATGGCCGAGCAACAAAGTTATCTATTTTCGACAAGAACCAGTAAGGAGCTGGCAGAAAAAATTGCCCAATATTATGGGAAAGCATTAGGGAAAATCAACTTTCAGGAGTTTAGCGATGGTGAATTTGAGCCTGTTTTAGATGAATCTGTAAGAGGAGGAAGGGTTTTTCTTATAGGATCCACATTTCCGCCTGCAGACAATCTTTTAGAATTGCTTCTGATGATTGATGCGGCAAAAAGGGCCTCTGCAAAAAGTATTACCGTAGTACTTCCTTATTTCGGACTTGCAAGACAAGACAGAAAAGACAAACCGAGAGCACCTATCGGAGCAAAGCTTGTGGCAAATCTGTTAACAGCGGCCGGAGCAACAAGAATTATGACAATGGATCTGCATGCAGATCAGATTCAGGGATTCTTTGAAATTCCTGTCGATCATCTGTATGCTTCTACAATATTTGTAGATTACATCAGAGACATGAACCTTGATCATCTTACCATTGCCTCTCCGGATATGGGAGGTGCTAAGAGAGCTAAAAATTATGCAGGTCATCTGGGTGCAGATGTTGTAATTGCTTATAAAGAAAGAAAAAAAGCAAATGTAATTGAAGAAATGTTCCTCATCGGTGATGTTGAAGGTAAGAACGTAATTCTTATTGATGACATGATCGATACGGCAGGAACACTTTGTAAAGCGGCTGGCATTTTGATGGAAAAAGGAGCAAAATCTGTAAGAGCAATGGCAACTCACGGAGTGCTTTCAGGGAAGGCTTATGAGAATATTGAGAACTCGCAACTGCTGGAAGTAATTGTAACTGACTCAATTCCTGTAAAAACTAATTTGTCATCTAAAATAAAAGTGCTATCTTGCGCCCCATTATTTGCTGATGTTATGAAGATGGTGCACGAGCATCAGTCGATCAGCAGTAAATTTATTATCTAATTGACAAATAGTCAGTTGCGGATTAAAATCAAAACAATTTTTTAAATTTTTATAAATGAAATCTATTACAATTCAAGGTACAAAAAGAGAAAGCGTGGGCAAAAAGTCTACAAAAGCTTTACGTGATGCTGAATTAGTTCCTTGTGTTGTTTACGGAGGTGGCGAGCCATTGAACTTCTCTGCATTGGAGAAAGCGTTCAAAGGGTTGGTATATACTCCTGAAGCACACACGGTATCTATTGAAGTTGACGGACAGGTAATTCCTGCTGTTCTTCAGGATATTCAGTTCCACCCAATTACAGACAAGATCATTCATGCAGACTTCTACAGGTTATCTGATGATAAACCGGTAATTATGGAAGTTCCTGTAAGATTGACAGGTCGTTCTAAAGGTGTTGTAGCTGGTGGTGTTTTACGTCAGTCTTTCAGAAAGTTGAAAGTAAAAGCTATTCCTGCAAACTTGCCGGATGAGGTAGTTGTTGACATCACTTCATTAAAGATTGGTAACAAGCTTTATGTAGGTGGTCTTAAGGCAGAAGGGTTTTCATTTGTACACCCTGACAATGCAGTTGTCGTTGCTGTTAAGATGTCTAGAAATGCAGCAAAAGGTGGTGCATTGGCTGATGATGACGATGAAGAAGTTGCAACTGAAGGTGAAGGAGCTGCTCCTGCAACTGAAGAAGCAGCAGCTGAATAAGAAAATTCTTAATCACAATACAGGACCTGTCAATTTATTGACAGGTTTTTTTGTGGTCAAACGGAAGATAAAAAGCATTACATTTAAATGTGACTTTCATCATGCATTAAGCATTAGACATTGATTCAATTCCTGACAAGAATCAATGACCCACCAAATTAAAAAGTCGTAAATTTGAGGTGTTCTAAATAAGGACGTTTAATAATAAAATTATAATAAATGTTTGACATTCAGGAAATAAGAAATCAATTCTCTATATTAAACCAACACGTGAACGGTAAGCCGCTGGTGTACTTGGACAATGCCGCAACATCACAAAAACCGAATTCTGTTTTAGAAGTCTGGAATCAATATTATACGGAACTTAATGCCAATGTGCATAGAGGAATTCACACTTTAAGCCAGCTGGCTACTGAGGAAATGGAACTTTCGAGAAGAAAAATCCAGAAGTTCATTAATGCCAAAAATGATTTTGAAGTTATTTTTACAAAAGGAACAACTGAAGGGATCAACCTCATCGCTTATATTTTGACCCAAAAGATTAAAAAGGATGATGAGATCATTATTTCTTATCTTGAGCACCATTCTAACATCGTTCCATGGCAATTGCTTTGTGAAAGAACAGGAGCTAAACTTCGGGTTATTCCAATCGATGAAAACGGAATTCTCCAGCTTGATTATTTAGATGAATTTTTAAGTGAAAAAACGAAAATTGTTTCAGTCAATCAGGTGTCCAATGCTTTGGGCATTGTGAATCCAATAGAAGAAATTATTAGGAAAACAAGAGCAAATTCAGATGCATATATTGTCATTGATGGTGCGCAGTCAGCTCCGCATTTTAAAATTGATGTTCAGGCATTAGATTGTGATTTCTTTGTGTTTTCAGGTCATAAAATGTATGCTCCGATGGGAACCGGTATTTTGTACGGTAAGCAGAGGATTCTTGAAGATCTGCCGCCATTTCACGGAGGTGGAGAAATGATTGCGGTCTGCTCATTTGACAGGACTACCTATGCCGGTTTACCTTTTAAATACGAAGCTGGAACTCCGAATGTTGGCGGAAATATCGCTCTTGGTGCAGCCGTTGACTTTATCAATAAAGTTGGCCATTCAACTATTCAGCAGCACGAAAATGCTTTACTTGAATATGCTCAGAAACATCTTCTCGAAATTGAAGGTTTAAAAGTTTACGGTGAAAATGCCAATAGAACAGGAGTGGTTTCTTTTAATCTCGTAGGAGTAGGTATTTCTTCAGATGTCGGAATGATCCTTGATAAAATGGGCGTTGCTGTAAGAACCGGGCATCACTGTACCCAGCCAATAATGGATTTTTTTGATATTGCAGGAACCGTAAGAGCAAGTTTCGCAGTCTACAACACGTTTGAGGAAATTGATCTGTTGGTAGAAGGTGTGAAAAAAGCACATAAAATGTTGGCTTAAAAGCTTGAACTGTAATAAGAATTGTTACATTATAGATGGAGGCAATATTTCTGATCGTATTTTTAACTCTTTTTTTCTTTTGATTTAAATTAATTTTGTCCCTTTAAATTTAATTATGGAATTGTTAGAAAAATTAAACTGGAGATTTGCAACAAAAGCAATGAACGGACAAAAAGTCCCTCAGGAAAAAATAGATAAGATTTTAGAAGCCGCAAGACTGGCACCTACATCAAGCGGTTTACAGCCTTTTGAAATTTTCGTTATTACCAATATGGAAATTAAAGAACAAATCAAGACCCATGCCTGGGGGCAGCCGCAGGTGACTGACTCTTCGCATCTGTTAGTATTTGCAGCATGGGATAATTATACTGAAGAAAGAATCAACAGAATGTTTGATTTGACCAATGAAATCAGAGGTTTCAAAAATGAAGGGTGGGAAAATTACAGAAAAATGCTGTTAGATACATATCCTCAGAGATCTGCGGAAGAAAACTTTACTCATGCATCGAAGCAGGCTTATATTTCTTTCAGTGCAGCAATTATTGCGGCGGCTTTTGAAAACGTTGATTCTACACCAATGGAAGGTTTTTCACCGGACGATGTAGATAAGATTTTAAACTTAAGAGAAAAAGGTCTGAAAAGTGTTTTGCTTTTACCTTTAGGCTATAGAAATGAAGAAAATGACTGGTTGGTCAACCTTACAAAAGTTAGAAAGTCTAAAGAAGATTTTATCACTGAAATCAAATAATACTTTTTTCATAGAAAAGCCCTTTCAATTTTTTGAAAGGGCTTTTCTAATTTTATATTTCACTCAATATCTTTCCTGAAATTTTATAGCAGGTTTATTATTAAGCAGGAATATTAACATTCGGTTTATATAATAAAATTTAAACATTTGGCTTCCAGTCAACAACCGCCCTGATAAATGCTTCTGCATTTTCCAAAGGAATATTAGGTAAAATTCCATGACCCAAGTTGGCGATGTACCGGTCTTTACCGAAACGGTTGATCATTTCATTTACCATTTTTTTAATCGTTTCAGGACTTGAATGTAATCTTGCAGGGTCAAAATTTCCCTGAAGCGTCATCGTGTGATTCGTCAGTGTTCTTGCTAATTCAGGTTTGATTGTCCAATCAACCCCCAATGCTGATACCGGAGATATGGTCATATCCTCAAGTGCAAACCAACATCCTTTTCCAAACACGACAACATGTGTCAGCGGAGCAAGGGCTTCAACAATCTGGCTGATATATTTCCAGGAAAACTCCTGATAATCTGCAGGAGAAAGCATTCCGCCCCAGGAATCGAAAACCTGAACTGCAGAAACTCCTTTTTCCACTTTTCTTTTCAGATAAGCGATCGTAGTATCTGTGATTTTCTGAAGCAATAAGTGGGCAGCTTCCGGTTGAAGGAAGCAGAAAGATTTTGCAATATTGAAATCCTTACTTCCTTTTCCTTCCACGCAATAACAAAGAAGCGTCCAAGGCGAACCCGCAAAACCGATTAATGGAATTTCATTATCTAATTTGATTAATGTCAGTTCTATCGCATCAAAAACATATCCTAAAGTGTCGTTCACATCCGGAACAATCACATTCTGTACATCTTCCATGGTTCTGATCGGATTATCCAACCACGGACCAACATTCTCCTTCATTTTAAAATCAATTCCCATTGCCTGAGGAACTACCAAAATGTCTGAAAATAAAATTGCTGCATCCAAAGGAAATCTTCTAATCGGCTGCACGGTGATTTCAGAAGCCAATTCCGGAGTCTGACATCTCGTAAAGAAGTCGTATTTATCACGAAGTGCGATGAATTCCGGCAAATATCTTCCTGCCTGTCTCATCATCCAAACCGGCGGTCTTTCTACGGTTTCTCCACGAAGTGCTTTTAAATATAGGTCGTTTTTAATCATATCTTTTTAGTTGGTAGTTGCTGGCTTTTAGTTGATAGTTTTAAAATTAATTGTGCTTTAAATTATCTTTGATCACCAGCAGCAGGTTTGATAAAGTATTTTTTTTACTTGTAAAAATCTCTGATTCTGTATGTTTTCTTAACTCTTTCGATGTCGTTTCTCCGATTGAAAAGAGAAGCGAATTTTCCAAAAAATTATTTTTCGCAAAACTACGAACTCCGCTTGGGCTAAAAAAAACTATTGCATGATATTTTTCAGGTATCGTAGGATTCAGTTCTTCTGTCGTATAAACAGTGACTTTTTTGTAGCTAATATTTTGAAGAGGAAGTTTTTTGTCCAAAACATCAATGGCAAGATTTCCGCAGAAATGAATAAATTTTTCATGTACACAGTGATCAATGATAAATTTTGAAAGGGTATCTGCATTTTTTACAACTTTGAAGGTTCCGAAACCGTTTTTCCGGAGCTCTTTTTTTGTTTTCTCACCTACACAGTAAATTTTATTGAAGTTTTTCGCAGCAAAATCTTCGTTTGCTTTAAATTGATTCTCAAAAAAAGATTTTACTCCATTTAAACTTGTAAAAATTAGTGAGCTGTTTTTTAAGTCAAACGCTTCGACTTGCAGGTTTTTTATTTTAATTACCCTAACACATTCAGCCGAAATGTCATTTCCTAATTCTTTGGAAAGTAATTCTGAATCGATATTTTTGGTGAATAAAATGTTCATTTTTGTTTTCTGGAAATTTTTAGACGCAAAGTCATCAAAGTTTTAAAAAGTGATTAATTAAATGGTTTATCCTTTAATTTTAAATCTGCGACCTGAAGTCTTACTTTATTCATGAAATCTTTTCCGGGGTCTTCTTTTTCAGTGAAATATTTTGGGTCAGATTCTTTCCATAGTTTAGAATTTCTGAAAACTCCGTATTCCGAGTGGCCAATTAGATATTCTATCTTATATTTTTTAGTTAAATATCTTACCAGATTTGCATTTGCTTCAACCTGTTTTTCAGTAAGCGGTTGCTTTTTGCTTCCTATATTTTCAATTCCAATGGCGCAGTAATTAAGTCCTATGATATGTCTTGCAAACATATTGGATTCCATCAGCTGATAAACAGTACCATCTCTGTCAACAATATATTGAGATGAAACATTCAGTGTACTTTGCTTTTTCAGCATATTTCTGGCACTTTCAAGATGGGTTTTGCTGAAGTATTTAAA
Organism: uncultured Chryseobacterium sp.; assembly: GCA_963526305.1. Classification (GTDB taxonomy): domain Bacteria; phylum Bacteroidota; class Bacteroidia; order Flavobacteriales; family Weeksellaceae; genus Chryseobacterium. Next base: position 225,603 of record CAURNW010000003.1, on the reverse strand, counting down.
ATTGCTTTCGACACTTCCACCAGCTGTGTAGTGCAGAACAATCATTTTAGGGACAATTGTTGGTGATTTTTGACTGAGGCCGTGATGGTCTCTGAGGTATTCCATGCTCAGGCGAACTCTTTCAGCAGAATAATTAATCGGTTTGTCAATTATTTTCAAACCTGAATTTTGAGCAGAGTTAAAGTTTAAAATGAATAAAAACAGGATTAAAATTATCTTTTTCATGATCAATCACTTTGAATATTGGTAATGTCCGGTTATTGTAAATTTAAAAAGGCAATCTTCAATAACCTGCCCGCTGCCAATATTGTGCACGATCAGAAATCTTTTTCCGTCAGCAGATCTTTTATTCACTACTATTCCTATATGAGTAAGGTTCCCCGGGAGAACCCACGTAACAATGTCTCCAGGGAGGTACAAAGCAGGATTGAGTCCGGTAGGTTTTGTCTTCCCGAATTTTGCAAAGAAAACCCTCAGGTTGGGTACTCTTCTGTGATCAATATTCGTATCAGTCTTCTTTAAGCCCCAGTTTTTGGGATACTGAGAAAAGTTTTTCGTCATATCTTCATGTACTTCCTTTTGCAGGTCAATTCCCATTTTTCGGTATGCTCTGATGATCACATCCGTACAGACTCCTTTGTCTGCAGGAATATCTCCGTTTGGATAGCTGATCGAAAAATAAGCAGGATCATACGTTACCCTGTTCCTGGTCAGACTTATCGCAGCATCAGATAATTTTTGGGCAAATTGAGTCTGAGCCTTCAGGTTGAAAACAAAAAGCAGGACGAGAAGTATGGATAGATACTTTTTCATAGATGATTTAAATCCGGATTTTGGATACAGCAAATTCACATCAGCTACAACTGATTTTTAATCTCGGCCATCAGTTCTTTTCCTCCGTTTTCCAAGACAGTTTGGGCAAACTTTTCTCCGAAATTCTCTTCTTCATTATATTCAAAACTTTCGTCGATGCCGATGTAATTTTTGCCGTCAAGCGAGCAAAGCGCGCCTTTAAAACGAATCTGATTTTCAATTTTCTCTGCAAAAGCACCAATCGGGGCGGTACATCCTCCTTCCAGCGTGCTTAGAAATTTTCTTTCCATTTCTACGCATATCTGGGTCTGCCGGTGATTGATGGATTGTAAAATCTCATTGATTTCAGGCTTTCCTGAATGTCCTGCGATCGCAATGACACCTTGTGAAGCAGCAGGAATCATTACGGGAAGCATTTCGTAATTGATGTCCATATTCATTCTTTTAATTCCTGCCAGTGATAATATTGTGGCATCAAAATCCTGCTCTTCAAGTTTCTGCAATCTGGTCTGAATATTTCCACGGATATCGAAAAACTGCGTATCCGGATAATGCCTTAACCAGAATGCACGTCTTCTCAAACTGCTTGTCGCCAGTTTCAGTTCATGAAATTCTTTATCTTTTGCTGATTTTCTTCTGATCAGTACATCCTGTGGGAAATCTCTTTCCAGATGAGCGATCAGCTCTATATTTTCAGGAAGCTGTGTTGGTACATCTTTAAGAGAGTGTACGGCGATATCGATTTCATCATTTAAAAGAGCTGTATCCAGATCTCTTGTAAATACGCCTGTAATTCCTAGGGAATATAGGGGCTGATTCAGGTTTTTGTCGCCGGAAGATACAATGGGAGTGATCTCGGTCAGGTAATTGTTGTTTTGTAAATGCCTGGCTACTTCTCTGGCCTGCCAAAGTGCAAGTGCTGAATTTCTGGTTCCTATCCTAATGCTTTTCATTGAATTCGTTATTGGGTTGCTCAACTAATATTTCGTGCATTAATTTACTAATTTCTTCGGCTTTAAGTGGATTATCAATGATGTATTTTGCAAAACGGTTGGTGATTTTCTGAATCATTTTCTCAGAAAGCTCCATGTCATTGATATTGATGTACTTATTTTTTCGGTAGAAATTATGCATTTCGTTTCGTTCCATGTTTTTGAGAACTGCTTTGAAATGGTGAATATTAGGTGCCAGCTTCCTTTTTTTCTCCCATTCAAGGAAGTCTTTGGTCATTTCCCTGATGATCTGTTCAGCTTTCGGAATTTCTTTCTCCCTCTGCTGAATGGTCTGCTGAATCTGTTTTGAAAGTTCATCAACATCAATCAAAGTTACATGACTGAGCTCAGATACATTTTTATCAACATTATGAGGGATTGAAAGATCGATCACCAGGGTCTCCCTTTCATTTTGAAAGTGTGAATTGTTGATGATAGGTGTTTTTGCTCCGGTTGCAACAATAAGAATGTCTGTATTGGCAATTTCTCTGTCAATATCAGCATAATCGATGTGTGGAATATTGTATTTTTCAGAAATTTTCTCTGCTGTTTCCTGCGTACGGTTAGCAATTTTTATTTTCGGTTGGTAAATATGCTTTACTAAATTTTCTACCGTATTTTGACCTATTTCACCAACTCCGAGGAGTAAGATGTTCTTTTCGTTCAGTTTTTTCTGATTGTTCAGAATATAGTGCACGGCGGCATAGGAAACGGAAGCTGCTCCGTTAGAGATCCCGGTCTCATTTTTAATTCTTTTGGAGATTTGTATTGCAGAATTAATCGATCGCTCAAGATAAGGATTGGAATTCTGTTTCTCTTTCTTAAATCGGGCATATGCTTTTTTGATCTGTCCGATAATTTCAAAATCACCAATGATCTGACTTTCTAAACCAGCTGCCACTCTGAAAAGATGTTTCAGGGCTTCCTCTTTTGTTAAAATATTGGCAAACGGCAGAAAATCTGAAAGGTTGACCCCGATGGTTTTGCAGTACTCTTCCGCTACAAAAAGATAATTGGAGGTAGTGGTATAAATCTCCGTTCTGTTGCAGGTAGAAACTACAAAAGCATCCCCTAAATTTTCATCGTGAATTCGGGTAACAAAGTTTTTGATATTTTCATCGAAAAATGCAAATTTCCCTCTCGTTTCTACATCTGCCTTCTCATAACTCACTGAAAGTACAGCAAAATTTGACGTCTGATGTATATTGGAATACTGTATCATAAGCTCTGCAAATTTAAGGATTTTAAAATTAAAAGGCTTCTGATATTATATATGATAAATATCGTGAAAACCTATAAACTATCCTTGTTAAAGTATAAGAAATAGATAAACAAAAGGTTACTGTAAATTTTAAATTTTAATAAAATTTTAACCTAATTAAATTTACTATATTATTCATTAGTAGTCTTAAATTTATATCTTTGTAAACTTAAATCAGGACATAATTATGAGTTTATTCGATATGTTTACGCAGGATATTGCGATAGACCTTGGAACAGCCAACACGCTTATTATCCACAATAACAAAATTGTTATAGACCAGCCTTCAATTGTTGCAATTGAACGTTCTACGGGTAAGCCAATAGCGGTAGGTGAGCAGGCTAAACATATGCAGGGTAAAACTCATGAGGACATCAAAACCATCCGTCCCCTGAAAGATGGTGTCATTGCAGATTTCCATGCTTCTGAACATATGATCAAGGAATTTATCAAAAAAATCCCGGGAATCAAAGGAAGATTTATACAGCCTGCCTTAAGAATTGTAATCTGTATTCCTTCCGGAATTACGGAAGTTGAAAAAAGAGCTGTACGAGATTCTGCTCAGAAAGTAAATGCCAAAGATGTAAGGTTGATCTATGAACCAATGGCTGCTGCTATCGGAGTAGGTATTGATGTACAGAAACCCGAAGGAAACATGATTATCGATATAGGTGGTGGTACAACAGAAATTGCTGTAGTTGCACTGGGTGGTATTGTTTGTGATAAGTCTGTGAAAATTGCAGGTGATGTATTTACCAATGATATTGCTTATTTCTTAAGAACACATCATAATTTATATATTGGTGAAAGAACTGCTGAAAGAGTGAAAATCGAAGTAGGTTCTGCTGTTGAAGATCTTGATGTTGATATTGAAGATATTCCGGTGCAGGGTAGAGATTTGATTACAGGGAAGCCAAAAGAGATTATGGTTGGGTATAAAGAAATTGCTCGCGCTCTTGATAAGTCAATTATCAGAATAGAAGATGCTGTAATGGAAACTCTTTCCCTTACTCCTCCTGAATTGTCAGCGGATATTTATAAAACAGGGATTTATCTGGCCGGTGGTGGTGCTTTACTGAGAGGTTTGGCAGACAGGCTTCACAAAAAAACAGGTCTTCCGGTTTTTGTTGCTGAAGATCCGTTAAGAGCTGTTGTACGCGGGACAGGTATCGCACTTAAGAATATGGATAAATTCAATTTCTTAATCAAATAATTTTAACTTTTTACGACTCTTTATCTGAATGGGATTTTTGCTGAGATTATTTTCAAAGAATGCTCTTCTTGTCTTCTTTATTTTCCTGCAAATCATTGCTCTTGTTCTGATATTCTCTAAAAATGCGATGCAGCAATCATGGCTTGCAGGTCAGACGGCTGCGTTTAATTCTTGGGTATCGGGATATATAGATGAAGGAGTTTCTTATCTAAAACTAAAACAGACTAACGAAGATCTTGTCGCTCAAAACAAATCTTTGATGCTTGAACTTTATGGAAAACAGGGCGCTAAAAATCCTGTGTTCAGAAAAGTTCATGATACCTTAGGCGGCGGGCAGATCTATACATTCGTTGACGGGGAAATTGTTTTCAACAGTATTAACCGACGAAACAACTACTTTACCATCAACCGTGGAAAGCGGGACGGAGTTCTTCCTCAAATGGGCGTTATGGCACCAAAAGGAATTGCAGGAATCGTTATTAATTCTACGGACAGTTATGCTTTGGTACAGTCCGTTTTAAGCGTAAACAAAATCAGAATCAATGCTGCTCTCAAAAAGTCCGGTTATTTCGGAACTTTGACCTGGAAAGGAGATAATTCGCGCGTAATGCACCTTTCGGATGTGCCTAAATATGTGTCCCTGAAAATTGGAGATACAATCGTAACAGACGGTAAGTCTGCAATTTTTCCTAAAGGGGTAATGATTGGTACGGTTGCAGGATATACCGTGGATAATCAAACAGGTTTCTGGGATATATCAGTAGAACTGAGTGAAAAGATGGGGTCTTTAAATAAGGTTTTTGTTGTTAAAAATCTTAAAAAAGCCGAAGTTCAGAAGATAAATGACAGCATGCAGGCTGTAATAAAAAAAGAAAATGATTAGCAGGACATTATTTACAGATCTTTTGATCATGATTTTTCTTGTGGCATTACAGATATTTGTTTTGAACAGAATTACACTGTTTGGGAAGTATACTCCTGTTCTGTATCCTGTTTTTGTCATGTTTTATCCTTTTTTCAGGAATAAATTTCAGTTTTTAGCTTTAAGTTTTCTCATTGGTCTTTCTATCGATGCTTTTCTTTATTCCTGGGGAATTAACGCTCTTGCAACTACTTTAGTTGCTTATTTCAGGACTTTGATATTCAGGACCTCTACCGATACCTCTACTGATTTCTTCTCATTTCAGTCTTTACAGTGGACCCAGTTTTTGCTTTTCCTTTTCTCAAGTATATTTTTACATCAGCTTTTGGTACAGTATATCGAATTTTTTAAATTCAGCAGAGTTTTTGAAATATTGGTTAATGTCTTGGTAACTAGTGTAATTTCTTTTATATTTATCATTGTTTACGCACTCATATTTAAAATCAAACAGAAAGTTTGAACACACGCCATATAAAAATCTTAACTGTTCTCATTGCACTTGCTCTCATCTTTGTGGCAAGGCTTTCTTATTTACAGTTATTTACAGATAGATATGCATTAAATGCAGCCAATACTTCCATTAAAACCGAATATGTAATTCCACAACGGGGAGTTATTTTTGACAGGAATGGTAAGATCATGGTGGGCAATCAGCCCGCTTATGAAATTTCTTTCACCCAGGCTTTGATGAAGCCAGATTTTGACACGGTTTCTTTCTGTAATCTGATGAAAATCGATAAAAACGATTTCATTAAAAGAATTAAGGTAATAAAAAGCGAAAAATATTATTCTAAACTGACTCCGATGACTTTTATTAAAGATCTCAGCAGGGAGGAAATTGCCAGGGTTCAGGAAATTATTTTCAAATATCCGGCTTTCAGTATCGTTCAGCGGCCGCAACGGCAATATGAAGTATCCACTTCCGGAAATCTTTTGGGATATACCAGTGAAGTGAATGACAGGGAGATTAAAAAAGATTCAACGTATTATCTTCCGGGTGACCTCATCGGAAAGACAGGTATCGAAAAGTCTTATGAAAAGGAATTGCGGGGAGTGAAAGGGATCAAATATATTCAGAAAGATATTAAACTGAGAAATGTAGGCCCCTACAAAAACGGATCTCTGGATACAGATGTTATAACCGGAAAAGATATTACCCTGACTATTGATTATGATCTGCAGAGAATCGCAGAAGAAATGCTGGTGAATAAACATGGTGCCATTGTGGCTATTGATCCCAATAACGGAGAAGTGCTCGTTGCGGCAACGGGACCCGATATTGACCCGAATCTCTTCACAGGACCTAATAAATCAAAAAATTTATACGCTTTATCAAGAGATACCATTTATGAAAATAAACCTACGTTTGACAGGTCTTTACAGGCGGGTTATCCACCGGGTTCTACATTTAAGTTGCTTACCGCTCTAGCTGCAATGCAGATGGGGGTGATGGATGAGAAAACTATTTTTCCCTGTGCCGGAGGTTTTTACTATAAAGGAAAAAGGATTAAAGGTCATGGAGGAGCTGATCCGTTAATCCCTTCTATTCAGGTTTCGAGTAACTGTTTCTTTACTTATGCATTTATTGCTATTATTAAAAAGTATCCCGGCAATCCATCAAAAGGTGTTGATGAATGGAAGAAGATCATGAGCAGTTTTGGCGTTGGAGAATTTCTGAATAATGATTTTGCGGTAGGAGCAAAGGGACGAATACCATCAGGAGATTTTTATGAAAGAAGATTTAAAGCGATCATTAAGGCCAACGGTTCCAAGAAGCAGGATTACAAAAACTGGGACGAGATGTCGACCGGAGCTATTTACAACGGAATGGGACAGGGTGATGTCATGGTGACGCCTCTGCAGCTGGCAAATTATGTTTCTGCAATTGCCAACAGAGGCTGGTACTATACGCCTCACATTGTAAAATCTATTGATGGAAAACCTAATCCTGATCCAAGATTCAAAGTGAAACATAAAACTTTGGTTGATCCTAAACATTTCGAGCCTGTTCTTAAAGGGATGGAAGCTGTTGTTTTAAGAGGTACTGCAAGAGGGCTGAAGTCCAATGATTTTACCCAGTTGGCAAAAACAGGAACGGCACAGGTGCCGCAGGGTAAAGATAATTCTATTTTCGTTTTGATTGCCCCGGCAGAGAAACCAAAGATTGTCGTAGTGGCTATTATGGAGCATGCAGGATTCGGCGCAACCTGGGCAGGCCCTGCTTCGACAGTAATTGCTGAAAAATATATTACAGGAGATCTTAAAAGAGAGCATCTCTACAAGAAGATGGTTACGGCGAGTTTTATGCCTGAATACAAAAGACAATGGATTGCCGACCTCAAAAGAAAAGGACTTTACAAGGAACCGAAACCTGATTCTGTAAAGCTTAAAAAAATACAGGACAGTTTAAACCTGGTTAAAAAGGCAAAAGAAAAACTGAATGCAAAGAAAGCGGAATCCAAAAAAACAGTAAAGCCATGAAGTGGACAGAGGGAATAGATAAATTGGGTCTTGGTCTGTATATTTTGCTCTGCATTTTTGCTATTGCCAACATTTACAGTGTGGATGAGGGGCTGGGTAAAAAGCAGCTTTTGTTCTTCGGGATTTCTCTGTTTGTTGGCTTGATCATTTTTTTCAGCAGAAGTAAGTTTTTTGAAAATATGTCAGGCATCATTTATGTAGGCGGAGTGCTCATGCTTGCCGGTCTTCATGTTTTCGGAACAGAGATTCTCGGTCAGAAAAACTGGTATAAATTCGGGAGTTTTACCATGCAGCCGGTGGAATTTTCAAAGATTGGGGTAGCACTGATGCTTGCTAACTATGTGTCGGGTTCAGAATTTAATTTAAAAAATACCAAATCATTAATAACGGTTTTGGCAATTATCGGCATTCCTGCGATCGTTGTGCTTTCTATTCCTGATGTAGGTTCACTGCTTGTTTTTACCGCATTTTTTATTGCACTGTACCGTGAAGGTCTGAGCGGAAAGCTCTTTTTGGTGGGAGCACTTTTTGGAGGCGTATTTCTTATTGCAAATTATCTTAACGATCCGCTTCAGTGGAGTTTATGGTATTTTACGGTGTTTATCATTGTGGTCGGAGGCTTGTGGTTTGCATTTAATGCCCTGATGCTCCGTAAAAATATTTACACGTTGCTGCCCGCAGCGGGGATCATTTTACTGTTGGCAGGATTGTCTGTGATCTCACCGATTATTTTCGAAAAACTTCCCAAGCACCAGCAGGAAAGGGTTGAAGTATTGTATAAAGGAGAGAGAGAGTTTCGGGATACTTCGGGATACAATTTGTTATATTCAAAAACAGCAATTGGATCAGGTGGTTTTTTAGGTAAAGGTTACCGTCAGGGTTCGGTAACACAGGGGAAGTTCGTTCCCGAGCAGGAAACCGACTACATTTTTTGTACGGTGGGTGAGGAATGGGGTTTTCTTGGGAGTACCATTTTAGTCCTTTCGTATATGATTTATATAGGACGGATTTACTATCTCTCAGAAAAGCAGAAATCCACATTTAACAGAGTTTTTGGCTATTCCTTTGCTTCCATCCTGTTGATGCACTTTTCAATTAATTTAGGGATGGTTATGGGGCTGTTTCCAACGGTTGGTATTCCTTTGCCCTATTTCAGTTATGGAGGAAGTTCACTGCTTGCCTTTTCTATGATGACTTTTATTTTCTTTAAATTGAATTACGCTGATAAAAACAGTCTGGTGTAAAGCTTGGATTTATAATCTGGATGATGGAGTTTACAGTCATTCTTCAAATTTTTCAAAAATAAATCTGTGCAATCAGCCAGATAAAACTTTATTAAATTTTTCTTTTAGATAAACCATAAAAGTCGATGAACGAAGCTTACCTCTTAGATCAAAATTATAATCATTTAAATTTTGCTGAATCACCTTTGCAGATTGGCGAGTACGAAAACTGTACATTTCAAAATTGCAATTTTGAATACGGTGATCTTTCTCAGTTTAAATTTACAAACTGTGAATTCACAAGCTGTAATTTGAGCATGACTAAGCTTAGTGGAACTGCTTTTCGCGATGTGGCTTTTAAACACTGTAAAATGTTTGGGATGCATTTCGATGACTGTAATGAATTTGGAATGTCTTTCCGGTTTGAGGGATGCGCTTTGAATAATTCTGTTTTCTATAAAATGAGTATTAAGAGAACTTTATTCAGAAATTGTAAACTGATCGAAGTGGATTTTGCAGAATGTAACCTTTCGAATGCTGTATTCTCCAACTGTGATTTCAGCGGTGCTACATTTGAAAGAACCAATCTGGAAAAGGCTGATCTGAGAACATCTTTCAGTTACACCATCAATCCTGAATCTAACATGCTTAAGAAGGCTAAATTTTCACTTTCAGAAGTCCATGGACTCTTACGTAGGTTTGATATAGAGATTGATAAAAACAGCTGATTATATTTTTAGGATCAATAAGATATGTATCGCTTGCATAGACTGCATTGTTTACAATAATCTGAATCAAAATATACTTTATACGGATTGATAAGTTTAACCTTAAAGTCAACTTTACCGAAGAACACTAAATGCTGTCCGGAGATTGACTTTATTATAAAAGGAATAAGAATTTATGTTTAAGCATATTAGCAGCTATAGCTATCCTCAAATAATTTAACTGCATCTGTTATAAAATGAAAGCCATCAAAATTTTGATGGCTTTATTTATATGAATCAATTATTTAAGACTAAAATTTAGCAGAGGCAAGGTTGTTGTAGTTTTCTCCGTTTTCATTGATTACTCTTTTGGCAAACCTGAATTTTGGTCCCCAGTAAGAATCATTCAGTGATGAGATCATCACCCCCTTCGAAGTTGCTGCATGGATGAATTTCACTTCTCCTTCTTCAGTTACGCTTTCTACAATTCCTACATGAGAAATTCTTCTGCCGTGAGAAAAGAAAATCAAATCTCCTTTCTGAAGGTTTTCTTTATCAATAGCTTCTCCTTCCTGAGACTGAGATGCTGCCACTCTTGGTAAAGTAAGACCGGCTGCTGCTCCAAAAACAGATAATACAAATGCTGAACAGTCAATCCCGTTTCTTGTTGTTCCTCCGTATCTGTAAGGAGTTCCAAGGTAAGTCTGAGCTTCTGTCAGGATGTTGTCAATGGTCTTATTGTGTTTGATCGCTTTTGCGATTTCAGAATTTTTTAAAGAATTTTTTGCGTTTGCGATAGCCACTGCTTTTTCAGATATGAAAGAGTTGATTAACAACTTCTTATCATTCTCCATCTTAGTGTCAATTGCAGCTAGTTTGGCATCTGTTTTGTATTCTTTAGTGTAAGTTGCCGGTTTTGAAACTACGTAGTTCGTAACGCATGATTGTAGTGATATTGTAGAAACAAAAGCAACTAAATAAAACAAAACTCTTCTCTTCATATTTTTTAATTTCCGGTTAAAAAAGAAATATTTATTTCTCTAAAGCCCTACAAAAGTAGATATTCCACTTAAAACAACCTCGATATGATTATTATCATGTTTGTGTTTTAACATATTTTAACATCCAATAATGATATGTTAAATAAAAACAGGCTATCAGATACCTTCTATGATGTTCTTTTGTTTTTTTTTATTAAGGTTTTTTAACATAATGTATTTGCTTTCACTAATTGTATTTGCATATCAAATTCAAACATTCTAATTTCTTTATTATATGTATAAAAAAAAATTCCCTGTAGAACAGGGAATCTTCACTAATATGGAACTTCAGGGATGTTATCTTGTGAATAACATTTCTCTGTATTTTGTCATTGGCCAAAGCTCATCATCAACCATCATTTCAAGATCATCAGATGCGTCTCTAATGATGTCAAATAATGGCTTTACTTTGTTACAGTAGTCTTCTGCCTGTATCTGGCTTTCTGTTACTGCTTTTGCGGTTTCTCTGGCTTTCATCAGATCTTCAACGCCTAATTTAATTTTAGAAATGTTTTCTGAGATATTCGTAATCAAACTAATTTGCTCTTTTGCCAATGTTTTGAATTCTTTTTCTCCGAAAATATCTTTAAGACCTCTAACATTTTCAATCAATCTATTCTGATAATTAAGAGCAGAAGGAATGATATGATTTCTTGCGATGTCGCTCAATACTCTTGCTTCGATATCAATAACGGTAGAATATTTTTCTAACTTGATTTCGTTTCTCGCTTCAACTTCTCTGTGGTTGAAAATTCCTATTTCTTCATATAAGTCAAGGAATTTCTGGTTCATTTCCTGCTTTAATGCTTCAGGAGTGGTTTTCCAGTTGTTTAAACCTCTTTTCTCAGCTTCTACTGCCCAGTCGTCAGAGTATCCGTCTCCTTCGAACATAATGCTCTTACATTGCTTGATGTATTCTCTTAATACATTAAAGATAGCTTCGTCTTTTTTAAGACCTGTTTCAATTAGTGCATCAACCTCTTTTTTGAAGTCGCTTAATTGTTTTGCAGCAATAGTATTCATTACGGTCATAGACTCTGCACAGTTTGCAGAAGAACCTACCGCTCTGATTTCAAATTTATTTCCTGTAAATGCAAATGGAGACGTTCTGTTTCTGTCCGTATTGTCCAGTAAAATTTCAGGAATTTTTCCAACTACGTTTAATTTTAAATCTGTTTTTTCATCCGGTGAAAGTTTTCCTTCAGTTACCTTTTCAAGCTCTTCCAGAACTCTGAATAACTGGCTTCCAATGAATACAGAAATAATTGCCGGCGGAGCTTCATTTGCACCTAATCTGTGATCATTACTTGCAGAAGCGATACTTGCTCTTAAAAGATCCGCGTACTCATGAACCGCTTTAATAGTGTTTACGAAGAATGTTAAAAACTGTAAATTTTTCTTAGGATTTCTTCCCGGGCTTAAAAGGTTTTCGCCTGTATCTGTCGCTAATGACCAGTTGTTGTGCTTTCCGCTTCCATTTACTCCTGCGAATGGTTTTTCGTGGAATAAAATATGAAAATGGTGTCTGTGAGCAATTCTTGCCATTACGTCCATCAACAAAGAGTTGTGATCTACCGCAACGTTTACTTCTTCAAACATTGGAGCCAGCTCAAATTGGTTTGGGGCGACTTCATTGTGTCTTGTTGTTACAGGAATTCCCAGTTTCATACACTCAACTTCCAATTCTTTCATGAAGTTCATGACTCTTGTAGGAATTGAACCGAAATAGTGGTCATCCAATTGCTGTCCTTTTGCAGGAGAGTGTCCTAATAAAGTTTTACCTGTTAATACCAGATCCGGGCGAGACTGATACAATGCTGAATCAACCAGGAAATATTCTTGCTCCCAGCCTAAAGTAGGAGTTACTTTCGTTACATTTTTGTCGAAATACTGCATTACGTTGGTTGCTGCTTCATCTACAGCGTGCAAAGCTCTCAGTAAAGGTGCTTTATAATCTAAAGTTTCTCCTGTATAAGAGATAAAGATTGAAGGGATACAAAGAGTCGTTCCCATAATGAATGCCGGAGATGTAGGATCCCATGCTGTATAACCTCTTGCCTCGAATGTATTTCTGATTCCACCGTTCGGGAAAGAAGAAGCATCCGGTTCCTGCTGGATCAATAAGTTCCCGCTGAATCTTTCGATTGCTCTTCCGCCTTCGATTGGGGTGAAGAATGAGTCATGCTTTTCTGCAGTGCTTCCTGTTAAAGGCTGAAACCAGTGCGTATAATGAGTAACGCCTTTGCTCATTGCCCAGTCTTTCATCGCTACTGCTACCTGGTCTGCAATTAATCTCTGGATTTTACTTCCTTTTTTGATTGCATCCATAATAGATTGGAATGCCTCTTTTGTCAGGTATTCTCTCATGGTGTTTTCAGAGAATACATTTTCACAAAATAATTCTGATAATTTAGCAGGTATTTCTACTGAATTATCTTTTCTAAAGTCCTTGAATGGTAAAGTTTCTAAAGCTTTAAATCTTAAAGTTGACATATAGTGTTGAATTTTATGGAGCAAATTTACGAAAAAAATGAATTGAAACTAAAAGACCCCTTTATTTTTAACAACATTTAATGCTTGGCTGGCAAAAAGTTGAAATCACCCTTCTTTTTTTATGGGTGGAGATTGCAAATTTATATATTTTTTAATCTCAAAAAAATGAGAAATAATAAGACTGGGAATTCCTATTTTTGAATAAATTCATTTTAAATGATCAAAAAAATTGTTCTTCTCTCGGCTTTTCTGTTATTTAAAACATTGCTTTGTCAAAAATCTGATTCTGTTTATTATGATGAAGACTGGAAAATAACAGGGAAAGCAAATGCATCTTATTATCGGTCAATGCCTTTAAAGGAAGTTGGTGAATTGATTCTGCTTCAGGATTTTTACATCGATGGAACTCTGCAATTTGAAGGATATACTTTAAAAAGTAATGAAGATGCTTATGTAGGTGATATTGTATGGTATGATAAAAATGGGAACGACAGTAATTTTTCCCAGTACCGTAATGAAACAGAAAATTTGATCCTGACGTATTATCACAGGAATGGTAAAATAAGAAAAAGAGTTCATTATAAAGACGGGGTTAAAAATGGTGAAACTGCAATTTTTGATGAGAATGGAGAAATTTTAATGAAGGGTGTTTATGTGAATGGTAAACCTGAAAGCGGAGATTTTGAAACTTTAAAAGATGAGTATGAAAATAGCATTTCTGATCATACAGAAGCCGCTGTTGTTGTAGTAGAACCAACAGTGGTCTATCAGGAACCTTCTAAAACCAGGGAAAAGAAAACAAGAAAGACAATTACGCAAAAAACATTCTGGAGAAATTCACGAAATACAGCTCAGGAGAAAGTATATGCAATCAGTGAATATAGTCTGAAGCTGATTCAACAGAAAAATTTCGATCCGTCAGGAAAGCTGATTCAGACGATTTTAGAGAGAGATTTCGGAGAATATAATGGAAATATTCTGAATGGAACCGAATACCTCTATTATCTCCAAAATAATTTTGCGACAGGAGTCAGCTCCTCGGTCCGCTTTGTCAATGGAGAAAAATCAGGAAAGCAGATTTCTTATTTTCCGAAAGGAGGTATCTCTTATGAGACCCACTATCTTGATGGCGTGAAAGAAGGTGAAGAGATTGTGTTTTCTGCAGATGGGGATGTTAAAAGCAAAAGAACCTACATAAATAATGAGCCCTTCAATGGAAATTTTGAAGAAAATGAGGGTAATGTTTCTGTTAATATAAATTACCTCAACGGTGTGAAAGAAGGAGAAGCTGTTGCGACAAATGAAGAACAGCAGGTTGTTGCGAAAGGCATCTACAGAAAAGGAGAACCTTACAGTGGAACTTTTGTAGTCTCAAAAGGAGATAACAGCAAAGAACTGATTACTGTTGAAAATTTCAAAAAAACCGGACTGCAGAAAGTGTTCAGTCATCGGCTGGAAAGTCCGGATAAAACATATACGGTTCAGAACGAGAAACTCAATGGGTTGACTACTTTTTATGAAGAAGGTCAGCCGGTGGCAGTTTTGGAATATAAAGATGACGAGCCCTACAGCGGTATGTTGATAGATCCGGAGAAGACTTCATTGTACAGGGATGGGAAGATTGCAGAAGAGACTTATTATCAAGATGCTTACAGTAAAAAAGAAGATAATATTCAAAAAATAAAAGGGTATGAGAACGGGATTTTTTCAAAAGTGAAAGATTACTCTTTTGTGATTGCAGAAAAGCCGCAAAATTCTTATGAGGGCTTTCTGAAAAATGGAAAACCCTACTCGGGATATTTTGAAACTGATGCCAGCAGAGAGTTTAAGCAGGTTGATTATTACGAAAACGGGATGCCAAAATTTCAGTATTCAAACGATTATCTTAAGAATATGGATCATTTCAGGCATCAGTTCTATGATATCAGGTCAGTCTATAAAGATGGCAAAATATACGAAGGTGTTGAATATGTATT
Organism: uncultured Chryseobacterium sp.; assembly: GCA_963526305.1. Classification (GTDB taxonomy): domain Bacteria; phylum Bacteroidota; class Bacteroidia; order Flavobacteriales; family Weeksellaceae; genus Chryseobacterium. The sequence goes on along the minus strand of CAURNW010000003.1, from coordinate 210,482 downwards.
GAATGAGGAGCAGTTTGTTTCAAAATATTGGAAAGGCGGAGTTTTGCAGAGTTTTGATTGGGATCTGTTTGGTATGAATTATTTTAACAGAATTCACTTCGAAATTAAAAATGGGGATATTGTGATCAGTGATTTGCAGAAGAAGCAGTCTGCAGTAATTAAAATCGATGTATCACCAAAAGAGTTTAAAAAGCAACTTCTTGTGGATGGAAAAGTTATTGATAGTAAAAGAAGTGATCTTTTTAAATCAAAATACGGTGAAGGAGTCATTCTTTATTTTGTAGAAGACGGGAAAATCATATCCAAAATACAGGAAACTGTGAAGCAGTCCATAGAACCTGCAGAAGGGATGAAACTGTTTTACAATGTCTATCTTTCCATGACTGAATGCCCTAAGGTTCAGGAAATCTTTAATCAGATATCAGAAAAGATTCTCAATAATAAGATGACCGATGAAGCTGATACAAACGCTATCATCACAGGATTGAGGACTGATTCTTCGGGAAAACCAAAAGATGGAATTTTAATTACTCCCATTCAGAATAACAATTATACTTTAAAATCATATCTCCATGGAAACCTGACTCAAACGATTGAGAATGTTTCTTTCGATAGAATAGAAGAAGAAATAAGGAAATTAGAAAAATAATGTTTGAATTTTTAGAAATTCCTTTCAGGTATATTGAATGATTTTTATTAAAACCAATTGTATAAGATTCATGTAATATGAAGAAAACTTATTCTGAAATTTTTCTCTGTCTTTATCAGAAAGATTAATTTTAAAAATTAATTAATGTGCTCATCGTTGATAAGGTTATTTTTTTTAATCGATTGAGGGCCAGTATTTAACAGTGCTAAAATTAAATTTCGTAACTTAGCAGACTTTTTATAAAAAATTTAATATATGACAAATTCTAGAGCAAGAGAAACCACCGAGGCAATTGAAAGACTATACATTTCTATGAGACACCTGTTTTATAGAGGTTTTTTCAAGCCAAGCGGAGTTTCCGGAGAAAGCATTAGAAGTTTGTTGAAAACGATCAATCCCGAAATTTACGGTACCATGAGCGTTCCAAGCAAGTTGGAGCTGGATGGTTTGATGTATGTTTTAGACAGACTTCCGGAAGGAATTGAAGAATGTGCTTTCATTCATCTAACCTCAGACGAAGGTTTCGATAAGGGAAGTTTTGAGCCGATCGTTCCTAAAAAGAGAAGAAGAAACTGTTACCGGATAGATGAACACCAGATGAATATCGAAGTTCTTTTGGGGCGTTCAGAAATCTACGATATCCTTACGCATTTAACCTTCTTATTTATAGAAGCCGATAAAATCCGTAATCTGGCATTTATTCAGGATGAAAACTGGAAGCCGACCAGAGCTTTTAAGATCATCGAAGAAGTGGTAAAAGGCGAGAAAAAATTCAACAGAAGGGAAAAAGAAGTGGCATTGATTCATCTGTCTTCTCTGATCGGAAGAACTTTTGATGAAACCTTAAATGCTTACAATACTTTCGGCGATGATGAGAATCCGGACAGGTTGTTTAAAATCATTTACCACTTAGGCAAAGTAAGCCTGGAAGATGCCAAGCAGAGCCGTGAAAGAGAGATCTACTTCAGTGCAATCCTTAAAGAAAGGGTAGGGCATCATTATTTTGGTGAAAAGTGGGCTCACAAAGTGAAGGAGGTTTTGTTTGAAAATAATCTTCACATGCGTCCTTTACACATTATTTCTGCCAATATGCATTCTGTGAAAAATATGCTGTATGGAAACGATGCTTTAAAGAAAAAAGATACCAAAGAAGTAGATTATAAGCTTTACGGAGATATTTCAGATAAAAAAGACCTTCGTGACAAGGTTTCAAAATATGCTTTGGAGGAAGGCCTGATTTATATCAATGATAAAAGCGGAAGTAATATTGATGTTCAGATTATTGATTTAAGCAAAACAAACCTGAAAAATACTCCTTTCGGACATCTGAAATATGACGGGGATGATGTGATTATGGTCTTTGATTATGCATTCGGCGAACAGGCTTTTGAGGTAATGGACGAATTGCTGAGACCTTTCGAACAAAAAGGAGAAGTATATATGATGAAGGTAAAATCGGTCTCCATCATGGGGAAAGCAGGAATTTTATCCGGTGGAAAGGGAGATATCATGATACCGACGTCTCATATTTTTGAAGGAACAGCAGACAATTATCCTTTTGAAAATGCTTTAAAACTGGATGACTTTCAGGATGATGAGTTACAGGCTTTTGAAGGCCCAATGATTACTGTTCTAGGAACCTCGCTTCAGAACAGGGATATTCTTTCTTATTTTATGAATACTTCATGGAAAGCGATCGGACTGGAAATGGAAGGTGCTCATTACCAGAAAGCCATTCAGGTAGCTTCTAAAATAAGACATCATATTGCACCGGATCTTTTTGTAAGTTACGCTTACTATGCTTCAGATAATCCATTGGAAACAGGAGCAACACTTTCTTCCGGAGGTTTGGGACTGACCGGTGTAAAACCGACTTATCTGATTACTTTAAGGATCCTCGAAAAGATCTTACAAAGCGGAAAGAAAGAAATTTCTTCTGTAAAATAAATATGATTATTCAGAATATTTAATCCTTCAAGGTTTCGAAAACCCTGGAGGATTTTTCATTTCACATAGCTCTAAATTCACTCATTTGTAAAAATCCATGTGATCTGTTGGAAACTCAAAAAATATTATCTTTAAAACAATTAAAACCAAAAGAAATGAGTACAGTAACAACATCACAGTTAGCAAAAAGATTCAGAGAAGTAACGCTTGACGGTTTTTGGATTGCCAATACCAATTTTAAAGATCAGCTTTCAGACGTCACCTGGGAGCAGGCAACAATGAAGATTGCCGACTTAAACACCCTTGCTATGCTCACTTTTCATATTGATTACTACATCGCTGGAATTCTTAATATTTTTGAGGGTGGAGATCTTGAAATAAAAGATAAATTCAGTTTTAATCTTCCTCCTGTTGAATCTCAGGAGCAATGGGAATTGCTTTTAAATAAACTATGGAAAGATTCTGAAAAGTTCGCAACATTATTGGAACAGATGGCTGATTCTAAATTAAATGAAGTTTTTGTTGATGAAAAGTACGGAACTTATTTAAGAAATATTGATGGAATGATGGAACATGCTTATTATCATTTGGGACAGATTACTTTGATTAAAAAAATGATTTTGCATAGAGACAAATAGCATAAATACTTTTCCGGAATAAAACGAATATGTTTCTATTCAATGTAGACCACTAATTCTACCACTTTTTTTAGGTCAAAACTTTGTAATTCCGGGTTATAATTTAATTCGTCAATAATCATAACATCACCAGATTTCATATTGCAAATTTTTTCCTTGACAGGTTTATTAAATTCATTTCCATAATTAACCATTGGTTCGTTATCATTAATTTGATAGCGAAATTTCCCCACTTTCCCTAATTTCATAACAAATTGAGGAATGAAATATTCTATTGTAGAGCCAGCAAGCTCATCCTTGGATAAAGTGATTTTATCTGTTTTGTTGTTAATGCTTGCAAAAGGTTTTCCAATATTTAGTATTCGGAATTCTCTTTTTTCAACTGTTTCTTTACCTTTAATAAAACTAATAATTTTGATTTGCAATGTATTCCCTGTAGAAGGAACAATGTAATATTTATTTTCTCGCTCCTTGTAAATTCCCGCTCCGATAACTTTAATACTATCCGATTTGGGAACATAAATTGTTACAAGATTTTTTATTCCTCTATATACAATATTAAGTTTTTCGTTTTCTATGATGGATTTGATGCTTGAATCCTTTGAGTACGAAATATGCTTTGTGGGCGTGCAATAAATGCACACAAGAAAAATAAATGTATAAGGAATGAATTTTTTCAACTGAGTAATAGATTTATTACTCAAAGATATAAATTTATCAAATCCCATAGATTCTTTAATGCAATGACTTGTGCTGATCTTCTGTATTAAAAATTAATCAAATCTGCGAAAGAAAGTTTAACCTCAACAATATGAAACAATCAGAAAATGCAATCGGGCCTGAATATCAAATTTGAGCCTCTTTCAAAAATTACTTACCTTTAAAAAAAAATAAAATCTTCAATGAAAAAATCTTTTGCAATTCTTTTTGCTTTGATCCTTTCACAATTTCAGGCGCAGCAAAATGCTTATTATCAGCAGGCTGCCCAATACAAAATGGATATTGATGTCAATGCAGAAAAATTTACCTATCAGGGAGCGCAGACTTTAAATTACTCCAACAACTCACCGGACGAGCTCAATGTTGTGTATTTCCATTTATACTGGAATGCTTTTAAACCCAATTCGATGATGGATCAGAGAGTTGCCGGACAGGGAAAAAACGGTGATTCGAGATTGCAGAAAGATGGGGTTTCCCGATTAGCTTCCATTCCGAAAGATGAGGAAGGGGCACAGAATATTCACTGGATTAAACAAAACGGTAAAGATGTGAAGTTTGAAATTCAGGAAACGGTGATGAAAGTTTATCTGAATGAATCCATCAAACCCAATTCTAAAACCACTTTTACCATGGAATGGGATGCGGTAATCCCTCAGCAGATCAGAAGAAGCGGAAGAAATAACAGGGAAGGTGTTGATATGACGATGACGCAGTGGTATCCGAAAATCGCTGAATACGATTATGATGGCTGGGCTACATTTGATTATGTAGGAAGAGAATTTCATGCACCGTTTGCAGATTTTGATGTAACTATTAAAATCAATAAAGATTATGTGATAGGTGCAGGTGGAACGCTTCTGAATCCAACTGAAGTAAAAGGATATGATCCTTCAGCGAAGATTACTGCCGATAAGAATAAGGCGACATGGAAATGGACGGCAAAAAATATGCTTGACTTTGCCTGGGCTGCAGACAGAGATTATTCGGTGGAAAGTTTCGAAGTTCCCCAGGGACCCAAAGTTTTCTTCGTCTATCAGAAAAATGATAAGACTAAAGTTTGGGGCGAAGCTAAACCTTATGTCACAAAATATTTCCAGATCATGAATTCCCGTTTCGGAAAATATGCCTATCCTTCCTATGCCTTTATTCAGGGTGGTGACGGCGGAATGGAATATGGTATGTGTACCATGATTTTGGGAGAATCAGAAACAATTGAAGATTTGATGGGACTGATGGTTCATGAAGGTTCGCACTCGTGGTACCAGCAAATGCTTGCAACGAATGAGCCTACAAGACCCTGGATGGATGAAGGATTTACAAGTTATGCAGAAAGTATTGTAATGCATCAGTTGTTTCCTCCGAAAGATGAGCGCCCGAATCCGTTTGTAGATAAAATAAATGCTTACAGAGGAATTGTAAAAAGGGGAATTGAGGAGCCTGCCGTTTGGCTGGGTGACCACCATGACAATGGTACGGCATACAGTTTTGCAAGTTATGTAAAAGGCGAATTGTATCTGGTTCAGCTCGGTTATATCGTTGGGGAACAGAATCTGGAAAAAATAATGACTGAATATTTCAAAGAGTGGAGCATGAAACATCCTACAGACAGAGATTTCCTGCATATCGCACAGAAAGTTTCCGGGATGGATCTTAAATGGTTTCATCATTACTGGATCAACACTATTAAAACCATCGATTATGGAATTAAAGATGTGAAATACGGAACTAAATCAACGGTGATCACGTTGGTCAATAACAGTCAGATTCCGATGCCTATTGACTTTAGTGTGATGACAACGGATAAAAAAATCATTACGTATCAGATCCCGATGAATATGACCCACACCTGGAAACAGAAAGACGGCTATGGTGATTTTACAACTGAAAAATACTGGCCATGGACACAGAAAGAATATACACTGACAATTCCTTATACAAAATCTCAATTGTCATTGTTGGGAATCGATTTCAGTCAGAGAATGGCTGATGTGAATCCTGCAGATAATTTTGTTGAAGTGAAATAGAGTGTAAAATAGAGTGAGGCTGCCCGAAAAAGGCAGCCTTTTTTATGCAGAATATCTTGTAATGTACCCGTACTCAACCCTTCCAGCGTTTCGAACGCTGGAAGGGTTTTGCAGCATAAAAAGTATATCAGGAAATTAAGATGTATTTGAAATTCGAAATAATATGACTGTACTCAATAAGCGGCAAATCTTGTTTGTTTCAGGGCTTCAAAGTTGTTATTTCAGAAAAATAATTGTGAATGAAAATGCTAATATGCTCTCGAGTAAGATTTTTTCTCCTCCAAAAACTCTGCCCTGCTTCCTTCTCCTGTTCTGAAAAGGGTTTTAACCGTAATCCTGTTTTTATCAGCTGTCGCACTTGAAATGTACACATTAAAATGAAGGTGGGGTCCGCTGCTCCAGCCGGTATTTCCGCTGTAAGCAATGAATTGTCCTTTTGTTACCTCATCTCCGATCTTTACCTGGGCTCCGTTTTGCCGTAAATGATAATATTGTGCAATCGTCCCGTCCGAATGTAGTATAGAGATATAATTTCCAAATGGAGCACAGCTTCTGGTCGGACAGCTTTTGTTGTTGTTCTGCACGATATCTATGACTAAACCTTCTCTGGATGCTAATACTTCTGTACCTTCCGGCATGATGAAGTCCAGTGAATTTTCGTTCTGGTGGGAGAAAGTTCCATTATAGCCCTGATGAATCCAGAATGCCTTTCCTTTTCCAAAAGGTAAATCATAGATATATTGATTATCGTAATTTTTTATCGTGATATCACCCATATAGCTTCTGTATCCGGGCATCTTTCTGATTCCCCAGCCTTTCTTTTTATCGTTGATGACAAAATAGGTTACTCTTTGTTTTGTTGCTTTGGCCGGAATCACCTGGGTAGTTTTAAATAATTCGGGTTTCTTCAGATTATCTGTTTCCGGTTGACCACTGAAAACCAGTGATACGGGATAGATTTCAGGATTATCAACATAGAAAACAATAGAATCTCCTTTTCTCTCATTGTACATTTTTACATTATTCTGAGAAAGCAGCAGGGTGAATTGGCTGATGAGGATGGATATGAAGATCTTTTTCATTGGGCTTATAGGCTAAATTGTATATTTTTACAATAATAAACCATTTTCACAGATATTAAAAGGCTCTATTTGTGAAAATTGCTAAATTTACCTCCGAAAAGCTATTCAATGAATTCTATCGTAATCAATGTTGGAAACAGCAATATCAGATTTGGTCTTTTTGATGATGACAACTGTGAGATCTCCTGGGTAATCAACACAAAGCCGTACAGAACTGCTGATGAGCTGCACGGTCAGATGCTGATCCTTTACCAGACATATAAAATCGATCCCCGGAAAATTGAGAAAATCATCATCGGCTCTGTAGTCCCTCAATTGACAAGAGAAATAACTTCTGCCATACGAAAAATTCATGGAATCGTTCCTGTTATGGTAGACCGGACGACTCCTTCAGAGGTCATCGCCAAGTCTAAGCAGATGGGAACAGATATTTATGCCAATCTGGTAGCTGCACATAATATGTACCCTGACAGAAAGAAGATTGTGCTGGACTTTGGTACTGCGCTCACAGCTAGCTGTGTGGCAGAAAATGGTGAAACATTAGGCGTAATTATCGCTCCGGGGATCGTTACGTCATTAAATTCCCTTATCAGCCAGACAGCTCAGCTTCCCGAAATTGAACTTATAAAGCCGAAATCTGTATTAGGTCTGGATACCATCAGCTGTATGCAGAGCGGTATGGTGTATGGTTTCCTGGGAATGGTGGAAGGTTTCATTGACCGTATTAATGATGAGGTCAAAGACGAATGTTTTGTCATAGCAACCGGCGGCGTTTCTCATGTTTACAAACCGCTTACCGATAAAATACACGTTGCTGACAGGCTTCATACATTAAAAGGACTTTATTTTTTGGGTAAAGATTTCTAATATAAAATTAGATGTAAGTAAGAATAATTTACCTTTTTGATCTAAAAAACTCTTTGACAATAGAAGAACATTCATTCTCCATGATTCCTGTGATTACTTCTGTTTTGGGATGAAGACCCAGCTTTTTATTGATAAATCCACGCTGTTCGTCTCTTGCCCCGATCACCACTTTTGAAATCTGTGACCAGTATAAAGCACCTGAACACATTACGCAAGGTTCTAAAGTTACATACAGGGTACAGTTAATGAGATATTTTCCGCCCAAAAAGTTCGCTGCAGAGGTGATTGCCTGCATTTCGGCATGTGCGGTCACATCGTTTAAAGTTTCAGTAAGATTATGTGCCCTGGCAATAACGCGATTATTGGAGACGACCACACATCCAATGGGAACCTCATCTTTTTCAAATGCAATTTCGGCTTCCTGAAAAGCCATCTTCATAAAATATTCATCGGTAAACATAAAAATAAAAGCTTAGTGCAAAACTAAGCTTTTCATCAAATATTTTTGAACAAATCAGAATCGATATCCGATACCTCCCATTATTTTTCCTGTAACGGGTCCTAAATCATATTTATCAAAGTCTCCAAACCTTCGGGCAATCCCTCCGCTTGCTTCTATCACCAATCTGTTTTTGATCACCCATTTCCCTCCGATACCAAAACCGACTCCTACGGTTGTTACTGTTTTTTCTCCTTCGTAATTATAGTAATAAGTATTTGTAGGGCTGTCATAATCAGTGTGATAAAAACCGTCCCGCTGTATTGTTACAGGTACAAAGCCTTCAAAAAATAATCCTGAAGCATATTTTTTTCCTAAATAATATCTGAAGTAAGGTGAAAATTGTTTGAAATCGTCTACTTCGTCACTTAAAGTAATCATGGCATTTACCCCGATACCCATATCTTTATTAATCAGCCTTTCATAAGAAACATTAATCAAGGGAACGGCAATCAGCAGGAATGGATCAAGCAGGATGTCATTTTTTCTTTCAGAGCCATTTTCCTGATTAGAATTGAGTTCCTGTGCACGCAGGGAAAATAAGGTTATAAAAACCGTTAAAACAGTAAAGAATTTTTTCATGGAATTTTTTCTCAAAAATAATATTTATAATGAGACGGCCGAGATAAATTTTGTAATCACTCAGGATTCATTGCTAAAGGCAGTCTGAAGCTATACCTTACAGGATTTCCATTAACAGAAGCAGGTGAAAATTTATCGGGAATTGAGTATAATGCTATCTCAGCCTGACGGTTAAATGTAAAATTATCACCTTCTGCCTTTACGTTACTGATGCTTCCGTCTTTTTCGACAATAAAGGCAACGACTGCTTTGCTGTTTCCGTTTTCGGCATGAACCCCTTCTCCGTAGAATAGATGGGCGACATGCTTTCTGAGTGTATCAATACCTCCGGGATAAACTGCTGACTGATCGGTTGTATGAGAAATGACCGCCGATTCTGTTGTAAAGGAAATACTGATTTTCTTAAGATCTTCAAGATTTTTAACTTTAACCAAGGCTCCCGTTAGGGCAACATTTTCAATACTGTCCATCTTTTTCATAAAAAACAGAAAATCCTGTCTTACAGCAGTTTTAGCAATGCTGTTGTTTTCTGCGTCAAATTTTTTCCTGAATTCCTGGCTGAGCATGCTTCTGTGCTGGTTGTAGTACTCTTTTACTCTTTTGAATTCCTCGGTCTGCTGAGAAAAACAAAGTGTGGAAAGAAGCATGAAAAAAAAGAATAAAACTTTCAAGCGATGGTTATTTTTGTAAATGTAATCAAAAAGGATGCAAAAAATTATCATCAGAATAATTATTAAGTGATTCTTTCAAATGTTTTTTGATGTTATCAACTAAAATTTTAGGTTCTAATACCGTTACCTCTTTTCCATAGGACAGAATTTCCTGCATGAAGTCATAGGTAGGATGTAGAAAAAATTCAAAATAAATCTCGTCCTGTGTTTCCCTTGTTTCTTTTTGAGATTGATGAAGGGCAAAACTCCTGATGTATTCTCCCTGATGCCTGCTGCATTTCAGAACTATTTTCTGAGGATTCTGTTGCGTCAGGTTCATTACACCGAAGGCATTTTTAAAGTGCTCGCGGAAATTGTATTTATATTTTTCCCTGAACTTATTTTTGGTCACATCCAGATAATTAATCCGGTCTACACCGAATGATTTCAGCGCTTTGTCTTTAGTATCAATGGCAATCAGATACCAACGGTCTTTTGATTCTTTTAATGCCAAAGGATGAACTTTCCTGGAAGTCATCAGCTTATTTTTATAATTGTAATGTTCGAAAGTTACCACTCTTTTATTACGGATCGCAAAGAAGAGATCATAAAAATGCTCGACACCGGTCGGTTTTCTGCTTTCGAAAAAGATAAAATCAGCAAAATCGGGATGAACATTCAGGGCATTGCTTACCTGAAAAGATTCCAATAATTTCTGATTGTACTCATCTACCTCCATCATGGGTCTGCTTTCAATGTAATACCGGTTGTCGCCTTTCTTTTTGTTATGAATAGAAAGATTAAAAAGACTTGAAATTTCACGGATATCTCTCTGCAAAGTACGGATCGAGTAGCTCTTGATTCCCGCATCCTGGAATTCGAAAGAATTTAACAGATAGTCTTCCAACTGCGAATAGGTAGCCGGAGCACTCTCTAATTTCTTAATGATTAAGGCATATCTGGTAAGGTAAAAGTCTTTTTTCATTATAGTATTTTACGTTATCACCCGAGATACATTAGATTTGGTCGAATGAAACTCAGGCATTTCATTGTTAAAGTTTCTATTACAAATATATATGCTTAATGCGACAAAAGGTGTCGTGTTTTATTTTTGTGGATAAGTTTTTGGGAAAGTTTTTAAACAATAGAAAATACATTTAGCCAACCTACTGTAGCAAAAACTTATAAAGTATGATCCTTTGGTATTGTGAAATTTTTACTTGTGATTCTTTTTATAAAAAGAATAAATTGAGAAGTACTTAAAGAAAAAGTGATACGACAAAATCATGCTGCAGCGGGACTATCTTCCATAATCTTTAATCAAAGTATTTTCTGTGGGATGATATTTAAAAGTTTTAGATTTAGCCATCTAATTTCTATAAATCCGATTGCCCATTGTTAAGAAAACTGCTCAGATGTATAGCAACAATTTTATACAAAAAAACCGCAACGGTAAAACTGCGGTTGAAAGATTAAATTTCTAATATTTATTTTTTTACTTCATAAACTTCCACTTCCTGCATTATCGAAACTAACTCTTAAATCTCCAACAGGATCATTTTTGGGAGCCGAAATATCTGGCTCCCATTGAATTGATATTTTGTTTTTTGACATAATGACGATATACTAAGGAAAAGTATTGGAGACGGACAATTCAGCACTTTTATACTTTATTCATTAAGTTAATGAATAAAGTACTCAATTTCATTAGCGTAGGCGTAATCTCCAAAATCTTGCTTTTCTTTTGATGAAAACTCTCCTCTGAATCTTAAAACTTTTAAGATTTTATCTTTTGTTTTTAAATAAACAACAGCATGTCTTTTATCATTTTCTAATTCAATAATGAAATTACTATATGCTAGTTTCTCATTAGCCTGATAAGTTTTATCAAATATTTTTTTTAATGTTTCAGGCATAACTATATTGGTATCATAATAAGTTCCTGTAGATTTATCCTGCCATGAAACTGATAAATGTACAGGGATTTTACCTTTAGAACCATTATTATTGATGTTATTAATATCTTCTGATCTTTTTTCTGTGTAAAATGAAGAATACCACCCATCTGCTGATACAACATAACTCCTATCTAATTTTGCATCGTTACTTTTTGTTACAAATTTTATATCATAATAGTATTCTTTTTCATTATTAGCCCAGGCTTTATAAGGAATACCGTGATGTTGCCAGTAAATTTTATATTTTGTCCAATATTCAGAATTTTTATTTTTAAAACCATTTCCTAAAGTATTATCAAATTGTCCTTTTAATTTCGATTTTGCAACCTCAATTTGTGTATCAATTGTAGTAAACCAGACTCTTATCCATCCTCCAGGAGCCATTCCCACCACTAAATGAGCAAAATTATTATCATTTATATTATATTTTCGAAACAGGTTAAGTATTTCTTCTTGTGGAAGTTTAACTGTACCTTCGTATGTGTAATTTTCAGCTCCACTGCTATAATGTATAAAAACTTCTTGTGGTATTTTTTTATATCTGTCTCCTGAAAGGACCCCGCCATATTCATGACCCCAACCACTGTCAAAATTAGTAAGAGTTCCATGGCCTGCATTTCCAAAATTAATTTTAACATCTCCGATCGGATAATATTTGGGAGCCGAAATACCCGGCTCCCATTGATATTTTATTTTTTGACATGAAGACATCAGCACGCTAAGGAAGAGTATCATAGACAGCCAGTTCAGGACTGTAAGACTGCCTTTCATAAGGAGGATCTTTAAATTCTTTTTCATCTTTAAAATGAGGTACGTTTGCATAGGCGAAATTATAATCCTCTAACATTTCTAGCAGAGGCGAATCAAAATTTGCAGATAAATGTACAAATTTATTCATAATATATTTATACATATCCGAATAAACCGGATATTTGAAATCCTTATTTATTAAGCTAGGATAAGTAATCTCTTTTCCTTCTTTGTTTATCCACCCGTGTTCTGCAATTTTAATAATCAGGTTTTGATATTTTTCCAGATCTGTTTTCTTGCCATTCTGAGGTTTAGTAGCATTTTCATTCTTCAGCTCATATACTTGATCGTCTTTAATAGTAAAATCTTCAGGATATTTATATTCTTCAGGGTGTGGTGTATCATCTACAGGAAATGTAAATGGTACTTCAGCATAATTTAGAGCAATATACTTCATTACGTTCATGTATACCAGAGACAGTTTATTGTTCAATGAGCGTCTGGAGAGTAGCTTGTGGCGGTAACCTTTTAATATATATGTCCAGTTTCCAATTGTTTTTTGAGTAGCATTTCCCATGAAACTTTCCGGTAACAGTTCGTTTTTTTCTGCATCGCCATCTCCGCCTAACCCTTCAAAAGAATGTATCTCGTGCATAACTTCCCAATAAAGCTGGTTTGCATTACATAGTTTTTGGGAAATATACCAGTTACGTAATATATTTTTTTGTTGCTCCAGTTTTTGCTTTTCCGCTGCGGGAGTATCTACCCCTATATTAAAAAAATGTAAGGTGTGAATTTCTTTTTCTGTTTGCCAATAGGCTCCTCCTATATCAGAATGCGCACCCAATACAGAAATCTCTCTAGAGCAGATACCATGAAATTCTCCTACTGGTGTTACTGGGAAATTATCTCTCCATTCTGTTTGAGCTTTTAGGTGTAATACTCTTTTAATGTTTGGATTTGAAAGATTTGGATTTACCTTTTTTATTAATGCAACCTTGTTAGTCAATAATCCCGAAAAAGGATAGATTGTTGCTGTTTTAATTGCTGTAATAGGATTTCTTGCTTTGTCTATAATTCCTTTTCTTTCCAGCATTTGTGAGATAACGGTATCAAATATTCCTAAAAATTCAATACTCACCTGATGTTTAGGAAACTTAATTTTTTTTTGCTTTAGTTTTTTTCCTAAAATACCACCTGTAAAAATTGTACTGGCAGGAAGTACTGCATATTGTCGTAGAATTTCAAGATTGTCTTTTTCTTTTTTCGTAGCATCTGCTTTGGATTGAATTAGTTCAGCTTTAAAAGTACTAACCTTGACATTTTTTGTGTTGTTCTGTCTTACCGTTCTGTTATTTCGTTTTCCAAACCTATCTTTTATCTCTTCTCTTCTTGTGTTCAAGACTTCATTACAAAAGTGTCTTGCTGCTGCTGCACCTCTACTGAAACCAAACACATCAAATTGGATAGAAATAATTTCTAAAGGCTTATCAGTTTTCTTATTCTGGATGTTTTTTAGTGCAGTGTCTATCCCATCTGCAATTTTCTGGCATGCTTCCTCTACTCTTCTAATTACACCTCTTTCACCTTCTCCCATTCCTGAGCCGACATATCCCATTATTGTAGTGTCTTCTTTGTGTTGTAAAGTACCAATACCTTCTATGTAATATTTTTGTTGTATATGATAAAAAGGATTTTTTTCTGTTTTATCAGTTTGATTCACTTCATATAAATCAAAAAGCAGAGCTACGTTGGAATAAGAATTCCAATAACTGCTTCCAGATTCTATAATAAAACTTTTAAAGCCTTTAATTTCGGGTACTTTGTCTTCTTGTAATGGGTGGTTATAAGGTTTAGGTTTATAATTAGGATTATATTTGGAATTGTAATAAATATCATCAGAATTAAACTTGTTATTTCCTGTCCCGTCAAAGAATACACCAATACGAAGTTTTACCTTTTCCGAGCTTGTAAACGCAGCATATTTTTTATTGTCTGTCCCATACGGATCAATACCCGCTACTCCAATATCCGCAATATTTTTTATACCTATATTTCCTGTTTTCATTTTGTTAATTTTAAAATGTTAATAAAAAAGAAAGCAGTGGTTTCCCACCACTTTCAAATAACATAATGTGATTATTATATTGGTTTTATAATTGTACTTGGCAATGTTGTAGGATCTGTACTATGAGATAATTGAGAATTCACATCTAAAGAAAAACTAGTTTCACCTTCCAATTCCTTCGGATTTTCACAATTTTCAGGATGCTCCTCAACAAAAATTGGTAAAGGCTGATCAGGATCTACTTTTAATCCTACAGATTCTGCCTGTAAAATCGTCAAGGTTGTCGGGATTCTTGAAATCCAGAATTTACCTTGAGGTTCTCCGGTTGGCTGTCTCATTTCATCTACAATAGACATGTACATCGGATCTCCGATGACAGGAACTTCGCCACCGTTCCAGATTTTTCCGGTTGTCATAAAGAATTGTACAGCGTCTTCAAAGCCCGGTTTTACAGTGACAATCACTCTTGCCATCCCAGATTGTAAGAAACTTCTGAATAAAGGATCGGCATTTTCAGATAAATACATTTTCTGCCATTCGTCACGGCTTGCCCAGTAGTAAGGGTAGAACGTGTAGTCCATGATTTCCCATTCAAAAGCCTGTTCCATAAATTTTGCCAAAGCAGTATACTGTTCCAGTTCTTCTCCTAAGATGACCTGAAAGTTTTTCATCTGATCGCCGGAAGTGAAGTTCTGCCCTAAAACATTTAAATAATCCTGAAGTAAGTAAGCAATACAATTGTGTTTAAGAATTACTCTTTCTATATCTCTGTAAAAGACGGAAAGCTTGTCTTTATTTTCGGTTTCCTGCTGTTTTGCTTTTTCGTCTGCTTCTTTCTGTTTATTTAAGAATTCGACATAGGCTGCTTCATAGGCTTTAATAATGTTATCAAAATTTTCCTGCTTCCATGAAGCCATAAAAGCATCCGACAGCGTACATTTAATTTTTACAACGAATGACATCTCTGTTGTCCCATTGCTCCCTGCATATTGCATGGCATAGTTTCCAACGACATTGATGCCGGGAATCGTACTGTTACTTCGGAGCCAGCCTTCTTTATGTGGATTTACGAAAGTAGGTAAAAAGCCTCCCTGTAAATTATCTATTGTAAGTTGAGAAGAATTCTTCTTAAATCTATTATAAAATCCATAGGTGATGTTGGCTTCATATCCTTTATAGTTATCCGGAATCGTGAGACTTAAAACTCTTGGGGCTGCACTATTGTTAAGGTTCTGTGGTCCGGTTTCTGCAGTATAAAGAAGATTAGATTCAGGCAATTTAGTAAGAGCTACCCCATAATAATTCGCCCAATACTCCAACAACTCTTTAGTAGCAGATTTAGGATCGGCCATGGTATTCGGTCTTGGTGCTTTTCTGGGGTCTACAGGTTCTTTAAATGTTTCTTTATTCACAAAGGCAGCTAAACGGTGAAGTTTTGCAGGTTCAGGAATCATGAATTCAAACATAGTACGCTTACCATAGTTATAGATCTGATTCTTCATTTTCTTATCTACCCATCTGTAAACTCCGGTAATATGTTTTGGCTGTGCCGCATTAGGATTATTAGTATCTGTTACTTTTCCACGGTTGTCAAATTCATGTACATTGGTTTCTGTATATTCTTTGATTATTTTCTGAACACGTTCTTTGTTGATTTTCGTAAGAACCCTTTCCATTGCACGCTCAGTAATTTCCTGCGATTTTGTTACTGCCTGTCTCGTGCTGTCATGTTGGGCGGTATTATTGGCATATCCGGCTCCGATTTCAAAAAATGTTTTACCTGCTCCATAGCTGAATCTTGTATTTGCGGTAATACTCTGCTGTTTATCAATTTCTCTGGCAACCTCAGTCTGCATTTCGTTTCTGTCCGTTTTTGTAGTGTCGGAGATTTTTTCTGTTTCAATAGATTCTGATGTTGTATCTGTAATTTCAGAATAATCCCTGGAAACTGATGATTTATGACGCAATTCACTCGCCATTACATTTTCGATGTTGGAAACTTCTCCCGGGACATAGGCATGCAAACTCTGTTCTACTTTTAAATAATCGGCAATCCCCAATCTCTTTACACCAAAATGTTTCGGAATGAAAGTTCCCGGCTTTGGAGTGGTTCTGCTCTGGCCAGGTTCCTCAATTTCCTGCTTAACTCTTTCTGTATACAGTATTCCGGTGTAGGGCTGATCTATTATTAAGCCTGAAATTTCAAGGTTGGCTTCTTCTCCGTTGTTAAAAAAGATCTGGATTTTCAAAACCCTGATAGCTTTTCTGAATTTATTCAGCAGAATAGAAGGAAAAGTAATTTTATTATCACTAACACTTATATTTGAATAAACTTCATCATAAGCATTCAGGTCTGTAATTGCATAGATTTTGGCTGAAGCAACTCCCCATGCATTACTTTCTGCCTGATAATAAAATGTGACATTAGAGTTGGAAACGTTCTGTTGGTTTGCTTTTAAATAGTAACTTCTCGGAACTGTATTTGACGAATTACCAATTGAGTCATTCACTGGAATCAAGACCCCTCCTAAATTAGCATATACTTTTTCGTTAAGAGATGTTTTTAAAAATAAAGATTGTGTTTGAGAAGAAATATCTTCAGAAAGTTTTTCAAAAACCTCTGCGTAGGTGTCGTATTCTTCGTCCATACTGACGGTAGTGTCTCCAATCTGTAATTTTCTGTCAGAAATCACTTTAATTTCTGAAAAATTTAAATCTTTAAAATCTGCATCGGTGAAATGTCCGATAAAAAGTCTCAGAGATTCTGAAGAAAGTTTGGTGCTGAAATCCTGAAAATTCAGTTCGTCTTTATAAATGAAATTAAATTGAGGAACCTTTAATTCTCCTAACGTAGCATACATTGCTCTGATCTCTTCTTCTGACATGCCTTCAGTAATTCGAGATTCTATTTCTTCTAATTTTCTGTTATATTCATCGATTGCAGGCTGATATTTTCCCTGATATTCTTTATAAGCAATATCATAAGCTTTCGTTTTAAGCCTGTAATAGGATTTCTGGATTTTTTCCAATTCAGATTTTAATACGTCTAAGCCCTGCTTCTGTAGATTAAGATTGGATAACTCCGAAATTTTTTCACCTTCTGCTTTCAACTGTTCCTGAACAGCAACGGGAAGCTGTTGAAGATTGATAGGATCTTCAGACCCAACTGCAGAACGGGCAACTGTAAAAGCCTTGTTTGATAATATTTGCGAACTGCTATTATCTTTACCATCTCCAAAAAACCTTAATGGTAAAACAACTTTAGCTTCAAGAGCTTTTAATTTATAATCATTACCGTTTATTTTTGTAAGTTCATTATCAATAACTAATTGAGATGCGTATCCTAAATGGATAGCTTTTAAAATATGGATAATTGCCTCTTTCACGTAAAAATCACTTTGTCTTACTGTTTGGAACATAAGATTATCCCACAAAGCGGTATAGTGGTTTTGAGTAGTTTGCGTGTAAAGATCAATTGAAGAATTAATTTCCTGATCTGAAAGTACTTCTCTTTTGGCAATTTTTCTTCCTAATTTTAGTGCGCCTGCAAATATTCCGTTTTCAATTTCAGCCTCATTTTGAAAACCTGTAGGAACAAATGTTTTTGCATGCCGCTCCATGTCCTGAAATTTTACTAAAGCAGAATTAGCAGCGGATACATGATTATCGAAACTGCTCGGTAATCCGCTGGGTCTGTGTATAAATCCCAGGTTCGTGTTTTTAGTTTCAGTTAACTGTGGATTTCTTAAGCTTACAAATCTGAAAAGTGTTTGTGAGGCGTTGTTATTATTGTTTGTTGTCATTTTGCTGTATAATTTTATATGGTTGTGATTAATGGATGAGAATTGTCGTTTCTTTATAATTTCCTTTTTTGATAAGTTCTCCTTTTTTGTTTACATAATATTCTGAGGTTTCCCTTGGTCTGATTCGGTCGAAAGTTTTTCCCTGAAGATTAAGATTAATATCTTTACTACCTATATTGATCACACTGATATATTGTTCAGGATGAAATGCTTTCCATTCTACTTGTTCACTTTGAATATTATCTGTGATCAGAATCGTCACAAACTTGTTTTCAGCATTGATAGAGGTGTCGGGATTTGTAATCTCTATGGTTAACTTGTCAATACTCTCTTCAACTAATGAGGATGTTGCATAATCCTGAGAATTGATCCAGGTTTGAGTTGTATATCCTGCTGTTGAATGATTCCCCCAATTAAAAGCTTGATTCCAATTTATTGTATCAATAGACGTGAAATTACCTTCATTCCAAATTCTATGACCATTAATGTAAGCTTCTTTAGAAGTTATCTTCAATGTTTCTGTGCCGTCATTATTTATACCTATAGTAAAATAATCATCAATAGCTCCCAAACTCCAGTTCGCATTAGCGGTAAATCCTATTCTTGGATAATATTGACCAGCACCATAATCCTTGTAACCAAATAATAATTTATTACCACCTGGTGTATTTGTTTTGAGAGGCCTTGCATCTTTATTAAATAATCCGTCTGGAGTATAATTTTCAAAAGAAGTAGTAAACTCTTTTTTGCCGCTTATTACCTGATCTGTGTTTAATGTAATATACTTCTTTAGTTGATTATCCGTTATTAATAATTTTACAACTCCGTCATTATGGCGGACATATGGTTGGTTTTCAGAAGATCCCCCATCAAAGCCCAATGTGGTGGCATTGTTTTCACCGGTAATCTTAGTTTCGGGATCAAAATTAACATTATCCCATGCTGTTCTCCATTTATCCCATGAATTATTAAAACCGCCTCTATATGAAAGTTCGCCTGACTGAGTAGTGCCATTGCTGTACTGAATTTGCAATTGAGTCATCGTATCTTTCCCTCCCATGTGTAACATTGGAGTATATATGTGATTAACTCCTCCGCCATAATTTTCTGCTCTATAAATACCGGAAGTATATCCACTAATACCATTAAAGTTATTCTGAGATGTTACTTTTTTTGATATATAATTATCATCTGCATCATTTGTACTGATTTTAGAATCAGGATTGAAATTATGTTGATCCCAAATAATACCTTTTCCAAATCCTGATCTGTAATGTATTAAATTAGTATCAGCTGTTTCAACAGTGAAAGCAGGTAAATTAGGATTACCGATTGTCATGACAGTACCTACAGCATTTATTACTTGACCTCCCGTTAAACGATCTGAAAAATAAGCTCCCCCAACAAAACTACTGCCTGTTTTTATATTTCCTTTAGAATAAATACCGTTTGAAGGTATGTGGTTTTTATCGGTATACGCATCTGATGCTAGTAAACCACCAGATAATATTACCTGAGCATTTGAGTCATTTAATACCGCAACAGGTAAATCAGAATTAAGGCTGTTGTAAAGCGCATTGATTTTTATTGTTTTCCAGTAATCATTAGGATTAAAGTTTTGGTCATGCCATAGGAATCTTGGTTCATTCCATACTTTAGAATCTCCATTTCTTGTTCTTATACCAATAACATCAGGAAATAGATAACTGGCAAATAACTCGGTAGAATAATGTCCTCCAGGTAATCCTGAAAAATTTATTACTGAACCTGCTCCACCTGTATTTGCCCAATTGTAATCGAACCAGGTTTTATTAGTTCTTGTATCTGATCCATTATTGATGCCTGTTGAATAGTCAAGGCCTTTCAGCTCTTCAATGGATGGTGTGTATGTCGACGGTATACTTCCTTCTTCCAGTTGAATATTTCTGTATTTAACTTTAGTTCCAGCAGTCATATCATTAGATGCAAAACCTATTAATACAGTAGTATCAGTTGCATTAGGTAGGGCTGTACTTACTAACTTCGTCCAAATATTTGGTTTTACGATATGGTTATAGGTTACTTTACTATTTCCGTAACTATAAAAATAAAATGTAAAATTTCTTTCATCTACATCTTCATGATATACTTCTATTTGTGCCGTGAGATTATTGCCAAGAGTATATTCTTTATTTTTGATAAACTTATAGGCATTCCATGATAATGGACTTAAAACAGTTATTTCTCCAGGTTTAGAGTTGTCACTATTTGAGTAATCTGAAGTTGATAAGTGCAGTGTTTCAGAGTTTGATAAAAGGTTAACGGATCCTAATTCAGAAATTTCAAAATCAGATTTGGGTAGATGGCCGCCACCTCCCGTTAAAAGATAATCATCGGAAGAATTCATCTTTCTGTAACCGTATGACTTTACATATTGATAATTTGCATTGTTTCCATGTATAAAGTGAAAATTACCATCATACTGAAGTTGGCCTACGTCCATTCCTTCAGAATAAAATGTCAATCCAGCTTTGTTACCATTCTTTCCAATAGTCATCAGGTTATTTCTATCCCAAGTGTTCCCTCCATCTGTAATAAATTCTTTTCTTCCATTAATACTTTGGTTTGTATTGATGGTCATTATATTAGCGTCAAAATTAATTTGAATATATTCAGAGCCACTCCATCGATATTGATTGTTGGTATCTGTCAGTACATATATTTTGCCTTTTTCCCCCTCAGATGGTAAGCTTGAAAATGAGCTAAACTCCAATACATCATCTACATAGCTCGGAAGTTGCGATGCAGGAATTTTACCGTCTACTAAATCAGCTTTCTCAGAGAAATCATAGTCAATTTTATCTGCGGGAAGTTTCTCATCCTTATGCCAATAAGAGTCCTGCCATTCCCAAAACTCTTCCTGTTTGGGTATATCTCCGTTTTCGAAACGTAGTTTTAAATCTTGTTTACTTAACATGTTTGTTATTTTTTTAATTAAAGTTTGAGTCTTTTTTTAATTGTTTCATTTCAGCTCTGTTTTTAAGGTGGTTTCCGGCAAAGATGTCCACCTTAGTTTTTAATAGTTCATTTTCATTAATTTTTAGCTGTTCGTTTTTAAGCACATTTCTGGCTGTTCAGCATTTGGTGAATGGTGAATTGAAAGGCTTTGATAAATTAAAAGAGGATTTTTTTGTGCTTTATTTATTCCAAAATTAATAGTGAGAAACGACAAAGGTTGACGTATTTTAAAATTTTATTTTAAAAAATATCTTCTTCAATAACATCATTTTCAAAATCCTCTCTGAAGAAATTTTCAATTTCGTTAAGATAATTGTCATAATCGGGTTCTGTATTTTCGATGTCGTTCCAGCTAATAGTGTAGAGGTCTTCATCAGAGAATAATTCTGTGCTGTAATTTGGTGTTTCCATAAGGGTTATGTTTTTAGTGATAAAATTTCGTTTTTGATATATTTCCGTCTGTTCATCATTTTTTAAATGTTGAATTCAGTTTTTAGAAATGGGTTGATTGTTTTCTGTGTGTTCCTATTAATACGGTAAAAGTAATTTTGAGAAGCGTCAAAACCTGACGTATTTTAAAATTATTTCTGTAATTTTAATTATAAGCTTATTTGCTTATATGAGATAGATATAAGTAAATAAGCTTATATTTTATTTCTGATTAATTTCTGTACAATTTGATTCAGATTTTCCCTGTGATCATCAATATAACTTAATCCCGCCTGTATAAGATTTTCTATGTTGAATCTTGAAACATTATCCATTGCCGGAGAAGCATTTTTTAATGAAGGATTAAGACGGTAATAATTCTTCTGATTTCTCTGGCCTAAAGTCTGAAACATCTGACAAAGCTGATAGTCCACAGTTTCTGCATTGGCAGACATCAATATATCGATGATAGGGTTTACCCAGCCTATTTTTCCAGCTTTTTCCATCTTTTTAAAAGAATAGCTTTTTGATTCTATCCCTGTTCCTATGGATACGATAATCATATCGTTCATCGTAGGATGATTGGCTTTTTGATGATTCTTCAGGACTTCTGCAAACGGAGTTTTTCTGGCTTCTGCATATGCACAGAGTGCAGGATTATTAGCAAACATTCCGCCGTCGATCAGACTGAAGATCTGTCCGTACATCGACCTGATCTGAACCGGGCTGAAATAAGTAGGGGCTGCTGAAGTTGCTCTGCAGATGTCTTTAACATAAAAATTGTCAGTGCTTAGATTGGCTTTCCATGAGTTGAATAATTTAGCCCGCCTGTTTTCTATATCATAGCTGGTAACTAGACAAGGCTTGATCAGTTCCTTTAATTCTAAATTTCCAAAAAAGTCATTCAGGTTTTTCTCAAGAGCTTCTTGGGATATTTTTTCATTCAATAATCCAAAAGGATTAACAAGTCTCTCCCAAAAAGAAACCTGGAATATGTCACCGCCTTTTTCGGCATACAGTTCCAGTCCTTTCTGAATCGAATATTTTGCTTTCCGTGACTCATTGGGACAGAGGATAATGCATGCGATAAGGGCTCCGGTGCTGCTTCCTGCAACCAGGTCAAAATAATCTCCAAGCTTTGCGTCTGGCTTATCCTGGATCTGTAGCTGTTCTTCTATGTAGCGTAAAATAATGCAGGTAATGATACCTCTTATTCCGCCGCCGTCCAAAGAAAGAATGGTTGTCTTTTTCATTTTTTCTGCTGTTGTTTGGTAAAGTAAAGGTAGGAGCGGGAAGCGACAGAACTTGACGTGTTTAGAGTAATTATGAAATAAATTACATTATAAAACCACATATCCGTTTTCATCCCTTTCCATCTTTAAAAGCGTTCTCCAACTCGTTTTGATCAGGCCTTTTTTGGTCAAAATGTTCTTTTTTTCAAAGTGAGGAAGATCTTTAAAAGTTTTCCAGTTTCCACCCCAGTCCCAACCGTATTTTGCAAAAATTTTCACACATTCATACCAATCGGCAATGCCGTCATTGTCCCAGTCTCTGGCTGTATCCCAGCTTGCTGTTTTTCCATCGATGATTAAACAGATGTCAACGGCTAAACCGTAGTTGTGAATGCTTTGTCCGGCCTTTGCATTTGTCACTTTCTTTCCTGAAGTAATTCTTCCGATCGCATATAATTTTTCCTGCTCCTCGAAACTTCGTAATCCCTGCGTGATTCTAACTTTTGCTTTTCCTGTAAGCGCTTTGTCACATTCAGCAATGATCTGTTTCGCTTCCTCTCTGACAAAGGGGTGCAGTTTTTCAATTCTTTGTAAGCTTACTTTATCCATATTAATAAATTTTATTGTTTTCTGAAAGCAAATATAGACGCGGAATACGACAGAACTTGACGTGTTTTAAAAATATTAATTATTTGGTTTTCAGTATGATAAATATAATATTAAAGTGTAGGGTAAACATGATGTTTTCTTTTGAAAATTAGATTTTGTAGATGAAAGCTCCTGGTCAGACGTTTACCCTTAGCGGGTTAAAGTGATTTTTATATTTCCAGAGAGAAAATTTACATATCCAATAGAAAAGAAACTGTTGGTTTTCTGGTAGTGTTTATGCTATTAGGGAGAGAGGTAGTTTTGGAAATTCCGTTGGTTATGACGAAATATAAGCCTGATAAATACATTCAATATAGGGTGCTCATTTCTGAAAAGAGCAATATAGCAGGTAAGCGGAACTCATTACAGCCTCAGTTGAAAATTTTGAATTTATAAACTGATCAATCTGCTGCTTTGAAAACACAGGATTGATAATTTTCCAGAGATATTTCCGGGAAACCAGTGGATCTCATCAGTAGATTTATAGTGCTTTCGGATTCAGGATAGATAGGATATGCTGCCTTGTGACAGCTTGAGAATTTACAGTTTACTGTTGATTTTCCGGATATCTTTTCTCAGTTCAAGAAACATCTCTTTCAGGTCGTAGCGGTCAACACGGTCCGGTTCAAAGTCTTCCGGGAAAATTCCTGATGCATATTGCCATATTTCTACAAGTTCCCCTAAAGGAATATCATACGGATCATAGAACGAGTTGTCAGCTTTTACCGTTATGGCATTTTCTTTCTTCGCAGTGAAACGCTTGTAGGTGATCCCATCATTCAGTGTAACAAATACATAACTTCTGTCAGATTTCAGGTCATCAATATTCTCAATATATTTTCCCACAATATAAGAGCCGTCTTTAAAGGGAGGCATGGAGTCTCCCTGTGCGGGAAATGCTCTGTATTTTCCATGGGTTAAGAACGGTAGCGAAATTCTCTGCAGATTTTCGATATATTCAGGATCACTATAGCCGGATAAATATCCCATTGATGCTTTCTGAGGAATAATTTCAATACTGTTGTTTCCCAGCTGATCAACGACTACGGGCAGGATAATCCTGTTATCCGGCAGATTGATCATTTGTTCCAGCGGATATTTGCGGATGTCTAAAGTAAGGAGCAGATCTATGCTTACATTAAAAAATTTTGACATACCGATCAGAATTTCGTAAGGCGGTTCTGACCGGCCGTCTTCATATTTGGAATAACGCACTCTGCTCATCCCGAGATTTTCTGCAAAACTCTGCTGGGATAAGTTCTTTTTACTTCTTAAAAACCTGATGTTATCTGAAAAAACCGACATTGATACAAATTGTATCTGCAAATATAATAAAAATGATACAAAATGAATCTAATTTTGTAAAATGAATCGTGCAATTGTTCATATGGATATGGACACCTTTTTTGTATCCTGTGAAAGGCTTAATAACTCCCAGCTCAACGGAATTCCCCTGATTATCGGGGGAGGCAACCGGGGAGTGGTTGCTTCATGCTCATACGAAGCCAGGAAATTCGGTGTACGTTCTGCCATGCCGATAAGGATGGCATTGAGGCTGTGCCCCGATGCAAAAGTGATCAAAGGAGATTATGAGCTGTATTCAAACCTCTCACATCTCGTTACAGAAGTAATTCAGGAAAGGGTTCCGGTGGTAGAAAAGGCGAGCATCGATGAATTTTACCTCGATCTTTCCGGAATGGATCAGTTTTTCGGATGTTATCAATGGACGCAGGAAATTTCTGCTGCAGTAACCAAAGAAACCGGTCTGCCGATGAGTTTTGCGCTGTCTGCTAATAAAACAGTGTCAAAAATAGGAACCGGAGAATCTAAACCTGATGGAAAACTGCAGATCATCGAAAAACAAACCAAATCTTTTCTGAATCCACTGTCAGTGAAAAAGATTCCGATGGTGGGGGACAAGACTTTTCAGCTTTTGTCCAGAATAGGAATCAGAACCATTCAGACCCTGTCAGAAGTCCCTGTTTTGGTGCTTCAGCAGATGATTGGCATCAACGGGAAAGAACTGTGGAAAAAAGCCAATGGGATTGATGAAAGTCTTGTTGTTCCTTATTCTGAAAGAAAATCTATTTCCACAGAAAAAACCTTTAATGCAGATATGATGGATATGGTAGAGCTGAGAAGACTGATTTCAGGAATGGCAGAAAAGTTAGCCTACCAGTTGAGGCAGGAAAAATGGTTGACCTCTACAGTGGTTATTAAAATAAGGTATGCCAATTTCGATACCGAAACCAAACAGCACAGAGTGGCTTATACTTCTGCCGACCACACCCTGTCACGAATAGCTTTGGAACTGTTTAATAAAGTGTACACCAGAAGAATGCGGCTCAGGCTGGTGGGTCTGCGTTTTACCGATCTGGTACACGGAAACCATCAGATGAATTTATTTGAAGATACCGAAGAACAGATGAGCCTCTATCAAACCATGGATTCTATTAAAAACCGCTTTGGGGCAGATGCTGTAGGACGGGCTTCAGGATTTGATTTCGGAAAATAATTTTAAAATATAAATTACAATGTTTCTTAACTGTCATTCCTTTCACAGCCTCCGTTACGGAACCTTATCAGTCAAAGAACTGGTAAGCCAGGCACATAAACTCGGAATTAAAGAACTGGTGCTCACGGATATCAATACCGTGACAGCGATTTATGATTTTAAAAAAGCATGTGAAGACGAAGGTATTAAACCTGTTGCCGGAATGGAAATAAGAAAGGAGGGAAAGTTACTTTATATTGCTGTTGCCAAAGAATTCAGCGGAATAGGGGAGGTGAATAAAATCCTGACTGCCCATAACTGTGACGGTGTTGAGCTCTCTGAAACGGCTCCCGGATTTGATCAGGTCTTTGTCATTTATCCTTTGAATAATATCCCGGAAAATTTAAAAGAAAACGAATTTATAGGAATTAGGGAAGAAGAGCTTAACCTGCTGATTCGACCTGAATTTAAAGATAAAATTCATCAGATGGTGGTACTGCAACCCATTACGTTCAGTACAAAAAAAGAATACAACCTTCATCGGATCCTGAGAGCAATTGATGGAAATACATTGCTTTCCAAGCTTTCGGAAGAGGATGTCTGCAGAAAATCAGAATATGTAAGGTCTGAATCCGATTTATTGAAATCATTTGAGCGCTATCCTGAAATTATCCGGAATACTAAGAAAATTCTCGCAGGATGCAGTTTTGAGTTTGATTACAAAGAACGCGGAAGTACTGAAAATAAAAACAAAAAGTATTTTAAAAAATCAGAGAAAGCAGATATAAAGCTTTTAACCAGACTGGCGTATGTGGGATTAAAAAACAGATATGGTGAGAACAAAACCGCCCGGATAAGAGTTGAAAAAGAGTTGGCCGTTATTGAAGAACTCAGGTTCTCTGCCTATTTTCTGATCACCTGGGATATTGTCAGGTACAGCAATAAGATGGGGTTCATGCATGTAGGAAGGGGAAGCGGAGCAAACAGTATTATCAGCTACTGTCTGGGAATCACGGATATTTGTCCTATAGAACTGGATCTTTATTTTGAACGTTTTTTAAACTTAAACCGTACCTCTCCACCGGATTTTGATCTCGACTGGAGCTGGCAGAACAGAGATACAATTCTACAATATATCTTCAGGAAATACGGAAAAGATCATGTAGCTTTCTGCGGAACCAATGTAGAATTCAAATACCGTTCGATATTTCGGGAAGTGGGGAAAGCTTTTGGTCTTCCCAAGGAAGAGCTGGATATTCTTGCGGTTCAAAAAACAGAGCATCATCATTCAGATAAAATCGTAAAGCAGGTCTATGAATATGGTAAGCTTTTAGAAAAGTTTCCCAATCAGAGAAGCATGCACGCCTGTGGAATTCTGATCTCTGAAGAACCCATTACCAATTATACTGCCCTGGAAATGCCTCCCAAAGGATTTCCACTCGCTCAGATTGATATGAATGTGGCAGAAGATATAGGACTTGAAAAATTTGATATTCTTTCTCAGAGAGGGCTCGGAACAATCAACGATACGGTAAGGCTCATCAAAAAAACCAGAGGAATTGAAGTTGATATTCGTGATACTTCAATTTCAAAAGATGAAAATACCTGCAATGAATATTTAGCCATCGGAAAAACAATCGGCTGTTTTTACATAGAATCTCCTGCCATGCGCGGTTTATTGAGAAGGCTCAAATGTGATAATTATAGAATTTTGGTCGCTGCATCTTCCATTATCAGACCGGGAGTTGCCCAGAGCGGGATGATGCGGGAATATATTTTCAGGCACAACCATCCTGATCAGTTCGAATATTTTCATCCTGTTTTTGAAGAAAATTTAAAGGAAACTTACGGAATCATGGTCTATCAGGAAGATGTCATCAAGATCGCACAGTATTTTGGCGGTCTTACCCATGCGGATGGTGACATTCTGAGGCGTGCGATGAGCGGGAAAGAAAGATCTATTCAAAAGCTTAATGAAGTGAAAGCTAACTTTTTTAAATCCTGTATCGAAGATGAAGGGCATTCGGAACAGATGACCGCGGAAGCATTCAGGCAGATCGAATCTTTTGCGGGATATTCTTTTTGTAAAGCACATTCGGCTTCCTATGCGGTGGAAAGTTACCAGAGTTTATACCTGAAAGTGTATTACCCTTTGGAATTTATGGTTTCGGTGATCAATAATCAGGGTGGCTTTTACCGGACGGAAGTTTATATTCACGAAGCCAGGATGTCGGGGGCTGTTATTCAGAATCCCTGTGTCAATACAAGTGAATTTCAAGCCACCTTACAGGGAAAAGAAATTTATCTGGGATTTATGCTTTTACAGTCGCTCGAAAATAAAATTGCCCAGTTGATTTCTGAAGAACGTGCGGAAAACGGAAATTACAGATCGTTGGAAGACTTTATCAGGCGTATTCCGATCGGTATGGAGACCATCCAGATTCTTATTTTCATCGGTGCTTTCAGATTTACAGGTAGGCAGAAAAATGAACTGCTGATAGAAGCAAGGCTTCTGCTGATTAATTTTAAACCTGAAAACCGGAATTTAATGCTTATTGAAGAACCCGTTCAGGAATACAAGCTTCCTGAGCTCAAAAGAGAAAGGTTCGAAGATGCATTTGATGAATTGGAAATTATAGGATTTCCCGTATCCTACAGCCCGTTTGATCTCCTGGAAACCAAATACAGAGGTTCTGTTCTCGTAAAAGATTTATTGAAATTTCATAAAAGACAGGTGAAAATGCTGGCCTATCTCATTTCGAGAAAGCATGTTCCCACTAAAAAAGGAGCGATGTTCTTCGGAACCTGGATCGATGCCAGCGGGGATTATTTTGATACGGCTCACTTTCCCGACTGTTTAAGACAGTATGATTTTCAGGGAGGCGGATGTTACCTCTTATTGGGAACCGTAGAGGTTGATTATCATTTCCCGACAGTTACCATCCATAAAATGGCAAAAATGCCGATGATTCCGGATCCCCGTTATGCGTATGACGAACAGAAAAAATATGATGCGCATCGCCTCGTTCGGGAAGATGTAAGTATGACCTCCCGGAAACCTTACCCACAGGCTCATGAAATAGGTTTGCCAAGACAGAAGTTTAGTTAACTACTGAACTTTTACCGGAAAAATTTTGCTGTTTCATTCACAAGAAATCTCACCTGATCCGGTCTTCCACGGTCAGTTTTAGGTAAATTATTATAACTTCCGGTTCTCACAATTACCATTTTGTGTTCAGGAACCATAATGATGTATTGTCCCTGAAGTCCGAGGAAGTAGTAATGTTTAACAGGATTGTCATGATTGATCCAAAACCCCATCCCGTAAATGCCTTTGGATTTTTCAGTAGGAGTTCTCATCTGCTCAACAAAATCCTTATTTAAAATCTGTTGGCTGCCTGCTTTTCCGTCATCCAGGAACAGCTGTCCCAGTTTGGCAAAATCTCTTGCGTTGGAATGGATGCAGCAATATGTTTTTTCCATTCCGCTTTCGTCAATGCTCCAGTCTGCATTCTGTTCCATTCCCAGAGGGATCCAGAATTTTTCAGACAGGTAACTTGAAAGTGACTGACCGATGGCTTTCTTTACTGCAAATCCCAGCAGCTGCGTTGAGCCACTTTGATATTCAAATCTTTCGCCTGGTTTTTCTTTAAACTTTCTTGAAAATGTAGCTTTCATTAGACTTTTTCCGTAATAAGCCCGGGCATTCGGAAGAAAAGGATTTTTGTAGTTCTCATCCCAGTTCAGTCCCGATTCCATTTGGGCAAGATGTTTTAAAGTTAAATCCTTACCGAAGGGTTTTAATTTAAATTCATCATAAAACTCAGAGAAATTCTGATCAGTATTTTTAATTTTTCCTTCTTCCAGAGCTTTTCCATAAAGCATTACTGTAACTGCTTTTGCCATAGAAAATGAGTTGGTTTTCGAAAGTTCATGATAGCCGTTCCAATACTGCTCATGCAATAATTTTCCATCTTTTATTACCAAAAAAGATGCAGTATTTGAATGAATCAAATCATCAACGATACTTTTCGGTAGTATTTCTTTATTGTAATCAGGATGCTCGTCCCAAAGAACAGGATTTGTGGTGTGGATGATATTTTTCGTGAAAAATTTTCCGTCATCAATATTGGCGCTTGATTTTCCGCGAAGATAGGTTTTGGAGATTCCACTGAACAGATAGGCGTAGCCGGATAAATAAACTAAAAGGGTCGCAACAGCGATAAAAGCAATGAGATATAGTAAAATTGTCATGGTAAACGATCTGTAACAAATTTAAAATAATTTTGAGAGGAAAATAATAAATGTATGGATAAATGAATTATTTTTGTGATTATCGATGATTATGATGAAACATATACTCTTTTTGTTGTTTTCTTTTTCCGGGATTTGTTTTGCGCAAACGTACAAACCGCTTGACACCGCAGATTATATCCAAAGAAAAGAATTTGCTGAAAATTATCTTGCCAACAATGAAAGTCTCATTAAAGATCTGAAAACAAAATATTCCGGGAAAGCAGGAAGTGAATTGCCTAAAATCTATAAAGAACTTGGGAAGGATTTTGAAGCACAGGTGAGAAATAAAGATTTTGTTTTCAATTCTGTATTTGATACAAAAGTAAAAAACCTGATTGAACGTTTGAGAAAAAACAGTCCTCAGATTCCGCAAAATCTGAAAATTCTTATTGCAAAAAACAATACACCTAATGCATATTGTTTTGCAGATGGAACGTTCGTAATCAATATGGGACTTTTCAACTGGTTAAATAATGATGATCAATTGGCATCGGTAATTTCCCACGAATTGGGACATAAAATCACAGAACATACTTTAAAATCG
Source organism: uncultured Chryseobacterium sp. (assembly GCA_963526305.1). GTDB lineage: Bacteria > Bacteroidota > Bacteroidia > Flavobacteriales > Weeksellaceae > Chryseobacterium. Next base: position 179,605 of record CAURNW010000003.1, on the reverse strand, counting down.
ATTCTCAAGATGATTAACCAGGACCAAATGGACAAAACGGTGGTTCAGAATATCAAATCAGATAAAATCAACCGAAGCCAGAGAGCTTTTGATGTTTTGAAAAACAGGATTTACCGGAAAGGTGCAGAAAACAGGAAACAGGAAATGCAGGCTGATTCTTTGGGATATGTTGTTTTTAAAAACAGTGACTTCAGAAAAAATGAATTTATCAATGCACTGAAAAGACTGGAAGATTTTGACACGATTTCACCAAAAGAATTGAAAATAGAAACGTATAAAAAGTTTTTTAATCTCCCAAAACAGGAATTTCAGGAAAAATGGCTGAAAAAGGAAGATTTTTCCCTCTATAACTATGATCATTTTAATCAGAAACTGAACAAAGATTCTTTAAAGTCTCATCCTGAGGTTACCCTGCGAATTAATAATCTCAAGAAAATATTCCCGGAACTGAAAGTTGAGGTTGCAGACGAAAAAGCATCTGAATCTTACGCAGTTCTTGAAAAAATTGCAAAAATGGAAGCACTTCCCAATTTTTATCACTCAGAAGATTACGGGGTTGGAATTTATACAAGTCTACAGTTTTTGCAGGACGGCGAAGAAGAAAAGTATTATAAAAACTGGCTGGGAAAATGTTTCAGCAAAATCTATGAAGCCCGGAAAAATTACAAACTCAATCGGTATCTAGACCGTGTAGACCCAAAAAATCAAAGCGAAAGTTACCAGCAGTTCCTGAATTTTATGTGGAATCTGAGTTTAGATGAAATAAAAAATATTGCGGATTACTATCAGACAAAAGAATCCTGACCAGCGGTCAGGATTTTTAATGAAATATCTCAGTATTGTAATGACAGCTGTTTATCCGGCTGTTCTTTTTTTAATACAGAAAAAATCAGGAAGTGTTCAGCTGAAATTTAAACCGGATTATTAATAATTCAGTCTTTCCAGACGGATCTGATTAAACTTCTCTTTCTCATTGAGTTCACGGAGAAGGATATAACCTTCCTTTGCAATATAAGGGGTCACAACATAATTATCTTTTTCAGAAATCGGAATAACTTCCTGCTTGAATTTTCCGTTGATCACAGTGTTGATAAAAAGGTTCCATTTCTTCTCTTTGGTGACCTGGTCTTTCTGGTAATCCCTGTAGAAGAAAACCACATCTTTGCTGTCATTCAGATACTGCGAAAAAAGATAATCATTGTTTGACCATCTTGTTTTTTCTTTTTCAAAAACCTGTACATCTTTTACCTTAAAATCCTTATCGGTATTGATATATACTAAATCTGTAGTTTTCGGAGCACTGTAGTTTCCTTCAGGTTTAAACTTTTCTGACAGGATCCCTACACTGCCGTCACTCAGGAAATAAACATCTTTGGTTTGAAGGAAGTAGCCGTTTTCCACACCTCCGTCTGCGCTTAATTTGGGAATATGGTTAGAGAGATCCGGTTTGTAGTTTAATTCCTTGAGGTCTACACTGTAATTTTTTTTATCCAGCATCAACCTGGCAAAACCCTTGTCTTTTTTTGAAATATAGTTCCGTCCTAAAAGAACCACTCTGTCATCAAAGGTTTTGTCATTCGCCATTTTTCTGCCGCTGGAATACAGGTCGTCAATATAATCAATGGTTTCTGGTGAAAGCCCTGTAACAGGTTTGTTTGAAAGTTCCTTTCCTGTTTTCATATCGATCACCAGAAGAGTAAATGTTTTTTCATCATCATTGACTTTCCTTAAAATTCCGTAGAGGCTTTTTTCATCTTTATCTAAAATTGTAAGATCAGAGAACACCTTTTTGTCACCATTGGTATTGTAACGGTATCTCCATATTTCTTTTTTGCTGTCATCAAATTTGATCAGGCTGTTTTTATTGACATACTTACCGTAATCATTGTATTCTACAGCGATAAAGCCGCCCTCTTTGATTTCTCCTACAGATGAAACGTAGTTGTAGCCTTTGTCTTTTTTTTCAGCACGGTTTTCTTTCCGCTCTTCCTTGAAGCTTTTGGGTTGATTGATTTCCACGAAAGTTCCGTTCTCCAGATAGTCATAATATACTTTTGGAGCGACCGTATTTGTTTTAGGATTGATTACCATGGATACCGGTAAGGCGGCGTCTCTTGAAAATGCCTGCAGATAGTTAAAGTCAGATGGCCGTAAGATAATCTGTCCTTTAAAATCCACATACCCGAAATAATTGGAAACCAAAAGGCCGGCCTCGAATTCCTTATTGGCAACAGGGTTGAGGTTTTTATCCAGGATGACATATTCAAATTTCTGGCTTTTTTTATCTGTTTTGCCCAGAGAATACATAGAAACATATCCGTACAAATTATCTTTGGTGTCAAAAAGGGCATTCATGCCGATATTTTGTCCCGAAGCCAGAGATGCCAGATCTCTGGTTTGCGAATAGGAGAAAGTTTGGGTCAGTCCAAATAGCAGTATATAAATTTTCTTCATATTTATTATTTCAAATCCAAAAGTAATGAATTCAAGGATATTTCAGATACACTGAAGAAAATATTTTTATGTGAAACTATTGTTGTGAAATTTTTAAAAACATCACCCAAAAATCACAATTGATTCAATTTAAAATGTTTTAGACCACATAAGTCGAAAGTCAAGATTTTCAAAATCTAATGTGGTCTTTTCACAGATGAAAAAGATAAAACACTTGGTTAGTAATATACTTAAATATAATTCCAACAAAAAAGCCCTGATTTCTCAAGGCTTTTCATTTATAGTTTCGAAAGTAAATTTCTGAAGTTTGTTTTCTCATCAATAATGCGTCTCAGTTCAGAGACCGGCACTCTTTCCTGCTTCATCGTATCCCTGTCTCTGATCGTCACAGTATGGTCTGTCAGTGAATCATGGTCAATGGTAATACAGTAAGGTGTTCCGATAGCATCCTGTCTTCTGTATCGCTTTCCGATAGCATCTTTTTCTTCGTAGAATAAGTTAAAATCATATTTCAGATCGTTGAAGATATTCTCAGCATATTCTGCAAGGCCATCTTTTTTCATTAAAGGGAGAATGGCAGCTTTCACAGGAGCCAGAGCCGGAGGCAGCGATAAAACTGTTCTTTCCGAACCGTCTTCCAGCACTTCATCTTTTAAGCAGTGGGAAAATATAGAAAGGAATAAACGGTCAAGGCCTACAGAGGTTTCTACAACGTAAGGAACATAATTTTCGTTTCTTTCAGGGTCAAAAAACTGTAATTTTCTGCCGGAATGTTTTTCGTGAGCCTTTAAATCGAAATCTGTTCTCGAGTGGATACCTTCAAGTTCTTTAAATCCAAAAGGAAAATTAAACTCAATGTCTGCTGCTGCATTTGCGTAGTGAGCAAGCTTTTCGTGATCATGGAATCTGTAGTTCTCATTTCCTAATCCTAAAGCCAGATGCCAGTTCAGACGTTTTGTTTTCCACTGTTGGTAGAATTCCAGTTCGGTTCCCGGAGCAACGAAGAACTGCATTTCCATCTGTTCAAATTCACGCATCCTGAAAATGAACTGTCTTGCAACAATCTCATTTCTGAAAGCCTTACCAATCTGGGCAATACCAAACGGAAGTCTGTGACGTGAAGTTTTCTGTACGTTCAGGAAATTTACAAAAATACCCTGTGCTGTTTCAGGTCTTAAATAAAGATCCATTGCAGAATCAGCAGAAGCACCCAGTTTAGTTCCGAACATCAGGTTAAACTGTCTTACTTCCGTCCAGTTTCGGGATCCGGTATCCGGATCGGCAATTTCCAGTTCTTCGATTAAAGCTTTTACATCAGCAAGGTCTTCATTTTCTAAAGATTTTGCAAGTCTTGAAAGGATTTCAGTTCTTTTTGCTCGATATTCTAAAATTTTAGGATTCGTTGCTTCAAACTGAGCCTTATCAAAAGATTCACCAAATCTTTTAGCTGCTTTTTCAATTTCCTTATTTTCCTTATCCTCAATTTTAGCACAGTAATCTTCTACCAGAACGTCAGCTCTGAAACGCTTTTTAGAATCCTTGTTGTCAATCAGTGGATCGTTAAAAGCATCTACGTGTCCTGATGCTTTCCACGTGGTAGGGTGCATAAGGATTGCCGAGTCAATACCTACAATATTTTCGTTCAGTTGTACCATTGCTTTCCACCAATATTGTTTGATATTGTTTTTTAATTCGGCACCGTTTTGTCCATAATCATAAACTGCGGATAAACCGTCATAGATCTCACTTGAAGGGAAAATAAAACCATATTCCTTAGCGTGAGAAATCACTTTCTTGAAAACATCTTCTTGCTTTGCCATAATTTTTTAACGTCTGAAGTGCAAAAATATGAATTTGAATCCCAATTCCATGAAATTCAAATAAAAAAGCTGTTAATAAACAGGCAATATTTCTATTTTTAATCTTCAGGAGCCGGGAACCTGCTTTCCACTATATCTTTTGCTTCACTCCGTTCCGCAAAAGGATGCCGCTGCAATCAGGGCTAAAAAAGAAATAAATAAGTTTAATTAATATTGTCTTATTTTGAGACAATTTGCCGAGATTTGTTTTATCTGAAAATTTCCAAATGAAAAAATCTGTTTTTTTAATTATAAGCTTTGTATTATCTGCTCAGTTTTTATGGGCTCAGAAAATCCAGGAAGGAAAAGTGATTACCACGTACATCACCGCAAAAACTTTAAAAAACAAAGCAGGAGAAAATCCTGAGCGAAGGGTTTCGGTTTATCTTCCGCCGGATTATGAAAAATCAACCAAAAGATACCCTGTTATCTATTACTTACATGGCTTTTTCTGGAATGACAGCTTATTGATAGCAAATGATAAGATCAACCATATTATCGATCGTGCAATCAGCTCAGAAAAGATAAAGCCTGTAATTGTGGTGATGCCGGATGAAAGCACGGTTTTCAAAGGAAGTTTTTATGCCAATTCAAAATCTTCAGGAAAATGGTCAGATTTTACGTCGGTCGAGCTGGTAGATTTTATTGATAAAAAGTACAGAACAATTGCCAACAAAGACAGTCGTGGAATTTCAGGACATTCGATGGGCGGAAACGGAGCATTGCGAAACGCATTTCTTCATCCTGAAGTTTTTTCGTCTGTTTATGCCTTGTCCCCGGGAATTTTAGATGCGGGATACTTTGCATTAAGCCAAATTGATTCATATAAAAATGGGATAAATGTGATAGAGGTAAAGGATCTTTCAAAACCTGAAAATGCAGGGCTCAATATTATTTTTGCCATTGCAAGAGCGTATAACGGAAATGTAAATAAACCTCCTTTTTATGCAGATCTGCCTTTTTCTTTTCAGGGAGATATCCTGAAAGTAGATGCTTCCGTTATAGAAGAGCTAAAGAAAAATTCAACGTCCGAATTGGTCTTCTCTCAATATGAAAACATCAAAAAACTGAAAGCGATAAAATTCGACTGGGGAAGAAATGACGAACTGATACACATTCCCCCAAGCTGTATGAGCTTAAGCAAAAACCTTGAGATGCTGAAAATAAAACATGAAGCTGAAGAGTACATCGGAACGCACGGAAGCGAAGTCAGTAAAGAAAACGGACGTGTCGAAAATCAGATGCTGCCGTTCTTCAATCATCATCTTAAGTTTAAAGAATAATGCATGCTCTGAAATTTCATACAGGATTTCATAAAGGAGCAGGGCCATATATCTAAAAACATCTATTTTTGTTTTATGTTAGAAATTCTTTATCGTGATGAACATCTTATTGCCATCAATAAGCCTAGTGGATTATTGGTTCATAAATCTTTTTATTCAGGAGAGGCAGATACGTATGCCATTCGGGAGTTGAGAAGGCAGATCGGGCAAAAAGTTTATCCCGTTCATCGCTTAGACCGTAAAACTTCGGGCATTCTGCTGTTTACTCTAGATAAAGAAACCCTCAGGATTATGAGTGATCAGTTTGCCGCCAGACAGGTAGAAAAGAAATATTTGGCAATTCTGCGTGGCTGGACAAAAGAAGAAGAAACGATTGATTACGATTTGGTTAATGAAAATGAAATTAAACAAAATGCAATAACCTTTTATCGCCGGCTGCAGAATTCGGAAATAGATTTGCCGTTTTTAAAACATCAGACTTCCAGATATTGCCTGGTAGAAGCCATTCCCGAAACGGGTCGCTTTCATCAGCTGAGAAAACATTTTAAGCATATTTTACATCCCATTTTAGGCTGTCGCAAACATGGTTGCAATAAGCAGAATAAATTATGGCTTCAGACATTCGGAATCAGTAAAATGACCCTTCATGCCCATCAACTCATATTTAACCATCCGATTTCCAGCCAGAGAATTACATTAAATGCTACAATAGACGATGAGTTCAGAAGAGTAGGGGATATTTTGGGTTTCGACTTAAGTCTATACAGTTGACCATTCTTATCATTTACCAATAATCTGATTAAATATCACAGGTCAACAAAACATTAATTTTAAAATGATTATTTTTGTAAAACTTTTTTTCCAATGTACAAATCGATCATCCGCCCAATTCTTTTCAAATTTGATCCCGAAGAAGTTCACCATTTTACTTTTTCGATGCTTAAAAATTTCGGTTTTCTGACTAAACTGTTCCTTCCAAAACCCATTGTTGACAAACGCCTGGAAAGAGAGGTTTTCGGATTGAAATTCAAAAATCCTGTAGGATTGGCAGCCGGTTTTGATAAGAATGCAGTTCTCTTTAATGAATTGGGAGATTTAGGGTTCGGATTTGTGGAAATTGGAACCGTAACTCCGAAGTCGCAGGCCGGAAATCCTAAAAAAAGACTCTTCCGCCTCATTGAAGATGGAGGGATCATCAACAGGATGGGGTTCAACAATGATGGTCTTGGAGCTGCTGTTGAAAAACTGAAAGGGAATAAAGGCAAAATCATCATAGGGGGCAATATCGGTAAAAATACAAATACAACCCCTGAAAATTATACGCAGGATTATCTTGACTGTTTTGAAGGTTTGCATCCTTATATAGACTATTTTGTACTCAATGTGAGCTGTCCGAATGTTGGAAGTCACGCAAAACTCGAAGATGTAGAATATCTCAGAGAATTGATTACAGAAGTTAAAAAAATCAATCAGGCCAAGCCAAAACAAAAACCAGTTTTACTAAAGATTGCTCCCGATTTAAACAATCAGCAATTGGATGAAATTATTGAACTGATTGCAGACACAGAGATTGACGGAATTGTGGTTTCAAATACATCAGTTAATAGAGAAGGTTTAAAAACTTCGCCTGAAGTTTTGGCAGAAATTGGAAACGGTGGTTTAAGTGGTAAACCTATTCGTGAGCGTAGCACAAAAATGATCCAATATCTTTCAGATAAAAGCAACAGAGCATTTCCGATTATTGGAGTTGGCGGAATTCATTCTGCTAAAGATGCCATTGAAAAACTGAATGCAGGTGCAACTTTAGTCCAGTTGTACACCGGATTCATCTATGAAGGACCCCAATTGATCAACGATATTAATCTGGAACTTTTAACAAGAGCAGGTAGAATTTCAAGGTAAGTTCTGAATAAGATATATAAAAAAAGCAAAGACTAAGGACTTTGCTTTTTTTATGCTTATAAATTTAGTTTTATAGAAAAAAGTGCGAAATAGTATAGATAATCAATCCTACCAATCCTCCAACTATAGTTCCGTTCACACGGATGAACTGTAGATCTTTTCCCACTTCCAGTTCCATTTTTTCACTCAGCTCTTTCCCCTGCCAGTTTCCAACCGTTGAACTGATGAGGTTTCCAGCCTGATGGGTATTTTTCAGAATATATTTGTATGCAGTTACCCGTACCCACTGATCTATTTTATTCTGGAGCTTTTCGTCAGTTTTTAAATTTTGAGAAAATTCATTCAGATTTTTTGTAATGTATTTTTTTAGAGATGATTCAGTTTCCTGCAACTCTGTACTCAGTGTTTTCTTTATGGATATCCAGATGTCATTCGAATACTCATCCAGCTTGTCATTGTTAAGGAAGTCGTTTTTAATGGTTTTAAACTCATTATTCCATTTAGGATCTTCTTTCAGATCAACAGAAAACTCATAAATTTTTTTGGTGATCAGATCCCTGATTTCGTGATGGCTATCTTCTTCAATTTCTTTGAAGAAATCAGAAAGTCCGCCGGCAATTTTTTCAGCAATTTTATTGTCGACAAAAGAGGGGATAAAAGTATAGCTTCCCTTTCTTACTCTTTCCTGGATCATGCTGTCATTTTCAATGAGATATTCTTTAATCTGTTTTGAAAGATTGGTTACGATTTTCTGATGATCATTTTTATCTAAAAGATAGATGATTCCATTGCCTAAAATTTTATTCAGCTGTACATCATCGGTCATTTCGCTGACTTTTTTGCTTATAAAGCGGCTTACCTCAGAATCATCCAGCTTGTTGAGGATATCCAAAATAATATCTGAAAGATTTTTAATCAGGACATCCTGGTTTCTTTCCTTTGTCAGCCATTCACCTACAAAATTTGATATTTTAATTTTTTGAATATAAGGACGGATGGTTTCGGGTGAAAGAAAATTTGATACCACAAAGGTCCCCAGGTTGTCACCAAGTTTTTCTTTGCTGTTTTCTATCAGGTTCGTATGCGGAATCGGGAGTCCGAGGGGATGGCGGAACAGAGCTGTTACCGCAAACCAGTCTGCCAGGGCACCTACCATTGCTGCTTCAGAAAATGCACGTACATAACCGATCCAATGAGATTCATGGGTTTTCTGAAGAATAGTCGTTATCACGAAAATAACCGCCATCAGAACAAAAAGTCCTGTAGCAATAGCTTTGTACTTATTGAGCTGTTTTCTTTTTAGTTCATCATTCATAGTCTCAAATTTAGTGAATTGGAATTGGGAAGAAAAATAAAATGATCAAAAACAAATTACGGATTAAAATTTGCATAGACTTTTCCGTTGTAAAATCAATCATGAAATTTTTGATTCCTCTTATATTATTAACCGTTCTGCAGATGTGTTCGCAGACCCAAAAACCCGTTAAAACGACTCCTATGGAAAATACTGAAGCAAAAAACAATCCATATTATTCAAGAACAGACCGCACAAAACTGAACGTTTCAAATGAAGAATGGAAAAAAATTCTGTCACCGGATTTATACGCCATTGCAAGAGAAGCCGCCACAGAAAGACCTTTTACGGGGAAATATAATGAATTTGACGAATTGGGAGAATACTACTGTGCAGTTTGCGGCAATCATTTATTCAGATCAGATTCAAAATTTTCGTCTACCTGTGGCTGGCCAAGTTTTTTTGAAGCCGATAAACAGGGTACTGCTTACAACAGGGATTCTTCTCACGGAATGGAAAGAATTGAGGTCGTTTGCAAGCGTTGCGATTCTCATTTAGGTCATATTTTCAATGACGGTCCGGCGCCTACGGGAACCCGTTACTGTATGAATTCTGTAAGCCTTGAGTTCGTACCGGATTCTCAAAAATAATTGCTTACTGTCAGATAATCATTGCGTTAAACTTTCTTAAATTCAGTTAAACTTTACGGCTTTTGACTGATGTCTTGTTGTGTTTTTATAATTTTGTCCCACAAATTTTAATTAACATAATATTTAATGAAAGGATTTTATAGCTTATTAGGCATTGTTTACTTGATCTCAACTTCATTTTATCTTTCTCCTGACAGAAAAAATCATACAGAGGCTGAAAAAAAATTAAACAGGACAGAAACTATAGTTGATACAAAATCTCTCAAAACTACAAACAGCGTGAGTTCTTCAGAAGAACTTTATAATTCAATAATTTTTGATACCGATCACAAACTCAATTTCGATGTATTTTCCAAAGCTTTATTAGGATTCGAAAACCTTAAAAAAGCGGGTAAGCTCAGTGAAGAAGCACATCTGTTGACAATTTGTGATTTTTCTATGTCTTCCAATACCAAAAGACTTTGGGTCATTGATATGAATGAAAGAAAAGTTCTTTTTAACTCATTGGTTGCCCACGGGAAAAATACAGGAGAAGAGTTTGCAACAAACTTTTCCAATACCGAAAGTTCACTGCAGAGCAGTATGGGATTTTATGTTACAGAATCAACCTACAATGGTGATAACGGATATTCTCTGAAGCTTTTAGGGATGGATAAGGGTTTTAATGATGCAGCATACAGAAGAGCTGTGGTGATGCACGGAGCAGATTATGTAAGTGAGGAATTTGCAGCAACGCATAAAAGGATCGGAAGAAGCTGGGGATGTCCTGCAATACCAAGAAACTTGACCGAACCGATCATCAATACTATCAAAGGAAAAAACTGTCTTTTTATTTATTATCCTGATGAGAATTATCTTTCATCTTCAGAATGGCTGAAAGCATAATCACATTTCAGAATCATGGACGCCAATTCAGATTTTATTCCAGCAGTACGTTTAAAAAACAATCCTGATGGAAGCAGTACATATGAAAAAGGTAAATTGCCTTCTTTACAGTCAGTTACGGCTTCATCATTCTGGATAAGCAGACAGACTGAAGATTGGGAGAAAGATATTCATCCCGCTCCGCGAAAGCAGTTTGTCATCACCTTAAGAGGGAAAATAAAATTTAAAGTAAGTGATGATTCCACATTTCTGATTGAACCCGGGATCATTCTTTTAGCTGAAGATACTGAAGGTGAGGGACACAGTTGGACAATGGAAGAAGGAGATCTGTGGGAACGGGTTTATATTCCGATGGAAGAAAGTTCTGAAGCTCTTTTTGTTCCGGATACTGTTTGATCAAGATAGATATCCAGCTTACAATAAAACAAAAAGCAGTCACACAATAATGTGACTGCTTTTTTGTTGGATAGAATAATGAGTTTATTTAAACTTTTTAAAGACCAGAGTAGCATTGTGTCCGCCAAAACCAAAGGCATTACTTAATGCAAAGTTAATTTCCTTTTCTTTCGCTTCATTGAATACAATATTGATATCTCTCGGTATTCTTTCGTCCACCTGATGCATATTGATTGTTGGTGGTATAATTCCATTTTGGATTGCTTTAATGGAAAGAATTGCTTCTGCTGCTCCGGCAGCACCCAGTAAATGCCCAGTCATTGATTTGGTGGCACTGATATCCAAATTGGTATTTCCTTTGAAAACCTTTGTGATGGCATTCAGTTCAATGAGGTCTCCCAGAGGAGTAGAGGTTGCGTGTGGATTGATATAATTAATATCTTCAGCATTGGCGCCCGCTTCTTCCAAAGCAAGCTGCATCGCTTTTATGGCTCCTGCCCCTTCCGGATGAGGTGCTGTCATGTGATAGGCGTCAGCGGTCATTGCTGCACCTACTAATTCAGCATATATTTTTGCACCACGCGCTTTGGCGTGTTCATATTCTTCAAGGACTAAAGATCCTGCACCTTCACCCATTACAAAACCGTCGCGGTCAGCATCATATGGTCTGCTGGCTGTTGCAAAATCATCATTTCTTGTTGACATCGCTTTCATGATCGAGAATCCACCGACAGATGCAGGTGTGATTGCTGCTTCTGAGCCTCCGCTGATGATAACTTTCGCCTTTCCGAGGCGGATATAATTGAATGCATCCATGATGGCAGTATTACCGGTAGCACATGCAGAAACAGTTGTATAGTTGATTCCCTGAAGTCCAAACTTCATAGAGATCATTCCTGACGCCATGTTGGCAATAAACTTAGGAACAAAAAAAGGATTGAAGCGCGGGTTTCCGTCCCCTGTTGCATATTCCATTACTTCATGCTCGAAAGTCCACATTCCTCCCTGCCCGGTTCCCCAGATCACACCGGTATCGAACGGATCCATCTTTTCAAAATCGAGCCCGGAATCCTGAATGGCTTCAGCAGATGAATACATTGCATATTGAGTAAAAAGATCACTTCTCTTTATTTCGTTGTGCGTCAGATGAACTTTTGGTTCAAAATTTTTCACTTCACACGCAAAATGCACCTTGAATTTTTCTGTATCGAAGTGCGTGATCAAATCTGCTCCGCTTCTTCCATTAATGCTGTTTTGCCAAAAATCTTCGACATTGTTTCCCAAAGGTGTTACTGCACCCAGTCCTGTGATGACAACTCTTTTCATAAGTTTACGATGTTATTTTTTAAAGTTTATGAAATTGCTTCTGTCCTAAAACACGCAGCGGTCTCATAAATGATGATATTCTTTTTTAAGTTCAGATTATAGTATCAAAACTATGCCTGAAATAAATTGATGATTTTATATTTAATTATTGATTTTAAATAAATTAGAGGTTCCTCTTGCAATCAGGCGTGTTTTATCTGAATTCCAGATCTCACACTGTGCATTGACAAATTGTTTTCCTCTTTTGATAATTTTAGTTTCAGCTATAATCCGGTCATTTTCTTTTGCCGTTGAGAAATAGTCAATCGTATTGTTAATGGTTGTAATGAATGACTTTTCATTTAAAGAAAACATAGTTGCACCGATGATGTCATCCATGATCGCAGCAGTGACACCACCGTGAAGATTGCCCATCGGATTGAGCCATTCCGGCCTTACAGTGTACTGAAATTCTACCTGTCCTTCTTCTGCTGAAATGACCACAGGATTAAGCCATCGCATGAACGGTGAAGGGGATTCGGAAAATTCTTTACCGATAAAACTCTGAAGTTTTTCAAGTTTATTCATGATGGAATCTTTTTAATCTCGTAATTAATAATAGATAAAACTCTGTCAAGGGCAAGGTTCAGATGCTTTTCATCGGAGGTTGTCTTGGAGAGGAGAATGCCACCTTCAACCATCATTACAAAAAGGGATGCATATTCAGCGGGATTTATTTCCGGGTTAAATTCCCCATTTTCCTGACCTTTTAAAATAATTGTTGAAATGCTTTTCATCCAGACGGTGAATGAAAGTTTCACCTGCTTTTGAAGTTTAGGAAAAGTGTCATCAGATTCTGTTGCCGCATTCATGATGGGGCATCCGCCGTTGGCGAAAACAAAATGCCAGTTCTTCCTGTAAAATGCAACAAAGGCCCGGAGCTTGTCCAGTGAACTTGGAAATTCTTCACTAAAGGATCTTGAAAGATTTTTTTTGAGCAGCCCGGAATTGAATTTATAAACCTCAAGCGCCAGTTCGTCCCTGTTTTCGAAATTCCCGTAAATGCTTCCTTTGGTCAGACCGGTTGCTTCCGAAATATCAGATAATGATGTTCTCGTATAGCCTTTGCTGTTAAACAGGGCTGCGGTCTTCTCAATAATAAACTGTTTTGTCTTTTCTGCTTTAGACATCTGATAGAAAAAGGTCTGCAAATATAACAAAAATATACCAATCGGTATATTTTAATTTAAAATTACAGTATTAAAATTACATGATTTATATTGGAATGTAAAACTCTGAGTCATATTATCTGTTAAGCAAAAAAAATAGATCAGATACTGTTCCCTGAATCAAAATTGAAGAATGTAATGAGCCACCTTAAGCAGATGGTTGGAAATATTCTATCCAATAATGCAATTACACGAAATTTACTGTTGAAAATTATCCTGAACTTGTTATTCTGAAAATGCTTATTTTTAAGATCTTAAATCAGAAAGCATGAGAAGGGAAATTCAAAATAAAAATCCCCAATTTAACATATCCGAAAAACACCTGGAGATCTATCAGTTTGAGAAAGACGGCCTTGAACTGAAATCTAAATATTCATCAGAAGATATTAAAGATAAGCGCATCAGTAACGGATCGCCGGGAATCGAACCTTTCCTGAGAGGTCCTTATTCTACAATGTACGTTCAGAAGCCATGGACTGTCCGTCAGTATGCAGGATTTTCTACCGCAGAAGAATCTAATGCCTTTTACAGAAGAAATCTGGCAGCGGGACAGAAAGGGCTTTCAGTAGCTTTTGATCTGGCAACACACCGGGGATATGACTCTGATCATGCAAGAGTAGTAGGTGATGTAGGAAAAGCGGGTGTTGCTATTGATTCCGTTGAGGATATGAAGATCTTATTCAATGAAATTCCTCTTGATCAGATTTCTGTATCCATGACGATGAACGGAGCGGTGCTCCCTATCCTGTCATTTTATATTGTTGCTGCAGAAGAACAGGGAGTTTCGCAGGATCTCCTTTCAGGAACAATTCAGAATGATATTTTAAAAGAATTTATGGTGCGGAATACCTATATTTATCCGCCCACGCCTTCTATGAAAATCATTGCCGATATTTTTGAATATACTTCTGAAAATATCCCGAAATTCAATTCAATTTCTATTTCGGGCTACCATATGCAGGAAGCAGGAGCAACACCGGTATTGGAAATGGCATATACCCTGGCGGATGGGCTTGAATATGTAAGAACAGGGATCAAAGCAGGGATGAAAGTGGATGACTTTGCGCCGAGATTATCATTTTTCTGGGCTATCGGGATGAATCATTTTATGGAAATCGCCAAAATGCGCGCTGCCAGATATATCTGGGCTACACTATTAAAACAGTTTGATCCTCAGAATCCGAAATCACTGGCATTAAGAACGCACTCACAGACGTCGGGATGGTCATTGACAGAGCAGGAGCCTTTTAATAATATTACAAGAACTGCCATTGAAGCACTGTCTTCAGCTTTAGGGGGTACACAGTCTTTACATACCAATGCATTGGATGAAGCCATCGCTCTTCCAACTGATTATTCTGCAAAAATTGCCAGAAACACACAGATTATTCTCCAGCAGGAAAGCGGAATATGTGACGTTGTGGATCCGATGGGAGGAAGTACTCTGGTCGAAAGTCTTACTCAACAGATGATCGAAGAAGCGATGAAATTCATCGATGAGGTTGAAAAAGAAGGGGGAATGACCAAAGCGATTGAAGCCGGGATTCCAAAAATGAGAATTGAAGAGGCGGCTGCAAAGAAACAGGCTAAAATCGACAGCGGTGAAGAATTTATTATCGGAGTTAATTCATTTAAATCAAGTTTAAAGCAGACTCCCATTGATATTTTAGATATTGATAACACAGAAGTCCGTAGAAAACAAATCGAACGGTTAGAAAAAATAAAGTCTGAAAGAAACGCTGCGTCCGTTGAAGAAGTTCTTGATGAAATCCGGGAATCTGCAAAAACAGGAAACGGAAATCTACTGGCATTATGTATTGAAGCCGCCCGCAGAAGGGTAACTTTAGGTGAAATGAGTGATGCAATGGAAGAAACCTTCGGACGCTATAAGGCAAATATCAGAACCATACAGGGAGTTTACGCAATGAATGCAGGGAAAAACGAATATTTTGGCAAGGCACTTCAGCTCACTCAGAAATTTGAGGAGGAAGAAGGCAGACGCCCAAGAATTATGGTGGCAAAAATGGGGCAGGACGGGCATGACCGTGGTGCAAAAGTGGTGGCAACTGCTTTCGCTGACATGGGATTTGATGTTGATGTCGCCCCACTGTTCCAGACTCCGGAAGAAGTGGCAAAACAGGCAGTGGAAAATGATATCCATATTTTAGGAGTATCTTCACTGGCAGCAGGTCACAAAACGCTGGTTCCACAGGTTGTTGAAGAATTAAAAAAACTCGGAGCAGAAGATATTACCGTAGTTGTCGGAGGGGTTATCCCACAGCAGGACTACGAATTTCTGTATGCAAACGGTGCAGATTTTATTTTCGGTCCCGGAACTAATCTTCCGAAATGTGCAGTAGATATATTAAACAGATTTTTAAATGGGATGGGACAGTAAAAAAATATGTTTTACAAAAAACTTAATTTAAATTTAAGTTAATATATAAAGTGAAATTTATTTTTGCACAGCTTTTGTACTGTATGAGGAAACCAAAAATAAAATAGTATGGCATATACAGTAATTTCAGTATTTCCGGCAAATACAGACACAGAAGAAATCAAAAATGAACTTCAGAATCAGGGATTCAATAGTTCGGATATCATCATCTCCACCTCAAAATTTGAAGACGATTCAGTAATCGGAGATTATACTGAAGACGATAAAACAAAAAGTTTCTGGGATCATGTTTTCGTGAGTGACAATGAAATGTTAGATGCCTACAGCAGAGAAAGTGCAGGTAAAACAAACGTAGTGGTTTATGCTGCAGATATTGATGGTGCGCAGAAAGCAAAAAATATACTTTACAGCAAAGGTGCCGTTGAGGTTAAGAAAAAAACTTCTGAGCATACAGAATCACAGTCTGATGCACAGGCAGCAGGTTTACCTCAGGATGTTTACGACGGTATCATTGCTAAAGCCAAACATGATGTTTACTTTTTAGATAATGAAAGAGTCTATAGTCCTACCAGTAAAGGGATGGGTGACACTATGGACGGCCTTGGTTCTAAGGATTAGAATCTATATCATACAGTCTGAGCATATTGTCTCAGACTTTTTTATTAAAAAAAATATTTCAAAAGAAATTTTTTATATATTTGCAGCTCAGATCAAGTTTAACCATTAAAAACAGCGAAGCAATGTTCAGATACAATCAACATTCATCAGTAGGTTTGCCTTTTGCAAAGGCAAGGCTTCGTGGTTTGGTACATTCTTAGAATAACAGTATAATGAAATATCAAAACCCGAAGTCGTAAGATTTCGGGTTTTTTGTTGTACAATACCTTAAACTCAAAACAATTTTCCCGAAATCTTTCTTTAGGAGCTTAATCCAGCTTGCAGTTTATACTGAGCGAAGTCAGTGCTGTATCTTTTTTTTGTCACCATTCTTTCTGGACTGTGTAAAAAAAGAAAGCCGCTGCAATCGTAACTGGTGCAACTTCTATAATAGGCTCATAGGTTTTTAAGACTTATGATGTCAAAAAAAACAACTTAAAATGAGTTGAAAAAACATTCGATGCAGTAATGTCTGACATTCTGTGTCTGATAATTAACATGTTATTAAAAAACAATGGGAAATTTAAAATTAAAAGGAAAAGATATATTAAAATTGGGATATCCGAATAATCAAAGCGTTAACATTGCTTTGGAGGTGATGAAGAGAAATTTTGCCACTAAAAATATTCATTATGTGAAAGCCCTCTTGAAGGATATTCAGGTTAATCCGGAAAATTATGAGAAAGATCTGACTTTCGGACAAATTGCTGAAGCCCTGCTTTCATCCCGCAAAACAGAAAAAAGAATGCTTAGCACAAACAGGGCACCGTTTCAGATTTTTGGAAGTACCATTTCGGATGAAGCAAAAAATCAGCTGTATACGGCTTTGAAACTTCCAATCTCATTACAGGGAGCTTTGATGCCTGATGCACACAGCGGTTACGGACTTCCGATCGGCGGTGTTTTAGCAGTAGAAAATGCTGTGATTCCGTACGGAGTGGGAATGGATATTGGCTGTAGAATGAGCCTAAGTATTTTGGATACACCGATTTCATATCTTGACGGAGCAAAGGATAAATATGAAAAAGCGCTTGCCGAACATACAAAATTCGGAATGTACGAAACGCATAAATCTCATGTCGAGCATGAAATTTTCGACAGGGATACATTCGATCTCATTCCGGTGTTGAGAAGATTAAAAGGAAAAGCGATTAAACAGATGGGGAGTTCCGGGGGTGGAAATCATTTTGTGGAATTCGGGGAAGTTGAAATTACGGAAGAAGATCAGCAGATCGGACTTCAAAAAGGCAAATACCTCGGAATTCTTTCACACAGCGGATCCCGTGGGTTAGGCGCAGAAATCGCGCAGTACTATTCGAGAGTGGCGACCGCACAGTGCCCTTTGCCAAAAGAAGCTCAAAACTTTGCCTGGCTGGATTTGGATACACACCTCGGATCAGAATACTGGACAGCAATGAATCTTGCTGGTGACTATGCTTCGGCCTGTCACGACGATATTCACCGAAGACTGGTTAAAGCAGTTGGAGGAAGAGTGAAGGCCAGCATTGAAAATCATCACAACTTTGCCTGGAAAGAAATACATCATGGAAAAGAGATGATTGTTCACAGGAAGGGTGCAACGCCTGCCAATCAAAATGAATTGGGTATAATCCCCGGTTCGATGACGGCAAAAGGTTTCATCGTCCGTGGAAAAGGAAATCCTGATTCGTTGCATTCAGCTTCACACGGAGCCGGCAGAGCTTTTTCAAGAGGAGAATGCAGAAACCGATTTACACAAAATGACATTAAGAAAGAACTGAAATTAAAAAATGTCATCCTGATGGGCGGAAATGCAGAAGAAGCACCAATGGCATATAAAGACATCAATGAAGTGATGAGTGCTCAAAGCGAATTGGTTGATATTCTCGGAACTTTCCAGCCTCGGATTGTGAGGATGGATAAATAAAATGATTGACAGGTTATCGTTGTTTGATTTTCTTGCAACGAGCAACTGTCAGCAATTAATAAATAAAACAATGGACAAAATAATACAGATCACCTCAGGAAAGGGGCCTTTAGAATGTCAGTGGGTAGTTGCCAAAGTTCTGAAGGTTTTCCTTGAGGAAGCGAAACAGAATAAAATCGATTTCGAAATCATCCACAGGGAAAATGGTGATGAAAACCTGACTTTGAAATCTGCAACTTTACTTTTAAAAGGAAAAGGTATCAGTGAATTTTTGAAAACCTGGGTCGGAAGCATTCTCTGGACAGGGAAAAGCACATTCAGAAAACTTCACAAAAGAAGTAATTGGTTTATCGGTATTTTCGAACTTGAAGGTTTGGAGAAAGTCGATTTTAATGAAAAAGAAATCCAGTTTAAGACGGCAAGAAGTCAGGGAAGTGGCGGACAAAATGTAAATAAAGTGAATACTGCCGTTCGCGCAACTTATTTAAAAACGGGACAGAGTGTTTTCGTACAGAATACTCGTTCACAGCTTGAGAATAAAAAACTTTCAATAGCCAGACTTAAAGAAAAAGTGATGGAATTTTATATTCATCAATTAGAAAAGAGAATGCAGGAAACCTGGAATAATCATCTGAATGTGCAGAGAGGAAATCCTGTTCGCAGCTTTTCAGGAACAGGTTTTAAAAAGAATTATCAGGAAAAATCTTTCAGGAAAGAGAGAAATCAACTGAAAAACGAATTAAAAAATTACAAAAATGACACTAACTAAAAGTAAATACTATTTTGAAGCTCTGGATAATTATCCCTACAGCTTACCGGATTGTCTGGAAGCATTGAACTATGCACTTTCTTATGACCCGGAAGATTCCGACAGTTTATGTCTTATGGGAAGAATTTACAGTGAAATGCTTATCGATTATGAAAAAGCAAAACTGTATTTCGAGGAAGCCATGCAATGTGATGTAACCAATCTTAATACTCCAAAATATTATATCAAATGTCTTCTGGATAATGAAGATTTTCACGAAGCTGAAAAATTAATCAGCTATTCCCTGAAAATTAAGGGTATTGATAAAGCCACGATATGGTTTTACAGATCGCTGCTTTCCGAGAAAAGAAGAAGTTTTTCCAATGCTTTAAATTTTCTGAAAGAGGCAGAAAAATATTGCTTTACACCGCATAGCCTTGATATTGTAAAAGAACGTAGGAAATTTATAAAATCAAAGATGTCAAAGATGTCAAAGGGAAAATCTAAAAGCAGAAAGGAGACTGATTAAGTCTCCTTTTTTTATTTATGTTATGATTACAATGAATTACATTTATTGCAGATCATATAGGTTTTGCTTAAAAGTTTATTTTTTATTCACCGAAATCAGATAATCATAGACCATCTGATGCTGCTCGTCAGTCAGTTTGGCCTTTGGTGCCATTCTGCTCAGGGTTTTAATCCACTCCTGATCGTCATGTTTTGCCGGATCGGGTAATTTGTGACATCTGTTACAGGAGTTTTCGAAAACTGTGCGACCCTGAGCCAGTTGTTCTGATGTAGTGTACTTAGGTCCTGATACGGCTACACTCTTTGGACCGCAGGATACTAAAAAAACTGAACCTGTGATCATACTTAAAACTAAACCTTTCATAATATTTTGTTTTTTTTAATGGTTATTATTTTTTAACAGAAACCACATAATCATATACCCATTGATGCTGTTCATCAGTAAGTTTTGCTTTTGGAGCCATTGCATTCATAATTCCAACCCACTGTACAGAAGTAAACTGGGTGGGATCATATAATTTGTGACATCTGTTGCAGGAACTTTCGTAGATCGTTTTTCCCTGAGCAATCTGTTCAGCGGTACTAGTTGCAGATTTCGGAGCTTCTGCTGTGGGAATAGATTTTGGAGCACAGGAAACTGCTGAAATCAGGATGAATGTTGCTGCTGCAAAGAGACTCTTCATATTATTTTTTAAAATTGTTTAAACAAAAATAATGCTTTTTAGACCTGATCAGCCGTATCTGTTTTAATTTAGAAGCATTAAAATTAATACCACCCGATAATGGATTTTGCAGGTTATTTTTATATTTTTGAATAGATGAAATTTAACGGATATATCCGGCCTTAAAAAAGAAATAATCAGATGAGATTTTCAACTGAAACATTAATGAACGGAATAAAATCAGGCGATAAACGTCTGATTGCAAAAGCGATTACATTAGTTGAAAGTAAAAAACCCGATCATCGCAATCAGGCTGAGGATTTACTGAAAAAAGTAATGCCCTTTACCGGAAAGTCTATCCGTGTCGGAATCACCGGTGTCCCCGGAGCAGGAAAATCAACTTTTATAGAAAATTTTGGCAGAATGGCTATTGCAAACGGCAAAAAAGTAGCGGTTTTGGCAATCGATCCCAGTTCTGCAATTAATAAGGGAAGTATTTTAGGGGATAAAACGAGGATGGAGGAATTGGCAAAAGAAGAAAATGCATTTATTCGTCCTTCTCCCAGTTCAGGATTTTTAGGTGGGGTAGCCAATACCACGTTTGAAACGATGATGATCTGTGAAGCCGCAGGATATGATTATATTTTAATTGAAACAGTTGGGGTAGGACAGTCCGAAGTATTGGTCTCGGATATTACCGACGTTTTCGTGTTCCTGAAAATTACCGGAGGCGGTGATGAACTCCAGGGAATAAAGCGCGGAATCATGGAAATGGTTGATGTGATTTTTATTAATAAGGTGGAAGAAAACAATCTGCAGAAAGCTAAAAATACAAGGCTTGAACTTAAACGCGCCTTAGATTTTCTGCCGTCAAGAGAAAAAGACTGGAAGGTTCCCGTATTACTGGGATCTGCACTTAAAAATCAGGGCCTGGATGAGGTATATCAGAAGATCAACGATTTTATTGAATTGAAACAAAAAACTGAACGCTTTGATCTGATAAGAACTCAACAGTCAGAAAAAAGATATGAGTATTGGGTTCAGGAGTATATACTGAATATGATGAAACGGGATCAGTCTCTCGAAGAAGCCTATTTCCGTCACAAAAAAAATGCTTCAGACCTGATTTCCAACCCAAGCACTGAAGCAAAGTTATTTGTTGAGAAGTTTTTTTCTAAAGACTGATTACTCAGCATTTTTTTCTTTCAGCGCATCATTCTTCGAAACATATCCATCATAAGTAATTGGCTGTCTGTCATTACTTCTTATTGAGGTAAATGCTTTTCCGTTTTTGTAAACTTCAATATTGATATCTGACACGTTTTTTACGTCATTCGGCTTGATCATAAATACCCAGTTCCCCTTTTTACTTTGAGATTTGGTAATGCTATAGTCTTTAGAGGTAAACCTGTAACTGTTATCATTACTTCCGTAAGTGGAAGTGAAAGCTCTTCCGAAATAGGGTAGTACTACTTCTAATTTTCCTTTTCTCAATTCGATTACATAACCCTCACCGTCCAGTTGCAAAATTCTTGTAGAAGGATTATTGGGGATTGAATTCAGCGTATTGATGACATCATAGTTCATAGGGTTAGCTCTCTGAGCGTGAAAGGTAAATTCTTCAGAGTTTACCAAAGCATTCACTATTTGAGAATCAGCAGGACTTTGAGCGGAACAGCTCTGGAAAATAAAGGCCAGAGTAAGAAGGGATATTATTTTAAGATAATTTTGCATTACACTATATATTAGTCTTATAGTGAAGCAAAATCTATGCAAATCTTTTGACTGGTATTGTTTTGGAATAGAAATTGTAATGTTGAATCTATAATACGCACAACAATGAAAATTATACAACTTTTTGGAATAGGGGCAACAGCAATAGCTTTAGTAGCCTGCACAACAAATCCAATGACGGGAAGACAGTCTTTTCAGATAGGCTCATTAAATTCTCAGATCCAGACATCATCTTTACAGCAATATCAGCAGACTTTGAAAGAATCTAAAGTTGTTACCGGTTCTCAGGCACAAATGGTTAAAAGTGTTGGTCAGAAAATTAAGAGTGCTGCGGAAAGATACTATACCAGTATAGGAAGAGGTGCTGATTTAGCTAATTATCAATGGGAATTTAACCTGTTGCAAGATAGTCAGATCAATGCATGGTGTATGCCAGGCGGAAAAGTAGCTGTTTATACAGGAATACTGCCTATTACAAAAGACCAGACAGGTCTTGCAGTAGTAATGGGGCATGAAGTTTCTCACGCGTTGGCAGGTCATGGAAATGAGAGGATTTCCCAGTCTATGGTGGCACAGTATGGGGGAGCAATTTTGGGAAGCTCTATCTCCAATGCTCAGTGGGCAAGTGTTTTTCAAAAAGTATATCCTATCGGATCTCAGGTAGCATTGCTTAAGTATGGAAGAACTCAAGAGTCTGAGGCTGATGAAATGGGATTAAACCTGATGGCAATGGCCGGATATGACCCAAGACAGGCAATACCTTTCTGGAGCAGAATGGAAGCAAGTTCTTCAGGAGCAAGACAGCCGGAATTTTTATCTACCCACCCAAGCCCGGGAACAAGAATTGCTGATATTCAGAAAGACTTACCAAAGGCTTTAGAATATTACAGAGCTGCAGGAGGAAAGATCTAATTCAGATCATTATATCTATTTTAAATAACAATCAGTAATCAAAAATTGACTCTTATGAAAGGTATCTCAATAACCGGACTTATACTTTTGGCAGTATCAGCATTGCTATTTTATCTTACAACTGATTTTACGGTTGAAAGAATTACAATCTCTCACGTAATGGGAGTAATGGCAGGAATTGGAATCGGACTGATTATCGGTGGAATGATAGGTTACGTAAGCAAAGGTTCTGCTATCAAGGCAGAACAGCAGAGAAAAGAGCTTAAACAGCTTCAGAAAGATAAAGAAGAATTAGAAAAGCAGGCCGCAGTTCTGGCACAGAGACAGACAGAAACCGGAGAATATCAAAATAAAAATCCTCAAATTTAATTTGAGGATTTTTTGTATTGTAAAGAGAGATATTATTAAAATTTATATCCTAAACCAAGCATAAATAAGCTTGATCTGTTATCATAATCAATTTGCTGATCAGATCCTGCAACACTGTTAATGAATTTTCTCTGGTCTTTGGAAAAAGCACCTTCATATTTTGCAGAAATAATTACTTTCTTAATTTCACTCTGGAAACCCAGCTGATATCCTACCGTAAATTCTTTTGCATCAACTTTTTGCACAAAACTGCCAAAATTATCACTTTTGGAAAGTTTAAAACTTCCAACAGGTCCGGCATACGCACTTAATAAATCACCTAAAAGACTTACCCCTACCAAAACAGGAATGTCAACCCTGCTGCTCTTTGCCTTGATAGTCGTCTGGTTTGCATTGATGTCGTTAGCCACCGTTACTTCATTGCTAAAATTGGTATAATAAATTTCAGGCATCAGAAATAGCCTCGTAGGCAAATCAATTTTCAAAGAAAGACCTGCATTGAAACCTGTAATATTCTTGCCTTTTTGCTCTACAGCATTCGTAGCAGCAGTCCTAAGGTTTTTCCATGATGCTGAGCTTGTAGGGATCAGAACATTAGCTTTGGCTGCAAGCGAAATTTGTGCTGAAGCAATAACTGAAAAACTTAATAATGCGATACTAATTATCTTTTTCATTGTCGTCAATTTTAGTAATTGTATTTTCTATTGTTGTTTTATTATTTTCAAGTAAATATTCCCTGAGCTCTTTAAATAATTCTGATGAATAAACGAAATCAATTAAATTTTTATTGCCCGCTGTAATCAGAATGTTTTTATTTCCCTCCCATTCTTTGATTCCCAATCTTAAATAAACGATCTTTTCTCCAATAGTCATCACCGAATTCATATCATGGGTATTGATAATGGTTGTGGTATTGTATTCTTTCGTGATTTCAAGTAACAGATCATCAATTACGTTAGAAGTATAAGGATCTAACCCTGAGTTGGGCTCATCACAGAAAAGATACTTCGGGTGGTTAACAATGGCTCTGGCAATGGCTACACGTTTCTGCATACCGCCTGAAATCTCTGACGGAAACTTTCTGTTGGCTTTATCTAAGTGTACACGACCGATTACTTCAAAAACCCTTCGTTTCTTTTCTCTGAAAGTCAGATTGGTAAACATGTCAAGCGGGAACATGATATTTTCTTCTACAGTCAATGAATCAAATAATGCACTTCCCTGGAAGAGAGTGCCGATTTCTGAACGCAGCTGCTGCTTTTCTTCACGGTTCATTACATTGATATCTCTTCCATCAAACAGGATCTCTCCGGATGAAGGCTGATATACATTCAATAAACTTTTCAGGAAAACGGTTTTCCCGGATCCACTCTGCCCGATAATAAGATTTGTTTTTCCTTTTTCAAAAGTGGTTGAAATTCCTTTAAGCACTTCAACATCACCAAAACTCTTTTTAAGATCTTTTACCTCAATCATCAGCTTAATATTAATTGTGTTAAAATTAATTCGGATATGATAATGAATACCATTGTCCAAACCACGGCCTGTGTACTTGCTCTACCTACTTCCAATGAGCCTCCTTTTACAAAATATCCGAAATAGGAAGGAACAGTGGCAATTACAAATGCAAAAACAATGGTTTTAGCAAATGCATAATAGATGAAGAGGTTAGGCATATACATCTGTATCCCCGTAATATAATCTGCAGTCGTCCAGTTACCGGTAAGCATCCCTGCAATGTATCCGCCTCCAATACCAAAAACGATGCTGAGTGCAATAAGGATCGGATTAAAAATAAGACATGCAATTATTTTAGGTAAAATCAAAAAATTAGGTGAATTGACTCCCATGATATCCAATGCGTCAATCTGCTCGGAAACACGCATGGTTCCAATCGTTGAAGCGATGTACGATCCTACTTTTCCTGCTAAAATCAAACTTATAATTGTGGGTGCAAATTCAAGAACCAAAACCGCTTTTGTAGCATATCCCACAAATGAAGTTGGAATTGGGAAAGATGATGCATCAAAATTATTAAACATCTGAATGGCCACAACAGCTCCTACAAATATAGAGGTGAAGATTACCAATCCAAATGAGTTAACACCCAGATCATTGATTTCCCTCATAAAAAGCTTCCAGAAAACTCTCATTTTCTGAGGTTTTTGAAGAGATTTACCGATAAGAATCATATATTCTCCTATGGCTGTAAAAAACTTTTTTAACATTCTGCTAAATTAGACTATTTTTATTTATTTATCTGGCGTTTTTATCGCCACCTATTACCAAAGCAATGGTTTTCAAAATGATGACCAAATCCATTGAAAAACTCCAGTTTCTCACATAAAAAGCATCAGCCAGTATTCTTTTGTTCATCTCCACTTCTCTGTTACCGGCATCTCCACGCAGACCATTTATTTGTGCTAAACCTGTAATGCCAGGATTAACAAGGCTTCTCAATGTATATCTCCCAATTTTTGGTTTATAATAGTTATCTACCGCCAGCATGTGAGGACGGGGTCCGACGACTGACATTTCACCTTTCAGAACATTAATAAACTGTGGCATTTCATCCAGACTGGTCCATCGTAAGAATTTTCCGATTTTGGTAATTCTATAATCATTTTCGCTGGTCGTTTTTACAGCTGAATCGTTATTGACAACCATAGTTCTGAATTTGATACAGTTGAAAACCTCCTCATGGAATCCATATCTTTTCTGAATAAAAAAAACAGGTCCTTCTGAATCTCTTTTAATTAAAAATGCAATGATTGGAAACAACCATGAACAAATCAAAACTAAGACCAATATTGAAAATACGGTATCAAAAGTTCTTTTCACCAAAAAATTTGAATAATGATCTAAAGGATATCTTGTCTGGTTTAAGACAAGCTGATTTTGGATGTATGCCAGGTCAAAATAAAAATAATCATTTTGAGAGATGTTCGGTATAAGGGAAACATGGACTTTCTGCGCCTCTGCTAACTGGAAAATTTCATCTCTTTTCTCATCTGAAGATGGAGTTTCTCCAGGTAAGAATAAAGTATGGATTCCATTTTTTCTCCAGAATTCACTTAAATCATCCATATTGATTTCCTTTGAATGATAATGAAATATTTTATAACCGTAATCTTTTCTCTCCTGTAATATATTTTTGAGCGTTTCCGTAGAATCATTTTCATAGAGAAACATGATATTTCGATGATTAACCCCTAAAGAACGCAGATATTTTATTCCGAAATAAACAATCGATTTTGTAAGAACAATAAAAAACAGAAAGTAAAATGAAAGCCAGGTAAGTTCTGACGCAAAAAACTGGTTGTTACTTACTTTTCTGATAAGAACCAATCCAAGGATAAACAGAAGAAAATGGATAATAATCCGTTCTACAAAAACCGTGTAGGTAAGATTTCGCGTGATGTTATAAATTTTTGTTCTGCCGCTTAATAAGACCCAGAAAGAAATCAGAAGAAGGATGGAGAAAGAATTTTGTGACCAGATCTCTCTGTCATGAACCAAATCTTTATTCTGACTTAAAAAAAAGAATATAAATACAGATGCAATGACCAGGAGGTCCAGCAATATAATAATCGATTTTAAATATCTGGAATATCTAATTCTCTGCATCTAAGGGTGTTTAGTATACAATGCTAATGTATGAAAATGTTACGGAATATTCAGAT
Organism: uncultured Chryseobacterium sp.; assembly: GCA_963526305.1. Lineage (GTDB taxonomy): Bacteria > Bacteroidota > Bacteroidia > Flavobacteriales > Weeksellaceae > Chryseobacterium. The sequence continues at coordinate 152,751 of CAURNW010000003.1, read as the reverse complement.
ATTTATGGGTTTGAACTGATGCCTGCCAGCGGGGATTTGCAAGAATGAAATCAGTGATTTTAGGATAAATTTCGTCACGCTTACTCCATTCGCTCTGAAGATAGAGACGACAGTTTTCTGACACTTTTGAAGCCTGTTCTTCGGCAAACTTTAAATCGTTATTATTAAAAACAATTACTTTAAGTTCGTGAGCCTTTAGATAAATTTCTTCTTTAGGAAGTCCTGTTTTCTTTGGCGAAAGGGTAATCCAGTCCAATTGTCCGCTCATCGGATAAGCTCCTGAAGTTTCTATATGGACCGTACATCCCAGTTCTTTTAATTTTGAAGTTAAGATACCTAAATTCCACATCAGCGGTTCTCCACCTGTCAAAACAACAATTTTACAATGTCCGGCAGCGGTTTCTGCAATTTCTTCAGCATTCATCAGGGGATGTAGTGTAGGATCCCAGCTTTCTTTTACATCGCACCAATGGCAACCGACATCGCAGCCACCCAGTCGGATGAAATAAGCAGCTTTCCCAGTGTGTGCCCCTTCGCCCTGAATGGTGTAAAAATGCTCCATCACAGGGAGCATTTTACCTTCCTTTAATAATATATCCTCTTCTTTATTCATTTTAAATTAGTCGTTATAGACTGAAGTTTTGTAAGCAATAATGGTGTTTTTCATCAACATTGCTCTGGTCATGGGTCCTACTCCTCCGGGAACCGGGGTGATCCAGCTTGCTTTTTCCGCACAGCTGTCAAAATCTACATCACCGGCTAAATAATATCCTTTTGGCGAATCGTTATCTACTCTTGTTATTCCAACATCAACGATTACAGCTCCTTCTTTGATCATTTCACCTTTCAAAAAGTGAGGATCACCTAAAGCGGTAATTACGATGTCTGCTTTTTTCGTATATTCCTCGATATCTTTAGTGTAAGAATGCGTTAGCGTTACAGTAGAATTTCCCGGGAAATCTTTTCTGCCCATCAGAATACTCATGGGTCTTCCCACGATTTTACTTCTCCCGATGATCACACAGTCTTTACCTTTTGTTTCAATATTATATCTTTCCAGCAGCGTTAAAATTCCAAATGGTGTTGCAGGAAGAAAAGTGGCCATTTCCAAAGCCATTTTCCCGAAATTTTCAGGATGAAAACCGTCTACATCTTTTCTTGGGTCAATGGCATTAATAATCTTCTCCTGATCAACCTGTTCAGGTAAAGGTAACTGAACAATAAATCCGTCTACCGCCTTTGATTTATTCAATTCATCAATTTTTTCAAGTAATTCAGATTCAGAAACAGTGCTGGGGAATTTTACTAAGCTTGATTTAAATCCTACTTCTTCACAGTCCTTTACTTTAGCATTTACATATGCCTTGCTTGCACCGTTATTTCCTACAAGAATTGCAACCAGATGTGGTGCTCTTTTTTTGCTCTCCAGAATTTTATCAACTTCAACCTTGATTTCTGCTTTTATTTCTTTGGATACTTTTAATCCGTCAAGAATTTCTGCCATTTTAATTATATTACTTTTATTAGATTAAGGATTTTTTTGCAGGGTCTGATGAGTGCAGAATATTACTAATTTTCTGTGCAATTACAGGAACCTTAATTTTGAATTCTACGTTTTTCTGAAATTTAACCCGAAGATTCAAATGGGTCTTCAAATTTAGATTATCTTCTTAATTACCTTTTTCATCTCATCCGTCAATTCATGATCATCTTCATATTTATCAGAACTGATTTTTAATTTTTTTAAAATATTTCCGTAAGGTTTTCAGTCAAAATTAATGAAAATCTATAACAGTTATTTATGTGATTTGTAGTAATTGATCAGCCCGTTTGTAGAACTGTCGTGAGAGTCAACAGTCTCATCATCTTTTAATTCAGGTAGGATTTTATTAGCCAAAACTTTACCCAACTCTACTCCGAACTGATCAAAACTGAAAATATTCCAGATGACACCCTGTACGAAAATTTTATGCTCATATAAAGCAATCAGCTGACCTAAAGAAAATGGAGTTAATTCATTAATGATCAGTGAATTGGTAGGTGTGTTTCCATGAAAGACTTTGTAGTTTAAAAGTCGCTCAACCTCTTCATCAGATTTTCCGGAATCTTTTAATTCTTTTTCTGCTTCTTCTTCGTTTTTTCCAAAAGCTAACGCTTCAGTCTGTGCAAAAAAGTTAGCGAGTAATATATCCTGGTGATCTGATACAGCATTACAGCTTTTAGCATAAGCGATAAAATCGGCAGGAATTAATTCTGTACCCTGATGGATCAGTTGATAAAAGGCATGCTGACCGTTGGTTCCCGGTTCTCCCCAGATGATCGGGCCTGTTTCGTATTCCACAAACTCGCCGTTTCTGTCAACGCATTTTCCGTTGCTTTCCATATCGCCCTGCTGCAGATACGCTGCAAATCTGTCCAGATATTGAGAGTATGGTAAAATTGCATAGGTCGTAGCAGCGTAGAAATTTCGGTACCAGATTCCCAACAGTCCCATTAAAACAGGTATGTTTTCTGAAAAATCAGTATTACGGAAATGCTGATCAGTATCAGAAGCTCCTTTCAAAAGCTGCTCAAAGTTTTCATATCCCACAGAAAGTACAATGCTTAAACCGATAGCACTCCAGAGAGAATATCGTCCGCCAACCCAATCCCAGAATTCGAAGATGTTGTCTTCTGCAATTCCGAAATCTTTAACTGCTTTAACATTAGTTGATAAGGCGACAAAATGTTTAGCGACATCTTCCTGATTTCCCGCTTTTAAAAACCAGTCTTTTGCAGAGTTTGCATTTGTCATTGTTTCCTGAGTCGTAAATGTTTTGGATGCAATGATAAATAAAGTGGTTTCAGGATTCAGGTTTTTAGTGACTTCTGCAATGTGGTTTCCATCAACATTGGAAACGAAATGAGTGTTGAGCCGTGTTTTAAAATGTTTTAAAGCAGAAACGACCATAACCGGTCCCAAATCTGAACCTCCGATTCCTATATTGACGATATCTGTGATTTCCTTCCCGCTGAAACCTTTATGTGTTCCTGAGATAATACTTTCAGAAAAATACTTCATATGATCAAGAACTCTTTTAATCTGAGGTTTGATATTTTCCCCGTCAACTAAAATCTCCTGATCAGAAAAATCTCTTAATGCAGTATGCAAAACAGCTCTCCCTTCTGTTTCGTTAATAATATCTCCCGAAAACATCTTAGAAACAGCATCTTTTAACTGGCACTCTTCTGCCAAATTTAGAAGAAGCTCTTTGGTTTTAGAGTCAATTAAATTTTTAGAATAATCAAAAAGATAATTTTCTCTCTTCACAGAAAATTCAGTAAAACGGTCTGTGTTATATTGAAAAAGGCTTCTCAATTCAAAATCATTATCTGCAAAGTGTTCATCAAGTGCTTTCCAGCTATTGGTTTGGGTAGGGTTTATTTTTGATAACATAGATAGAAGTCGTTATAGGATTTGGATTAATTATATAAAATTATTTAAAAATTTTATGGATTAAATTTCAATTTGCAAATTTACGGAATTTCAGGCAATCATTTTAGCTGATGCTTAAAAATTGATTCACAATCAGTGTGACATCACATTATCTGAATCTTATAGATTGAAAAAAACCTCTGCAAAAAAGCAGAGGTATGAAAAATCTATGTTGATAACCCTAAGGTTAGGATGCCGGTATTTTATGCAGATTATTGTTTTATTTTCCTTTTAGATTGATGTTTTCTGTAAAAGTAAAATGTGACTATAACAATTAGTACAATGGGCCAGACGGTTACCAGTCCTATAAAAATTCTCTGAATCAAATAAAACCCCTCCACAAATGCATTTTTCACATCATACATAAAATTAAATTTATATTTATTGTCGATGTTTTGAATGTTCGTGACAGCAATTTCTGCTATTCGAAGTTTAGGTTCTTTAAGATAAATGTCAACGGTACTGTATTTCAGCTTATCATTGACCTCAAGATTGGCAAATTGTTGCTGATTGTCTTCAGATCTGTTTTCATTACTCATCTTCACTTTATCTTTTGTGGTTTTGAGCCCCGAAATATCTTCACTGTTCTTTTTAATTCGTTCACCTTCCATTTCTGCATATTGAATGCTGGATGTCACATCTTCAGCATTAATAACTCTTGAATTCAGAAACAGTTTTTTGTCATTGATGAACGTTAAAAGTTCACCCAATTTTGATGTCGGAACTCTTACCTGTAAAGAATTTTCAGTCTGGTATTTTTTTATAAGAATCGATTCTTCGTTCGATGTGTTATAAGTGTCTTCAGAAATTACTCTGCTCTGTAAATCACTGTGAGTAACAAATCCTCCAAGATCCTGAACTGATTTTTCAATGGAAATTGTCGCACTGTATACATCTTTCACCTCCATGTTGACTTCTGCGGTCCTGATAAATTGTTTGCCTTTCACCTTCATTGTTGCTACAGAAGAAATTTCTTCAGAAACTGCTGCAGAATCTGCGTTTTCTGAAACTTCGTAGCCGCTCACGGAAGCTTCTCCTTTTTTACATGAATAAACTGCTAATAAAAGAACTGTTGCCAATGATAATTTAATGCAAGGAATTTTCATTTCGTTAATTTTTATTGTTTTGCTTACTTCAAAGTTGAGGATGAACCGTCTGTAATGTTTGAAAATGAAAAGTAAAAAACTTGTAAATGATTTGATTATGTTTAAGTATTTGAAAATGAAGTGTTTGTGAAATTACAATTATTTTGTGTGTGGTATTCGGATTGATTTTTGCTTGTTTTTTACAAATTAAATCACACTTATAATTATGTCTAATACATTTTCCAAAATCAGAAACGCCATAGAATTATTTAAATCCATCGACTTCGACCAGTTAAGTTCAATTTCTCAGAAGGTAAACCTTCCAAAGCTCATGGAGAACTTTTCAAAATTAGATGATAAGCAGCTCAACGGAATGATGAAAATGCTGGATCCAAATAAGAAAAAAGCAGAATTACCACCAATTAACGGGGATTTCTACGATATTTATCATACTTTGACACCTGAGCAAAGAGAGGTTCAGATGAAAGTAAGGACATTTATGGAAAAAGAAGTAAAACCTTTGGTTAATCATTATTGGCTGCGGGACGAATTTCCGCATGAGCTGATTCCTAAATTTCAGAAACTGGATATCTGTGGAGTGACTTATGAAGGTTATGGATGCAAAGGGATGCCTTTCCTGATGGAAGGGGTTATTGCTATGGAAATGGCGCGGGTCGATGCGTCGATTGCCACTTTCTTTGGTGTCCAGTCCGGTTTGGCTATGGGCTCAATTTATATTTGCGGTTCAGAAGAACAGAAACAGAAATGGCTTCCTCAAATGCAGAAGTTTGAGAAAATAGGTGCTTTTGGCCTGACAGAGCCGGAAGTAGGTTCTGGAGCTGCGGGCGGCTTGACGGTCACCTGTAAAAAAACTCCTGAAGGCTGGATGCTGAATGGACTGAAAAAATGGATAGGTAATGCAACATTTGCAGATCTGATTATTATCTGGGCAAGAGATTTGGATGACGGCGAGGTGAAAGGTTTTATTGTTGAAAAGGATAATCTGGGATATTCAGTTGAGAAAATCAAAGGGAAAATGGCATTGAGAATAGTTCAGAACGGTTTAATTACCTTGAAAGATTGTATCGTTACTGAAGAAAATAGGCTGCAGAATGCGAATTCATTTAAAGACACCGCAAAAGTGTTGAGAATGACAAGGGCAGGAGTTGCTTGGATGGCGACAGGCTGCGCCAGGGGAGCTTACGAAAGCGCATTGGACTATACCCGGACAAGAGAGCAATTTGGTAAACCTATTGCTTCCTTCCAGATGATTCAGGGACATTTGGTGGAAATGCTTTCTAATTTAACGGCTATGCAGACTATGGTTTTCAGGTTGTCAGAAATGCAGGATGAAGGAATTTTAAAAGATGAACATGCCTCTTTAGCAAAAGTTTTCTGTACTATGCGAACAAGAGATATTGTTTCAAGAGCTAGGGAAGTTCTTGGAGGAAACGGTATTCTGCTGGAGTATGATGTAGCGAGATTTGTTGCCGATGCAGAAGCCATCTATTCATATGAAGGAACCAAGGAAATCAACTCACTTATTGTGGGAAGGTCAATTACTGGTTTCAGTGCTTTTGTTTAACTAATATGAATGGTCAATTGTGGATATTTTTTATTTTTGAATTCAACTTCGAGGCGAGCTCACAATTGACCATTAACTTTTCAGCTGATCAATCTTTTATATTTTTCTTTATTATCAATAATCATCCAAAGATTGATTACAAAAAGAATCCCAGCAATGGCCATTCCGGAAGTAGATTTATCGATTATGAAATTATGTAGAATAATTCCTATCATTACAGGTAAGATGACGATAGCTCCGAGTGCGCGCGTTTTAGGAAAGATAAATAATAATCCTCCAATTAATTCTACCACTCCTACTAATGGCATTAACCAACTGATTTCCTCAAACGCTGCAAAAAGTTTTATTTGTTGGGGGGATGGTTTCGGCATGGGCATGTAGTTAAGAAACTTATTTAATCCTGCATTAATGAACATAAGTCCAAACAGTAAACTGATAATTAATTTTATAATTTTCATGTTTTATAATTTTCAACTAATTTATATTAAATTTATGGATTTATAAAATTCATATAACCAATAAGGATATTTGAAAAAGTCCGTTTCAGATATTGAAACGGACATTGATATTCTATCTAACTTGTATTTAAAGAATTATAATTTAATACAAGTATTGCGATTTAATTAGGTTCACAATCTAATTTTGCATAATACCTGAATTCTTTAATTTGATTAATAAATTATTAAAATCATTACGAAGGCTTATGAGATCAATTGCGTTTGAATTCGTCTGGTGTTCTGATTTTATTATAGGTAAATCTATAATAAATGTCTGATTATTTGTATCATAAGTGTCGGACAATATTACAGGAAAATCATCAGTATATTTTCCAAGTATTTCTATGACAATATCTAAATCCCATAATGTATTAATAGCGGTATCTTCATTACTTTGCTTAAAAGTAATTGTTGCTTTATTGTTTTTTATATAGAGGCCTGTGGAAATAGGGAGTTTTTTAAGATCAGCTATAGTGTCAGTATAACTTATAGTTTTTAGATTTAAAAGAGAAACTATTTCTTCTTTATTACTGGTTGAATTATTATCAAACCAATATCCATTTGTCGTTATCTTTAGGTAAAGATCTCTTGCTTCAAAATCTGAAGTTATATAATCAAAAGTTACATCTATGAATTTTCCAGAAGGAATTCTCTTTTGATTAAAACTTTTTATGAGTTTGTTACCTTTACAAATATTAGCTACAGAAACCATTGGAGGCATTTCTTTTATTTCTATTTTATTATTATATGCTCTCTTTAAATAAAAGTCAGAATTTGTATAATAAATATTATTTGGATTCATATTAGTATTTATAGAAAATTCTTCAGTATTATGAAACAAATTGTCAAAAAATTCTAAATTTCTATCCTCTTCACCATACATATATAAAAAGTTACCTTTCGATGCTAAATTTATAAATGTATTTTTAAATACTTTTACCCCTTCTTTATGCTTTCCAATCTTGAAAATGCCAAGTACATCTCCAATATTAGATGAGCCTGCATCTCGATGAATATAATTATCATAAATTAATGTTTCACGACATCTTTTTTTATTAAAATGATCATACTCATATGATATTTCAAAATTGAAATTATAATTTGAGGATAAATATATTTTGTTTGAATAAAAGTGTTCCCCTTCACCATTTAATACTATTGATGAATCGTAAAAGTTATTATTATAAATGGTATTATTGCATGTTAAAGCATTCCAATCTTGAGCTACAAAAAAAGGATTATTTTTAAAAATACAATGGGTTACTGTAGAATCGTGCGTTCCTAAATGAAGAGCTAATCCATCTCCTAAATTGTTTTCGAATAAAACATTTTCTATAATTGTGTCACTACTTCCTCTGCCAAAATTAGATACAAATCCTTGCTCAATGTCTATACCATCTTTTGGTAGTGTACCATATGTTTTACCAGTATTGGTATAAGATCCTCCAATGATTTTTAATCTCTTGCTATCCACAACAGAGCATCCCTGTCTGTAGTTATTATCTGCATGGCAATTTCTAATAATCCCGTCTTCATTCCAATTCTCTATACCTGCAGTAAACAGATCGTCGGAATCAATTAAAAATCCATCCATACAGGTGTTATTTGATCTGCAATCTGAAAATTCGTACTTTTTACAAGAAGTTATTCTAAATCCTGATTGATTATTATACGGAGAGTCATCACCACCATCAGGTTTTCTGGTGTTTTTTGAACCGTCATAATTAAGGTTTTCAACTTTAAAATTGCTGCAATTTAAGAACTCAAAGCCACGAGCATTTATAATTGGTGCATTATTTGGATGTGCTATGACAAAGGCTCCATTTCCATAAATAGCGAAATCTGATTTGTCTTTAAAACTGAAAAAAATCTCTTCCCCTATATTTATTTCACCAGAATATAAATTTGTTGTAGGATGTAAATCATATCTGTCGTAAGTTCCATCACCTTGCAGATATTTTGCGTTTTCGAAAACAATAATAAAGTCTTTTTCAGGAGTAAACTCAATCATTCTTCTTATTGCTGGCGCATCATTAGTTAGTCCGTCTCCCTTTGCTCCAAACCTCTTAACGTAAATTGTGCGATTTGTAAGCCAATCGACATCAACATAGTAATCGTTTCCTCTTTTTCTATAAATAATGCCATCTGCAGAAATTATCGGAGAGCCATTGTGCCATTGAAGAGTTTTCTTAAAATTGACATTTTCATTGGTGTGACTATCTACTAGTTGAACTAAGTCATCATTAGGGTAGATACTTGTTGCTGAAAAGAAGTCTTCTGTGTAAATCATAATTTTTTTATTTAATTGATATTAATTGAAAATACTTGTGTATCTTCTATTAATCAAAATTATAACTACACAGCGTCAAAACTTGACGTATTAAAAAACATTACTTTGAAAGAAATGATCTATTTTTAATCCATTTCTTTCAAAGTAATATTTTTGGAAATTTTATAACTTTTCTTCTTTTTGTGAGGTTTTTCGTCTTCTCCAAGAAGTCTTCCCCAAGGCTGTAAACCGTCAACTCTTTCAAAAATAATTTTAATGATGGCGATGGCTGGGATGCATAAAAACATGCCGGAGATTCCCCAGAGATGTTCACCCACTAAAATTCCGATAAATGAAAACAACGCATTAATCTTTACTTTAGAACCAACAACAAAGGGAAGAATGATGTTTCCATCAATCACATGCACAATCACATACCCGATGGCAACATAAATACAGCTGGAAACCGTACCGGTTGCAAATGCGATAAAACATGATATAATAAGCGAAATGCAAATACCGATATAAGGTATAACATTCAATAAACCGGTCAAAACACCAAGTAAGATTGCATATTTTACTCCTAAAATGGTCAGGACTGTTGTTGTCAGAGTAGAGACGATCAATACCTGCAGGCAAAGCCCTATAATGTATCTTTTAGTCATGATTCTTACCTCTGAAACAACTTCCTGAACACTTACCTTATGTTTTTCATTAAAAACGTTAACAATGAAATTATTTAAGAGTCTTCTGTAATTTAAAATAAAAATGAAGAATAAGACAAAGAATGCTAAGAATCCTAGACCTGAAGAGAAAATTCCAAAGGTAAATCCTAAAATAACTCCTGATGAAGACAGAAGCTTACTTAAACCCTGATCCAAATAATTAAGCTGTTCGTCTATTTTCACATTAAAAGTATGGGATACCCATTTCTGTAAATTGTGAAAAACTTTGTTAAACTGTTGAGTCAGTTGCGGAATATCCCTGCTGAAACTTGAGATCTGTGATCCAAAGAAAAATATCAACCCGGTGAGAACCACTAAAAGAATGGCAACAGATATAATAGTTGAAACAGATCTTGGTAATTTTAATTTTCTTTCTAAAAAATTTGCAACTGGCAAAAAAAGCATTGCCATTAGAAATGCTAAAAAGAATGGGGCTAAAATGCTCTGTCCTAAGTTAATCAGATAACCAAAACCAATGATTGAGATTACAGCAAGACTCAGTTTTAGTAGAAAAGGAAGTTTGAAAAGGTTCATGACGAAGTTTTTCTACACATAACAAAAACCTCACCGTAATGATGAGGTTGTGTATTTATTGTTAAAAAAAATTATTTTTCAATGGCCAATTCAAGAACTTCAGTCATCCAGTTCACATAATTTACTTTTAGGTTTTTGAGATAATCCTGTTTTATTTCTTCTACGTCTTTCCTGTTGGCTTCACATAAGATTACCTCCTTGATTCCGGCTCTGGTCGCAGCCAGTAATTTTTCTTTGATTCCGCCGACAGGAAGCACTTTTCCACGTAAAGTAATTTCTCCTGTCATGGCAAGATGAGGTTTTACTTTTTTATTTCTGAATGTTGAAACCATCGAAGTCAACATTGCGATTCCGGCTGAAGGCCCGTCTTTAGGGGTCGCTCCCTCAGGAACGTGTACGTGGATGTTTTTTTTCTCAAGATCATCCTCTTCTATTCCCAGTTCATCGTATTTTGCCTTGATATATTCCAAAGCAATAGTGGCAGATTCCTTCATTACAGTTCCAAGATTTCCTGTCATGGTAAGATTTCCCTTTCCGTTGCTGACAATACTTTCAATATATAATATGTCACCGCCAACGCTTGTCCATGCCAATCCGGTTACCACACCCGGAACATCAGTGAGTTCAGAAAGGCTTTTTGGCCTTGGGACACCAAGAATCTCATCTATTTTTTCTACTGAAATTTTAGCATCATATTCCTTTACGAGAGCAGTCTGTAAAGCTACCCATCTACCGATGGCAGCGATTCTCTTCTCTAAAGTTCTTACACCACTTTCTGAAGTATGGGCTTCTATAATATGTTTCAGTTCAGGATTTCCAAGTTTGAACGATTTTGCTGTCAAACCATTTTCGTCCTGTTGTTTTTTAATTAAGTGTCTCTTTGCGATCTCAATTTTTTCCTCCAATGTGTACCCAGCAATCTGAATAATTTCCATCCTGTCGAGAAGTGGAGTCTGGATTGTTGATAAAGAGTTTGCTGTTGCCAGAAACATTACTTTAGATAAATCATAACCCATTTCCAGGAAATTGTCATAAAATGCATTGTTCTGTTCAGGGTCAAGAACTTCTAGAAGGGCTGAGCTCGGATCTCCGTGCATCCCTTTTCCTACTTTGTCAATTTCATCCAATACGATCACAGGATTTGATGTTCCTGATTTTTTAACAGACTGAAGAATTCTTCCTGCCATTGCACCAATATAGGTTTTTCTGTGGCCGCGGATTTCGCTTTCATCATGAAGTCCGCCGAGAGAGACGCGTACATATTTTCTTCCTAAAGCATCTGCGACAGATTTTCCAAGAGATGTTTTACCCACTCCCGGAGGGCCTACCAATAATAAAATAGGAGATTTCATATTGTTCTTCAGTTTCAGAACAGCCATATGTTCCAATATTCTTTTTTTGATATCTTCCAGACCGAAATGTGCTTTATCTAAAACTTTTTCAGCTTTTTCAATATCAAAGGTGTCTTTGGTAAATGTTTCCCACGGCAATTCTGTAAAAAAATCCAGATAATTTCGCTGGACATTGTAGTCAGGAGAATTTGGATTCTGTCTCTGAAGTCTTCCGATTTCTTTCTGAAAATGCTCTTCAACTTCTGGTTTCCATTTTTTTGCTGTTGCTTTTTTGATTAAATCTTCAACATCGCTTTCCGGGCCGCCTCCCAATTCATCCTGAATCGTTCTTATCTGTTGGTTAAGAAAATATTCTCTCTGCTGTTTATCAAGGTCCTTCGATGTTTTTTGATGAATCTGATTTCTCAACTCAAGTTTTCTGAAATCCTCATGCATCATTTCGTAGCATTTGTTTGCTCTTTCCATCAGGCTTTTTTCCTCTAATAATTTCTGTTTTTCAGAGTAGGGGAAATTGGCATTTGTACAGATGAAATTTAATAAATCATCATTGTTATTAATGTTTTTTATTGCAAAATTGGCTGCATTGGGAATATTGGGATCTAACTCTATTATTTTTAAGGCTAAGTCTTTCACATTCTCCAATAAAGCTTCGTATTGCTCTTTATTTTTCGGTTTAGAATCTTTCAGTCTTGTGATTTCCGCTTTGAAATAAGGCTGGCTGTCAGTAATGTTTTTTATTTTAAACCTGTGAAATCCTTTAGTGATGGCTGTAACGTTCCCTTCCGGAAGTTTAATGATTTTTATAATTTTAGCCAGCGTACCGATCTGATGAAAATCTTTTTCGGTCGGCTGTTCAACATCCGAGTTTTTCTGACTTACAATCCCAATGAAATCACCATTTTTCTGAGCTTCTTCAAGAAGTTGAATAGAAGTTTTTCTACCTGCGGTGATTGGGATAACAACATTGGGAAACATAACCATATTTCTTACAGGAAGTATAGGAAAAATAATCTGTTCAGAGTTTTTTGCGCTTTCGTCAATATCAGAAAGATTGATTTCTTCTGCTACAATATCAAATCCGTCACCTAAGATTTCATCAAAATTTATATCTTCAAATTCTGTCATAATAAGTTAAATGACAAATTGTCATTTATAGTTTTAATCGTTAAAGGATAAAATCAAAATATGCTTGATCGAAGCCTTGCATATAATGTGTACGTAATTTTCACAATACTTATGCCATTTGTTTATTCATAAAAAATACGGTCAAAATTTCCATTTTATATGAAATGAAATTTTAAAAATTAAAAAAACGTCTTATATTTCTCTAATTTCTTAAAAATGTGTATTTTCGCACACTGATATAAAACTATATTTATAAAATGGCAATTTTAGGACAGATTAGGAGTAGACCTTGGCTTTTGATGGGAATGATCGCATTGGCGCTGTTGGCGTTTTTGGTGAACCCGGAAAGTCTTGATAAAGTTTTTGGGAAAAATCCTGATATTTTAGGAAAAGTGAATGGTGAAAAAATTACCCGTGAGGAGTATAATGACCAGCTTTTCGTATTACAGCAGCAGGCTGAGCAACAGCAGCAGCCCAAAAACGGACTTGAAGAACAAGCTTGGCAATTGCTTGTACAGTCAAAATTGGTAAAGCAGCAATTTGAAAAGATGGGGTTTGAAATGACAGATGATCTGTTCTGGAATCAACTTCAGTATGATCAGATGTTTGCGCAGAACCAACAGCTTTTTGATGAAAAAGGAAATTTCAAACTTCAGGAACTGAAGAAGGAGATTGAAACCTTACAGAATACAAACCCTGAAGGCTACAACCAGTGGTTGAAAACCAGAAAAACAATTGAGTACAGAATCATGGCAAGACAGGTTTTTGCAAATGTTTCGGCAGGGATTACAACAGGTAAGAAGGAGGCTGAAGAATTAATGAAAGAAAGAGATCAGCTGGCTGACATCGATTTTGTGAAAGTTGATTACGCTTCTTATCTTCAAAAAAATAAGATCAAAGTTACAACCGAAGATCTATCAAACTACATCAAGCAGCATCCTGTCATGTTCAAGACTGAGCCAAGCAGAAACCTGGGAGTTGTATTTTTTCCATCTCAGCCAAGCTCGGCTGACGATGCGGCGGTATTGAAAGATATTACCAAAATATATTCTGTAGGAACAGATGAAAGCGGAGGAAAAGAAAACTTCACTAACACAACAAACGATTCCATGTTTGTGGCGACAAATTCTGATATTCCATTTAATAATCAGTATGTTTCTTCAAGCCAAATGCCTCAAGGGCTTAAAGGTAAAATTGAAACTGCTGCGATTGGTCAGACGTTCGGTCCTTATAAAGAACAGAACTTATATGTTGTTTCTAAATTAATTGATAAGAAAAAAGCTTCTGATTCTGCTACTTCCAGTCACATTCTTATTGCGTACAAAGGAGCTGAACGCTCAACCGCTACAAGAACAAAAGAAGCAGCAAAGAAAATTGCAGATAGTTTATTATCCGAGATTAAGGGAAGTCCGTCGAAATTTGAAGCTGATCTGAAATTGTCTGATGAACCTAATGCTGTTGAAAGAAAAGGTAGTGTTGGCTGGACTACTTCACAAAGTCAATTTGCGCCTGAATATTTAGATTTTTTACGCAAAAATGATGTTGGAAATATTGGCTTAGCTGAAACTTCTTTTGGATATCACATCATAAAAGTTGATGACAAGAAATTAGCATATAAAGTAGCCCATCTGGTTAAAGCAATCAAGCCTTCTGAAGCTACGGAAGCGGTCGTGGACAAGAATTCAAGAAGATTTATTCAGCAGGTTCAGGGGAAATCATTCAATGATTTTGTGAATATTGCCAAGAAATCTAACTACCAGTACTCTAACGCAAAGTCTGCTAAAAGATTTGACGGTCAGTTGCAAGGTTTAGGAACCGATAAAGATGGTGAAATCATAGCATGGGCTTTTGATAAGAAAAGAGAGAAAGGAGATTCAGAAATCTTCACAGTGGATGGAACAGGCGATAAGATCGTTGTTTACTTAAACGGAAAACAGGAAAAAGGTCTGGCTGACCCTGAGTCAGTAAGAGATCAGATCGAAACGGTTGTACAGAATAAATTGGCTGCTAAGCAGATTTCTGATAAAATTGGAAAAGCAACAAGTCTTGATCAGGTAGCTAAAACCTTTGCAACAACAAAACAGTCTGCGCAGGTTAACCTATTAAACCCATCAGTAGCCGGATCAATGGAACCCAAAGTTGCAGGTGCTGCCTTTGGTATTAAGAAAGGTGCTGTGTCCAATGCAATTGAAGGAGGAACAGGTGTTTATGTTTTAGTGAAAAAGAACGAAACAATCAATAAACAGCCGGGAGATGCTAAGCAGTTTACAGAATCTATTAGCCAGAGAAACGCAGGAATGTTTGGACAGGCGTGGTTAAAGAGTCTGCAGGATAATGCAGATATCGATGACTACAGAATTGAAATCTGGAGTAAGCTTGGAAATCAACAATAAAAATCAAATATCAGTAATATAATAAAGTGGCAGAGTTTTTGCCACTTTTTTTTGTGATTAACCCAAAGCAATACAGAAAAACATTAATTTAAATGTACTATATTTGCTTACAAGAAAAAATATAAAAAGTGAAGTTCAGTAAAGAATTAAAAGCTGGTTTAATAGCGATTTTAGCTGTTGTCGGCTTTGTCGTTTTGTTCCAATTCATGAAAGGCAGAAGCCTTTTTACTACCGATAATATATTTTATGCTAAATATGATAATGTTGAAGGTCTTACACAGTCTTCACCAGTGTCTATCAATGGTTTAAAGGTTGGTCAGGTTGACAAAATTACTCCGCAGACATCAAAAGACGGTAAAATTCATTTTATCGTAAAAATTACAGTCGATGATAATTTTGAATTTTCAAGAAATTCTAATCTTGAAATTTTCGAACCGAGTTTGATGGGCGGTAAAGAAATGAGAGTCAATTTGTTTTATGGTGGTCCTACTGCAAAAGACGGCGATACTCTTAAAGGTGCTTTCAAATTAGGAATGATGAACAGTCTTTCATCTCAGGTAGGTCCTGTAAAAGATCAGCTGCAGACTGTTCTTCACAGAGTAGATTCACTGATGGTTAATGCCAATCAGGTAATGAATGCTCAAAACAGGGAAGAAATTAAAGTTCTGCTTCATAATCTTAACAGAACCGTTGGGGCATTGGAAACAACGGCGGGAAGTGTTAACCGATTAGTCGGAAATAATGATCCTAAACTTCAGAAAGTACTCGATGAAGCAAGCCTGACCATGAAAAGCGGGAAGGTGACTTTAGATAAATATGGTAATTTAGCTGAAAGCATAGATACTCAGAAATTGAATGCAACTATTGCTAACTTAGATAATACAGTGGGTCAGCTTAACAAAGTTGTTTCAGGTATTGACAGAGGTGAAGGAAGCCTTGGTAAGATCATGAAAGATGATCAGCTGTATAACAATCTTAATGCTGCGTCAACCAACCTGAATTCTCTTATTGAAGATCTGAAAGCTAACCCTAAGAAATATGTTAATTTCTCAGTATTTGGTAAGAACAGTAAAGACTAATAATCCTTATGGAATATCTTGACAATATTATTTTTCTGATTTTATTAATTGCAGGTTTTGGGTTATTCGGCAAAAGCCTTTTTAAGATTTACAGAAATATCAGATTAGGAAGAGAGATCAACCGCAGTGACAGGAAGGCTGAACGCTGGGAGACTATGGCACGTGTTGCCATGGGACAGAGCAGAATGGTGAAAAGACCTGTTGCAGGTATTCTACATCTTTTTGTATATGTTGGTTTTGTAATTATCAATATCGAATTAATAGAGATTATTGTAGACGGAATATTCGGAACGCACCGCTTTTTAGCAACAGTTTTCGGTCATACATTTTATAATGCTTTTACAGCAACACTTGAGATTCTGGCACTTCTTGTAATTATTGGCGTGGTGTTATTTTTTATCCGGAGAAATTTCTATGGCGTTAAGAGATTAACGATGAAAGAACTCTTTGGATGGCCAAAAAATGATGCGAACTGGATATTAATCATTGAATTTGCTTTAATGATTTTTTTCTTTACCATGAATTCTTCAGATTTGATCCTACAACAAAGAGGTGTTCTGGCAGAGCATGGAAGTTTTCCGATCAGTCAGATAACTTTAGTCCCTTTTATTGAAATTTTCAGCTTCGATAACGGGTTTTTGGTTTTTCTGGAAAGATCTGCGTGGTGGTTACATTTTGTAGGGATTCTGTTCTTCATGAACTATTTATACTATTCTAAACATTTACATATTATTTTAGCGTTCCCAAGCACTTGGTATGCCAATTTAGATTTATACGGAAAGTTTAATAATCTGGACTCAGTTACCGCTGAAATTAAACTGATGATGGATCCCAATACAGATCCTTATGCTGCTCCTGCCGAAGGTACTGTTACAGAAACTCCTTCAAAGTTTGGTGCTGAAGATGTTTTTGATTTAAATCAGGTTCAGCTTTTAAATGCTTATTCATGTACTGAATGCGGTCGCTGTACATCGGTCTGTCCGGCAAATCTTACAGGCAAAAAACTGTCTCCAAGATTAATTTTAATGAAAACCAGAGACCGTCTGGAAGAAGTTGGAAGGAATATTGACAAAAACGGAAAGTTTGAAGATGACGGTAAAAAATTACTGAACGATTATATTACGAAAGAGGAACTTTGGGCATGTACTACCTGTAATGCATGTACCCAGGCGTGTCCGGTATTGCTTGATCCGCTTTCGATCATTTTTGAAATGAGAAGATTCCTCGTAATGGAACAGTCTGCTGCCCCTCAGGAACTCAATTTAATGATGACCAACGTAGAAAATAATGCCGCACCATGGCAATATAATCAGGCTGATCGACTGAATTGGGCGAAGGACTAATTTATCTAACAATGTAAAAGAAATAAGAAGTAATAAGTCATTGATGATGTTACCTCCTTATTTGTTAAATTAGAAATTGATATGGATTTCAATATAAAAACAATGGCAGAATATGCTGCCGAAGGAAAATCACCGGAAGTTTTATTTTGGGTTGGCTGTGCCGGAAGTTTTGACGACAGAGCAAAAAAGATCACCAAGGCTTTTTGTAAGATTTTAAATAAAATTGGAGTTGAGTTTGCTGTTCTCGGACAGGAAGAATCTTGTACGGGTGATCCTGCAAAACGAGCAGGAAACGAATTTGTTTTTCAGATGATGGCCATGACGAACATCGAGGTTCTGAATGCGTATGAAATTAAGAAAATCGTAACTGCTTGTCCTCACTGTTTTAATACACTTAAAAATGAATACCCGAGTTTAGGAGGGAAATTTGAAGTAATTCACCATACCCAGTTTTTAAAACAGCTGATGAATGATGGAAGACTTAAAATTGAGGGGGGAGCTTTCAAAGGTAAAAAAATTACTTTCCACGACCCCTGCTATCTTGGAAGAGCCAACGGAGAATATGAAGCTCCGAGAATGCTTTTGGAAAAACTTGATGCAGAACTTGTAGAAATGAAACGCTGCAAAACCAATGGTCTTTGCTGCGGTGCCGGCGGTGCCCAGATGTTTAAAGAGCCTGAGAAAGGGAACAAAGATGTTAATATAGAAAGAACCGAAGAAGCTTTGTCTTTTGAACCTAAAATTATCGCTACAGGCTGTCCTTTCTGCAACACAATGCTTACGGATGGCGTAAAGCATTTTAATAAAAATACTGAAGTAGAAGTAAAGGATATTGTAGAACTTCTGGCTGAGGCTGAAGATCTATAGATACAATAATACCTAAATAAAGTAAACTCAGGATCAATCCTGAGTTTTTTTTATAATAATAGTGAATCAATAAAATTGCGTAATTTTACTTTTTAAAATATATTGGGTATGAAAATCGAAGAATCAAATATAGTAGAGGCAGAAGATTACAGAGTGATTATATATCCTGCATCGAGAGCATTTACGACCAAAGAAGTTAAGGTGATTACAGAAAAGCTCTATGATTTTCTCGCCGGATGGGCTGCTCATGGAAAGCCTCTTTCATCATCATTTAAAATAGAAAAAAATCAATTCATCGTTATCTGTGTAGACGAAGAGAAAGAGATGGCGTCCGGGTGCAGTATTGATGCTTTAGGAAAGATCATGAGAGAAATTGATGAGGAATACCAGTTGGGACTGTTTGACAGGATGAAAGCAAGTTTCATAGAAGATGGTGAGGTTAAAACGCTTAAACTTTCAGATTTTAAAAACAAAGTCAGAAACGGAGAACTGTCCGGTGAAATTGAAGTTTTTGATTTTTCCAAAAATACCTATCTTGAATTTTTAGGAAATTTTTTACTTCCTTTTAACAGAAGCTGGGCTGCAGGGATTAAGTAATTGTATAGATGTTTCTGAAATTTTAAATGCAATTAATATTCAGTTGCAACAGTAAGCCATGAATAATGATAAAATTAAAGATTTTTACAACGATTTCGTAAACTATCAGACAAGATCAGGGATCAACGAAAGAATCTATACTTTGTATAAGAAAATGCTGTCCCTTAATCTCGATTCTTCCTCCCGCGTACTTGAACTTGGTTGTGGGATCGGAATAATGACAAAGCTGTTATCTAAAAAGGTACAGCAGGGATATATTGAAGCCGTGGATTTAAGTAATAAATCAATTGAACTGGCAAAATCAAAAGTTGTAAAAAATAACATATCTTTTTTTACAGGGGATGTTGTGTATTATATCCCAAAAGAGAAAAAGTATGACTTTATTACTCTTTTTGATGTCATTGAGCATATACCCATTGAAAAACATCAGGATCTCTTCAGAAATCTTGCAGCGATAGCAGATGATGATACAAGAATAATTATCAATATTCCCAATCCAGCATTTATTGAATACCTGAAAAAAAATGATCCTGCATCGTTACAGATTATCGATCAGCCTGTTCCTTTGCAGACTATAGTCGATAATGCTGAAAACAGCGGCCTTCAGATCATAAACTTTAATACGTACAGTATTTGGGTTGAGAATGATTATCAATTTATGGTTATTCGGAAAAGAAAAGATTATGAGAAGATTTTGATCAGTGATCAGAGAACTCTATTTCAAAAAATAAAACATAAATTAAATCATTTTTATACACATTTGCGGTATAATTCCTAAAGTAAATAAAATTAATCGTTGAAGAAAAGCTGTAGTAAATAAAACATGAAGCATAAAGTTCTTTTTATTTCATCATGGTTTCCAAATAAACTGGAACCTACAAACGGTAATTTTGTTCAGCGACATGCAGAAGCTGTTTCATTGCGATGCGAGGTTGAAATTTTACATGCAATCGGAGATTTTGATCAGAAAGAAACTTTTACCTTCGAGGATAACGTCATCAACAATATCAGAACGTTAATCGTTTATTATAAAAACACAGGAAATCCCATCTGGAATTTTTATCGGAGAATGATGGCATATAAAAAAGGATTTGCAAAGCTCAGTCATCCCGATCTGATCCATGCCAGCGTTTTACACAATTCCATGTTTTTTGCGGTTTATCTTAAAAAAAGATTTAGAATTCCTTTTGTTATCAGTGAACACTGGAGTGCTTTAAAGAAGAAAAATCAATCGAAAACACCAGCCGGTATCAAGCGCATTGCCAGATTTATAGGAAATCAGTCAGATCAGGTTCTTCCTGTAAGTGAAAATCTGCAGTCAGGCCTTGAAGCATTGGGGATCGATACTGCAATGAAGGTCATTCCGAATGTTGTCAACACTGATGTTTTTTTTCCTGTGACGAAAAACACAGGAAGGTTCACTTTTATTCATATTTCCAATCTGACGCCTAATAAGAACGCCGACAAGATTTTAAATGTTGTGGTCAAACTGTTAAAAGCAGGATATGATTTCAGGCTGGAGATTGGAGGAGATGGAGATTTCTCTAAACTCAAAAATAGAGTGGAAAGGGAAGGTTTAGGATCGAAGATCGAAGTCTTTGGAATCCAAACGTTATCACAGGTGGCCGAACGAATGCGGAAATCAGATTGTTTTATTCTTTTCAGTGACGACGAAAATCAACCTTGTGTAATTGCAGAAGCTTTTGCGAGCGGAATTAAAGTGATTTCTACCAATGTAGGCGGAGTTTCTGAATTTTTTCCGGATGACTTTGGAATTTTACTGGAAGGTCCGCAGGAAGATCTGCTGACTGATGCAATGAAAAATATATTGGAAAGTGACAGAAATTACAACCGTCTGAGATTGAAACAATATGCAGATCAGACTTTTTCACAGGAAACCATTGCAGAAAAGTTTGCAGAAATATACAACGAGATTTTAAAATGAGTCAGGGATTTTCAATTTTAATTAAGGACGGAAAAACGCACGTCAAAAGTTTCTTCAAAGAGAATACTTATGATTCATTTTTCATTGAAACCGATGATTATGATATACTTGTTGAAGGCGTTATTCTCAACCTGAAAGCATTATTGGAAAATACAACTAAAAGCTTTCCTGAGTTTTTTAAAGATTTTTATCATAAGAAAGGGATTCTGGTTCTGAAACAACTGGAAGGAGAATTCAGAGGTTTTATCAGGGATAAAATAAAGGATGAAATCTTTGTTTTTACCAATCCTACGTCCAGCCAGCGTGTTTTTTACGCCACAATAAATTCCTGTATTTTCATAGACTCAGACTTAGTGAGAATGAGCCGGACGATCAAAGAAAATGATATTTCTATACATCCGGATATCATTTCACTTTATCAGATCCTTGCCATTGGGAATCTGTTGGAAAAAAGAACTCCGATTGAGAACATTTACAAAATTCCGGACGGAAATTTTCTGAGTATAAACTGCAAAAACCAAATGCTGACTTTAGAAACCTATTTTGATATTACTTCAACTGAAGATTTTTCTCACTCCAGAGACAAAGCAGTTGATCGGATTCATGAAGTTTTTACAGAGAGTGTTAAAATGGAGTATGACAAAGATTCAGAGCTCAAAACTTCTCATTTAGCACTCCTCAGCGGTGGCTTAGATAGTCGTATGGCAATGATGTATGCCATTAAAAATGGGTTTGATATTGGTGCAGCTTTCTGCTTCTCACAGTCAAATTATCTTGACGAAAAAATTTCCAGGAAAATCGCATTGGATTACCATGTCAATTATGAATTTGTTCCTTTGGATCATGGAGCATTTTTAAAAAAGATTGATGAACTTACAAGAATTTCAGAAGGCTGTGTACACTTCACGGGCGGAATACATGTGAGCCATGCTGTCGATCATTTGAAATATAGTAATTTTTCATTATTTCATGGCGGACAGATAGGAGATGGTATTTTGGGAGGTTTCAATTCTGAGCCAAAAAGAAAGAAGCCATCTCATTATAAGATTATTGTCAACGCTGATTTTCTTCCTCAGATACAGGAAGATCTTGATCATGTTTTACTGAAATATGAACGGGAAGAGGTTTTTCTGCTTAAAAACCTTGCCTATAACAGAACTGTTCTCGGAGCACAGGTTTTACAGCAGAAGGCATACATGGTCTCACCTTTTATGACCAGAGATTTTCTGAAATTATCAGTGAGCCTGCCTGAAGAATGGAAATATAAGCATCAGCTTTATCAGCAGTGGCTTTTGAAACACTGCCGTGAAGCTTCCCAATATACCTGGGAGAGAACGCTTATGAAACCGGATGCGCAATGGAAAATACAGTTTGGCGAAAAGTACATGAAGGGTGCACGCAATGTTTTATACGGTAAATTATTAAACAGGCCTGAAAAAACGAGCATGTATCCTTATCAGTATTATTTTGATGCTGACGTTTCAATACAGGAATATTATCTTAACTATTTTAATGAAAATATTGAACGGTTGGAAAACTATCCTGATTTACAAAAGGATGTCAGGTTATTGTTTGATTCACCATCGTTTTACCATAAAGCCTATGCAGTCAATATTTTATCTATTTTTAAGTTGTATTTTTAGATGAAAAGCTTAATTTCTTTTTTAAAGGGTTTTCTCAAAAATGAAGGACATTATGTTTTTACGTCATTATTGATTGGCAAAATCTGCGGGTTTCTGACCTCCCTTTTTATTATAAAGATGCTTCCCACAGAAGATTTTGGTAAAATGAGTATTGTTGCGGCTATCTTTGCCGTATTTTCAGCATGTAACGGTCTGGGAAGTCACCAGAGTTTATTGAGATTCGGATCTATTGCAGATAGTGACGAAGAAAAGAGAAATCTTTCTGCCTATCTGATTAAAAAAGGTTTCTATTATCAACTATTGTTATCTGTTCTGTTTTTAACAGTGAGTTTTTTCTATGTATCAAAATATGAAGATGTTTTTTATATCTTTTTATTATTCTGCGTGCGTCTTATAGGTTTTTATTTTTTAAGCTATGTACAGTCAGAGTTGAGAATACATAATAAAAACAAAGAGTTTGCAGGATTTAATAATATGGTGAGTATAGCAGGTTTTGCAGCTGTCCTCATTTTAACCTATTTCTTTCATTTGAAGGGATATCTTTTTGCAATGGCAATTACACCTTTTCTGTCTTTATTTTGGCTCAAAAAAAGTACTTTGAAAAAAACAGGTCAGCTGTCAGGCCGATTTAATATAAAAGAAATCTGGCAGTACGGCTTTAATACCTCTGCAACGACTTTACTTTCTGAGGCTCTTTTCTCCGCAGATATTATCATCATCAGTTTTCTATTAAATGAAGACGCTGTTGCGGACTACAGGGTGGCCATACTGATTCCGTCAAACGTAACATTTTTGGCGTTATCGTTTATGCAGAGTGACTTTCATTCTCTCGCAAAAAATTATCAGAATGCAGAATACCTGAAAAACTATATCAACGGTTACTACAGATTTTTTATTCCCCTCTGCCTGTTGATATTTACAGTCAGTTTTCTGTTCAGCAAAGATATTCTGATCCTGATATCAAAAGAGCATTATGCGGGCAGTTCGTCTGTTTTTATCCTGTTCATGGCAACCTTTCTGATGAATATTTTATTCAGGAATTTATACGGGAATCTTTTATCTGCAATAGGGAAAATGTCCATTAATACAAAAGGTTCAGCACTTTCTTTAACAGTACTTATATTTCTGTCATTTCTTTTAGTTCCCAGGTACCATATTTTGGGAATGGCAGTCAGTGTTTCGATCACTATGATCAGTTCCGGTTTTTTCTTTCTTTATCATTTTAATAAATACATAAAGAAATTAAAATAAATTTTACCTTTGCAGTATGAAGAATCTGGTTTTCGGAATTTTATTGGGATGTTTTGCGCTTATGGGATGCAGGGGTGATGAAGATTCTTTTCAAAAAATAGATCAGATCATGAGTCTGTATGTTCAGGATGCTAATGGTAAAAATTTACTGATTCCTAATCAGATAGGATCATTTACCACCATCGCCATGAACGATATGCTTGCACCGGTGGATAATGCGCCTGTATCAAACTCTGTGAAAACGGTATCAGAATCAGTACAGTATATTGAATATATAGCCGGAGCCACGAGACAGCTTGAAAGCGGTGGAGATACTGAAAACAGAATATACCGATCTCAGATCAGAGTTGATTTAACAAAAAAACTAACCGACAGTACTTTTGCTGCGATAGATAATGACACACTTCAGGTTTTTTACCGGTGGACGCCTGCCGTTTTTGAGGTTGCAAGAGTTCTATACAATAATTCTGAGTTACCGGTAACCAAAGATTCGGAAAATCGCAATGTGGTGAAAATCATAAAATAATCTTTAAATTTGCACCAACAGTACGTTTTTTTTACGTTTGAATTTCAGTATTTTCTGATCTTTAAACGGTGAAACGCTGAAACTTAAATTATAAAACACTTTATGTTACAAGTCAATTTTTTGCGCGAAAACAAAGAACGCGTTTTAGAAGGTCTTCAAAAAAGACAATTCAAGGCTCTTGAGTTGGTAGACGATGCAATCGTTACGGATGAAGAGAGAAAAAGAATTCAGTTTGAATTGGATTCTCAGCTTTCAGAAATCAATAAAATCTCCAAAGAGATTGGGATTTTAATGAAAGAAGGGAAAAAAGAAGAAGCTGAAGCGTCAAAATCTAAAACCGCACAGTATAAAGAGTCGAGCGCAGAATTGAAGTCTCAGTTAGAGGTTATTGAAAAAAGATTATTGGATATTCTTTATCAGATTCCGAATGTTCCTAATGAATTGGTAAAAGCAGGGATCACTGCGGATGACAATGAAATCATCTATCAGTCTCATGATGTGGAGGGTTTGGGAGAAGGAGCAATTCCACATTGGGAATTGGCGAAAAAATATAATCTGATCGATTTTGAACTTGGTGTTAAAATTGCCGGCGCAGGTTTCCCTGTTTACTTCGGTAAAGGAGCAAGGTTGCAGAGAGCGTTGGTTCAGTATTTTTTAGATAAAAATGTAGATGCCGGATATCTTGAGGTTAATCCGCCCCATGTTGTAAATGAGGCTTCAGGATACGGAACAGGCCAGCTACCCGACAAAGAGGGGCAGATGTACTATATCAATGCAGATGATTTGTACCTGATCCCAACTGCAGAAGTTCCAGTGACGAATTTGTACCGTGATGTCCTGTTGGATGAAAAAGATCTTCCTATTAAAAATACTGCTTTTTCCCAGTGTTACAGAAGGGAAGCGGGAAGTTACGGAGCTCATGTAAGAGGTCTGAACCGCCTTCATCAGTTTGAAAAAGTAGAAATTGTAAGATTGGAGAAACCTGAAAACTCGTATGCCGTTTTAGAGGAAATGGTAGAACACATCAAAGAAATCCTGACTGATCTTGAATTGCCGTACAGAGTTTTAAGATTGTGTGGTGGAGATACGGGTTTTGCATCAGCGATGACCTATGATTTTGAAGTGTGGAGTGCAGCACAGGAGAAGTGGCTTGAAGTAAGCTCAGTTTCAAATTTTGAAACCTTCCAGGCAAACAGATTGAAATGCCGTTACAAAGCTGACGGGAAAACTCAGTTGGTACATACATTAAACGGCTCTGCAATGGCACTGCCAAGAATTATGGCTGCATTGCTGGAGAATAATCAGACAGAAGAAGGAATCAAGCTTCCAAAGAAAATTGCTGAGTATGCGAGATTTGAGTTGATCAGCTAAAATTAAGTTTTCCATAAATAACAAAAACCACCGTAATTCGGTGGTTTTTTACTTATACAGGAGATTGTTAGTCAATAATTCGAATTATTAAGTCATTACTTAAATTAGACTTATATCATCAGTGACAATTTGCATTATGCGGATGTGTACTATGATCTCCCGGTAAATGACATTCACCAGCATTGTCTTTAGAAATAGTCATCGCTTCAGCTCGTGGTGAAACGTAGGGAATCCCCAGTTCTAAGCCCCTTACAATAAACAAACCTCCCAAAATAATCATGATAACTGGGACAGCCTTTAAAATTTTAAGTCTGAAGGCCTGATTCATCAGGTTTCCGACTAAAACTACTGTAAACATAAATGGAAGTGTTCCTAAACCAAATAAGGCCATATATGAAGCTCCCTGTAAGATACCGCCTGCGGCTAGACTTGCGGTTAATGCCATATATACCATTCCACAGGGAAGAAAACCGTTGAGAACTCCTGTAGTAAATCTTGAGCGGTAATCTGCTTTCTGTAAAAGTTTTCCTAAGTTTGATTTTACAGAGAATAAAAATTTAGACAAAAAAAGAATTTTTGAAGCAAAATCTTTTCCTCCGAATGAAAACAATGCCATTACAATCAAGAGAATCCCAACAGCAATCGTAAGATACTGCTGGAAACCTGCCATTTCAAATCCTTCACCGATAATTCCTAAAACTCCACCTAATAAAGAGTAAGTGAAAATCCTTCCAAACTGATAGGTTAAATTCTGAAGATAAAAATTGGTCGCCTGTTTTTTGGTTAATCCCATCGAAAGAGCAATAGGACCACACATTCCGATACAGTGGAAACCGGAAGCAAAGCCTAAAGCAATCGCAGATATAACAAATGCTATTTCCATATTACATCATAATCGAGTCGGTAGTCAGTTTTGTTAGTAGTCCACATCAGCCGTAACGTATAATTTCCTTTTGTTAAAACTCTGGCAGGAATAGAAAATGACTGATTGGCATCCAGTTTTTCAGATCTCTTGATGTCTAAATTCTGATCATCAGATCTGTTCAGTACAAATTTAATATCAGCATTAGCATTGTTGATATTTTCAGGAAATGTAATTTTCATTCCTTCTGCATTCTGAGAAAATGCCGGTTTTTCTTTGATGGTATCTGCTCTTTTCTTGGCATCGATTACAGATTGATATTCCAGCTCCTCTTCATAATACTTATCCGTTACCATTTCCGAATTTTTCTGTCCGTTCGGAAAAAGGAAAAGCATTGATAAAATAAATATAATAAAAGAACCAAGCGCCAGAAATACGCCGTGTCCCCAAGTGAAATTTTTCATTTTTTTTAGTTTAAAATTGTAATTTGAAAGGTCCTTCAAAATAAGTTTCATATGAATCGATAAGTTTCCCTTTCATATCATATACACCAATTTTGATGTTTTGTTTAGACAGCTTCATGGCATCTTCCGGAAAGCTAATATTGATCGTCCCTTTGGTGATCTTATCTCTTTCCACTGTTATTTTGCTGGAAGCACTGTAACTGATCTCACCTTTTGCAGGCTCTATTACTTTAATGGTTACAATCTTTTTATCATTTGTTTTATTCAGGAATGTGTAGTTGTAAGTATTGGTAATTTTTGCGTCTCTAACAAAAAATGTACTTCCTGCCGGTTTGATGAATTTAACTTCCATTTCACCACGGCTTGAGAGCAGATATCCTAAAAATCCTACCAGGAAAACTAAAACAACAGCAAAGCCTTTCATTCTTCCGGTAAACCTGTAGGGAGTTCCGGTCTCTATTTCCTTCTCAGATGCATAGCGTACCAAACCTTTAGGCAGGCCTACCTTTTCCATCACTTCGTCACAGGCATCAATACAGGCTGTACAGTTAATGCATTCCAGCTGCTGACCGTCTCTGATATCAATTCCTGTAGGACAGACAGCCACACATTGATAGCAGTCAATACAGTCACCTTTTCCGGCAGCTTTTCTGTCTTCCCCCTTTCTCCATTTTGAGCGGTTTTCCCCTCTGTTAAAATCATAGAAAACATTGATGGTCTCTTTATCTATTAAAACGCCCTGCAATCTTCCGTAGGGACAGACCAATGTACATACCTGCTCTCTGAACCACGCAAATACAAAATAAAATGCTGAAGCAAAAAGAATCATTACAATAAAATTGGTAGGACGGGCAAAGGGTCCGTCAGATACAATCTTAATTACCTGCTCGTATCCTACAATGTACATAAACATGATGTGGGTAATGACTAAGGATATCACAACATATATCGACCACTTTAAACTTCTTTTCCAGATTTTTTCGCTGTCCCATTCCTGTCTCGCAAGTTTCATCTGTTTGTTTCTGTCTCCCTCAATCAGGTATTCAATTTTACGAAAAATTGATTCCATAAAAATTGTCTGGGGGCATATCCACCCACAGAAAATTCTTCCGAATGCAATCGTAAAAATGATAATGAAAATAAGAGAAGCAATTGCGCCTAACGTAAGAATGAAAAAATCCTGTGGATAAAAAGGCTGTCCAATGATAAAAAATTCCCTGTCGATAACATTAAATAAAAAGAAAGGATTACCATTGATTTTGATAAATGGTACCGTAAAATAGATAATCAGTAAGAAATAACTTACAAAATCTCTGTAGTTGGTATACTTACCTTTTGGTTTCTTAGGAAAAACCCATTTTCTCTTTCCGGATTGTTCCATTGTTCCTATAGAATCCCTATAGGTTTCAGGATCTAAAACCTGCCCCTGTCCGCCCCGGAGAATATCTTCTTCTTTATCTGACATTGTTAGTTTGGTTTTATAGTAAAAAGAAAAAACATAATTTGTTACTGTTTTAAGGTAATAACAAATTATGTTTAATCATATGTTTTTAAGTTTTAATTACTGTTTCTCCCACTTAGCTTCATCCCCATAAGGTGGTGCTCCGCCTTTATCTGTAGTGATTGGAGGAAGTTCCTGATTGATGTGGTATACGTAGGCTGCAACATTCTGAATGTCTGTACCGGTTAAAACTCCGTTTTTACCCCATGCCTGCATTGCTGTTCCTGTAACTCCGTTTTCTACAACATGAAATACGTTTTTGAATAAGGTTTTCTCAGGTTGGTTATGCCAGAAATTATCTGTTAAGTTAGGACCGATCCCCCCTTTTCCACCGTCTGAATGGCAAGATACACAGTTGCTTTTGAAGATTTCTTCCCCTGCAGCAATATTGTCTTCAGAAAACACGGCTGTTTCTATTGTGATAGGAGGCTGGCTTTCGTTGTAGATTTCAATAGCTGCCATCTGCTCTTTGTATTCAGCGTCATATTCGCTGATTGGGTGAGCAAAGTCTGTGAAAGAATAGGCACAGATATAAACAATACAGAATACCGTTCCGAAATAAAATAAGCCTAACCACCATTTTGGTAACTGGTTATCCAATTCCATAATTCCGTCAAAACCGTGGTCGATCAGGATGTCTTTTTCTTCTGTATCAGATTGTTTTTTAAAAGCGGCATCATACTGTCTTTTTAAGAAAGGGATCTTTTTTTCAGTAAGGTATGCTGCTTTTTCTTCGTCAGATAATTTTTTGAATTTATTATTTTCAATCAAATCTCCGATTGCACTGTGGATATATGCAAGAATTGCACTGATCGCTACAGTTCCCCAGAAATATGGTGAAGCTAAAAACGAGTAGCTTTGAACAAATAAATAATAAAAAACTATAAGAAGCCCCATTATTATCAAAATGTTTACAAAAACCGGTGTTCTTTGTTTCATAAGTGAATGTTTATTGTTTTTAAAGATTATGTAATCGTCCTATTGATTTTATATAAACAGGAAGATCTCATAATTATATTTAATCTTTTAAATTAAAGTCATCTTCATCATCCCCCAAAGGTGCATTTTCTTCTTCTCTGTAATATTTTTTAGGCCTGCTAAAAACATAGATGATTAAAGTGATGAAGAACAGCATAAAGAAAATCAGAGCCAAAGTTTGATACAAACCTGCATTTTCCGTATTGGATAATATATCTTTAAAGTTCTGAGGAATCATGAGCTTTTAATATTAGTTATTACTAGCTGTTTTTATTTCTGTCGTCTTAATATCAGTACCCAGTCTCTGCAGGTAAGAAATTAATGCTACAATTTCCTTTTTCTCCAGTTTAACGTCCGGTCTTTTAGCATATTCAGCTTTAAGGTCAGCCGCTTCCGTGTAGATATCTCTTACAATCTTGGCTGCCTGGTTATCTGCCCATTTATCTGCAGAGTCAATCTGAGCTTTTGTGTAAGGTACATCAAAAGTATTCTTCATCAGTTTCATCTTGTCAACCATTTTTGATCTGTCAAGATTCGTTGCAATCAACCATGGATAACGAGGCATGATAGAACCTGCTGATGTAGATCTTGGGTTATACATATGTTTGTAATGCCAAGAACTTGGATTTTTACCACCTTCTCTGTGTAAATCCGGTCCTGTTCTTTTTGATCCCCAAAGGAAAGGTCTGTCATAAATAAATTCACCAGCCTTGGAATACTGACCGTTTTTACCGTTAAATCTTACAATCTCATCCCTGAATGGTCTTACCATCTGTGAATGACAGGCATTACAGCCTTCACGGATATATAAATCTCTTCCTTCCAATTCCAACGGTGAATAAGGCTTCACTGCTGAAATTGTAGGTACACTTTTCTTCATGGATAAGGTTGGAATAATTTCAACCATACTTCCGATTGAGATGGTAAGCAATGACAATACCGTTAATAGCATTGGCATTCTCTCCAGCCAAAGGTGGAAACCTTCTCCTTCTTTACGTTTGTTCCCGATATTTGCTAAAGCTGGTGCTTCTGCAGGAACTTCTTTCTGGAATGATCCTTTTCTTACAGTGGCATATACGTTTACTACCATTAGCAGAGCCCCTGAAAGATAGAATAAACCTCCTAAGAATCTTAATTTGTAATATGGGATAATTGCAGTAACAGTATCTAACCAGTTTTTCCACAACAGGGTACCGTCCGGATTAAATTGCTTCCACATTAAACCTTGTGTAAATCCAGCGATATACATGGGTACTGCATAGAAAATAATTCCTAATGTCCCTAACCAGAAATGCCAGTTAGCTAATTTTACAGACCATATTTTTGTTCTCCATAGGATCGGTACCAAATAGTAAATAACACCGAAAGCCATGAAACCATTCCATCCTAATGCTCCTAAATGTACGTGACCGATAACCCAGTCGGTAAAGTGACCGATTTTGTTAATGTTTTTTGTTGCTAAAAGAGGTCCTTCGAATGTTGCCATACCATAGCAGGTAACTGCGACAACAAAGAACTTCAAAATAGGGTTTTCTCTTACTTTATCCCATGCTCCTCTTAATGTAAGAAGACCGTTTAGCATTCCTCCCCATGACGGTGCAATAAGCATAATTGAGAAACCTGTGCCTACTGCCTGTGCCCATGCTGGCAAAGCCGTATACTGAAGGTGGTGAGGTCCCGCCCAGATATATACAAAGATCAGTGACCAGAAATGGATAATTGATAATTTATATGAGAATACAGGTCTGTCCGCCGCTTTAGGTAAGAAATAGTACATTAAACCTAAAACCGGAGTTGTCAATACGAAAGCTACCGCATTGTGACCGTACCACCATTGTACAATAGCATCTTTTGCTCCCGC
This sequence comes from uncultured Chryseobacterium sp., assembly GCA_963526305.1. GTDB lineage: Bacteria > Bacteroidota > Bacteroidia > Flavobacteriales > Weeksellaceae > Chryseobacterium. Next base: position 121,423 of record CAURNW010000003.1, on the reverse strand, counting down.
ATATGCTGAGTAAGATTTCCAGCCGGAGAAAGATAAAGGTACTTCTAGATTATTGAAGATGTGAAGCATTGCAACGGCAACCCATGTGCCCAGATAGAACCAGATGGCTACATAAAGGTGTCTTACTCTTCTTTTCTTGATTGTTAAAATCATATTCACCCCGAAAATGATCCATGATACCGCAATTAAGATATCGATTGGCCACTCATGTTCAGCATATTCTTTTGAAGTATTGATCCCCATAAAGAAGGTGATGAATGTAGCGATAATCATCAATTGCCAAGTCCAGAAATGAATCCAAGACAGCGTGTCGCTGTACATTCTTGTTTTTAATAATCTTTGTGTAGAGTAGTATACCCCTACATAAACGATATTACATACAAATGCAAAGATTACTGTATTGGTATGCAACATTCTTATTCTACCGAAACCAAACGCACCATGGGTGTTGATCAGACCCTGTATGTCACCGGATGATAAACTTTTAATGGTTGTATCATCGGTCCCGAATAAAAATTCAGGAAGCTCTGGGTAGAAAAGCATCAATGCCGCCGTAAGTCCGAACACGAATCCTATAATCCCAAAAACTATGGTTGCGTATAGGAATGCCCGAACAATACTGTTGTCATAACTAAACTTTTGTGTCTCCATATTAACTATTCACTTTTTTCTTCAAATTTATTACTTTCTCCTTTTTCCTCTTTTTCGTTTTTGTTGTCAGAATCTTCTTTTTCTTTGATTATTTCATCTTCAAAAAGTATTCTTACAGCCGGAGACTCATCGTCTTCAAACTGCCCTTTTCTGGCGTTTACTATAAAAACGACCAGGAACACTGCAGCCAAAGAAACACTGCATAAGATCATTAAATATAGAATATCCATCAGACAACAAAATTAACCTATTTTCGGGGTTCAAAATTAGTGAAAAATAATGACATTAATCACGAAAAACGGCCTTTGGCTAATTTAAAATCAGTCTAAATAAGGGCGTTTACGGCTTTTTTCTGAAATATTTCCGGCCGAGGATCCAGGTTGAAAGTGTAGTGAATGAAATGACTGTAATGGAGCTTAGTGGCATCAATATAGCCGCAAATAATGGAGACATGTGTCCGCTTACGGCGAAACTTAAACCGACAATATTATAAAGAAAACTAATTACGAATGTTAATTTCACAATAGTCATTGAGCCCTTGCAGACATTCAGGTAACTGTCCAGATCCGAGACCTTTTCGCCGTTCATGATCACGTCAGAAGAAGGAGTAAAGCTGTTCGTGTCATCGGAAATGGCGATTCCAACGTTGCTCTGCTTTAAAGCTCCGGCGTCGTTAAGTCCATCTCCCAGCATCGCAACTTTCATCCCGCTGTTCTGGAGGTTCTGAATAAAATTCAGCTTGTCTTCCGGGCTTTGATTGAAAGCCATTGAATTCACATTGGGGATGATCGTTTTCAGTTGGCTCTCTTCGGAAGAGTTGTCTCCGCTGAGAATAAAAATCTTATACTGGGTTATTTTTTTAAATAAATTTTTAAGGTTTTCACGGTATTCATTTTTGAAAATAAATTTACCTGAAAACTCATTGTTTTTGCTGATGTAGACCGCTGTTTCAAGATTCCTTGATTCCTGGCCGTTATATTTCGCAGAACCGATTTTGTAAGAATTTCCTCGTACTGATGCTTCGTATCCTTTCCCGGAAATTTCAATAAAATTTTCCACAGGGAAATAGTCATCATTGATTTCTATAAAATCATAGAGGGATTTTGAAAGCGGGTGATTGGAGTTTTTTAATAAGGTTTTAATATTCTTCAAATCGAATTCCTGAATTTCAGAACCTTCAAATTTGATGTTCGTTTTTTTTCTTTCGGTGATAGTTCCTGTTTTGTCAAAAACAATTGCATTCAGTTTTGAAATCTTTTCAATGGTTAGCGTATCCTTAACATAAAATTTATTCCGGCCCAAAATCCTCATGATATGTCCGAATGTAAAGGGAGAAGAAAGAGCCAGCGCACAGGGGCATGCAATGATCAGAATTGCAGAAATCACCTGGAACATTTTCTCCAGATCAATGAATGACCAGTAAATTCCCGAAATTAATGCAATACCCAGGATGATAAACGTGAAATACTTACTGATATCGTTAATCAGGGTGTCCAGCCCTGTTTCGTGTTTTTTAAACGCTTCTTTATTCCACAGCTGGGTCAGGTAACTCTGATCAACGTTTTTAATGACTTCCAGCTCAAGCGACGAGCCTACCTGTTTTCCGCCGGCAAAGATTTTGTCTCCCGGCTGTTTGCTGATGCTTTCACTTTCTCCGGTAATGAAACTGTTGTCAATATTTCCTTCACCATTGATCAAAACTGCGTCCACAGGAATGATTTCCTGATTTCTGACTAAAATCCGGTCGCCGATTTTTATTTCCGAAAGCAGGATGTTTTGTTGTTTTCCTCCAAAATCAACTTTGGTGACGGCAATAGGATAGAATGATTTGTAGTCTCTGTCGTATGAAAGCGAACTGTAGGTTCTTTTCTGGAACATTTTCCCCATGAGCATGAAGAACAGCAGTCCGCACAGGGTGTCAAAATACCCCGGTCCGTAATTGGTTGCCACTTCATAAACGCTTCTTCCGAATAAGACAAAGATTCCCAAAACAATCGGAATATCGATGTTGACAATTTTATTTTTGAGGCCGTACCATGCAGATTTGTAATAATCCGAAGCCGAATAAAAAACGACAGGAAGGGATAGCAAAAACATCAGTACCCGGAATAAGCCCTTGTAGTGTTCCATCCAGACATCTTCTCCGCCAATGTATTCCGGAAATGCAAGGAACATTCCGTTACCAAAAGCAAATCCTGCAATTGCCAGTTTTACCAGAAGAGATTTATCTAAATGATCCTCATTCTTGTCGGCGGTTTCGAGGCTGATGGCGGGCTTGTATCCTAAATTGGTCAGAAAATTAGCCAATCCACTTAACTTTAAATCGTTATGATTAAAAGCTATCTGGAGGTTTTTTCTTGTGAAATTAACCTGGGAGTATTTGATGTCTTTATGGAGTGTATGAAGGCTTTCTAATAGCCAGATGCAGGACGAGCAGTGGATCACCGGAATCTTAAAGGTTACCAGGCTCGTGTTTCCTTCAGAGAAATCAGTTATTTTTTCAAAGATCTCAGGCGTGTCAAGATAATCAAACTGCGAAGAATTTTCATCATTAGGACGTATTCCTGCTCTTTTATTTAATTCGTAAAAATTGGTTAGATTGTTGATATTCAGAATTTCGTAGACTGATTTGCAACCATTGCAGCAAAAAATTTTGTCATCAAAAGGAATTCTTTCCTTTTCTATGTCTTGTCCACAATGAAAACAGTTTTCGCTCACCTTCATAAATTATTGACTGACAAAATTATAACAATTTTTTTTGTTTATCGAGTTTAAATGTTCTATTTTTGTGATAAATGTCATATTAAAATGTCGCAGGAACAACAGATTGCTATTGAAGAAAGATTTGCAAGGGTTTTTAATGATAAATCCTTCAAAGACAGGCTTTCCAGTACTGATTTTGAAAGATACTTAAGTGCAAAAAAGAAGCTGAATTTTCAGAAACATGACATCATTTTTGATGATGGTGAAATTCCTAAAGGAGTTTATGTTTTAGAAAAGGGAGCCGCAAAATTATCGAAGTCCGGATCTTTCGGTAAAGATCAGATTCTGAGATTCATCAAAGAAGGCGATATCATCGGGTACCGTGCATTGCTCTGTGGAGAAAACTTTCAGGCAAAGGCTGAAGCGATGACTGATGTGGAGTGCACTTTTTTACCTGCTGATATTTTTATGGATCTTCTGGAAGTTGATCCTCAGCTTTCATTCATTATGCTGCAGAAGATATCATATGAATTGGGAGAGTCTTCAAACACCATTACTTTCCTTGCTCAGAAAACAGTAAGAGAAAGACTGGCAGAGATTTTAATCCTTTTAGAACAGAAATTAGGAACAGACCCTGAAGGCTTTATTAAAATTTCATTAACAAGAGAAGAAATTGCCAACATTATCGGAACTGCTACAGAAAGTGCCATCCGGCTTATTTCAGAATTTAAAGGTGACAGCCTTATCGAAGTGGATGGCAGAAACATCAAGATTCTGAATCACGATAAACTCATGAAACTCGGTCACGTAGTTTTATAAATCAAACAACATACAAGTCGGCTCAGGCCGACTTTTTAACTTTTAAACATTACATATATTATGTCTGTTCATTCTGAAATTAAAAGAGTTACCACAGAAACCTTACGTAAAATGAAATTCGATAAGGAAAAAATAACCATGCTTACGGCTTACGATTTTACTACAGCCAAAATGGTGGATGCCGGTGGTATCGACGCTGTCTTGATCGGAGATTCGGCAGCAAACGTAATGGCGGGTTTCGAAACGACTTTGCCGATTACTTTAGACCAGATGATCTATCATACGCAAAGTGTGGTACGGGGAATAGACAGGGCGCTGATCATTGCGGACCTTCCTTTCGGAACCTATCAGAGTAACCCAGAAAAAGCACTGGAATCATCAGTAAGAATGATGAAAGAAGGCGGAGCACACGCCATAAAAATTGAAGGCGGAAAGGAAATCTCAAAATCTATCAAAAAAATTATTAATGCAGGAATTCCTGTAATGGGACACCTGGGCTTAACGCCTCAGTCCATTTATCAGTTCGGAACCTATAAAGTAAGAGCCAAAGAAGATGATGAAGCTGAGAAACTGATCAGTGATGCAAAACTTTTAGAAGAGTTGGGCTGTTTTGGAGTCGTTCTGGAAAAAATCCCTGCAGATTTAGCTAAAAAAGTTTCAGAAAGCATTACGATTCCGACCATCGGTATCGGAGCGGGTCCTCATTGTGACGGACAGGTGCTGGTATATCATGATATGGTAGGAATGAATAAAGGTTTTTCTCCGAAATTTTTAAGGAGATATCTCGATCTGTATACAGAGATTACCGGAGCAGTTGCTCAATATGTAAAAGATGTGAAAAATGCTGATTTCCCTAACGAAAATGAAAGTTACTAATGAGAAATAATTTACAAATGGCACAGGGAATTATCTCTGTGCTGGCTATACTTTGTCTGGTTATAGGATGGTTTGGTATGTTTTCGCCGGAGGTTAATTTAATTATTTCCGCAAAACTATTCTATCTTTTAATAGGATTGAGTTTTATTTTGCAGGCACCTCTGCTTTCCAATTCAAAATTTACGTATCCGATGTATGGTGCGGCTGCATTATGTATCATCGGAGCATTTCTTCCACTGGAATCTGATTTAAAATTTATTAAAACAGTTGGTTTGCTGGGCGGAGTGATTATTTCATTCACAAGCAGGTCAGTAAGCCGTCAGTAATTATGGAGGAACAAATTGTTTATGAAGATAACCATCTTATGGTCATCAATAAAAAAGTTGGACAATTGGTACAGGGGGACAAAACAGGAGATGAACCTTTGTTGGATTCCATTAAAAATTTTATAAAGAAAAGAGATGACAAGCCGGGAAATGTTTTTCTAGGCCTGGTGCATCGTATTGACCGTCCGACTTCCGGACTGGTGATTTTTGCTAAAACTTCAAAGGCATTATCCCGTTTGACTCAAATGGTTAAAAACCGGGAGGTTAAGAAAACGTATTGGGCAGTTGTAGCAAAAGAAATGATTCCGCATACCCAGAGGCTGGTGCATTATTTACAGAAAAATGAGAAAAACAATAAGGCTGTTGTTTTTACAAAAATAACGGATGGGGCAAAAGAAGCAATTCTGACCTATCATGTGATTAAAAGTCTGGATAATTACCTTTTACTTGAAATCGATCTTGAAACAGGAAGGCATCACCAGATCAGAGCGCAGCTTTCAAAAACAGGAGTTCCGATTAAAGGCGATTTAAAATATGGTTCACCTCGCTCAAATCCGGACGGAGGGATCAACCTTCACGCCAGAAAACTGGAGTTTATTCATCCGGTTACAAAAGAAGAAATTCAGATTACCGCTCCTCTTCCTCAAAATGATTCGGTCTGGAGAGCGTGTGAAGAATAAATTATATAATAATGAAGTTATAAATGGAAGCTGATGATATTCAGTTTCCATTTTTTTATTTAGGTACAATGACATGAAGACATTTATACCTTTATGATATAAAAATTCTTCGCTCAATCGTCTTGAAGCAGACTTCATCAAAAAATTTTGTGCATTTCAGAAAAATGTCTAACTTCGTCCCAAACTTTAGGGGTGTCTGTTTAAAAACAGACTGAGATTTTACCCTTTGAACCTGATCCGGATCATACCGGCGTAGGGAAAAGTGAAATGACTTTGTTGTGCTTTCTACAGTACAATTACAGCCATTCCTAAAGTAATATGTTTAATCAAAACTTTAGAATGGAAATCACAATCAACCACACCCGAAAAATTTTTGCTGAACTTCCGGAAAATCTGGAAGCACTTTTGGCTATGGAAATACCCGGTAAAAGGAAAGGTATTGCCGTTGCCCTCAACAACTGTATCATCCCACAGTCGGCCTGGTCCGAAACATTTCTCAAAGACAACGATTCTGTTTTAATCATTACTGCTGCCCAAGGCGGTTAATTCTTATCAATACAAACTTATTATATGGCTCAGCAAATCACACGTTCACCGTTTCCGAATTCTAAAAAGATCTATGTTGAAGGAAAGATTCATCCTATTAAGGTCGCAATGCGCGAAATACATTTAAGTCCGACAAAATTGACCAACGGAACTTTGGAAGAAAATCGTCCTGTTACCATCTATGATACATCAGGACCTTATACTGATGAAAATTCAGAAATTGATATCGAAAAAGGCCTTCCGAGAATCAGGGAACAGTGGATACTTGACAGAAATGATGTAGAGGTCCTGGAAGGAATTACTTCAGCCTACGGAAAAGCAAGACTTGAGGATCCCAAACTGGATGAACTGCGTTTTTCTTACAACCACAAACCCAAAGTAGCAAAAGAGGGAAATGAAGTGACCCAATTGTATTATGCAAAGCAGGGGATCATTACCCCTGAAATGGAATACATTGCTATCAGGGAAAATCAGCGTATCGAACAGCTGGATTCCGTTTCTGAAGATATGGCATTCCAGCATCAGGGAAACAGTTTTGGGGCAAGAACTCCAAAAAACAAAATAACTCCGGAGTTTGTAAGAGACGAAATCGCAGCCGGAAGAGCGATCATTCCCAATAATATCAATCATCCCGAAAGTGAACCGATGATTATCGGCCGGAATTTTTTGGTTAAAATCAATGCCAATATTGGGAACAGTGCGGTTTCTTCAAGCATTGAAGAGGAAGTGGAAAAGGCAGTCTGGGCATGTCGCTGGGGTGCCGATACCATCATGGATCTGTCCACAGGAAAAAACATTCATGAAACCAGGGAATGGATTATCAGAAACAGTCCGGTTCCCATTGGTACTGTTCCCATTTATCAGGCATTGGAAAAAGTAAAGGGGGTAGCAGAAGACCTTACATGGGAAATTTTTAAAGATACACTGATCGAACAGGCAGAGCAGGGAGTTTCTTACTTTACGATTCATGCCGGAGTTTTACTGAGATATATTCATCTTACAGCGAAACGGGTGACCGGAATTGTTTCCAGAGGAGGCTCTATCATGGCAAAATGGTGTCTCTATCATCATAAAGAAAACTTTTTATATACGCATTTTGATGAAATATGCGAAATCATGAAAAAATATGACGTTGCTTTTTCTTTGGGAGATGGCCTTCGTCCGGGCTCAATTGCCGATGCGAATGATGAAGCACAGTTCGCAGAACTGGAAACTTTAGGTGAATTGACAAAAATTGCATGGAAGCATCATGTTCAGGTAATGATTGAGGGGCCCGGGCACGTTCCGATGCATCTGATCAGGGAAAATATGGAGAAGCAGCTGGAAGTATGTGATGAAGCACCATTTTACACCCTAGGTCCTTTGACGACAGATATTGCGCCTGGTTACGACCACATTACTTCAGGGATTGGAGCGGCGATGATTGGATGGTTCGGTTGTGCGATGCTGTGTTACGTGACACCGAAAGAACATTTAGGGCTTCCCAACAAAGATGATGTAAAAGTTGGGGTAATCACTTACAAGCTGGCTGCCCATGCCGCAGATCTGGCAAAAGGGCATCCGGGATCTCAGTACCGGGATAATGCTTTAAGCAAAGCAAGGTTCGAATTCAGATGGGAAGATCAGTTCAATCTTTCGCTGGATCCCGATACCGCAAGATCTTATCACGATGAAACCCTTCCGGCAGACGGTGCGAAGATTGCGCATTTCTGTTCGATGTGCGGACCCAAATTCTGCTCCATGAAAATTACACAGGAAATCCGTGAATCAGCAGAAAAAGGAATGTTTGACAAATCTCAGGAATTTATCGAGAAAGGAAAGGAAATCTATATATGATCATTGTTATTACTCCGGAGAAACCTGTTGATAAAGAACCTCATCTGATTAACAGATTGTTTCAGGAAGGACTTGACATGCTTCACATCAGGAAGCCTTTTATGAACAGGGAAAAAACAGCAGATTTTATTCAAAAGATAGATAAAAAGTTTCATCATCAATTGGTTTTGCACAATCATTTTGACTTGTCAGATGATTTTAATATTACAAGATTTCATTTCAGGGAAGCAGAAAGGCAGAATGACCGTTATAAAACTTTTAAAGATAAAACCATATCGACTTCCGTTCATGATATTGAAGTTTTTAATGTATTAGATAGTTTATGGGAATATGCATTTGTCAGTCCTGTTTTTCCGAGTATTTCAAAAAAAGGGTATGGTGAAAATTCTTCTGTTTTACATGATCTTAAATACCGTAAGAACAATGACGTAAAATTGATTGCTTTGGGAGGAATTAATGAACAGAATGTCAGTGAAGTTTCTGACCGTAATGTTGATGGCGTGGCTTTACTAGGTGCAATTTGGGAGAATGATGATCCTTTAAGTGTTTTCAGAGTATGTGTGAAGAAATTTTCTCTTCAACAGTAATGTAATGATTAAGGCTTGTCAAAAAGAGAAAAAAATAATTAAAAACCTCAATATGAGGGATACATTTAAACGAACCATGGAAAAACTACAATATATTTCTCAGGGTCTGACGAAAGCCGATCAGGAACTGAATATCCGAAAAGCTTTAGATCATGGAGTAAAATGGATACAGGTCCGATGGAAAAATGCGCCTGAAAATGAGTTGATCACACTTTGTGAAATCTCAAAAAAAATGTGTTCTGATAATCAGGCAGTCTGTATTATTAACGATCATATTCAGATGGCAAAAGATATTGACGCAGACGGTGTTCATTTAGGCTTAAAAGATGATTCCGTACAGACAGCGAGATATCTTTTGGGCGAAAATAAAATCATTGGAGGAACGGCTAATACCATTTCTGATATTCTTCAAAGGATGAATGAACCTTGTGATTACATAGGTCTGGGACCTTTGAGATTTACTTCCACAAAAGAGCAGCTGAGTCCTGTTTTGGGATTTGAAGGATATGAGAAGATGATAGGAGAATTAAAATCAGGATCATTGGAAATTCCAAAAATATTTGCAATTGGGGGCGTTGTTCTCGAGGATGTAGAACTGTTAAGGAAGATAGGAATCTACGGAGTGGCAGTTTCCGGTCAGATTACGCATCAGCATTCCCTGATCAGAAAATTTAAAACTGCAATGCAGTAAATCGCTGAAATGAAAAGCGATTCAGATAAACTTTAAAATACGACTTATGAAAAATCAACCTTTAATTATAGCAGACAGAACTTTTGAATCAAGACTGTTTTTAGGAACAGGAAAATTTGGAAATCTTTCAGTAATGACAGATTCTATTATCGCTTCAGGAAGTGAATTGGTAACTATGGCGCTCAGGCGTATCGATTCTAAATCTTCAGAAGATGATTTGCTTAAAGCTCTGCAGCCGGCAAAATCTCACCTTCTACCCAATACTTCCGGAGCAAGAACTGCCAAAGAGGCTGTCTTAGCAGCACAATTGGCAAGAGAAGCACTGGAAACCAACTGGGTAAAACTTGAAATTCATCCGGATCCTAAATATCTGCTGCCTGACCCTATTGAAACTTTGTATGCGACAGAAGAACTGGCGAAATTAGGGTTTATTGTTATGCCCTATATTCATGCAGATCCTGTTTTATGCAAGCGTCTGGAAGATGTAGGGACAGCCGTTGTGATGCCTTTGGGAGCTCCGATCGGTACCAATAAAGGATTGAGAACAATAGACTTTTTAGAAATCATTATCAGTCAGAGTAATGTTCCTGTTGTGGTGGATGCAGGAATAGGGGCGCCTTCTGATGCGGCAAAAGCAATGGAAATGGGTGCTGATGCAGTTTTGGTAAATACAGCAATCGCTGTTGCAGGTAATCCTGTAAATATGGCCATGGCATTTAAAGAAGGAGTTATTGCCGGAAGAAGGGCTTTTGAAGCAGGCCTGGGCGCAACGGCACAGTATGCAGAAGCTTCAAGTCCGCTGACCTCTTTTCTGTTTGACTGAGAATAATTTTATAAATTGACATTAAGAGTATTTTGCCAACAGAGAATAATAAATTTCAGGATATGAGTTTTAAAGATTTTTTTGAAAAATACCAATGGGATGAGGTCAAAGAAAAACTTGAAAAGGTAACGCTGCATGATGTAGAAAACAGTCTTCAGCGAAAGAATAAAACAATAGAAGATTTTCTTAATTTTCTTTCTCCGGCTGCTGCTGAGAAATTAGAATCAATGGCAAAAATCACACAGCAGCTTACTCAGAAAAGATTTGGGAAAACCATTCAGTTGTATGCTCCGTTATATCTGAGTAATGAATGCCAGAATATCTGTACCTACTGTGGTTTTAGCTTAGATAATTCTATTAAAAGGAAAACGCTTTCTGATACCGAACTGATGATTGAAGCAACCGTTTTGAAATCAATGGGAGTCAATCATATCCTGCTGGTAAGCGGAGAAGCCCATAAAAAGGTCGGAATTGATTATTTTATGAATGCTGTCAGTTTGCTGAAACCTCATTTTGCCAATATTTCGATCGAAGTTCAGCCCTTATCAGAGGATGAATACCGGCTTCTTCATGATGCAGGGGTACATGCTGTCCTGGTGTATCAGGAAACATATCATCAGGAAGTGTATAAAGAATACCATCCGAAAGGAAAAAAATCAAATTTTGATTTTCGCCTCGAAACCCCTGACAGAATTGGAAATGCGGGAATCCATAAAATGGGATTGGGAGTTTTACTCGGCCTGGAAGACTGGAGGATTGACAGTTTCTTCAATGCTCTTCATATTGAATATCTTCAGAAACAATACTGGAAAAGCAGGTTTTCCGTTTCATTCCCGAGATTAAGACCTGCTGAAGGAATTATTGAGCCTAATTTTATGATGTCCGATAAAGATCTGCTTCAGCTGATCTGCGCCTACAGAATCTGGAACGAAGACCTGGAAATTTCCATTTCTACCCGGGAAAATGAAAAATTCAGAAACAATATCATTTCGTTAGGGGCAACGGCCATGAGTGCAGGATCAAAAACCAATCCCGGCGGCTATTCGGTTGACAAAGAATCTCTGGAACAGTTTGAGACCAGTGATGACAGAAGTATGGAGGAAATGAAAACAATAATTAAAAAAGCAGGTTACGATCCTGTAATGAAGGATTGGGATTCTGTTTACAGTGGAGTTTAAAATATTTAAATGTGATGTCCGAACAATTTATCTGACGATCGGATGTGGCGTCATTGCATACCTCTGATGGATATTTCCTGCCTGAGATTTGCGGCGGTTGGTGATCCGTTTTTCATGCAGGAAACAAAGAGAATTAATCAATGGATTTACATGTGCTGAAGATATAAGACCGAAAAAAAACGGACCGAAGTCCGTTCGTGTAGCAGCTAATTTTTAAAAATACCTGTTTACTTTACTGTCCCGGCTGTATGACGCCACCCGTTTCTTCTTTTTTACTGTTTAAAATATTGGCATCTTCCTTCGCCAGTTTATTTTTAGTCGGAATTTTATAATTCACAGAAAGCCCGAAATTTCTGCTGTCATACTTTGTTCTGATGAAAAGACTTTCTCCTCCCGAAGGATTATTGGTTCTGATCTGCATCACCTGTCCGTTTAAAATATCATTTCCGAAAACGGAAACCGTCAGGCGGTTATCCATGAATTTTTTGGTTAACGTAATATCAACTGAGTTGTTGAATGGTTTCTCTGCTGTGAAATAAAAATATCCTGCCCGTGGGGTCAGATAACTGTAATTTGCAGTTAATTTGATGTCTTTTGGAAGAAGAATCTGGGTCATTAAATTAAAAATCCAGAATCCGTTGTTTTTTAAATTGTCAATGTCATGTTTCTGATAACCGGCATACAGATACATGAAGTTAATTTTATCAGGATTAAAATCAAACTTCATGATTTCACTCAAGGGTTTAGAAAAAATCATAAAAGGAACAGGAAGTCCCACATTAAAATTATGAATTTTCATATTCGAGATATTCACCTGCTCATTAAAGATGTTTTTTCCTTCTCTTCTGATGATCTGTGCAACCTGATTTTTGGCATTGCTTACGCTGTATCCGATGAAAGCATAATCAAAAGCTGATATTTTCACTTCATAATTGTCAAAAATGGTCGGCTGGAGAAATGGGTTTCCGGTTACCTGGGTATTAGGTCCCTGGAATGTATTGTTGTTAGGGTTGAGTGCAGAAATACTTGGCAGATTGATTTTCTTGTTATAGTTTGCCACCGCATGCACCTGATTCATCAGATTATACTGTACACTTGCGTTAGGGAAAATTTTAAACTTATTAAAAGGAATCAGGTTTCTTTCAAGTATGGTATTGGCACTGTCTCTTCGGGTGATTCCTGAAATATCATAGTTTTCTGCTCTCGCACCTGCAATAAAATCAAATTTCTTCAGTTTTGCCTGAAACTCAAGATACGTAGAAGCGGTCTGCCGCTGATATTCAAGATTGGTCAGGCCTTTACTCTCTGTATCAAAATTCTGTTTTTCATAAAGCCCTCCAAAGCTTACTTTTCCATCATCCAGTATTTTTAAAGGCTGCGAATAGTCAACCTTGAAATTAGCAATGCGCATATCTGAACTGTTGCTTAAAACATTGCCGGCTGTAAAATTATAAGGCTCATTTACGTTGCTGTCGGTGAAAATTCCTCTTCTGAAAATATTGTTCTGCCCAAATTTACTATCCGATTTTGTATAACCAAACTGAAAGTCTAATTTTTTAAGTTTATCGCCAAAACGTACCTGATAGGTTGCTACAGCTTCCTGTCTTAGATTATTTGTCAGAGCAGCATCAAAAGCGTTAAAAGATACTTCTCTGTAAGTATCAGGATCCTCGCTGACTAAAATGTCTGCCAAACCATTACTCCCTGTATAGTTAGAATTTCTGTTATGATAAACATCGTAATTCAGAAGCAAGCGGTCTTCCCCCAGATCAAATGTTAATCCGGATTTTGCAAAATATCCGCGGCCGATGCGGTCTGTATTGCTGAGCATCAGGTTATCCTGATTAGAATTAAGCATGCTTTCACGATAATTTTGTCCCACACTCAGCTGCCACCCGAATAATTTGTTTCTTGCATTCAGGTTCAGTGAGTGGCTTGTTCTGCTTCTCAGTTTATCTTCATTTGAAAAATTGTAGTTTCCTGAATAGGTTGCCGTAAGATATTTATTAGCATTTTTATTGGTAATAATATTCATAATTGCACCTCCTGAGGTCGCAGGGAATTCTGCACCCGGCTGAGTGATCACTTCTATTTTTTCCACCGAGTTGGCAGGCATACCTTCAAGAAAAGAATTGAGTTCATTGCTCGAAATATTGAGTGGACGGCCATTCAGGTAAACGTCCAGGATTTTGCCCTGATACATCATTCCCGCAATATCAGTGGAAACAAGTCCCGGAAGTTTTTTTATCCCTTCTAAAACATTGCCATTGTTTAAATGACTCTGTTCAGAAAAATCAAAAATAGTCCGGTCGGCTTTTTGCTCAACTGCTTTTTTAGTTTTGGTCATTACAACGCCTTCTATCTGCTTTTCCTTGATTTGAGGATTTGGTTTTTCCTGAGCAAAAGAATATATTGACGCAATGACAGATAGTATGGTTACAGATTTTTTCATATAGTTTATTACTGATTAGTTAGACGCTGAAATGAAAGGTTTGTTACTGTGAAAACTGAAAAAATTCCTTTTTTTTGAATATTTTTTTTATTTATAAATTATTTATATATTTGCAGAATAATTATCAAGAATCTCATTGATGGGATAGCAACCTGCAAAACAAGCAAGGTGCTGAAATAGATAAGCCGGCTCAGTTTCGGAAAAAATGTTTATTCTATTTTCTCCCCATCTGAATTTTTATTAAATTTTACAATAAATGTTTAAGAACACGGATTTCTACGCAACTATGAATTTGACTTTTTATCTTATGAATAACAAAGCTGGTCTTTGCTGCTCTGATAAATCTTCATGTCATAAAGTCATGTGTATGTGTTGCTGTTCTTCAATTTCTTAAGTTCTCAAAAACTTATTTACCTTTTTTCTTCTTAAGATATCCCTGAAAAGCAGGGTTACATTTCTGTTGCCTGAAAAAGTAATAAAAAGGTAACGGTACATATATAAATCAATTAAAAATAAAAACACATGCGCAATTTTACACACAGAAGTATCCTTACTTCAGCTACCATTATTTCGACATTCTACTATGCACAGACAGATTCTCTGCAGTCCCGGAAAATTGATGAAGTCGTTCTTCTCGGATCCAGAGGTTCAGGCAGATCTTTAACGGATACTCCGGTTCCCGTAGATTATATTAATATTTCAAAAGTTTTAAGACAAAGTCCTGTTAATAATATAAGCCAGGCACTTAATTATATTGTTCCTTCATTTTCATCAACTTCCCATACAGTGAATGACGGGACAGATTTTGTTGATCCCGCTCAGTTGAGAGGGTTAGGGCCCGATCAGGTTCTGGTTTTACTGAATGGGAAAAGAAGGTATCAGTCTTCCCTGATTAATGTTACGCTTACTCCCGGAAGAGGATCAGTAGGGACAGATCTTAATGCAATTCCGGCATTTGCTTTAGAGAAAATTGAAGTTTTGAGAGACGGGGCATCTGCTCAATATGGCTCTGATGCTATTGCAGGAGTTATCAATCTCGGACTTAAAAGAAGAACAGGATTATCAGGACAGATATTTTTGGGAGGAAATGCATCATCGGTCACCAATAATTTTTCCGGTGGTATAGACGGACAGGCGATTTCAGCTGATCTGAATTATGGAGTCAAAATTGGAAAGAATGGTTTCGTTAATGTAACCGGATCTGTGCAGTACCGTGATCCCTATTCCAGGGCAGGAGTTCGGCAGGGGCCTATCTTTAATGCCTATAATGCGATCAATTACAGAGCTTTGCAGGATGGGGTCAATATAGACGGATTATATAAAAACATCACCAATACGCCTAACGGGCAGCAGATTATTAATACCGTAAAGCAATATGCTTCGCAGGTCGATTATTTTTCTCAGGATTTTAAAAACCAGATATCCGGGACTAACAGTATATCCGGACTGCAGGGGCTTTTAGGACAGGATTTTACGGATCAGGAACTTAATTACAGGGGATTGGAAAGAAAAGATTTCAGCCTGAGGGCAGGGCAGTCGAAACTCCAGTCTGCACAGCTGTTTTTTAATTCTGAAATTCCGGTTAATGAGAACTGGAAAGTATATTCCTTTGGAGGCTACAGCTACCGTTTAGGGAATTCCGGTGGATTTTACCGTCTTCCTAATTCAGAGCGGAATATCAATGGCATTACCCCCAACGGATACCTGCCGCAGATTGAGGCCAATGTCAATGATTATTCTTTAGCCGGAGGAATCAGAGGGAAATGGAATGACTGGAATGTAGACCTGAGTAATACATTCGGGAAAAATATGTTCAATTTCGGGGTAGTCAATACATTCAATGCAAGTCTTGGAGACAACTCACCGAGAACCTTCAAAGCAGGCGGGTCAGAATTTTTACAGAATACCCTGAATCTGGATTTATCAAAAAAATACGATGTACTTTATGGTTTGAATGTCGCTTTTGGTGGAGAATACAGGTATGAAAACTATAAAGTGAATGCCGGAGATGAAAATTCTTATGTCTCTTATGATATTTTTGGACGTGTAGTGACTGCAGCAACTCCTCAGAACGAACAGTCCACTGATTTTTTTGGAACTATCAGACCTGCAGGATCTCAGGTGTTTCCGGGATTCAGTCCTGATAATGCGGTTTCAGGAAACAGAAACAGTATTGCAGCATATGCGGATGTAGAAATAGAACCTACTGACGGATGGTTGGTAGAAGGAGCTGTACGCTATGAAAATTATTCAGATTTTGGTTCGACCTTTAATTATAAATTGGCTACCAATGTAAGACTGGCAAAGAACTTTAATTGGAGGGGAGCTGTTTCCACCGGTTTCAGGGCGCCTTCACTGGCACAGATTAATTACAGTTCTACGTCCACGCTGATTCAACAGGGAAATACGACGCAGGTGGGTACTTTCAGAAATAATTCTAAAGCAGCGGAAGCTCTGGGGATTCCAAAACTGAAACAGGAAACTTCACAGTCTTACAGTACAGGAATTACCTGGAAGATTCCGGCATTGAATCTTGTATTTACGGCAGATGCTTACCTCATAAAAATCAAGGACAGGGTAGTACTGACTGATTTATTTTACCGTCCGGACGGAAGTTTCTCACCCGGATCTGATCAGGCAGTTCTGCAGGGAGCTTTTGATCTTGCAAGAGCAAGTGCCGCCAATTTCTTTGCTAATGCTGTAGATTCAGAGACCAAGGGGTTGGATATTACGCTTTCGCAGAATTCAAGAATTTCAGAAAGAGTGTCATTGGAAAATAATCTGGGTTTTAATCTGAATCAGACCAGGAGGGTGGGTGAGATTCACGCCTCTCCTAAACTGATAAGCCAGATTGATAATTATTTCTCTGAACCTAACAGGGTTTATTTTGAGGAAGCGGTACCGAGAATAAAAACAACGTTATCCAATACGGCGAGGTTTTCTGCACTTAATGTTTCCCTGAGAAATACATATTTCGGAAAGGTGACAGACGCTGATGTACTTGACGCCAACTTTGACGGAATTACCGAAAGCAGGGAACATTTTGTGCTCAACAACCGGTTCGTGACTGATCTGTCTGTAGGTTATGCTTTCACAAAAAATGTTTCGGCAACGGTAGGAAGCAACAATATTTTCAATATACTGCCTTCCAAAAGTCCCAATATCAATTCTTTAACCGCTGATAATCAGTTTGTGTATTCCAGACAGGTTTCCCAATACGGTATTGGAGGCCGTTTTCTGTTTGCCCGGGTTGAATTTAAATTTTAAATAGGTGACAAAAACAAAAAACAGAGATCAGGTCTCTGTTTTTTGTTTTTTGAGAGTAGAGCGTAAATGTCTACTGTACTCTTTCTTTTTCTTCGAAACTGATATTTTTCTTATTGATTTTTTTATTGCCAAATGTGTAATTGAAACTCAGGCGGAAGCTTCTTCCGTCCCAGTAATTGTTCATTAACTGCTTACTGTCTTTAAAGTACATCTCGCCACGGTATCTCTGGGCAAAAATGTTCGTTACTGTTGCATTGATCTGCAGTTGTTTTTCCATCAGTGAGACTTTAAGTCCTGAAGTAAGTTCAGGGTAAGCATAAAAATAAGTATTAACATTCCTGTACGGCAGGCTGTGGCTGTAGTTCAGAAAAAATACAAGTGTTTTGTTTTTGTTCAGGGTAAAAGTATTGTTGACAGAGTAGCTGAATGAATATCCTTTTGAAGTTTCTGCATTGATGTCAAATACTTCCGAAGTCTGATAAGATGCATTGGCTGTTATATTGGCTTCCCAGAATTTGAAGAAGGTATTGGTATAAGAAGCATTCATTCCATAAGAATCACTGTTGTAATAATTTTTATAATTGCTGTTCTGAGAAAGTCCATCTAATGAAGCGACTTGTTCGAAAGCATTCGTGAGTCTTAAATAATACACACTTGCTGAAAATTTACTGTTGTAAGTGTACCCCAGCTCATAATTATTCATGTAGGAAGGAGTCAGTAACGGATTTCCGGTTGAATAAGAATATGGGTTCTCATACCATCTGAAAGGATTGAGATTGCTCATGCCTGGCCGGTTAATTCTTCTGGAATAAGATAAATTAAACACATTTTTTTCTTCCTTGTAAGCAATGTATGCTGACGGAAACCACTGTCCGTAACGGAGATCATTTACCGAGCTATTTACAAACGTATTCTCGTAACGCAGTCCGGCCTTGGTATCCCAATGCTCTCCAAAGCTTTTGGAAAAACTTGCATAAACGGCATAATTATTTTCTTTATAATTGAATACACTGCCTTTTTCCTCATCAATGATGTACTGACTGTTTTCAAGATTCAGATATTTCAGGTCAGCAGAATTTCTGAATTGATTAAACTTCATGCCGGTCTCAATCGTTCCGAATGAAAAAGGAAGTTCCAGATCAGCCTGCACAGAAAAAATCTGAGGTTTGATTTTTGAAAAAGTCTTTACATTCTGAACAGAATTATCAGGAAGCGTCAATGTATTAAAATTAACTTCAGTAATATTGTTATTTTGGTAAAAATTCCCTGCGATACTCAGTTTTTTTCCGAGAGAATCCAATTTCAGATCATAATAAGTACTGAATGTATGGGTAGGTGATTTCTCTCTGTGGAAAGTATTGGTAATCAGGTTTTTTTCTTCAAGTTCAGAATTGATATTTTTTGTTGTATTTACAATATCCATCCCTGAATTTTGACCGCCAAAAATATATTCCATCCCGATTTCCGAATTTTTATTGATTTTGTAGGAGGCACTCAGATTAGGGGTGAAGTCCTGCCACATATCTTTTCGGATAGACCTGCTGTAATTTTGAGACATCCCTAAAATCGTATATCTTTCATCGGCTCGCTTCGAGCCTTCTATGTAGCTTGTCTTGAGGCTCAGGCTTAATTTTTCGGTTTGATAATTTAATGTTCCGTTTGTACTTCCGTTGAGGTAAGTTCTTTGTGATAATCCGGTATTAATGTTTCCGCTGAAACCGAGGTTTGGATTTTTTTTCAGAATGATGTTGATCAGTCCGCTGTTTCCCTGCGCTTCGTATTTTGCAGGTGGAGTGGTAATCACTTCAATTTTGGAAATATTTTCTGAGCGGATCGATTTAAGGTAGTTGAGAAGTGCAGTTCCTGACAGATTGAGCATTCTTCCGTTGATCATTACGTTTACCGTGCTTTTTCCTGTAATAGCAATTGTGCCGAGATTCTCATCCACTTTAAGCATGGGTACATTTGAAAGGGTTTCACCTGCGTCCATACCTTGAGAAGCGATGGATGCATCGACATTGAAGATCAGCCGGTCTGCTTTTCTTTCAAGCAATTTTTTCTTAATAAGAATATCAACCTGCTCAATTTCTTTAATGCTGTCTTTTTGAGTCTGTGCGAATGTTACTGTCGAGAACAATGCGGTGATCAATAGATATTTAAGTTTCATAGATATTTTTTTTAATTTGTTTTATGGAATCACCATTTTGTTTAGCGAAAGACAATACTGAATGATGGTTTCATTTACTGGTACAAATGTATAGGGACGCTTTACCTTCTGAAACAGCATTTAGATTTCAGGCGGCTTTAATCCGGTCAAACAATTTTCATCGGTTAAATAGAGGTGTTCGTCGGGAAACGTTTGGTGGATGAAAACTTAGAAGCTTACATTTGAGCATGAAAAAAGAACAGATCATCTGGCTCCAAATCATTTACTGGAGTTTTAATTTTACCGGAACTGTAATTACACCCGTTTTTTTCTTTAATGAACAGAATAGTCTGCAAAGTACAGTCTTAAGAATCACCTTTTTTATTGTAGGATTTTGTACTTTCTATATAGCGTATCTTTTTGTTATTCCTAAAATTTTTAAACTTGAAAAGCTTTACACCACAGTTTTAGTATTTTTCATATCTATCTTTTTTTTCGCCGTATTACGGTATTTACTTGAAGAATTGCTGTTGCCGATAACGTATGGATTTAGAAATTATGGTGAAGGCACAGGGTTGACTTATTATTTTTTTGATAATATCTACACTGGAAGTCTGACTATCTTTATTGCCGGGATTTTTTGGATCCTTAAAAAGTTTGGTGTGGTAGAACTGGAAAAAAAACAGCTTGAACAGGAAAGAAATGAAGCGAAAATTCAGGCTTTAAAAACCCAGATCAATCCTCATTTTATTTTCAATACCCTGAACAATATTTATTCTCTGGTTTATCAGAAATCCGAAAAAGCCTTGCCGGCCATTGAAGAGCTTGGTCAGTTATTAAGATATACAACAAAAGACCTGGAGAAAGATTTCATTTCTCTGGAAAAAGAAATAGGATATCTCGAAAGCCTGATAGAACTGGAAAAGCTCAGACTGAAAAACCCTGATTTATTGACTGTTGAGAAAAACTTAAATCATCCAAATCTGGTGATCTCACCGATGCTTTTGATTCCGTTTGCAGAAAATGCTTTCAAACATGGGGATTTCAGCGGAAAAGGTTTTATTTTGAAGATTTCTGATGAGAACCAAAAACTTCACTTTTATCTCTGTAATTTTAAAAAGCAAAGGTCTAAAGATGCGGTACGGGGCATAGGGCTTGAGAATGTCAGGAAAAGGCTTGAAATTTTGTATCCAAAAAAACATGAACTTCACATTACGGAAACTGAAACTGATTTTACAGTAGATTTAAAAATAGATTTAAGAAATGAATAAAATTAAATGTATTGTCGTTGATGACGAGCCGCTTGCTGTATCGCTGATTGGAAGCTACGTTGAGAAAATTCCGTTTCTTGAACTTGTTTTTTCTTCAGAAAATCCAATTGAAGCTTTGGAATATATTCAGAAGAACGATGCTGATCTTATATTTTTAGATATTCAGATGCCGGAACTCACAGGAATAAATTTCATGAAAATTGTCGGTGACAAAATGAAATATATTCTCACAACCGCTTATTCGGAATATGCTCTGGAAGGATATGAACATAATGTAGTTGATTATCTTTTAAAACCCGTTTCATTTGATAGGTTTAATAAAAGCATTCTTAAAGCCAGACAGCGTTTCCCTTTAGATGAAATTAAAGGAGCGGATTATTTTTTTGTGAAATCTTCAGGTCAGCAGCATCGCATTCAGTTTAATGATATTCTGTACATTGAAAGCATCAGAGATTATGTTAACATTAAAACCTACATGCAGGAGTACATTGTATTGGAAACCCTGAAGTCTCTTGAAATTCAGCTTCCAGAACATTTCATTAGAGTCCACAAATCCTTTATTCTGAATATCACTAAAGTAAAAAGCATGGGTCTGAAAAAGATAAATCTTATTTCAGATCATGAGATCCCGATAGGGGAAAGCTATAGAAGCAGCCTTATGATTAAAATAAAATAAGCAGTTCCAATAAAAGAGCTGCTTATTTTTATAATTGATTAATTACTGATTAATTTTCCTGTCTCTTGATAAGATTAAGGGCAGAACCTGCTTTAAACCAGTCTATTTGTTGGGCATTATACGTATGGTTTGCTATGACAGTGTCCTTTGTTCCGTCAGTATGGATGAATTCTAAAGTCAACTGTTTTCCCGGTGCAAACTGATCCAGATCAGTGAAATTGACAACATCATCTTCCTGAATCTTATCATAGTCAGATTCATCAGCAAAAGTCAATCCCAACATCCCTTGTTTTTTAAGGTTTGTTTCATGAATTCTCGCAAATGATTTTACCAATACTGCTTTAACACCAAGATGTCTCGGTTCCATCGCTGCGTGTTCCCTTGAGGAACCTTCACCATAGTTTTGGTCTCCGACAACAATCGAAGGAATTCCCGCAGCCTTGTATGCTCTCTGAACAGCAGGAACTTCACCGTAAGTGCCATCGAGCTGGTTCTTAACGTTGTTGGTTTCCATATTGTAAGCATTAACTGCGCCTATCAGCATATTGTTGGAAATATTATCAAGATGGCCTCTGTACTTCAGCCACGGACCTGCCATCGATATATGATCAGTCGTACACTTTCCGAAAGCTTTAATCAAAACTCTTGCTCCAGTAATATTGTTACCGTCCCACGCAGGAAATTCTTCCAGTAACTGCAGCCTGTCAGAAGTCGGGCTTACCTTTACTTCTACAGCTGAACCATCTGCTGAAGGTGCCTGGTACCCATTGTCATCGACGGCAAATCCTTTAGATGGCAATTCATGACCGCTTGGCTCATTTAATTTGATCTGCTCACCATTTTCGGCAGTCAGAGTATCTGTAATCGGGTTAAAGTCTAATCTTCCTGATATGGCAATAGCTGCTACCATTTCCGGTGAAGCAACAAAAGCATGGGTGTTTGGATTTCCGTCTGCTCTCTTTGCAAAATTTCTGTTGAAAGAGTGAATGATTGAGTTTTTCTCCCCTTTTTCAGATCCCTCTCTGTCCCACTGTCCGATACATGGCCCGCAGGCATTGGTAAAGATTCTTGCATTTTCAAACTTTCTGAAAGAATCTAAGAAACCGTCTCTTTCTGCTGTAAATTTTACCTGTTCAGAGCCTGGATTGATTCCTAAAATAGCTTTAGGTTTTACCCCTTTTGCTACTGCATCTTCAACAATAGAAGCGGCTCTTGACAAGTCTTCGTAAGAAGAATTCGTACACGATCCGATCAGTGCCCATTCTACTTCAATAGGCCATCCGTTTGCTTCTGCTTTTTCTTTAAATTCAGAAACAGGTGTTGCTAAATCCGGAGTAAAAGGTCCGTTAAGATGAGGTGCCAGTTCAGAAAGATCAATTTCTATCACCTGATCAAAATATTGTTCAGGGTTTGCGTATACTTCAGCATCACCTGTTAAATGTTCAGCAATCTGATCTGCGGCATCTACTACATCCTGTCTGCCCGTGGATGCAAGATATCTTCTCATCGAGTCGTCATATCCGAAAGTAGAAGTTGTAGCACCGATTTCAGCACCCATATTACAGATTGTTCCTTTACCGGTTGCAGATAAAGAAATCGCACCGTCACCGAAATATTCTACAATACATCCTGTTCCTCCTTTTACCGTAAGAATTCCTGCCACTTTAAGAATAACATCCTTGGCAGAAGTCCAGCCTGACATTTTTCCTGTCAGTTTTACACCGATTAATTTAGGCATTTTAAGTTCCCAGGGCATTCCTGCCATCACGTCTACTGCATCTGCACCACCGACTCCGATGGCAACCATCCCCAATCCTCCTGCATTTACGGTATGCGAATCAGTACCGATAATCATTCCACCGGGGAAAGCGTAGTTTTCGAGTACAACCTGGTGGATAATACCTGCTCCCGGCTTCCAGAAACCAATCCCGTATTTTTCGCATACAGAACCCAGAAAGTTGAAAACCTCAGAGTTTTTGTTAATACCCTCCTGCAAATCTGATTCTGCGCCTACTCTTGCCTGAATTAAGTGATCAGCATGTGCAGTCGACGGAACCGCTACTTTAGCTTTTCCTGCCTGCATAAATTGTAAAAGTGCCATTTGTGCAGTTGCATCCTGCATGGCTACTCTGTCCGGAGCAAAATCCACGTATGAATTTCCTCTCTCATATTCCTGTGTTGAATTTCCTTCCCACAAGTGGGTGTAAAGGATCTTTTCTGATAGTGTCAAAGGTTTTCCTGTGATCTGTCTTGCGGCTGCAATACGTTCAGGATAACGTTCGTACACTTTTTTAATCATGTCAATGTCGAAAGTCATATCTTAATCTATTTTTTCTTTTCCAATAATGGATCTGAATTAAATCAATATTTAAAACGGATCCTGTTTGATGAATCAAATTTTGTTCCTACAATCTGTCAAAAAGATAATTCTGTTGAATGATGAGGATATTTTATTTCTATCAAGTTAAGAAAAAATAGAATTTATTTTTGCTAATTAGTTTTAAAATAATGGATGTGGGTCTTAAATAGAAATATTCTAAACAAAAAATTGGAAGATTTTAAGTCCCGAAGGATCAAAATCTTCCAATTTTAAATTATTTTAAAACAGTTATCTGACTGTTATGGAGGTAATGTATTAATGACCAACTGCCACCAATTCCTTGATCGGAGGGGCAAATTTAGTAAGGTCAATACCTTCCACTGCTGCTTTGTATTCTTCTATATTAGGAATTCTTCCGAAAATTGCTGAAAGTACAACAACCGGAGTAGATGCAAGCAGGGATTCTCCTTTTTTGCGTTCAGAATCTTCAACGACCCTTCCCTGGAAAAGACGGGTTGAGGTTGCTAAAACGGTATCGCCTTTTTCCGCTTTTTCCTGGTTACCCATACACAGGTTACAGCCTGGACGTTCCAGATACATCATATTCTGATATTCTACCCGTGCTGCACCTTTAGGATCATTATCGTCAAATTCAAAACCGGAGTATTTTTCAAGTAGTTCCCAGTCTCCCTCAGCTTTTAATTCATCAATAATATTGTACGTTGGAGCAGCTACGACCAAAGGAGCATTGAATTCAACTTTGCCCTGCTGTCTTTCAATGTTTCTAAGCATTTGTGAAACAATTTTTAAGTCACCTTTGTGCACCATACAGGATCCTACGAATCCAAGGTCAACTTTCTTATCTCCTCCGTAGAAAGAAAGATCTCTGATGGTATCATGGGTGTATCTTTTGGAAACATCTTCATTGTTTACATCCGGATCGGCAATCATCGGTTCAACAATGATATCCAGGTCAACGACTACTTCTGCATAATAGCTGGCATTCGAATCAGGAGTTAAAGCAGGTTTTTCGCCGGATTTGATTTCTGTGATTCTTTTATTTGCTTTATTGATCAGTCCCTGAAGAACCTGATTGTGATTGTCCATTCCTTTGTCAATCATAATCTGAATTCTTCCTTTTGCAATTTCTAAAGATTCGATTAAGGTATCATCTTCAGAAATACAGATAGACGCTTTAGCCTTCATCTCTGCAGTCCAGTCTGTAAAAGTAAATGCCTGATCTGCAGGAAGTGTACCGATATGAACCTCGATAATTCTCCCCTGGAATACGTTTTCTCCTCCAAACTGCTGCAGCATCTGTAATTGGGTAGCATGTACGACATCACGGAAATCCATATGATGTTTCATATCTCCTTTGAAAGTTACCTTCACAGATTCAGGGATAGGCATTGATGCTTCCCCTGTTGCAAGAGCAAGAGCAACTGTTCCTGAATCAGCTCCGAACGCAACACCTTTAGACATTCTGGTATGGGAGTCACCTCCGATAATGATTGCCCACTCGTCAATGGTAATATCATTAAGTACTTTGTGGATAACATCAGTCATGGCATGGTATTCACCTTTTGGATCACGTGCGGTAATCAAACCGAAATCATTCATGAATTTCATTAATCTCGGAATGTTTGCCTGCGCTTTTTTATCCCATACTGAAGCCGTGTGACATCCTGACTGGTAAGCACCATCAACAATTGGTGAAATTACCGTTGCAGCCATCGATTCCAGTTCCTGAGCGGTCATAAGACCGGTTGTATCCTGAGAACCGACGATATTAACTTCTACACGTACATCGGATCCGGCGTGTAAAACTTTTCCGGGAGTTAAGCCCACCGCATTTTTGTTGAATATTTTTTCAACAGCAGTAAGACCGGCTCCTTCTTTCGTAATCTCTTTTGACGGAGCATATACCGCAGGGATCTCAATTCCTAAGATGTTTGATGCCCAGGTCTGTAATTTTTTACCGAAAACAATAGCGTAAGATCCACCAGCTTTAATGAATTCCATTTTCTGCGGCGTAAATGATTTGGAAATGTCTTTCAATTCCTGGTCGCCATTGTATAATTTTTTAGTCTTTGTATTGATGGTAAGAACTGTTCCGGTTGCTACAGAATATTTTTCTTCAAGAATCGGTTCACCATTTTCATTACGGATTGGGTTTCCATTATCATCCAGGATTTTCACCCAGTTTTGAAGATCAATCCCAATCCCTCCGGTTACATCGACTGTAGTAAGGAAGATTGGGGAAATACCGTTAGTACCTGCAACGATCGGTGCGATATTGACAAATGGAATGTAAGGACTTGCTTTCTTACCCGTCCAGAGAGCCGCGTTATTTACTCCGGACATTCTTGATGAGCCTACACCCATGGTTCCTTTTTCCGCAATAAGCATAACGCTTTTGTCAGGATGCTGTGCCTGTAAAGCCTGGATTTCTTCCTGTGCCTGAGGTGACATCATGCATTTACCATGCAGTTCACGGTCTGATCTTGAGTGTGCCTGATTACCCGGTGACAGTAAATCTGTTGAGATGTCACCTTCTCCGGCGATATAGGTTACGACTTTAATTTCCTCAGCCGCTTCCGGAAGTTTTGTGAAAAACTCAGCCTGAGCGTAGCTTTCAATAATTTCTTTTGCTATTTCATTCCCACTGTTGAATGCATTTTTCAGACGGTCCGTGTCTGCCTCATAAAGGAATACCTGGGTCTTAAGAACATGTGCCGCTTCTTTAGCAATCTGAGCGTCATTACCTAAGGCTAGATCCAAAAGCACTTCAATAGAAGGTCCGCCTTTCATATGTGATAATAATTCGAATGCAAATGCAGGGGTTATTTCTTCTAATACGGATTCACCTGAAATGATTTCTTTTAAAAACTGAGCTTTCACACCGGCAGCACTCGTTGTACCCGATAAAGTATTGTAGATAAAGAATTTTAAAGAATCAGTTCTGTACTCGTTATTCGTATCCTTAATCTGTGTAATGATTGCGCTGAGTAATTCAGCACCATCAATTGGTTTTGGGTGAAGCCCCTGATTTTTTCTTTCCTCAATTTCTTGGATGTAATCCTGATAAATGTTCATAAATAGAAGTTCTTTTTATTGTTAAATGCAGATTGGCGGAATAGTTTCTGAATCATCAACAGCACAGAAATAAAATACAATCTACATCATTTTGAAAATGTAAGATAATAATCTGTCCCGATGGACAGGCTTCCAAGGACTTTTCTGTAAATGGAAGTGGTTACCTGCGATCTGTTTCGCAGCGAAAACTCTTTTCTGATAAAACGTCTGGAGAATTTTGATGGAGAATATCAATCTTGAGTCCTGAAAACGCTTTACGATTATCAAACATTTAAAAATGTTCCCAAAAATACGGAATTTTAATTTTTTTCAGGTAAAAAATTATTTAGATTGTATATAAATATGTATTTTATATTTTCTATTTTTGGCAGATATTTTGAACACAAATAAACATGAAGAAAGTTTTTAATGCTATCGCTGTCATCTCATTCCTGAGTCTATCTGCTCAGTCTAAAAACTTGAAAAGTAATAAGTTAGTTTATCAGAAAAAGGCGGAAGTACAGGCTGTTGAAAAAAAATCAGGGAATAATCCTGGTGTTCTGAATGAAAATCTTCCTTTATTGATTCCGCAAAAATCAAATGATAATTTTGGTTATATTAATCAAAATGGTAAATTTATGATCAAGCCCGAGTACCATATTGCAATGTTTTTTGCGGAAGATTGTAATCTTCTGAACTCGCCGAATCCAAAAGCAAAGAAATTTGGAACTGCTCAGTTTGCTACGGTTGAAAAGAATAATATCTCTTACAGAATTGACAAAGCAGGTAAAAAAGTATATCAAATTAAAAATGAAGACCTGGGAAAATGCCAGGCTGAATTTAAAAAGCAATTGTATCATGCCTACATTTTAAATGGTCATTATGGGATTATCGAAGATGCAACATTCAGTAATCCTTCGGATCGTTCTCAATTTAAAATTTATCCCAAATATGAATATCTGCATATTTTAGAAGGAGATGATTTGGCAAATCCTATGATTGTTGCTTCACATAAAGATAAGTTCGGTATTATTGATGTCAACAATAATATCATCATTCCTTTCGAATATTCAGATATCAAAAGAAATTACAGTTGGAAACTGGGGAAAATGTTTGAAGTAACAAAAGACGATAAAACCTATTATTATATTGATTCTAACAATAAATCATACTGAATTTGAAAGATCATTAAATTTTTGTAATTTTGCGCTGAAATTAAAGGGGTGCTCCGACGGGGCTGAGATTATACCCAACGAACCTGGAACAGGTAATGCTGTTTAGGGAACTTAAAAATGAGCAATAGGTATTGAAGTAATAAGCAATTCTCAAATATTACTTATTACCGATGACTAATCACTCATCATAATCCGCCCCTTTTATTCCATTAAATTTTAAAGTTTATAAGAATGAAAGGATTATTTTTTTTAGGGCTTACCGCAGGTTCTATAAGTTTTGTACAGGCTCAAACTTCAGATTCTATCAAAATCAGAGAAATCGAAGCTGTCAATTTTACCAGACGGCTTCCCGTTGCCAAAGAAATCATTAATGTACAGAAAGATTTAGACGGAAGAAATTTAGGGCAGGATTTACCTATTCTTCTGAAAAACCAAACTTCCATTATATCAACTTCAGATGCAGGAAACGGGGTAGGCTATACTGGCTTCAGAATTCGTGGAGTGGCAGGTAGGGGAATCAATGTAATGATGAACGGGGTTCCTTTTAATGATTCTGAAAGTCAGGGAACTTTCTTTGTCAATGTACCCGATCTTACAAGTTCTGCATCACAGATTGTTATTCAGAGGGGAGTAGGGACGTCTAACAACGGAGTTTCTGCTTTTGGGGCAAGTATTAATGTGATTTCCAAAGAACCTGAAGAAAAGTTTTACTTTAAAACAGATGACAGTTATGGATCTTTTAATACGTATAAATACTCTGCAGAGGTAGGTTCCGGGAAATTCTGGAAAGATCGCCTTTCCGTTATGGGAAGATATACCAACATTCATTCAGACGGATATATTGACAGGGCTTTTTCAGATTTACATTCATATAATTTTACGGCTCTGTTTGAAGAAAAAAATACCAAAATCCGGCTGATGGCTTTTGGTGGAAAAGAAAAAACCTACCAGGCCTGGAACGGGATCGACAGAAAGACATGGGAAACTAACCCAAGATTCAATCCTTCAGGTGCGATTTATAACAGCACAGGAGATATTTCCGGTTTTTCCGGTAATGAGACCGATAACTACAGACAGAATCACTACCAGTTACTTTGGGAGCAGGGATTGAATGACACATGGAATCTTGAAACAACGTTCCATTACACAAAAGGAAAAGGATATTATGAAAATTACCGTCAGGACAACCGTTTTTCACGATATAACCTTCCGAATATCACGGAAGGAACCACACTTTTGGAAAGATCTGATTTTATCAGAAAAAAATGGCTGAATAATGATTTCTATGGAGTTGTATCTACTTTGTACGGCAAATTTGAAAATCTGGATGTCAATTTTGGTGCTGTAGCTAATCAATACTACGGAAGGCATTTTGGAAATGTCACGGGAGTTTTCTTCCCACAGATTGATGAGCACGAATATTACAGGAACCGTTCTGTAAAAAATGAAGTCTCCGGCTTTGCCAAAGCTTTGATTAAAGTAAATGATTTCGAATTTTTCGGAGATCTTCAGCTTAGAAATATCGATTACGATACAAAAATTTTAACAGCAGGCGACGAAGAAGGTGCCGATATTAAACGCAACTGGCTTTTCTTTAATCCAAAGGCGGGCGTGAATTACAGAATAGAAAGCGGAAAAGTTTTCCTTTCTTATGCCCATGCACAACGCGAACCCAATCGGGATGATCTTATTGCAGACAGTAATGTAAAAGCTGAAAAGCTGCACGATTTTGAAGCCGGTCTGGAAAAACAGTTAGGGGCAGTGTCTTTAACAGCCAATCTTTATTATATGTACTATGTAAATCAATTGGTTTTAAATGGCGAACTCAATAATGTGGGAGCTTTTATCAGAACCAATTCCGGGGAAAGCTACAGGAGAGGAATTGAAGTTGGTGCCCTTGCCAAACTTTCAAAGAAATTTGAAATATCAGGAAATGTAAGTTTAAGTCAGAACAGGAACCTGGATTTTAATACAGAAAACAATAACGTAGTGACTGAACTGGGGAATACTGAAATTTCTTTTTCTCCAAATGTGATTGCTAATTTAGGATTGAAATTTAATCCGGATAAAAATTTCGAATTTTCTTTAATGAACCAGTATGTGGGAAAACAGTATTTAGATAATACAGAAAATAAAAGTTTGCAGCTCAAAGATTATTTCCTGACTGATTTTAATGCGCAGTACCACTTTAAAGTTGCAGGAAATGATGTTGCTTTGAAACTGTTGGTCAATAATCTTTTAAATAAAAAATACGTAAACAACGGGGCGGTCTGGGAAGGAGATCCTCTTTACTATTCCCAGGCAGGAACCAACTTTATGTTTGGAATCAGCTGGAAAATTCAGTAAATAAATGAGATACCAGTCACATTAATATATTCAGTAAGTTCAGATTAATTTTTTTAAGACTGCTTCGGCAGTCTTTTTTTATTGTATGCTATGTCAGGCATAGGCTCATTGTGAACGGAGCTGAACAGGATGCCATTAAGAAAAAGAAAATTTCTCAGTCATAATGAGAAAATTCTGTATGATAACAGCGTAAACAAACCGACACGATTTTTTTAATTTCTGTACTCATCAAAAATTCTGCATGTAAAATTCTTTCAGGGTTTAACTTATAACGATGGTATATATTCAGAATTTATGGGTTATCTTATCTGAGTGAAGCGTCTTGAAGAACTAATAAAATTTTCATGATCAAAAAAACTTAGATGATTACAGCGTTTTTAAGAATGAAAGAATTTTTGTCTTCCATGAGGTCTGTTTTAGTAAAAACAAATCTTCCTAAAAGTCGTGAAAAAGTTATAAATTTGCCGTCAAATGAATATTTCAGCTTACATTTTAGACTATTTGAAACAATTCGGGACAGTAACCGTGCCGAAGTTTGGTGTATTTTCTCTGGAAAATTCTAAAGCAGTCATCAATTCAGAAAACGGAAGTATCCTTCCTCCCTCTACAAAAATTTCTTTTCATTCTGACTATCAGGTTTTATCCGACGATCTGACCCGGTTTGTCAGCGATCAAAAGGCAATTTCAAAAGAAGCTGCTGAAAATGAATTGCAGGTACAGACCGATTTTTGGAAGAAAAAACTTCAGGCAGAGCAGATTTTGGAGATTCAGGATCTGGGAACTGTTTTTATTGAAGACGGAGAGCTCCATTTTAGAGGAAACCGCCTGGAATCTGATCACCCCGATTTTTATGGTCTGGAAGAGATTCACTTTTCAGATATCAATAAAGGTCAGACTTTCGAAAGCCCGAAAAATACCGAGAAAGATTATAAATTCAACAAATCGATTCTTTGGATTTTTCTTTTCATTATTCCTGTCTTAGGAATGTTATATTTAGCCTATACGCAGCAGGACCTTATTTTTGGAAAGAAATCTTTTGATGATGTTTCAGTACAGACAAAAACGAGAAGAATTGAAAAGAAGGTTCCTGTAAAACCAGACTCTGCACAGATCAAAAAAGCAGATTCTGTAAAAGCTTTTAAAGCGGATTCCTTACACAAAGATTCTATAAAGCAGGCTGCAAAAAACTGGAGATCCAATTCCAACAAAAAAACAACAAGATGGCAAAAATAAAAAAAGCGTCAGAATCGCTGACGATTATGACGAATATCGTACTTCCCAATGATACCAATCAACTCAGAAATCTTTTCGGAGGAGAGTTACTGGCAAGAATGGATCGCTGTGCTTCTATTTCTGCAACAAGACATTGCGAAAGAAGAGTGGTGACCGCTTCTGTAAATCATGTTTCATTTGATCATCCAATTCCGGAAGGAGGAATCGTTGTCATGGAATCTAAAGTTTCCCGTGCATTTTCCACTTCGATGGAAATATATGTTGATGTTTGGTTAGATGACCCAATTAATCACAAAAAAATACAGACCAACAAAGGAATCTACACATTTGTAGCGGTAGATGAATTTAACAGACCGATACCAATTCCTGACATGGAACCGGAAACAGAAGTTGAGAAAGAAAGATATGCTGCAGCTCTGAGAAGAAAAGAACTTTCCCTGATTCTTTCAGGCAGAATGAAGCCTCTGGAATCTGTCGAACTGAAGAAACTGTTTCAGGAACCTTCTTAATTTTAGATTATTCAATGGACTGCAATGATTTACACAATACTTATTGAGTAAATGATAGAGCTGTTGGTGTAGTCTTCGTGAAAAAATAATAGTATAATCAGTGTTTAAAAGATATGCGAATTCTCCTTTTAGATAAAAACCATCAACTCATTACCGACCAGCTTTCAGCAAAAAACTTTTCTCTGGAAGAAGATTTTACCTCTTCTTATGATGAGGTTTGTCAAAAAATTCAACATTACGATGGAGTGATTATCAGAAGTCGGATTCCTTTAGATCAAAATTTTTTAGAGAAAGCAAAAAACCTCAAATTTATCGCCAGGGTAGGAGCCGGAATGGAAAATATTGATATTCCTGCAGCAGAGAAGTTGGGAATTCAGCTAATCAATTCTCCTGAAGGAAACAGGGATTCTGTTGCCGAACATGTTGTCGGAATGCTTCTTATTTTAATGCACAGACTTTTCATTGCTTCAGCTGAAGTTAAAAATGGGGTCTGGCTCCGTGAGGAGAATCGTGGTGATGAATTGTTGGGTAAAACAATAGGTCTTATCGGCTACGGTAATATGGGCAAAGCTACTGCAAAAAGACTTTCGGGATTTGGCTGTAAGGTGATTTTTCATGATATTATTCCTGATCTTTCGGATGAATTTGCAACGCAGGTTTCTTTGGAAGAACTGAAAGAAAAAGCTGAAGTGTTAAGTCTGCATATTCCTTTAACGGATTCAACAAAGTATCTAATCAATGCTCAGTTTATTTCTGAGATGAAAAACGATTTCTATTTTGTGAACACTGCGAGAGGGAAAAATGTGGAAACAGAATACTTGGTGGAAGGTTTAAAATCCGGAAAAGTGAGAGGTGCATGTCTTGATGTTCTGGAATATGAAAAGGCTTCCTTTGAAAATCTTGACACCGAAAATGAAGATCTGCAATACCTTTTAGATTCCGAAAAAACAATTGTCACACCGCATATTGCCGGATGGACTCATCAGAGCAAAGAGAAACTGGCCCAGGTCATTGTGGATAAAATACTTTTTTATTTTTCCGATTAGAAAGTGTTTATTGTGTTAAATAATTCATAATTTGCAAGGATGCTTCATGATTTATTTTGAGTTTTGTTAAATTGCCACTCATTTTTGAAACTCATGAAGAAGCTTACTTTTGTACTTGCTGCAACCCTGTTTTTATTTCTTTTTTCCTGCAAAAACAAATCCGAAAATAAAGAGTCTGTCACCGATAACAGTACGAATCTTCCTAATTATGGGAATGTTGATTTGGGTAAAGTATTTTCCCCTCAGGATGCTGTTCTTTCGAATAAAGATTTTATTGTCAATTATATTGATCAGTATTATAAAAAAGTCTGGGAAGGAAGTGATTTAAGCGGCGGGATTTTAGTGGCAAAAGGAAATGATATTTTATTTGAAAGTTACAGAGGTTTTGCAAGAGAGGGTAATCAGATGCCGATCGATAAAAATACTCCGTTACATGTAGCATCAGTTTCTAAGACACTCACGGCAATGGCAATGCTGAAGTTGGTCGAAGCCGGAAAGATTAAACTATCAGATCACTTAACGCAGCATTTTCCCGGATTTCCTTATCCTGATGTAACGGTCCAGACCTTATTGGATCAAAGAAGCGGTCTTCCTAAATATGAATATTTTATAACGAAAATTCAGCCCGCACCGGCAGAACTTACAAAAACATATATTACCAATCAGGATGTTCTGAATATGATCATCAAATACAAACCTGATCTGGCAAGAGACACCGATACCGGTTTTATGTACTGCAATACCAATTTTGCACTTCTCGCACTTTTAATTGAGAAAATCACAAAGACTCCTTTCCCGCAGGCGATGAAAGAAATGGTCTTCACTCCGCTAAAAATGTCCAACACCTACATTTTTCAGGAAAAAGACATTCCTACTGCGGCACAGTCATTTTATTATGGAGGGAAAAAATTATATCCCCTGGACCGTCTGGATCTGATCTATGGTGATAAAAACGTATATACAACACCCAGAGATCTTTACAGTTTTTCCAAAGCACTTTTTTCAAAAGATTTTTTAAAACCCGAGCTGATGCAGATGGTCTTTGCGCCTTACAGTAATGAAAAGGCAGGGCAGAATAATTATGGTTTAGGGTTCAGGATGAAAATTTTTGATAATGGTGAAAAACTGACTTATCATAATGGCTGGTGGCACGGAACCAATTCTGTATTTGCCCATCTTCTAAAATCAAAAGTAACCATTGTGGCCATTGGAAACAGATATTCCGGAAAAGTTTATTCTGCATTGGCACTGTCTGGGTTATTCGAAGATTTTCCACCTCAGAAAGATAAGCTCCATCATCTTATGAATGATAATAAAGACACATTAAAGTCAGGAACCGAGGTTTTTGGAGAATAATGTTTATTTTTGCTCAAATATATTCATGAAAAGAATTTTCCTCTTACTGGCTTTCATTTTTCTGGCACATTCCTGTGCTAGGGTCGGTGCGCCTGTCGGAGGCCCTAAAGATACGCTGGCTCCGAAGTTTTTAAGTTCAAATATTGATACGACAAGAGTTAATGTAAGAAGAGATATAAAAGAGTTAAGAATCGATTTTGATGAATACATCACGCTGAAAGATATCAATAAAAATCTCAATATCTCCCCTCCGATAGAGAATATTACAAGGATTCTTCCCTCAAATATTGCCAATAAGTTTCTGGTCATTCAGTGGTCAGATACCCTGCAGGCAAATACTACATATAATTTTAACTTTGGAAATTCGATTGCAGATAACAGTGAATCAAATATATTAAGGTATTTTAATTTTGCCTTTTCTACAGGTGAAAAGCTGGATGATCTTTACATAAGCGGTGAAGTAAAAGATGCTTTTACCATAAAAAAACAAAGCAGCAGCGAGAATAAGATGGTCGTGGGACTCTATCAGCTGAAAGACACTATTGATTACAGAAAGAAGCCATATTATATCACAAAAGTAGATGACGATGGATATTATGAACTCAATTATCTTGCGACGGGCAAATACAAAATTATCGCCTTCGATGACGAAAACGGTAATTCGGTTTATGATCCGGGGAAAGAGAAAATTGGATTTCAGAAAGATACCGTTACAATTGAAAAGTCAATTTCAGGATTAAATTTAAAATTATACCCTTCAAAAAAACCATATAAAAAGCCGGAATTAAAAGAAATCCCTGGTGGTATTCTGATGACCTTCGAAGGCAATCCTACCGATGTAAAGGTTTTTTCTAAAAATCAAAAACTTCAGGATCTGAAAGTAACGCATACACCAAAGTCAGATTCGGTAAGAATTTGGTTTGATGCCGTAAAGAGTGATGTTGGTCAGAAAGTTACTGAAAATCTTAAATTCGGTTATCAGGCGGATGACAGAAAAGATTCAACTTCCGTTTTTTACAAGTACAATGCAAAAAATACAATGACACTGACGAATGAGGACGGAAATTTGCTTCCTCCAAAGACAGATTTTAAAATTACCTCAAATTACATTGTTGATAAGGTAAGCCCTGAAAAATGGATTTTAAAAAGCGACAGTCTGACGACTCAGAATTTTACAGCAAAAATATCAGAATCCAATCCTTATCAGATATTAATCCAATCTGATTTTATTGCCGGGAAAAAATATCAGCTTACGATTCCGAAAACTACTGTTTCATCTTTTTATGATAAAAATGCAGAGTCCAAAAGATTTGATTTTGAAGCGGATAAAATAGAAAACTATGGAAGTTTGGCATTCAGCCTTACGAATGCTCCCGCCTCAAAATACTGGATTCAGTTACTGGATACTTCTGAAAAAGCAGTATATCAAAAATATACCAGCGGAAATGCGGTTAAGTTTGATATTGTAAAACCCGGTGAATATATTGTAAGGATTTTAGTAGACAACAATAATAACAAACGTTGGGATGAAGCAGATTTTGTCAATCAGGTTTTTGCTGAAGACTCTTATGTCTATTATAAAATGGTTGTTGCGAGACCATTATGGGAATCTAAAGAAGATTGGGATCTGAATGACAAAAGGACATTTGAAGGGATTAAAACGGCTCCAAAAGAAAACAAGGAAGATGAGGCTCAGCCACAGCAGGGTTTTAATAATAACGGCTCCTTTAATAATTCTACAACGTCCGGTACCAACACTATACAACGTAGCAGATAATGAAGACAGTAAAAAGAATAGTTTTCTGGTCCCTTGTACTTTTTGCATTGATTCAGTTTATTCCGACCGATAAGATCAATCAGCCGGTTAATCGGTCAGTCAATTTTACCGATGTAAAAAAAACTCCGCTTAAGATAACAGGATTGCTGAAAAGTGCATGCTATGATTGTCATTCTAATGAGACAGTTTATCCAAAATATGCTTATATAGCACCCATTTCATGGTCAGTTAAAGATCATGTGAATGAAGGACGTGAGCATTTAAATTTTTCTTTGTGGAACAGCTATAATAAAGAACTGAAAGAAAGTATGCTCAAAAAAGCAGTGCAGACACTTCAGGATAAATCAATGCCACTGCCTGCATATGTGGTCTATCATGATGAAGCCAATATCTCTGATGCTGAAAGAACGGTATTAATCCAATATTTCGAAAATATTTTAGAATCGAAATCCTATTAAGCATCTTCCTGATTTTATCTTGACTTAATAAGGAGGAATTTTCTTTCTTATTTTCAGTATGTTAGTTAAAAAAATCCCGCATACTGTAAAATTTCACCTGTTCGGTATTTTTACGATATGCGGGAGTATAATAACTTAAATGTTCTTCAAGTAATCTTCAAAAAATATTTTCTGTGAATCGAATGCGATATCATCAGGATTGACTTCTGAAATGTGAATCCACTGAGCTTCTGAAATTTCCGAAAGTTCCAGACTGACATCAAATTTTTCTGAAACAGTATATTCGTAGAATAAATCGATCGTATTGTAGTCAATTTCCTTGTACTGATATACATTGGGCAGACTTGTAAGATATTTAAGACTGCCAATGTCAATGGTGAGTTTAAGCTCTTCAAAAAGTTCCCTTTTACAAGTATTCTCTGCACTTTCTTCGGGATCCACAAAACCGCCTGCAAGATCAAGCTTTCCTTTTTTCGGCTCCTGATTTCTCCGTGTAAGGTAAATCTCATTCTTATAGCGGATCACTACTGCTACTGCACCGGCAACGTTGTTATATAATCGAAAATTGCAGTTGGGGCAGCTCCATTTCTTTTCACCATCCCAATTCAATGTTTCTTTGCCGCATTCCGGACAGTATTTTAATATTTTCATTCAATAATTTTAGCCTTGTTTCTTGGATGGTAATGTAAAATGACATCCCGCAGTTCCTCAGTTTTCAAATGAGTGTAAACGGCAGTGGTTGTAATGCTTGAATGTCCAAGCATCTCCTGTATATACCGCAGATCTACACCGTTTTGTAATAAATGGGTGGCAAATGAATGTCTGAAGGTATGCGGAGATATTTTCTTACTTATTCCCGCTTTATCAGTAAGTTCTTTGATAATGACAAATACTATTACCCGTGACATGGAGGTTCCCCTGCTGTTTAAAAATAATGAATCTTCGTGTTTTTTATTGATTTTACATTGTGAACGTACTTCCCTGATATAGGTCTGCAGCAGTTCTGCGGTATACTCAGCTAATGGAACAAAGCGGGCCTTATTTCCTTTTCCTAAGATCTTTATGTAATTTTCTTTAAAATTAATGTTTGATATTTTAATATCGATCAGTTCGGAAACACGGATTCCACAGCCATATAAAACTTCTATGATACAGTGGTTTCTTTTTCCAATATCTGACTGTAACTCAATGGCATCAATTATTTTGTTAATGTCTGACAGACTCAGAGTATCCGGTAGATAAAGACCCAGTTTTGGGCCTTCAAGAAGTGTGGATGGATTGTCTTCACGTATTTCATCTTCTACAAGATATCTGAAAAATGCTTTGATGGAAGAGATCCACCTAGCCTGTGATCTCTCGCTAAATTTTTGTTTGGAAAGAGTAAAAATATACTCCTGAAGATTTTCGTAAGAGATTACATCCGGGCCAACATTTTCAAGATCATTTTGTGCATAATCTCTCAGTTTTCTGATATCCCTTATGTAAGCGTCAAGCGTGTTTTCGGAAAAATTTCTTTCAAATCTCAGAAAAATTTCAAAATCTTTAATTTTTTCATCCCAAGTCATTGTGTTGTGTTTTTTTTAAATTTGTAATTCATTTTCAGAAACCTGTATTATTTCAATACCATGGCTTTTTAAAAATGATATTCCTTCATCATCAGAATAAGCATTGATGTAGACGAGTTTTTCAATCCCTGCCTGTAATATCAATTTGCTGCAATCTTTACAGGGAGAGAGCGTAAGATAAAGGGTAGCTCCCCGTGCTGATTGTGTAGAACCGGCCAGTTTCAAAATCGCATTAGCTTCTGCATGAAGAACGTACCAGTGTGTTTTACCTGTTTCGTCTTCACAGCAGTTTTCAGATCCAGAAGGGGTACCATTGTAACCATCTGAAATAATCATCCTATCTTTTACAATAAGAGCTCCTACCTGTTTCCTTTCGCAGTAGGATAGTTTTGCCCATTCCAGAGCCATTTTTAGATAAGCTTTGTCAAACTTATTATACATCTGCATCGTTGTATTTCGAAATAATTGTGATAATAATCTTAAAAATTGGGCTTTCTTTTCTCAAGGAAAGCAGAAACCCCTTCTTTTTTATCTTCTAATTCAAAAAGTTCTCCGAAATATTTAATTTCGGTTTCGAAGCCATTGTCAGTATCAGACATATTCGTAGCATGAATTGCTTTTGAAATTGCCATAGGAGAGTTGTAAGCGATTATTTTAGCCAATTCTTCGGTTTTTGCTAATAACTCTTCCGACGAATATACTTCATTAACAAGGCCAATTTCTTTAGCCTTGTGTGCAGAAATCATTTTTGCTGAGAAAATCATCTCATTGGCAATCCCTTTTCCTACAAGTTTTGGAAGTCTTTGTGTACCTCCGTATCCAGGAATCAAACCTAAAGTAACTTCAGGAAGACCCAATTTTGCATTTTCAGATGCATATCTAATGTGACATGACATCGCAAGCTCAAGACCGCCGCCTAAAGCAAAGCCATTGACTGCTGCAATGACAGGCTTAGAAAGATTTTCAATCTTGTTAAAAAGAATCTCCTGCCCGCTTCTTGCAAGCTCTTCAGCTTCTTCTTGGTTGAAACCGCTGAATTCTTTTATATCTGCACCCGCTACAAATGATTTATTTCCGCTTCCGGTTAAAATGATAACTCTTATCTCTTGGTCAGACGCTAATTCATCTAACGCAGAACTGACTTCTTTTATTGTTTTTGCGTTCAGTGCATTTAAACTTTCAGGTCTGTTTATGGTGATGATTGCAGTTTTGTCTTCCTTGTTTAAGGTTATGTTTTCGTAACTCATTCGCCGTCTATATCTTTAATAATCTGCAAATTAAAAAATATTTGGCAAAAATAAAAGGGAAAAAGTGAATTTTTTCCCTTTTTAGTCTATTTTTCAGAAATTATTTTAGATGATTCATCATATTTGAATCAATATTGATGTTTAATCCTGAGGCTACTTTCATTCCAAGCTCTATATTTGCTCTGAAAAAATGACAAAGCTGACGGTTGATGATTTCATCTCTCTTAGGTCCTTCAATACCACTCATATTGTCAATGATGTTTTTAACCAGATGATCCCTGTCTTCCTGAGTCATTGCTTTTGTATATAACAATCCAGGTTGGGTATAATGATCATCATCATTTTCATTGCGGTTATAGTTGGCAACGTGATTGCTGTCTAATTCATATTCAAAATTTTTGTAAGCTGAATCAGGCTGGATATCATCAAAGCTGTTAGGGTGGTAATTAGGCTTGTCCTGATATTCACTTGAATCTGCCATGAAACCGTCTCTCTGGTAATTGTTGACTGCAAACGGACACCTGTTTACTTCCAGATGGTGAGCATTTACACCTACCCTGTATCTGTGGGCGTCAGGATAGGAAAATAGTCTTCCCTGAAGCATTTTATCAGGTGAAAAGCTGATTCCGTTAATCAGGTTACTTGGCGAAAAAATAGATTGTTCTACATGAGCGAAATAATTTACCGGAACTTCATTCAGTTCCATTTCCCCAACTTCGATTAAAGGAAACTCTCCCTGAGACCATACTTTGGTTATGTCAAAAGGATTCCATCTGAATTCTTTTGCCTGTTCTTCGGTCATCACCTGAATGTACATTGTCCATTTTGGGAAATCACCATTTTCAATCGCATTACATAGATCTTCCTGAGCAAAATCGGGATTTTCTCCTGCCATTTTTGTAGCTTCCTCGTTGGTGAAATTTTTAATTCCCTGTTTTGTTTTAAAATGAAATTTAACCCATGTTCTCTGATTGTTGGAATTGATCATTGAAAATGTATGGGAACCAAATCCGTGCATGTGTCTGTAGCCGTAAGGAGTTCCCCTTTCTGACATTAAGATAAGAACCTGATGAAGAGATTCAGGGTTTAAACTCCAGAAGTCCCACATCATGGTAGCACTCTTCAGGTTGGTTTTCGGAACTCTCTTTTGGGTGTGGATAAAATCAGGAAATTTTTTCGCATCTTTTATAAAGAAAACAGGAGTGTTGTTTCCTACCAGATCCCAGTTTCCGTCTTCAGTATAAAATTTCAATGCGAAACCACGCGGGTCTCTTGCTGTATCAGCACTTCCTTTTTCACCACCTACCGTAGAGAAACGGGCAAACATTTTACATGAATTTCCAACCTGGGAAAACAGTTTAGCTTTTGTATATCGTGAGATGTCATGGGTGACTGTAAATTTTCCATAGGCACCACTTCCTTTAGCATGTACAATTCTTTCCGGAATTCTTTCTCTTACAAAATGAGCAAGATTTTCCTGTAAAATGAAATCCTGTAAAAGAACCGGACCTCTGGGACCAGCTGTCTGAGAATCTTGATGTTCGAAGTACGGTGCACCGCTGCTTGACGTTAGTTTTTTAGAATCCATATCATTTAATTTAATTTATTTTTTTCTCTTATTATCATTTTTGCTACCCCAAAATTAGTAGATTTTTTTAATTGATTCTACTAAAAACATCATATCTTTGTAATAGATAATATTCATCAAATGAACATTCAGCAATTGGAATATCTTATCGCTGTTGATAAGTATAAACATTTTGGAAAAGCCGCTCAAGCCTGTTTTATCACTCAGCCAACCCTGAGTGCGATGATACAAAAGTTCGAAGATGAGCTGGATGTCAAGGTTTTTGACAGAACGACTCACCCTATCCGGACAACAGATGTAGGATTGCAGATTATCGATCAGGCAAAGGTCATTATAGAGGCGGTCAATGAGCTTAAAAACAAAGCTAATTTATTAAATAATATTTTAGGCGGCACTATTAACCTTGGAATTATTCCTACAGTTTCATCATTTATCCTTCCGACTGAAATTTTCCATTTCCTTGAAAAGAATCCTAAAATTTTGATGAATGTCAAAGAAATGACCACCGATAACATTATCAAGGCACTAAAAGCAGGAGAACTGGACGCAGGTATTATTTCCACTCCCTATGATAATGCAAACGAGTTTTACCAGGATTTCCTTTTCAATGAAGAGCTGATGATTTACAGTTCAGATACAGAAGCAAACAAAAAGAATACATTTGTTGTTCCTGACGAACTGAATGTAGAAAAAGTATGGCTTTTAGAAGAAGG
The DNA here is from genome assembly GCA_963526305.1 of uncultured Chryseobacterium sp. Classification (GTDB taxonomy): domain Bacteria; phylum Bacteroidota; class Bacteroidia; order Flavobacteriales; family Weeksellaceae; genus Chryseobacterium. The sequence goes on along the minus strand of CAURNW010000003.1, from coordinate 79,487 downwards.
TAACTGTTTGAGAAATCAGTTCGAAAATATCTGTCACCTGAAAGAAAACAGATTAAAACCTAAAAATCTTGATTTCTTAGCTTCCAATATTCAAACTCTTGTACATATGGTTGATAAAGTAGGTGGAATCAGTATTTTGCCCGAACTTGCTTTAAATCAGTTGTCCGAAGAGCAGAAAGGCAAGGTTTTCAGGTTCAAGAAGCCTTTTCCTTATCGGGAAATCAGTATTATTTATTACAAGCCTACTTTCAAACAGAAAATAATTGATGAATTGGGATCATTTATTAAGACATCGCTTGCAGAGAAATTGAATTTTAATGAGAATCCTAAAGATTTTGTGAGCATAAAACCACAATAAACTCATTATTGATAAATCTCATTAATTTAAAGAAAATTATAAATACAGGGTAAAAGGTTTGAGTATTACCAAAATAGTACTTAAATTTGCTGACGTTTATAACGAGGAAAAATTTGACCTGATTGCAACCTCTCTAAAAAAATGCTAAAACAGTATATTCTTTTTAGCATTTCCGGCAATTATTCATTTTTTTCTTCAACATTCTAATCTAAAAAAATAAAGAATAATATGTCTTATTTATTTACATCTGAATCCGTTTCAGAAGGGCATCCAGATAAAATTGCCGACCAGATTTCCGATGCACTGATCGATCATTTTTTAGCATATGATAAAAATTCAAAAGTAGCTTGTGAAACTTTGGTAACTACGGGACAGGTAGTACTGGCAGGTGAAGTAAAATCAGATGCCTATCTTGATGTACAGACCATTGCAAGAGAGGTAATCAACGGAATAGGATATACGAAAGGTGAGTATATGTTCAACGGAGATTCTTGCGGAGTTATTTCTGCAATCCATGAGCAATCACCGGATATTAATCAGGGAGTTGACCGAATCGCTTCTGATGGGACTTTTGAGACAAAAGCTAATGCACAGGGCGCGGGTGATCAGGGGATGATGTTTGGTTATGCAACCAATGAAACGGCAAACTATATGCCTTTAGCTCTTGACCTGGCACATACAATCCTTAAAGAACTGTCTGCACTCAGAAGAGAAAATTCTGAAATCACTTATCTTCGTCCTGATGCAAAAAGTCAGGTAACCATTGAATATTCTGATGATCATAGACCGGTGAGGATTGACTCCATCGTTGTCTCTACACAACATGACGATTTTGCTGCTGAAGAAGAAATGCTGAGTAAAATCAGAGAAGATATTAAAAATATACTGATCCCAAGAGTTACTGCGCTGCAGACAGAAGAAATCAAAGCTTTATTCAACGATCAGATCAAATACCATATCAATCCAACCGGGAAATTCGTCATAGGAGGTCCTCACGGAGATACTGGCCTTACCGGGAGAAAAATCATCGTAGATACATATGGAGGTAAAGGAGCTCACGGCGGTGGTGCGTTCTCAGGAAAAGATCCTTCTAAAGTAGACAGAAGTGCTGCATATGCTACAAGACACATAGCTAAAAACTTAGTCGCTGCAGGTGTTGCGGATGAGGTTTTGGTACAGGTTTCTTATGCAATTGGTGTTGCGGAGCCTTGTGGTTTATACATCAATACCTACGGAACCGCAAAAGTGGGTCTGAATGATGGTGAAATTGCAAAAAAAGTATCTGCAATATTTGACTTAAGGCCATATGCAATTGAGCAGAATCTGAAATTGAGAAATCCAATCTATCAGGAGACTGCTTCTTACGGTCATATGGGGAGAGAGCATTTCATAGCTGACAAAACATTTAATAAAGGCCATAAAAACGAACTGACTCTTACAGGCCTGGAGTTTTTCACATGGGAGAAATTAGACAAAGTAGAAGACATTAAATCCGCCTTTGGAATTTAATCTTTTCTTTTAGATATTAAAACTGCTTTATCTTCATTGGATAAGGCAGTTTTTTTTAAATTTACGTTTTAAATAAAAAAAGATGAAGAACTTTCGAGGCTTAGCTTTAATAATGTGTATGTCGTTTCTTGGTGCTTATGCCAAGGCTCAGGTAACCATTCATAAAATGATTAATGTAGGATATGTGTATCAAAATCAAAGTTTCGGGGAAGTAGGCGGTAAGCTGCTGTTTCTGAAGACGGATGATGTTATTTACAGACTGGGGGCTTCTGCCCTGATGGGTTCTGCAAACTCAGAATTTGCGATCATGCCGAAAGTGAATGCTGACCTCTTATTGAATTTTGAAAAAAATGTTGATTTCAAACATTCCTATTATTTCCTGGCAGGAGTAGAGGGAACAAATAAATATGTTGCTCCCAAAATAGGGGTTTCTTTATTCGGGCTTCTTGATCTTACCGGAGGTTATGCATTTCCGATTGCAGATTCCAGATTAAATGGTAAAGAACTCAAAGGCTTGAATATTAATTTCACACTAAATATTCCTACTGCATTCTTACATGATATGTTTAATTAGATTTTTTTACGTATTTACTCAAAATTTCTTATAATTTCTTAACAGTTATTAAAATTTTATTTATATTTACAGCATAATTTTAATGCTTATTGATAAGACTCTACTCTAATACAAACCTGTAGTACGCAAAAACCCGACAGAATGTTTGGAGACTGCATGTATACAGTTAAATACTGAGAAGAAGTCATGAAATCAACAGATAGCCTATTAATATCTCTTTATCAGAAAGGAGACGAAGAAGCATTATCAACCCTTATCCACCGTCATCAAAAAGATCTTTTTTCGTTTATTCTATATAAGATCAACGATGAAGATTTAGCGAATGATGTTTTCCAGGATACTTTTATCAAGATCATCATTATGCTTAAAGAAGGACGTTATAATGAGGAGGGTAAATTCATTTTATGGGCAAAAAGAATTGCCCAGAATCTTATTATTGATCATTTCAGAGCAAAATCCAAGAACATTAAAGTCTCTGAAACTACCTTCGAAAATGATGAGTTTTCGATCTTTGATCTCATCAGAGAGCCTTCAGAGAATATTGAAGACCAGTTGGTAAGCATGCAGATTCAGGAAGATTTGCTGAAAATGTTGCAGTACTTACCCGCGAATCAGCAAGAGGTGATAAAACTCAGGTTTTTCGACGGACTTAGTTTCAAAGAAATTGCAGATCATACGGATATGAGTATTAATACTACTTTAGGAAGGGTGCGGTATGCACTTATCAATCTAAGGAAAATCATGGAAGAAAATAATATTGTACTGACAAGATAATAATTCACCATGTTTCACGTTTTAAAGAAAAAACTTTTCTGCCTATGAAAAATAACGATTCTTTAAAAATGAAATGTCTGAAACCCAAAAAACAAACCATTGATTTTTTGCTGAGTTTCTCAAAAAGTCTTGAGGTTGTCAGGATTAAGGATCAACCTTATCAACTTTCAAAAAATTAATTATTAATTTTGTGCTGTATGAAAATCCAGCACATTTTTTTTGACCTTGACAATACTCTTTGGGATCACCGGAGAAACGCTTATCTAACCATTAAAGATCTTTTTGGAAAGGAAGAAATTTCTTTAAAATATTCTATTGACTTTGAAGAGTTCCATGCGGTGTATCATGAAATTAATGAAAAACTCTGGGAGCAGATAAGAGATGGTGAAATTGATAAAGAATATTTGAGAAAACACAGGTTTTATGATGCATTCAATCATTTTGGAATTGATGACTCTGAGCTATCTATGTTTTTTGAAGAACACTTTTTAGATAAAATACTTAATTACAATCATCTGGTAGAAAGTGCAGATGTAATTTTAGAATATCTGAAATCTAAAAATTATACGCTTCATATTATTTCTAATGGTTTTCAGGAAGTTACAGAGAGGAAATGTATTTTATCGGGAATTGACCGTTATTTCAGAACAATTACCAGCGCAGATTCTGTAGGTGTACGAAAGCCGAATCCGGCCATTTTCAACTATTCTTTAGGTCTTGCCGGAGCAGAAAAAGAAGAAAGTATTCTGATAGGTGATGACTGGATCGCAGATGTTACCGGCGCACAGGATTTCGGGATGGATGTTATTTTCTTTGACGTTCTGAATGAAAATCCGAAGCAGGAAAATTTAAAAGTCATTAAACACCTTTTACAGATAAAAGATTATTTATAAAAAATCCCTCTCATTTTTGAAAGGGATTAGGTTTGATACTTAAATTCCCAGACTTTCTCTGACTCTTTTGATTGTTTCTGTGGCAATTGATCTTGTTTTCAGAGCGCCTTCCTGAAGTTTTGCTTCCAGTTCTTCAAGGTTGCTCATGTAATATGAAAAGAGTTCTCTCTCTTTTTCAAATCTTGCTAAGATTAACTCTAATAACTCTTTCTTTGAATGACCGTAACCGAAGTTACCCGCCAGGTATTTTGCTCTCAATTCTTCGGTTTGATCAGGAGTCGCAATCAGTTCGTAGATGGCAAAAGTTTTATCTGTAGAAGGATCTTTTGGTTCTTCCAAAGATTTGGAATCACTTTCTATGCTCATTACCTGCTTTTTTAATTGCTTTTCAGGTAAGAAGATATTGATGATATTTCCTCTGGATTTAGACATCTTATGGCCGTCAATTCCCGGAACGTATTTGGTGTCCTCCTGCAGCTCAGCCTGAGGTAAAACCAGAACTTCACCCATCTGATTATTGAATCTGGAAGCTACATCACGGGCAATTTCCAGATGCTGGAGCTGATCTTTTCCTACAGGAACGATTTCAGCGTCGTATAATAAAATATCAGCAGCCATCAGGATAGGATAGGTAAACAGTCCTGCATTAACGTCCTGTAACCGGTCTGCTTTATCCTTGAAAGAATGTGCGAGAGTTAATCTCTGATATGGAAAAAAACATGATAGATGCCAAGATAATTCACAGGTTTCAGGGATATCACTCTGTCTGTAAAAGAATGTTTTTTCAGTATCAAGTCCGCAGGCAAGCCAGGCTGCAGCAATTTCGTACGTATTTTGTTTCAGTTCTTTTGCATCTTTAATCTGGGTAAGTGAATGCAGATTGGCAATGAATAAAAATGATTCGTTTCCTGCTTGCTTTGACAGCTCAACTGCAGGAATAATAGCACCTAAAAGATTTCCAAGATGTGGGGTTCCGGTGGCTTGTATGCCGGTAAGAATTCTTGACATTTTTTTTAAATTAATTTTTAAAATTATTGAATTGCAAATTTAAGTAAATCCCATTCAGATTCGAAGCTTGGCTGAATAAGTTTTCTAGTATTACCAGTAGAACATATAGAGACAATGATTTCTAAAGACGAAAATAACAGAGTCTGAATAGTATTTAAATTGGATAAGAGATTCAAGTCTGTGGATTGTATTACGGGATCAGAACTTTATCTCCTCCATATTTTGGTTCAACACCAAAAATAAAATCCCAGAAAACTTTTGCTCTCGCCAGTTTTTCTCTTGCATTAGTCTTAAACCCTGCATATTTGTTAACATCTTCTGCATTATAACCAAATGCTTCGATGCCATTTTTCCTTGCGAGATAAACGGCCCGCTCGTTATGGAAACGTTGTGAGATAATAATATAGGAATTCTGCCCGAAAATTTCTTTTGCCCGCACAACAGAGTCCAAAGTTCTGAAACCGGCAAAATCTTCAAATATTTTTTCAGCAGGAACCCCTGACCTGATCAACTCATTCTTCATTTCTTCAGGTTCATTGTAATTCTTTTTAGAATTATCGCCGCTGACAATGATATTTTTTACTTTTCCTGATTTATAAAGTGCAGCTGCTGCAGTAATTCTGTTGAAAAAGTATGCATTCGGATTTCCGTTTGAAAGTGTCTTGCCGGTTCCCAGTAGCAGTCCCGTTTTCTCATTAGGAAGTTTGGATAATTCTGAGGTAATATAATCTTCGGACTCACTATTTATTTTGAGGTTTGCCCATAAAATAAAAAGGGCTGATATTCCTAAGAATACCAGTCCGATGTACAATATTTTTTTTAAAATTTTCATTATTTAAAATTCTAAGCCATTTGGGAATGCTTTCTTTCTGAAAATCAATAAAAATGCAGCACCCACCGTAATTGCAGAATCTGCAACATTGAAAATATATTTGAAGAACTCAAAGTGTCTGCCGCCGATCAAAGGCCAGCTTTCAGGAACAGTCCAGTCAACTAATGGAAAATGAAGCATGTCAACTACACATCCTTTCATGAATGCAGAATAACCCTCACCAAAAGGAACTAGTTTTGAAACTCCTCCATATCCTATCCACTGATTAACGCTCTCATCATAGACCATCCCACTGTTGAAAATCAGACCGTAAAACATCCCGTCCAGAAGATTTCCTATTGCTCCGGCGAAAATAACAGCCATCGGAATAATGAGATAATTAGACTCGCCTCTGGATAACCATTTTTTAAACAGGTAGATCATTCCGCCTATAAGAAAAACACGTACGATGACCAGAAAATATTTGCCCAGCATACCGCCAAAATGAAAACCGTAAGCCATACCCGGATTTTCCACGAAGGTCAATCTAAAACCTGGCATTACAGCAATGCTGTCATTCAGTTCGAAATGCGTTTTCACATAGATTTTAGAAACCTGATCAATTAATAAAATAAGAAAAGTGATAAGTGCAATCTTCTTCATTACAGGTTCGTCTTTGGTTTGTCTTTACTGTTTTTTGCAGAGTATTCTTTTTTTGCAGGAGTCCTTGGCTCAAAGGTTTGAGTTTTTGCTCCTCTGGTATGAAATTTTTCGTATCGAATTCCCATTTCTTTCATTACACCTTTCAGCGCATTCAGCTCCATTTGGTTCTTTGGGTGTACAATTAATGCCTCCATCTTCTGTTTATTTAAATTTTTTATTTTTTGGAAAGTTCATCCAGTCTTTTTCTGTCTTTTGCAGACAGGTCATTGACTCCATTCTTTCCCATTTTGCTGAGAAGTCTGTCGATCTCCTTTTCTCTTTCTCTTTTGTCCGAATTGAATTTTTGATCTATAGTCAGATTTTCAGGCTTATCAGGATAGAATCTGTTTTTGATCCTATCTTTATTAAAATACCATAAAACTGCCAAGAGGATAATACCTAAAATCAAATATTCGCTCATAGATATAATTAAAAATTAGGTTTATATAATGTTTAGAAACACCATATAAACCCAATTATTTATTTACAAAAATAAGATAAAAATAATTATCTCTGCATATTTTTAGCTTCAATACTCAAAGTAGCATGCGGAACTGCTAAAAGTCTTTCTTTAGGAATTAGTTTTCCTGTTACTCTGCAGACTCCGTAGGTCTTATTTTCAATTCGGATCAGGGCATTTTTAAGATCTCTTACAAATTTTTCCTGTCTTCCTGCCAAAATTGAATTTTGCTCTTTACTCAATGTTTCTGCACCTTCTTCAAAAGCTTTGAAAGTAGGTGAGGTATCATCGGTTCCGTTATTCTGATCGTTGATAAAACTTTCTCTGATCAATTGAAGATCTTTTTCTGCTTTATCTATTTTTTCTCTGATTATTTTTTTAAATTCTTGTAAATCAGAGTCATTATATCTTACTCTTTCGTCTTGCATGGTCTTTTTCTTTTTTAATAAAATTATGAAATGGATTTTGAAAAAACAATAACTATATATTAATTTTTTTCAACATTTACCTTGAAATTTAGTTCATCTATGTCGATTTCGTTAAAATCTGAAAGTGAAGATACAATTTCTATTTTATTCGACAAGACCTCTGATGAAATATATTCCTCATTTTGTCTGATTTGCTCCAAAAAAGGGCTGTTTTCTTCCAAAATGATGTTTATTCTGTCTGTTAATTCAAAATCTTTCTCTTTTCTCAGACTCTGGATCCGGTTGATAAACTCTCTTGCGATTCCTTCTGATTTTAACTCATCAGTCATCTTCAAATCTAATGCCACAGTTGTTTTTCCGTCAGAAGTTACCGTCCATCCCGGAATATCTTTCGTTGAAATCTCAACATCACCGGTTGTAATTTCATAGCCCTGAATTTCTAAACTACCTTCTTTCTCCAACAGGGAGATCTGCTCGGCTGAAAGATTGGTAATTTCACTGCCAACGGTTTTCATGTCTTTCCCGAGTCTTGAACCTAAAGTCTTAAAATTGGGCTTTATTTGTTTTACAATTAAGTGGGATGCTTCTTCAGCATTGATTAACTGTAATTCTTTAACATTAACTTCCTGTTTGATCAGGTCTGCAACCGCTAAAATCTGTTCTTCCGTCTTTTTGTCCAAAACAGGGATCAGAACTTTCTGTAATGGCTGGCGTACTTTTACATTTTCCTTTTTTCTCAAGGAGAACACCATACTTGTAATGCTTTGTGCCAGATGGGTTTTCTCAACAAGATCCTGATCAATTAAATTTTCATCAGCAACCGGAAAGTCTGTCAAATGTACAGATTCACAGTTTTCTTTTCCTGTTACTTTGTTCAGATCCTGATAAAGCTGATCCATAAAGAACGGAGCGATTGGAGCGGATAATTTGGCAACTGTTTCAAGACAGGTATATAAAGTCTGGTAAGCAGAAATTTTGTCATCAGAATAGTCTCCTTTCCAGAAACGTCTTCTGCATAGCCTTACATACCAGTTACTCAGGTTGTCATTCACGAAATTGCTGATCGATCTTGCCACTCTTGTCGGTTCATAATCTTCATAAAATGCCTTTACTTCTTTGATTAAAAGATTCAGTTCTGATAAAATCCAACGGTCGATTTCCGGACGGTTTTCAATATCTTTTTCAGAATAATTAAATCCGTCAACATTCGCATATAAAACAAAAAATGAGTAGGTATTGTAAAGGGTTCCAAAGAATTTTCTTCTAACCTCATCAATTCCTTCAATATCAAACTTCAGGTTTTCCCATGGATTGGCATTTGAAATCATGTACCAGCGTGTCGCATCGGGGCCGTATACTGCAAGTGTTTCAAACGGATCAACGGCATTTCCTAAACGCTTTGACATCTTCTGACCGTTTTTGTCCAAAACAAGTCCGTTGCTCATCACATTTTTATAAGCGACCGAATCAAAAACTGCTGTTCCGATGGCGTGGAGTGTATAGAACCAGCCTCTCGTCTGATCTACCCCTTCCGCAATAAAGTCTGCCGGGAAAGCTTTATGATTATCAATCAGTTCTTTATTTTCAAAAGGGTAGTGAAGCTGTGCATAAGGCATAGATCCTGAATCGAACCAAACGTCGATCAGGTCGCTTTCGCGGTTCATTGCTTTTCCTGAATCTGAAACCAAAACAATCTTGTCTACGATATTCTTGTGTAAGTCAACCAAAGAATAATTTTCCTCTGACATATCACCTGTCACAAAACCTTTAAACGGGTTTTCTTTCATTAAACCTGCCGCAACAGATTTTTCAATTTCATTGTATAATTCTTCTACAGAACCGATTATTTTCTCTTCAGCCTGCCCTGAACCAATAGAAGGGTCTGTTCTCCAGATCGGTAAAGGAATTCCCCAATATCTTGAACGGGAGAGGTTCCAGTCGTTTACATTTTCTAACCAGTTGGCAAAACGACCTTCTCCGGTAGCTTTTGGCTTCCAGTTGATTTCTTTGTTCAGATCCACCAGGCGCTCTTTGACAGCGGTCATTTTTACAAACCATGAGTCGAGCGGATAATATAAAACCGGCTTATCAGTTCTCCAGCAGTGAGGGTAGCTGTGGACATATTTTTCAACCTTAAAGGCTTTGTTTTCTGTTTTTAAAACGATAGCAAGCTCTACATCCCAGGATTTTTCCGGTGCAGTTCCTTCGTCGTAGTATTCGTTTTTAATATATTTTCCTGAGAATGTCTCCGGAACATTATTTCCCTTAATGAATTTCCCCTGAAGATCAACCAACGGAACCAGATTGTCATTCTCATCCTTGATCAGCATTGGCGGGATTCCGTTTTCTTTGGCAACTCTCGCATCATCTGCACCGAAAGTAGGAGCGATATGAACGATACCTGTACCATCTTCCGTAGTCACAAAATCACCAATAATTACTTTGAATGCTTTTTCAGGAGTTTCGTCAGGTTTAAACCATGGAATCAACTGTTCGTATTGAGTTCCTGCTAATTTCTCTCCTGTAAATTCTTTTACAATTTTGTAGGGAATGGTTTTGTTGTCTGAAGTATAATTTGCAAGATCTTCGTCTGTTCCCTCCACGAATTTTTTACCGAAATTTTTCTCAAGTAAAACTCTTGCCAGAACGACTGTTATAGGTTCAAAAGTATACTGATTAAAAGTTTTCACCAAAACATATTCAATATCTCTACCTACTGCCAAAGCGGTGTTTGATGGTAAAGTCCATGGAGTTGTCGTCCATGCAAGAATGTTTATATCTCCGTCAATATCGTTGAATAATTCAGAAGAATTCTTTTTAACTTTAAACTGAGCAACAATCGTTGTATCGGTTACGTCACGGTAAGTGCCGGGCTGATTCAATTCATGTGAAGAAAGTCCGGTTCCTGCTTTCGGAGAATAAGGCTGAATGGTGTACCCTTTATACAAAAGTTCTTTGCTGTACAATTGCTTCAACAACCACCAAACCGTCTCCATATATTTTGATTTGTACGTGATGTACGGATCTTCAAGATCAACCCAGTAACCGATTTTTTCGGTCAGGTGATTCCAGACATCTGTGTAGCGCATTACCGCTTCACGACAGGCTTTGTTATAATCTTCAATCGAAATTTTTTTGCCAATATCTTCTTTTGTGATTCCGAGTTCTTTTTCAACTCCTAATTCGACCGGAAGTCCGTGCGTGTCCCAACCCGCCTTACGGAAAACCTGCTTCCCGTTCTGCGTTTGGTAACGACAGAAAATATCTTTCAACGCTCTTGCCATAACGTGGTGGATTCCAGGCATTCCGTTAGCTGAAGGGGGGCCTTCATAAAACACGAACTCAGGATTTCCCTGGCGTGTTTCCACACTTTTTGCAAAAGTGTCGTTGGCTTTCCAGAATTCCGAAACATTCTCGGCTACATCTATAAGGTTGAGGTTTTTATATTCTTTAAATTGGCTCATTTGTAATTTCTCAATTTCGTTGATTAATCAAGTTGGCAAATTTAGTGATTTTTGTCGGTTTATAAGATATGTTTTATTTTGATTCGGTTTATGGAAAGATTGAAAGAAAAGCAAATGTTTATTTCGTGAATGATCAGGAATAAAACAGGCAACGAAATAGATTTCAAGTTTGCAATGAGCATCTTTAGTCAATTGTAGCTTTGTAGTTCAATAACAATGAACCAGCAAATCTGCGGAATCGGGAACAGTTGAATTGTAACAGGAGATTTCATAAGATTTTTAAAAATGACATGCTTCATTCATTTCATTTTAAATAAATTTGTTGTCTAAATTTAAACTATTGGAACTCTTCCCATCTATCGAAAAATCAGGCATTCAGGAAATAAAAACTTTTCAGGAGGAAAAACTTCAGGAGCTTTTACATTATCTTGAAAGCAGATCACCTTTCTATCAGAAGTTATTCAAAGAAAACAATATCCGGATTTCTGATATTCAGACGTTGGAAGATTTACGGAAAATACCAGCAACGACAAAGAATGACATCCAGCAGAATAATGATGATTTTTTCTGCATTCCTCAAGATCAAATCGTCGATTACAGTACAACTTCAGGAACCTTAGGTGATCCCGTGACTTTTGGGCTGTCAGATCATGATCTTGAAAGACTAGCTTACAACGAAGCCGTTTCTTTTGCCTGTGCCGGCATCCGGAAAGGCGATGTCGTACAGATGATTACTACCATAGATAAAAGATTCATGGCAGGTCTTGCTTATTTTTTAGGCTTGAGAAAAATGGGGGCCAGCGTGGTAAGAATGGGGCCGGGAATCCCTGAACTTCAATGGGATTCTATTTTCAGGTATAAGCCTAAATATCTGATCACTGTTCCTTCATTTCTATTAAAAATGATTGATTATGCTGAGAAACACGGGATTGATTATAAGAATTGCAGTGTTTATGGAGCGGTATGTATTGGTGAAAGTATCAAGAATCAGGATTTTACAGATAATATTCTTTCGCAGAAAATTAAAGAGAAGTGGAATATTCAACTCTATTCAACCTACGCGTCTACAGAAATGAGTACTGCCTTTACCGAATGTGAATTTCAGGCTGGAGGTCATCAACACCCGGAATTAATTATTACCGAAATTCTTGATGACAATGGAAATCCTGTAAAGGACGGAGAAAGCGGCGAATTGACTATTACTACGTTAGGGGTTGAGGCGGTTCCTCTGTTAAGGTTTAAAACGGGAGATTTAGTTAAAGCACATTACACGCCTTGCCGTTGCGGAAGAAATACAATGAGATTAGGTCCGGTTGTCGGAAGGAAACAGCAGATGATCAAGTATAAAGGAACGACGTTGTATCCACCTGCGATGAATGATATCCTCAATGACTTTGAAGGTATTCAGTGTTATCAGATTTTGATCCAGGCGAACGAAATTGGTCTTGATGAAATTATTATCAGGATCAGTACCGACAGAACTGAAGAAAGTTTTGAAGGTGAAGTGCGGGATCATTTCAGAGCGAAATTAAGAGTGAGCCCAAAAATTGAAATGGTTGATCTTGATATTTTGTCTAAAGCAGTTTTTAATCCCAACAGCAGAAAACCAATTAACTTTTTAGATTTAAGGTAATTCTAATATAATTATTCAAGTTAACAGGAATTGTTTTATTCTTTTAAGATTTTATTAATATTGAATATTATCTTTGCGGAAAATTTTAATAAACTATGAAAAAACTGTTTCTTTTTCTCATTGTCTCAATGAACACTGCAATCTTTGCTCAAAACAAACTGACTTTAAAATCCGGAAATTTAAATTTTTTAAAAGATCAGACTGAAGTTAATGTTCAGCGTATCTACGGAGAGCCTCTTTTTCAGGCAGAGAATTTTACAGAAACTCAGTATATAGAACGGCGACATACTGAAACGGTCTCTAAAAAAGGTGAAGAAGCCTGGAAAAACTGGATAGAGGTCTGGGAACAGCATACTGAAACAATCTGGACAGAAAAGTTTGTTGAAGGTCTGAATAAATCAAAGAAAATAAAATTTGGTCAGAACATTGATGCCAGATATACCCTGATCATTCAGCCCAAATGGATGTATGCCGGATGGAGTGGTTTTATCATGCAGCCGGGAAAGCTGTCGGCTGACTTAAGCTTTGTAGAAACAGCAAACCCTTCAAATGTTCTGGCAAAAGTGGAAGCGGATAAAATTGAAGGAATTGGAAGTAAAGTGGATTATGGAATGGAATATGGAAGAATTTCTGCTGCTTATGAAAAAACAGGAAAGGAATTAGGAAAAGAAATTAAAAAAGCTTTAAAGTAAATACAAATCGGTCTGAAATTCTCAGACCGGTTTTTTTATGCCTGCTGCTTCTCCAGTTTTATAAAATCAGCAAGATTCTTTATCGCAGTATCGTGTATTCTCACGAATGTATTTTTCTTATCCCAGACATATCCGGCTAAAACGGCGCATATTTTTCTTTTGACATCAGGATTTTCCGGTTGATGAAAAAACAGTTCCTGAAGATTTCCAGTATACCACTCTTTAACATAGGTTGTAAAAACGTTGACTCCGTATAAAATGTAGTCCGCATATTCTTTCTGCCAATCTACAGTCTCTCCGTTCAGTTGTCGGATCGCTAATTTTGCAGCCAGCATTCCGGATTCTGTGGCGAAAGCCATTCCCGATGAGAAAACCGGATCAAGGAATTCAGATGCATTTCCCGTTAAAGCAAATCCGTTTCCGAATAAACTTTTAACCGAACAGGAATAATCTTTCAGGTGTCTCGGTTCAAAAAGAAATTCTACATCTCCGAAACGTTTAACATAATAATCAGAAAGTGAAATGGCTTTTTTCAAAGCTTCATTTGGATTTCCGCACTCAGACAGTTTTTCAATATAATCAGTAGGTCCTACAATTCCAATACTCGTATTTCCATTTGAAAAAGGGATTACCCAAAGCCAGACTTCAGTTTCGATAATATCAAAAGAAATGAGAGTTCCCTCTTCACCTTCTTCCCGGTTAACATCTTTTACGTGAGCGAAAATTGCAGAATGAGGTGAAAGTTTGGATGGCTTTTCTAAATCGAGAAGTCTTGGTAAAACTCTTCCGTACCCACTGGAGTCAATGACAAATTTTGCATGAATCTCCTTCGTCTCTCCGTTTTTATTTTTTACAGTGGTAACAGAATCGGTACCGTTGAATTCAATGCCAATAACCTCTGTTTCAAATTCAAGGTCAATTCCTTTGTTGATTACTTCCTGTGCTAATGTATTGTCAAAATCAGTTCTCGGAACCTGCCATGTCCAGTCCCAGCCATCACCAAACTTGTTGCTGAAATCAAAAATACAGACCTCACTTCCCCGCATGAAACGGGCTCCCAGTTTCTTTTCAAAACCCATCCTGTCCAGAGCTGGAAATAACCCGGCCTCATCAAAATGATCCATTACTCTTGGGATCAGGCTTTCACCAACGACCAATCTTGGGAATTTAGTTTTTTCAACCACTTTCACATTGATGTTGTTCTTCTTTAGATAAGCAGAAGATACGCATCCGGAAGGTCCGGCTCCAATTACTAAAACATCAACAATTTCTTTGTCCATTTGTTTAATAAAACTTTTTATCTTTGCGCAAAATTAGTGACAATTAATCATATCTTACAAATTATATATTATTACTTTTAATTGATGAGAATAAATAACTTTTTAGAACTGAGACATTTTCAAAGAATAATCATTGAAAACGAAAGCATAGAATTGGATCCTTCACTTCTCGACAGAGTGAATGAAAGTTTTTCTTTTCTTAAAGAATTTTCAAAGAACAAAGTAATTTATGGTGTAAATACCGGATTTGGGCCGATGGCGCAATTTAAAATCAATGATGAAGATACCCATCAGCTGCAATATAATTTAATCAGAAGTCACTCTTCAGGCATTGGAAATCCGCTTCCTGCGGATGAGGTTAAAGCCTGTATGCTGGCCAGGCTGAATACTTTGTCACTGGGAAATTCCGGCGTACATGAGTCTGTAGTGAATCTGCTTAAAGAGTTGATTAACAGGAATGTCATACCGTTGATTTTCGAGCACGGAGGTGTTGGTGCAAGCGGAGATCTGGTTCAGCTGGCACATTTAGCGCTTGTTTTAATTGGTGAAGGTGAGGTCTTTTACAATGGTGAAAGAAAATCGACGAAAGAAGTTTTTGAAATCGAAGGTTTAGAGCCTATTCAGGTTGAGATAAGAGAAGGTCTGGCTTTGATGAACGGAACCTCCGTTATGTCAGGAATTGGTATCGTCAATGCTTACAAAGCGAGTCAGTTAACCGAGATTTCATTGAAATTATCATGTGCTATTAACGAAATTGTTCAGGCTTATGACGACCATTTTTCTGAAGCACTGAACGGAACAAAGCTTCACACAGGTCAGCAGAAAATTGCAGAGAAAATGCGTGCTCACCTGTCGGACAGCAAATTGATCAGAAAAAGAGCTGATCATCTATATACTCATTTTGAGGAACAGGAAAAGGTCTTTAAAGAAAAAGTACAGGAATATTACTCTTTGAGATGTATTCCTCAGATTTTGGGTCCTGTTCTGGATACCCTGGAATACACTGAGAGAGTTCTCGAAAATGAAATCAACTCAGCCAATGACAATCCTATCATCAACGTTGCAGATCAACATGTTTATCACGGTGGAAACTTCCATGGAGACTACGTTTCTCTTGAAATGGACAAGTTGAAAATTGTCGTGACAAAACTGACAATGCTGGCTGAGAGACAGCTGAATTACCTTCTGAACTCAAAAATTAATGAGATCCTTCCTCCGTTTGTAAATTTAGGTAAATTAGGGTTTAATTTCGGGATGCAGGGAGTGCAGTTCACTGCAACATCTACAACAGCAGAAAGCCAGATGCTCTCCAATCCGATGTATGTTCACAGTATACCTAATAATAATGATAATCAGGATATTGTAAGCATGGGAACCAACGCTGCGGTCATCTGCAGAAAGGTTATTGAAAATGCATTTGAAGTTCTGGCAATTGAAGCTGTAACGGTGGTTCAGGCAATAGAATATTTTGGCTATCAGGATAAAGTTTCATCAAAAACAAAGGAACTGTATGATGACATCAGAAACCTGGTTCCTGTATTCTCTGAAGATCTGGTGATGTATCCGTATCTTCAGAAAGTGAAGGACTATCTGAAAAAATAAGACGTCTAAGAAGTCTGACGAGATGAACAGGTGAAATCTTTAGGGGCAGAAAATCATTAATCTACTTCTTACAAGTCCCTGAGGGGATTAACAGACAAAAGGATGAAAATCCTATATTTAAAACATCAAAAACTAAGTTACAACAGATGAAATGTGCAATCATAACAGGAGGTTCCCGAGGTATCGGCAGAGCAATCTGTATAAAACTGGCAGAGGATAAAAAATACCATATTTTAATCAATTATACTTCAAACGAAGCGGCAGCAAAAGAAACGCTGGCTGGCGTTGAGGCATTGGGAGCAACAGGTGAAATCCTTAAGTTTGATGTAGGAAATGCTGAGGAAACATTGAAAGTTTTAGGGGAGTGGCAGGAAAACAATTCAAAAGCAATTGTTGAGGTTATTGTTAACAATGCGGGAATCACAAGAGACGGATTATTCATGTGGATGCCCAGTGAAGACTGGAACTCAGTGATCAATACGAGTCTGAATGGTTTTTATAACGTTACTAACTTTTTCATTCAGAAATTGTTAAGAAACAAATATGGCAGAATTATTAATATGGTTTCTGTTTCCGGAGTGAAAGGTACAGCAGGTCAGACGAATTATTCCGCAGCGAAGGGCGCTTTAGTGGGAGCTACAAAAGCTCTTGCACAGGAAGTTGCTAAAAGAAATATTACGGTAAATGCTGTTGCACCGGGTTTTATCAAAACAGATATGACCCAGGATTTCAATGAAGATGAGCTGAAAGCAATGATCCCTGTCAACCGTTTTGGTGAAGCAGAAGAAGTAGCAGATCTGGTGGCATTTTTAGCTTCACGAAAATCTTCTTACATCACAGGGGAAGTTATCAATATCAACGGGGGAATTTATTCGTAAAGTTGGTATTAATGTAGCAATGTAACAGTTTAATGTAACAATGTAACAGTTTAACAATGATATAAATGTAACAATGTAATAATGGGATGAATGTAACAATTTAAAAATGATATAAATGTAATAATAGGATAATTTAATAATGGGATGAATGTAGCAGTTTACCAATGATTTAAATGTAAAAATGTGATAATTTGTCAATGTACCTGTTTGATATTGTAGAAATGTTCGTTCAGAATGATAAACTAATAAATTGGTAAACCGATACATTATTACACGGGTCATTCATAATTTACTTATTGTTACATTTATATCATTGTTAAACTGCTACATTGCCTAACTGTTAAACTGCAACATTTATCTCATTGTTAAACTGTTACATTTACATCATTGTCATCTGGTTCATTGGTAAATTAAAAAAAATGGAAAATAGGGTAGTCATTACCGGAATGGGAATTTATTCTTGCATCGGAACTTCTTTGAAAGAGGTGAAAGAATCCCTGTATCAAGGAAAATCAGGAATCGTTTTAGTGGATGAAAGAAAAGAATTTGGCTTTAGGTCAGGTTTGTCGGGCGTTGTTCCAAAACCGGATCTGAAAAATCTTCTCAGCAGACGCCAGCGTATCAGCATGGGTGAGGAAAGTGAGTACGCGTATTTAGTAACACTTGATGCATTAAAACATGCAGATGTAGATCAGGATTTTTTAGACCGGAATGAGGTAGGTATTTTATATGGAAATGACAGTGTTTCTAAAGCGGTGGTAGAATCTATTGACATTGCAAAAGAAAAGAAAGACACAACTTTGATGGGATCCGGAGCAATTTTCAAATCAATGAATTCTACCGTTACCATGAATCTTTCAACCATTTTCAGGCTAAAGGGGATTAATCTGACGATCAGCGCAGCATGTGCCAGCGGTTCTCATTCTTTAGGATTGGCTTACATGATGATCAAAAATGGTTTTCAGGATATGATCGTTTGTGGTGGTGCCCAGGAAACCAATAAATATGCGATGGCAAGTTTTGATGGATTAGGTGTCTTTTCCGTCAGGGAAAATGAGCCGACAAAAGCATCAAGACCATTCGATGCTGACAGGGATGGTTTAATTCCCAGTGGTGGAGCAGCTTCATTAATTGTTGAAAGCCTGGAATCTGCGCAGAGAAGAGGGGCAACCATTTTAGGGGAGATCGTTGGATATGGTTTTTCTTCAAACGGAGGACATATTTCCACTCCTAATATTGACGGACCTGCATTAGCAATGAACCGTGCTCTGAAACAGTCAGGTTTACAAGTGAAAGATATTGACTATATCAACGCTCATGCAACTTCAACACCTATTGGCGATGCCAATGAAGCAAAAGCGATTCATGAAATTTTTGGCAGTGAAGTTCCTGTAAGTTCTACAAAATCAATGACTGGACATGAGTGCTGGATGGCGGGAGCAAGTGAAGTAATCTATTCAATCCTGATGATGGAGAATGATTTCATAGCGCCGAATATTAATTTGGAAAATCCTGATGAGGACGCTAAAATGATTAATTTAATCTCAGAAACCAGAAATCAAAAAATTGATGTATTTTTGTCAAATTCTTTCGGATTCGGAGGAACAAATTCTGCATTAATTGTTAAAAAATTTGAGTAAAAACATGGAAAGAGAAAAAATTGTTGCCATTGCTAATGATTTTTTAATCAATGAATTTGAAGTAGATGGTGACGAGATCAGCAATGATGCCCATTTTAAGAAGACTTTGGGTCTAGACAGTTTAGATTATATCGATTTGGTGGTGGTCATCGAATCCAGTTTTGGTGTGAAATTAGGTGAAGCAGATTTCAAAAACATCATCACGTTCGACGATTTTTACACGGCAATTGAAAATAAGGTCTCTTTAAAAATGTAACGGTGAAGTAATGTACCAGTGAACCAATGAACTAATGTATTAATGTACCAATTTAATAGTGTATCAATGTAATAATGTAACAATGTATCAATATGTCTATGTACCAATGGATCGATGTTATAATTTTACCAATCTTGGGTTATTGATATGCTGTTACGCTGGAATATTGTTAAATTAGAAATATGAACAAATGGAAAGGCAGGTCTAAAGGCACAATCTTAGGTTACAGAATCTTCGTTTGGTGCATCAAAAATGCAGGAATCCGAAGTTCTTATTTTGTTCTGTATTTTGTTGCGGCCTATTATTCTCTCTTCGAAAAAAGAAGCAATCATTATATCTCCTATTATTTTCAGAAAAGGTTGAAATATAGTTATTGGAAAACCAAATTCTCAATATTCAAAAGCTATTTTACATTTGGGACTGTTTTAATTGATAAAACTGCGATTTCTGCAGGCTTGAGGGATCAGTATACCTATGAATTTGACGGAATAGAAAATCTGAGAAATCTTTTAGCGGAGAAAAAAGGAGGAGTCCTTATCAGTGCCCATATTGGTAATTTTGAAATTGCAGAACATTTCTTTGCAGATATAGATTTCGACTGTCAGATTAATCTGGTTACGACAGACCAGGAAGTTACAGTCATCAAAGAATATCTCGAAAGCGTTTCTGTCAAACAGACCAATATCAAATTCATTTACGTGAAAGATGATATGTCCCATATTTTCGATATCAATGAAGCACTCTCAAAAAACGAGCTTATCTGTTTCACCGGTGACCGGTATTTTGAGGGCTCGAAATTTCTGGAAGCAGATTTATTAGGTGAAAATGCAAAATTTCCGGCCGGACCGTTCCTTATAGCCTCAAGATTAGGCGTTCCCGTGGTATATGTTTACGTAATGAAGGAGAAAAATCTACATTATCACCTGTACGCAAGAGTCGCCCCACACGTCAAAAAGCGAGATGCACAGGGACTTCTCAATTCATATACTCAAAATCTGGAATCGATGGTTAAGAAATATCCATTGCAATGGTTCAATTACTTCGATTTTTGGGATGATGCAGACTGATTTTTTAGTTGATTATGCTGCAGAGTTAGATTTGGGCAGCTGTTTCCGCCCTCCGTTCCCGCTTTTTTTTATTTCCCGATGCCCAACCCCTTCCAAAATAAAAAGAGCTTCACTCAGGTCGGGCTGCGAGCAGTTCAGGGGTATTAATAAGACTGTAAAATCTGCGATATCCGTGCTGTATTTGGAAAGTAATTTTGGTTGGCGAAGCAAAGCCTGACACGATTGTAATCATAAAAAAACACATACAAATTTTTAAAAAGCTACGTTGAGTTTGTTTTTTACGATGTAATTTTAAAAACATTTATTCCAGACTGTTTGATAAACTTTTGTACCTTTTGCCGTTAAAACGATAATCAGAAATTGAACAAACAATACGACATATTGGTAATCGGCAGCGGTCTCGGCGGTCTTGTTTCTGCACTTATATTGGCAAAGGAAGGCCTTAAGGTCTGCGTGCTTGAAAAAAACAATCAATATGGCGGTAATCTTCAGACCTTTTCAAGGGACAAATTGATTTTTGATACTGGTGTTCATTATCTCGGAGGACTGTCGGACGGGCAGAATCTGCATCAGTTCTTTTCTTATTTAGAAATTATGAATGACCTCGAAATTCAGAAAATGGATGAAGACGGTTATGATAAAATCACTTTTGCAGATGATGAAAATGAATATCCTCATGCTCAGGGATACCGTAATTTTATAAAGCAGCTGTCAGCATTTTTCCCGGATGAAAAAGAAAACCTGGAAAACTATTGTGAAGAAGTTCAGAGAATATGCAGTTTTTTCCCAAGATATCATGTTGTAGGGGAAGACAATTATAACGAAGAGATTCTGCATCTCAATACCAGAAGATTTATCGAGTCCATTACTTCAAACGAAAAACTTCAGGCCGTTTTGTTAGGATCAAATTTCCTTTATGCAGGGGATTCTGAGAACACTCCGTTTTACGTTCATGCCCTGACGGTTAATTCGTATATCCAGAGTGCTTATAAGTGTGTCAAAGGAGGCAGCCAGATTTCGAAGTTGCTCATTAAAAAATTAAGACAATATGAAGCTGATGTTTACAAGCATTCCGAAGTTTCTGAATTTATTTTCAATAATGACAATACCCTGACAGCAGTAAAAACAAAAGAAGGAAAAAAATATACTGCCAAACAGTTTATTTCCAATATAGAAATCCGTACTGCCATCCGGCTGATTGGCGAAAAAAGGCTTAAAAAATCTTTTCTCAACAGGATTTTAAGCTGGCAGCCCGTTTCTTCATGCTTCAGTGTGTATTTGGTTTTAAAGCCTCAGTCTGTTCCCAATTTTAATTATAATGTTTATCATTATTCATCAGAAGAATCAGTCTGGAAAGCATATTGTTATGAAAGAGACAGCTGGCCTTCAACCTATATGCTTTCTTCGACGCCTTCAAAACATAATCCTGTATTTGCAGAGAGCTTAACTGCAATTTCCTACATGGATTTTGAAGAAGTCAAAGACTGGGAAAATACATTCAACACGGTTACAGATCATAATAGAAGAGATGAATTATATGAAAAATTCAAACATGAAAAGGCTGAAAAGATGATTACCGCACTTGAAAAGAAAATACCACATGTAAGAAACTCTATAGAAAGTATATATACTTCATCTCCACTGTCCTATCGCGATTATATCGGAAGTTATCAAGGGAATATGTATGGATACATCAAGAGTTCAGAAAATCCTTTAAAAACAATGGTGTCTCCGAGAACAAAAATTGAAAATCTTTTTCTGACAGGGCAGTCTGTGAATATGCACGGGATTTTAGGATGTACTATCGGTGCTTTCAATACCTGCGCGGAAATTTTGGGAAAAGAGCTGATGGATGAGCGTTTGAAGCAGGTCATAAAGAAAGATCAAATCGAAAAGCTGTAATTGATATGAAACCTGTTATTCCCGGTCAGACAATGCATAAAGAAAAACCTGTTGAATGGAGATTACCGGATTGTCAGAATAATAAGCTGTATATAGTCATTATTCTCTCCGTTTTTTTCCAACTTACCTCCTGTGGAGTCAGAAAATCCATAAAACATATTCCTGATATCGAACAGTACGTTTTGGAAGTTCCGCAGGTCACTAAAGTAAATGATTCCACATTCATATTTAAACAAAATTATTTAACCAAAAACAGGCAGCAGCTTTGGGAATTGTATATCAAAGGTAATCCGCTGCAGCTGGGCTACAACAATGGTGCGCTGACAAAGGATCTGATGCAGAAGCAGGAAGAAATTTTCTTCTCAAAAGTAGAAGGTTTTGTTCCGTCAAAATTCAGGCAGAATCTTCTGCGCGGTTTTCTGAAATGGTACAACCGTAAAATGTATCTGAATGTAAATAATGATTTTCAGGCAGAATTATACGGAATGTCTCGGTATTCTTCGGATGCTTATGATTTTATTGCGCCGAAATTCCGCAGAAGTATGTATCTCCATGGTGCTCATGATATTGGCCATGCGATGCAGGATCTTATGGTGGTTGGCTGCAGTTCACTGGCAGTCTGGAACGAAAATACAGAAGATGGGGATTTATTAATCGGAAGAAATTTTGACTTTTCTGTCGGTGAAGATTTTGCAAGAAATAAATTAATAGAATTTGTAGAACCCGAAAGCGGTATTCCGTACCTGTCAGTCAGCTGGCCGGGCATGATTGGAGTCGTTTCCGGGATGAATAAAGAAGGGCTTTCGGTAACGATCAATGCCGGAAAATCTAAAATTCCTCTGACTGCAAAAACTCCGATTTCCCTTGTTACAAGAGAGATTTTGCAGTATGCTTCAACGGTTGATGAGGCCATAACTATTGCGAAAAAGCGAAAGGTTTTTGTCTCTGAATCCATTCTGATAGGAAGCGCAAAGGATCATAAAGCGGTCATTATTGAGGTTTCACCAAATAATTTCGGTGTTTATGATGCTCCCAATTCAGGCAGGGTGATCTGCACCAATCATTTTCAATCTGACGCTTATAAAGGGGATGAAAGAAATAAAAAGCATATCGCAGAAAGCCATTCAGAATACCGCTATGAAAAACTTCAGGAACTTTTAGCAGAAAATAAAAAACTCAATCCTGAAAAAATGGCTGCTATTCTGAGAGATCGATCGGGTATAGAAAACAAGAGTATAGGGTTAGGTAACGAAAAAGCAATCAATCAGCTCCTGGCTCATCATGCAGTTATCTTTTCGCCTGAAAAAAAAAGGGTTTGGGTTTCTTCAAATCCTTATCAACTGGGTGAATTTGTCTGTTATGACCTAAATGAAATTTTTTCGGATCAAAGACTGAAAGACGGCAGTTTTTCAAGATCAGAATTCAACATTCCAAAAGATGTTTTCAGTGAATCTGAAGCGTTTAAAGGTTATGAAGAATTTAAGGTTGCCAATGAATACATACAGAGAGCTATTGACGATGATTCAGCCATCTTAGCAAATGACTTTATTCCGCATTATCAATCTTTAAACCCTGATTTCTGGCTTGTCTATTATCAGTCCGGGAAATATTTTTTTAAACGGAAAGAATATACCAAAGCAAAAATTGAATTTCAAAAAGCTTTGACGAAGGAAATTACAACAGTCCCGGACAGAGAGAATATTGAGAAATATCTTAAGAAAACTTTGAAGAAATTGAGATGATCAATCAGTCCTCTTCGTTGTTGAACCTAAAAATCAATTTTGATCAGGACTTACTTTATTCAAAAATAAAAACGTTGCAACACCGGATAATACAGACATTGTGCTGGCTAAAATCAAACTTCCGATAACATACTGAAAAAGATTATTTTTGATCAGATCAAAATTGAATTCCTGGCTTAAAATATCACCCTCTCCGGCAATAAACGGCGATCCCAGGAACAGGGATGCTGCAATAATAAATGGGATAAAAGGAGGCAGGCTGACATTTGAAGCCACAAAAGCCAAAACTTTATTCAGTTTGAACAGAACTGACAGAGAAATAACGAGCAATGTGTGAAATCCCCAGAAAGGCGAAAAGCCTACAAAAACTCCAAGAGCAATCGAAAATGCTTTGGTGCGGTTATTTCCATCGCTTTCCAGAACATCTTCTTTAATAAATCTTTTAAAACTCTTCTTTCTGAAATTACGGATGAAATTTCTAGGGACGATGTAGAGTAAAGTAATCAGCACCAGGATTGTATTTAGAATACTGATTCTCGTGAAATCTTTGAAAGGTCTGAAATGTGAAACCCTTTCCGTTGGATCATAAAGCACCCTGACAGGAACATTTTTTACAGGAATGTGTTTCCAGGCTGTTCGTACAATGATCTCAATTTCAAATTCAAATTTCGGGGTAAAATATTTCTTTGGTATTTTATGTAATGGATAGAGACGGTAACCGGATTGAGTGTCTTCAAGCTTAATTCCCGTTTCAAACCAAAACCAGAAGTTAGAAAACCGGTTCCCGAAACTGCTTTTTTTCGGAATTCCTTCCTGGGACATATTCCGGTTGCCAATCAGAAGGACGTCTTCTTTTTCTTCTAATAAGGCATCTACAAAAACCGGGATGTCATCAGGATAATGCTGTCCGTCAGAATCGATGGTAATGGCATGGTCATAGCCAAGTTCCTTTGCTTTTCTGAATCCGGTTTTCAGGCCGTTTCCTTTACCTTTGTTGTGAGGAAGACTGATGATGGTCAGTTGAGGGTAGGCTGCTAAAATAGCGGCAGTAGAGTCAGTAGACCCGTCATTGATAATAATAATGTTTTGGGTATATTCACCGATACCGTCAATAACTCTTCCTAGTGTTTTTTCATTGTTGTAGGTGGGAATAAGTACACAGATTTTCTTTTGCTCAATTGCATCTTGAACTTCTGAGAGAATCATCATTTATTTCAGACTGTTTTTTTCTGCTGCCGTCATGGTTTTAGACTGCATGGCAAATTTTTTAATGTACGTTTTGAGTGCTGAATTCTGTTTGGAATAATTGGTGAGGATAAAAGCTTTGTCTTCTTTCAGGTTTTTTGAATATCCTACAATTTTAGGAATGTTTTCCTGAACACTCATTCTGATTACCCTCAGTTCTGTATTATTTGGATTGTTTTTTATGATGCTTTCAAGATGTGTTGCCCCAGATTTCACAAATAATTTTCTTTTGTTTTTCTCGGTAGTAACTTTAGCTTCAAGAATCTCTGCTGCTGCCTTGTAAGCACTTATGACGGGGTCAGAAGATGTTTTCTTTTCTGCTGATGCAATAAAGTTTTTTGCACCTTCCACCGATTGATTTGCTTTTGAATAGCTGCTTCTCAAAGTTTCAAGATCACTTTGGAAAAATAAAAATAGTACGGTCAGGAGTGAAAATAAAAGTTTCATATTTTAGTATAATTAACTGACATTTTCAATGCAATTGTCTCGCCAAAGGAGGTCGTGTTTTTTACCTTGATTTCATTTTCCGTTTCGTTAAGCTCCAGTTTCAGAGATAAATCCGGCGTTTCAAAAGGATTGATAATAGCCATAAATTTCACGTTGGAGGCGGATTTTAAAAATAATCTCTTACCGGTCACTTCTTCTGTCAGTTCTTTTACCATCTGCATCATACAGACTCCCGGAGTCACCGGGTTTCCGGGAAAATGACCTTTAAATATGTCATGATCTTTATTGAGATGTATTTTTGCGATAATACCTCCGTTCTCTGTTTTTTCGCAGTTTTCTAAAGTATAAAAATCGGTAAGGATCGTTTGCATGATTTATTCAGTTTCAGTAATTTGAAATAGTTTAATATTGATCTTAAAATCTTTGTGCTGTAGATTTACGGTCTCTGCAAAAGTATGTTTTTTTGCCTCAAAACTAAAATCAATTTTTTCTTTATTGTTCAGCGTATAGATGATCTGACTGAGCGTCCCTTTTTCTTTATCAAAAAACAGGTAATATCTCTTCTTGCCGTTATCTGAAAGATGGATAACAGAATCATTATTTTCAAAACTTTCACTTACCGGATATTTTTGCTTCAGCAGTTCCTGAAAATCGTTTTTCAGAAAATTAATGACCATTTTTTTATCCAGATCTGCCAAAACATAATGAAGTTTGAAATCATTCTCGGAAATTTCAAAGTCAATCATTTTATTGCCAAAATCGGAAGTCATAACCACCCTGTGCGTCGTGTCATTGATTTTTTTGATAATTACAATTCCACTGATATGATTTTTATAAATGTCCATCTGGCATTTATATATATAATCTGTTTTGGATGAAAAGTACAGATTCTCAGCAGTCTTCTGAATCTTTGAAACAGATGTTACATCTTTGAGTTGATAAGATGTACATGACATAACAAGCAAAAAAAGTGAACTATAAAGAAAACTCAGAAGCAGGGATCGGCGCATTGATTTTTGTATTTTTGAAAACAATATTGGTAGTATCACCTGAAGCCTCTGTCATATTGACCTGTGATACAGTTGATTGATTTTTAGGAAAATATAGCTCGATCTGCTTGATGTATTTCAGTAACTGTGCAGACTTAGGGGTGAATTTCGCAATATTTGAGTTTGTATTTTTTAAATAAATAACAGAAAATTCAGGATCACTGAACATTTTTCCGTTTGAACTTCCCACAATCAGTTTATTGATTTTTTCAAATGTTTTACTTTTCGCATCGACCGAAGTTTTTTTTCCCTGATCGTTAATGAAAATTTTATTGTCTTTAAAAATAATGCTGTACTGATAAGGTTTTGTATATTTCCAACTCAGCGTGGTTGGCGATTTCAGAGACATCTTCCCCTGGGTTACAATATTTTTATCCAGAAAATCCATTTTTTTGGTCTGAACAAAATCACTTTGCAAAGTTTTGATCTGCTGTGTTTCAGACGATACTTTAGTTACGAATGTTTTTGCCTCAGCGCTTGTCATTGCTGTATTTTGCGCAAAAAATAAATTTGAAATTAATAAAAGAGTGCCCAGTGCTATATTTTTAATCATTATTTTTAGATTTAATTATTGAGTCAATCGTGAAAGTTGAATATTTTTCACGGTCCAAAAATAACAATAATTCGACCAAAACCCGATGCGTTTTATCTGACGTGTCGTGAAGCAGGATAATGCTTCCTTTTTTCAGGCCTCTCGTTATTCTTTTTAGTATTTTCCTTTCGTCAGTTATCACAGTATCCAATGAACGAACGTTCCAGCCAATACTTTTTTTATTTGTTTTTCTGATGGCTTTCGCAATAATGGGATTGGTGACTCCAAATGGCGGTCGGTAAAGATCAGTCTTTATATTTCCGTATTTAGAAATAACTTCGTCGCACTTTTCAATCTCTTTGGTCATTTTTGAAGCTGGTAAAAAACCTGTATTGTTGGAATGGGAGTACGTGTGATTTGCAACCGTGTGACCTTCTGCGATAATTCTCTGAAATATTTCGGGATATTTTTCAATCTGTTTTCCAATGCAGAAAAATGTCGCTTTTGTATTGTTTTCTTTTAAAATATCTAAAAATTTAGGTGTAAATTCTGTTGGGCCGTCGTCAAAAGTGAGAGCGACTTCTTTGATTTTTGTCCGTTTATGGGTAAAACTATTGACAAAGTATCCCAACTGAATATCAAATGAGCCCCAGACAATAACCCCTGAAAACAAAACAAAGCAAAACAGGTAAACCCAAATTGTTCCCTGGAATGCAAAAATCAAGAGGTTTAAAAAAAGATAAAAGATAATAAATGGATAATGTTTCATCTTTCTTATGGAGTTTTTATTTAAAATCAAGCTTTTTTCAGTAAAACCAAACTATGATCATTACCTCCCAGATGATTGTACAAGAGGACATTTGAAATATTTTCTTTTTTTACAGAATTAATCATCATTACTTCCGGGATCTGTTGGGATTTCAGGATATGACAGGCCATAAAGGTAGAAAAACTGCTTGCAGTATTGAATTCTCCGCTTAAATGTTTGTAATAGAGTAATGAGGAGTCTGGAAATAGTTCAGACACTTTTTGATGGTAAACATCAGAATCTGCATCTCCGCTGAACCCTAAGATAACAGCATCAATTTCATTGTATCCTAAATTGTTTTCAGTTAAAAAATCCAGAATACATTTTTCAGTATCTGTAAGTTCTAATCTGTTGATGATCTGAATATTGGTCAGTTCAGCATAGGTGCTCTCTGTTTTTTCACTGCCTAACACAAAAAAGCCAGAGCCTTCGCCCCAAATAACACCGTCGGTTTCTGAATTTAAATAATCAACAGGCAGATTTTCTTCTTTCTTAATGGAATTGTTCAGTTTGTACAGTTCCATTGTTCTCTCAGTCTGTTCATCTGTGGAACCAACCAAAACGTTCTCCGCTTCACCGTCAAGAATCTGAAGTTTGGCATCCAGCATTGAAAATTCCAATGAAGATGAACGGTTGACATAGGTGAAATTATATCCATGACACTGCAAGCCCAAAGCAATTTGTCCCGCAACCGTGTTATGTGTTGACTGAATAAAAAATGTGGGTGTCAGAAATTCCTCATTATTTTCCAAAACATTTTTCAGGAATTTTTCAGAATCCTGAGAACATCCCATGCCGGTTCCTACAATAATGGCATCAGGTTTCTCAATCCCAGCCTCCTGTAATGCTTTTGTAGAAGCTACCGAACTCATTTTTACAGTCTTAGACATTCTTCTGCTCATGGCCGGTGGAATGTACTCTCTATAATTAGGTTCGATCGCTTTCAATACCTGAACTGAATTCTGAGACTTAAGATTTCCAAAGAAATTCTCATTTAAAGTGTCCTGAACAGAGATGCAGGTTGCACTGTTGATGTAAACAACACTCATTATTTAGAAAAAATTAAGGTTGAACAGTTTCCTCCAAATCCGAACGAATTGGAAAGAACATGACTGATATTCTTCTCTTTCAGTTCAGTAACCGGAGTCAAATCAAATTCTTCCATTTTTGTTTTGAAATTTAAATTTGGAAAAATTACATTGTTCTGCATGGCTAGAATAGAATAAACAGCTTCAATTCCTGCTGCAGCTGCCAGGGTATGACCAGTAAACGCTTTCGTGGAGCTAAAGTCCGGAACTTCGTTTTCTCCAAATATTCTGATCATTGCAATACCTTCTGATAAATCATTATTAGGGGTAGCAGTTCCGTGAACATTAATGTAATCGATCTGTTTTTTGTCCAGACCTGAAATTTTAAGGGCCTTTTCCATTGCGAGATAGGCACCCTGTCCGTTTTCTGACGAAGCAGTCTGATGATGCGCATCATTGGCATTGCCGTAACCGGAAAGGTAAGCAAGAACCCTTTTGTTTTGTTTTTTAACGATCTCATCAGATTCCAGAACAAGGAAAGCAGCAGCTTCCCCAAGGTTCAGGCCTTTTCTGTCGTTGTCAAAAGGGGTATTATATGAGTCGGTGAGAATCATCAGTGTATTGAACCCATTCAAAGTGAATTTTGAAAGGGAATCAGTCCCACCAACGATAACACGGTCTAAAATACCGTTTTTAATGAGTTTTGCCCCCATCATAATGGCATTGGCTGCTGAAGAACATGCTGTGCTGATCGTAGAGACCATTCCTTTAAGACCAAGCAGGTCTGCAATGGCAAGCGATGAATTTCCGGCATCGTGAACATCAATGTACTTTTGCTTTTCAGGAAAATCTTCGTAAGTATAGAAAAATTTTTCGGTGATATCCATTCCACCTACGCTCGTGGAAGAAATGAGTCCCGTTTTATATTCGTTAATATCCGAAATTCCTGCACTTGCTACGGCTTCTCTTGCAGCAACCATTCCCAATAAGGCAGTTCTGGTCGCATTGTTGTCTTCAGGAAGCTGAAGCTGTTGCGCCAATTCTTCATTGGAAAGTTTTATCTCACCTGTCTTAATGCTCCCTGCATGACGGGTATCAAACAGTTGAATATCTGAGATGCCGTGCTTACCGGATGTCAAAGAAATAAAATTTTCCTCAACATTGTTACCGATGGAGGAAATGATACCTATTCCTGTGATGGCAATTTTTTGACTCATCTTTTTATAAATGTAACAATGATAGTAATGTATCAATTTTAACAATGTAGCAATGTATCAATTTAGTAATGTGGCAATGTAGGAATTTACCGATTATTGCTAGACTGTAACATTGTTATATTGGTAATTAATTTTATTTTGTTCTGTTTTCCTCAATATATTTTGCCATCACCTCAATCGACTGAAAAATTTCTTTTCCTTTTTTCGGGTCAGCCAGTTTGATTCCATAATCTTTGTCAAGAAGAACAATCAACTCCAGAGCGTCTATCGAATCCAAACCAAGACCACCACCGAAAAGAGGGTCTGTGTCTTTGATTTCTTCTACTGCAACATCTTCAAGGTTAAGAACTTCTATGATTTTGTTTTTTAATTCTAATTTTAAATCTTCCATTTTTTTTATTTATCTATGTATCGGTTTTTCGATGTTTCCAATGTACCAATGTTTCAATGTACCAATATGTGGTAATGTATCAATATTTATCAATGTATCAATTTAACAATTAATCAATGGGTGTCGGTTTAACAATGTGCAAATGTTTAACGTATTAATTTATTAGGTTTAGGTTACCAAATAACAGCTGAAACCTAATTGCTGCATTGTTATACTTTTTAAAATTGTTACATTATTATACCTCCATATTTTACACTGTTATATTATTATGTTACAAGGTCAGCAAATATACAAAAGCTTTATAACTTTCCTGATATAGTTCGACCCATCCGCATAAGACTTTTTCAGCTTTTCCTGACTGCAGAATCTGTGCCGCATAAGTGTTTAGAAAATCTTCATCGAATTCATTCAGAACAAAAAAAGCATTTTCCGTCTGCATCTGATGTTTAATGCTGATTTCACCCACGCAGATGTTTGGCAGAGTATATACAAAAACGGCAGGACTGGGAAAATAATTTTCTTCAGAATTGATGCTTTCCTGGTATTTGAAATCGGTGTCAAGACTTGACGATTTATTAGCAAAAACCAATGCGGTTTTACTGTGATCATCGTTTTTTAGAATCATTTCGGAAGCAAGAAAAGCCAGTTTGCTCAGATGATCCATTTTATGAAATTTCGGATAATTCAGCTCTAAGCTTTTATAAGCTTCTTTTGCGAAATTTGCGAAATTTTCAGTTTCAGCTTCAAAAATTATTTGTTTGTTGACCGTTATTTTTGAGTTTTCTATGGTGCAAATGTCTGTTTTCTTCATTGAGGTTTTTCAAAAAGTTTAAGGCTTTTTTGTTGGGTTTTGATACGTTTTGAAAACAGAGAATATGATGATTTTGTAATCAATAATGTCATAAACCATGAGGAAAGGAAATTTTTGAATAAAAGCTTCTCTGTAATTTTTTTTCAGCTGAAAATGTTTTGGATTGTTTTGAATTCTACGTAAATATTTTTCCAGATGTTTTATAAATCTTTCTCCCAAACCTTTTTGTGCATCTTCATAGTAAATATATGCTTGCAAAATTTCCAAATACTCTAATTCATAAGTCATTTCAAAGCTGATTTTGCTTTCTCTTTGACTTGCTCCCAAGTGTAAGATTTGCTTTCTCCGCTTAAGTATTTTTCACGTCTCTCATTTATTTCAGCGTAATGCCAATCTGGAATTGCAGGATAATTATCTTCCTGCTCTTCAGCATTGATGATTCCATTTAAAATACGCAGGATTCTCTCGTCTGCAATATCTATGTAGTCGTGAATTCTTTTTCTGATTTCTAAAGTAGATTCCATTTCCTAAAACTTTAACTCTATCAAAATTACAAAATTATTCTATGCTTTTTCCAAAACAATGGCTGCATTACACCCTCCAAAACCCGAAGCTGTTTTCAAAATATATTTAATTTCTGCCGACTGATTTTCTTTAATAATATTTAAATCCTGAGAAATGCCCATTTCTTCAAAGTTTTTGGATGGAATTAAAGTATTGTTCAAAGCAGATTCCATAGAAATAATACTTTCCAAAAGTCCTGAAGCCCCCAAACAATGTCCGTAGTAACCTTTCATACTGTTCAGAGGAATATTCTGTAGATTCATTCGGTTGAAAGCGATGGCTTCCATCTCGTCATTGTAAAGGGTTGCCGTTCCGTGAGCAGAAATAAAATCGATTTGTTCTGATGAAACTTTCGCTTCTTTCATTGCATTTTGAACGCTTGCAAATAATCCGTCGCCGGTTCTCGATGGTCCGGAAATGTGATTGGCATCGTTGATTGCAGAATCACCCAGGACTTTAAACTTAAATTTTTCTTTATGATCTAATTCTGAAGTGATGTACGCTGCAGCGGTCGCCTCGCCCAGATTAATTCCGTTGCGGTTTTTGTCATAAGGTTTACACGGTTCGCTTCCGATGGCCTGAAAAGAATTAAAACCAGAAATCACAAACTCAGAAATTTCGTCTCCGGCAACGATAAAAGCATCTTTGTATTTTCCTGTCTGAATCATATTTTTCGCAACAGAAATCGCCATTACTCCGGAAACACAAGCATTGGAAACCACAATCGGTTTGGTTCTAAATCCAAAAAAATCCGCGAGTTTTTGAGCTAATTTTGAAATGTAGACCCCTTCCGGTAAAGTAGTTTCGTTTTTTAATAAACTGATGTTCCCTTTCGTTGTTGATAAAATAAAAGCCGTATTGTCTGAAATATGATGTCTTTCCACCAGGGGTTTCAAGCTCAGCAAAAACATTTTTTCAAGTCTCGTGAAGCTCTGATTATCAAAGTATCTGCTGAATTCTTCTTCCAGTTTTTCACAATCAATTTTAGAAATAAAAAAAGCTTCGTGATTTTCAGTGATTTGATGTAAAGCAACACCTGATTTTCCCTTCAGAAGAGCTTTCCAGTTTGATTCCACATCAAAACCCAAAGGTGTGACGCAGCTGTAATCTGTAATGTAGATTTCTTTGTTCATTAATTACTAAAATTTTGAATCGTTTTTTGAAAAGCGAAAAGCCAACTATAATCCCATCACATCTTTCCAAGCCTGAAAAAAGTCAGGATTGTACAGACATAATTTATTATCAGAATCCAGGAAAACCTGAATGGTTTCTCCGCTGCAAACCAATTGATTTTGCTGATTGAAAATCTCGTATTTGTAAATCAGCTTCGCCGAGACAGAATTCACGAAAGTTGTTACAATGTTAAATGTTTCCCCATATTTCAGCGGAAGAAAATGTTCGCAGGTACTCTTTACAATTGGGGTTACAAACCCGGCTTTCTGAACATCGAGGTACGTGAGACCGTGCTGTCGGCCAAAAGCTTCTCTTCCATCCTCAAAATATACGATGTAATGGCCATGCCAGACGATTCCCAGCGGGTCTGTTTCGTTGAACCGTACACGCACTTCTTCGGTACAGGTTAAATTTTTTTTAGACTGCATTTTATTTTCTTTTTTTACCACAATGTGCACAAAGGTATTCACAAAGTACACCAGTTAAAATCATTTTGTTAATGAAATTATGAGTTCATCATTGTGCTCTTAGTGAAAAATCCTTGTGTTCTTAGTGTTTAAAAAACCACAAAGTGCACAAAGGTATTCACAAAGGTCACAAGTTAAAATCATTTTGTTAATGAAATCATTAGTTCATCATTGTGCCCTTAGTGAAAAATCTTAGTGTTCTTAGTGTTTAAAAAACCACAAAGAGCACAAAGGTATTCACAAAGTACATCAATTAAAATCATTTTGTTAATGAATTAATGGGTTTATCATTGTGCTCTTAGTGAAAAATCCTGGTGTTCTTAGTTTTTAAAAAAAACACAATGAGAACAGAAGTTTTCACGAAAGAGAGTTTTTTTAAATTACTTCTTGATCAAATTGTTCCGTTAATCAATCTCTTAACTCCATTCTTAAATAAAACAGAGTTAAAATTGATAAGCAAACCCAATTTGCAATTACTTAATTTTAAATATGTTAAAACCTGAGCGATATGAATATCATTTAAAGATTCGACTGATTTTACTTCAATAACAACTTTTCTTTCAATCAAAAGATCGAGTCTGTAGCCAATGTCAAGTTTTACATCATCGTAGATTAGTGGCATTGGCTTCTGTTTTTCTATAAATAATCCGGATTTTTTTAGTTCAAAATACAGACATTCTTCATAAGCGCTTTCCAAAAGCCCTGCTCCAAGCTGACGATGAACTTTCAATCCTGCATCAAATACAATCTTTGAAATTTCATTCTCATTCATATTATTTGTGTTTTTTAGAAATTATTTTTCTATAATGCTTAACTTTTTACCACAAAGAGCACCAAGGTTATTCACAAAGTATACCAATTAAAATCATTTTGTTAATGAAATAATGGGTTCATCATTGTGCTCTTGGTGAAAAATCTTAGTGTTCTTAGTTTTTAAAAAACCACAATGTGCACCAAGGTATTCACAAAGTACACCAGTTAAAATCATTTTGTTAATGAATTAATGGGTTCATCATTGTGCTCTTAGTGAAAAACCCTAGTGTTCTTAGTGTTTAAAAAACCACAAAGTGCACAAAGGTAATCACAAAGATCACCAATTAAAATCATACTATTAATGGGTTCATTATCATTGTGCTCTTAGTGAAAAATCTTAGTGTTCTTAGTGTTTAAAAAACCACAAAGTGCACAAAGGTAATCACAAAGATCACCAATTAAAATCATACTATTAATGGGTTCATTATCATTGTGCTCTTAGTGAAAAATCTTAGTGTTCTTAGTGTTTAAAAAAAACGCAATATGCACAAAGGTATTCACAAAGGTCACAAATTAGAAATCTATCTGTTCCTAATCCTTAAACAAATTACACGCTATTTTGTTTTCTTTCGTAGAGCAGAGAGATCGTTACCATTGCGATATAAAATAAAAATAAAAAAATCAGTTCATTCGCAATTCCGTCGATGTCACTGTTTCTTAGAATAATATCATAGTATGCGTTCAGTCCCCAATTCATGGGAGAAAACTGCGCAATTTTCTGCATAAATTCAGGCATCAGGAAGACAGGGACCCAGATTCCGCCAATCGCTGCCAAAACCACCACTGAAGTCGCTCCAAAAGGTGCTGACTGCTCCTGAGTATCAGAGACCGTTCCGATTAAAACTCCAAATCCAATTGCTGCCAATCCTGCAAATATTGTAACAATCAGGAGGTGGAACATTTTTCCTGAAACATCAAACTGAGGCAAATCCATCAGCGGGAAGAGCCAGATGCCTACAGCCACCATCAACAGAAACTGAATGACACAAATGATAAGATAGGTGAATGTTTTCCCTAAAATATGAATATAATAGGGCGTTGGACTTACCCGAACTCTTACACTCGTTCCCTGACTTTTTTCTTTTACCAGATTTATTGACAATGGAACAACGATAAAGAAAATAGCAAACAGTGCCCAGGCAGGAACGTTGTGCTGTACCGAATTCGGCATCACTTCTTTTTTACCCTGGTTTGGTGTGATTTCTTTGAAGGTAATCAAACTTTTATTTTCGAGATCTTCCGTTGTTCCGAGTTGGTCCTGGAAGGCTTTGTATATTTTTTTATTCTCGATTTCAAAGACCATTTTATTAATGGCATTCATTACAGAATTTTTGAAACCTGCGTTGGTTGCAGGATCGAAATAGAGATGAATGTCTTTAGTTTTTGAAGCCACAGTTTTAGTGGCAGCCGAATCAGTTTCCAAACCGAACGAACTTACAATGGTCTGAACTTTCGAATCTATATTTGAATTTAAATCTTTCGATAAATTTTCAGGAATGACGATGGCCAGTTGATAATCTCCCGTGAATACCGCTTTCTCAGCTGATTTCTCGGTGTAATCAGTAACGAGTTCAAATGTTTTGCTGGTTTCCAGTTCTTTTTTGATGACTTTGGAAACTTCAGATCGATCATGATCAATGAAAATAATCGGGATTTTAGATCCTTCCAGATTTTTAAAGGTCGAATCCTGAATCAAAGTGATGGTAATAATCAACAGTAGCGGCATCAGGAAAATAATGACAATCCCGCCTGAATCCCGTTTCAATAACTGAATTTCCTTGATGAAACTTCTCCACAATTTATACAACATCTCTCAATTCTTTTCCGGTTAATGAAATAAAAACATCTTCAAGGTTTTCCGCATTCGCAACTCTTTCCACTAATTCTTCGGGTGTTCCTGTCGCATGAATTTTTCCATGGTCGATAATAGCGATTTTTGTGCAGAATTCTTCGGCTTCAGATAAATGATGCGAGGTGTAAATAATGCACGTTCCTTTTTTATTTAAATCTAAAAGATAGTCAATAATCGCTTTTTTCGACTGAACATCAACGCCAACGGTCGGCTCGTCCAGAAACAGAACTTTCGGATTGTGAAGCGTTCCGGCAATTAGGTTACAACGGCGTTTCATTCCGCCTGAAAACTGGTCGACTTTTTTATTGGCAAATTTTGTCAAGCCCATCAATTCCAAAGCTACGTCGATTGCTTTATGAAGATAATCCTTCTTCAAACCATATAAACTTCCAAAGAACAAAAGGTTCTCCTTTGCGGTCAGGGTCGGATAGAGCGCATATTCCTGAGGAACAACGCCGATGATCTGTTTGATTTTTGAACTGTCTTTTTTTGGAGACAATCCGTTGATGGTAAAGCTTCCTGAGGTTGGTTTAATCAACCCTGAAAGCATAGAAATCAACGTGGTTTTCCCCGCTCCATTGGGGCCGAGAATTCCGTAGATTTCGTTTTTATCAATATTCAAAGAAATATCATTAACCGAAAAGTCTTCCGAGTTTTTGTATTTCTTGTAGAGATTTTTTATTTCGATGATATTCTCCAAACTATATCGCTTTTCTCAGTTTTTTATAAAAAGCCTCCTCCAAATCAGCAATATGCAACATTGATTTTGAAAGCTGATTGTAAATGTCGCTTTTAGAATTTCTGTTTTTGTAGACTCTTGCAATATCTACTGCAAAATCTCTCCAAAGGTCACCGATTGCAGTAATTTCTTTAGATAGTTCCTTTAATTCATCATTTTTAAGAATAACAGCTGCTTCCTGTAAAAAAGCTCCGTAAATAAACCTGAATCCACCTCCGCCGGTTCCGATTTCTTCCTGCATTCTGATCAGTTGTCCGAGGTAATGATTGGTTACTTTCGTGCCTTTTTTCTCAGCCCATTTAGGAATGCTTTTTGCCACCCAACGCATTGCTTTCACACCGATAATCGGAACGGGAGCAAGCATATTTTTGCAGGTGTCTTTGATTCCTTTTTTAATGGCTTCTTCCAGATTTATCTTTTCCGGAATGTGAGTCGGGAAGTACATGTGTCCTTTCGGAGCAAGTGCGCCTTTGGCATATCGTACTTTTTCAAGTTCAGCTTCCGTCAAAGTTGTTGCAAAATCCATTACCGGATCGCTGATTAGGAATTTTCCGTCCTCTTTTCCGTAAACGACCAAGTTGTGGGCATTGAAATGAAATTTATATTCTTCAGGAAAATAAGTCAGGTTAAAGACACCTACCTGCAGGCCTGTAGGGATATTCTGTTCTAAATTTTTTTCCAAAGCAGCCTGAGCATCTTTAGGATTTGAAAATTTAACTCTTTTTATTTTTATTCCCAGTCTTTTTGAGGCTTTGCTGAAAATAGCTCCAGGCATCGGACGATAACTGAACCCCGGTGCAAAATTCACTTTCAAAAAAGGCAGGTACACGAAAAATAATCCGGAACCGATTCCGAAAATCATTGGTTCGCTGAGTTTTAAACCTCTGTTGAGAAGTAGATTGGAGGCAACACCGTTTTCGCAGTGGGCTGTCTGGTGGTGTTCAAAGTTGATCTTCATGATTTACCGTCGAAGTTTTTGAGTTCATCTACCGAAATTCCGAATGTGTCGGCATATCTTTTTAAAGTGGAATCGCTGAGTTTTTTAAATATTTTCGGTTTTGCGTGTCTTTTGACTGTCCATTGCCATTTTCCGACATACGCTGCAAGAACCTGTAAATCCATCTTATTCAGTTCCATGAAATACATGATAGGACTTGCGGTGTTGTTAGCAACATTTTGTCTTGCCTCCTCAATTCTTTCATTGATGAGCTCCATGGACTCGTCAAGGGCAGCCTTTTTAGCTTCCCACCCGATACTTTGAGCAGTGGTGTAATTGTTATTTTCATCAATTACATATAACATTTCGGTCATATTTGCTGATTGAAGATTACTTTCGTCTTGTGGAATGTCTTGTTTTTTCACCCGAAAAGTTTGATGTTTAAATAGACAGATGATATTTTATGCATCCGTTTTTTAGCTGATTTTTCAATGCGCTAAAATAATAAAAATGCAGGACATAGGATAATGAAATATAAAGGCGGTAATTGTTTAAAATTCAATAAAATTCTATCCAAATCATTGTGAATTTTATTGATCACATCATGGATACGTTAAACGTATGACCCTCTGGATCTGAAAATACAAAACCATAATAGTTATCGCCAAATTTTTTTGGTTCAGACTCTATTTTTCCACCAGTTTGTCTCACCGATTTTGCCCATTCATCAACTTCATCTGTCGTGTCTGCGGAGAGAGTGAAAATAATTTCATTGGAATTTTGATTGTTTTAAAACGCGACTTTTGTATTTTTCTCTAAAATATCTTTGAGGAAAAAATGTAATATAAAATTATTGCCGCTAAAGAAAAAGCTTGTCAGTTCGTTGGATCTTCCGTTAGATTTAAATCCTAAATTTGTATAAAACTCAGTTGTGCGTTTGAGATCTTTTACGGCAAAATTTGCCCAGATCATTTTAGTTTTCATAAGTTTTTTATCGGGTGCAACGTGTCAAATCTGTTCCTTTTAAGTTAAAGTATAGTTTAGAATATCATCGTGATTTATAATGTTATCAATGATTTAAAGATAAATATGCTGAGAATATAATTCTTGAATTCAAAAAGGTATTTGTAACAAGCTTGTTTTTTTCGATACCAATTTATTTTAACATTAATGATTTAAATCAATTTTACTATGAAGAAAATTCTTATTTCTCTTTCAGTCTTTTTTATGATCAATGCAACGGCACAGAAATTTGATACGCAGACAGTGACCGACGGTCAGGGTTATACGTACGAAACTGTGAAAAATGATCAGACAGGAGTGAGAGTCTATACTTTAAAAAACGGATTAAAAGTTTATCTCGCAAAGAACGACGATGCTCCCAGAATCCAGACGTATGTACCGGTAAGAACTGGATCTAATAATGACCCAAGTGATAATACCGGATTGGCACATTATCTTGAACACATGGTTTTCAAAGGAACTTCTCATTTGGGAACTCAGGATTGGACCAAAGAAAAAGTTTTGCTGCACCAGATTTCTGATCTATATGAGCAGCACAAAGCGGAGAAAGATCCTGAAAAGAAGAAAGCACTTTACAAAAAAATCGATGAGGTTTCTCAGGAAGCTTCAAAATATGCAATTGCGAATGAATATGATAAGGCAATTTCATCGTTAGGAGCAACAGGAACTAATGCTCATACCTGGTTAGATGAAACCGTTTATGAAAATAATATTCCTGCGAACGAGCTTGAGAAATGGCTGAAAGTTGAGAAAGAACGTTTCTCTGAATTGGTTCTGAGACTTTTCCACACAGAACTTGAGGCTGTTTATGAAGAATACAACAGAGCGCAGGATAACGACGAAATTTTGGTAAATTATGCTTTAATGGAAGCGCTTTTTCCAAAACATCCGAACGGACAGCAGACCACAATCGGTACTTCAGAACATCTGAAGAGCCCGTCAATGGTGGCAATTCACAAATTTTTTGATACCTATTATGTGCCTAATAATATGGCGGTTGTATTGGTTGGAGATTTAGATTTCGATAAAACGATAAAATTAGTTGACCAATATTTCGGGTCGTTCAAATACAAAGAACTTCCGATGAAGAAAATGGTTTTTGAAGAGCCGATGGCTCAGGTGGTGACAAGAACAGTGAAAAGTCCATCTGCACCTAGAATGAGTATTGCTTGGAGATCAGATTCTTACGGAACCCAAGGTGTAAGATTAGCTCATATGGTTGGTAAAATCTTAAGCAATAGCGGTGATGCAGGTTTGATTGATTTAAATATCAACCAAAAGCAAAAAGTATTGGATGCAGGTGCTTACGAATCGCCTTATAAAACTTACGGTGCATTTACAATGTATGTGGTACCTAAAGAAGATCAAAGTTTTGATGAAGCTAAAAAACTATTGTTTGCACAGTTGGATCTTGTTAAAAAAGGTCAGTTCCCGGATTGGATGCTGAAAGCAATCATTAATGATATGAAAGTTCAGCGTATGAAAAGTTGGGAAACAGCAGATGGCCTTGCGACTACTTTATATAATGCTTACATCAACGAAAGAACCTGGCAACAGAAATTAGACGAAATTAATGATTACGAAAAAATCACCAAAGCAGATATCGTAAAATTTGCAAATGAGTTTTTCAGAGACAATTATGTTGTTGTCTATAAAGAAAAGGGAGTGAATGATAAATTGGTGCACGTACAAAACCCTGTCATTACCCCAATTAAACTTAATCGGGAGGCACAGTCCCCTTTTCTTAAAGATGTTTTAGGAACAAAAGCTGATGATATCAAACCTAAGTTTATTGATTATAAAACAGCGATTGCTACTTCTGAAATTAAAGACAGGAAGGTGAGTTTCGTTGAAAATAAATACAACAAAGTAGCTCAGGTGAATTATATTTTCCCTTTCGGAACCGATAATGATAAAGAGCTAAGCTTAGGGGTACGTGTTTTACAGTATTTAGGAACTGATAAGTATACTCCGGAACAGCTGAAAGAAGAATTTTACAAGTTAGGCATCTCAAACAGCTTCAGAATATCAAATGATCAGACCATTATCTCTCTGAGCGGACTTGAAAACAACATGAAAAAAGGGGTTGAATTGTTGAATCACTGGATGACCAATGTAAAAGCTGATCAAGCCATCTATGATCAGCTGATAAGAGTAATACTGGAATCAAGAGAAGTGGCGAAAAAGGATAAAGGAAGAATTATAGCAGCACTTTCCAATTATGCGAAATACGGAAAGGATTCCAGAATGACGGATATTATTTCAAGACAGCGTCTGGAAAGTATCAATGTTAATGAACTGATGTCTAAAATAAAGACTCTAAACCAATATCCTTATGAGATTTTTCTTTATGGAGAAAATCA
Source organism: uncultured Chryseobacterium sp. (assembly GCA_963526305.1). Lineage (GTDB taxonomy): Bacteria > Bacteroidota > Bacteroidia > Flavobacteriales > Weeksellaceae > Chryseobacterium. Next base: position 38,355 of record CAURNW010000003.1, on the reverse strand, counting down.
AAAAAGTCTAGAAAAGGCAGTGAAACCTTTCGTCGTCAACATAAAATTGCAGCCTGCAAAAGCGAAAATATATGCAGAGCCAGCAACTGGAGGGAAGGTATACTTCACGGCCTACGATATGGTACAGATGGAGATGGAAAAAGTTGCCAAAGGTAAAAATGTAGACCTATCAAATTTTGGTAAAGCCGATGTATTCAATAAGTACTTCGGGGATGGATTGTCTTCAATTGTTTTTCAGGAGATCAGAGAAAGTAAGTCATTAGCGTATTCAGCATATGTCTTTTATGATTCTGCTTCTGAAAAGGATCACCCAAATTATGTAACCAATTACATCGGTACCCAGGCAAACAAATTTCCATTTGCTGTAGACGCAATGAATGATCTGATGGCAGATTTTCCACAGATTCCTGCACAGTTTGAGAATTCAAAAGGTTCGGCTTTAAAGCAGATTGCTTCTAACAGAATTAACAGGACAAATATTTTCTACAACCAACTGGCATTGAAAAAACTGGGTGTTGACTATGATATCAGAAAGGATGTATATGCAGAGATTCAGAATTTAAGTTTACCACAGTTAACAGGCTTTTACACTTCAGATATTAAGCCGTTGAAATATAACACTGCTATCATCGGGAAAAAAGAAAACCTGAATATGGAGTCTATTAATAAAATGGGAGAATTCAAAGAAGTGACGCTTGAAGAAATCTTTGGATATTAATTTTCATTAATATAAATTGTTTGAAGTGAAGCAGAATTGCTTCACTTTTTTATTTTTATGAGGTTTACAGTTATAAATGAAAGATAATTGACTTAGTCATTCGCTTACCTTATTATCACTAGATGCTTCAGTACAAAAAAAAGATGTTCACAATTTCTTTAAAAATTAAACTCATAATAGTGCCGCAGAAGTTCTTATGGAATTTGAAGATGCTAAATTTATGATTAGGCATTATCTGAAAAAAAGAAGATGTAAACATTCTTTCTTGTAAACCGGAAAAAACCTTTAGACGAAATTGACAATAAAAAATTATGTTATACAAATGAGTTAACAGATATATTATGGGATACGGTATGCCTTAAAGTAAGCAACTATAAGATGTTTGAAGCATTAAAGCAGATTGTCTGAATGTACCTGTAATTATAGATTTAAACCTGACGGTAAGGTACTTACGTCATTCGGGAAATTCGTATATTTGAAACTTAATATGTTCTGTGAAGTATTCAAACACCTATTCATTCTAAAATAATATTAATATGAAAAAATCAGCATTGTTATCATTGTTTTTTGTGCTTTTTGTTTTCAGTGATTTTTATGGTCAGAAAATCACTGATGGAGGAACCGTTGATGTAAATGGTCTGGCAGTCAGTTTTGCCATCCTGAACAAAGAATCAATCAATGTAGGCGGCAAAAACTTTGACCGTTATAAAGTTTCTGCAAGCGTGACCAACAACAGCGGTAAAAGCATCAATATGAGACTTGCAAATGCGCCTCAGATTGTTACGAATATCGGTTTGGTAGAGTTGAACTGCATTAATGCCACCGGAGCAAAACTTACCTCAAAAAAGATTGATCTAAAGCCAAAACCCCATAACCTCAATGTTACCTACTGGGCATATACAAAAGAAGGTAAATATGAAAGTTCTATAATTCCCGTTGTTGCAGGCTATTACCTTGATCCGGGAGATACTGTTAATGATAATGCGATTTTTATTGTTCCTCAGGGCGAAGTACCTGATGTGTCGGTAAGAAAGCTGCAATAGTATGAGAAAGGTCTTACATTTTAATTGATTTAGATAAAGAAGTTCTTTATGTTATTCATGAAGCTCCTTAAGCTCAGATGATCAGTAACTTTGGGATTTTCCGACAGGATCAGTAAGCTTGATTATTGCAGGCAATCAAGCAGTAGAGAATTTGTGAAAGTTTTCTTTTAATCTGCGTCTTTATTAATGCTTAAATGCTGCATTTCTGTTATCATTGACAGCAATAAATGTACAAGGCATAACGTTTTGAGCACATTGGTTGCAGGCAGCTTTAAAATTTAGCGATATCCAAGTGCCAGAATGATAATGATAAACAGTATAAATGCGAAGATACCGTACAGGATACAGCTGATGATACTTTTCAAAAAAACTTCCTTCAATTGTATTTTACTGAAGAACTGTCTGTTGGTCCAAAAGATAAGAATGAAATCTAAAATTAAGAGTAGGTATGATACCAGATCAAAACCGTAACGGTCTTTCAGAAAATAAAGTACAGGAAGAAAAACAATATGAATAAAAAGTCTCTGGGATGTCTTAAAAGCTTCGAAAATAATAAGTTCATAGAAATTATATCCTGATTTCTTAAACATGATATAGGTAGTGAAGGCATAGATGGGAATAGTGGCAACGACAAACCAGTAATAATGTTCAAATACCTCCTCTAAGATCATACCCGAAGATTTGTCAAGTGCTGAGCGGTGATTTAAATCTAAAAAGTGATAAATTAAAGCATAGATCGTTGCCATAATAATCACCATAGAGATCGGTTTGAAATGATTGACCCGCTTGCCCTCTATATACTCTTCAATGACATAGCCGGGTTTTTCGAAAAGCTTCTTTAAAGAATAGGTAATTCCTTTGTCATAATGCAGAAGACCGTGCTGAATATCTTCCCAAAGAAATTCATGGTTAATTCTCTTTGTTTTCGCAGACTGACCGCATTGATTGCAGTAGTTTCCGTTAAACACATTTCCGCAGTTTTTACATGTGGTCATAGAATTATTTAAATATTAGCTTTCAGTAGTTAATTTGCTTTTCAGGAATTTGTGAAAGGTATAAAACTACTATTTATTTTTTTAGTTGTACTACAATTTAGACTGAATTGTAGTAAAATTATGCTTTTCCAGTGGCATTTGCAATTGTTATAATGATATGATATTATAATGTTTAAATAGAAATCACTCGTCTTATATTTATGAATGATCTCAGTGACAATTCTTTAAAAAAAACAGGTCAAAAATATTTCTGTAGGAATCAAACAGTCAGTTTTTTTAATAACCTCAATCGGGATCAATCTCTGTAAAACCTAAATTTAAACACTTGTTTTTTAAGTATTTATTACAGTGAAGGGTATGAAAGTTATCAAGGTAATAAAAGATTCTTGTATTGCTTTGATAAACGAACTGGCATTGTTTAAGCCGAAAACGTTTCAAAAAATAGTATATCTCTATTTTTCCTGCGATACAACAGTATTATTTTGAAAATCAATTATTTAAAAATTGTTTATGCCAGACTCAGGTTAAATAATAAAGCAACTCAGTCCGGGTTGCTTTATTTTGATTAAAATTTTTAATAATGAAAAGAATTACTTTCTCTTTTTGTACTTCAAATGAATTAAAAGATAAACTTCACCTTTTTCCAGGTCATTGCACCAGGTACGCTCAGTGACCAATGCGTTTTCATAAAGATAGAGGTCCTCCATATTATTGACATATTCTAATCTTTCTGAAGTTCTGTATTTAAAAAACGAAATCAGATTTATCTCGTCACCCACCGCAGGAGCAATGGGAAATTCCACAGAGTTTTCAAATTCAAATTCTATATCGTAGGAATAAAACCTTACATTAACGCTCATACTGTTATTTTTTTCAAATATAAACTTAAATTGTTAAGTCACTGTGTCAATTCGAGTGTTTTTCAAAGAAAAATGTATCTATGATCAAAGACTGCTCATCCAACTTTTGAGCACAATTTTTTCAGAATCTATTTGAAATGACGTTGGAATAAGGTAAAAGTATGGACTAACAAAAAAGCCAACTCAAAAAAGTCGGCTTATGTAGTGTAGAATACGTTTTTATGATTTCAGTTCCTGAATAAACAGACTGATCTCTGTACGAATCAACAGTTTTTCATCCAAAAAAGTTTCACAGAAAATCTGACAAATATTTTCATATTGAGAAATCAATGAAGCTTTAGAAATAATCTTATCACCAACTTTCGGTAAAGCGAAAATCTCAATTTTTTTGATATTGGTAATAAAACCAATCACCTTCGTATCAACATCAGACCCTTTAAAAAAGCTTTGCCCAAGAATGGATGAGCAGGTCTGGGCCGAATGTTCTATGAGTCCCGATTCTAAAAACTGATTCTTGTGAACGAAAATATTGTCTGAAGTAATTTCAAAAGAAGTCACCACATTTTCCTGATTAAGTTCCAGAATATAATCAGCCATCAGCATCGGCTCGCGATGAGGTAAAAAATGGTGAATGTTAATGATATTTTCTTCTTCTAACTCCATTTAAAAAATTTTCTGCTAAAGATTGTAGTTCTATCATTTCGCCAATTTGAATAGATTTTGAAAAAATTATATTAAGAAGTTTATATGCTATTCTTCTCGATACATATTCCTCCCAAATTGTGCTCGAACTGAAGAATGGTTTTGATTTTATTTCACAACCGTTTTCATTTGCGACTTTGCGATCACTGTATCATTTATTTTAGTAATGATTTCAACTAAAGTTACGCCAAGCATTTCATTGAGAATGGTTGCTTCGGTTACCAGATGATCTCCGACTTTAGGCAAGGTGTCTGTTTCAAAAGATTTGATGGCACCAATATACCCTGTGGGTGATTCCTTTCCCAAAAGAAAATATTTATACCCGGTGTGTAAAGCTACACTTTGAGCCTGATGCTCAATCAGTCCTGATGCCTGAAAGATTCCTTCATAGACAAAGATATTGTCTTCTTTGATTATAAAACCAGAAATAACGTGATTTTCAGAATATTCTGAAACTTCACCTACCATGACGAAAGGAAACTTTTGCGGAATCAGATTTTCAACAAAATTTTTATCAGAATTGGGTAATGTAACTTCCATTAGCAAACGGTTAGCAATGCACATGAGTAAGCAAATCTTCCGCTTTCAGGAACACACAGAAGGATTCTTTCTCCTTTTTTCAGCTTGTCTGAATTCATCAGCTGCTCAACAGCAATGAAAATAGATCCAGCTCCAACATTTCCTACTTCGGAAAGATTATAAAACCATTTTTCCCATGGGAAATCAAGTCCAACATTGGCAAATTCCTCTTTTAGACCTTCTTTAAAATAGCCTGACGAAATATGTGCCAGAACGTGATCGATCGATTCAGGATCAAGATCATGTTTGTCAAATGACGTTCTTAAACTTTCAGCACCTTTTACAAGAATATATTTGTCAAGAATTTTCGTATCCTGTTTTAAGGCAAAGATTGATTGGTTCAGCCACTCTTCAGCTGGATATTCAGCCCATGATTTCAGGCTGCCGTCTTCCTGCTTTTCGCAGCCGGAATACATACATGCTTCAATTTCGTGAGCGTAGGAATAGAAATCAATCCAGTCAATCCTTAAGGAAATTTCGTTCTCTCTTGGTTTAGGTTCAAGCAAAAATGCAGCCGCACCATCTGAAAGCATCCATCTCAAAAACTCTCTTTTGAAAGCTATGATGGGTCTTTCTTCCAGAAGTTTAAGATTCTCGGCTTCGTGATTAAATTTATCTGCAGTCATCCATGCGGACATTCTTTCAGATCCTACACAGACTGCATTATCTTTTATTCCTGCTTTGATGTTGAGGAAACCATAATTAAGAGCATTCATCCCTGAATTACAGAGACCTGTGGAGGTATTGATTTCTACTGACTTTCCAATATTCAGTTCGCCATGCACCATTGATGAATGAGACGGTTGAATCTGATCTGCTGAAGATGTTCCACAAGACAGAAGCTGCATGTCTTCTTTTTTGAACTGATCATCAAAAAGACCTTCTACTGCTTTTGCGGTAATCTGCGCATTGGTGTGCGTAGGTTTTCCGTTTTTATCCAAAGCGTAGTATCTTGTTTTAATTTTGTTATTCCTTAGAATTAAAGCTCTCGCTTTAGAAGGGGCATTATTTACGAAGCCAAGATAGCTTTCCATTTCGTCATTCGAAACCGGCTCATTCGGCAAGTATGTTGAAGCTTTTGTTATGAATACGTCTTGCATTTCTATTTTAAATTAATTCCTTGTAAATATTTTTTCTGTTTTTGTCTTTTGGACCACAAAACAGGTGCTAATAATAGGTGAAAAATCAATACAATTGGTGAAATGATCCAGATTGCTGCCATCAAATATACTTTAAAGAATTTGATCAGCAAAGGTCGTTTTTCCTTTTTCTTTATGATAAGGTTGCTCCATACTGTAAAGATTTTGTTTCCTACTTTCTCTACTCTCACCAGGAAAGGTCTGATTTCTACCGCTCCGTTCTTCACAAGATCCGGCTGCAGATTTACAAAATCATTATTGTCAAAATGATTCTCAATGATCTTCCCATATTTTACAGATCCTGAAATTTCTTCATCAGAAACTCCGGCTGCAGGAAGTATGCCGGATTTTTCTTTCTGACCGGTTGTCAGCCAACGGAGAATCGTTAAAACGCTGGTGTAATTATCATGCCTGTCGACCAAAGCAATGTTTCCGATGAGTCTGGCATTGAGGTTTTTTAAATAAACTTTTAATTTTTCCTGGGAAAGCATCCACATATTTCGTGTTCCGGAAACAGTCACAACAGGAGTGTCTTTTAACAGGCTTTCTGCATAGCTGCTTTTCAGAAATGAAATAATCGGAATAGAGGGAGTAAGGTACCATACCTGATATCCGAAAAGGATAAGATCGAATTTTTTGTTCAGTACACTCTCCGGCGGCGGAAGAATCTCACTCGGAATCTGCAGATAAGATTCGGGAAAGGTGTTGAAAAAGACATCACCCGGCCATGGAAAAGGAAAATCCTCCTTCAGCTGAATGTTGTAATAAGTTACTAAATATTCGTCCTTTTTATCTTCAAACGGCTGAGCGATATTTTTCATGATATCTTCCAGCTGCCCCGTTTGTGTGTAATATAAAACAAGTACGTTTTTCTGCATTGATATTCTTTATGGATTACAAAAATATGCTTTTAAAATTTATTATTCATTAATGAATACTTTTATTGATTCATTAGTGAACACTAAGTTAAATGCAGGGTTTTCAAAAACTGCATTTTCTGCATTGATAAATATAACCGTTTTAGGGAGATGAGTGATTTCCTGTACATTAAAATTTGAATCTGAAATCAGAAGAACGTCAATAGTTCTGGTGACTTCAGAGATGTTTTTAATATAATTCAGTTTTCTTTTTTTTACTATATAATTGTTCTCTGCAATTTCGCGTTTTTCAGTATTTTTTATATAACTGAAAATCTTTCTTCCGGCTTGCTGTAATGTTAGCAAAGCGTCCTTCTGCCCAAAGTCATCAGCGATGTGTAATATCACTGCGTCTTTCGGGATAAACTTATTAAATTCGAAATAAACAGATTTGTTTTTGTTAAAATCCCGTTTTATTTCATCCACGACTTCTGTTTCCTTGTATAGAAAACTTAAAAATAATTTCTTTTTAAAATAATTTTCATCTTCAGTTTCGCTCCTCAGTCTTTCAAATTCATTTCTGAAATAAGCATTGATGTTTTTGGCTCTTTCTTTATAGGAATTTCCGAATAATAAATCGTCTTTACTGATTCTTTCTCCCACTTTTACAGTAATATCGCCGTCATAAATGATGAAATCACCTTTAGGCAGTACTTCAGAATTTCCATGAATATAGATAGGTAATATATCCAGTCCGAATTCTTCTGCCAGGTAAAAGGCACCTTTGTGAAAACGTTTTACATCATTCGTATAGGATCTTTCTGCTTCAGGAAAAACAACGAGAGAATAGCCCTCCTTAATTTTTTCTTTTAATTTTTCTTTTCCGTTTTCGATACCCTGTGAGACCGGATAAAATCCTAAAGCCCTGACCAGTTTTCCAAAAACAGGAGAATCGTATACCCAGTCATTAACAAGGTAGATAATCTTATGGGTTACCATAGCAATAGCCAAAGTGTCGAGAAAAGAAGTGTGGTTAGCAATGATAATTGCAGGTTTGCTGAAATCTTCGTCAGGGTTTGGAATTACTCTTTTCTTTACCCATGGATTTCCGTACAATACAGATGTTAAAAATTTGGCTAAGATTAATTTGATGAACTGTAACGTCCTGCCTTTTGAATTTTTGACAAAAATACTGCCCAGAACTGAAAATAGGAGTCCGCCCAATCCATAATATGCAAAAAGAATAACAGAGTGTAAAAACAATCTGAAAGTGATGGGTGAAAGTCCTTTTTGGGTTCGGTTAATAATTAAAAACCTGAACCAGAACGGATACAAAGTAGATGTAATAATGATGACGGAAAGCATTCCGATCAGAGCAACTAATGCAAGAGAATGTAAAGCAGGATGTTTGGCAAAAATTAAAGATCCGATTGATAAAATCGTTGTGAAAACGGCTAGTATAATTGAAATCCGGTAAGTTGGCAATTCATTTCTACCTGTTGTATGCTCTTTCTGCATTGCTTTCGTCAGGAAAATACTGAAGTCATCCCCGACTCCAAAGACCAAAGTGCATACGACCGTGCTGAAAATATTTAATTCCAATCCCAGAAAATAGAGGATTCCTGCTGTAACCACTCCTGTTAAAACAATAGGGAACATAGTCAGAAGCGTCAGTTCAAAATTTCTGAAAAAAACAATAATCGTCAGAAGAATGGCCAGTAACGAATAATTTATCAGGGTGTTGAAATCTCTCTTAAGCAATCCTAAAAAGTTTTCGTTCATCTGCTGACGGTCAATGGCAATCACATCATGCTTTTTCTCAATATCTTTTATAAAAGCATCTCTTTTCTTTTCATCAACTTTCACAATATTGGAAACCGTGTAAAAGCCATTTTCCTCACTCAGAAACTCTGAGATTTGAAGTGCTTTAATCTTTTTGTAATCTTTTAAACTTAATATGGAATAACTTTTATTTACATTTTCACCGAATTTATCAAATGCTGAACTGTTGAATCCGTATTTGTTTCCCTGATGAATCAATTCAGGTAGGATCTGATCTTTTTTATTTTTGTTCCAGAATCTGTTCCACGCTTCGATTTTTTTCTGCTGATCTTTTGAAGAGAGCACTACATTACCAATCGAATTATAACTTAAAATTTTGCCTTCTTTTTTTTCTTTCTCCAAAAACTGACTCAGGTCTGAATTTCCGGATAGGGCTTCTTCTTCAGAATTTCCGTAAGAAATCGTGTAAATTGATTTTGAAGTGATGTCAGATAGTTTTTCCAGCTTCGCTTCGCTTATTTTCAGATCTTTTGGGATGTAATTTAAATCACCGATATCTTCATTGAAACCAACATGTCTGAAACCAAATAAACATGCTATGATGACCAGAGAGCAACCGATAATCAAAGGTTTATTTTTCTCATAGGGATAGTGCCCAATGGTGTCGATAAAATTAGTATTCACCTTTCCTGCTTTTTCTTTAGGATGATACAGTTGCGGGACTATGATCAATGCTGAGACTGACGAAAATAAAACGGTGATTGATGCAAAAAGTCCCAGGTCTTTCAGGGCTTCAGAGCGTACAAAAACAAGGCATAAAAATGAAACAGCTGTCGTTGCGCTGCTCAGGATAATCGGCTGGGTAATTTCTTTATAGAGTTCTTCAATATTATTGTTGTGCTTGTAATGAGTGAGAATATGCAAAGCATAATCAATCGTAATTCCTATTAAAATAGCGCCAACGCTTAATGAGATGGCAGAAATTTTATCTTTTATGAAATACATTACCATCAATGTAAGCAAAACTGAGAATAAGGTAGGTAGAAAAACGATAACAGGCGTTAAAACATTTCTGAAATAATATATCAGTAAGATCAAAAGCAGCGTCATTGAGATGATGACTGTATTCTGAATGTCTTTTTTGATCTGCTGAGCATTCGCAACAGCAATTACAGGTGAACCAAAATAGCTGAGTTCTGTTTTTCCTCTGAACTTTTTGTTAAGAGTATCTTTAATCTCATTTAAGCGGTTGATGAAGGCTTCATTGTTTTTGGTGTCATTACTTTTGTTTACAGGTTCGATGAATAAAAGGAGGTTTTTTCCGTCTTTAGTGACAATGTAATTGTCCTCCAGTTTGAAATCTTTGCTGATGTTGAGAGCATTCAGTTTCCTGATTCCTAAAAATGCAATCCCCAGAGGATCTTTTTTAATGAAATCTTTCGTGACAAGGCTTGTTGGTGAAGCCAGTGAAATGTAATTGTTTTCGACCTGTTTTGCAATGCTGTCTTTATTCAGCTTTTGCTCAATTTTCCGATAATCTTCTTCATCTAAAAAAAAAGGAAGATTCTGATTAACAAAATCAAACGTTTCGGTAATTTCCTGACTGTTTACTTTGCCCTGAATGGATCCGATGTATTTTTTTACTGACTGCGTTTTTTCTAAAAACTGATCTGCTGTTTCAGATAACTGAAAACTGTCCTGATGTGATTTGTTTTCAATAATGACGATGATTTTGTCTGAGAAGTTCAGCTGTTTCAGGACTTTTGCTGTCAGATCAGATTTTTCGCTTTTCGGAATGATCTGATTGATGTCTTCTTCAAAATTAATTTTAGAAGCAAAAAACAGGCACAGTAAAGAAATTCCTAAAGCAGCTGCAGTAGAAAGAAATCTGTTTTTGGCAATCAGATAATATAAAAAGATAAAAAGACGATGCATGAGATTATCGAATCAGGTTTGCAAATTTAATTTTTTAAGGATTAGTTTAAAGAATAATGCGGTAAGTTTTCGTTGAAAATCAAGAAAATATTCATTTAAAATGAAAAAAACTTTTACTTTTGCATGAGTTCCCTTTTTTGCCGGCATTATTCAAAACACAAAAATTTTATTCTTAATTGAGGAACTGTTTGTATGTTGAGAACCTTCGATGAAAAAATAAACAGTTTTTTATTTGTGGTAGTTTTACCCTTTCTGCTGTTTTTTATATCCTACTATGGCTTTGAATCGTCTTATGTAAAACTCAAATCAATGGAGGAGGCTCCTGAATTTATGTTTTCATCGGTATATGCGTACCGTATAATTCCTAATTTTTTAATGGTATATGTTACAGAAGCAGTTGATTTTTCAGTTAATAATTACCTGATATCAGTTAAAGATTTACTTCATAAAAACGGTACGGTTTTTTATCACAGTATATTTTTGATCAACAGTTTCTTTTTTATACTTTCATCACTCGTTTTAAATTCTATACTGAAATTCAGACCTGTCGAGATTCTTTATAATTCCAATATCAGAATGCTGATCCATCTTTTAGCTGTTTTTTTTATTGTAATCGTACAGTATGTGCCTACGAACTGTGACAGCATTGCTGTTTTCTTTTATCTGCTGGGAATTTTATTAAGTTTAAAATATTATCATAAGAAAAGACGCCTTGATCTTATACTGCTGTGTCTCACGGTATTGGTGTCGACGTTGATAAGAGAGACGTCATGTCTCAATATTGCTTTTTACGCAGCGATTGCAGTCGATCCAAGAAAAATTAAAGCTGGAAATCTAAAGTCAATCAACGAAGTTGGTCTTTTGGTGGTGTCTTTTGTAATACCTTATATGGGATTGAAGTTGATGATCCCGCAGAACACTTCATTCTTTGAAGGCGTTTACCTGATGAAAAATTTCACAAGTCCTTTTAACCTTGCAGGATTATTTTTCGGATTGCTAGGTTTGTATTTTACACTGCAACTGTGTGGCCCGTACGGAAAATTAATTTTGAAAAGGTACCTGTTTTTTTCATTGCCCTACTTGGGAATGATTACTTTTGTAGGGCTTTTTTGGGAAACGAGACTGTTTCTGCCTTTAATTCTTTCGGGGTTTATTGTTGCATTTCATCAGTTTAAAATATCTATACCAAAATAATGAGTTTACTACATCCATATTATATTATTGCGCTGGTTTTTTTGGTTATTTTCAGTTTTCAGGAAGTATATGGAAATAAGGTTGAAAAAAAATGGCTTTGGTTTCTGGGTGGGTATCTCATAATCGTTGCAGGCTTGAGAGATGAGGTGGGGCCGGATTATGGAAGTTATGTGGGGATTTATAATTATTCTGATACCAAAGATTACTTGAGTATTATCCGAAAAGCATTTTTTCTTGAAGGTCCTCAGCCTGTAGAACTTGAGTGGTTGTTTGTTCTGATTAATAAAGTTTTACTTAACATATTTAATGCGCCATTTTATGTTTTTACATTGGTTATCGCAGCGATTACCATTATTCTCAAGATAGAATATATTGATGACAATACTTTTTATCCATTTACATTTATTCTCTTTCTGTTTATACCTGGTTTTTTTATTGGAGAAAGCGGTCAGATCAGACAGTGCTTAGGATCTTTTATTGTTTATTATGGAATTAGATTTATCAAAGAAGATAAATTGCTTTTGTATTTACTATGTATTTATCTGGGGGCAGGTATACATAATGTCTGCTACATATTTTTACCGATGTACTGGGTTGCGCGTATACCTCTGAATAAAGTATGGATGCTTATTCTGATTATTGTTTCAGTCTTTGCTTCTCCTTTTGAGGTGTATAAGTTTTTCGGAGATTTTCTCGGTAGCGTGGCAGGAGATAATGTACTCGTTGAGGGTTTTAACGGGTATATTGGGGAAACTGCTACACGTCTGAATGGTGGAATTGGTATTCCGGAAGTCATGATGGCAATTCTTACATTTTTTCTTTTCTATTTTGATACACCTATGCAGGAAAAATATCCTTACTATGAATATCACAGAAACTATGTAGTTATAGGGATCTGCTTTTATTTTATTTTCAGGAATAATCCTATATTTTCTTCCAGACTGGCGGGTGCTTTTATCGGTTTCTCTTATATTATCATCCCCAATGCTATGTATGTAGTATCATCGGGAACAAAAAAGCTGATACATACTTTTATCATTGCACTGTTTATTTTTAATTTTATCGTATTTGCAAGTTTTAAAAATATTATCAATGGTAATTTTACTATTGATCGCTATCATAATTATTTACTGCCATAAAAATTCTCCTTCAACTTTATTATTTATAAAATTTAAGATTAAATTTTTTTAAAAAAATGTAATCTTAAATTTTATATTATTCGCTGAAAATTGTATTTTTGATATAATAACTTAAAATAATTTTATGTTAAATATTAATTTAATTTAACTATTATTTAATATAATTGTTTTATGTTTTAAGTATGTTTAAATAATATTCATTTTTTATTAATATTATTTAAATGTAAATTTATTATCACACCAAATACAATTTTAATATGAAAAGTAAAATTAGAAAGATTCTAATCGCAGTATTATGCTTAGTTTCTTTAAAAGCGTATTCTAAAAATGATTTAGAAATAGATAATGTTGTATTGACAACTGATGAGTCGGCACTTAGCCTTGCAGTGGCCGATACATTAGATAGGGGGGGCGAAATTGATGAGCACAGCAATTTTATAGAGTCTCGTGTAGCGCAAACCCTGGATTGGACTAAAGCACCTAACAGCTATATTTTTGATGCCAGTCAACATGGTGAAGGATTATTTATCCCTGTTAAAAAAGCATACCAAATGTGGAGCAGTTATAAGTATTTAGTAAGTGCGGATGCTATTAAGGGTAACGTGACTGCTGATGTACTTTGGGAAGATGTCCCTGGACTTATAAAGACTGGAGCAAATTACAGTCTGGAAATTCTTGACACCGGTGAGAATGGGAAAATAAAAGTGCTGATCAGCAAAGTCAAAAAAGGAAATGCAGTTATTGCTTTCAGAATCAATGGCGAAATTTTATGGTCTTGGCATATTTGGGCTACCGATGATCCTTCCGGCGGGTCTGTTTATAAAAGTTTTACAGAGGTCAAGAGGCAAAGAAAAGACGGTACAATTGAAAATATTCCGGATGCAGACTGGCAGTGGATGGACAGGAATTTAGGCGCTGTCACCAATAATAATACAGACGGGGATTGGATCAAAAGTGGTGGACTTCTGTATCAATGGGGTAGAAAAGACCCTATTCCTCCTTTAGTTTATAAAGGCAATGATTTTTATGAAGTCTCCGGATCAATAGGAAGAATTAGACACAGAGGAGCCAAAAACTTTGCAAACGCAGTAAATTTTGATAACCTTAGAAAATTTGTACTTCTTTCTAATGCAACTCTCGATAACAATATTCAGCTTTCTGTTAAAAATCCTTTAAGTTTAATTTATGTAAATAAAAATGATAATACAGGCCCTGCTTATTATAATAATAACACAGGTCTTATGGTCAACTGGTTTGGTAAATCAACAAGCATTAATGACAGCAGACTGTCGGAACTAAATTTATGGGCTGATAATTCAAAAGGAGTACTGACTTCAGACTATAACAGTGATAGCGGTGCTGCACCTTACAGGGATAAGTCTCCTTTTGATCCATGTCCGAATGGATGGAGAGTTCCCTCCATGTTGGTTGCTAATCTGGCATCAGGTGCATACGTAGATGATATCAGGATTGATTACTCGCCTTTTGGTGTTAGAACTACCTTAGGTAAAAATGCTTTTGAAGCTAATGGTTATCACATTATTAAGCCCAATGACGCTAATGTTCCGTCTTTTATGACCGGTTTCAGATTGTATCCGAATGTTGGTTTTGATTTGTCAAATGCAGGAGGAAACAACATGGGAGTGTTTCCCGGAACAGGTCAGCTCATTATAGATACTCAGGCTGGACAATATACTGATCAACATCATACAGGTCTTTGGACGGCAACAATGACCCGGTTTTTTGATGCTACACCTTCGGTTGCGGCAAGAGCATTATTTATGGTTCCGGACAAATATCAGCCAGATACACCGGATCCTGCAAATCCGACTGTCAAAGGCAGATATTGGTATGTGCCGACCTCAAATTTAAAAACTTCGGATGCCAATGGATGCCGATGTATAAAAGATCCTTTGTATGTAGTAAACGGATATAATTTTCCTACCCAGTATTTAAATATGAATTCAGAATATACCGAAGGTTTACATAATCCCAATACCTATCAGATTGTTAAAAGCACTGTTTCCTCAATGATTAAAATTCCTGTTTCAAAGGCGTTTTCTGTTCAGAGTCAACTGTTAAATAATACTGAGATCTTAATCCCTTCCAATTTTAATGATTTAAAAGCGAATGTTCTATGGACGACCAATACAGGTTTAATTGGTACAGTTAGTGTCAGCAATCCATCTCCGGGCTCAACTGATGGTCTAGCCAATTCAAAGATTATTGTTGCGGTAAATCCCAATCAGAGCGGAAATGCGGTAATCACTTTACATAACGGAAATATAAATAATCCTGTGTATTGGTCATGGCATGTATGGGTAACGGATACAGAAATAGGATCGTATAATTATACAACAGAAATTCCTAACGCTTCTGCGACCAATTATGTGAATTATGTTCCTAAAGGTGATGTTTTAAAAACAGAATTCATGGATAGGAATCTTGGAGCTACCGATTCTTTTCCCATCGTAGCGAATCCTCTGACCCCTACGGCAGCGGAATATGCAAAAATAAGAGCCTCTACAGGTTTGCAATACCAATGGGGCAGAAAAGATCCCATTCCGTCATTTCAATATGCAGATACGAGAGCTTCTTATAATATATTCTTAGGAAATGTAAATGCAAATGGAAATATTGCTTATACTACACTTACTCCTGGTGTTTACAATACGCTTCCCGGTAATTATATTATTCCTTATGCCACCTATACAAATGCTACAAATGCCAATGTATTATCTACTGATAAAACTTCAGATAAGATAGCAAAAGTACTTTCGTATTCCGTAAGAAATCCTCTGGTTTATATGATTCCAAGTACATTTGCTCCTTATAATACAACTGTCCCGAATTATACAAACGGAACCGACTGGCTTTTAAATGAGCCGAATGTGGCAGCAGACCGATGGGGAAGAGGTGGTGAGAAATCCCCTTTTGATCCATGTCCGGAAGGATGGAGGATTCCGGATCTTACCAGTGTTGCCATTATTACAAACCGGGATTTTGGAATTACACCATGGTATAAAAAAGATAAAAATGTAGCAACAGCATATAATTTAATTAACGATTATGCAGGGGTAAGAGTGAGAAATACGACAACTACTACAATCGGTTATATGTTTAATGATTCCAGTTATCCTGTAGGAAACTATCCAAATTCAGGATCACGTGGTTTCAGGAGTGTTACTGCTAACCAGTCTTCTGCAGGAACTTTTACGATCAATAATTTTCAATACCCTGGAGTCTGGACAGCAGCTTTGAACTCAAATTACATAGGAAGACCTATCAACATACTGTTTGATGCTGCTTCAAGTGCCAATCGTCTGATTACGTTTCATGATAATAATGATCCGTATTTCGGAATGAACTGCCGGTGTGTAAAAATCAATTATAATCAGGACGGAAATGAATTGGGGCCTATTCCTGCTCTTCCGGTTACTGCAGGAGCATCGGTGAAAGCTTCAAATGTTTTCACAAAAAATGAAATTACTGAAATAGCCAAAGAAAACAGGATTACGCTGTTTCCTAATCCTGTGAAAGATGTATTGTATATAAAAGTTAATGATACTAAAGATTATCACTATCAAATCTATAATGCTTCGGGTCAAATGGTAAAAGCAGGCAGGTTTGAAAACACAAAAGCAGATATTTCTTCACTTGTTCAGGGAGTTTATCTTGTAAGAATCAATAATTCTGAAACTGTTGTAAAGATTGTAAAAAAATAAACCTAAAAAGAAATTTTCTTTAATCTTGCAGTAAAGAGAGGTAAAATAGTGCTTGGATATTCGTAAATTCATATTTTTGATTTCACAAATCAATGGATTTATATAATATTTTAAGGTCTGTTTTGCTTCTCTTTTTTTAACAGATCCAAGAACTTATGATGATGCGAGAGAAAATTTTATCTTTTTTTAGTATTAAAGGCTTTATTAATGTTCTGATTATTGTGACAGCTTTGTTTGCACTCACCTTTACCTATCTGCATAATGCAAAATCAGACGGATATATTTTGGGTGACTGGCTGATCAATTATCAGGATGGTGGGTTTAAAAGAAGAGGTCTTTCCGGAAGTTTTTTTTTCCTGCTACAGGACATTACTGGGGTGCAGCTCAATTTGCTGGTTTACTTATTTCAGGTCATTGCCATTTCAGGATTTTTTTATTTTTATTTTAAATTAATACAATATAAAGAAGCAACATTTCTTTATGTCTCATTACTATTATCCTCTGTCGGCTTTATCGGCTTGTTTAACTGTGTAGATTATGTAGGTAAAAAAGAATTTATTGTTTTCTTTCTGTTTGCTTATTTCGTTTATCATATTAACAGTAATTCACTCACAAAATCAAAAGAATATTTCGTTTGTTCGGGACTTTTAATTGCGATGTTTTTTCACGAGATCACTCTTTTCTTCATTCCTTATTTTTTAATAGCAATCTATTTAAAAACCGGAAAACTTGAATTCAAAAGATCTCTGAAATATATTCTTTCCGTTTTTATTCCCGCTGCTCTTATCGTCCTATTAGGAAAGAACATAAATGAAGGTAATTCACTGCGAATTCTACAGGAACGCGGTGTTTTTTTAACAAATGGTATTTTCTTCTGGAATATTAATGAACGACAGTACATCATTGAACATTTTAAAGATTACCGCTTATATTTTATAAGTTTTTTGATCTCGGTTTTTCACGTGAGTTTTTATTTAAAATATCAAACAGAAAAAAAGATGATATCTATTTTATTGATAGTGGCTTTTATCTTTTCTTTACCCCTGTTTTATCTTGCAATAGATTGGGGAAGATGGATGTATATTCATATGATATTCATTATTGTGCTTTTTGCCATGAAGTTGAAGGATAGTACCCATACGATGAAATCTGAGACCCTGAAATTTAATTTTAAATTTTATATTATCTTATTTATTGTCATTTTATCATTGACGTACCGTGTAGAAATGTCAGGAAAAGGCTTTACTTTTGAGGGGTTTTTCTACAGAATCTTCATTTCGCCAATAGAATTACTGCATAAAATGATATGATGAAAAAACGATATAATAAAAAAGCTTTACTTTTGCAAAAATTTAGAGGATGTCGAAAAATTTAGTAATCGTCGAGTCTCCGGCAAAAGCAAAAACTATTCAGAAATATTTAGGGAAGGATTTCGAAGTCAAATCGAGCTTCGGACACATCCGTGACCTTCCAAAAAAAGGAATGGGAATTGACCTTGCCACCTTCAGTCCGGATTACGAAGTTTCGGCCGATAAAAAGAAATTGGTAACAGAGTTAAAGTCTGCTGTAAAGAAAGCCGAAATGGTCTGGCTCGCTTCCGATGAGGATCGTGAGGGAGAAGCTATTGCCTGGCATTTAGCAGACGAATTAAAACTGAAACCCGAAAACAGAAAAAGAATTGTTTTCCACGAGATCACTAAGAATGCAATTCTTAAAGCAATTGAGAATCCAAGAGATATTGACCAGAACTTGGTGAATGCTCAGCAGGCAAGAAGAGTTCTCGATAGAATCGTAGGTTTTGAGATGTCTCCTGTACTTTGGAAAAAAGTAAAACCGGGATTGTCTGCGGGTAGAGTACAGTCAGTTGCTGTAAGATTGGTTGTAGAAAGAGAAAAGGAAATTCGGCAGTTTATCCCGAAAGCAAGTTTCAAGCTTGACGGAATTTTCTTAAATAAGTCTGAGCAGGAAATTACTGCCAAACTTAAAAAAGATTTCGAAAAAGAAGCAGATGCAGAAAAATTTCTGGAATCAGCAAGAACGACAGAATTTAAAGTTCTGAATGTTGAGACCAAGCCTGGAACACGTTCAGCTTCCGCACCATTTACCACCTCCACTCTTCAGCAGGAGGCTTCCTCAAGGTTGGGGTACAACGTTACCAATACAATGCGTCTGGCTCAGAGATTATATGAAGAAGGTTTCATCACTTACATGAGAACAGACTCTGTAAATCTTTCTCAGGAAGCGATTGACGGTGCAAAAAATCAGATAACATCCGAATATGGTGCTGAATATTCTGCACCAAGAAAATATACAACAAAATCATCATCAGCCCAGGAGGCTCATGAGGCGATCCGTCCTACAGATTTCTCTGTTAAATCAATTGGTGATGTTCAGCTAAGCAAATTATATCAGCTCATTTACAGAAGAACATTAGCTTCGCAAATGGCGAATGCTAAAATTGAGAAAACCGTTATCGAAATTGGAAATGACAAACTTCCACAGCATTTTGAGGCACAGGGTGAAGTGATTATTTTTGACGGTTTCTTAAAAGCTTACGGAATTGTGAAAACAGAAGACGAAGACGAAGAAAATAATGAAAAACTATTGCCGAAAGTTACGGTAGGAGAAGTGTTAGACTATAAAAAAATTACTGCTACCGAAAAATTTACGAGACCTAGTGCTAGATATACAGAAGCTGGTTTGGTAAGAAAGCTTGAAGAACTGGGAATCGGCCGTCCGTCAACGTACGCTCCAACTATTCAGACGATTCAGAACCGTGAATATGTAGATAAAAGAGAACTTGAACCACAAATTCGTGAAGTGGTAAAAATCTCTTTGGCAAAAGATAAAATTAAGAAAGAAGTTCTTGATGATAAATTTGGAGGAGATAAAAATAAATTTGTTCCTACTGATATCGGTGAAGTAGTAAATGATTTTCTAACGAATAATTTTTCTGAAATTTTAGATTACGGTTTCACGGCAAGAGTAGAAGAAAGTTTTGACGAAATTGCTAACGGAGATCAGAAATGGAAAGAGATGATGACTGATTTCTACTCAAAATTCCATCCTAGAATTGAAGACGTAGAAGAGAATGCTGACCGTGCCAATGGAGAACGTCTTTTAGGTGTCGATCCTAAATCAGGAAAGAACATGTATGCAAGAATAGGAAGATTCGGACCAATGATTCAGATTGGTGAGCAGGATGATGAAGAAAAACCAATTTTTGCTTCTTTAATGGCTGGACAGAATATTGCAACAATCGGTTTGGATGACGCTTTGGAATTGTTTAAACTGCCGTTTGAATTAAAAGATTTTGAAGGCCAGTCAGTCACCATCGGTGTCGGAAGATTCGGGCCTTATGTGAAATGGGGTGAAACGTATATCAGTGTTCCTAAAGGTGAAGATCCGCTTTCTATTGATCAAAACCGTGCAGAGGAAATTATTGCCGAAAAGAAATTAGCTGATGCACCTATCGCAAACTTTAGAGGAGAGCCTATCACTAAAGGAACAGGTAGATTCGGACCTTTCATCAAATATCAGAGCATTTTCATCAATGTTCCGAAAAGATATGATTTTGACAACCTTTCTCAAAGTGACATCAATGAATTGGTAGAAGCTAAATTAGAAAAAGAAGCCAACAGATACATTCAGCAGTGGGAAAAAGAAAAAATCTCCCTCGAAAATGGAAGATGGGGGCCCTTCATCAAATTTGGAAAAGCAATGTTTAAAATTCCTAAGAAAAAAGATGATACCAAATATGAATCTGACGAGCTGAAAGAAGTTTCTCTTGATGAGGTTAAAAAATGGATCACTGCACAGGATCCTAAAGCATTCGCTGAAAAGAAAAAACCTGCCGCTAAAAAGCCTGCCGCGAAGAAAACAACGACTGCAAAAAAAGCTCCGGCTAAAAAACCAGCTGCTAAAAAATAATAGTTTAAACTTAAATAAACCCCTTTTGAAATCATCAAAAGGGGTTTATTTTTTCGAAATTTGCGTTTTTATTTATATAGCTTAAGAGTTAGTCAAAACCTAATCAATAAATTAAGCCTGAATTCAGGATAGAATTAATTTGTTGATTATCATAGGATTCAACTTGACAGTGTGTAGTAAGAAGACATGTTTGATAGTATATCTTTAAAAATATCATGATGAATTAATAATATGAAAACTAATGTTGTTATTAAGTCGTAAGTTAGTTTTAAATCATAGCTATGTTTCGTTTTTTAATTATCATCCTTCTTTTTATCCTTTCCCTCGTTAATTTCTTTCCTGTACCAAGTCAGAGTACGTGGTATGTGGGCATTGCAGTTCCTGAATTTCCATGGATATTTATGCTTGTGTCACTAAGTTTATTGGTTTGGAGTTGGTATTCCAAAAGATTCAGAAAAGCCTCAATTATTATAGGGGTTATTACTTTTGTCATTCTTTCTTCACCAATAGTCCGCGCTTATAATGTCGGAAGTCGTCTTTCTGCAGATCTTGAAAATTCGTTCGGAGTAAAAGACACTGATATGACTGGTTTTCATCAGGAACATCCTTTTAGCTTTCTTCAGATGTTTACGGGTAACGGAGCAAAACATATCCCTTTCAGAACTTATCATTTTGCAAAACCTGAGGGTGTTGATTTGACATTGAATTTTACTCCTTCAGCCATTTCAGGTGTCCGTCCGTGCTTAATAGTAGTGCATGGCGGTTCATGGAAACGCGGGGACAACAGCGAAATAGCCGCTGCCAACAATTATTTTGCCAATGCAGGATATCAGGTAGCAACCATCAACTACAGGCTTGCTCCGAAATTTCCAAGTCCTGCGCAGCAAGAAGATTTGCATTCTGCATTTAAATGGATTCGCCAACATTCAGCTGAGTTAAAAATTGATACTACTAATATCGTTCTGATGGGAAGGTCTGCAGGTGCATCAATCGTTTTAACCATGGCCTACACCGGACACGAAAGTGGAGTGAAAGGAGTTGCTGCATTTTATGGAGCTATCAATATGCCGTGGAGTTATAAAAATCCGGATAATCCTCTGATTATGGATTCAAGAGAAGTCCAGCGGGATTTTCTAGGCGGTACGCCCGATCAGGTTCCGGAGAGATATCACGCAGAATCGCCGTTATTTCATGTAAATGCAAAGACAACCCCTACATTGCTTGCTCATGGTTGTCTTGATGCACACGTGTGGCATATTCAAAGTGAAATGCTGAAAAAAGAACTGGATAAGCACCATGTGAAAAACTATCTGCTCACCATTCCGTGGGGTACACATGGTTTTGAATATAATTTAAATGGTCCTGCAGGACAATTGTCAATGTATTCGGTTGAAAGGTTCTTTTATTCTGTTACACAAATGAAAAAATAAGAGAATTGTACTATATATCTTTAAAAAAAGGAAACCCTAAAGCGCAGGATACTTGATCAGTATGCATCAACTAATTTAGCTGTAAATTAGAATAAATGGGCAAATCTGGCGACATCGCAAGAAAAGATTTTTTAAAACTTTCAGGTTTAGGAATGATGGCGTTAACTCTGAGCTCATTTACCGGGTCATTGGATTTTTCGGACCAGCCTTATTTCAAATTAAGAACAATTGGACGACAATTTTCTTTGGAAGGATACTATATTTGGTGTTCCTCTCCAATTTGGGGTGACGATGGAAAGGTCCATCTCTTTTATTCAAGATGGAAGAAAGAAAAAGGAATGGGAGGCTGGCTTAACGGTTCTGAAATCTGCAGAGCTGAATCAAACTCACCATTTGAAAATTTTCAACATAAACAAGTGATTCTTGCGCCTAGAAATGGTGATTTTTGGGATGCAACCACCTGCCATAATCCTTTGATTAAAAAAGTAGATAATCAGTATTGTCTCTTCTTCATGGGGAATTCGAACGGAAAGACCAATACCAAAAGAATAGGATTGGCTACCTCAAAAAGTCTTAATGGAGATTGGACAAGACCTGATCAACCTCTGCTTCTTCCGGGAGAACATGGTGCCTGGAATGATCACTGCACAACCAATCCTGCTTTTTTGGAAGGAAATGATGGCAAATATTGGCTGTTTTATAAATCCTGGAATACAGAAGAATATGAATCTCAGAAAGGAAATGTACGAGGAAACCGGAAATACGGACTGGCCAAAGCTGTTTCTCCAATGGGACCCTACAGTAAAGTTTCTGAAAACCCGGTAATTGATTTTTCTTCTTTGCCTGATAATGCTCAGTTGGAAGACGCTTTTATCTGGAAACAAAACGGGAAATTTCATATGATAGCCAGAGATATGGGATTTTTTAATCATGAATACGGTTTGCATTTGACGACAAAAGACGGAATCACGTGGACAAAACCTGAAATTGCTTATCTCAATATGCAGCATTATATCAAAGAATCAGATTCTCCCAAACATCTGAAACGTTTTGGACGGCTCGAACGTCCGATGATTTTAATGAGTAAAGACGGAAAAAGACCTCAATATTTATTTGGTGCCACCCAGGGAGGAAAATTTGAAACTTCTACATCATTTGTATTTGAGATTTTGTAAACATATCAACTTTCCGAATTTTAAAATAGTGATAAGGTTAATCTGTAAAACAATTTTTTTATCATATAAGTGAGTGAATCTTTTCCTGATTGTCAAACGTCACAGAGCTGAACCTATTGTGAGCAAAAAGTATCTTACTTAAATCGACTTCTTATAATCATGATGTTAAAAATTTTTAACTAAATTTTAATCAAATGTGCTGTGAAACTGTATTTTAATTCTAAAATCTAAAATATGAATTCTAAAATCTGCTTACTCATTTAATTTTAATATTTTTGAGCTTTAATAAGTATTTGAAGTATGGATTTTGAAGATTTTATCATTTCGCCAAGAAATTTCAGAACAGAAAACTGGCAGATTGGCAGCCAGGTTATAAAGGAAATAAAGGAAGACGGTATCGTATTGCTTTTCGTTTCAGATTACAGGGGTGCTGGTGGTGATGCTGAAGTTCAGGATTTTACTGCCATCAGAAAAGAATTTTATCAGCTTTCCAGACTTGATTTTGAAATTCCGATTGTGGATTTGGGAGATTTGGTTTCCGGGAAATCAGTGGAAGATTCTCATTACATTTTACAGGAAGTACTCTCTGCCTGTCATTACAAAAGAGCGATTCCTGTAATTATCGGCGGGTCCAATGATTTTGCTTTTTCACTGTTTTCGGGATTGAATTTACATAAGAAGGATATCAGTTATACGCAGATCAGCAATATTATTTCTTTAAAACAAAGCGAAGGTATTGATGAACATTCTTTTTTAAGCAAGATCTTAGGGTCAAAAAATTTCTCAATCAGGAATTATCATCATTTAGGATATCAGAAACATCTGAATGAAACAGATTCTGTAAAACTGATTAAAGAAGTCGAATTTGATATTGTAAGATTGGCTGAAATGATGAACTCTACTGAAAAAACGGAGCCGTTCTTCAGAAAAGCAGACTTGGTAACAGTAAATTGTGATGCTGTTGAAAGCTTTGGCGATGCCTTCTCAATGAATCCTCAGGTCAACGGATTAAACAGGAGAGAAATATGTGCTTACATGAAGGAAGTCGGGTTAAGTGAAAACCTGAAATCAGTAGGGATTTTTAATTACAATATTTATTCAGGTAATCAGGGAAACCACCAGCTTTTAGCACAGATGATCTGGTATCTTATTGAAGGAATAAACATTCAGCAATCACATCCGAAAGAGAGACATTATGAAATGTTCTATGTTCTGATTGAAGACAGACAATATGCATTTAAACGTGATACCTTCAGCAATCTTTGGTATTTCGGTGACGATGACAATATCGAAAACTGTATTCCGTGTTCGAGAAGTGATTTTGATGAAGCCAAAAAAGGCTGGCTGAGTGCAAGGTTCACAAAAATATGAAAATATGGGAATCTCTTTAAAAATCTCGATCATCGTTCCTGTTTATAATGTGGGCAATTATTTGGCAAAATGTCTGGATTCACTTATCGGGCAGACGTATCAGAATATTGAGGTTTTGGTAGTAAACGATGGAAGCAAGGATCATTCAGAAGAGATCATTCAGGATTATGTAAAACGATTTCCTGAAAAAATAAGAGCTTTTAAAAAGGAAAATGGAGGATTAAGCGATGCCAGAAACTTTGGAATCGAACACGCTACCGGAGACTATTTCGGTTTCGTAGACAGTGACGATTATGTGACATGTAACATGTTTGAAGAAATGATCAGTCTCGCAGTAAAACACGGTGCTGAGATGGTTATCTGTAATATACAGAAAGTTGATGAGTATGGAAATGTAAGTCAAAAACTCACCCAGATTCCAAATATGCCGGAGAAAATAGATCTTGAAGATCATTTTTCAATATTTTCAGATTTAAGTTATTTTGCATGCAACAAATTATTCAGTAAAGAACTTTTCAACCGGAAAAGATTTAAAAAGGGTGTTCATTTTGAAGATATCCAATTGATTCCGCAATTATTGTTAACGTGTAAAACAATCGCCCAGACGCAGAAGTTTCATTACCAGTATCTTGAGCGTACAGATTCTATCTCAAAAAGTCATACGCAAAAAGGACTTGATATTTTAAAAGCAGTCGAAGATGTTGAAGATTTCTTTAAAAAATCAGTTTATTTTAACAGAGATAAAGAGCTGAAAAACTTCCAGATTTTGGAAGGGGTCTATACTTTTGTTGCATATCTGGCATTTGTAAAAGATGAAGATGTTTTTTACAAAATGTCCGGAAAATTAGATGTTTTCAGACGGGAACGGAACATTAATTTTAAAGATATATTGATATACAGTCGTTTTGGTAAGAATTATATTTTATCTTTGTCCCTGAAAAAAAAAATATTTTATCTTCTTTTTTTTGCAGGCCAGAAAAAAATGATAAGAAAATTAATGTAAACACAAATGGAAAGCAAATTGTCATATAGGATTAACTTGTTGACAATGATTTCATTAAGACTTTAAGGTCAACTAATTCCATAAAGTACTTAAATAGAAAAAAAATGAAAAATTTTGAATGGTTCCTATATAACGCTGGAATTTCTATTTTTTTTGTGAAAATAGGTCTTGGTTTCTTATTCTCTTTTTTAATCACATTTTTTTCTATTCCCACGATCATAAAAATTTCCAGAAGGAAAAACCTGATGGATGAGCCGGGTGTGAGAAGTTCACATCTGCGAAAAATTCCTAATTTAGGAGGAATTGCTATTTTTTTCTCAATAGGAATCTGTACCTCTGTCTTTGCATACGAACTTTTTGATTTATATAAATTTTTGTTCGCTTCACTCATCGTCCTGCTGTATGTAGGCGTGATGGATGATATTGTAGTCATGAGAGCTTATAAAAAGCTGGTAGCGCAGGTTGTGGTTTCGGCATTTATCGTTATCGGATCAGATATCAGGATCAGGAATCTTTTTGGTATCTGCGGAATTTATGAGATCAATTATATCATAAGTATCATTGTTACTATTATTACTTTTGTCATACTGATTAATGCTTTCAATCTAATTGATGGAATTGACGGACTGGCAGGAGGGTATTCTCTGATATGCAGTGCTCTTTTCGGGATAAGTTATTATCGTTTAGGAGCATATAATTATCCTTTGGTGGTTTTATCAGTTGTTATTATAGGTTCTGTTCTCGCATTTTTATATTATAATCTATCCAATTACAGGATGGCAAAAATATTTATGGGAGATACGGGCTCTATGCTATTAGGTTTTTTGCTTGCATTTACCTGTATCTGTTTTATTGATATTTTTATTGACCGAAAGCTTCCGAATGTACCAAGATATCATCTGAAATCTGCACCTGTAATTGCAGTGGCTATTTTGATACTGCCCATTGTTGATACTTTAAATGTAATTCTCGTCAGGCTCTGGAACAAAAAATCTCCTTTTGAGGCCGATAAAAATCATATTCACCACAAACTTCTTAAGCTTGATCTTACTCACAGAAGATCCAGTTTTTATATTATAACGTACTATCTATTTATTGTAACAGTCGCTTATTTCCTCAGGCATACTGATGTAAATCTTCTGTTAATCACTGTTTTATTATTAGGATTTATGGGCGCATATCTTCCTGATATGTTTTATTTGATAAGAAATAACAATAAATTAAAAAGTAATAATTAAATTTCTATTTTTGCAAACTACATTTAATTATGATGAAAATCTTTAAGTATTTATTATTTTTAACCTTGCCGTTTGTATTATCTTCCTGCTTAACAACAAAGGATGTTAAATACATGCAGCCCAGTGAAAGCCTGGTAATTAATGAAGAAGGGCTGATTCCATATAATATTCCTGTTTACAGAATTACAAAAAACGATATGCTGACGCTGAATATCGTTACAACTCCAAAAGGAGATGCTGCTCAATTTTATTCATCGTTAAATACATCTGTTAACGGGCAAAATAATTTCAGCGTGACAGGAGGGACTGGAACCGGTGGAAATGCTGTAATTTATTTCAATGGACTGAGGGTTGACTCTAAAGGAGATATTAATGTTTTCGGTATTGGTTATATCAAAGCAGAAGGCCGGACAATTGAAGATGTCAGAACAGATATTCAGGAAAAGGTAAATGAAAATTTTCAGGAAGGTAAATCTGATGTCAGACTGGACACCAATGGGATTACTTATTATATTTTAGGAGATATTGAAACAACAGGGCTTACCGGTGAAAAAGTAGCCCACAAAAATACATTGACACTTACCGAGGCTATTGCTATTAACGGAGGACTAAACAGAACGGTTGACCGAAAAAACATTGTCATACACAGAAAATATCCTGAGGGAATTAAAATTGCAAAAATAGATCTTACCCGTGAAGATGTTATGAATTCACCCTACTATTATGTTCAGAACGGAGATGAGATTTTACTTTCTACACAAAGAAGAAGCTTAAATGGCTTCGGAAAAGATCCTGTACAGACTATAATCAGCGGGGTTTCTGTTATTACAACTGCATTATCCATTTATCTACTCCTTAAAAACCTATAATTATGATTCCAGGAAAAGATACTGCCGTAGATAAAAATGCTGCTCAGAAAGAGAGATTCGGATCTTTTGCACTGTTTGATATTGAATATTTCCTAAGAAGACTTCTGAAAAACTGGTATTGGTTTGTTATTATGCTTTTTATAGGGTACAGTATTTCATGGTTTTATGGCAAATACTATGCACAAAGCATTTATGCATCAAATTTGTCTTTAAGTATCTCAAATAATACTGCAAGTTATTTTACACCAAGTCAGTCGATTAATTTTATTTGGGGACAAAACGGTAATCAGGATGGGATTTACTTAAAAAAGATGCTTCTGTCAAGATCTCACAATGAATTTTTGGTAAAGGAACTTAATTACTACGTTAACTATCAGACAAAGGGTTTTATCAAGTCTACATATCTTGACAGAGATGATTCTCCTGTATTTTTAGAAGTTGACAGAAAACATCTTCAGCAGGTCAATTATCCTATTACAATCATCCCAAAAGGTGGGAATTCTTACGAAATAGTTTTACCGGAGGAAGGTGAATCTACCAATCTTTATTCATATGACTATGAAGGTTTTCAAAACATCAGCAGTTTTACAAGACCCACTGATAAAATAATAAAAGTCAATGAATGGTACACTTCTCCAAATTTAAGATTTAGGTTATTACCCAATCCTGTAGCTCCAAAAATAAAATTAGAAAACATTATTGTTAATCTTACAACGGTAAACGATGCTGTGAATGGTATAATAGGTACAGTAGGGGTTGACTTTGATAAAGAAATTAATACCATTATGATTATAACCAAAACAGGGTATAATCTGAATAGTACAGTTAATTTTTTAAATAAATCTGTAGCAGAACTGCAGAAAAAGAGGTTTAATGATAAAATTAAAGTTGACCAGAACACAGAAGTATATCTGAAGGAAAGTTTAGGGGAAATCAGAAAAAAACTTGATTCCAGCGGTGCAGTCTTAAATTATTTAAAAACGTCTGAAAAATTATATGATATTAAAGACCGTGATGAAAAATCACTTTCCAGAATCAAAGATCTTGATGCAAAAAAAGCAGATATTTTAAGTAAGATGTCATCTTTGAGTACAATCAGAAATTCTGTGGAAACTCAAAATTTTGATAAAATGATCAGTCCGTCCGCTGCAGGTTTCGATGACGGATTATTTTCTGCTACGGTATCCGAATTGAAGGCTTTATACCTTAAAAAAAGAGAATTATCCGCGATATATACCCCGAACTCAGAGCCTATAAAAGAAATCAACAGGCTCATCAGCGACGCAAAGCAAAATTCAGCAGGTTCATTAAGGAATGTGTATAACATCTATACGGAGCAGCTAAACAAAATTGACCAACAGGTTGGTGAAGCCAACTCGGACTTATTGACTTATCCTGAAAAACAGAGAAAATATCTGGATGCTGAAAGGGGATATAATATGATTGAAGCAACTTATAACAGTTTACTGAGCAGACAGAACGAAAGCCAGATGAGACTGGCAACCAATCAATCTGACATGACCGTTATTGATCCTGCAAAGAATCTGGGTCAGGGTCCGATTGGACCTAATGTAAAAGGTACTCAGATGGCCATCATTGGAGGAGTACTTGCATTGCCGTTCTCAATTATTTTAATTGGCGGGCTGTTAGACAGTAAGATCAGAAATATAAAAGAACTTCTGAGTGCTACAAAAATTCCGCTCCTTGGAGTTATTGGTAATAATAGTACTGAAAATATGCTTACCGTTCTTGAATCACCAAAATCTTCAGTTGCCGAAGCTTTTAGAGGGATTAGAGCCAATATGCGGTTTTTATCAAACGAAGATGGTAACAGCAAGGTCATTTTGGTTACCTCTTCTGTAGGAGGTGAAGGTAAAACTTACGTTTCGATCAATCTGGCATCAGTTTTAGGTCTAAGTGATAAGAAAACAATATTGATGGGGATGGACCTTAGAAAACCTAAAATCTTTGGAGACTTTAATATTGATAATAAAAATGGGATTTCCAATTACCTCACCGGTGAGGTGTCAATTGATCAGATCATTAATAAAACAAATATTCCTAACCTGGATGTTGCTACATCAGGACCAATACCGCCAAACCCCTCAGAGCTTTTGATGAGTGATAAAAATATTCAATTAATCGATGAGCTAAAACAGCGATATGACTTTATTATTATTGACTCACCGCCTGTTGGGCTGGTAGCAGACTCTTATGATCTGATGAAACATTCAGATGCCAATTTATATGTAGTCCGTCATGAATATACAGAAAAGTATATGCTCAAGATGATTACCGAAAAATACCATAATGATGAGATTAAACACCTTGGTTTTGTTTACAATGATTATGTGGTAAAACAGGGTTATGGCTATGGTTACGGCTATGGTTATGGCTATGGTTACGGTTATGGCTATTTCGACGAAGATAAAAATTATAAAGAGCCGCTGTTCATCAAAATAAGAAACTTTGTTACAGCGCGTTTTAATCAAAATAAGTAACATCAGGCGTCTGGTGAATAGGGTTAGCTGTTACAAGAGAAAATAGAATCTGTTAAAAAAAGAATAAATTTGCCTGTTTGCCGTTTACTTTATAACAAATTATGTTTTTTTGTTTATTTTTAACGAAACATTAAGGTTATCATTAATATAAAAATGTTTTATATTTGCAAAAATTAATTTTTAAAATAACCATAAATCCATATTCTTCTATGAATAAAAAATTATTGTTTAGCTTCCTTACCCTCTTAGGTACAATGGTAAGTTTAAAAGCACAAAGAAATGAATTGGGAATTCGTCTCGGGATGAGTAATTTAGTAGGTGACATAGGAAAAACCAATTATATTCTGCAGCAGCCATTGGATTTTGACAGAGTTTCTGATTGGGGAGTTCCTTTTTATGGTGGTTTGTTATATAGATTTAATTTTAATCCTCATCAGACTGTAAGAGTAGACTTAGGATATAATCAGATACAGTTTAGTGATAAAGCTGCCAAAGAAGAATATAGAAGAAATAGAAATTCATTTGGTAAAAACAATGTATACGAAGCAAGTATTGTGTTTGAATACAATCTTTTCCCTGTAAATAATGAGCAGTTAAGTATGCTGAGTCCTTATATTTTTGCAGGTTTTGGAGGCTTGATGTTTGATGCGCCAAAAGCAGTATTAACTCATGACTTCAGAAGAAATGCAGATGGTGTGGCACAGGCCCCTGTTGATGAGTTAGATTTTACAACCACTACACAGTATACTATGGGTAGGAAAACAACCGCTCATATTCCTTTTGGAGTAGGTCTGAAATACAAATTCAATCATGGCTGGGCAATTTTTGCAGAAGCCACATTCAGATATACTCTGACTGATCAGCTGGATCACAGTAAAATATTAGGTAAAGATGTTATTTCAAATTACAATGCTGATATTTTAAATCCTGCTACCGGAGGATCCCTTCTGCAGACAGGAGATTATTTTGCAGTTTCTAAAGAGAGAGAGACAGCTTTTATAGGTGGACGTTCAATAGGTGATACAGAGTCAAGAGATTGGATGAATACTTTCAGTTTAGGATTGACCTATTCTTTTGGAAGACCACCATGTTATTGTGATTAATTATTTATGTCATTGATTAAAGATAAAATAGATTCCGAGAATTTACCACAACATGTAGCCATCATCATGGATGGTAACGGAAGATGGGCAAAATCGAGAGGTGAAGAAAGAACGTATGGGCATAAAAATGCTATTAATGCTGTAAGAAATGCAATTAATGCATGTAATGAAATAAACATCCCCTATCTCACGCTTTACACATTTTCTTCAGAAAACTGGAAGCGTCCTACTGATGAAGTAAATACGCTGATGACTTTGCTGACCGAAACGCTGCTTTTGGAAGCCGAAGAGATTTTCAGTAAAGGACTGAGAATGCATGTGATCGGTAATTTGGAAAAATTACCGTCTTTGGTAAGAGAACAGCTTTTGAAGGTTGTAGAGCTGACAAAAGAAAACACAAAAGGGAATTTGGTTTTAGCCATCAGTTATGGCTCTCAAAACGAGATACTGAATGCCGTTAAAAATATCAGTGCCGATGTAAAAGAAGGAAAAGTTGATGTTGAAAATATTAATGAAAAATTATTTGAAAACTATCTTTATACTAAAGATTTTCCACCTGTAGATTTGTTGATAAGGACCAGTGGCGAAATAAGGGTAAGCAATTTCCTACTGTGGCAGATAGCCTATGCAGAACTGCAGTTCCTTAATATTTTGTGGCCGGATTTCACAAAAGATATCTTCTTCCAATGTATTGTAGACTATCAAAACAAGGAGAGAAGATATGGCCTCACGGGCGAACAAATACAAATCCAGTAAATTAAGAAAAGAAAGATTACGATAAAATGAAGTTTAGACTATTACCCATCATTATGTTTGCTGCTTCTGCACATTTTTATGGACAGGTGACACCACAAGACAGCACAGCAGTAAATACTACTTCTGTTCTTGCGGAAAATCAAACAGGAACTTACACTCTGAAAGACATTGTTGTTGATGGGGTAAAGAAATATACACCGGCGCAGATCTTGAGATTTACAGGGCTTACCAAAGGTGAAGAAATTGATATTCCGGGACAGAAAATCAGCAACGGAATCAAAAAACTTTGGGATTCCCAATCTTTCTCTGAAGTTGAAGTTTACATTGAGAGTATTGAAGGTAAAACAGTTGTTTTGAAATTTTATCTTCAGGATTTAAAAGATCTTGGTGAAGTCAAATTTACCGGAAGAGGGATCGGAAAATCTAAAAATGAAAAGTTAGCGAAGGACAACAACCTGAAACCGGGAACAAAAATTACTCAGAATCTTATTTCAAACCTTAAAACAAATATTCCGAAGGATTACGTGAAAAAAGGTTTTGCTGATGCAAAAATCAGCATTGAAGACAGAATCAATGCGGGTGATCCCAATTTGGTGGACTGGACGATTAATATTGATAAAGGAAGGAAAGTAAAAATCAGCCATATTGAGTTTGAGGGTAACGAAAATGTTACTGATGCTAAATTAAGGAAAAAAGCATTTAAAGAAACCAAGCAGAAGAGATTTGGTATTGGCGGTATTTTAAAATCTTCAAAATTTATTGAGGAGAAATATCAGGAAGATAAACAGAATTTGGTTAATTATTATAATTCATTAGGGTACAGAGATGCACAGATTGTTTCTGATTCAGTATGGAGAAATAATAAAAATAACTATGAAATTAACGTAAAATTAAGTGAAGGCAAAAAATATTACATCGGAGATATTACTTTCACAGGAAATACGGTATATGCTACAGAATATCTTCAGAGAATTCTTGGATATAAAAAAGGAGACATTTATGATGCTGTAGGATTCAACAAAAAAGTCGGGATAGACGGTGGTAAAGAAGACGATTCTGATATCAAATCGATCTATATGAATAACGGTTACCTTTTCTCTAATGTAACTCCTGTAGAAAAATCTGTTTCCGGAGATAATATCAATCTGGAAATAAGAATCAATGAAGGAGAGCAGGCTACATGGAACAGAGTGACATGGGAAGGAAATACAACCACCCATGATCACGTTATTTTAAGAGCTTTAAGAACAAAACCGGGAGAATTATTTAAGAAAACAGAAATCAAAAGAACGTATTTTGACCTTGCAGGTATGACATTTTTCGATCCGCAGCAAATCGGACAGGATATTCAGCCAAACCAGCAGGATAATACAGTTGATATCAATTGGACACTTGTTGAAAAAGGATCTTCTCAAGTTCAGCTGCAGGCAGGTTATGGAGGAAATAGCTTCATCGGAACTTTGGGATTGACATTTAATAACTTTTCGCTTAGAAATTTCCTTAAATTCAAAGACTTCAGGCCGGTTCCTCAGGGAGATGGACAGACTTTATCTATTCAGGCACAGGCAGGACAGTATTTCCAGAATTACGGAGTCTCATTTGTAGAACCATGGTTATTCGGAACAAAACCAACAGCTCTTTCTGTGAGTTTAAATAATTCGAGAGTAAACTATAATCAGGTATCAGGACCGGATCAAAGATTAAATATTTTTTCTGCCACAGTCGGACTGAACAGGTTGTTGAAATGGCCGGATGATTATTTCTCTCTTTATACAGGTCTTCAGTATCAAAAATATAACTTCAGCAATTATCCGTTCGAATTTGGGGATACTACTGAATTATATGGTAATGCAAATAACTTAAGTTTAAATATTGGTTTAAGCAGAAATTCTGCAGGTATTGATCCTATTTTCCCGACAATGGGTTCAAATATTGAATTATCAGGTAAGTTTACACCGCCATATTCATTGTTCAGCAATAAAGATTACTCTACAATGTCTCCTACGGATAAATATAAGTGGATGGAATTCTATAAAATCAAATTCAAGGCCGATGTTTACAACGAGGTTGCGGGTAAATTGGTTCTAAGATCTTCTGCGGAAATGGGATTCATGGATGGGTATAACAAGCAGTTGGGAGCTCCGCCATTTGAAAGATTCTATGTCGGTGGTACAGGACTTTTTGGAGGAAGATTTGATGGTAGAGAATTAATCCCGTTGAGAGGTTACGAAAATGCTTCCACTTATGGTGGAACTATAGATGATATTACCCAGAAAGGAGGAGGTACTATTTACAACAGATTTACGTTAGAATTAAGATATCCGATTTCAATGAGTCAGACAGCTAAAATCTACGCATTAACATTTGCAGAAGGCGGTAACGTATGGAATTCATGGAGCAATTATAATCCTTTTCAATTAAAAAGATCTGTCGGTGTAGGGGTGAGAGTTTATATGGGAGCATTTGGATTGATCGGATTTGACTTCGCTTACGGTTTTGATAAAACTATTTTAGGTACAGAACCTTCAGGAACGAAGACCCATTTCTTAATGAACCAATCTTTATAATATAATGAAGAATTTTAAAATACTTTTCACATCTTTAGCAATTCTGCTTTTCAGTTTCAGCAGCGCACAGAAAATTGGCGTGGTTGATACCAATTATATTTTGGGCATGATGCCACAATATAAAGAGGCTGAAGCAAGGTTAAATTCACAGATCGATACTTGGGAGCAGGAACTTCAGAGTTTACAGGCTGAATTTGACAAGAAGAGATCAGCTTTTGAAAATGAAAAAGTTTTATTGGTAGGCGATCAGTTAAGGTTAAGAGAAAAGGAAGTAATGGATTTGGATAAAAATATCAAAACCACTACAAGTTTAAGATTCGGAAAAACCGGTGAGATCAGTCAGTTGAGAGCAAACCTGGTTGAACCGTTTCAGGATCAGATCTGGACAGCCATTAAAGCAATGTCCGAAAAGAACGGCTTAGGCATCGTTTTTGATAAAAGCAATGACGTCAACGTTATTTTTCTTCAGAAAAGATATGATTATACAGATAAGGTACTTGCAATTTTATTGAAAGGTACTGAAGACAAAGAAAAAAAATCTAATAAAAAACAGTAAAATTTAATTCTTCAGAATTAACTTTTGCCTAAATTTAAAATCTAAAAACAAAATTAATTATTTATTATCCCGTTATGAAAAAATTAAGTGTATTATTTGCAGCAGCGATGATGGTTGTATCTGTAGGTATGGCAAAGGCTCAAAAATTGGCTACTATGGATGTCGCAGGTATTCTTAATGCAATGCCAGAAAAGAAAAAAGCTGATGCAGATTTGACAGCGTTCGTTAATGCTAAACAAGCTGAAATAAAGAAAAAAGGTGAAGCTGCTCAAGCTAAGTATGCGCTTTATCAAAAAGAAGCTCCTACTAAAACCGAAGCTGAAAACAAAGCAAGAGGTGAGGAAATGCAGAAACTTCAGGAAGAAATGGCTCAGATGGAAGATAGAATGAGAAAAGATGCTACTGCTAAGCAGGATGCTCTTTTTGAGCCTATTGAGAAAAAATTAATGGAAGTTGTAAACAAAGTAGCGAAAGCAAGCGGTTATGATTACATTATGGATGCAAACTCTACCGGTCTTGTTTACAAGAATGGTCCTGATGCAACTGCAGCTGTGAAAAAAGAATTAGGTCAGCCTTAATAGAGATATTAACAAAGATTTATAAAAACTACCACTTCTATTAGAAGTGGTTTTTTTATTTTTGCGCTATGGAAAAAGAAGTATCAACGACGGTGAAAATCAGATTCAGCGACTGTGATCCCATTGGGCATCTGAATAATGTAAAATATTTAGATTATATGTTCAATGCAAGAGAAGATCATGTCGAAGAATTCTATGGTTTCACCTATGAAGAATATACAAAGAAAACCGGTTGTACCTGGATAGCGATCCAAAATGAAATCGCCTATTTACGGGAAGTCAGATACAATACTCAGGTGGTGATCAGCAGCAAGACCATAGAAATTCAGGACAGAACGGCAAAGGTCGAAATTTTAATGAAGAGCCTTGACGAAAAAACCATTCATGCTGTTTTATGGGTAACCGTTATTTATTTTAATATAAAAACCAGAAAATCAGAAGTTCATCCAGAAGATATAAAAGATACCTTTCATAAATTCTTTGTAGATTTAGAACAGAAAGATTTTCAGGGCAGAGTTAAGTACTTACGATCGCAAAACGCAAAAAATTCATAAAAATGAAAAAGATATTGGTAATAGGAAGCAATGGTCAGTTAGGAAACTGCATCAGGAAAATTGCTCCCGATTTTGAACTGGATTATGATTTTATTTTCACTGATTCACAGACTTTAGATATCACAGATGAAGATCAGGTTAAAGATTTCTTTGCTGAGCAAAAGCCCGAATTCTGTATCAACGCTTCTGCATATACTGCTGTAGATCTTGCGGAACAGGAAAAGGAAAAAGCATTCGCCGTTAATGCATACGGAGTGGAAAATATCGCAAAAGCATGTTCCGATCATCAGACTGTTTTTATTCACGTTTCGACAGACTATGTTTTTGACGGGGAAACCAACTTGGATTATTCTGAAGATGATTTTACCAATCCCATCGGCGTATACGGAGAATCCAAAAGAGAGGGAGAAGAGCTCGCCTTAGAGGCAAATCAGCACACAGTCATTTTGAGAACCTCATGGCTGTATTCGGAATTCAATAAAAATTTCGTAAAAACAATGTTGAATCTTTTTCCTCAAAAAGATGAATTGGGAATTGTAGGTGACCAGTTCGGACAGCCAACTAATGCAAATGATCTTGCAGAAGCCATCCTGGGAATTATTGAAAACCCTGAAAAAACTTTTGGAATTTTCCATTTTTCAAACTATCCTGAAACTACATGGTTTGAGTTTGCAAAGAAAATCGCTGAGTTTTCAAAATCATCTGTAAAACTTAATTCATTAACTACAGAAGAGTATCCGACTCCCGCAAAACGACCAAAAAGAAGTACAATGTGTCTGGATAAAATTGAAAAAATTTACAAAATAGAACCCAAGCATTGGGAGAACAGCCTTGAAGAGTGCGTTGAAATTCTTACCAAATAATTGACAGATGAAAAATTTGATTATTCCAGTTTTAGTTTTCTTCGTACAGATGATCAGTGCACAAAATGTATATCTGACTAAAGTCGAAAAAACCAATAATAATACAGATGAATTTCTTTATCATATTACAGAAGAAATAAAGGAAGCCGAATATTTGGGTGAAATTGAAGTGCAGGGATTTTCAAAGGATGATGCCGCAGTTTTTGCGCAGATATACAAAAAGGCAAAAGAAGTGGGAGCCAATGCATACACTGTAAAACCATTCGAAAATGTTGATGGAAGCACTAAAAAATTTGATGCCTCAAACTACAGACTGCAGCTTTATTATCTTCCCTCTGAAAAATTTGTGCAGGACAATGCTGATATGTATCTTTTTGCGGCTTCTGCCAAAGATCAGAAAATTAATATCAACAGAAAAGATTATAATCTTCTTCCCCGGACTTATTTGAAAATACCTTTGGTTTCCGGAGAAATATATACGGTATCTACGAAAAAACTCTTGGGGTCTACCATAAAAGTGCAGAAAGGGGCTAAAAATTCAGATCAGTATTATCAGATTTCTTCCGCACGATTGGGTAACAGCAGCCAAAACGACGGAACGCTTCACTTAAAATCGGGAGATATCATCGGTTTGGAAAAATCATTTGCTGAATTCCTATCAGTAATCTATCAGGAAATAAAATAGTATTCCCTAAAATTGATCAAAAATTTTGCCTCTGATTTCAGGGGCATTTATTTTGGGGAGCTTATTCGTGCTTTGCGCTGTATCTTTTTCGCCTTTGCTATCTTCGATCCGTTTTAGAAAAAGGATGCCGCTTCAATCCCGGCTAGGGGATCGGTTAAGAAATGATGTTTGGTGATCGTCAAAACTTCTTCACTTCATTTCAAAGCCTTTTGACCGCACAACAACATACCTTATAATCAGTCTTCCCCTGAAAAGTAGTCATTTATACTATATATATAATACAAAATATAGTAGGAACCAGCTCGAACGAACAACCATTGTCTTACTTTTCTCAGTGAAACGGCTTTGTTTACCTTACTATGCAGCATAATGTCACCAAACCTTAGTTTATCCTGGCGTTAAATAATACAAAATACCCCATTCAAAATGCTGTCTATCCTTACTATCCCGTACATTTCGCTACTTGTCAGACTTCATCTTCTTCAAGAACACGTTTATGTTTAAAATT